>NZ_JNXC01000001.1 GCF_000716595.1 Saccharothrix sp. NRRL B-16314
GTGCGGTCGCGAGGGTGTCAATGTCGGTCGTCACAACCCGTACATCGACACCCTCGCCCCATATCTCCAGGTGCCTACCCCTTGGAATCAATCATCTAGCCGGCCCGACCCCTGCCTAGCCGAGTGCGGTGGTGAACAGCGGCACGGCGTGGTCGAGCGCGTAGGCCATGCCGAGCGACGAGCCGCTGGAGAAGGCGTTGACCAGGCTCTTGTCCTCCAGGATCAGCGCCTTCTCGTTCACCAGCGGGTTGGCCTTGAGCGCCGACGCGTCACCGCCGATGGGGAACAGCACGGTCAGGTCGGCGTCGAGCAGGTCCAGCCGCTCGGCCGAGATGTCCACGTAGAACGTGCCCGACGCCAGGTCTTCGACGTCCTTGCGCGGGGTGAAGCCGATGGCCTTCATGAAGTCCGTGCGGGCGTCACCGGAGACGTACGCGCCGAACTTGCCGTCGAAGTACGCGCCGACCACGGTGGTCTTGCCGTCGAACTTCTTGTTGGCGGCGAACTTCGCGTCCAGGTCGGCGATGATCTTCTCGCCCTCGGCGACCTTGCCCAGGGCCTTCGCCACCGACTCGACCTGCTGCCGCCACGTCGTGCCGTACGGGATGACGTCCTTCGGCGCGGCGATGGTGGGCGCGATCCGGGACAGCGTCTCGTGCTTCTTCTGGTCGTTGTCCGACCGGGTGTTGAGGATGAGGTCCGGCTGGAGCGCCGCGACGGCCTCGTAGTCGATCTCGGTGGTGCCGAGCAGCTTCGGGGCCTCCTGGTACAGCCCTTCCGCCCACGGGCCGACGCCCTTGCCGCCGAACGCCAGCCAGTCGCTCGCCCCCACCGGTCGCACCCCCAGCGCCAGCGCGGTCTCGGCGTCCGACCAGCCCAGCGCGACGACCCGCGTCGGCGGCTTGTCGATCGTCACGGGCCCGAACCGGGTGTCGACCGTGACCCCGGCCGCCGCCGGCTCGGTGCCCCCGCTGTCACCGCCACCACCGCAGGCGGCCAGCAGCAGAGCGGACAGGGCGACCACCAGAGCACGCTTCATTAGGCAAGCCTAACCGAACCAGCCGGTGACGGGCGCACCGTCCCGCCGACCACCCGTTTTGGGTCGCGCGCCGGCCCTCCGGTAGTCTCTGCGGCGGAGGATTCGCATAGTGGCCTAGTGCGCACGACTGGAAATCGTGTTGGGTTAACCCCCTCACGGGTTCAAATCCCGTATCCTCCGCAGACCAGAGCCCCGGTCACCGTCAGGTGACCGGGGCTCTGTCGTTCGCGGGGCTCCGGGGCCGGAGGTGGCCTCTGGACCTAGAGGTCCGCCTGGAAGGCTTGCGCGACCGCGAGGCTGTCCTCGTAGACGTGGTGCCGCGTCACGAGTCCGTTCTCGACGGTCAGGTGCAGGGCGAACCGCGACCGGTACTCACGACCGGTGGGCCGGGCCGTCTGGCGGATCTCACCCAAGACGACCGCGTGCTCACCGTCGATCAGGATGCGCTCGATCACGGTCCCCACCCGGTCCGGGACGTGGTGCTCGGCGATCTCGCGGAAGTGGGCGGCGGCGTCGGCACGAGTGGATCGGTGGCGGATCCACGGCGTTGCGGCACGGCCGTGCTCCCGCTCCGGCCAGTCCAGCTTCCAATCCGCCCCGTCGGCGTACATCTCGGCGATGCGGTCGGCATCCCCTTCGCCGATGCGGCTCAACAACTCCTCCACGACGGCAAGCGTCGACATGCGGTTCCTCCCCCAGAAGTGCTTGGTACGCCACCACTGTTCCACATGGACTCGGGGGAGCGGGCTCGAGCCACCGGGCCTACCTGGCGGCTACCCGTGGGAGGCACCCCGAGGGGAAGCAGACGGGCCGTCAGGGCGCTTCCCTCGCCCGCTCCGGCACAGCCGGTTGCCGCCTCCCGTGCGTCGCGGGGTTCGAAGCCGGTCTCGGCACGGCGACGTTCAGGTGCCGGGGCCCGGCTCGTTTTCTGGCCCAGTGCAACGCGGAGCATCACCGAACGCGTGTAACCAGTGATCAACTGTGACCACTGGGAGGACATGCTCATGAGGATCGTCAAGTCGGCTGCCACCGCGTCACTGGCCGTTGCGGGGTTGCTCGCCGGCACCGCCCTGGCACTGGCCCAGCCCGCGGCCGAGGTGGTCGCGAGTGGCGGACCGTCGTACTCCGCCACCACGTGGCACAACGTCAACGTCCGGATCTGCCCGTCGACGGCGTGCCTGCCCGCGGCGGGCGTCTACATCCCCGAAGGCACGACCGCGGGGGTCTACTGCTGGGTGCACGGCGAATCGGTCACGGACTTCGGCTACACCAACGACGTCTGGTTGAACGTCGGCAGGCAGGACGGCGGCACCCAGTGGTCCAGCGCCATCTACTTCGTCGGCGACGACTACGCCAACCTGCCCGCGGAGGCGCAGTGCTCGGACGCTCCCGCACCGCCGACCACCACCACGAAGCCGGTCCCGACCACGACCACCAAGCCTGAACCCACGACCACCACCAAGCCGAACCCGACCACCACGACCAAGCCCGAGCCCACCACCACGACCACGCCTCGGCCCACCACGACCACCAAGCCCGACCCGACCACCACGACCAAGCCCGAGCCCACGACCACCACCAGGCTCGAGCCCACGACGACCGCCGCGCCCGCGCCCGTTCGCAACTGACGCACCGGCGCGCACAACGGAAAACGGCCCCCTCGGACTTCGCGTCCGAGGGGGCCGTTCCACCGTCCTGGTCTACGACCGGGGGAGGTGTTCGACGAAGTCCTCCAGCTGGAACAGCAGCCGGTCGACGTTCGCGTTGCCGGTGCTCGGCCGCACCTTCACGACCTGCGGGTCGTGGTCGCTCGCCTGGTCGGCGAACTCGGCGTTGATGTGCACCACGTCGTAGCGGTACCGGGTGATGTTCGCGCTGATCAGGATGTGGTCGAGGGTCTGCGAGTTGCCCTCGAACACGTAGCTGTACCGCTCGGCCGCGGGCAGGGTGTCGATCAGGGCCACCACGTCGCCCCCGCCGGTCAGGGTCCGGACGGCCGGCGAGAACTGGTAGTCGTTGATGTCACCCGCGAGGACCACGTTGGCGCCCCGGTCGACCGCCTTCACCTGGTCCACGAAACCGCGCAGCAGAGCGGCCTGCTCGGCGCGCTGCACCTCGGAACCGCGCACGGGCTCCTGGTAACGACCGTGCATGGCCTGGTCGCCACCCTTGGAGGCGAAGTGGTTCGCGACCACGAACACCGTGCGACCGCGGAACTTGAACTCGCCGGCCAGCGGCTTGCGGCTGGACTCCCACGCCGGGTCGGCGGGCGCGATGCGGCCCGGTGACACGGACAGCGCGGCCCGGCCGTGCTCGCGCACCACCGACACCGCCGTGGTGGCGTCGCCGCCCGGACGGTCCACGAAGGACACCCGCGCCGGGTTGAACAGGAACGCCACCCGGATGTTGCCGCCCGGCTGGCCGCCGTCCTGCTTGTTCTGCGGGTCGATCTGACGCCACTGGTACCGCGGGCCGCCGGCCGCCGCGATGGCCTCGGTGAACTTGGCGTACGTCGCGTCCGCCGCCACGGTGCCGTCGTCGGTCGGGCCGTTGTCGTCCTGGATCTCCTCCAGCACCACCACGTCCGGGTTCTTCAGGTTGCCCACCACGGCGGCGGCGAGGCGGTCGAACTTGGCCTGGTCGTTGGTGGCGGCCAGGTTCTCCACGTTGTACGTGGCCACCGACAGCTCGTGAGCGCGCTGGCCGTCCGTGACCTCCGGCGTGATGCCGCCGGACACGTGCTCGCCGACCGTCTTCGTGGCCAGGGTGTAGCCGCCGAAGTTGGTGTACTCGACGTTGCCGACCGTCGCGCCGCGCCACACGTCGCCGACGTTGCTGGTCTGCGGGGTGGCGGCGGCGGGCTTGACCTTGATCCGGCCGCTGTTGGGCTGGTCGTAGCCGAGGTAGACCGTGCCGCCGCGCGGAGTCGGGTTCTGGGTCGGGTTGGCGGTGATCCAGCTCTCGCCGAAGCTGTTCGACGGGCCGACCACGCGGGCGTCGTCCACCTTGACGTACATGCCCTCGCGGGACTCGTAGTAGTCCTGGCCGTAGGTCGCCGGGTCGAGCGGGAGCGACTCGATGCTGCCGCCGCCCGCCGAGGGCAGGTAGCCGGCCGGCGGGGTCAGGGCCTCCGGCGCCGGCAGGGCGTTGCCCTTGGACTTCACGGTGACGGTGGCGCCGGTGATCTCGGTGAGCGTCTGGTTGGAGTTGCTCGCCGCGTCACCACCGGGCCGGTACTCGGCGACGGCGCCGGAGACCAGCACCTCGTCACCGGGCTCCACGGTCGGGGCGAGGGCGGCGGTGTAGACGAACACGCCCTCGCTGGTGCGCGGGTCGGCGTCCGGGGCGGTGTCCTGGATCCAGAAGCCGCGGTCGCCGAACGAGCGGGTCGCGGTGACGACGCCGGGGACGCCGGTGACCTTCTGGCCGACCAGCGGCGAGATGCGGGTGGTGCCCTGGATGTCGCGGATGCGCTTGTCGCCGGGCTCCGGCTCGGGGTCGGGATCGGGGTTGCCCGGCCCCTGGCCCGCGGCGTTGACCGGGGTCGGCGCGCCGACGGTGAAGTCGACCGAGTTGTTGTCGGTGTCGGTCAGCGCGGCGCGGGCGACGGAGGTCGCGTTGCCGGGGTTGGCGGTCGGCGCGGTCTCCCGGACGACGGTGGACGAGCCGTAACCGACCAGGTCGCGCACGCGCGTGTCGGCGGCGCAGTCCGCGGCGGTCTTGCAGGTCAACGCGGTGGTCTCGGTGACGAGGGCGATCGTGCCGCCGGAGCCGCCCATGGCGGTGGTGCCGGTGACGTCCGGGGTGGGCAGTTCGACGGTGCCGCCGGTGCCCTTGGCCTGGGCGACCAGGAAGCGGCCGGCGGGGGTGATCGAACCGGTCAGCGGGGTGACCTGCCACTGGCTGGTCGCGCTCGCACTGGCCGGCAGGTACTGCACGCTCCAGCCGGAGACGTCCACCGGCGCCGTGCCGGCGTTGGCCAGCTCGACGAAGTCCCGGGTCAGCGTCGCGCCGGAGTTGCCGCCACCGCCGTAGACCTCGGCGATGAGCGCGTCCGGACTGGGTGCCGCGAGGATCGGCGTCGCCAGGGCGAGCGTGACGGCCGAGGCGGCGGTGACCGCCAGTCCGACGCGGAGCGGGGTAGGTCTCAACGGGTCCTCCGGTATTTGGCGGGTGCGCGCATCCTCCCCGGATCGAGTGAACGGCGGAAGACACCGTCACTAACTGTTGACCCTTGCCAGTGAATCGAACGTGTGTTCGAGAATAAGGTAGGGTCATGGCCGTGCCTCCCGGTGGCCCTCCCAGCGCCGGCCCGGGGCACGGAACGCACGACAGGGGCGCCGACCCGGCCTGACGAGGCTCGGATCGGCGCCCGTGTGCGTCTACCGGTGTGTTGCCACCCGGTGCGCGTCTACCGGTGCGTGTGCTCGGTGCGCGGCGGCCGTCACCACCCCACGCGCACGTCACAGCAGGACGTTCAACAGCACCGTGAGGAGGACGGAGATCACGACGGACACCAGCAGCATCGTGAGGCAGCCGGCGCCGCCACCCAGGAACCGCACTTCCGTGTTCCCGAAACGCATGGTCCACCACCGGTCACGCTCGACGGTCGTCTCGCCGGACTTCTCGACGGTCTTGTCGACGGTCTTGTCGACGGTTTTGTCGACGACCGGTTGAACAGTCGGTCAGACGGTCGGCTCAGCGGTCGGTGGCGGTCGTGCGGTAGGGCTCGACGTGCTGCTTGCGACGGGCGAGACCGGCCAGGCCCAGAAGCCCGAGGAGGCCGAGCAGGCCCCAGTTGCCGCTGCCGCCGCCGTCGTCGTTCTGCTGCTCTTGCGCTGCCGCGACACCGGCGGGCACCACTGCCCCGCTCGTGTCCGCCATCGCCGGGGAACCCGCCAGCACCGTGCCGAGCACCGCCGCCACGACGAGAGTCTTCGCCGTCTTCATGTGCCGTCCTTCTTCCTTCACAGGTCCGACTTCTGCCAGAGCACGCGGATACCTTCACGCCGCCCGTCGAACCTCCCGCCACCGCGGCTCACCCGTCTGAATGAGCAAAATCCCCCGACGGTGCGATCTCCGCCGGCGATCTCCACCGGCGATCTCCACTGGCGATCTCCGCCGGGCCGGCGACGCCGTCGACCAGGGAGTACCGGGTGCCGCACCCACCCCGAACCGCCCACCCAGACCCCCGTTAGGTCCGGCTGCGGCGGTCTTGTATTGTTCTCGGCGGTGGCGTGTCCGAGCGGCCGAAGGAGCACGCCTCGAAAGCGTGTGAGGTGAAAGCCTCCGTGGGTTCAAATCCCACCGCCACCGCTGCTCAGAGCCCCGGTTGCCGATCATGGCAACCGGGGCTTTGACGTTCGGCGGGGCGGGCGCGATCGCCCAGAACCGGCATGGACCGGCATGGACCGGCATGGACCGGCAGCGGACCTGATCCGCGTCGCCGGTCAGGTCAGAGGTCGGGTCGCAGGTCGGGTCAGTCAAAGGTCGGGTCAGTCAGGGGTCGGGTCGCATGTCGGGTCGCACGCCCAGTCCGTGCCCGCTCACATGTCGGCGAAGAACGACTCCATCAGTGCCGCGCACCGGTCCTCCAGGACACCGCCGATCACTTCGGGCCGGTGGTTGAGGCGTCGGTCGCGGACCACGTCCCAGAGGGAGCCGACGGCTCCGGTGCGCGGTTCCCAGGCTCCGAACACGACGCGCGACACCCGGGCCAGGACCAGGGCTCCGGCGCACATCGTGCACGGCTCGATCGTCACGGCGAGCGTGCAGCCGGTCAGCCGCCAGCCGTCGCCGTAGGCCGCCGCGGCGGCGCGGAGGGCGAGGACTTCGGCGTGCGCGGTCGGGTCGCCGAGGGCTTCTCGGGCGTTGCAGGCCCTGGCCAGTTCGGTGCCGTCGGGTGCGTAGACGACGGCGCCGATCGGGATGTCGCCGGTCCTCGGCGCCTGAGCGGCGATGTCGAGGGCGGCTTCGACCATGGCCTCGTCCGGCACGTGAGCCGTCACGCCTGGATGCTGTCCAGCATCTTGGTGAACTCGTCGCCGAAGCCGCACCGCTGCGCGATCATCTGCAACTGCTCGTCCGGGTACAGGTCGACCTCGTCCACGATCACCTGCATCTCGTGCTGCGGCATGCCGAGGTCGGCGAGCACCGCGAGGTCGCCCTCCGGCCACAGCTCGTCGTCCTCCTCGTCGGGCGGGTCCACCCGGAGCAGGTCCAGGACGTCGGCGGCGATGTCGTAGTCGAGCGCCGCTGCCGCGTCGGACAGGAGCAGTGACACACCGCCGGGCACCGGGCGCAGGACGATGAAGAACTCGTCGTCCACCGCCAGCAACCCGAAGACGGCGCCGGTCGACCTCAGTTGGCGCAGTTCCGTGATGGCCGCGTCGAGCTCGGACAGGGCTGAGCTGTCCATCTTGCTGCACCGCCAGCGTCCGTCTTCACGGACCACTGCGACAGCGAAGCCGTTGACCGGCTCCTCGTGTGCCATGTGCACACCGTAGGGCCACACCCGGGTACCCGGTAGCACGGGGGCCTCGGCCACGGGCATGGGGGGCCGAGCGATGCCACTATCGTGGGATGAGCACAACTCTGCCGAACGCCCAGACGACCGTCCCCGAGCCCCGGTTCACCGGGTTGGTGGAGGCCGCCCGAGCCCTTCAGCCCAGGACAGTGGCGCTGCGACGGCAAGTGCACCGGCACCCGGAGCGGGGCTTGGACCTGCCCGAGACCCAGGCCGCGATCCAGCACGCGCTGTCCGGCCTGCCCGTCGAGGTGACCACCGGCAAGTCGAGTAGCTCGGTCACCGCGGTGCTGCGCGGCGGAAAGCCCGGACCGACCGTCCTGCTGCGCGGTGACATGGACGCCCTCCCGCTCCAGGAGGAGACCGGCCTGGCCTACTCCTCCGAGATCGACGGCGCCATGCACGCCTGTGGTCACGACACGCACGTCGCGATGCTCGCCTCCTCCGCTCGCCTCCTGTCGTCCCGCCGGGACGCGCTGGCCGGCCAGGTCGTGTTCATGTTCCAACCTGGTGAGGAGGGTCAGCACGGCGCGCGGCACATGCTCGACGAGGGCGTGCTCGACGCGGCGGGCACCCCGGTGGAGAAGGCGTTCGCCCTGCACATCACCTCGACGCTCCAGTCGGGCGTCGTCATCTCCCGGTCCGGCCCGACGATGGCCTCGATGGACACCTTCCACATCACCGTCAAGGGCCGGGGCGGTCACGGCGGCATGCCGCACGACGCGATCGACCCCGTGCCGCCCGCCGCCGCCATGGTCGGCGCGCTCCAGACGATGGTCGCCCGGCGGGTCAGCGTGCACCACCCCGCCGTGGTCACCATCGCGCGGATCGCCGCGGGCACGACCACCAACATCATCCCGGAGACCGCCCTGGTCGAGGGCACCATCCGGGCGCTGTCGGAGGACACCAGGTCACTGGTGCACCGCGAGCTCCAGCAGGTCGCCACGCACGTCGCCGCCGCGCACGGTTGCACGGCACAGGTGGAGATCGTGGCCGGCTACCCCGTGACGGTGAACGACGACGTCGTCGGCCCGCACGTCATCGACGTCACGGCGGCGGCCCTCGGCGCGCGATGGGCAGCCCACATGGACGACCCGCTGATGGGCGCGGAGGACTTCTCCTACGTGCTGCAGCGGGTGCCGGGCGCGATTGCGTTCCTGGGCGCCTGCCCGCGCGGGGTCGAACTGGCCCAGGCCGAGCCGAACCACTCCAACCGGGTGCTCTTCGACGAAGCCGCCATGGAGCACGGAGTCGTCGTCTACACCGCGTTCGCGTTGGACGCCCTGAGGTAACCGGCCCTGAGGTAGATGGAGCGGGAGCTGGAGTCGCTGGGGTTGGAAGCGCTGGGGCTGCAGGCGCACGGGCTACAGGCGCTGCGGTTGGTGGCGCTGCGGTACGGGGCACTGTGGCTGGAGTCGATGCGGTGACAGGCGCTCGGGCTGAAGGCGCAGGGGCTCTAGGCACTGGGGCTCTCAGCGCTCGGGCCGGAGACGCTTGGGCTGGAGGCGCTGTGGTGAAAGGCGCTGTGGTTGGAGGCGCTGGGGCTACAGGCGCTGCGGTGACAGGCGCTCGGGCTACAGGCGCTGCGGTCACAGGCGCTGCGGTCACAGGCGCTGCGGTTGGTGGCGTGGAGATACCGGGCGGTGGGGTTGGAGGGCTGGTCCGGGTGTTGTGGAGGGGCTGGGTCGGGGCTGTGGGGTTCATGGCCTCGACCTTGCCCAGTCCGGGGTAGGGGCGCGATGGGCGTTCGTTGATCTGTGGACAACTGCGGGGCCTGTGGACAGGTGGCGGGGAACCGCGGTCCGCGCCGGCAGGATGGGCGGTGTGCGAAGCGTCTGCGTGGTCGGGCTCGGGTTGATCGGTGGTTCGGTGTTGCGCGCGGCAGTGGCTGCGGGGTGTGTGGCTTGGGGTGCGACCGCTTCGGCGGCGGACGCCGAGGCCGCCCGGCAGGACGGCTACGACGTGGTCGACCTCGCCGAAGCCCTCGATCGCGCGCACGCGCAGGACGCGCTGGTCGTCGTCGCCGTGCCGATGCCGGCGGTGGAAGAAGTGCTGCGCGCGCTGCCCCAAGGCGTCCGCCTCACCGACGTGGTCAGCGTCAAGGGCCCGGTGGCCGACCTGGTCGAACGGGTCGCACCACACGCCCGGTACGTCGGCGGCCACCCCATGGCCGGTGCCGCCGCCTCCGGCTGGGCCGCGGGCCGCGGGAACCTGTTCGAGGACGCCGCCTGGGTCGTCACCACCGAGGACGAGGCCGACCTGGACGTCCTCACCGACGTCATCGACCTCGCCCTCGCCGCGAAAGCCCACGTCGTCCCCACCTCCGCCGCCGAGCACGACGCGGCCGTCGCCCGCATCTCCCACCTGCCGCACCTGCTCGCCGCCGTGCTCGCCAGCGTCGGCGCGGACGGCGGACCGCTGGCCCTGTCACTGGCCGCGGGCTCGTTCGGCGACGGAACGCGCGTCGCCGGCAGCCGTCCCGAACTCGTCCGCGCGATGTGCGAGGGCAACCGGAGCGCCCTGCTGGACGCCGTGGACGACGCACTCGGCAGGCTCGGCGCGGCCCGCGGTTCCCTCGCCTCCACCGGCGGCCTCGCCAAGACCATCGAAGCCGGTCACACCGCCCGCCTGGCCCTCCAGAACCCGCCGCCGCTCACCGACCTGACCATCGACCTGACCGCCCCCGACGCCCGCGCGACCCTGCGGCGGCTGGGTTCACGCGGAGGCCGGATCGTTGGGCTGAACGGCACAACCGCACGCGCGCGCACGCCATAGGGTGCTCCAGTGGAGCGGAGCAAACTCATCGCGCTGGTCGGGGGGCTGGTCCTCCTCGGCGGCGCGGTCGTGTTGCTGCGCAACGAATCCGCTCCCCCGGCGCCCAACGCGTTCGAGCGGTTCCTGGCCGACGGCGTCGAGTACGTCCCGGACACCCAACGGCCGACCCGCCCCTCCGACCTGACCCTCACCGCGCTGGACCGCACCAGCCTGCGCGCGAACTGGACCGCCACCGAAGGCCTCGGCTACGGCGGCTTCGAAGTGCGCTGGAACGGCAACACCCGCCTGGTCCAGGGCACCGAGACCGAACTGACCGACCTCGACGCGAACGCCGACGTCCTGGTCGAGGTCCGCGCGCTGGACGGGCTCGGCAACCGGTCCGAGCCGGCCACCGCGAGCGCCGTGCCCCGCCTCGCCTACGACGACACGTGGATGGACGGGCTGGTGGTGCCGACCGACGTGTTCGACGGCCCGGAGGCGCTGAACCCGCGCCGGTGGCGGGTGCTGGACGGCGGCGACACCGACTGCCTCGGCCTGCGCCCGCTCAACGGCAAGCGGCTGGAGATCAGCTGCGACCGCGTCGACCTGCAGTCGAACGTTCCGCTGCGGTTCGGCATGCCGCATCCTGACGGCGCGATCGGCCGGGTCGTGCTCGCCACCGATGGTCCGGCGACCGTCCGGCCGGGTGAGAGCGAGCTGGTGATCGCCCTGCTGCCCGAGCCGTTCGACGACCTCGGCCACCTGGCCGAACCGTTCCCGCCGGGCGCCGTCGTCCTGCGCATCTCCCCGTTCGGCGCGCGTTTCGACCTCCCCGGTGGCGTGCCGTCCGCCGACAACCCGCTGCCGCCGGGGTCCGGCACGTTCCCGCCGCCGACGCCGGGCGTCCGGCACCGCTGGGAACTGCGCGTGCTGCCCGACGCGGTGGCGGCGTTCCGCGACGGCGTCGAAGTGGCTCGAGCGCCGGTGGTCGTGCCCTGGACGGAGGCCTGGCCGCGGCTGGCGTTCCGGCTGGCGCAGCACACCCGGCTGGACATGTTCGGCATCGGCGGCGCGCCCGGCAGCCCGGTCCCCGCGTCCGTGGTGCCGCTCGGGCCGGGCGTCCGCGAGGACGGCGCGGCCTCCCTCGGCAACGTCCCGAGCCCGCGGCTGGACGGCGCGTCGTCGGTGCGCGTGGTCGCGTCCGTGGTCGCCGAACGAGCCGCGCCGATCACCGTGGAGCTGGGCACGCGGTCCGCGCCGGCCGTGTTCATGCCGCCGGACCGGGGGCTCCACCCGACCCGCGCGTCCGTCGTCTACGCCGACTTCCCGCTGCCGTCACCCGACCCGAACCCGAAGGTGCGGCTCCGGTCGGACGGCAACCTCACGGTGTACGCATCGCACCTGGTCGTCGCCGACGGGCAGGACGCCCGCCGCCCGCTGCCCCGGCTCACCGACCGCGCACGCCCCGACCCGGGGGTGCCCGCGCCGGCCGTCTCCGTGCTGCACGAGTCCGCGGGCGGCGTCACGTTCCCGCGCGGCGGCAAGGTGCGCGTGACGGTCGAGCTGCCCGACCCCAGGGCGCACGAGATCGCCCCGATCAAGGGCCTGGAGGTGGACCTCGACGGCGAGAAGGTCGTCACGCTGCCCACGAACGGGTCGGCCGGCGGGCGGCACGAGTTCCTGGTCGACCTGACCGACGTGTCCACGGGCCGCCACGACCTGGTGGTGCGGGTGCTCCCGGTGGACCAGCGGTGGGGCACGCGATCGCAGGAGCAGACGTTCGAGATCCGGCCGTTGTAGTGCTCGTTGGTCTCGGGTCCGCAACGACGTGGTGACGCCGGTCACCCCGGCACCTAGCTTGACTCAATGGACCGTCGCCGGATCGCCTTCATCGCCGCGGGCTTGGTGCTGTTCGCCGGGGTGATCGCGGTGCTGCGGACCACCGGTGCCGGTGATCCGGTCGCCGCGACGAGCGTGTCCGCGCCGCCGCCGACGTCCCTGGAGCCGTACGCGGCCGAAGGCGTGCTGGTGCCCGCGGCCGGCCCGCCGCCGGAGCAGCCGAACGGGTTGACCGTGACGTCCGGACCTCGCCGGTTGCAGCTGCGGTGGACCGGCGACTCGCCCGGCTACGAGGTGAAGTGGGGCACCGACCGGCTCGACCGGAGCAGGCTGGTCACGGACCACGTGGTCCAGCTCGACGGGCTGGAAGAAGAGCGGGACTACCAGGTCGAGGTGTCCGCCGTGGACGCGTTCGGGCAGCGGTCGTCACCCGCGAAGGGCTCCGGCACGACGCGGGCGGTGCGTTCCGGTGACTTCGCGTTGGAGGACCTGTTCGACCAGCCCGACGCGCCCGATCCGACGCGGTGGCGGTTGGCGTCGCGGGGTAACTGCGCGCGGGCCACTCCCGGGCAGGAGGACGACGGGCGGCGGTTGGTGCTGAGCAGCAACTGCGCGGCGGCTCCGGCGACGTTGCGGTCGCGGACGCCGTTCGTGCTGCGCGACGCGGACGACCTCGGCCGGTTCGTGGTGGAGACCGACGCGCCCGGCGGCGACGGCGAGCTGGTCCTGGACCTCGTGCCGGGGCCGGTGTCGCTGATCAGCGGTGACGCGTTGCCGCCGGACGCGGTGCGGCTGCGGGTGGCGACGAGTGCCGGTACGACGTCCGTGCAGGTGGTCGTGCCCGCCGGCACGCCGACGTCGGTGCTGCGCGCGCTGCCCGCGATGGAGCCGGGGATCAGCCACCGGTGGGAGCTGGTGCTGCGGCGTGACGGCGCCCGGGTCGTGTTCGACGGTGAAGTGGTGGCGACGAGCCCGGCCGTGCCGGCGTGGCGGGAGGCGACGGCGCTGGTGTCCGTCGCCGGTCCGACCGGGCAGCGGGCGGCGGTCAGCCTGATCGCGTTCGACGCGGCACCCGCTTCGGCTCCGGCCTGGGTGCCCGGCCCGCAGGTGGAAGTCGCGGTGGCGGTCGAACCCCCCGCGACCGAGCCGTTGGAGGCGTTGCCGGGCGTCACGGGTGGGCAGTTGCGGATGGCGTTGCTGCACACCGACTCGTCACCGGAGGCGCCGCCGTTCACGTTGTCGGTGGCCGGCGTGACGGTGCCGCTGCGTCCCGCGTCGCCGGGTGCGCCGTGGCGGCCGGCGGCGGCGTACCCGGTGGTGGCGGACCTGCCGGCGGAGGCGTTGCGGGTGAGGTCGTCGGGGAAGCTGGCCGTGACGTTGGTGACCGGGCTGCGGGTGCAGGCGACGCACGTGGACCTGGAGCTGACCGGCACGTCCTCGGGTGAGCGGCCCGAGGTGGAGCGGGAGCCGCTGAACGGGCGGGAGCGCGAGTTGGCGCGGGCGAGCGGCACGGTGCTCGACGCGAGCGGGCGGACCGTACCGGAGGGTGCGGCGGTGCAGCGCGGGCGGATGGTGTTCGACCTCGTGCTGGAGGGGCGGCCGGGTGAGGCGTTGGCCGGGCTGGCCGGGTTCAGCGTGCGGGTGGACGACGAGCGGGTGGCCATGGTGCCGACCGCGTCCGGCGGGCCCGGGATCGCGGGGCGGTACCGGTTCGCGCTGACCACCTCGGACCTGTCGCTCGGGCCGCACATGATCGAGGTGCGGATGTTCGGCACGTCCGGTGAGACGCGTTCCACCTCGGCTTACATCCCGTTCTTCGTCGGCCGGTGACAAGATGGGACGCATGTCGCGCCCCCTCATCCTCGACGCCGCCCGCACCCCGTTCGGCCGTTACCGCGGTGGGTTGTCCGGCGTGCGCGTGGACGACCTGGCCGCGTTGCCGATCGTGGAGCTGTTGCGGCGGCACCCGACGATCGACCCGGCGTTGATCGACGACGTGCTGCTGGGCAACACGAACGGCGCGGGCGAGGAGAACCGGAACATCGGCCGGATGGCGGCGCTGCTGGCCGGGCTGCCCACGTCGGTGCCGGGGGTGGCGATCAACCGGCTGTGCGCTTCGGGTGGCGAGGCGATCGTGCAGGCCGCGCGGGCGTTGGCGATGGGTGACGCTTCGCTGCTGGTCGCCGGTGGTGTGGAGGGGATGACCCGCGCGCCCTTCGTCGTGCCGCGGCCGGACAGGCCGTTCGCCGACCGGTTGGAGTCGGTGTCGACGGCGCTGGGCTGGCGGCTGGTGAACCCGCGGATGAAGGCCGAGTGGACCGTGCCGCTGGGGCGTGCGGCGGAGGACGTCGCGGTGGCGTTGGGGATCACGCGGGAGCAGATGGACCACTTCGCGCTGCGGTCGCACCGGCGGGCGTCGGCGGCGTGGGACGCGGGGGTGCACGACGGGTTCGCGTTCCCGGTGCAGCTGCCGGACGACTCGCCCGTGCGGCGGGACGAGTCCGTGCGGCCGGAGACGTCGGTGGAGCGGTTGGGGAAGCTGAAGTCGGCGTTCTCGGAGAGCGGGCCGGTGACGGCGGGCAACTCGTCGCCGTTGAACGACGGTGCGGCGGCGGTGCTGATGGGGACGGAGGCGACGGCGTCCTCGTTGGGCATCACACCATTGGGTGAATTCCTCGGATCGGCCGTGACGGCGGAGGAGCCGCAGCGCTTCACCCTCGCCCCGGTGTCCGCGATCCGGAAGCTGCTGGCGCGGTTGCGGATCGACGCGGCCGACGTCGGGCTGTGGGAGATCAACGAGGCGTTCGCCGCGATGGCGCTGTCGGTGCTGCACCACCTGCCGGAGGTGGACCGGGACAAGGTGAACGTGCACGGTGGGGCCATCGCGTACGGCCACCCGCTGGGCGCTTCCCTGCCGCGGGTGGTGGTCGACCTGTGCCGGCACTTGCGGGCCCGCGGCGGCGGCCTCGGCGTGGCGGCGGCGTGCGTGGGGGTCGGCCAGGGGATGGCGATCGCCGTCCGGGTCTGAGGACCTGAGGCTCTCGAGGCCTGGGGTCGCCGCTGTCGCCCGATCGAGCGACAGCGGGCCGGGAGCCGCTAGATGCGGTAGGCGATGCGGGGGTAGTCGACGACCAGGCCGGTGCGGTCGACGGTGATGTCCTGTTCGAACTCGCCGTGCGTGAAGGAGACGACCGCGCGGTCCTCGCCGACGGACACCGTGCGGTAGCGCTGGCGGACCAGTTGCACCGACAGGTCGGGCAGGGTCACGTAGACGACCGGGATCTCGTGGTCGCCCTCCTCCTGCTGGAGGTTGAGCCGGCGGATCGGGATGGCGTTGAACAGGACCGCGAACTGCACGTCCACGTCCACCGCGCCGTCGAAGTCCGCGCGCTCCGCGCCCTGGCCGGAATCGACCAGCCACAGGCCCTCCGACGAACGGCTGACCGAGATCTGCCGCTCCTCCGACACCGTGGACGTCCGCAGCAGCAGGCGGGTGACCGCACCGGTCTCACCCACCGACACCTCGAACGACCCGCTGAACTGCTCGGCCGGACCGGCGGTCACCAAGCGGCCCGAGGCGCGGAGCTTGCGCTCCGAGAGCAGGAAGCGGACCTGCTCCAGCCTGGGGACGTCGTAACCCTGCCAGGTCACCATCTGCGCGGCGGGCGAGCGGGTCTCCCCCGAGGGAGTGGCCCGCTCAGCCGTGTTGAACGAGTTCACTCTCCACCCGGAAGGATGTCCTTGGCCTTCTCGGCCACCATTTTGACCTGGTCCTCGTGGCCGAACCTGCCGGCGACGAACTCGGCGGCCTGGTCGATGCCCGCGTCGACCTTCTCGTGGTTCTCCTCGAGCAACTCGGACGCCTTGTTCTTGATCTCGTCGAAGTTCACAGGTGCTCCTTCGCACTCCTGACGCAGGCTACCCGAATCGACCTCGCGTCCCCAGCGGCAAACGGTACCTGCGGCGTTCGCGGGCGGACCACCACGACATCCCCCGGAAGAGGGAACGGCCCCTCGGGAGTCCCGAGGGGCCGTTCACCGTCGATCAGCGTGATCAGGCGGCGCGCTTGCGACGCAGGATCAGCAGTGCGGCGGCACCCGCGCCCAGCAGGCCGAGGCCGATCAGCAGCGGCACGAAGATCGACGCACCGGTGTTGGCCAGGTCGTCGTCACCGCCACCGGCAGCCGGGGCCTCGGTGGTGGTGGTCGTCGGCGCCTCGGTCGTGGTCGTCGTGGTCTCGGTCGTGGTCGTCGGCACCGTGGTCGTCGTGGTCGGGGTGACACCCTCGGCCCACTTGACCTTCGCCTTGTCCTTGACGTCGACATCAGCCGGCTTGGCGATCACCAGCGACTGGGTCTTCTTGCTCTTGTCCTGGGCCACGAACAACCGGCCGTGGTGGAGCTTCGCGGTGGCCGCGACGGTGAACTCGACCTCGCCGGGCTCGGTGCCCTCGGCGACCTTGACGAACACCTCGCTGACGCGGGTCTCGGCCTGCGCGCCCAGCTGACCGTCAGCGGCGACCTGGAGCGGGTTGCCGTCCTTGTCGGTGAAGGTGACGCCCTCGGGCACCTCGGCGGTGAGGGTCAGACCCTTGTCAGAGGTGGTGACGACCTCGAACGGGCCGATCAGCGCACCACCGGCCGTGCCTTCCAGCAGCTCCTGCTTGATGTCCAGCGTCGGCGCGGGCTCCTGGTCGAGGCCGACGTTGGCCTCACCGGTCAGCTTCTTGTAGACGGCGAGCACCTGGGCGTCCACGTTGTCACCCTCGACGGTGGCGTTGCCCTCGTTCAGCTTGGCGCCGTCGCTGTAGTGCCAGATCGCGGCCTGGGTGCCGGCGATCAGCGCGCTCTCCTCGATGGTCGGCAGGTCGAACGCGTCCTGCGCGGCCTCGACGTCGAGCGTGGGGTAGCTGTTGTGCAGGATCCAGTTGACGAACTTGGCGTTCGCCTTGAAGTCGGTGTCCTCGTTCGGGTGCTCGCCCCACGGCACCTCTTCGAGCGGCGTGTTGTCCTCGAGCGCCGTCGGCAGCTCGACGCAGTACGCCGTGGCGGTCTGGTCCTTGCCGTTCTCGATGATCTTCAGACCGATCAGCTCGGTGTGAACCTCTTTGTCCTTGCCTTCGAGGAAGATCCCCATGCCGTTGATGTCCGCGCCGGGGTGCGGCTTCACGATGACGGCGTCGGCAGCGGCGGGGAGCGCCGCGGTCAGCAGGACGATCGAGGCGCCGAGAATTGCTGCCCCGAGGCGCTTCGGAGTCAACCGGGATGCCATGTGTCTCCTTGAGGCTCGCTAGGTAGCCCGTTTGGTGTAGTTCAAGGCGGCGGACTGCCGAACGATGGAACGCCTCCGCGTGGGGTTCCGACATCGAGTCGACAGAATCGGCGGAACACTATCCGATTGGGCGACAGCGACACACACCCGGGCCACAATGTGCGGAAATCTGCCCTGACCAGCGGAAATAACACCAGGCGGTCCACTGTGGACGTCTTAACCCCGCCCATTCCGACGACGAAGCGCTGCGGTTACCCGTTTCGACCCAAGACGAAACGGAACGTCACTCACCTGTGGACAACTCGGTTTCCGCACTTCAACGGTCGGGTCCACAAAAGACACGTAATAAGCTCAAGTCCTCTTTCGACGCCACACCGTTGTAGAACGGTGATCTACGCGACCAGGGCGGACGACGTGACCGGCCTGATGTCGCCCACCCGCAACGACGTCCCCGGCAGGCACAGGTCGCGCGCCGTCGGCGGCTGACCGGTCAGCATCCACCTCACCAACGAGGCGAGCTGGAACGAGATCAACGGCGGCACGGCGTCACCCAGGTGCCGGTAGGCGTTGCCGATCACCGACACGTCGAACCGGAACCGGCGCGGGAAGCCCTGGAGCAACGCCATCTCCCGCACCGTGCACAACCGGTGCTGCTCGGGGTGCGCGTAACGGCCGTTGCCGACGTGGCCGCACTCGCGCTTGATCGTGCGCGCCGGCTCGTCCCACCACATCCGGCCGTACACGTCCGGGTGGGATCCCCACTTGCCCTCTTCGATGATCTTGCGCTGGGCCGGGTTCAGCAGCAGCTCCGACGCCGACCCGACCAGGTCGCCCCACGAACCACCGTCGGCCGGGATGGCCCGCATCCGGTCCAGCGAGCGGTCACGCCGGAACGACGGCGACACGTGCATCCCGTCGTCCGGGTGCACCTCCCCCGCGGCCACCGGCGGCAGCTTGCCGATCGCGCGCCGCACCGTCACCGCACCCGGCCGGACCTCCCAGCCCTCCCACAGGTCCTCCAGCGTGCGCAGCGGCACTCCGTCGTCGACCGCCACCACCAGCGCCCGCTCGCGCAGCTGCGGCAGGCCGAAGCGCGACAGCATGTGCGTGCTCGCGTCCACTTCGTACCCGAGCTCCAGCAGCTGCTCGGCCAACCCCTCCAGGTGGTGCCGCTGCTTGCCCTTGACCAGTTCGCGCGCGTTCTCCAGCACCAGCACCCGCGGCCGGAACTCGGCCACGTACGCCGCGACCCGGCCGACCAGCGAGTTGCGCGGGTCGTCCCGCAGGTGGTTCGCCGGGGCGATCCGGGTGAAGCCCGAGCACGGCGGGCAGGCCACCAGCACGTCCAGCTCACCGCGACGCAGGCCCCACACCTGCCGCAGCACGGCCGGGTCGAGCCGGCCCAGGTCCACCTGCAGCGGGTCGACGCCGATGTTGTCCCGGTAGATGCCGTTGCAGCGCAACGAACCCAGCCTGGACGACGGCTTGCCGATCTGCGCGTCGGCCGCGCCGACGATGGTGAAGTCACGGTGCGCTTGGAAGCCCATGCTCATGCCACCGGCGCCGGAGAACAGGTCGACGACGGTGAAGGCGGGTCGGGGCACCGCGTGATCGTACGGCGGTCGCGTGATCCACCGGCGAGTGATCCCACCGGTACCGAGGCGCGGAATCGCGTACGTTGCCCGCCATGGATCTCCCACCTGCGTGGCAACGGCCGGACCCGTTGCGTGGACTGGAGGACATGCCCTGGTCGGTGCTGGCGCACGGGGCCGGCGTGGACGACCTCATGCGCCGGGTCGTGCACGGCGAACGCGTGACCCGGGAGGTCGCCTGTCAAGCGCTGGCCGACAGGTTGCTGGTGGACGGCACGGTGTCCGAGGCGAGCGTGTGGGCGGTGCCGTTCCTGATCGAGATGGGCGCGAGTTACCGGGTGCCCGCAGATAGCCGCGATCGGGTGATTTTCATGTTGGCCGCCATGGCCCTGGCCGGCGCGGGCTTCACCGACGACGGCAAGCGCACCCGGCGGCGGTGGAACGCGCTCGGGCGCGAGCTGCCGCGCCGTCCCCCGGACTGGATCACCCAGACCCGGTACGAGGTCGCCAAGGGCTCGCACAAGGTCTTCGAGGCGTTGGCGGGCGCGAAGGTCGCGTGCTCCATGGCGTTGGCCATCGCGGTGCCCGAGGTCGTGCCGCGGCACCTGGTGGACGTCGCGGACGCCCTCGCGTCCGCGGACCGCTCACCGCGGCTGCTGGCACTGGCCGCGCGGGTGCTGCTGCACCTGGTGGCCGACGCCCAGGTCACGCCCGCGCTGCTGCGCGCCACCGCGCAGTGCCACCCGGAGCTGCTGCGCGCCTACCGGGACAAGGCGTACCCGCCCAACCAGCCGCCCGAGGTGACGTTGCAGATCATGGGCTACCGGTACGCCTTCCTGGCCGCGTACGGCGACGACCAGGAAGGCGTGACGATCACGCGGTGACGGCGGTGGGCTCCACGACCGCGGCGACGGCCTGCTCGTCGGTGACGGGCACGGCCGGCTCCAGCGGACCCAGCGCGGTGCCCCACTCCTGGTCGGCGAGGGCGAACGCGGCGACGGTCAGCGCCACCACCGGGCGGCCGAACGGCAGCTGGTCGGCGTAGAAGTCGAGCTCCAGCCGGGCGCCGAGCGGTGACGGGCGCAGCCGCAGCGCGCCGTGCGGCGCCTCCTCGGGGTGCGCGAACCGGCACGACCACTCGGTGAACACGATCGGGCGTTCCACGACCTCGGTCGGCTGAACCGCGCGCACGTTCGCTCCGACCGAGCCGTGCCGGTAGTCGTCGGCCGCCGAGACGAGCAGCTCCTCGAACTCGATGGACGACACGCCGAGGTCGTGCCCGGCGACCAGGGCGACCTGCACCAGGGCCAGCGGCAGCTGCGGGAGGGCGTCCTCGAAGCACACCATCGCGCCGCCGTACCGGGTGTTGATCTCGGTGGGCAGGAAGCCGTCCGCGGTGGCGATCCCGTCGAGGGTGAACGTGCCGCGGTAGTCGACCGTCTCGCGCAGCCGCTCGCCGACCCGGCGGGCCAGGTTCCGCATCTCCTCGCGGATCCACGCGGGCGGGTCGTAGTAGGACGCGCAGCCCGCGTACAGGAAACGGGCCTGGCCGGCGCGGCGCGGCACGACCATCTCGATCGGGCGCAGCACCGCCGTGCCGTCCGGGAACACGATCCCGTGCACGCTCACCGGGATGCCCTCCAGGAACGGCATCACCCGGACGAAATCGCACTTGGGCGCGAGCACCTCGAACGCGTCCAGCGCCTCCTGCCG
The DNA here is from genome assembly GCF_000716595.1 of Saccharothrix sp. NRRL B-16314. Lineage (GTDB taxonomy): Bacteria > Actinomycetota > Actinomycetes > Mycobacteriales > Pseudonocardiaceae > Actinosynnema. The sequence continues at coordinate 20,735 of NZ_JNXC01000001.1, forward strand.
GTCGCGCACGCGGCGGACGAAGTTCGCGCCGCCGTTGATCGCCGGGCCGTCACCGGACCAGACGACGCCCGCGCCGCGGTCGAGCCGGGTGGTCGCCGCCCACAGGCCCTCGAAGTCGAGGTCGAGCACGATGGCCGGCGCGCGCGGGGCCGACAGCTCGTCCCACAGCCCGTCGATGGTGGTCTTGTTCTCCAGCTCCACCCATTCCGGGCGGCGGGCGTTGAGCACCGGCCGGCCCGCGAACTCCGGGGTGTGCACGTACGGGGTGCTGATCACCACCGCCTCGCCAGCCGGGTCGAAGTCCTCCAGCACCTCGCGCACCTTGCGGTTGGGCGAGGTCAGCAGCCTGGTGAGCCGGTTCTGCTCGACCGCGACGAAACCGCCGGCGATGCCGAGCGGCACCCAGCGGGCCACTTCCGAGTCGTGCAGCGGCGCATGGTCGTCCGTCGACAGCACGAGTGTGTGGCGTGCGCCGAGCTGGTGCAGCTCGCCGGCGCGACTACTCAGCCGGGTGCCGCCCGCGAGCACGACCAGCCGGTCGCCGAACAGGGTGCCGAGGCGCGCTTGAAGCGCGGAGAGGACATGATCCATCGCCGAGAACTCGCTTTATGAGAAGCAGACGAGACAGCCGGCGAGCGCCGGGTGTCACGCACTGTAGAGGCAGGCGAGGGGATCGGCCTAGCACGGTCTGGCAACTTCCGGATGAAGTTTGCCGATGGGTTCAGGGACGGGCGCGCGAGATCATCGAGCGGCGTCGCGAAGTACCAGGTCAACCCGGCTCAGGAAAGCACGCGGCCCCTTGGCCTTGGGGAACGGCAGCGTGAGGCCGAAGAGGGTGTCGTCGACCGACTGCGGCGCGGCGGCCACGATGGCCGCGGCGGTTTCCAGGAAGCGCTGCCGCTTGGCCTCACGCACGGCGTACTCGGCGAGAACGCCCTCGATGCTCGAGTGCACGGCTGGATGCGGGTAACTCACTTGGGTTGTATCGGCCCCACCGGTCCACACCTTTAGGGGCAATTTGCACCCAGTTGATGACCGTCGATCGAGTGGCCGGGTGGTGGGATGTCGCCATGCGCGTGCTGGTCACCGGAGCCACCGGTTACGTCGGACGAGTGGTCATGGCCGAACTGTTGGCCGCTGGTCACACCGCTCTCCCCTTCACTGGTGATGTCCGGTCGCGCGACGAGTCGCGTGACGGGCTCGCGGGGTTCGGCGATGTCGACGCGGTCGTGCACTTGGCGGCCGTCGCGCGCGTGCGCGAGTCGTTCGACGACCCGGTGCGGTACTACGACGTGAACGTGGGCGGGACGGTGAACCTCTTGCGGTCGCCGCCGCCCCGGTTCGTGCTGGCGTCCACGGCCGGTGTGTACGGGTCGACCGGGGTTGCGGTGGTCGGCGAGGACTGCCCGCGTGCCCCGGTCAACCCCTATGCGGCTTCCAAGGCCGCCGCCGAGGACGTGCTGGCGTGGGCCGCCGCCACGGGCCGGGTCGGCGCGGTCGCGCTGCGGTTGTTCAACGTCGCGGGTGGTGGGGACCGGGACGACACGCGCGTGATCACCAAGGCGTGCGGGGTGGCGGCCGGGCGGGTGCCGTCGATGGAGGTGTTCGGGGACGGGTCGGCGGTGCGGGACTTCGTGCACGTGCGGGACGTGGCGCGGGCGTTCGTGACGGCGGTGGAGCACTGCGGTGAGGGGTATGCGGCGCTCAACGTCGGTGCGACGCCGGCGAGCGTGGCCGACGTGCTGGAGGCGGTGGAGCGGGTGACCGGCCGGCCGGTGCCGGTCGTGCGGCGGGCGGCGCACCCCGGTGAGGTGCGCGAGCAGCGTGCGGACACGACCCGGTTGCGGGCGTTGGGCTGGCGACCGGTGTGCTCGGACCTCGACGCCCTGATCGGCGACCAGTGGGCCGCCGAGAAGTGGGCCGCCGAGAAGAGCGCCGAGTGATGCGCCGAGCGGAGTCCTCCTCGGCAGGCCCCGACTCCGACTCCGACTCCGGTTCGGTCTCCGATCCCGGCTCGGTTCCCGACTGGGCCACGCTGCTGCGACTGCTCGTGGCGTCGCCGTCACGGCCTTGATCCGCACCGGCGCGCTGCGCTTCCTCGGTGACGTGCGGATCGAGGTCGGGGTCGTCGTTCGCGATCGTGGTCGCGATCGTGGTCGTGCACCACGCCAAGCCGGCGCCGGCGCTCACCTGCGCTTCGGCACCGTGACGCGGTCGAGGTCCGCGGCCACCGCGATCTCTCCGCCGAACACCTCCGCCGCCTCGTCGTGGAACAGGCGCGGATCGGTGTAGCGCTGCGAGAAGTGGGTGAGGACGAGCTTGCGCACGCCGCACTCGGCCGCGACCTTCGCCGCCTGGCGCGCGGTGAGGTGCCCGTACTCCACCGCGAGAGGTTCGTCGACGTGCAGATAGGTCGACTCGATGACCAGCAGGTCCGCGCCGTCGGCCAGCTCGAACACCCCGTCGCACAGCCGGGTGTCCATGACGAACGCGAACCGCTGGCCCCGGCGCGGCACGCTCACCTCGTCCAGCAGCGGTGGTCGCAGCTCGCGGATCGCCGGACCGTGGATGCGGTGCGCGGCCAGCAGTTCGGGGACCATCGTGCGGCCGTCCGGCTCGACCAGGCGGTAGCCGTACGCGGGCAGCGTGTGGTCGAGCCGCCGGGCTTCGAGCCGGCCGAACGCGCCCTCCGCGATCACGCCCGGTCCGGTGACGGGGTGCTCGCGGAGGTCGGCCACGTCGTGGAACGCGGTGGCGTGCCGCAGCCGGGCGAAGTACTCCGCGCCCTCGGCCGGGAAGTGCGCGTGCACGGCGTGCGGTACGCGGTCGAGCGACATGCGCTGCACCACGCCGGGAACGCCGAGGCAGTGGTCACCGTGGAAGTGCGTGACGAACAGCCTGGTGATGTCGGTCGCCGCGACGCCGGCGCGCACCATCTGCCGCTGGGTGCCGTCGCCGGGGTCGAACAGGAAGCCTTCGGCGTCCCAGCGCAGCAGGTAGCCGTTGTGGTTGCGGGTCCGGGTCGGCACCTGGCTGGAGGTACCCAGCACGACCAGCTCACGTGGTGACACATGGCAGAGTCTGCGGCATGGAGAGCTTGAAGGCGGTGTCATCGTGGCCGGTCGAGACCGTGGCGACGGCCGTGGTCGACGCGCGGGGCGAGGTGTTGGGCGCGCACGGGCCGGTCGACCGCCGGTTCGCGCTGGCGTCGGTGACCAAGCTGCTGACCTCCTACGCCGTGCTGGTGGCGGTGGAGGAGGGCGCGGTCGAGTGGGACCAGCCGGCAGGGCCCGAGGGGTCGACGGTGCGGCACCTGATCGCGCACACGTCCGGGCTGGCGTTCGACTCGGACGACCTGCTGGCCGCGCCGGGCACCAGGCGGCTCTACTCCAACACCGGTTTCCGGGTGCTGGCGGATTTCGTGGAGGCGGCGACCGAGATCCCCTTCGCGGAGTATTTGGCGGAGGCGGTGTTCGGGCCGCTGGGCATGACGTCGTCCACGTTGGACGGACACGCCGGGGCGGGCGCGTGGTCGACCGCGTCGGACCTGGTCCGGTTCGCGGCCGAGGTGCAGGCGCCGAAGCTGGTGTCCGCCGAGCTGGTGGCGGAGGCGACGTCGGTGGCGTACCCGGGGCTGCGCGGGGTGCTGCCGGGGTACGGGCTGCAGAACAACAACGACTGGGGCCTCGGGTTCGAGGTCCGGGCGGCCAAGTCGCCGCACTGGACCGGCGCGACGAGTTCGCCGCGGACGTTCGGGCACTTCGGGCAGAGCGGGACGTTCCTGTGGGTCGACCCGGACGCCGGGGTGGCGTGCGTCGTGCTGACCGACCGGCCGTTCGGCAAGTGGGCCGTGACGGCGTGGCCGCCGTTCACCGACGGCGTGTTGGCCGAGCTGGCAGGTCGTTGACACCGGTTTGCGGTAAAGAAGCGCAAGTCAGCGGCTCATCTGCGCAAGCAGTCGACAGTTCCACGAAAATTCCCGCCAAGCTCTTGTGATGCGGCGCACAGCCCACCTAGGGTCACGACGCCTGCCAGCGCGAGAGAAACGAGTCGGCGATGTCGTGGAGCTCCAGCGGGGTCGGACGGTGGTCCGCGGTCTGCGCGGCGGTCGTCATCGGCGCGGGTGTCGTCGGCTCGGGTGTCGTGGGCGGCACCGCCCACGCCGCGCCGGCACCGGTGGTGACCAGGGCCGCGCTGGACCCGGCGCTGGTCGCGGGCCGGGGAGCGGACGTGGCGTTCCTGGAGCAGGAAGCGGAGAACGTGCCGACCACCGGCACGGTCATCGGCCCCGACCGCACCGCCTACTCGCTGCCGTCCGAGGCGTCCGGCCGGATGGCGGTCCGGCTCGCGCCCGGCGAGCACGTCGAGTTCACCCTGCCGAAGGCCGCCAACGGGATCACCGTGCGCTACAGCATCCCGGACGCGCCGACCGGCGGCGGCATCACCGCGCCGCTCGACGTGACGGTGAACGGCAAGCACCGCAAGACCATGACGCTCACCTCGCAGTACGCGTGGCTGTACAACCAGTACCCGTTCTCCAACGACCCGAACGCCGACCTGCTGCACCCGGACTGGTGGATCACCGAGTGCGCGTGCGTGCCGTCCCAGACCACGCCCACGCCGGTCGTGCAGAAACCGTTCCGCCCCAGCCACTTCTACGACGAGCAGCGCCTGAAGCTCGGTCGCACGCACCGCGCGGGCGACCGCGTCCGGCTCACCGCGCCCGCCGGCACGAACGCCGCGTGGACCGTGATCGACCTGCTCGACTCGGAACTGGTGGGCGCGCCGCACGTGAACCCCGTCGCGTCGAACGTGCTGCTGTTCGGCGCGGACCCGACGGGCCGACGCGACTCGGCCGACGCGTTCGACCGGGCCATCGCGTTCGCCAAGCGGCGCGGGCTGCCGGTGTACGTGCCGCCGGGCACGTTCCAGGTCGACCGGCACATCGTGGTGGACGACGTGACCGTCGAAGGCGCGGGCAACTGGCACACCGTGATCAAGGGCCGCTCGGTCGCGCTCCCGACACCCGCGCCGGACGGCTCGACGCACACCGGGGTCGGCTTCTACGGCCGGCCCGCGGCGGAGGGCGGCAGCCGCAACGTCCACCTGCGCGGGTTCGCGCTGGAAGGCGACGTGCGGGAGCGCATCGACACCGATCAGGTCAACGGGATCGGCGGCGCCCTGAGCGATTCCACGATCTCCGGGCTCCACATCCACCACACCAAAGTCGGGTTGTGGTTCGACGGGCCGATGTCGAACGTCCGGGTGACCGACAACATCGTCGTCGACCAGATCGCCGACGCGCTGAACTTCCACACCGGCGTCACCGGGTCGTCGGTGCGCGGCAACTTCATCCGCAACACCGGCGACGACGGGCTCGCGATGTGGTCGGAGCACCAGCAGAACGCCGGGAACCGGTTCGAGCGGAACACCGTGCAGTCGCCCGTGCTGGCCAACGGGATCGCCCTGTACGGCGGCGCGGACAACGCGGTCGTGGGCAACCTCGTGGCGGACCCGGTGCGGGAGGGCAGCGGTATCCAGCTCGGGTCGCGGTTCGGGGCGCAGCCGTTCACCGGGCAGGTCCTCGTCACGGACAACACGACCGTGCGGGCCGGGACGTTCGAGCTGAACTGGAGGATCGGGCTCGGCGCGATCTGGTTCTACGCGTTGGAGCGGGACATCGACGCGGACGTGCGGGTGGTGGGGAACCACTTCCTGGACAACACCTACAACGCGATCATGTTCGTCAGCGAGTGGTCGGTGAAGGACTTGCACTCGATCGACAACGTGCACTTCAAGGACGTCCGGGTGGACGGGACCGGCACGTCGGTGCTGAGCGCGCGGTCGGCCGGGTCGGCGACGTTCGAGAACGTGGACGCGCGCAACGTCGGCGCGGTGCCGGTGAACAACTGCGGTTCGTTCCACTTCACGCCGGCGGGGTCGGAGTTCGCGGTGGGCGATCTCGGCGGCAACGACGGCTGGCTCGCGCCGTGGCTGCTGCCGAACACGATCACGTGCGACGACCGCCCACCGGTCGTGCTCCCGCCGGCACCGTCGACGTGGCCTACGGGGTGACGACGGCCTGACCGCGCACGCGGCCCTGCCGGACGTCCTCGACCGCGGCGGCGGCCTCGGCCAGCGGGTACGTCCGGTCCAGCACCGGGGTGACGGCGCCGGCTTCGATGAGCTCACGGAGCAGCACGAGGTCGTCGAGGCGGTCCTTGTGCACGAGCGGCCGGGTCTTGATGCGGAGGAACGGCGCCGCGAACGCCGCGCGGACCCACCGGTCCATGCCCATCAACCACCGCCCGCCCGTGCCGCCGACGAGGACGACCGTGCCGCCCGGCTTGAGCACGCGCTTGAGCGTGCGCAGCGGCGGGTTGCCGTAGAGGTCGACGACGACGTCGAAACCGGTCGCGGTCACCGGGCCGGCCGCGTAGTCGAGCACGTGGTCCGCGCCGAGGTCCCGGACCATCGCCGCCTTCCCCGCGCTGCACACCGCCGTCACCTCGGCGCCGTAGTGCTTCGCCAACTGGACCGCGTACGTGCCGACACACCCCGAAGCGCCGGTGATCAGCACCTTGTCGCCGGTGCCGACCCTCCCCTTGTCCCGGACCGCCTGGAGTGCCGTGAACCCGGCGATCGGCACCGCCGCGGCCTGTTCGGGCGTGAGGTTCGAGGGCTTGGCCGTCACCTGGTTCTCGGGCACGGCGACGTACTCGCAGAACGCGCCGTCACACCAGCCGAACACCTCGTCACCGACCTCGACGGTCGTGACGCCCGGTCCGACGGCCTGGACCGTGCCGGCCAACTCCAACCCCGGCACCCGGTTCCGCGGACGCCGCAACCCGACCACCAACCGCGCCGCGTAGGGCAGGCCGCGCAGCAGGTGCCAGTCGGTCCCGGTGACGGCGGCGGCCCGGACGTGCACCAGCACTTCGCCGTCCCCGATCGCGGGCTTCTCGATCTCGGCGACCCTCAGCACGTCTTCGGGTGCGCCGTACGAGTCCTGGATGATCGCTCTCATGTCTCGTCCTCCGGGTACTGGAACACGTCGCCTAGCGGGACCTTGAAGACCCGGGCGATCTGGAACGCCATTTCCAGTGAGGGCGAGTAGCGACCCTGCTCGATGGCGATGACGGTCTGGCGCGTGACGTCGATGCGCCTGGCGAGTTCCGCCTGCGTCATCTCGCCGTGCGCGAAGCGGAGGGCGCGGATCGAATTGGTGATCCTGGTCGGCTTGCCCATTCAGAAACCCCGCCGGTAGGCGACCAACTTGACCGCTGCGCCAAACACGGCCCACGACGTGAAGACGGCGTAGATAGCGTTGGCGATCCAGAAGTGCGGCGCTTCGGCCAGGGCGAGCCCCAACGGCAACACCATGCCGGTACCGAGCACACCGCCCGCCACGTGCTCGCCGAACCGGTGGATGTCCCGGTCACGCGCGTCGGCCTTGTGGCTCTCACTCGGCCGTGCCACTTCAACGGCGATCCGACCGACGATGGCCAGCCCGATCGAGATCCCGATGGACCACAGCAGAGGGGCCACGTACTCGACGTCCGTGATTGCCGCCCCGCCACCGGCCCGACTGAGGACGACCCAGACGTACCCGAGGTAGGTCAGCGCGCTGACCACCAGGTACACCCAGGTCCCCCTCTCCTCGTACGACATCCCACACCCCCATGTTAAAAAACTTTGACATGGCTAGTGTCGGCTCTACTTGACTCGATGTCAAGGATCTTTGACATCGAGTCCTGCGGCCCTCCAGACCGGGACGAACGCCTACGATCGGCACACCGACACACGACAGGCATTGCACAGTCAATTCCCCACAGCGCTTCCCTACCGCGCGTCAAATCGTCGCGACAGCCCTCGACATTCGTTGTCGACAGGAATACGAACAATCCTCGGAGATGCCCTTCAAGGCCGTCTGAACAGCCGAAACAAGCCACTAAGAGCGCAACATGACACCGAGCGAAGATGATCTTCATCCGGTAAAGCAGTTGTCGCCACCCGGAAGCAGGCACTGCCGAGGGCAAGGTAACCTTCCGCATCACCCACAGCGGCAACACCATCTAGATAAGTACCGAATCGGCTGTACGAGTGGGGAGCTTCCCAGCTACGAACCGTCACTCTCAGAGTCGATCTTGAGGTGCGGTTCTCGCTGCACAACGGCGACGGGAGACCAACGTTGTCACAAGCACCGACCCGACCCGAGTGGCTTCCGGGAACCTACCTCTCCCGGCTCGACCCAAGCGCGCGAGACCGACTGCTCCGCCTCGGCGGACAACGCGTCGTGCGCGCCAACGAGCACCTCACCCGCCAAGGAGACCACGAGACGGACGTGTTCCTGCTCAGGTCGGCGACCTCGGGCGGCACGGTGTGCGCGAAGGTCACCCGGCTCGCGCAGAACGGCTCCGAAGCACTGCTCGGCGTCCGCGTCACCGGGGACGTGATCGGCGAGGGCGCGGCGCTGGGCCAGGCCCCGACGCGCTCGGCCACCGTGACGGCCTGCGCCGACCTCCTCGTGCAGGCCGTGGAACGGCGACAGTTCCTGGCCTACCTCGACCGGAACCCCCAGGCGTGGCACGCGTTGTGCGCGCTGATCTTCGACCGCCTGGACTGGGCCAACCGCAGGCGCGCCGACTTCGCCTCCTACCACGTTGAGAACCGACTCGTGCGGGTGCTGGTGGACCTGGCCGGATCGCACGGCGTGCCCGGTCCGCTCGGGATCGACCTCGGCGTCGACGTGTCGCAGGAAGAACTCGGCAGGCTCATCGGTGCCAAGCCGGACGCGGTGGGCGTCGCGCTGAAAGCTCTCAAGTCCAAGGGACTGGTGACGGCGCGCTACCGAGGAGTCCGCATCCGTGACCTGGAGGCGTTGCGCCACCTCGCCGACGGCGACTGACCCGACGGGTTCTCCGAACTCCTGATTTATCCGAAGTCTTCGGCCTGATCGGCACACAGACTTTCGCCATACCCCCACGACGTGGAGGAAGCCCCGTGGACGACGACTTCACCCGCCGCGTCCTGCTCAACCTGGACGTGGAGAACTACAGCGCACGCACCGACGTCGACCAGGACCTGGTGCAACGGGCCTTGGTCGACGTCGTGGAAGACGCCGCCGCGCGGGCCGGCTTCGACCTGGCCCGTTGGCAGGTCCAGGGTTCCGGTGACGGCCAACTGGCCGTGCTGCCCGCCGAGACGGCCGAGAAGCGGGTCGTCGACGACCTGCCCTCGGCGTTGGCGGTCGCGCTGGCCGCCCACAACGGCACGGCACGGCGTGAGCTCAGGTTACGGCTGCGTGTGGCCGTCCACCAAGGACTCGTCCGCGCGACGCCGAACGGCTACGCCGGCGCGGGCGTGGTGACCGTGAGCCGCATGGTCGACAGCGCACCCGGCCGCAAGGCGCTCAAGGCCTGCCCGGACGCCGTCCTGGTCGTCCTGCTGTCACCGCTGCTGTACGCGGATCTGGTGGTGCAGGGCCACACCCGGCTGGCCCCCGACGACTTCCGCGAGGTGCCCGTGGTCACCAAGACGTTCGACAGCACGGCCTGGCTGCACTTGCCGGGCTTCGACGTGCACGCGATCACCCTCGACCAGACCGCCTCCCCTGGAAGCGAGCCCGAGCGTGAACCCACTGCGGTCCCCGTGCCGGGTGCCGCCGTGCCGGGCAGCCACAACACCACCGTGCACGGCGACGTCCGGGGCCGCAACGTCGTCATCGGCGTGCAGAACAGGTTCGAGCGGTGATCGCCGAGCAAGTGGACACAGTGGACCCGGCACCCGCCGAGGAGTCCGGCGAGAGCCCGGTCTCCGGGTACGACCGGGAAACCTTGAACAAGGTCCAGGTCAACCTCTACAACCCCCGGTTCGACCGCGCCGTGCTGGGCGCGCAGACCGTGGGCGGCGGGTGGTCCGGCAGACCTCTCACCCGGGCGACGGGCCGGGTGGACGAAAGCGACATCTCCGCGCTCAGCCGGTTCGTCAGCCCGGACGGCTTCGGACGCGCCGTGGAGCGGCTCGCCAAGGACCACCTGCTCGTCCTGTGCGGCGCTTCCGGCACGGGCAAGCGCTCGTCCGCGCTCAAGTTGCTGCGCGAGGTCACCGACCAACCGTTCTACCTGATGTCGCCGCACGTCTCTCCGGCCGAACTCGCCGAGTACGACTACGACCGCCACTGCGGCTACCTCGTGGTCGACCGCGTCGCCGAGCACAGTGGGGAGTCCGATTTCGAGTGGCGGGTCGTGCGCGACCGCGTGCGGGAGCGCGAGTGCTACCTCGTGATCACCGGGCCGCCGATGGCCACCGCGGAACGGACTTGCCACGTCGCCTGGCGGGCACCCGCCGTCGAGCACGTGCTGCGGGCGTACTGGAACGGCACGCTGCCCGCCGAAGAAGAGCCGGTGTTGAGGGAGGCCCTGGCGTCGATCGACAGCGTGCGCGACGTGGTCGGACTGGCCGAGCGGCTCAACCGCGGCTTGCCTCTCGACCTGGCGCTGGAGCACCTCGACACACGGGTGCGGGTCGAGGTCGACGAGTGGTTCGAGGTGGCCGACCGGCGTGGGGCGTTGGAGGTCACCACGCTCGGGTTCGCCGTCGGTGTCGACGAGCGGACGTTCGAGGCGGCGCTGCGGCTGCTCCAAGAGGTGCTGGACCGCGACATGCCTAGCGCGTCGGACGACGTGCTGGAGCCCGACCGGCTGCCGCAGCTGCGGCAAAGCCTGTTGACCAACAAGCTGGTGACCACCGAGACGCTGCACACCGAGCTTGGCACGCGGGGCGCGTTGGTGTTCGCCAAGCGCGAGTACCACCGGCACGTGCTGGCGCAGCTGTGGCAGCGCATGGACGTCGTGTTCTGGGACGCGGTGGTCGAGTGGCTGGACGAGATCGTCACCGACCTCCGCTACGAGGTGCCGGTCGCGGTCGGGCTCGCCGAACTCGCCGCCGTCGCCTTGGACGAGGTGGTGCGCGTGCTGGACCGCTGGGCACGCGGTGCACGGCGTGCGGCGGGTCAACGCGTGGCCGTCTACGTCCTGCACCTGATGGCTTACGACGAGGTCTTGGCGCCCGCGGCGTTGAAGATCGCGGTCGGTTGGATCGACCGCGGCAAGCCGCAGCAGCGGTGGGTGGCGGCGATGGCGTTCATCGGCGGGCTCGGCATCCGCTACCCGCATGACGCGCGCCGCCGCCTCTGGACGGTGTGCACCCAATCGCACGCCGTGGACGGCGACGTCGAGCATGTGTTCGGCGAGCTGTTCGCCACTCTCGTCCGTGACACGGACAACGCGCACCTCGTCCTGCACTACCTGCGGGACAAGGTGGAGCGCTTCACCGGTCCGGAGGCACGGCCGGCGAGCCGCGCGGTGGCCATGCGTACCGCGCTCGCCTTGCTGGAGTCGCGCAAACCCGGCACGAAGCGGTCCGCGGTGCTGCTCCACCTCGAAGAACACCCGGAGCACGCCAACGTGGTGATCCGCCTGTTGGCGAGCGTGCTGGTCTTCCGGCCCCTGCGGTTGCGGGCGATCAACGCGCTGCGCCGGTTGCTCGAAGACATGGCCCACAACGACCCCGACGCGCGCAGGAGCGCACGGACGTTGGGTGCGGTGCTGCGCGCCGCCCTGCCTCCGGGGGAGCACGACGCGTTGGACACCGACTTCCGAGTCGTGGCCGCGCGCAAGAAGGACACCGACATCAAGTCCCTGGTGGACGCCGTTCTCGACGCGCTCAAAGGACGCGTCTCCTGACTGGGAGCACTCCATGGAGAAGCAGCCGTATCCGGTGATCACCGAGCGCGTGCTCGAACCGCTACCCCCGAAGCGGGTGTTCAGCCGCAGCCGAGGCCGCCTGCGGGAGGAGGTGCCGCTGGTGCTCGCCGGTCACCAGCGCGTGTACCGCACGCGCAACCAGTACGTGTTGGACACGACCGACCTGCCCCTCGACTCGCCCACGGTGGCGGACGCCTCGCACGTGTCGGTGGTGGACGTCACCGCGGACACCGAAGTGGTCGCCGAGCTCGTCATCCCGTCGCGGGACGCGGCGAACTTCACGCTCCGCGTGGCGTTCCTGTGCACCGTGGTGGATCCGGTGGCGGTCGTGCACACCGGTGGCAGCGACGCCGCCGCCATGCTGTCCAGCTATCTCAAGGGCCACCAGCGGATCTTCCAGCTGGGCTTGGACTACGACCTCAAGGACATCAACGACCTGCGCCGCAAGCTCGACGCCCAGATCCGGGCCTACAACACCATCGAGCCGCCGGATTTCGCCGGTCTGACCGTCACCCTGGCCAGCGTCGAGGTCATGACGCCCACGCAGGTGGCCGAACTGGTGGCGAAGCTGCGCGAGGCGCAGCAGACGCACACCGTGAAGACGACCCAGCTCAGTCACGACCACCGGCTGCACGAACTGGAGCAGGTGCACCGCCAGTCGGCCGAGGTCCACGACACCGAGCACAGTCGTTCGCTTGACGCGATGCGGCGCGAGCACATCCGCCGGGAGCTCATGCGGACCGCCGAGGTGGTGGGGTCGGACCCGATCGCCGCGCTGTACCTGGCCCACGCCGCGGGCGAGGTGACCACGCGGGAGGTCGCGGACGAGCTGCGCAGGAGGCAGGAGCGCGAGATCGGGCAGGACCGCGACGACCTGCGGCTGGCAGTCGATCACGAACGGTCGCAGGAACGGCTCCGGTGGGAAGCGGAGCGGGCCGACGTGCTGCACCGGCAGCAGGCCGAACTGCGCCACGAGTCCTGGTCCCGTGAGGACCGCCGGTGGGAGATCGAGGCGCAGGCGCGACGCGACGAGGCCCAACGTGATTTCGCCCTGGAGGAGTACCGCGCGAAGCGGGAAACCGAGCGTGCGGACGCGCTGCGGAAGGCGGAGTGGAAGCGCGAGGACCGGCACCTGGAGAACGCGGTCGCGATGAAGGAGCTGGACGCGCAGCTCGACGTGGTCAAAGCGCTGGCCGCTCAGGGCCACCTCGACACGGCGAATCTAGGGCCCGGGCTCAACCGGCTGGTCACCGATCTCCTCGGCACCCGACCGACGGCGGTCGGGACGTCCGACGACGACCGGGCGATCACCGCACCGCCGGACCAGCCCGATCTCCCCGACGACCCGGACTTCGTCGACGACGACCGCAGCACGAAGGTGGAGGCATGACGGCCCTGGACGAGCGTCCGTCCGTCGCAGAGCTCGGTCGGGTCGGCTTGGAACCGCCTCCGGTCGACCGGCCGGTGCGGGCGTCGCTGCCGAACGACGTCGCGATCGGCGCGTTGCGCCCGGTGATGCCGCAGCGCGGCCTGCCCAGGTTGCTGCGGCGGATGATCGGCATCAACGAGGACGTGCTCGACTGGGTGCCGGAGGAGCGGCCCCGCTACACGCGCCTGGGTCTGATCGTGCTTAACACCGGTCTACTGGCGGCCGTGTCGATGCACCTGGCGCTCACGAGTGTGCTGGGCAACCACTGGTGGCTGCTGTTCGCCGACGTGATGTGGGCGGTGATCATCGTGACGGTCGACAGCTGGCTGATCTCCAGCACGCACGGCGCGGCGCGCACGTCGCTGCTCGGCACCTACCTGCCCCGCCTGCTGCTCTCCGTGTTGCTTGGCGCCGTCATCGCCGAGCCGCTGGTACTGGCCGTGTTCCACCAGTCGATCGACAACGAGATCCGGGAGACGCGCAAGGCGGAGATCGACGCCTACGGGAGCACGTTGAAGCGCTGCAACCCGCCGTCGGGAGAGATCCTGACCGACGCGTCGTGCACCGGGTTCCTCGTGGTGATCAGCGAGCGACCGCAGAGCGTGGTGGACGAGCTGATGCGTGCCACGTCGAACCGCGACGCGCTGGCGGTGAAGGTGCGCGACGTCGACGCCCGGTTGGCCGAGTTGGAGGGGTTGGCCCGGGACGAGTGCGCGGGCCGCGGTGGTCCGGGCCTGACGGCGGTGCCCGGCGAAGGCCCTGAGTGCACGAGAAACCGGGAGAAGGCCGACCAGTTCCGCCGTGACAACCAGGTCGACCAGCTGCACGCGGACCTCGTCACCGCCGATCGCCAAGTCTCCGACCTCACCGCGAAGGTCTCCGACGCCGCGAGCCGAACCGAACGCGAGGTCAACTCCGCGATCAGCGCGAAGATCGAGGAGAAACGCGGGAACCTCACCGAACGCGGCATCCTGGACGAGTTCGAGGCGTTGGGCAGCTTGTCGGCCAAGCACTTCACGGTCCTCATGGCACACCTGTTGCTGGCGTTGCTGCTGATCGCGCTGGACTGCCTGCCGGTACTCAGCAAGATGATGAGTACCAGCACCGAGTACGACGCGCGGCTGCGTCAACAACTCGCGGTCTCCGGCCGTCTGCACGATTTGCAGTTGAGGGCCAGCGAGAAACGTGACTCGGTCGACTTCGAGCTCCAGGAACTCCGGTTCCGGCAGAAGCTGCGGACGGGGGTCGAGGAGATCGGGGGCGAGGACCGAACCGCCAAAGCCCGCCGGAGGATGGAGATGGACGCGCAGATCGACCGCTTGGCGGCAACGCTGGAGGAGCGAACCAGCCTCGTCCCGCGGTGACGTCCTGACGCCGGTCCGAACAGGCACTCCACCGGACCGGCGTCAGCCCGCCAGTCGTAGGCCGTCAGGTGAACCCGAGGGCCGATCGCTTGACCCGTCGACGACTCGCTCACAGTCCTCCGTACCCGCAACGCGACTTCGGCCCTCTGGGATCGGTTCCGGCGGGGTAAGCGTGCCGAGGCGATAGCGACGAACCGCAGGTGCGTGCCTGCACAACGCACCTGTGCCGCTGCCACGCCTCGGCGAAAGAGGTGGCGGTGTCGTGGTGTGCGGCGACGGGGCCGTCGGTCAGGTGGACGGCGAGGTCGTCGGCCTGATCTGGGAGAGAGGACGCTGAGGCTCAGCCGCTGCCAGGAGGTGAACCTCAGTGACAATGCGTTCAGAGGCCCTGTGGAACTTTCTCCACAGGGCCTCTGACTCTGGTGCGCTCGGCAGGATTCGAACCTGCAACCTTCTGATCCGTAGTCAGATGCTCTATCCGTTGAGCTACGAGCGCGTCGTATTCAGTTGTCACCCGACCGAAGTCGGGTGTTGCGGAGGCTCCGGGATTTGAACCCGGGATGGGCGATAAACCCAAACCGCATTAGCAGTGCGGCGCCATAGACCAGACTAGGCGAAGCCTCCCGGAGCCCTCGGCTACGACGCATAGATTACACATGACCCCACCGCACTGGCAAAACGCCCCCCTCCTTGCCGCATCCTCCCTGGTCAGGAGGCATGCGGCAAGGGTTGGGGGTGCGTTCAACGCCAGGTCAGGAGCCGGCGGGGTGAGGTAGGTCTCGTGCCAGATCCAAAAATGGGCGCAGTGAGGCCGGGTTCCGGAGGGCGTCGAGGCTCACCGCGCGCTCCGGCGGGGTGCCGGCCAGGATCTTCTTCACGGGCACCTCGCACTTCTTCCCGTTCAGCGTCCTGGGGATCTCCTCGACGGCCACGAATCTGTTCGGCACGTGCCGCGGCGACAGGTTGGTCCGCAGCTCCGCCCGCAGGCGCGGCTCGAGGGTGTCCAACGTCACCCCCGGGTCGAGGACCAGGAAGCACAGCAGCTCACCGTCTGCTTGACCCGCACCCGATGTGTCGATCACCAACGAGTCCGCCACGCCGGGCAGGCCTTCGACCACACGGTAGAACTCGCTCGTGCCCATCCGGACCCCACCCCGGTTCAGGGTGGAATCGCTGCGGCCGTAGATGACCGCCGAACCCCTGCGGGTGACGCGGATCCAGTCGCCGTGCCGCCAGACGCCCTCGAACGTGTCGAAGTACGCGTCGTGGAGCTTCGAGCCGTCCTCGTCGTCCCAGAAGAACACCGGCATCGACGGCATGGGCTTCGTGATCACCAGTTCGCCCACCTCCTCGATCACCGGCTTGCCCGACTCGTCGTACGACTCGACCGCGGCACCCAGGGCACGGCAGGACAGTTCGCCCAGCCACACGGGACGGTCGGGGGCCGCGGCCACGAAGGCGGTGCAGAGGTCCGTTCCGCCGGACACCGAGGCGATCTGGACCTCCGACCCGACGGCCGACGCGATCCAGCGGAAGCCCTCGGGGGTCAGCGGCGCACCGGTCGAGCCGACGACGCGGAGCCCGGTGAGGTCGTAGCGAGCCGCTGGGTGGAGGTCTTCCTTCAGGCACGACTGGATGTACGGCGCGGACGTGCCGAAGTACGTCACGCGGTGCTGTTCGGCCAGGTGCCAGAGGACGTTCAGGTCGGGGTGCGCCGGACTGCCGTCGTACAGCACGATCGTCGACCCGACCAGCAGGCCGGAGACGAGGAAGTTCCACATCATCCAGCCGGTGGTGGTGAACCAGAAGAACCGGTCCCCCGGGCCGAGGTCGCTGTGCAGCGCCAGCATCTTGAGGTGTTCCACGACGATGCCGCCGTGCCCCTGGACGATCCCCTTGGGCAGCCCCGTCGTCCCGGACGAGTACAGGACCCACAACGGGTGGTCGAACGGCACCGGCTCGAACGCCAGTTCGGCGTCGGCGTGCGCAGCCAGCAGGGAGTCCCAGGTGACGACTCCGGGAAGCGGGGTGCCGCCGACGTAGTCGATCATCACGGTGGCGCGCAGGGACGGGATCTCCGCCCGCAGCTTCTCCACCGTCGACCGCACGTCGAACGCCCGCCCGTTGTACCGGTACCCGTCCACGGTCACCAGCACCGTCGGCGTGATCTGGGTGAACCGGTCCGCGATCGCCCGCGCGCCGAAGTCCGGCGAGCACGACGACCAGGTCGCACCGAGCGACGCCGCCGCCAGGAACGCGATCAGCGCCTCCGGCGAGTTCGGCACCAGCGCCACCACCCGGTCGCCCGGACGAACGCCGATCTCCACGAACCCGGCGCGCACGGCCGCCACCCGGTGACGCAACTCGCCGTACGTCAACTGCGACGACAAGCCGTCCTCGCGGTGGAAGACCACCGCCAGGTCACCGTCCGCGCCCCTCAGGGCGTGCTCGGCGTAGTTCAGCGTGGCGCCGGGGAACCAGGACGCCCCGGGCATCACCGGAGCCTCCAGCACGCCCGTGGGCGGGCTGTGGAACACCACCTCGAAGAACTCCGCGATCGCGCCCCAGAACCCCTCCAGGTCGGTCGTGGACCACTCCCACAGCGACTCGTAGTCGGGGAAGTCCAGCTCCTTGGCGGTGGCCAGCCAGGAGCGGAACGCGGTCATCCGGCTGTCCTGGACCCGATCGGGGTCCGGGCGCCACAGGACTTCCGCCTCGCCGGCGGCGGCGCCGGCACGCATCTCGGTCATACCTGAAGTTCCTAGCCGATCGGACGGCCCGGAACCACAGTAGGCATCCACACACCGGGTCAGTTCCGGCCGGCGCCCGCCACCAGTCCCTCGACCGCCGAGATCAACCGCTGGGCGTCCGCGGGCGCCATGACGAGCCACCCGTCGTCCCGCCGGACCAGGTAGCGGCCCTCGGTGGTGTCCAGCCACGACACCACGGCTCCCGTCGGGTGCAGGTACCCCGCCCGGTTGCGGGCGATCACGCCGACCTGGCCGCCGCCGCTGCGGGTCGTCACGGCGCGCATCAGGGTGTTGGCCTCCGGCTCGCGCAGGCCGACGCCGCGCAGCACGTCGAGGAAACCCTCGCTGCCGTCGTTCTCGCCCGCCCGGCCCGCGGCCAGGTAGTCGTCCCAGCGCACGTTCACCGAACGGCCGCCGCCTGGTCGCGCGGGTGGCAGGGTGTTGACCGTGGTCGCGGCCAGCGCGGTCGGCCGGAACCCGGCGACCTGCACCTGGCTGCCGAGCCGGCCCGCGAACGCGCCGTGCCACGCGGCGGTGGCCAGGCCGCGTGCCTGTTCACCGCGCAGCGTGAAGAACACCTCCAGGCCGATCTCGAACTCGGCCAGGCCGCGCAGCAGCCCGTACAGCTCCTCGTCGGGCCGCTCGACCGTGCCGAAACCGCGTGCCGCCAGGTCGCGGGACGCGGTTTCGACCAGCCTGGCCCGTTCCTGCTGGGTGTGCCCGAAGTGCCTGGTGCCGAGCGGCACCGGGTGGGCGTCCCGGTGGACGGCCTGCCAGAGCAGGAAGAACTCCACTTCGGTGAGCCGGAAGACGCGCTCGGTCACAGGCCGATCACCGGGGGTGCGGCCTTGCGGTCGACGCCGAAGACGTTGTCGTCGTCCTCCAGGTAGTTGGGACGGCTGCGGTCGCGGTCGTCGGCGCCGCCACCGGCGACGGGCGGCGGTGCGGCCATCGGCGCGGCGCCGATCATGCCCGCCTGCGGCGTCACCGACTTCGGCGCCTGGAACTGGCTGGTCACGCTGCCGGGGTTGGCCGAGCCGCCGCGGTCGCCGAGCGCACCCGTCGCCGAGCCGGGACCGGCCAGCGGGCCGGAGCCACCGCCGGCCGAGCCGACGGGCGTCGGCATGGACACGGGGCCGCGACCGCCGCCACCGAAACCGGTGAAGGTGCCACGTCCGCCGAAGCCGGAACGACCGGACTGCGGGGACGTGCCGCCGGGGCGTTGGCCGCCGGGGTTCGTCACGACCGGGTTGGCGGCGCCGCCGCCGCCGCCGTCGGTCACGGGCGGGGTCGTCGGCGTCACGGGCGGCTGCGGCGGAGGGGTGGGTGCGACCGGGTTGGTCGGCGGGCTGAACGACGGCACCGTCCGGTCGACCTCGTACGAGTTCAGCTGGAACATCGCCATGACCTCGGCGGCCTGGCGGTGCGTGGCGTCGGCGGTCAGCACCGAGTCGACCGCGGGCGCGGCGATGGTGTCGATGCCGGTGAACGCGCCGGGCGTCCGCGTGGTCAGCCGCGGGTTCGTGACGAGGCTCTCCTCGGCGATCGGGGACACCGCCCGGTAGCCGAAGTCCTCCGCGCGACGTCCGATCAGCGGCGACCTCGGCGTGGCGATCGGGGTCGGGGTGGCCACCGGCGTGGACGGAACGTCGGCGACGGGCGTGACGACCGGCGGCGCGGGCGCGGGCGGCGGCATCATCTCGCGCGCCGTCTGCACGTGGTCGATCTCGGTGGCGATGCACTTCGCCACGTTGTCGGCGTGCTCGCTGGTGTGCAGCGCCCACTTCTCGACCGACTCCAGCGCCTCGCGGGCGCGTTCGGCCGACTCGCCCTCCCAAGCCTGGGTGGACCGACTGATCGCCTTGGCCAGCAGCTCCTGCACCTCGCCGAGCGCCTTGCCGACGGTCGCCCAGTCGGTCTGGGCACTGCCCGCGGCCTTGAGGTCGACGCCGGTGTTGATCATCTCCCACAGCTGCTGGTGGCTGTAGGTCATCCAGTCGACCTTCTGGCCGAGGTCGGTGTGCTTCTGGTGGCCGTGACCGCCGCCGTGACCGCCACCATGACCGCCGCCCTGGCCCTGGCCACCTTGGCCGCCGTGGTGGCCGATGTTCTGGCCGCCGTTGCCCTGACCGCCGTGACCCTGGCCGCCGTGACTGCCCTGGTTGCCTTGGCCGCCGTGATTGCCGCCGTGCTTGTTGTCGCCCATCAGCCCTTGGCCTCCCCAGCCGCCCCGAACGCGTCCGCTGCTTCGTCGTCGGCGCGCTCCAGGTTCCGCGCCGCTTCGCGGATGGTCTCCTCGACCTCGAAGAGCACCTGCATGAAGTCACCGATCACGTGGACCGCGGACTCCTCGTGGCCCACCGCGACCTCGCGCAGCCGACGGCTGATCGCGTCGCTCACCCAGTTGTTGCCGAACTTCAGCTCGACGTCGAGGTTGTTGACCGCCCGGCCGTGCACGTTGTCGACCAGGCTCCGGGCCTGGGAGACGAGCTTGAGCAGGTCCTCGACGCCCTGCTTGTCCAGGTCGAGCTGGACGGACTCCTTGTCGACCGCGCCGAGCGCCGTGGTGGCCTTGGCCAGGTCGGTCTGCGCGGCCTCCGTGAAGCTGTCCTTGACGGGCGCCGTCGCCGCGGGTTCCTCAGCCGGCGGCGCGGCAGCCGCGGGTGCGGTCGCCACGGGTGCGGGAGGGACCGGTGCTCCGGTGAACCCGGCCGGCAGGGTGACGGTGGCGTTGGGATCGGTGACCGCCGGCGCGCCGGCGAGAGGTGCGCCGGCAACTGGTGCCGTGGCAACCGGTGCGCCGGCACCTGGTGCCGTGGCAACCGGTGCGCCGGCACCTGGTGCGGTGGCAACTGGTGCGGTGGCAGGCATGGCGGCAACCGGCGGCGCGGGGAGCGGCGCGGCAGCGCCCAGATCGGCGACCGGCGCACCCGCGACCGGAACACCGGCGACGGGGCCGTCCACGACCGGCGTGCCGGAGATCGGCGTGCCGGAGATCGGCGTGCCGGAGATCGGCGTGCCGGAGATCGGGACCTCGGCAACCGGCGCGTTCGCCACCGGCACCTCGGGAAGAGGCGTCCCGGGAACCGGCATCGCAGAGATCGGCAGCTCAGAGCTCGGCGTGCTCACAGCCGGCACCTCCGCGACCGGCGAGTCGGAGACCGGCGCGTTCGCGACCGGCGCCTCAGCGACCGGGACGTCCACAACCGGTGCCTCAGCGACCGGCACGTTCGCGAGCGGTGCCTCAACGACCGGGACATCGGGAACCGGCGCCTCAACAGCCGGCGCCTGAGCAGCCGGTGACTCGGCAGCAGGAGCCTCGGCAGCAGGAGCCTCGGCGACCGGCGGCCCGGGGACCGGCACGTCGGCCACCGGCGCGTGCGCGCCGAAGGCCGGCTGGCCCGCCCCGGACAGCGTGAAGCCCGGCGGTATCTGCACCGTGGGTGCACCCGCCGTGAATGAGACCGTGTTCCCGTCGCTCATCACTACCCCCTGCACTGCGCTTCGCCGCAGGCCCACCGCGCGTTAGCCGACGTCGACCGAATCACGCTTCCGGACGCCTTCCTTAGATGTACCGGTAAGCACGTTCGGTTCCAAGCCTCCGACCAGTTGCTTAGCGAAGATGTGAGTCGAACCAGTTCAACGCGCGCTGCCACGCCTCGGCACTGGCCCCCGGCGTCGTGTCGAACCGGTGGCTGGTGTCGGAGAACCGGACCACGTCGGTCGCCACGGGAGCAGCCGCCGCAGCGTCGCGCAGCTTCTCCACGTCGCTGAACGGGATCTCGGCGTCGTCGTCCCCGTACAGCCCGAGCCACGGGCACGTCAGCTCTTCCGCCACCTCCACCAGCGACGGCAGCCCCTCGGCCAGCGGTTCCAGGATGCCGCCGCCACCGACCGTGACGGCGGCGCCGATGGTTCGGCTTCCCGCGACCACCATCGCGACCGCTCCACCGAGGTCGAAGCCCATGACGCCCATCCGGTCCTGGCTGACGCCCTGCTGCCCGAGCCACACGAACGCGACGTCGGTGTCGGCCAGCACGGCCTCACCGGACAGCGTGCTCACCATGGCCGGCGCCTCGTCGCCGGACACCTCGTCGTAGAGGTGCGGCGCCACCGCCAGCCACCCCTCCGCCGCGAGCGAGCTGACCAGTCCGCGAACGGTGTCGGTCACGCCGCGCGCCTCGTGGAGGACGACCAGGCCGCCGCGGACGGCGTTCTCCGGCTCGGCGACCGTCAGCCGCAGCTCACGGCCGTCGGTGAGGGAGAGCGTCTCGGTGCGGGTAGCAATCATGGGGCAACCCTTCCACGTGGGGGTAAACGGCAGTCAACGTGAGCATCCGTACGGCAGGTATGCCCCATCCGGGTCTTTCACGGGCTAACGTCCAGCTCAGAACCCCGAAGGGAGTCCTTGGATGACCGTCCGAACCCGTGCCGATCTCGTAGCTCTGCCCGCATACGTGCCCGGCAAGACCATCCCCGGCGCGATCAAGCTGGCCAGCAACGAGGTGTCGGCCGGACCGCTGCCCAGCGTGGTGCGCGCGATCGCGGACGCGGCCACCGCGGTGAACCGCTACCCGGACACCGCCGCCACCGAGCTCGTGGCGCGGCTGGGCGACAAGCTGGGCGTGCCCGTCGAGCAGTTGGCCGTCGGCTGCGGCTCGGTGACGCTGTGCCAGCAGTTGATCCAGGCGACCTGCACCGGCGAGGACGAGGTGCTGTTCGCGTGGCGCTCGTTCGAGGCGTACCCGATCGTCACCGCCGTCGTCGGCGCGCGGCAGACGAGGGTGCCGCTGACCGGTGGTCACGAGCACGACCTGGACGCGATGGCCGCCGCGATCACGCCGCGGACCCGGCTGGTGTTCGTGTGCAACCCGAACAACCCGACCGGTACGGCGTTGCGCGCGGCGGACATCGAGCGGTTCATCGAGCGGGTGCCGTCGGACGTGCTCGTGGTGATCGACGAGGCGTACAAGGAGTTCGTGGCCGACCCGGAGGTGCCGGACGGCGTCGAGCTGGCGAAGGCGCAGTGGGCGGCGGGCCGGGACAACGTGGCCGTGCTGCGCACGTTCTCCAAGGCGTACGGGCTGGCCGGGCTGCGCGTCGGGTACGCGGTGGCGTCGCCCGCCGTCGCCGAGACCCTGCGCAAGGTCTACGTGCCGTTCAGCGTGAACGCGCTGGCGCAGGTCGCCGCGCTGGCGTCGTTGGACGCCGAGGACGAGCTGATGACGCGGTGCCGGGCGATCGTGGCCGAGCGGACGCGGGTGCGCGACGCGCTGCTGGCCGCCGGGTTCGAGGTGCCGGAGTCGCAGGCGAACTTCGTGTGGCTGCCGCTGGGTGAGCGGACGGCGGCGTTCAACGAGCACTGCCTGGCGCACAAGGTGGTCGTGCGGGCGTTCGTCGGCGACGGCGCGCGCGTCACGATCGGCGAGCCGGAGGAGAACGACGCGTTCCTCGCCGCCGCGACCTCGTTCACCGGCTGACCGCCTGACCCGCTGACCCGCTGACCGTTCACCGGGTCAGCATCTGGGCGATGGCCACGACTCCCACCAGCACGATCACCCCGCGCAACACCGCTGGTGGGAGTCGGCGGCCGACCTTCGCGCCGAGCTGACCGCCGACGACCGAGCCGACCGCCAGCAGCAGCACGGCGAGCCACGCCACGTCCGCGATGAAGATGAACAGCACGCCCGCGACCAGGTTCACGAACGCGGTCAGCACGTTCTTCAGCGCGTTCATCCGCTGGATGTGCTCGCTCATCAGCACGCCCATGAGCCCCATCACCAGCACGCCCTGGGCCGCGCCGAAGTAGCCGCCGTAGATGCCCGCCAGGAACACGCCGACCCACAGCGCGAGCCCGCCGTGCTCCTGCCGTTCCCGTTCGGCCAGCTTGCGGTTGAGCCACGGCTGGGCGATCACCAGCACCAGCGCGATGGCGATCAGCACCGGGACGATCGCCGAGAACGCGTCCTCCGGCAGCACCACGAGCAGGATCGCGCCGACCACCGCGCCGAGCACCGACGCGGGCAGCAGCCGCTTCACCCGGCCCGCCTGGCCGGTCAGCTCACGCCGGTAGCCGAACGCGCCGCTGAGCGAGCCGGGCACCAGGCCGAGGCTGTTGGAGACGTTCGCCACCACCGGCGGGTAGCCGACGGCCAGCAGCACCGGGAACGTCACCAGCGTGCCGGAGCCGACCACCGTGTTGATCCCACCGGCGAACACACCGGCCAGGACGACGAGGATCGCCTCCAGCGTCGTCACGACCACACTCCCGGTTCTCGCAGTTGGTCAGCGACGCTAACACCGCGTCAGGCGGTAGGGGGTGTGGTTCCCGCGACACCTGGCTCCGCCCGAACGGCGGTTCCGGCGTTACGCCGAGTGCCTCGCCCGGTCAGTGCCTCGCCCGGTCAGTGCCTCGCCCAGTCAGTGCCTCGCCCGGTCAGTGCCCGGCGCTTTCGGCGAACCGTCGCAGCGTGTACACATCGGACACTCCCGCGCCGGTGACCAGGGTGCCCAGGTTGCCGTCCACCACGAAACTGCCGTGGGGCGACCGGGCGATCGTGGTCGGTTCGTCGTCGCCCCACGGCGCGGCGCGGTGGGTGGTGCGGGCGGTGCGCCAGCCGTCGTTCGACCGCAGCACGCTGACGGCCGCTTCCCCTGGTGCGCCGAGGGAGTTGGTGACGACGGCGAGGGAGCCGTCCGGGCGCAGGTCCAGGCCGTCGCCGCCGACCAGCGGTCGGTCGAGGGCGACCTCGGAGACCTGGCCACCGCGGGTGACCTTGAACAGCGCACCGGTGTCGTAGCGGACCGCGAGCACGAAACCGCCGGGGTGCCAGGCGATCCCGTTCAGGCCGATGGTGGCGCTGCCGAGCCGGGGGTCGCGGGCGAGGACGGTGGCGTGGCCGCGGTGGTCGACCCGGTAGAGCGCGTCGGCGGCCGGGTCGGTGACGTAGGCGTTGCCGGCGCGGTCGACGGCGACGTCGTTGGCGGCGTGCCGGCCGGGGCCGATCGCGAGGTCGACCACGTGCAGCGGACGTCCGGTAGCGAGGTCGAAGACGCCGAGCCCGGAGGCCCGGTAGGTGGTGTCCGGGGTGGACCGGAGGCCCACGCCCATGTCGCCGTACGCGACGTAGACGCGGTCGCCGGCCACGTGCACGCCGAACGTGGACACCATCCGCGGGTCGCTGATCAGGGTCTTGGTGGCGCCGCCCGGCCGGACGACCTCCACCGTGCCGTGGCGCACCGAGCTGAGCAGGAACGTCCGCCGCAGCGGGTCCCAGGTGATGCCCTCGGGGTGCAGTTCGGCGGATCTGCCGGTGATCGTCTCCGGTGCGGCGTGGGCCGACGCCGGCGCGGCGGTGAGGATCAGCAGCACGAATACCATCAGGACACGCATAGCACTCCGTTCACGTGGTCGAGTACGTGCTCGAAGCTATATCAGACTCCTGATAACCGTCAACGCGTTTACGATCGGACCATGGGCATGCCGGTCGAGGAGCGCCTTGGTGGCGACATCAAGCGCGTGGAGCACGAGTTGATGCTGGTGAAGCAGCAGGCCGTGCGACCGGCGGGGCTGACGGTCGCGCAGTACGCGACGCTGCTCGTGCTGGACGGGCACCCCGGTGTCTCGGCCGCCGAGCTCGCGCGCCGCTGCCGGGTGACGCCGCAGACGATGACCACGATCCTGCGCAACCTGGAAGCCGCCGACCTGATCGCCCGCCTGCCGCACGAGGTGCACCGCAACGTCCTGGAGACCCGGCTGACCGAGGCGGGGCGCGCGGCGTTCGAGGTGGCCGACGCGCGGGCGTCCGCGGTGGAACGGCGGCTGGCGGACGAGTTCAGCGCGGCCGAGCGGGAGACCCTGCGGGCGTTGCTGGCGAGGTGTTCGAAGGTGCTGACCGAGCAGTCCTGACGCCCCTCACCGGCCCGTGCTGCGCCGGCGAGGGGTCGTCCGGTCCGGTGTTCAGCCCAGGTCGTCCGTGTCGAACGTGTTGCAGCGCGCCGGGTCGCCGGTCTCGAAGCCGGTCGTGTACCACTTCTGCCGCTGCGCCGACGTGCCGTGGGTGAACTGGGTCGTGTCGATGCGACCGCCGCCGAGCTCGCCCTGGATGAAGTCGTCGCCGATCCGGGCCGCCGCGTCCAGCGCCGCGTTCACGTCGTCCTGCGTCACGCCGGTGATCAGGGGCTGCCCGGACGCCGTCGGCACGGTCTGCGCGTGGTTGGCCCAGGCGCCCGCGTAGCAGTCCGCCTGCAGCTCCAGCCGCACCGAGTCCGACGTCGGCCCGGACCCCGAGCCCACCCGGTCGGACGTGCCCAGCTGGTTCTGGATGTGGTGCCCGTACTCGTGCGCCAGGATGTACGCCTCGACGAACGGCCCGCCGGTCGCGCCGAACTTCTGCTGCATCTCCTGGAAGAACCCGAGGTCGATGTACACCTGCGCGTCCGCCGGGCAGTAGAACGGCCCCACCGCGGACGACGCGTTGCCGCACCTGGTCTGCACGCCGCCGGAGAAGAAGTTCGTCTGCGCCGCCTGGTAGGTACGACCCGATCGGGCGAACTGGTCGGTCCAGTAGCCCTGGATCGAGTTGATGAACGCCACCGCGCGGCAGTCGGCCTCGCGGTTCGCGTCCGCGCCGGTCCGGCACTTCTCCTTGATGGACTCGGAGCCGACCTGCTGGTCCTGCCCGACGTCGCCGAACCCGGAGCCGGACGGCAACTGCGCACCACCGCCGAGCTGCGACAGCACCAGGTAGATGATGAGGCCGACGATGCCGAGCCCACCACCTCCCATGGCTACCCGACCGCCGACACCCCGCTGGTCGGTCACCTGTGACGTGTCGAGTTCGGCGTTCTCGTTGAACTGCACCGCGCGTCCTCCAACTCAAAGTCCACACAGAAGCCGGACATACACAAGCCCCGGGTGCGGGACCCGACGTCGGGGCACCGCAACCCGGGGTATTCCCATGTGGAGATGACGAAACCATTCGTGACGAGGTCGGCGTGGACCGCGGTCGGCGCCGACGGTGGAGACGGCGCCCTCAGACTTGCCGGGTCAACATCGTCAAGCGCGGCGATGGCGCCTGTGGCGCCGTGCGCTCGAAAACCTCGTCCAACCGCTCACGTTCGCGACCGGGCCGGTCTCATGACCGCTCCGCCCGCGGGGTTGCGGTCCGAACGCGAATCGTCATCGCGAGGACTTACCTGCACCGCACCACCTACCCCTTCCGGGCGTGCCGCCGGCGGTTCGGCTCGGGCTTCCGCCGGTGGCAGGTCCTACGTCGAGCATGCGCTTGATCGGCCCGATTCACAACTGGAGAACAAGTCCCCTGAACTGGTGAAACGCAATCAATCCGGCCGGTCGGGACGGTGACCGCGCGCGGTGGGCGGGCACCTCGGGCGCCCGCCCACCGCGCGGAGATCACGGGGTCGTGGTGATCCGGCCGAGCGCCGGCGGCGCGGTGTTCGGGTTCGCCGTCAGGTAGGCGCTGAACCCGTCCAGGTCGATGCCGCCACCGGTGATGTCGGTGCCGCCGGTGAACGTGCTGAAGCCGTCACCACCGCCCTGGAGGAAGCTGTTGATCGTGACCCGGTAGTTCGCGGCCGGGTCGAGCGGCGCGCCGTTCAGCATGATCGCCGACACCTTCGAGCCGATGGGCGCGGACGCCGACCACGTGTAGGTCAGGCCCTTCGACGGCTGGAGGATGATCTGCCGCTGCGCGCCGTTGACGATCTGCCACTGCTGCTCCAGCGCCGCCTTGATCTGCGTGCCGGTCAACGTCACCGTCTGGAGGATGTTGCCGAACGGCTGGACGGTGAACGCCTCGCCGTACGTCACCACGCCGTTGCCCTCACCCGCGGGCGAGGAGGCGTAGGTGAGGTCGGCGCGCACGCCGCCGGGGTTCATCAGCGCGAGGACCGCGCCGTTGTCCGTGGTGACGGCGAGCTGCGAGTCGGCGATCAGGTTGCCCAGCGCGGACTCGCCGGCCGGGTTCTGCGCCCGCAGGATGTCCTGCGCGATGGTGCCGACCGGGCGGTTCGCGATCGGGCCGGACTTCGTCTTGGCCAGGTCGATGATCGCCTGGATCTCCGGGTCCGGGGTGACGGTCCGGGTCACCACGTGGTTGCGGGCGACCGTCGCCGACCGGATGACCTCGCGGGTGCGCTTGTCGATCTTGATGTCGACCACGGACAGCTCACGGCCGAACGCCAGGCCCTCGATGAACGGGCGCGGGTTGCCCGCCGGGTCGGTGACCGTGCAGTTGTAGTGCTGGTGGCTGTGGCCGGAGAACACCGCGTCGATCTTCGGGCTGACCTGCTCGGCGATCTTGCGACCGGGGCCGCCGGCGACCGTGCGGCACTCGTCCGGACCGCCGCCCGAGGTGTTGTCGCCCTGGTGGATCAGCAGCACGATCGACTTCACGCCGAGCCGGTTCAGCAGGTCCGCGTACCGGTTGGCGGCGGCGACCTCGTCGCCGAACTCGAGTTCCTTGATGCCGTTCGGGTCGACCAGGATCGGCACGTCCTTCAGCGGCATGCCGATGAAACCGATCGGGACGCCGTCGCGGAACTCCACCCAGAAGGGGGGCAGCGCGGGGCGGTCGTTCGCGGCGAGGGTGACGTTGGCGCCGAGGATCGGGAACTCCGCGCCCTCGTAGCTGTCGCGGAACTGGCAGCCGTCGACCGGGTGGCAGCCGCCGCGCTGCATGCGCAGCAGCTCCTGGTAGCCCTCGTCGAACTCGTGGTTGCCCGCTGCCGACGTGTCCATGCCGACGTGGTTCAGGACCTCGATCGTCGGCTCGTCGTGGAACAGGGCGGACACGATCGGCGACGCGCCGATCAGGTCGCCCTGGCCGACGATCACCGAGTTGCGCACCTCCGCCTGCAGGCCCTTGATGTGGGTGGAGTTGAACGCCGCGCCGCCCGCCTCGACCTGGGTGCCGTCGGACAGCGTGACGCGGCCCGAGGAACCGCTGGGGGGCTCGATGTTGCCGTGCAGGTCGTTGATGCCGATCAGGCGGACGTCGACCGTGCGGACCGGCTTGTCGTTGTCGGCCTGCGCGGGGTTCTGCACGAGCGTGACCGCCAGCGCTGCCGCCGCGGTGACCGCGAGCGCGGCGGAGCGCTGCGCGGTGCGTCTGAACGAGGTCATGGGGTGGGTTCCCTCCTGCGGCGCCCCGGGGGGAGGGCGCGGTACGGCGCAGGAGTTTGCCTTCCGAAGCTGACCGGCACCAGACATGCCCGTGGATCGTCAGTTAACGGAGATGTGCGGCATAGCCTTGGGGGGTGACTGAGCAGGAGCCGCGGTGGCTGGACGATGAGGAGATGCGCGCCTGGCGCAACTACGTGGTCGGGGCGTCGATGCTCGCCGACCGGCTGCACCGGGAGTTGCAGGACGGGCACGGGGTGTCGTTGCCCGATTACGAGGTGCTCGTGCGGCTGTCCGAGAGACGGGGGCGGCGGATGCGGATGTCGCAGTTGGCGGACGAGGTGGCGTCGTCCAAGAGCCGGGTCTCGCACCAGGTGGCGCGGATGGAGCGGGAAGGGCTGCTGCGGCGGTTGGAGTGCCCTGAGGACGGGCGCGGGGTGTTCGCGGAGCTGACGGACAAGGGGATGGCGCTGCTGGAGGCCTCGGCGCCGACGCACGTCGAGGGCGTGCGGGAGCACATGATCGACTTGTTGTCGCGGGAGGAGCAGGAGGTGCTGGCCACGGTGTTCACCCGGGTCATCACACACCTGCGGCAGGTGGACCGGTAACCTGCTCCGGCACGCCGGGAAGCGTGGCAGAGCGGCCGAATGCACCCGCCTTGAAAGCGGGAGACGGGCAACCGTCCGGGGGTTCAAATCCCTCCGCTTCCGCTGGTCAGAGGGGAGTGTGGCTGTCCTTCGCAGGTCGGTCACACCCCCCCGGTGCAGCGACGGGTGTAGCAACGCCTTCCAGCCTGCTGGTAATCGCGGATCTTCACGACGGACACCCGCGCCGGCCGGCTTGAAGCCGACTCGCGTTGATGCGCCGGCGAACCATCTGAATGCTGCATCCGCATTTCGTGGCAGCTTCGGCGGGGCCGGACACGGCGACCGACGCCCGCAGTCGCTCCGCGCCGGCGGCCAACGGA
Source organism: Saccharothrix sp. NRRL B-16314 (assembly GCF_000716595.1). Lineage (GTDB taxonomy): Bacteria > Actinomycetota > Actinomycetes > Mycobacteriales > Pseudonocardiaceae > Actinosynnema. The sequence goes on from NZ_JNXC01000001.1 coordinate 50,156, forward strand.
GGTGGGGCGGCCGGCGTTCACGGCGAAGGGGTGTCATGGACATGATCAGCCGGTACCTCGACCTGGTGGACGAGCACATGCGCCGCCACCCCGATGAACGGGTCGGGCAGGCCCACTACAACGCATTGCGGCTGGAGTGGCCGCATCTTCAACACGAGATCGTGGGAACCGAGCGGGACTGCTTCAGCGCCGACAGCCAACTTCCCGCGTTCCTCGACTGGGTCGAGCACGCCTTGGCCGAGGAGCAGCGGCGGGCCGAGGAAGGACAGGCCCGCACCACACAGGCGTAGCTACCTGTGTCGCGACGAGGGTGAACCGGTGCGGACGGGCATGGACGGCCGCGAGGCAGTGAGCTGCGGGAACGGCTCGAACCGGACGGACCTGAACAGCCGGCCAAGGACGACCTGAACTGCGCAAGGCTTGGAACAGTGGTTGCCGACGCGGACAAGGGGCTGTACGTGACGGATGAGAGCAACAAAGACGGCGATAATGACCTCATCGATTTGATCTGGGCAGTTCTGGGCTGTCTGGCCGGGGTTGCCTTGTTGGCGAAGTGGGCCGAAGCAGCCGACATCTCTCCGCACGAAAAGCTGTCGACCGGGCAGGGCCTGTTGATGCTGTCCACCCTCTTCGCCCCTCCCGTCTTCTTCTACAAGATCGGTGAATTTTGCCGCAAAGAGGTGATTCGGGACAAAATGTCCTGGGAAGCGTACTGGGTCATATTGTCCGGCATCGCCGGAGCCTTATTCACCTTCCTGGGACTCACGGGTGTGGACGAACTGCTTGAGATGCTCAAAACGATCGGAATAGGCGACGGAGAATAGTGACAGCCGCTTTCCGGGCGATGGACCGCAGGCCCTGGGCGGGACTGGGGCCGATCCAGTGGTTACGGTCGGTGGGTGCGCCAGGACTGGTACTGCGATGAGGTGATTCCCGGCAAGGTCGTGGTCGACGTGCTGGCGGAGACGGCGACCGTGCTCGCCTTCCGGCCACCTCGACCGGGGTTCAGCCGTGAGCACATCATCGTCGTCCCGAAGGTCCACGTGTCGTCCCTGCTGGAGCTGACGCCGGATCTGGCCGCCGAGATGCTCGCCGTTCTCCAGGAAGTGGGCGGCGAAGCCGTTGCGCGGCACGGGGGCTGTCAGGTGCTCACGACCCTGGGGAACGAGCAGCACAACAAGCACCTCCACTGGCACATCGCGGCCGGTGACGGGGTTGCCCGCTTCGTCACGGTCGCGCCGCCGCAGGGGTAGCCACCGATTCGTCAGGACGGGTGAGCCGGCACGGGACGGCCGGCGCGGCAGCGTGCGTGAGAAGGTCCAAGTCATGCCCGACGACCGCCTCATGCGCATCCACAGCGCCGAGTTCAAGGCCATGTCCGAGCGAGTCCTGCGGGCCACGGAGCTCACGTCCCGCCTCAACGTCCTCCCCTTCGACGACGAAGCGGGCAAGGCGGAGTTGTTCGAGCGGATCCTCGGCCGGCCGCTGCCGGAGCGGGTGGCGATCTACCCGCCGTTCTACACCGACCACGGGCTCAACCTGGACCTCGCGGAACGGGTGTTCATCAACCAGAACTGCACGTTCCTGGACTACGCGGGCATCCGGATCGGCGAGCGCGTGATGATCGGCCCGAAGGCCACGTTCATCACCATGGGGCACCCGGTCGACCCGGTGGAACGACGGGAGTGGCTGAGCGGCGGGCCCATCGACGTGGCGGAGAACGTGTGGATCGGCGCCGGCGCCACGATCCTGCCCGGTGTCACCATCGGCCGTGACGCCGTGATCGCCGCGGGAGCGGTCGTGGCCGACGACGTTCCACCGGCGAGCCTGGTGACCGGCACCAAGGCCGCCGTGCGCCACCAGTGGTGACGACCGCCCTGGACCGCCGATGCGACCGACCGGATGTGCCGCGGCCTTGATCAGCCGCATCTCGAGCAAGAGGTCGTGGGCACCGAACGGGACTGCTCCAGCGTGGACAGCCGGTGAACGGTCCGACGAGCCGGGGCCGGTCTCCGCGGTGGGAGGCCGGCCCCGGTCGGAACAGGAACAGGTGCAGGTGTTTACGCCACGTCGGCGTGCGAGTGGACGTGCTCCTCCACGTGCAGTGAACGCATCGAAGCCGCACGCGCCTCAGCGCGGTTGGCACGTGACGGCACGCCGTTCACGCTCTCGGTGCTCATCGCGTACGACGCGGTCACCCACGCCAGCGCGTCGGCGTTCCGGTCGAGCGCGGTGCGGTCGACGTTGCCGAGGGTGTCACCCGACCCGTGGTAGTTGGGGTCGTAGGCGACGCCCGCGGTGCCGCCCCACTTGGCCGCCTGGGCCTCCGTCTTGACGCCCTCGGCGCCGGTGAACAGGCCGCCCGCCGGGATGCCCTGCGCGATGAACTCGCCGTAGTCCGAACGCCCGCTGAAGTCCGTGCCCTCGGTCTGCACGCCCTTCTCGACGGTCAGGTACTCGATGAACGCCTGCTCGATCTGCGCCGACCCGAAGGGGCCCGCGCCCGCGCCGTCACCGTCGGAGTTGTCGCCGTCGTACACGAAGTACGCCGCGTTCGGCGACCCGATCATGTCGAAGTTCAGGTACAGCGCGATGTCCAGCTGCTGCTCGAACGTCAGGGACTGCACGTACTTCGTCGACCCGACGAGGCCCAGCTCCTCCGCGCCCCACCACCCGAACCGCACCGCGTTCTCCACCTTCGGCGACCCACCCAGCTTCAGCGCGGTCTCCAGCAGGCCGGCCGAACCGGTGCCGTTGTCGTTGATGCCCGCGCCGTTCTCGACGCTGTCGAGGTGCGCACCCGCCATCACGACGTTGTCCGTGCGGCCGGTCCGGGTCTGCGCGATCACGTTGCGCGAGAGGCGCTCCTCCGTGTGGTACCGCAGGTCCACGGTCGCCGGCTGGCCGCCGAGCTGGGCCAGCGCGGTGCCGTCGGCCTGCGTGACGCCACCGGTCGGGACGACGCCGGGCGAACCGAGCGTGACGCCCTCCAGCGTGCCCTCGCGGTTGTTCGAGATGATCACCGCGATGGCGCCGGCGGCAGCCGCGTTGCGGTGCTTGACGTCGAACGTGCAGGAGCCGCGGCGGATCAGGGCGATCGAGCCGGTGAAGTCCTGCCCGGCGAAGTCCTCCGCCTCGCAGCCCGGCGTCGCGTCCTCGGGGACGACGCGCAGCGGACCGGTGACGCCGCCGGCCGGCGTCAGCGGCGAGAACTCCAGCGGGATGTTCTCGTACGTCGTGGCGCCGACCGTCGCGGTCGCCGCGTCGGTGATCTGCACCGGGTAGGTGAACTCCGGCGTGGACACGTCGAACCCCGCGCCGCGCAGCTTGCCCGCCACGTACTCGACGCTGGCGTCGTACCCGGTCGTGCCCGCGGCGCGGTTGCCGTCGTTGCGGTCGGCGATGCGCTGGAACGCGATCAGGTGGCGGTTGACCCCTTCCAGCGTGACGTTCTTGGTGAGGTTCTTGGCCAGCTTCGGACCGTCGAGCCCCGCCGCCGAGGCGACGTTGCCCACCGGAACGGCCACCAGCGCGAGGGATGCGGACGCTGCGAGGATCGCCGCGCGTCGAATCCGGGTTCTACCTGACATGAGCGAGTTCCCCTTCACTCGGATGCCGCACCCTCACAAGTCACGGGGTCGAACGCAATCCGTCAGTCGGAGGGTCTTTCGCTGATGAGCAGCCACAGGCACGGTGTGATACCGCCCACACCCGACTCGTGGCGGGAATCACGCGTCCGCGCGGCGACCGGATTACCGTCGACCCATGCGCGCGATCACCATTCGTGAACCCGGCGGCCCGGACGTGCTGGCGTGGACGGAGGTTCGGGACCCCGAACCCGGACCGGGCGAGGTGCTGCTCGACGTGGCCGCGACCGCGGTGAACCGCGCCGACCTGCTGCAACGCCAGGGCCACTACCCGCCGCCGAAGGGCACGTCGGACGTGCTCGGCCTGGAGTGCTCGGGCACGGTCGCGGCGCTCGGCGAGGGCGTCACGGGCTGGGAAGTCGGTGACGAGGTGTGCGCGCTGCTCGCCGGCGGCGGCTACGCGGAACGGGTCGTCGTCCCGGCCGCCCAGCTCCTGCCGCTGCCCGACGGCGTCGACCTGGTGACGGCGGCGTCGCTGCCCGAGGTCGCGTGCACGGTGTGGTCGAACGTGGTGATGCTGGCGGGCCTGAAGAACGGTGAGACGTTCCTCGTCCACGGTGGCGCGGGCGGCATCGGCACGCACGCCATCCAGGTCGCCAAGGCGCTGGGCGCGCGGGTCGCCGTCACGGCGGGGTCGGCGGAACGGCTGGCGCGGTGCGCCGAACTGGGCGCGGACGTGCTGGTGGACTACCACCGGCAGGACTTCGTCGCCGAGGTCGGCCGGGCGGACGTGGTGCTGGACAACATGGGCGCCGCCTACCTGGACCGCAACATCGACGTGCTCGCGCCGGACGGCCGGCTGGTCGTCATCGGCATGCAGGGCGGGGTGAAGGCCGAGCTGAACATCGGCAAGCTGCTGGCGAAGCGGGCGAGCGTGAGCGCGACCGGCCTGCGGTTCCGCCCCGTCGACGGGCCGAGCGGCAAGGGTCGCGTGGTGGCCGAGGTGCGCGAGCACGTGTGGCCGATGATCGCCGCCGGCAAGGTGAAGCCGGTCGTGCACGAGGTGATGCCGGTCGAACGCGCCGCCGACGCCCACCGCGCGCTGGAGGGCAGCGGCGTGTTCGGCAAGCTCGTGCTCGCGGTCTCCTAGTCCAACGCGTTCGCGGTGGCGAGGGAGGTTCGCGGGGTGGTGCGGAAGCGCAACGAGAACTCCTCCGCCCACCGCACCAGCACGGTCTGCTCGCCCGGCCGTTCGGCGTCGTCCACCAGCACCGCCGCGCCGGGCGCGAGGACACCGCGCAGGACCGGCAGCGCCGGGTAGCGGGCGTCGCCCAGCAGGGGGCCGTCGACCAGCAGCAGGTCGACCAGGCCGTACCGCTCGACGAACGCCGACACCTCGTCGTGCACGAGCTGCGGGTGGTACCAGTGGGCGTTGCCGAGGGCGGCGGGGTGCGGGGTCAGGGGTGCGTGGACGACGCGCGCCACGTGCCCGAGGCCCTCCCGGCGCAGCTGGCTGGCCACGAACGCCGCCGTGCGCTCGTCGTGCTCGACGGACAGCAGGTGGCCGAACCCGCGCCGCGCCAGCAGCCTCGCCAGCACGACCGACGACGCGCCGCACCCGCACTCCACCAGCACGGTCCGCGACCCGAGCAGCACCTCGTCCACCACGGCCGCGAGCGCGGCGGGCCGCAGTTCGTGCGCCGTGTTGGGCAGGTACTCCGACATCAGGGGTGCGAGGCGGTGCAGTGCGGCGAGGTCGGCGAGCTCCCGGGATAACAGGTCGTCCACCCAACCCCCCAGTCTCAGCGCAACCGATCAGCCGAGCTCGGCGACCGCCCGCACGAGCTCGTCCACTTCAACCGCGTTCGTGTAGTGCGCCAGGCCGACGCGGATCGCGCCGCCGACCTCGCCCACCCCCAGCACCGAGAAGACGCCGTGCTGCCCCGAGTCGGCGAACGCGCAGACACCGCGTTCGGACAGGTGCTCGACGCCATCGGTCGCCTTCACGCCGGCCACCGTGAACGCCAGCGCCGGCACGCGGCGCATGGCGTCGCCGATCACCATGACGTGACGGAGCGATCGCAGTTCGTTGATGAGATTAGCCAGAAGTCCGGCTTGGTAGGCCTTCACCGAACCCAGCGAAGTGAGCACGCGCTCGCGCCGCGGGCCGACGGCGGCGTCGTCCAGCCCGGCCAGGTACTCCACCGAGGCGACCAGGCCGGCCAGCAGCGGGTAGGCGTGCGGGCCGAGTTCCAGCCGCTCCGGGCCGCGCGCACCGGGCTCGACCGCCACCGAGGGCAGCATGTCGAGCACGGACGGGTCGCGGAACACGAGCGCGCCGACCGGCGGGCCGCCCCAGTTGTTCGCCGACACGGCCACCACGTCGGCGCCCATCGACGTGATGTCGAGCGGCACGAACGGCGCGGCGGACGAGGCGTCGACGACGACCATCGCGTCCGTGCGACCGGCGGCTTCGGCGATCTTGCGCAGGTCGGGGCGGGTGCCGACGGAGCCGGACGCGGCGGTGACGGCGACCAGCTTGCACTTGGGCGTGATCAGGTCGTCGTACTGCCAGGCGGGCAGCTCGCAGGTCTCGATGTCCACCTCGGCCCACCGGACCACGCTGCCCGTGCGCTGCGCGGCCCGTTGCCACGGCGCGATGTTGGCCGGGTGGTCGAGCCGGGACACGACGACCTCGTCGCCGAGGAACCAGCCTTCGGACAGCGCGTCGGCCAGGCGTTGCAGCAGCACCGCCGAACTCGGGCCGAGCACGACACCGGCGGGATCGGCGCCGACCAGGTCCGCCACCGCCCGGCGGGCCGCGTCGACGATCGCCTCGGCACGTTGTGAAGCGGGGAATATGCCACCCGGCCCGGAGACGGGTGCGCGCAGCGCGGTGGAGACGGCCGTGGCCACCTGTTCGGGTACTTGCATTCCCGCAGGAGCGTCCAGATGAACCCAGCCGTCGCCGAGCGCGGGGAAGAGCCCACGGACCCGGGCGACGTCGAACGCCATGCCGCACACCGTACGGAGGAGTCCGGCACGAGCGACAGCAGGGCCGGGGGTTTGGGGCGCGATCCGCGACCCGGTTCGGCGTTCGCCACCCGATCGGGCCAGGATGGGAGCCATGAGTGAGGCAGCCCGAGGTGATCAGGTGGAGAACGAGCGGCACGTGGTGGTGGTAGGCCCGGACGGCACGCCCGTGGGCGCCGCGCGGGTGCCGGCGGGTGACGACGCGGGCGGCCAGGACGTGACGGACCTGGTCGAGCAGCCGGCGAAGGTCATGCGCATCGGCACGATGATCAAGCAGTTGCTGGAGGAGGTGCGCGCGGCACCGCTGGACGAGGCCAGCCGGAACCGGCTCAAGGAGATCCACAAGCGGTCGATCGACGAGCTGGAGGACGGGCTGGCGCCGGAGCTGCGCGACGAGCTGGAGCGGCTGTCGCTGCCGTTCACGGAGGAGGGGACGCCCTCGGACGCGGAGCTGCGGATCGCGCAGGCCCAGCTGGTCGGCTGGCTGGAGGGCCTGTTCCACGGCATCCAGACCGCGTTGTTCGCGCAGCAGATGGCGGCTCGGGTGCAGCTGGAGCAGATGCGCGGGCGGGCGCTGCCGGCCGGCACGGGCGCCGGGGACCACGGTTCGGAGACGCCGCACATCCGGGGCACCGGCCAGTACCTCTGAGCCCGGACCGCTGAGCCCGGACCGCCGGCCTGTGCGGCCGGCGGGACCGCTGGGCATCTGGGGAAGCTAGGCAGCCGGGATGGCCGAGACGGCCGGGATGGCTGGGGGCTGGGGCTGGGATGGTCGGCCTGGTGGCAACCGACTCGCTCGACAACCGGCCCGACCCGCAACCGACCCGACCTGCGCCGGTCCGCTCGACGCCCGGCCTGATGGATAACCGGCCCGACCGGCAACCGACCCGACCCGACGGACAACCGGCCGGCTCGACGGCGAGCCTGATGGATAACCGCTCGACCCACAGCCGGCCCGCTCAGTGGTCGGCCCGACCCACAGCCGGCCCGCTCAGTAATCGGCTCGACCCACCGCCGGCCCGACCCACGGCCAGCCCGACCCACAGCCGGCCCGACCCACAGCCGGCCCGCTCAGTGATCGGCCCGACCGACCGACCGCCCGATCAACGGTTGACCCGACTGACAACGGGTCTGATCGGCAGCCGGCGCGGTGGATCGACCGGCTTCGCAGGTATCCGGCGAGCGGCCGACCAGCGGTGACTACCAACAGTAGGCGTGCGATCACCATCAGGTGGCCGTGCGGACAGTAAGGGTCGGGGCCCCGACAGTGGGGGTGACCTCACCGTGACAGCCCGGCGACAGCCGCACCACCCCGTCGCCGGTAGTCTCAATCCTCGTGCAACCCACGAGTACGGTCGACCGACCAGAGGCTCCCCTCGCACCAAACTCGCGCACGTTCGCGCGTGCGTTCGCCGATGTGCGCGACGCCTGGCACCATCGCGAGCTCTGGGCCCACCTGGGCTGGCAGGACATCAAGCAGCGCTACCGCCGCTCGGTGATCGGCCCCCTCTGGATCACCATCTCGATGGGCACCACGGCGCTCGCGCTCGGTCTGCTGTACTCGCAGCTCTTCGGGCAGGAGCTGGACACGTTCCTGCCCTACGTGACGGCCGGCTTCATCATCTGGAACTTCATCCTCGGCGTGGTCTCCGAGGGCACCGACGTGTTCATCGCCAACGAAGGGCTGATCAAGCACCTTCCGGCGCCGGTGACGGTGCACGTGCTGCGCATGGTGTGGCGGCAGGTGTTGTTCTTCGGGCACAACCTGGTCGTCTACTTCATCGTGCTCGCCGTCTTCTACCCGGCGCTCACGCAGCCGTACTCGATGGTCGGCGACGAGCTCAACAGCCACCCCGGCATCTCGTGGACCATGGTCCTGGCCATCCCGGCGTTCGCGCTGATCGTGGTCAACGCGGTGTGGGTGGCGCTGCTGTTCGGCATCATCAGCACCCGGTTCCGGGACATCCCGCCGGTGATCCACAGCTTCATCAACCTGATCTTCTTCATGACGCCGATCGTCTGGCACGTCGGTGTGCTGAACAAGGTCACCGGCGGCAGCGGCGAGGGCAACTGGAAAGTGCTGATCGCCGAACTGAACCCGCTCTACCACTTCGTGGAGATCGTCCGCGCGCCCTTGCTCGGGCACACGCAGGACTGGCACCACTGGGTCGTCGTCGGCGGGTTCACCATCGTGGGCTGGGCACTGGCGTTGATCGCCATGCGCAACTACCGTGCCCGCGTCTCCTACTGGGTCTGAGTGAGGCCGCAACACATGGTTGGCATCGACGTTTGGAACGCCTCGGTCGACTTCCCGATCTTCGACGCCAAGTCGAGGTCGCTGAAGAAGCTCGCGCTGGGCAAGGTGGGCGGCAAGATCGGCTCCGAGGGCCGCGTCCCGATAATCGAAGCGCTGCACGACATCAACATCTCGCTGCGGCACGGTGACCGGGTCGGCCTCGTCGGGCACAACGGCGCGGGCAAGTCCACGCTGCTGCGACTGCTCGCGGGCATCTACGAGCCCACGCGGGGCAGTTCGCGCATCGTCGGCAAGGTCGCGCCGGTGTTCGACCTCGGCGTCGGCATGGACCCGGAGATCTCGGGCTTCGAGAACATCATGATCCGCGGCCTCTTCCTCGGCATGAGCCGCAAGGAGATGGAGAAGCGGGTCGACGACATCGCGGAGTTCACCGAACTCGGCGACTACCTCTCGATGCCGCTGCGCACCTACTCCACGGGTATGCGGGTGCGGCTGGCGCTGGGCGTGGTCACGTCGATCGACCCGGAGATCCTGCTCCTGGACGAGGGCATCGGCGCGGTCGACGCGGCGTTCCTGGAGAAGGCCCGGGACCGGCTGAACGACCTCGTGAAGCGGTCCGGCATCCTGGTGTTCGCCTCGCACTCGGACGACTTCCTGGTCGAGCTGTGCACCACGGCCATCTGGATGGACGAGGGCCAGGTCAAGATGCACGGCTCGCTGCGCGACGTGGTCACCTCCTACAAGGGGCGTGACCCGTACGAGCACCTGAGCGAGGCGACGCTGGAGCGGATCGGTCAACCGCGGGTGCTGAGCGGGAACGGTGGCGAGTAGGTGAGCTTGGTGAGCGCACTGCCGAAGGGCTCCGTCGTCGGTGTGGTGGTGACCCGGCACCGCCGGGAGCTGCTGGCCGACTCCTTGAAGGTCCTCGCGTCGCAGACCAGAGCGCTCGACCACCTGGTGGTGGTGGACAACGGGCCGGACCAGCCGGTGGACGACCTGGTCGCGCAGTGCCCGATCCCGACCACCTACCTGGCCTCGCACCGCAACCTCGGTGGCGCGGGCGGGTTCGCGTTGGGGATGCTGCACGCCCTGTCGTTGGGCGCGGACTGGCTGTGGCTGGCCGACGACGACGGGCGGCCGGCGGACGAGACGGTGCTCGCCGTGCTGCTGGAGGAGGCGAACCGGCGTCAGCTGGCCGCCATCTCGCCGGTGGTGGCGAACATCGACCGGCCGGAGAAGCTGGCGTTCCCGCTGCGGCGCGGGCTGACGTGGAAGCGGAACGCGGCCGAGCTGGGCACGGACTTCCTGCCCGGGATCGCGTCGCTGTTCAACGGGGCGCTGTTCAAGGCGTCCACGGTCGACGTCATCGGCGTGCCGGACTACCGGCTGTTCTTCCGCGGTGACGAGGTGGAGATCCACCGCCGGCTGGTGCGCACCGGGCTGCCGTTCGGGACGTCGTTGAAGGTCACCTACCTGCACCCGGACGGGTCGGACGAGTTCAAGCCGATGCTCGGCGGGCGGTTCCACGCGCAGGACCCGGAGAACGCCGTCAAGCGCTACTACACCTACCGCAACCGGGGTTACCTGCTGTCGCAGCCGGGGATGCGGAAGCTGGGTCTGCTGGAGGCGTTCCGGTTCGGGCTGTACTTCCTCGGGGTGCGGCGCGACCCGAAGGCGTTCGTGGAGTGGCTGAAGCTGGTGCGGCTCGGGCAGCGGGAGCGCTTCTTCCGCAAGTGACCCGGCGGTCGTGTCCAGCTCGACGCGTTCAGCTCCACGCTCCACGCTCGGCGTGAGGCGGGATCGCGGACGGTGACGTGAGCCGGTTCTACGGCTTGATCCCGGGGTTCGTCGGGTAGTGGTGCGCGCGGGTGTCGTGCGCGGAGGCCAGTGCGAGGTTGTAGCCGCAGCCCGTGCACACCGCCGCGTCGTGCCCCACCGCACGGCCGCAGGACGGGCAGTCACGGGTCCGGTGCGGGCTGACCAGCCACAGGGCGCCGAGCACGACGTCCGCCGCGACCCAGAGGACGACCGCCAGGGGACCGCCACCGGCGACGACCCAGACCAGGAACAGCGCGTTGGCCACGAGGGTCGCCCACACCAGGGCCGGGAATCGCATGCCGGCTCCTTCCGGAGCAGTGGCGCTCGCGACACCACGAGCGCGTGGTGGTCCGAATGGAGTATGGACCGCCCGCGCGCACCGGGTAAAGGGGTGGCGAGGGGACGCCACCCCGTCAGGTGGTCAGCGGTTCTCGAACACCTTGCGCCACTGCTCGGCCGACGTGAGGTCGGGCAGGGCGTCCCGGTAGAGCCTGCGCAGCCGCGGCCACTCCCGGCCGAGCCGGCGGTAGTTGCGGACCGCGCGGGCCATCAGGGTGCGGAACTGCTCCGGGTCGCGCTTGTAGAACGCGACCCCGGTGCCGTCGGCGGTGGAGACGGTGGCGCTGTCCAGGTTGCCCAGCAGGAACCACCGGGCGTTCAGCGCCGGCACGTTGAGCTGGGGCCGGTCACCGGCGGACGGCTGCGGGGGCCGCAGGTTGTGCAGCACGGACTTCGCCGCCCGCACCGCGATGGTCGCCTTGCCCTTCGACGGCTGGAGCAGCGCCTCGGCGCGCACCATGTCGAACGTCGGCGGCGGGAACTCGCGGGCCGATTCCAGGCGCTGGGCGTCGCCGTACTCGGAGCGCAGGGCGCGCACCATCGGCAACGCCGTCCGCAGCGAGTCGAACAGCCCCGCCGGCCCGGCCAGGAAGTCCTCCAGGGCCTTCTGCTGCAACGCCACCGTCGAGTACTCCATCGACAGCAGGTGCCGCAGCGACAGCTTCAACCCGTGCTTCACGATCCCCGACCGCACGTCGTACGGGCTGTGCAGCGCCGCCAGGACGAGCCGGTTGCGGGTGTGGAAGTACGCCTGCCAGTCCGTCGAGTCGTTCTTGTCCGTCCACGGCATGTGCCACACCGCAGAACCCGGCAGCGACACCGTGGGGAAGCCGTGCTCCAGCGCCCGCAGCGAGTACTCGGCGTCGTCCCACTTGATGAACAGGGGCAGCGGGTAGCCGATCTGCCGCACGACCTCGCGCGGGACCAGGCACATCCACCAGCCGTTGTACGTGGCGTCGACGCGCGGGTGCAGGGCGGGCGTCTCGCGCAGCGGCGACGTGCCGAAGTCGTGGTCGTTGACCGCACCCGGCGCGGCCCGCCAGAAGCACGTGCCCAGGTCCACGATCTCCGCCGAGCTGTGCAGCCGGGTCCGGGCCTGGAGGTTCAGCATGTGGCTGCCGACGATGACCGGTGACGCCGCCGCCCGCGCGAACGCGTTGGACCGCAGCACCGCCTCCGGCTCCAGCCGGATGTCGTCGTCCATCAGCATGACCTGGTCGACGTCGGTGTTCTCGACCGCCTCGAACATGCCCCGGGTGAACCCGCCGGAGCCGCCGAGGTTGTCCTGCTCGATGACCTCGAGCCGGTCGCCGAGACCGGCCGCCGCCTCGGCGAAGCCCGGCACGGACCGGACCTTCGCGGTGCTCTGGTCGGCGATGAACACCTTGCCCAGCACGTCGAGCACGGCCGGGTCGCTGCCCAGCGCGCGCAACGCCTCGACCGCGTCGTCCGGCCTCATGCTGGCCATGCTGACCGCGACGGTCTTCGCGGGCAGCGGCTCGCGCACCGCCCACTCGGCTTCGTCGATCTCCAGCACGGCCTCGTGCGTGAACGCGTCGAACCAGATCAGCCCGCCGTCCTCGAACGGCTTCAGCGACACCGGGAACTCGAGCGTCGTCCAGTCCGCCGCGTCCCGGACGAACGAACCTTCCAGGTGCACGATGTCACCGCTCGGCTTGGAGCGGTACACGTCGACCCGGCCGGAGCCGCGCACCCGCATCCGGAGCACGACCTCGTCGACGACCGTCCAGCGCTTCCAGTAGCTGGCCGGGAACGCGTTGAAGTACGTCGCGAACGACACCTTCGCGTGCTCGGGCACGGTGAGCCACCGGCGGGAACCGACCTGGCAGTGCACGTTCTCCGGTTCGTCCAGGTACATCGGCCGGACGTCGAGCGGGTCGTCGTCTCTCGGCAGGATGATCCGGTGCACTGCGTCCACGAGGGGCCCTCCGGTGAGAAGCGGGGCGGACCGGGTTCGGCCGCCCCGCTGCGGGATCACAGGTCGTACAACCGCTTCCAGTTGTCCCGGCTGGTCAGGTCGTCCATCGCCTCGCGGTAGGCGTGCTGCATCTCGGGAGCGCGCTGGTACAGCTCCTTGAGCAGCCTGGTGCCCTGCTTGCCGAGCCGGATGGCCAGCTCGCGGTCGCGGCGGCGCACCCGCACGCCCTCCTGGGACGCGTCGGTCACCACCGCGGTGTTGAAGGTGGACACGTGCCACCAGGCGGCGTCGCCCGCGGGGATCGCGCCCACGTCGTGCGTCGACTTGCCGAGGAACTGGCCGACGAGCCGCTTGGCCAGCACCGCGATGTGCTTCCGGGGCGCGCCCGGCGACGGGATCATCGGCAGGTCGCCGGACGAGATGCCGGGCACCTCGGACGCCGGGTGCCTGATGGTCTCCGGGAACTCGGCGCGCAGCTTGCGGATCTCCGACGCCGCCTCGACACCGCCGTCACGCAGGATCGACGGTCCCTTGAGGAAGTCCTCGATGGCCTTCAGCTGGGTCGCCGCCAGGCCGTACTGCATGGCGACCAGGTAGGTGGCGAGCTGCGCGGCCATGGACCGGCAGATGCGCTTCGGCTCGAACCGGCCGTGCAGCGCCGACGTGATGAGGGCGTTGCGCAGGTTGAAGTACCGGTGCCAGTCGTCCCAGTCCTTCCAGTGGAAGTCGGCGTGCCACACGCCGGCGCCGGGCAGGGTCACCGTGGCGAAGCCGTTGGCCCGCGCGCGGTAGCCGTACTCGATGTCGTCCCACTGGAAGAACATCGGCAGCGGGTAGCCGACGGCCTTCACGATCTCCGACGGGATGAGGCAGGACCACCAGCCGTTGTAGCCCGCGTCGACCCGGCGTTCCTGCATGTTCTTCTTGCCGGTCTCCTCGTCGTACGCGGTGAGGTCGACGTCGTGCAGGGCGCCGCGGACGATCTGGCCGGGGGCCAGCGTGTCGAGGTTCGCGTACTCCGCGCCCACGTGCAGGTGGTTCGGGTGCAGCAGGTACAGCATCTGGCCGCCGACGATGACCGGCTGCGCGGTGCGGTTCGCGAACGCGGTCGTCCGGACCACGATCTCCGGCTCGCACAGCACGTCGTCGTCCATGAACAGGACGTTGGCGTGCTCGGCCGCGCCGAGTTCGGTCACCTCGTACAGGCCTCGGGTGAAGCCGCCCGCGCCGCCGAGGTTGGGCTGCCGGATGTAGCGCAGCTTCTCGCCGAGCTTCGCCGCGATCTCGGCGAACCGGGGCCGCGACTCGACCGGGTCGGTGCCCTGGTCCACCACGTAGATCGCGTCGACCAGGGCCAGCGGCTCCGCGTCGGAGGCGAGCGACGCCAGCGTGTTGAGGCAGTCCTCGACCCGGTTGAACGTGCAGATGACCACGGCGGTCGGCCGGACCCGCTTCGGCGGTGCCACGGTCCAGCGGACGTGCTCGACGACGAGCCGCTCGTCACCGGTGACCACGTCGAACCACAGGCCGCCGCCGTCGGCGAACTTGTCGATCTTCGCGGACAGGCGCACGACCTGCGACTTCGCGTCGGCGACGGATTCCGCCGCGATCACGCGGGTCTCGCCCTCCGAGTCCGACGCGACGATCGACACCTGGCCGGAGCCGGTCAGCTCCAGGCTCAGCTCCACCTCCGGGCTCACGCACCACCGCTGCCAGTAGGTGGCGGGGAAGCGCCCGAAGTAGGTGTTCATCGTGACGGTCGTGTGCGGGTGCATGACGACGCGGTCGCGCTCGCGGTCCGCGATGCCGCGGGAGACCTCGGCGTAGAGGTCTGCCGAGACGATCGGCGACGGCCCGGCGAACAGGCCCCGCTGGGTCAGCAGTTCCTGCGCCTCGTGCTCGACGAGCTGGGAGTTGCCCGACATTCCGACTCAGTCCTCCAGCGAACCGTCCAGCGCCTGACCGGCGGTCAGGTGCGGGGCGATCTTGTTGTCGAACACGCTCAGCGCCGAACCGATCGCCATGTGCATGTCCAGGTACTTGTACGTGCCGAGGCGCCCGCCGAACAGGACGTTGCGCTCGGCCGCCTCACGCCGTGCCAGCTCGCGGTACCGCTCCAGCTTGGCCCGGTCCTCGGCGGTGTTGATCGGGTAGTACGGCTCGTCGTCCTTCTCGGCCGCGCGGGAGAACTCGCGCACGATGACGGTCTTGTCCGACGGGTACTCGCGCTCCGGGTGGAAGTGCCGGAACTCGTGGATGCGGGTGTAGGGCACGTCCGCGTCGTTGTAGTTCATCACCGGGGTGCCCTGGAAGTCGCCGACGGGCAGGACCTCCTGCTCGAAGTCCAGCGTGCGCCAGCCGAGCCAGCCCTCGCTGTAGTCGAAGTAGCGGTCCACCGGTCCGGTGTAGACGATCGGGGTGCCGGCCGGGATCTCGTCGCGGACGTCGAAGAAGTCCGTGCCGAGCCGGACCTCGACGTTCGGGTGGTCGGCCATCTTCTGCAGCCACGCGGTGTACCCGTCGACGGGCAGGCCCTCGTAGGTGTCGTTGAAGTACCGGTTGTCGAAGGTGTAGCGCACCGGCAGGCGGCTGATGACCGCCGCGGGCAGCTCCTTCGGGTCGGTCTGCCACTGCTTGGCGGTGTAGTCGCGGACGAACGCCTCGTACAGCGGGCGGCCGATCAGCGAGATCGCCTTCTCCTCGAGGTTCTGCGCGTCCTTGGAGTCGATCTCGGCGGCCTGCTCGGCGACCCACGCCCGTGCTTCCTCCGGGCTGAGGTACCGGCCGACGAACTGCGAGATCAGGCCGAGGCCCATCGGGAACTGGTAGGCCTGGCCGGCGTGCATCGCGAACACGCGGTGCTGGTAGCCGGTGAAGTCGGTGAACTGGTTGACGTAGTCCCAGACCCGCTTGTTGGACGTGTGGAACAGGTGCGCGCCGTAGCGGTGGACCTCGATCCCCGTCTCGGGTTCCGGCTCGGAGTAGGCGTTGCCGCCGATGTGCTCGCGCCGTTCCAGGACCAGCACGCGCTTGCCGAGCTGGGAGGCGGTGCGTTCGGCGACCGTCAGGCCGAAGAACCCGGAACCGACGACGATCAGGTCAAATCCAGCGAAGCTCACAGCACCTGAGGGTACGGTAGTGACGACCTGTGACCGCCCACACCCTGTGGGTGCGCACAAGCCCCGACCGGGTGGATACGCTCACCGGTCCCCGGCCGCCCCGGCACTGTCCGCGACGTGCTCCTGGCCTTCGATCTCGTAGATCGTGGCGCCTTCGTTCTTGAATACCTGGCGGAAACCGCGGATCGCGTCCAGGTTCGCCAGGCCGGGCGTGAGCGACTTCTCCAGCCGCACGTACCCCTTGCCGATGATCACGTAGCGGACCTTCAGCTCGGTCAGGTCCTCCCGCACCTCGGGGTCGGTGTTGATCTTGTTGAGGTTCCGCACGACGTAGTTGTTCGGCGAGCCCTCGGGGGTGCCGTAGAACGTCCACTCGACCGGCTCGACCTCGGCCACCGCGTACAGCCAGGCGCTGCCGTCGAACACGTCGTTCAGCACCCGCTCGCCGGGCTTCACGCGTTCGCCGAGCCACCGGTACGCGGCCTGCTCGGCCTCGCTGACCACCGGCCCGTCGTTGTAGGCCTGCGCGAGCCGGGCGCTGTTGCGGTCCACGTACGCGCCGCTGAGCAGCGTGACCAGCAGGAAGAACGCCACGCTCACGGCCACCGGCGCCCACGGCTTGCCGGCCAGGGCGGGAGCGCGGTCGCGGTACCGGTTGACCAGCCACGTGCCGACCGCCACCACGGCCACGCCGAACCCGATCGCACCGGGCAGCGGCAGCAGCACGGCCAGCCGCCAGTGGTCGTTGTAGAAGACGCCGGTCAGCTTCTGGACGACCCGGCCCTCCAGCGACACCGTCGCCGCGTACAGGCCGCCGAACGCCAGCCACACGCCGACCATCCACAGCATCTGCCCGCGCTTGACCATCACGACCATGCCGAGCAGCGCGGGCAGGCCGATCCACCACTGCGGGAACGCGGCCACGCCGGAGAACGTGAGCATCTGCCCGAACGCGCCCGCGGGCGTCGCCTCGGAAGGCCACACCATGGCGGCCACGCCGGACGCCGCGCCCATCGACGGCAGCATCAGCGGCACGGCGACCAGCCCGCCCAGCACGACCGTCCCGACCAGCGTCGGCCACGCCCGCTTCCAGTCGATCGGGACCAGGCGGAACGCGCAGGCCACGAACAGGATGCCGAGCAGGCCGGCGACGATGAACACGACGCTCGGCTGGAGCCCCACGACCGCCGCGCCGGCCAGCGCGAACGCCAGCGGCCCGGTGATGCCGCGCGGCCGGACCAGGTAGGTGGCCAGCGCGAGGATCGCGGGCAGCAGGGCGATGCCCGCGACGTACGGCCACAGCGGGCCGCGCCACAGCGAGTCGTACGGGAACGGCGAGAACCAGGTGGACACGGCGGCGGCGAACGCCACCACGCGGGCGGGCAGCTTCCAGGCCAGGCCCATCGCGGCGATGCCGACCGGCCAGATCAGCACGGTGCTCAGCGCGCCGGCGTTGAGGACCTCCGGCAGCGTGATGCCCACCTTGTCCAGCAGCAGCGAGAGCAGCTGGTGGTACGTGCCGGGGTAGAAGTAGGAGGTGTTCTCGGGCTGGTTGGAGATGGTGCCCGCGGTCGACACGAGGGACGACTGGTGCTCGGCGAACCAGCGCACCAGGTTGCCGTGGTGCGGCGCGTCCCAGTCCTGGGCTAGCCGGTTCATCGTGCCGATGCCGCGCATGAACGTGACCGCACCGACCGCGAGGCCGACGGCCAGGCCCGCCCCGACGACCAGGTGACCGTTGCGGGAAATCCTGTGGTCGTCTTCGACCTGCGCGGGCCACCGGCGCTGGACGAGGGTCGTGACCAGCAGCAACACCGCCGACGCGAGCAGCGCCCAGACGCCGAACGTGACCAGCGTCCAGGAGAAGCCGAGCTCGCCGAGCAGCAGTCCGCCGATCGAGACCAGGCCGTACGTGAGCGCGGGCGCCGCGGCGGCGAGGGTCCAGCCGCGCAGCCTGATCGCCGCGCCCGCGATCAGGCCCGGGACCCAGAGCAGCAGCAGGACCAGCAGAGCAGCACTCATCGCGATAGCAACCCGTCAGTCGGCTCCGATGGCGGTTCCCCTGCCGCCGCGACGGCGAGACTACCGGTGCCTCGCCCGGCCACGCCCGACCCAGCCACGCCCGACCCCGCTGCGCCCACCCTTCGCGCCCGACCTCGTGGCCGTCACCAGCGCCGGTTCACGACCTGCACGCCCAGCCACGCCGCGTGCCGGGCCGCCACGCCCAGCCCGCTCACGCCGATGCGCTTGGCCAGCGCCTGCTTGCTCCGGCGCAGCAACTTCGTCTGCGGCCCCATCAACGCGCCCCGGCTGTACTGGTCGGGGTGCACGCGGTAGGCGACCAGGTCCTCGGGCACCACGTCGCCGTCGGCGCGGGCCATGATCCGCAGCCACAGGTCGTAGTCCTCCAGCCGCACGCACCGCGGGTCGAACCCGCCCGCCTCGGCCGCCAGCTCCTTGCGGACCACCACGGTGGACGTGATCAGGCAGTTGAACAGGAGCATCGTGCGCGCGACCTCGGGGCCGATCACCGAGTGCATCTCGCCGACGAGCTGCCCGGCCGGGTCGATCTTGTTCGCCCACGAGCCGACCAGGCCGAGGCCGGGCCGCTGCTCCAGCACGGCGACCTGGTGCGCCAGGCGGTCGGGCATGCACAGGTCGTCCGCGTCCAGGAACGCGACCAGGTCGTGCTTCGCCGCGTCCAGCCCGATGTTGCGGCCGACGGCCGGTCCGCTGCGCGGCTCGGGCGTCAGGTGCACCTGCACGCGGTCGTCGGGGAGGGTGCGGGCTGCGGCCCGGTTCTGCTCGCACTCGCCGTCGAGGACCAGCACGACCTCCCAGTCCTGGTGGGTCTGCTCGGCGACCGAGCGGAGCGTCTCGGCGAGGAAATCCGCCTTGGGCGCGCACGGGATCACCACGGACACCGGCGATGGCATGGGGTTCTCCTGCTGCGGGGAGGGATCGGCCGACGCCGTACAGTAAGGCCCGCTCACGCTCCCCTTAGCAGAGGACACCCGTGTCGGCGGCGAACGGATCACGGCTCGACGGTCTGCGCGCGTTGGCCGGCACGGCCGTGCGGCAGTCCGCGGTCACCATCGACCAACTCGTCTTCAGCGCCATCACCTTCGCCGTGCAGCTGGTCGCGGCGCCGGTGTCGACGGACGCCGAGTTCGGGGTGTTCTCGCTGGTCGCGATCGTGCAGATCGGCCAGTGGTACCTCGGACGGGCGATCGCGGCGGAACCCCTGCTGGTGTCGAAGGCCGTCGCGAACGGCGACGCGCGCGGGGTGCGCGGCGCGGCGGCGACGTCGTTGCTGCTGGGTGTGGCGATCGGCCTGGTGTGCCTGGTGGTCGGGCTGCTGCTGGACGGGCCGGCGCGGACGTTGCTGCTGATCCAGGCGCTCGCCTCGCCGTTCACCGCGGTGCTGGACCACGGCCGGTACGTCTCGTACGCGCGGCAGCGGCCGTTCCGGGCGCTGGCGCTGGACGGCGCCTGGCTGGTGCTGTTCCTCGGCGCGGTCGGGGTGACCGTGCTGGTCGGTGAGCTGGACGCGTCGTCCACCTACTTGCTGTGGGCGTTGAGCGCGGTGCCGGTCGCGGCGGCGTGCGCGTGGCTGACCGGCGGGCCGTTCGGGTTCGGCGCGGTGCGCGGCTGGCTGCGCGACCGGCGGTCGCTGCTGCCCGGTTTCCTGATCGACGCCGTCTACCTGACCGCGGGCACGTGGGCCACGTTCGGCGTCACCGCGTGGGTCGTCGGCCTCGACGGGCTGGGCCTGCTGCGCAAGGCGCTGGTCCCGGTGACCGCGCTGACCGTGCTGTTCATCGGCATCAGCAACGCGCTGCTGGCGCACCTGGCGGGCCGCACGGCACGCGAGGTGGTGCGCGCGCCGATGCTGGTCTCCGGGCTGGCGGCGGTGGTCAGCCTGGTGTTCGCGGGCCTGGCCCTGATCGCGCCGGCCGACCTGCTCACGGCCGCGCTGGGCACGCCGTGGGAGGGCCTGCGGCCGATCGTGCTCGTGCTGCTGGCTTACGCGTTCCTGCTCGCCACGGCCCAGACCGCGTTGGTCGCGGGCAAGGCGAGCGGCCGGGCGTGGCTCGGACCGCGCGTGCGCACCGTGCAATTCGTCACCGAAGTGGCCCTCGTGGCGCTGCTCGGCGTTTGGCTGGGTGTCATCGGGGTAGCCCTGGGGATGGCCGTGGCGTGGCTCACCGCCGCCGCTCTCGCCTGGGGTGGCCTGCTGGGACAGCGGGCCAGGGCCTAGATTCGTCGCCGTGCACCTGGTCGACATGCCGGTCTACTACCCGCCGCACAAGGGCGGTGTCGAGGCGTACGCGCACGAACTGCACCGGCGCTTGCTGGAAGCCGATCCGAACCTGCGGATCACCGTGTTCACGTCGGCGGTCGGCGCGCCGGCCGGTGTGCAACGACTCGGCGAGCGGTGGAGCGTGGTGCGCTGGCCCGGTCGGGAGGTGGTCTCCCACTACCCCGTGCCGTACCCGGGCTTCACCCGGCGGCTGCGCGCCCTGTGCGGCCCGGACACCGTGCTGATGACGCACACCCGGTTCTACTGGCCGCACCTGTGGGCGGCGCTGTTCGCCAAGCGGGCGCGGCTGCGCCGGGTGCACGTGGAGCACGGGTCGAGCCCGGTGCAGAGCGGGAACCGGTTCATCCGGTTCGTCGCGGACGTGGTCGACCGCATCACCAGCCAGCCGGTGCTGCGCTGGGCGGACCACGTGGTGGCGGTGTCCCGGTCGGCCGCGCGGTTCGTCCGCGACCTGGCCGGACGTGAGGCGCAGGTGCTGTACCGGGGCATCGAACTGCCGTCCGACGTGGTGGCGTCCGTGCCCGACGGCGAGCCGGTGGTCTGCTACGTCGGCCGGCTCATCAACGGCAAGGGCGTCGGGGACCTGCTCACCGCCACGGCGGACCTGCGGCGGCGCGGCGTGCGGCTGAGGCTGCGGCTGTGCGGCGACGGGCCGGCGGCGGCCGACCTGCGGACGCAGGCGGCGCGGCTCGGGCTGACCGACCACGTCGCGTTCCTGGGCGCGGTGGACCACGACACGGCGTTGCGCGAGATGGCCGCGTGCACGGTGTTCGTGAACCCGAGCTGGACCGAAGGCCTGCCCACGACGGTGCTGGAGGCGGCGGCCATCGGCCGCGCGATCGTGGCCACCGACGTCGGCGGCACGGCCGAGATCGTCGACGACGGGGTCACCGGGAGCCTCGTGCCCGCCCGTGACCCGGAAGCGCTCGCCGCGGCCCTCGAAGCCGCCGTCACCGATCCCGAGCGCGAGGCGCGGGCGCACAAGCTCGGCGAGGTGACCCGGGAGCGCTTCTCGTGGGACCGCAGCGTCGCGGCGTTCACGGCGATGCTGGTCGGCCACGACCCTGACCGGCGGGCACGCTAGCCTTGTTCGGCAGACACCCCCATTTTCTTCGGCAAGTTCGGCGAGGAGGCCGCTGTGGCGGACCAGTCTGACGTGTGGCTGGTCGTGCCCGTCTACAACGAGGCACAGGTGATCGCCGACGTCGTGCGCAACGCGCTGGAGACGTTCCCGAACATCGTGTGCGTCGACGACGGTAGCCGGGACGGCTCGGCCGACGCGATCCGCACGACCGGGGCGCACCTCGTGCAGCACCCGGTCAACCTCGGTCAGGGCGCGGCCATCCAGACCGGTGTCGAGTACGCCCGGTCACGGCCCGGCGCCGAGTACTTCGTCACGTTCGACGCCGACGGCCAGCACCAGGTCACGGACGTGCTGCGGATGTTGGAGCGGCTGCGCGCCGAGCCGGTCGACATCATCGTCGGCACCCGGTTCAAGGGCGACGACTCGCACATCCCGCTGATCAAGCGCGTGGTGCTGAAGACCGTGGTCGCGATCAGCCCGCGGCTGCGGAAGCTGAAGCTGTCGGACGCGCACAACGGGCTGCGGGTGTTCAACAAGAAGGTGGCCGACGAGCTCCACATCACGCTGAACGGCATGGGCCACGCGTCGCAGATCGTCGACATGATCTCGCAGCGGGGTTGGCGGGTCACCGAGGAGCAGGTCGAGATCCTGTACACGGAGTACTCGATGGCCAAGGGCCAGTCGCTCATCAACGGCGTGAACATCCTGTTCGACACGGCTCTCAAGACGGGGTCCAAGCGCTGACATGCTGATCCAGTTCCTGCTCATCGGCGGGGTCATCGTCCTGCTGGTGTTCTTCCTGCGCCACCACGGCACCACGAAGACGGCGGCCGGGGTGAAGATCGGTTTCGCCCTCTTCATGGTGCTGGCGGCGGTAGCCGTGCTGCGGCCGGCGGACGTGTCGATGCTGGCCGAGTTCGTCGGCGTCGGGCGCGGTACCGACCTGGTGCTGTACGCGCTGGTGGTGGCGTTCGGGTTCGCCACGATCAACACGTACCTGCGGTTCAAGGAGTTGGAGCTGCGGTACGCGCGGCTCGCGCGGGCCATCGCGTTGCGCAACGCCGAGGCGCCCAGGCACGAGGACGCCGCCGCGGTGGGCAACACGGCGGTGGACAAGCCGGTCGCCAACACCGCCGTCGTGGACAACGCGGCGGTGGACAACGCGGTCGTGAACGCCGAGGCCAAGGACCAGGCCCACAGCGCCTGAACGGTCACCGCCCGGCGCCTGCCTCGAACCGTGGGTTCCGAGGCAGGCGCCGGGCGGTCGTGTGCTCAGCCCTGGAGCGACCGGAAGTAGTCGACGGTCAGGCGGACGCCGGTGGCGATGTCCACTTCGGGCTTCCAGCCGAGCTCCGCACGGGCCAGGGACGCGTCGATCGCCGACGCGCGCAGGTCGCCCAAGCGGGCGGGCGCGAACTCCGGTGCGTCGGGCACGCCGGCGGCCTGGGCGACGAGCGTGTGCAGCTCGCGGTCCGAGACCTGGTGCGCCGTGCCGATGTTGTACCGGCGGCCACCGCCCGCCTCACCGGACGCGGCCACGAACGCGGCCACGACGTCCTCCACGAACACGTAGTCGCGCGTGTTGCCGCCGTCGCCGAACACCTTGGTCGGACGCCCTGCCAGCAGCGCCGACGCGAAGATCGCCACCACGCCCGCCTCGCCGTGCGGGTCCTGCCGCGGCCCGTACACGTTCGCCAGCGCCAGGTGCGTGCACTCCAGCCCGTACAGCTGCCGGTACGTGTTCAGGTACACCTCGCCCGACACCTTGGACGCCGCGTACGGCGACTTGGGGTTGATCGGCACCGTCTCCGACACCGGCAGCACGTCGGGCGTGCCGTAGATCGACCCGCCGGACGAGGCGAACACGACCTTCCGCGCGCCGGCCCGACGGGCGGCCTCGGCGAGGTTCACCGTGCCGAGCACGTTCTTGTCGGCGTCGAGCAGCGGTTCCGCCACCGACACCCGCACGTCGATCTGCGCGGCGAGGTGGAACACCACCTCGGGCCCGAAACCGGCGACCACGTCGGCCAGCTCCGGCGACGTGATGTCCACCTGCGAGATCGTGAACCGGTCCGCGGTGGCCGGGTCCGCCGGCGCGGTCCGCTTGCCGCGGCTCAGGTCGTCCACGACGTGCACCTCGTGCCCGTCCCTCAGCAGCCGGTCGACCAGGGTGGAGCCGATGAAACCGGCGCCGCCGGTCACTAGTGCGCGCACGAGAGCGTTCCTCTCAAACAAGACAAGCGGGTCACCGGCAGCCTAGAACCAGCGCTCGAGCACCAGCGCCACCCCGTCCTCCGAGTTGGCGGCGGTCACCTCGTCGGCCGCCTCCAGGGCGTCCGCGTGCGCGTTGCCCATGGCCACGCCGTGACCGGCCCACCGCAGCATCGGCACGTCGTTGGGCATGTCGCCGAACGCCAGCACGCCGCTCGCGGGCACGCCGAAGCGTTCCGCGACGGCCGCCAGACCGGTCGCCTTGGTCACGCCGGGCGCGGCGAACTCCAACAGGCCCGCGTTGGTCGAGTACGTCATCGCCACCTGGCCGTCGATCAGCGGCCCCACCGCCGCCGCCATGTCGGCCGACGCCATGCTCGGGTGCCTGACCAGCAGTTTCACGGACGGACGGGCGAGCACGTGCGCCCGCTTGTGTCCGGGCAGCGGCTGCTCCCCGTCGTCCCACGGGTGGTCGTAGGACTCGTCGGCGACGAAGTCGGAGTTCATCGGGCCGCTGTCGCGGGCCGTCTCCGCCACGCTCTCGGAGGCCATCGAGCAGCCCGGCAGCACCTCGTCGAGCACCGAGGCCAGGTCGCCGAGCTGAACCGGGGTCAGCAGCTCGGCCGACAGCACCCGGTCCGCGCCGATGTCGTAGACCACCGCCCCGTTGGAGCACACCGCGTACCCGGTGAGGCCGGCCGCGTCCGCCACCTCGGGCACCCAGCGGGGCGGACGGCCGGTGGCCAGCACGAACGGCACGTCGGCGGCCAGCACCCGGCGCACCGTGTCCGCCGTGCGCGGGCTGACCCGGCCCAGGGTGGTGAGCAGGGTGCCGTCGACGTCGGATGCCACAAGGGAAGGTCTCTGCACTCCCCCATCGTGCCCCGTCGGCTAACGTCGCCGGGTGCGCACTGGCATCGTGATCCTGCCCGAACACCGCTGGTGGATGGCCGAACACAAGTGGAAGGCCGCCGAGGAGTACGGCTTCCACCACGCGTGGACCTACGACCACATGGGGTGGCGCTCGCTGGTCGACGGACCGTGGTTCGGCGCCGTTCCGACGCTGGCAGCAGCGGCGGCGGTGACCCGGAAGATCAGGCTCGGCACGCTCGTCGCGTCCCCGAACTTCCGCCTGCCGGTGCCGTTCGCGCGCGAGTTGCTGGCCCTGGACGACCTCACCGACGGCCGGTTCACGCTCGGCGTCGGCGCCGGTGGTGTGGGTTATGACACAGAGGTGATGGGCACCACCCCACCGCGCAGCCGGCAGCGGCGGTTCGAGGAGTTCGTCGCCTCGCTGGACATGCTGCTGGCCCAGGAGCGCACCACGTTCAGCGGCGAGTACTACGAGATCCGCGACGCCCGCAGCGCGCCGGGCTGCGTGCAGCGGCCACGGCTGCCGTTCGTGGTGGCGGCGAACGGGCCGAAGTCGATGGCGGTCGCCGCGCGGTACGGCACCGGCTGGGTCACCACCGGGCCGGAGACCGACGACGAGACCGAGTGGTGGCGGGGCGTGGCCCGGATGGCGGAGACGTTCCGGGAGGTGCTGGCCGGGATCGGCCGGACCAAGGAGTCGATCGACTTCCACCTGAACGCCGACTCGTGCCCGGTGTACTCGCTGACCAGCGTGGAGCACTTCCGGGACGTGGCGGCCAAGGCGCGGTCGCTCGGCTTCACGGACCTGATCGTGCACTGGCCGCGCGCGGACGGCGTGTACGCGGGCAGCGAGGCCGTGCTGGAGCAGGTCGTGACCGACGTGCTGCCGGAGCTGGTCGGCAGCGACCCCCGGTAAGCCCTCCGCACGGCCAGGGGACGCCGTCGGGCGGTACCGGCCGCCGGCCTACGATGAGTGCCGTGCCTCTTCGCATCGCGGTCGACCTGGTCTTTTACACGGGGCGCAAGGGCGGCACCGAGAGTTACGCACGCGGGCTGTTCCCCGCCCTCGCCGCCGCGCACGACGACTTCAGGTTCGTCGGCATCGGCAACCGCGAGCTGGCCGAGCAGCCGCCGGACTGGTTCCCCGGCGAGATCGTGTCGCTGCCGGTGTCCGGCGAGAACCGCGCGGCGTGGGCGGCGGCGGTGGCGCTCGCCGTCGCGCCGCGGGCCCGTTCCCTCGGCGCGGACCTCCTGCACTGCCCGTCGAACTTCGGGCCGGCCGTCCGGCTGCTGCCGACCGTCGTGACGGTGCACGACATCCTGGGCACCCGGCACCCCGAGTGGGTGGGTGGCCGGCTGGCGCGCGGTGTGCAGGCGCTGACCAAGGCGACGGTGCGCGCGGCCGACCGGATCATCACCGACAGCCAGGCCTCCGCCGACGACGTGCACCAGCTGCTCGGCCGGCCGGTGGCCGACATCGACGTCATCCACCTCGGGGTCAAGCCGGTCGACGTGACGGCCCGCTCCGGCGCTCCGATCGGGCGGCCGTACGTGCTGGCGGGCGGCAACCGCATGCGGCACAAGAACTTCGACGGCCTGCTCGAGGCGTGGGCGCTCATCCCGGCCGCCGAACGCCCGAAGCTCGTCATCACCGGCAGCCACGGCGACGACCCGTTGCGCCCGGTGGTGGAACGCCTCGCGCTCGGCGGGGACGTCGAGCTGCGCGAGTGGGTCTCCGCCGAGGAACTTGCCGCCCTCTACGACGGTGCGAGCGCGTACGCGTTCCCGACCCTGTTCGAGGGTTTCGGGCTGCCGGTGCTCGAAGCGATGGCGCGCGGCTGCCCGGTGATCGGCTCGGACATCCCGGTGCTGCACGAGGTCGGCGGCGACGACATGGCCTACTTCGACCCGCGCGACCCGGCCGCGATCGCCACCGCCGTCCGCGAGGTCGTCGGCGACCCCGACGCCCAGGCCGCGATGGCCGCCGCCGGGCGCAAGCGCGCCGAGACCTTCACCTGGCAGCGCACCGCGGACGCGACCGCCGACGTCTACCGGGCGATGTCCCGGGCGAGATGAAGGCCCGGCCACACCGCACTACACTCCCGCGAACGCGATGTTCGGACAACATTTGTGTGCGTCGCCTGATGCATTTGAGAGCAAGGAGCCAACCACCGTCATGCGGACCGCACTCGTCACCGGCATCTCCGGGCAGGACGGCGCCTATCTCGCCCAGCTGCTGCTGGAGAAGGACTACCAGGTCTACGGCGCGTACCGGCGCACGAGCTCGATCAACTTCTGGCGGATCGCCGAGCTCGGCATCGAGCAGCACCCGAACCTGCACCTGGTCGAGTACGACCTCACCGACCTGGGCAACAGCATCCGGCTGCTGGAGACCACCGGCGCGGACGAGATCTACAACCTGGCCGCGCAGAGCTTCGTCAGCGTCTCCTTCGACCAGCCGACGACGACCGCGCAGATCACCGGCATCGGGGCGCTGAACCTGCTGGAGGCGATGCGCACGGTCCGCCCGGACGCGCGGTTCTACCAGGCGTCGACGTCGGAGATGTTCGGCAAGGTCCAGGCGGTGCCGCAGACCGAGACGACGTCGTTCTACCCGCGCAGCCCGTACGGCGTGGCCAAGCTGTTCGCGCACTGGACGACGGTGAACTACCGCGAGTCTTACAACCTGTTCGGCTCCAGCGGCATCCTCTTCAACCACGAGTCGCCGCTGCGCGGCCAGGAGTTCGTGACCCGCAAGGTCACCGACTCGGTGGCGAAGATCAAGCTCGGCAAGCTGGACGCGCTGGAGCTCGGCAACCTCGACGCGAAGCGCGACTGGGGTTACGCCAAGGAGTACGTGGACGGAATGTGGCGGATGCTGCAGGCCGACGAGCCGGACACGTTCGTGCTCTCCACCAACCGCACGGTGACGGTCCGCGACTTCGTCTCGCTGTCGTTCGCCGCCGCCGGCATCGAGCTGCGCTGGGAGGGCTCCGGCGAGTCCGAGCGCGGCCTCGACTCGGAGACCGGCCGCGAGCTGGTCCGGGTCAACCCCAAGTTCTACCGCCCGGCCGAGGTCGACCTGCTGATCGGTGACGCGTCGAAGGCCAAGGAAGTGCTCGGCTGGGAAGCGAAGACCTCCCTCGAGGACCTGTCCCGGATGATGGTGGAGGCCGACATCGAGAGGAACGGGCGTGGGTTCTCCTTCTGAGCCGACGCGGGTCCTGGTCACCGGCGTCTCCGGCTTCACCGGTCGGCACGTCGCCGCCGAGCTGATCGGCGGCGGCCACGAGGTCGTCGGCCTGGCGCACGTCACCGGCTCGGGCGCACCGGTGCCCGGGGTCGTCGTGCACCGGGCCGACCTGCTCGACCGGGACGGCCTGCGGGCCGTGGTCGCCGAGGTCCGGCCGGACGCCGTGGTGCACCTGGCCGCCGTCGCGTTCGTCGCGCACGGCGACGCGGACGACCTGTACCGGTCGAACGTGGTCGGCACCCGCAACCTGCTCGAAGCGCTGAGCGAGGCGGAGCGGCAGCCGCGGATCGTGGCGTTGGCGAGCAGCGCCAACATCTACGGCAACACGACCGTCGAGCCCATCCACGAGGACGTGCCGCCCGCGCCGGTGAACGACTACGCGGTGAGCAAGCTGGCCATGGAGCACATGGCGAAGCTGTGGGCGGACCGGCTGCCGATCGCGATCACCCGGCCGTTCAACTACACGGGTGCGGGCCAGGACCCGAAGTTCCTGATCCCGAAGATCGTCGACCACTTCCGCCGGGGCGACCGGAAGATCGAGCTGGGCAACACGAAGGTCTGGCGCGACTTCGGCGACGTCCGGAACGTGGCCCGCTACTACCGCCGGCTGGTCGAGGCCGCGCCGGCGGGCAGCACGCTCAACCTGTGCTCGGGGGTCGCGCACTCGCTGGCCGAAGTGCTGGACATGATGGCGGGCATCGCCGGGTACGAGATCGAGGTCGAGGTGAACCCGGCGTTCGTCCGGGCGAACGAGGTGGTCCGGCTGGTCGGCAGCCGGCAGCGGCTCGTCGACACCCTCGGCGACGAGCCGGTGATCCCGTTCGCGGAGACCCTGGAGTGGATGTACGCGGCGTGATGCCGCACTAGTGTCTGCGGCTGTGCGACGAGTCGTGGTCATCGGTGGCGGGATCGTCGGGCTGGCAACCGCGCGGGAGTTGGCGCGGCGCGGGCACGACGTGGTGGTGCTGGAGAAGGAGCCGCAGTGGGCGGCGCACCAGACCGGCCACAACAGCAACGTGGTGCACGCCGGCTTGTACTACAAGCCTGGGTCGTTGAAGGCGCGGATGTCGGTCGCGGGCAACGCGTCGATCGTCGCCTACGCGCGCGAGCACGGCGTGCCGGTGGAGGTGTGCGGCAAGCTCGTCGTGGCCACCTCGCCGGACGAGTTGCCCAGGCTGGACGCGTTGGCGGAGCGGGCCGCGGCGAACGGCGTGCGGGCGCGACGGATCGGCGTGGACGAGGCCCGGGAGTACGAGCCCGAGGTGGCGGCGGTGGCCGCGCTGCGGGTGGAGAGCACCGGGATCATCGACTTCCCGGCCGTGTGCGCGGCGATGGTCCGCGAGCTGAACGGCCACGATTTGCGCTTGCACACGCCTGCGTTGGCGATCCGGCGCGCCCTCAGCGGCGGTGGTGTCGAGGTGGCCACGCCGAGCGGTGTGGTGCGGGCGGACGCGCTGGTGAACTGCGCGGGCCTGCACAGCGACCGGATCGCGCGGCTGGCGGGCGTGACGCCGTCGGCGGCGATCGTGCCGTTCCGGGGTGAGTACTTCGAGCTGCGACGCGACCGGCGGCACCTGGTGCGGGGGTTGATCTACCCGGTGCCGGACCCGGAACTGCCGTTCCTGGGCGTGCACCTGACCCGGATGCTGGACGGGAGCGTGCACGCGGGGCCGAACGCGGTGCTCGCGCTGCGCCGCGAGGGCTACCGGTGGCGTGACTTCTCGGTGGCGGACGTGGTCGACGTGGCGCGGTTCCCCGGCACGTGGCGGCTGGCCCGGCGGTTCGCGCGGACCGGGGCCGAGGAGGTGCTGCGGTCGTTGTCCCGCCGGCGGTTCGCGGCGAGCCTGGCCCGGCTGGTGCCGGCGATCCGGGAGGACGACCTGGTGCGCGCGGCGGCGGGCGTCCGGGCACAGGCGATGCGGGCCGACGGGACGCTGGTCGACGACTTCCTGATCGACACCGCGCCGCGGCAGGTGCACGTGCTCAACGCACCCTCACCTGCCGCGACGTCGGCGTTGGAGATCGGCCGGCACGTGGCCGGCGAAGCCGAACTCAGCTGGGCCTGACCCAGCCGGGCTTGATTCAGCCGGGCCTGACTCAGCTGGGCCTGACTCAGCTGGGCTTGAGCACGTCCACGCCGAGGAACGGCCGCAGCGCCTGCGGGACGACGACCGAGCCGTCGGCCTGCTGGTGGTTCTCCAGGATGGCCACGATCCAGCGGGTGGTGGCCAGGGTGCCGTTGAGCGTGGCGGCGATCTGCGGCTTGCCGTTCTCGTCGCGGTAGCGCACGTTCAGCCGGCGGGCCTGGAACGTGGTGCAGTTCGAGGTGGAGGTCAGCTCCCGGTACGCCTGCTGGCTCGGGATCCACGCCTCGCAGTCGAACTTGCGGGCCGCGGACGTGCCGAGGTCGCCCGCCGCCGTGTCGATGACCCGGTACGGGACCTCGATCTTGGCCAGCATCTCCTCTTCCCAGGCCAGCAGCCTGGCGTGCTCGGCCTCGGCGTCCTCCGGCTTGACGTAGGAGAACATCTCGACCTTGTTGAACTGGTGCACCCGGATGATGCCGCGGGTGTCCTTGCCGTACGAGCCGGCTTCACGGCGGTAGCACGACGACCAGCCCGCGTAGCGCTTCGGCCCGTCCAGGATCTCGTCGGAGTGGTAGCCCGCGAGTGGCACCTCCGACGTGCCGACCAGGTACAGGTCGTCCGCTTCGAGGCGGTAGATCTCGCTCGCGTGCGCGCCGAGGAAGCCGGTGCCGGCCATGATCTCCGGCCGGACCAGGGTCGGCGTGATCATCAGCTTGAAGCCGGCCGCGGTGGCCTGGGCGACGGCCATGTTCAGCAGGGCGAGTTCCAGCTGGGCGCCCACGCCGGTGAGGAAGTAGAAGCGCGAGCCGGACACCTTCGCGCCGCGTTCCATGTCGATCGCGCCGAGCTTCGTGCCCAGGTCGAGGTGGTCGACCGGCTCGAAGTCGAACTCGCGCTTCTCGCCGACGTGCTTGAGCACGACGTAGTCGTCCTCGCCACCCGCGGGGGCGTCGGTGTGGACGACGTTCGGGACGGCGCGGTGCAGCTCGGTCAGCTCGGCCTCGGCGGCGGACTGCTCGGCCTCGGCGGCCTTGACCTCGGCGGCCAACTCCTTGCCCTTGGCCAGCAGCGCGTCGCGCTCCTCGCCCTTGGCCCGGCCGACCTGCTTGCCGAACGCCTTCTGCTCGCCGCGGAGCGTGTCGGCGCGGGCGATGGCGGCCCGGCGGCGCTCGTCGGCGGACAGCAGCGCGTCGACCACGGTCTCGTCCTCGCCACGGGCGCGTTGCGACGCACGGACGGCTTCCGGGTTTTCACGCAGTGCCTTGAGGTCAATCACGAGGTCAGGGTAGTACCCGGCACCCAGCCGTTTTCGTGGTGGTGCGCGCCCCGCCGCACCCCACGACCCACGCCGTCAAACCTCGGTGACCGGAGTTATGTTCGGCATCCCGACCGGCATCCCGACCGACGTCCTTCGGAACCCGTGCTCACGCGCAGGTCCCCGCCAAGGGGATCCCTTGATTTGATTCTGCCGGCCGCGACCGACAGGCTCCGACCGTCGGGATCCACCTGTGGATAACTGCCCGACCCACCCGCGTAACCAGGGCCTCCCAGGCGTTGCGGTAGCTGTGTAGGGTGCCGCAACCGGGTGATTCCCCGGGCCTGACCGTCGAACGGCTGGCCGATACGATAACCACCACTCCGAGTGTCAGACAGAGGAGCGCTAGTGCGCATCGCCATTGCCTTCGACTGCCTGTTCCCGTGGACCAAAGGCGGTGGCGAGCGGCTGTACCGACAGTTCGCCGAGGAATTCGTCGCCGCCGGGCACGAGGTCACCTACCTGACCCGCCTCCAGTGGGACGAGGAGCCGGTGATCGAGGGGATCAAGATCGTCGCGGTGAGCCAGGACCGCGACCTGTACGACGCGAACGGCGTGCGCACCATCGGTCCCGCCCTGCGGTACGCCTACGGCTTGGCGAAGCACCTGCGCGCGAACCGCCGCAACTACGACGCCGTGCTGGTCTCCGCCGTGCCGAGCACGAACGTGCTGGCCGTGCGCGCCGCGCTGGTCGGCTCGAAGGTCGCCGTCGACGTCGACTGGCTGGAGGTGTGGCGCCCGGACCAGTGGCTCGCCTACTCGGGCCCGGTCGTCGGCCGGGTGGCCGGCCTGCTCCAGTGGGTCGCCGCGAAGCTCAGCCCGCTCGCCTCGTGCCACTCGCAGCTGCACGCCCGTCGCCTCGAGGCCGGTGGCCTGCGCGGCAAGGCGATCGTCAGCCACGGTCTGATCGACCCGCGGGAGGACGTGGTGCCGAACCCGGCCGTCACGTCACCGCCCCGGGTCGTCTACGTCGGCCGGCACATCGCGGACAAGCGGGTCGAGACGCTGCCGGCGGCCATCGCGGAGGCCCGCGAGTCCATCCCCGACCTCGAAGCGACGATCTTCGGCGAGGGCACCAGCCGGGCCGCCGTGCTCGCCGAGATCGACCGCCTCGGCCTGCGCGACGTCGTCCGCACCCCCGGTTTCGTCAGCCAGGAGGAGCTGGACGAGGGCATCCGCACGGCCGCCGTGCTGGTCAACCCGTCCCAGCGGGAGGGCTACGGCCTGGTCGTGGTCGAGTCGTGCGCGGTGGGCACGCCGGTCGTCCTGGTCGAGGGCGATGACAACGCTGCCGTCGAGCTGGTCGAGCCGGGCGTCAACGGGCAGGTGGCCAAGACGACCGCGGGCATCGGCGCGGCGATCGTGGACGTCGTCAAGCAGGGCGAGCCGCTGCGCAAGTCGACCCACGACTGGTACGCGCGGGTGAGCAAGACCAACACCGTGCGGGCCTCGGCCAGGCAGATCCTGGAACGGCTGGTCCAGGCCGCCGCCCTACGATGAGCGGCGTGCCCACCCGCGATGCTGTCGACCTGCTGTTCCTGACGCGCAGCCGAGCCTGGCCGTCGCCGCACGCCGGCACGGACGTGCGCTTGCGTGCGCTCGTGTGTCCGCGATGAGTGACGGCGGCAAGCGCGCCGGGCTGCTGGTGCTGATCGCGAGCTTCGCCGGGCACGGCGGCAACTACCTGTTCTACGTGCTCGCCGCCCGCCTGGTGTCGACGCCGGCGGACTTCGCCGCGATCTCGGCGCTGATCGCGGTCGGCACGATCACGTGGATGCCGGTGAACGGCGTGCAGATGTCCGTGACCCGGAACGTGGCGGTCCTGCGCACGTCCGGCACCCCCGGTGAGCTGTCCGCCTACCTGCGGCAGCAAGGCCGCCGGATGGGCGTCGCGTGCCTGGTCATCGCGGCGGTGATCGCGGGCTTGAGCCCGGTGCTGGCCGACCGGCTGCACCTCGGCTCGCCGCAGCCGGTGGTCCTGGCGGCGCTGTGGATCGGGATGACGTGCATGCTGCTCGTCCTCACCGGCGCCACACAGGGCATGGAGCGGTTCGGCTACGTGGCGTTCGCGCTGGCCGGGCCGCTGGGCGCGCTGCGGCCCCTGCTGCTGCCGCTGTGCATGCTCGCCGCCGGCATGTCGGGCAGCATGTGGGCGATGATCCTCGCGACCGTCATCGGTCTCGTGGTGATGTTCCCGCCGGTGGTGCGGGCCGCGAAGCCCACGCCCACGACACCGCCCGCCGCGACGAACACCCTGGCCACGATGGTCGGGCTGCTCGCGTTCTCGTCGCTGACGAACGTGGACCTGCTGGTCGGGCAGGCGATGCTGGCGGAAGCCGACCGGGCCGTGTACGCGGGCGCGGTGCTGCTCGGCAAGGTCGCGCTGTTCGCTCCCGCCGCGTTGGCCATGGTGCTGCTGCCACGGGCCGCGGCGGCGTTGGAGCGGGGTGAGTCGGCCGAGAGCGCGGTGCTCAAGACGCTGGCGCTGACGGGTGCCGCCGGGCTCGCCGTGGCGCTGGTCCTGTGGGTCATGCCGACGTGGGTGCTGACCGTGACGTTCGGCCCGTCCTACGCCGCGTCCAAGCCGTTGCTGCCGGCACTCGCGCTGGTCATGACGGCGGCGGCGGTGCTGTGGGTGCACCTGACGTTCGCCATCGCGCGCAAGAGCATGCGGATGATCGTCGGCCTGGTCGGCGTCGCGGTCGCGCACTGGGTGCTGCTGGCCCTGTTCCACGGCTCGCCGTGGCAGATCATCCTGGCCTCGGGCATCGCGATCGGCACCGCGCTGGTGGTCGTGGAGGCCGGTTCGAGGTCAGGCTCGCTCCGGATGCTGCTGCGCACCGGCAAGTCCCGGCAGGCGCCGGTCGGCTGACCTGCCGCCCCCGCCGTTCGCGTTCGGCGGGGGCACCTGTCGACGCACGCCGGTGTGCGATCGGGTCAGTCCCTCGGCCGAAGCGCGAGCGCGTACACGTTGCGGCGCCAGCCGGGCAGCCACGCGGCGGCCTGGAGCAGCGCGGGACGGCGCTTGCCCGGCAGCATGCCGGACACGATGCCGGTGCCGGGCATGACGGACTCGTAGGACACCGTGCGGACGTCGAAGCCCTGGTCCTCGAACAGCCGGCGCATCGACGCGCGGGTCCACGGGCGGCGGTGCGTGTAGTCGTTCCACACCCATCGCTGAGCGTCCGGCGAGGAGGCGAACACCCGGCCGCCGGGCTTGAGCACGCGGCGCACCTCGCGCACCAGGGTGACCGGGTCGAGCAGGTGCTCCAGGACGTCCTTCAGGACCACCCCGTCGAACTCGGCGTCCTCCAGCGGGAGCTTCTGCTCAAGGTCGGCCAGGCGGACGTCGATGCCCTGCTCCTTGGCCTTGAGCACGGTGGACTCGAAGTTGTCCAGCCCGACGTAGTCGGGGAAGAACTCGGAGACCCAGGCCGTGCCGCAGCCGACGTCGAGGATCCGGGAGCCCGGCGTGAAGTGCCGGACGACATCGTTGTAAGTGCCGGGTTTGGCGTGCCACTCGTGGTAACCCATCGAAACGTTCAACCGACTTTCGGCCGTAGGGTCGGGACAGGGCCGTTCACATGGGGATCGGGGGCTCAGTCCTGCGCTCCGTCGAGGTCGAGACCGGACACTGGCGCAAGAGGGTCCACCACAGTCGCATAAGATACGCGGCCGTGACGAACCGACGTTCGGGTGCACGGCTTTGGCTGGTCGCCTTCATCGGCTTTTGCCTGCTGCACGCCGCCTGGGCCTTCGCCGCGCCCTTCGACGGCCCCCCGGACGAGGAACAGCACGCGCTGCGCGCGGCCGGCGTCATGTACGGCGAGATCGTCGCCGAGAACCGGGGACACACCGTGCCCCGGAGCCTCGACAAGAACAACGACGCGACCGGCGCCAACCGGAGCTGCTTCCCGATGCAGGTCACGGTGCCCGCGAGCTGCGCGGAGCAGCCCGGCGGCGACACCTCGACCATGCGCCGGTACGTCACCGCCGCCCTGTACAACCCGGTCTACTACGCGACGGTCGGCTGGCCGATCGGCCTCTGGCCGGAGTGGAAGGGCATCGTGCTCGCGCGCCTGATCAACGGTGCGCTGATGGCCGCGATGCTGGCGTTCGCGGTGGTGGCGGCGGTCCGCTGGACCCGTCACCGGGCGGTCCTCGCGGGCCTGGTCGCGGCGGTGACGCCGATGACCGCGCACCTGGGCGGCGCGATCAACCCGAACGGCATCGAGATCACGTCGGGCGTCGCGTTGGCGGTCGCGTTGATCGCCTTGCTGCACGAGAAGCGCGAAGACGTGAACCGGGCCGCCGTGGCGTTGGCGGGTGTGTCGGCGAGCGTGCTGGTGACGCCGCGGTTCAGCGGCGTCATGTGGTTGTTCGTGATCCTCGGCGTGATGCTGGTGCCGGTGTCGTGGCAGCGGCTGAAGTACCTGGTCAAGCAGCGGGTCGTGCGCGTCTGGATCGGCGTGGTGGTGCTGGCCACGATCGCGTCGGCGTTCTGGACGCTGTACACCAACGCGGCGGAGGTCGCGAAGCTCGACTACGGGTACGCCATGAAGGACGTGCTCAAGATCGCGTTCCTGGACGTGTGGCCGAACGTCGCCAACCAGATGGTCGGCGTGATGGGCTGGGCCGAGACGCTCATGCCGCGCCTGGTCTACGTCGTCTGGTTCTCCGCGCTGGGGCTGCTGGTGCTCGGCGCGCTGGTGGTCGGCAAGCGGTCGCAGCGGTGGCGGATGACGGCGCTGTTCATCGGTACGTTCGTCCCGTACATCAGCATGGAGATCCTGCTGATCAACCAGACGAGCTGGTTCAACCAGGGTCGGTACTTCCTGCCCGGCGCCGTCGGCATCCCGCTGCTGGCCGCGCACATCCTGGCGCACCGGGCGCTGACCGCCGAGCACTTCCGGTCGATGACGCGGCTGCTGGCGTTCCTGCTGGTGCCGATCCACCTGCTGTGCCTGGCGTACACGATGACCCGCTGGCAGTCGGGGCTGGCGATCCTCAACCCGTTGAAGGGCAGCTGGGAGCCGCCGTACGGCTCGGTCCTGCCGCTGGTGCTGGGTGCGGTGGCCGTGGTCGTGCTGCTGGCCATGTACTGGACGGCGTCCCGGCTGCCGAAGGCGCCGGAGGACGTGCCGGAGTCGGACGCGGGGTCGGAGGCACGGGCTCAGGTGGCGGAGGAGCCGGTGCCGGCGGGCATCGGCCGATCCTGAGCGTTGAATTCAGGCGTTCTGAACGTAGGACTCACGCGTTCCGAACGTAGGACTCACGCGTTCCGAACGTAGGACTCACGGAGTGGTGGAGGCCCGGGTGGTGGGCCGGGCCTCCGGACAGCCGTCGGTCAGCGGCGGGACTTGCGGAGTCGGGCGGCGGCGGCTCGGCCGAGGTGGTTGACGGCCGAACCCAGGTTCGGCGGGGCCACCGAGAGCGGGTCGCGCAGCTGCTGCTCCAGCAGCTGGTTGGACCGCCGCAGCTCGCCTACCTCGGCCACCCGGTGGTCCAGGTCGGCCCGCAGGCGCTCGATCTCGTGCCGCTGCGCGGCGATCTGCTCGGCCAAGCGGTCCGCGTCGTCGGCGTGCGCGACGGCCTCGAACTGCATCTGGAGCACCCGCGTGTACAGCGCGATCCGGTTGCCCTCCAGCGTCGCGATCAGCTTCGACGAGGTGAACGGCCGCAGCTGGTCCATGATCTTCTTCGCGCCCGGCGACGTCTTGCGCAGCAGGAACCCGATGCCGAACACCGCCGGCACGACCTCGAGCAGCCACCCGGCGTCGCTGTGCTCGGCAACCGCGTCCTCGACCGCCGTCAGCACGCCGTTGCGCTCGCCACCGGCCTTGACCGCCCACGTGAACGCACCGAGCCCGACCAGGCCCGCCGGCGTCAGCTCGTCGTGCCAGACCGTGGGCCCGTCGGCCGACGACTCGTGCTTGTCGTCACCGGTCAGCGGCGAGGGCTCGTAGTACAGGTCACGCCGCGCGCACGGCCACAGCACGTCGTTGAGCACGACGACGGCGTCCGGCGCGTTCTCCATGATCCACGTGACCTCGGCGTGCACCACCGCGTAGTTGTGGTCGCCGTCGAGCACGTACAGGTCCGCGATCGGCAGCTCGGCGAGCACGGCCGGGGAGTGACCCTCGACCAGGTGCAACGCCGGGTTCTTCGCCAGGGTGGCGCGCAGCTCGTCCGACGGGAACGGGTCGACGCAGTGCACGGCCGACGCGCCCAGCTCGGTGTAGATGGAGCTGACCTGGCCGGACTCGACGCCGACCTCCACCACCGTGTCGATCTTCCGGTTGGCGAAGACGATCGCGAACTGCTCGCGCAGCGCCGACAGGGAGTGCAACATCGCCGGGAGCGTGCGGGCCGCCCTGATCTGGGCGTGCGGGTCTTCCCGACTGCCGACGACGTCTACACCTTGGTTCACGAAGTTCCTCCCAGCTTGCGGATCGCCACCCGTGCGGCGCCCGCGGCCACACCCGTGGCCCCGCGGGCCCGGTACTCCTCGCGCAGTCTGCCGCTGATCCGGGCCACCCGGGAAGCCGCCGAAGGCGGTCGGGTCGACAGGTTCGACAGCGACTGCGGCAACAGCGCGAACGCGACGGTGACCTGCCCGGACGACATGGGCGCGCCGGCGCGCCCGGCGACCCGCAGCACCATCAGCGAATCCGGGCCGCCGAACTCGATCATGTTCCCGCCGAGCCAGCGGCAGCCCGCGTAGGTGAGGCCGGCGAAGTCCTCCGGCGTCTCCCAGCGCAGCGGCTCGGCCAGCGGCCGGCGACCGGCGTTGCCCTTGACCTCGATCCAGTCGACCCGCACGATCGCGGGCCGGCCGGGGATGGACAGCGACAGGTCGATGATGTCGTGGTGCTCGAAGTCGAGCCGCGCGAACGACAGGCCGTTGCGGTTGATCCGGACGCGCCGGCTGCCGCCGCTCTCCCACTCGTCGGCCCCGGTGCGGAAGTGCAGGGCCGTCTCGAACGGCTCACCGGACGGCTCGAACACGTTCCGGTCGAGCTGCCCGGTGGTCAGCGCCGTGCTCGCGGCGGCCAGGCCGGTGTCGGACGAGGCGAGCAGCGCGGGCCAGAACGAGTCGCGCATGCCCAGGTCTTCCAGGTCGAGCGGGGACAGGTACGGCAGGGCCGCCACCAGGTCGTCCGGCACCACCTTGGTGACCATGGTGGAACCGAAGTTGTCCTCGTGCGCCCAGTTGCCGAACACCGCGGCCTCGCCGGGGGTGGGCGCCTTCAGCGCGGACACCAGGATGTTCGCCAGCCGGTCCTTCGCGGCCTGCGGGCGGGCCAGGTCGGCCCACGTGCCGCCGGACGCCCGGACGTAGCTGTTCCACATGCTCTGGAACGCGAGCATGCCCTCCTGCGCGGCCAGCCGCTCGGCGTTCTGCGTGATCGACTCGGTGACGCGGCCCAGCACCGGCGAGCCGTCCTCGGAGAAGCCGACCAGCGAACCGCACAGCGCGTTGACGCACTGCTCCAGCACCTCGGGGCTGCGCACGATGGTGGCGGCGATGTCGAACGGGTGGCCCGCCTGCGCCAGGTAGCCCTCGGCGCGCAGACCGGCCAGGTAGGCGCGCGAGGACCGGTCGTCGGTGGCCAGGTACAGGCCGGCGGGCTTGATGTCGATGTCGGCGACCTTCAGCACCTGGGCGAGCTGGCGCTGGATGGTGCCGCCCCAACCGAGGTCGACCAGGGTCAGGTCGGCGCTCTCCAGCGCGCCCACGTCGCGCAGGTGCCGGATCAGCCGCTCGCGGGCCGCCGTGACGGTGGCCTTGAGCCGGTTCTGGAGGTGCGGCGACTCGGTGAGCGCGATGCCGACCCGCTCGGCGATGTCGCCGTTGTCGACCACGGTGTCCAGCTCGTTGGCCAGGCTGGGCACCTCGCCCGCGCGCAGGTGCAGCACGGACAGCAGCTCGCGGATGGACAGCTTGTAGCTGCGGCGGATGAACTCGTGCACCGAGTCGACGTCGAAGCGGTCCAGCGCGGCGACCGAGGTGACGTGCCGGGACAGCCAGATCGGCTTGGCCTCGACGTTCCACCCGCGTTCCCGCGCGGCGTTGTTGACGAGCGTGGACAGCAGCTCGCCCTCGCGCATCGGGCACCACAGCACGGGGGTGCCGGACTCGTGCGCCCGCCAGGCGACCCACTCGGCGAAGCCGGTCATCACCGGGCCGAGGACGGCGGCGCCGTAGCGCCAGGCGGTGTCGCGGCCGGACTCGCTGTTCGCGCCGTGCGCCTGGAGCACCTTGGCGCGCAGGCTGGTGATGCCGAAGTCGCCGTTCTGCTCGTCCAGGTGCGGCGCGTACGGGCCGAACGGGTCGACCGGCTCGCCCTCGCGCTCCAGCACCACGGCCAGCGGCTGGTCGACGCGGCGGTAGTGCACCACCCGCACGCCCAGCTCGGCGGGCACCTCGATGTCGGCCACCTCGTTGTCCCCGATGTGGACGATCTGCTCGGGGGCGAGGTTCAGCTCGTTGAAGACGATCTCGAAGAGACCGTTGGTCTTGTCCGTGCCGTGCTGGTGCGAGCGGAACACGGTCGCCTTGCGCAGCCCGTCCAGCTCGGGCCGGTCGAGCAGGTAGGCCAGCTGGTCCTCGGTGAAGTACGTGTCCGAGACGAGCAGGATCCGGATGTCGTTGCGGTCCGCCTCGCGGATCACCTCGGCCATGTCCAGGTCGACGACGGTGAACTCGCGTTCCACCTCGACCTCGGCCTTGACCAGCTTGTCCAGCAGGCCGCGGTCGAACGTGGCGGACGGCATCGCGCGCCAGATGTCGAACAGCGACACCTCGGGACCGAGGTCGCCGCGGTCCTTGCGGGCCTTCACCTCTGCCTCGATCCGCATCCGCCGGAACGTGGCGTCGGTCATCCAGGACGGCGCCAGCCCGGCCGCGCGGAGTCTGTTGCCGAGGATGCCGAACACGTCCGCCGGGCGGGGTGTCCTGCGCCAGAGGATCGTGTCGAAGATGTCGAACGACAGCACCGCGCACGACCGGTCCGCCACTATCCGGTGGACGTCCTCCAGCAGCGCGTGAGTGCGCTTGCCCTCGGCCTCGGTCATCGCGGCGACCCCCATCTGTAGTCCAGTTCCGTTGTGCACGCCAAAATCCGGGGGCGGCGCCGCGTCGCGAACGCCCACGGAAGCTCCTGCCGACCTGGCGGCCAACCATACCCGTGGGCGGGGTGACGCCGGCGGGACGGAGTGGTCCGTCCCGCCGGCGGCCCGGTGGGTGGTGCGGTCAGGAGATGGCGACGGCGACCACGAGGCCGAGCGCGACGTGCGCCGCGGCGACGACGACGCTGGCCGGGGCGAACCGGTCGGACTCGATCAGCGAGCCGATGTCGAGCCTGGTCACCCACTCCAGCAGCCGGACCGCGAGCACCTGGACGATGATGCCGACGAAGCCGAAGATCAGGGCCGACAGCAGGCCCTCGTCCAGCTTGCCCGCCGCGCTCCAGATCGCCACGACGACGATCAGCGCCATGCTCACGAGGCCCGCCGAGGTCACGATGACCGCGTTCGGCGCGCCGCCGCGGACGAGCGTGCTCAGCTTGCCGGGGGTGGTCCAGTCGATGGCGTAGAAGCCGAAGACCATCAGCACGAGGCCGACGATGGCGTACAGCGCGATCGCGCCGACGCCGCTGCCGATGGCGGCGCCGAAGCCGGGGTCCAACGCGAGTTGGGAGATCACTGACCCTCCATGGTGTGCAATGTGATCGGTTGTGCCGCCGGTGAAGGAGCCGGTGACGACGGGTGCGGTGCGTTCTCGGGTGCCGGGGAGCTCATTCGACG
Organism: Saccharothrix sp. NRRL B-16314; assembly: GCF_000716595.1. Lineage (GTDB taxonomy): Bacteria > Actinomycetota > Actinomycetes > Mycobacteriales > Pseudonocardiaceae > Actinosynnema. The sequence continues at coordinate 91,205 of NZ_JNXC01000001.1, forward strand.
ATCCTGTGCGGCACGAACGCCGCGCCGTCGTCGGTCACCAGGCCGACGGTCTCCCTGATGCCGAGACCCGCGGCGGTGTCGCCGACGACCCACGCGCCGAGCGCCGGCCGGTAGCCGTCGAACTCGGGCAGCGGGTCGAACAGCTGGTAGACGAAGCCCTCCTTGCCGTAGACCCCACCGGTCTGGGTCTCGTAGCCGGGGGCGACGATCTGGATGTTCGCGCCTTCACGGCCGAGCCGCGGCTTGCGCACGTACTCGGTGAGCAGGCCGGGGTCGTCGAGGAACGCGGGCAGCAGGTTCGGGTGGCCCGGGTACATCTCCCACAGCACGGCCAGCAGCGCCTTGTTGGACAGCAGCATCTTCCACAGCGGCTCGACCCACAGGGTGCCGGGCAGGCTTTCCACCGCGAACCGGCCGAACTGCTCGTCCACCACCCATTCCCACGGGTAGAGCTTCACCACGGTGCCCATGGGCGCGTCTTCGAGGTCGACGAAGCGCTTCAGCAGCGCGTCCCAGCCGATCTCCTCGATGGCCAGGCCGACGGTGTTCATCCCCGCCTCGGCCGCGGTCTCCTGGAGGTAGGCCACGGTGACGTGGTCCTCACCGGAGGGGTCCGCGCCGGACCAGGTGAAGTGCAGCTCGTTGGACGGCAGCCGGTCGCCGATCTCGGCCCAGCGCTCGACCAGCTTCTCGTGGATCGAGTTCCACTGGTCGTCGTCGGGGTACACGTCGGTCTTCCAGTTCCACTGGACGACCGACGCCTCCAGCAGCGACGTGGGCGTGTCGGCGTTGTACTCCAGCAGCTTGGCCGGTCCGCGCGCGTCGTAGCGCAGGTCGAACCGCCCGTAGACGTGCGGGTCACGGCGCTTCCACGACTCGGCGATCGCGGGCCACAGCCACTCGTTGATGCCGAAGTCCCGGTAGCGCTCGGTCAGCACGACGTTGTCGACGGCCTCCAGGCACATGTTGTGCAGCAGCTCGACGTCCGCCTCCAGCGACAGCACGTCGCTCATGTCGAAGACGTAGTGCGCCGACTCGTCCCAGTACGGGCGAGGGCTGCCGTCCGCGGCCTTGGCCGGCGCGCCGAACACGAGCCCCTGGTCGGAGACCGTGCGCTGCCAGTTCGGCCGGGGCGTGGAGGACTCCCGACGCACTCAGCTGCCCCCGCTCTTGCTTCCGCCGGACACCCCGAACCCGCCGCGCTGGACGACGGTGCCGGACTTCGTGCTGATGTTCGCGCCCTTGGGCATGGTGTAGCTGCCGCCGCTGACCTTCTGGCCGATCGGGGTGCTCGTGCCGCCGTAGTGGTAGCGGTAGGAGCTGCCGCCGATGTAGATGAAGCCGCCGCTGCTGTACCCGCCGTGCGAGCGCGCGTAGGAGTCGTCGCAGTACTGGTCCTCGACCACGACGTCGTCCCGCGTGCACTGCGCCTCGACGTCGTCGGGGCTGGACACGGCGTACCAGATGGCCACCACGCCGACCACGCCGACGGCCACGCCGCCGCCGATGAACAGGCGTTTGCGGAGCTTCTTGCGGCGCTCCTCCTCGGCTTCGAGCGCGAGTTGCTGCTCGCGCTGCTGCTCGATCGCCGCGGCGCGCGCCCGCTGCTCGGCCAGTGTCGGCGGCCGGGGCTTGGTCGCGCCCGGCTCCTGCCGACGGATCTGGCCGCGTCCCCGCGATTGGCCCGGCGGTTGTCCCTGCGGGTGTCCTTGCGGTTCCTGCGGCACGTAGGGCGGCGGCGACGCGCCACCACCCTGCTGCCCAGGTCCGTTGGGTCCGTTGGGTCCGCTCGGCCCGGGCGTCGCGGAGTTCCCGGTGTTGTCGTTCTCAGTCATCAGCCACTCCCGGCGGGGACGGTACAGAGATCGGCCGCCGAATGGGTGACGAGTGTCCCAAAAGCAACACACGCCACCCGCGCGAACGGTTCGCCGGCCGACACGGGCATCATGGTGTAGATGTCCACGAGCCCGCGCTGGTTTCGTCGGGGTGACCACATGGTCATGCTCGGCGCGTCGGCTGGCGCGTTCCTGCTCCTCCTGCTGAGCACCTTCACATCGTGGCCGATGGGCTCGACCGTCGCCGGCGGCACGAGCGAGGCGCCGGTCAACCCCGTTCTGGCTGCTCAGGCGGGTGACTGCCTGAACTGGACGAAGAAGGACCTGACCGACGTCACCAAGGTCGACTGCGAGCAGCAGCACCTGTTCGAGGTCACCGGGGTGGCGGACATCTCGGCCGCGCACGGGCCGGGCGCGCCGTTCCCGGACGACGTGGAGTGGCAGCAGATCAGCGCGGAGCAGTGCGCGAAGCTGTCGCTGGACTACCTGGGCGGCAAGTTCGACCCGTTCGGCAAGTACACCGTCGGGCCGCTGAACCCAGGTGAGCGGCTGTGGGGCGAGGGTGAGCGCACGCTGCGCTGCGGCCTCCAGGTGGCCGGTCCGGCGGGCGGCCTGCTCCCGGCGTACGGCACCGCGCGGACCAAGGACCAGTCGGACGTGTACGACCCCGGCGTGTGCCTCGGCATCACCGAGACCAGGTCGGTGGCGGACCCGGTGGACTGCGCGAAGCCGCACACGTTCGAGATCACCGGCGTGGTGGCGATGGCGCCGGGCGACTTCCCGCCGCCGGACCAGCAGGACAAGTTCATGGCTACCGAGTGCAACCGGATCACCGCCGAGTACACCGGTGGGGCCGACCTCAAGGCCCGCGGCCTCATCGTCAGCTGGGACACCAGGGCGCCGGAGAGCTGGGCCGCGGGCTCGCGGCTGGCGAACTGCAAGATCGGCGCGACACCGGTGGACAACGTCCTGGCCGCGTGGGAGGGCAGCGTGCGCAACCCGAACGCACCGCCGCTGACCACGTCGAACCCGCCGCAGACGACGGCCGTCCAGCAGGCGGACGCGACCGGCGCGCCGCTGCACTCGGAGTCCAACGCCAGCTCCTCCGCGCCGTCGTCGTCGCAGTCGAAGCCGCCGAAGTCGGACGACGACGAACCGTCGACCACCGCGATCACGACCACACCGTCGAGGTGACGACATGCCGGTGGAGATGACCCGACAGCGGTTCGAGGAACTCGTCGGCGAGGCCCTGGACCTCATCCCACCGGAGTTCGCGGCGGCGATGAACAACGTGGTGGTCCTGGTCGAGGACCGCAACCCGCAGGAGCCGAGCCTGCTCGGGCTCTACCACGGGATCGCGCTGACCAGCCGGACCACCGACTACGGCGGCGTCCTGCCGGACCGGATCGACATCTACCGCGAGGCGATCCTGGACATCTGCCACGACGAGGACGAGGTGGTGGAGGAGATCGTGGTGACCGTGGTCCACGAGATCGCCCACCACTTCGGCATCGACGACGACAAGCTGCACGAACTGGGCTGGGGCTAGACACGGGCTGGACGTAATCGGGGCCGAACGAGCCAGGGCTGGACAGGCTGGGGCCGGTGGCCGCCCCGCGCGAGCGGATGGGCCGGCCGGTCCGTGAGGCGGGCTGCCGGGACCGGCCGGCTCGTGGTCTAGCCCGCGTCGACGTCCACGCCGGTCCACGACGTGCAGCGCCAGCCGTCCGCCTCGCGTTCCAGCACCACGCGTCCGGTGTTGGGGAGCAGGCCCGCTTCGGCCAGCGCAGGCCCCACGTTGACTGCCAGTGCCAGGGCGGCCATCCGCAGCGACGCACCGTGGCTGACCAGGACGACCGCCTCGTCGTCCGCGTGCTTCGCGGCGATCTTGTCCACCGCGGCCAGGTAGCGGTCCAGCGTCTGGCGTCCGCTCTCGCCGCCGGGCAGCGGCACGTCGAGGTCGCCCTCCGCCCACCGCTTCACGGTGGCGATGAAGATCTCGAACGCCTCCCGGTCGTGCCGTCCTTCGAGGTCGCCGCAGAAGATCTCCTGCACGCCCTCCACGACCTCCACCTCCAGGCCGTGCGCCGCCGCCACCGGCGCCGCGGTCTGCTGCGCGCGCACCGCCGTGCTGGCGTAGACGGCCGCCACGGGTTCGGCGGCCAGCGACTCGGCCAGCGCGGCGGCCTGGGCGACCCCCGCGTCGGTCAGCGGCGGGCCCGGTGGCAGCGAGTCCAGCGCCATCTTCAGGTTCGCCGCCGTCTCGCCGTGTCTGACCAGGATCAACCTCACGCGCCGTGCCCCCTCCGGACCTCGTTCACCCATTCGACCGCTGCCACGAACTCCTCGTTGCCCGCCACCGGGCCGCCCGGTTCCGCCTTCGGGTACGAGCCGAGGAACCGGGTCTGCGGGCAGTGCCGGTGCAGCGCGGCGAGCGCGTCGCCCACCCGCGGCTCGGCCACGTGCCCGTCCATGTCGATGTAGAACCGGTACTCGCCGAGCCTGCCCTTGGTGGGCCGCGACTCGATCCGGGTCAGGTTGATGCGGCGCAGCGCGAGTTCGCTCAGCAGGTCCGACAGCACGCCCACCCGGTCCGGCACCGTGCACACCACGGACGTCCGGTCGTGGCCGGTCGGCTCGGGCAGCGCCCCCGGCCGGCGGACCAGCAGGAACCGGGTCTTGGCGTCCCGCACGTCGGCCACGTCGGCGGCCATCACCTCCAGCGGGTAGTGCCGCACGGCGACCGGCGCGCTCACCGCCGCGTCGAACTCGCCGTCCAGCACAGCGCGCGCCGCGGCGGCCGTGGACGTCGTGGCGACCACCGTGGCGCCCGGCAGGTGCTCGACGAGCCAGTGCCGGACCTGCGCCAACGCGTGCGGGTGGCTGGCGACGGTGTGGACCGGACCGCCGCCGGGCCGCACCAGCACGCTGAACCGCACCGGCAGCACCGCCTCGGCGACCGCGACCAGGGGCTCGCCCTCGGTCAGCGCGTCCATCGTCGCGGGCACCGCGCCCTCGACCGAGCTCTCCACCGGCACGCACGCCGACTGGGTTTCGCCGCGGCGGGTGGCCGTGAGGGCGGCGGGCACCGTGTCGAACGGCACCAGCTCCTGCTGCGGAGAGGCGAAGCCGCGTGCGGCCTGCTCGGTGAAGGTTCCCTGCGGTCCGAAGTAGGCGAGCACGGCCGCAACGATACGAGGAACACGTCCGGTGATCGCCGTTGAGGCGAGGATCACCCGCCTGGCTGGTGGCTTCCCCCGTTCCGCAGCAACCGGTTCTCCTGGAATGCTGGTGTCCGTGTCCGCCGATACGGAGGGTGAGATCAACGCTCCGGCAGCAGTTCCCCGTTTGGTGTTGTGTGCCGTCGACGAACCGCTCGCCCGTGCCTGGCTCGCGGTGGCCGAGGGTCGGATCGGTGTCGAAGTGCACCGGGGCTCGGTGCTCGACATCGTCGCCGAGGCCGTGGTGAGCCCCGCGAACTCCTCCGGCTGGATGCGCGGGGGCATCGACGCGGTCTACGCGCGGGCGTTCCCGCAGGTCGAGGGGAACGTGCGCAGCGCCGTGCTCGGCCTGCACGGCGGTGAGGTGCCGGTGGGCGAGGCGCTGGTCGTGCCGACCGGCGAGCCCGAGCCCGAGTGGCTGATCAGCGCGCCGACCATGCGACTGCCCGGCGAGCAGCTGCCCGAGGACACCGTGCACCCGTACCTGGCCGCGCGGGCCGTGCTCCGGCTGTGGCTGGGCGGGCGGCTGGACGACGGCCGCCCGTTGCGCGACGTGATCCGCACGATCGCCATGCCGGGGCTCGGCACGGGGGTCGGCGGTGTCGCGCCGGCCACGTGCGCGCGTCAGGTCGCGGCGGCGTGGGACGAGGTGTTCAGCCCGCTGCCCAGCCGTTAGCGGAAGTTGTGCACAACTTGTGGACAGCCTGGCTGGCGCCTGTGGACAACTAGCGCGGACCGACCCAACGTTCCAGGTCCAGCTCGTCGGTCATGGGGATGCCGTAGTCGCCGACGCTGGGGATCTCCGGCTTGAGGCGGCGGGCCTCCCGCACCGCGTCCGGGCGCAGGGCGGCGAGCCGGAACCCGCGTCGCTGGTAGAAGCGCAGGGCGTCGAGGTTGTCGTTGGTGGTGGTCAGCCGGACGCGTGAGCAGCCGAGCTGCCGGGCGCGGTGCACCGCCGCCTCGACCAGCGAGCTGCCGACGCCCCTGCCTCTTCGGAGGGCGTCGATGGTGACGATCTCCAGGCGCCCGTCGGCCGCGGCGTACGTCAGCAGCCCGACGACCTGGTCCTGCTGCTCGACCAGGAACCCGGGCAGGCTCGCCGGGAAGAACACCTCGCCGTGGGCGACCGCGGTGTGCGCGCCCCACAGTTCGAGCACCAGCCTGCCGACGACGATCCGGTCGGCCTCCTCGATCGCGCGTATCAGCATTCCTGCACTGTCTTGGCGACCGCGCGCGGTGGGTACCGGCATTCGACCTATGGTTGGTTCGTGCCGGTGCGAGTGTTGCTCGTCGACGACCACGAGGTGGTGCGCAGGGGACTGCGCGAACTGCTGGAGGACGAGGACGACATCTCGGTGGTAGCCGAGGCGGGCGGCGTGGACGAGGCGCTGGTCCGGGCGGCGGCGACGCGCCCCGACGTGGCCGTGGTGGACGTGCGGCTGCCGGATGGCGGCGGGGTGGAGCTGTGCCGGGGGCTGCGCGCCCTGCCGGACGGCCCGAGGTGCCTGGTGCTGACCGCGTTCGACGACGAGGAGGCCCTGGTCGGCGCGATCATGGCCGGCGCGTCGGGGTACCTGCTCAAGCAGGTGCGCGGCCAGGACCTGGTGACCGCGGTCCGCGAGGTGGCGGCCGGCCGGTCGCTGCTGGACCCGCAGACCACCGCCCGCGTGCTCGACCGCATGCGGCGGCCGGTCGAGGTGGACGTGCTGGACGCGTTGACCGAGCAGGAACGGCGGGTGCTGGACCTGATCGGGGACGGCCTCACCAACCGCCAGATCGCCGAGCGCCTGTTCCTTGCCGAGAAGACGGTGAAGAACTACGTCACGGCGGTGCTCTCGAAGCTGGGCATGGAACGCCGCACCCAGGCCGCCGCCTGGCTGGCCCGCCGCTCGCGCTGACGTCGTCCCTCACGCCACCGGGCCACCGGGCAGGCGGCGGTTCCACCAGGCGTCGGAGCGCCGGTCGGCGAACGGGTCCGGCAGCGTGCGCTTGAGGAACGCGGCGTCCAGGGGCGCGACCCGACGTCCCAGTTCGGCTCGCGCACGGGTGGGCAGCAGGCCAAGGACCCGGTCGAGGACGTCGCGGGCGTGCGTCACGTCGTCGAACGAGCAGTGCCGGCACGAGCACACGATCGGCTGGGGATGACGAGGACGACGGCTCACCGGCGTCAGGAACTCCCGGTACCGCAGCAACGCGTCCTTCGTTGCGCCGGGGAAGAGGTCGTAGTCGTTGGCGAGCACTTCCCCGCGGTAGACCGCGAGGCCGGTGCGAGCGGAAAGCCCGGGGATCTTGACGGGGAACCGCCTCGTCCAGAGCCGGGGTCGGGGTAGTCCGGCGCGCAGCGCGCCAGGCCGGCTACGCGGCATCGGCCTTTCGGTGTGCGGTCACGGACGGCATCCTGCCGGCTCCCCTCTCCCCCGAACCCGAACCTGATCGAGAACTTCCCGGTCACCGGCTCAGCGGCACGTGCCAGGTGATCGTCGTGCCGGTGCGCGGTGACGAGGTGATCTCGCAGCCGCCGCCCGCCGCCAACGCCCGCTCCTCCAGGTGCCGCAGCCCCCGCTTGGCGACTCCGCGCGGGATGCCGCAGCCGTCGTCGGTGACCTCCAGGTCCAGCCGACCGGGTGTCCGCCGCAGCGCGATGCCCACGTGCCGGGCCCCCGAGTGCCGCACCACGTTCGACAACGCCTCCCGGAGCGCCGCACGGGCGTGGTCGGCCAGGTCTCCCGGCACGTCCGCCACGTCGCCCTCGGTCCGCACCTCCGGCTCGAAGCCCAGCAGCTCACCGGCCGTCCGCGCCTCCGCCAGCACCGAGCCCCTGAGGTCGGTGTCACCGGGCTTGCCGGGGTCGGCGCTGCGCAGCGCCCGCACGGTCGCACGGACCTCCGCCATGGTCTGGTCGAGCTGGTCGACCGCGTCCGCCAGCCGCTTCGCCTCCCGCCCCTCCAGCTTGAGCCGCCGGTCGAGCAGGTCCAGCTGCACGCCCGTCGCGTACAGCCGCTGGATGATCACGTCGTGCAGGTCGCGCGCGATCCGCTCCCGCTCCTGGTACACCGCCACCCGCTGGCGCGCCGTCGACCCCTCGGCCAGCACCACCGCCAGCCCGGCCTGCGCGGCGAACGCGGCGAGGACCTCGACGGTGTCCGGGCTGAACGGCCGCGCGCCCTTGCGCCGGTAGACGGCCAGCGCGCCGATCCTGCGTTCCGCGGTGCCGAAGGGCGCGACGGCGAACGGCCCGTAGCCGCGCAGCGCCTTGGGCACGAACGGCGCCGTGCGGGGGTCGGTGGTGAAGTCGTCGGCGACCACCGGCACACCGGTCCGCGCCGCGCGGGCGGCCGACGACCGGCTCGACAGCACGGTGCCCACCGGATCGTCGTCACCGGAGGACGCCTCGACGGTCAACGTGCCGTCGTCGGCCGTGACCATGGCCAACCCGAGGTCCGCGCCGGCGAGTTCGACGGCGTTGCGCACCACCAGCGGCAGCACGGCGTCCGGGTCGTCACCGGCCAGCGCGGCCGATGTGATCTCGGTCGACGCGGCGAGCACGCGGGCGGGGTCCACGGTGGTCAACGGTAGGCCCTCGCCCGCATCCGCCCCTCTCCGACGTCCAGCACCAGGTCCGCCCGCTCGGCCTCCGCGGGCCGGTGGGTGATGTGGATGACCGTCTTGTCCCGCAGCACGTCGTCCAGCCTGGCCAGGAGCGCGCCGGCGGACGGCTCGTCCAGGTGCGCGGTCGGCTCGTCCAGCAGCACGAGGTCCGCGTCGAACAGCAGCGCCCGCGCCAGCGCCACCCGCTGGGCCTCGCCACCCGACAGCAGCGCCGGGCCGATCACGGTGTCGAGGCTGATCTTCAGCCCGGCGACCTCCAACGCCCACCGCAACCGCGCGTCGTCCGCCCGGGGATCGCCCAGTCGGAGGTTCTCCCGGACCGTGGTGGTGACCAGCATCGGCTCCTGCGGGCACCACGCCACCCGCTCCGGCCGCCACACCATCCCGCGCTCCGGTTCGAGGAAACCCAGCAGCAGTGCGAACAAGCTCGACTTGCCCGCGCCGGACGGTCCGACCACGGCCACCTTGGCGCCGGCCGGCAGGTCGACGCAGACCCGTTCCAGCACCGGTTCCGCGCTCTCCGGCCACCGCACCGTCACCCCTTCGAGCCCGACCGCGCCGCCGACCGCGACCCGCTCGACCCGGCCCCCGGGCACCGCGGCTGGCTGGTCGGTGATCCGCCCGTACGACTCGCGCAGCGCGGCCCGGTGCTGGGCGGCCGTGGGCAGGGCGCTCAACACCTCGGCCAACGCGAGCGGCACCAGGCCGAGGACCGGCACCAGCAACGGGTCGACGCCGCCGGCCAGGGCGAGGCACACCGCCGACGCCAACCCGGTCGTCAGGTGCACGACGCAGACCGCCGCACCCGCACCGAGCGCCTGCCGCCGGGCCGACCGCGCGAGGGAGGCGTCCTGCCGGGCCAACTCGGCCCGCACCTTGTCGTCCGCCCCGAACGCGATCAGGTCCGGCGCGGCCGTGAGCAGCGTCAACACCTGCTCCGACACCTGCCGCCGCCCTCGGGCGAGCACCGCCGTCGCCCGGCGTTCGGTCAGCACCGCGACCACCGGCGCCAGCGTGCCGCCGACGACCAGCGCCACCGCCAGCGCCAACCCGGCCACCGGCTGGACCACCGTGAACAGCACCACCGCCGCGACCGACACCCCGAACGCCACCAACGGCGGCTGGAGGACGCGCGGCACCAGGTCGCGGACGGTGTCGACGTCGTCCACCAGCCGGGTCAGCTCGACCCGGCCCGGTCGCAGGCTCCGCCACAGCCGGACCCGCAGCGACTCGGCGTACCGGAACGCGGCGTCGTGCGACACCAGCCGCTCCAGGTACCGCAGCACCCCCTTGGCCAGCGCGAACGTCCGTACCCCCACCACCAGCACCGACAACGTGAGGATCGGCGGCTGGGTCGCGGCCTTGGCGATCAGGTAGGCCGCCACCGCGGTCAGCGCCACACCGCTCAACGACGCCGCCGTGCCCAGCAACGCCCCCGCCAGCACCCGCCGGGTCGGCCGTGGCGACCGGCGCGCGGTCGGCCGGTCGACGACCCGCGCGACCGCACGGCCCTCCGCCACCTCCGACGGCGACTCGGCGACCAGCCGGTGGGTCGCCAGCACCACCGCCGCACCGCCGGCCGCGGCCTGCTGGACGGCGGCCATGACCTTGGCGGCCGTCGCCGGGTCGAGGTGGGCGGTCGGCTCGTCCAGCAGCAGCACGGAGGCGCCGTCACGGACCCGCGTCAGCGCACGGGCCACCGCGACCCGCTGCCGCTCGCCGGTCGACAGCTCCGCGATCGGCCGCGCCACCAGGTGGTCGGCCGCGACCGACGCCAGCACGCCGTGGTCGACCCGACCGGTGGTCAGCTCCAGCTCGTCGGCCACCGTCCGCCCGGCGAACGCGGGCCGCTGCGGCACCCACGCGACCGCCGACCGGTCCACCACGACCGACCCGCCGTCCACCGGCACGAACCCCAGCAGCACCCCGAACAGGGTGGACTTGCCCGCCCCGCTCGGCGCGTCCAGCCGGTGCACCTCGCCGGGCCGCACCCGGAAGCTCACCCCGTCCGGCGCGAACCGCCCCCGCCGACGCACCCGCAGATCGCGAACCTCCACCCCCGCCGACGTCGGAACCGGACCAGGGGCGGGAGCGGAGGGCGTCGGGATCTCCGCGACCCGCCGCACGGCCTCCACACCGTCCTCCGACGCGTGGTGCGCCGCACCCGCCGCCCGCAGCGGCAGGTAGCACTCCGGCGCCAGGATCAACACGACCAACCCCGTGACCAGCGTCATCTCCCCCGACACCAGCCGCAGCCCGATCCCCACCGCGATCAGCGCCACCGACAGCGACGCCACGATCTCCAGCACCAACGCGGACAGGAACGCCACCCGCAACGTCCCCATCGTCGCCCGCCGGTACCGCTCACCGACCTCCCGCACCGCCGACGCCTGTGCCGCCGCCCGCCCGAACGCCGTCAGCACCGGCAGCGCCCGCACCAGCTCCGCCAACCGCCCCGACAGCCGCTCCAACGCCGACGCCGCCGCGGCGACCCGAGCCGACGTGAACCGGCCGATCAGGATCGCGAACACCGGGATCAGCGGCAGCGTCACCGCGATCAGCACCGCCGACGTCGGATCGGCCACGAAGATCCACGCGCCCACCGCCACCGGCACCACGGCCGTCGTCACCAGAGCCGGCAGGTAGCGGGTGAAGTACGCGTCCAGCGCGTCCAGCCCCCTGGTCGCGACCACCGCCAACGACGCCGGCCCGCGCGCCTCGATCCACGCCGGCCCCAGGCCCAACGCCCGGTCCAGCATTGCCGCCCGCAGCTCCTCCTTCGCACCCGCCGTCGCCCGCGCCGCCACCGACTCGGTCACCCAGGCCAGCCCGGCCCGCACCACGACCGCGCCCGCCAGGACCCACAACGACCCGCCGGTCACCAGCGCCGACGCCAGCGCGACGGCCTGCCACACCAGCGCGCCCGCCGTCAGCGCCGCCGACACCGCGCACAGGGCCAACGCCCGGCGCGCCGAGCGCGAAAGCGCAGGCAGCGCGCCGAGCGGGCCGTTCCCCGGCTTCTTGGCGGAAGGGGCTCCGGGGAAGTTCACGGCACGTGCACCCGAGGGATGTGCCGGGTGCCCACGCGCTTGCGGAACACCCAGTACGTCCACCCCTGGTAGACGAGCACCGCGGGCGTGCCGAACGCGGCCACCCACGTCATCACGGTCAGCGTGTAGGGGCTCGAAGCCGCGCCCGCCACCGTCAACGACCACGCCGGGTCCAAAGTGGACGGCAGCACGTCCGGGTACAGCGCGCCGAACAACGCCGCCACCGCCGCCGCCACCGTCAAGCCCATCAACGCGAAGGCCTGCCCCTCGCGGCGCAGCACCAGCCGCCCGTAGGCGCCGAGAGCCGCCAGCGCCACCACGATCGACGCACCCCACGTCCACGTCGACCCGGACCGCAGCTGCACGGTCAGCAGCAGGACCAGCAGCGGCAGCAACGCGAACGGCGCGACCCGCAACGCCAGCGCCCGCGCCCGTTCCCGCACTTCGCCCTCGGTCTTCAGCGACAGGAACACCGCGCCGTGCACCAACGCGTACCCGGCCACCGCCACCGCGCCGAGCAGCGTCTCCCACCGGATCGCGGCGAACGGCGAGCCGACCCGGTCACCGGCGGCGTCGATCGGCAGCCCGAACACCGTCGCCGACAGCAGCAGCCCCACGCCGAGCGCGGCCGTCCACGACCCGGCGACGATCACGGTGTCCCACGCCCGCCGCCACCGGGCCGAGTCGACCTTCCCCCGGTACTCGAACGCCACCCCCCGCCCGATCAGCGCCAGCAGGAACAGCACCAGCGGCAGGTACACCGAGCTGAGCAGCGCGGCGTACCAGGCGGGGAACGCGGCGAACGTGGCGCCGACCGCGACCAGCAGCCACACCTCGTTGCCGTCCCACACCGGTCCGATGGTGTTGATCAGCACCCGCCGTTCGGCGCCCGACCGCCCGAGCACGGGCAGCAGCATGCCGACGCCGAAGTCGAAGCCCTCCAGGAACAGGTAGCCCAGCCACAGCAGGGCGATCACGCAGAACCAGAACGTCTCCACGGCTCCCCCTCTCAGTAAGCGAACGACAGGACGTCGTCGTCGGTCTTGGGCCGGGTGTCCCCGTCGTCGGGCACGTCACCCGGCAGCACGCCCGCGATCCCCGCGCGGACGTACCGCCGGATCAGGAACACCTCGACGCAGGCCAGCACCCCGTAGACCAGCGTCAAGGCGACCAGCGACGTCAACACCTCCCCCGGTGTCGACGACGACACTGCGCGCGCGGTGAACATCCACACCCCGTCCACCCCGCTCGGGTTCGGCACCACCACGAACGGCTGCCGACCCATCTCGGTGAAGATCCAGCCGAAGCTGTTGCCCAGGAACGGCGTCGCGACGCTCCCCAGCGCCAGCCAGCCGAACCACCGCCCCCGCGGCACCCGGCCGCCCCGGATCAGCCACTGGATCAACAACCCCGCGCCGACCGCGACCGCGCCGAACCCGATCATCAGCCGGAAACCCCAGTACGTCACCGGCAGGTTCGGCACGTAGTCGATCGGCATCCCCGACAGCTCGCCGAGCCGCGGGTCCACCGGGTAGTTGGCGCCGTACTTCGCCTGGTACTCCGGGACGAGGTCCTCGATGCCCTTGACCTCGGTGGTGAAGTCGTTGTGCGCCAACAAAGACAGCAGCGCCGGCACCGTGACGCTCTTGACGTTCTCGCAGTCGGGCCGCGCCACGTCGCCGATCGCGAACACCGAGAACGCCGCGGGCGACTCCGTGTGGCACAGCGCCTCGGCCGCCGCCATCTTCATCGGCTGCTGCTCGAACATCAGCTTCGCCTGCTGGTCACCGCTGATCGCGAGCCCGGCGAACGCCACAACGCCCACCCACGTGCCGAACTTGACCGACGCGCGCCACACCGGCCCGTCGTCGCTGTGCCGCCACAGGTGCCACGCCGCGATGCCCACCAGGAACGACGCGGCGACCGCGAACGCGCCGAAGATCGTGTGCGGGAACGCGGCCAGCACGGTGTTGTTGCCCAGCACCGCCCAGATCGACGTGAGCCGCGCCCGTCCGTCGACCAGTTCGACGCCGACGGGGTGCTGCATCCACGAGTTCGCGGCCAGGATGAAGTACGCCGACGCGATCGTGGCCAGCGAGAACGCCCACACGCAGGCCAGGTGGACCTTCTTCGGCAGCCGGTCCCAGCCGAAGATCCACAGGCCGAGGAAGGTCGACTCGACGAAGAACGCGACCAGGCCCTCCATCGCGAGCGGCGCGCCGAACACGTCGCCGACGAAGCGGGAGTAGGCGCTCCACGTCATGCCGAACTGGAACTCCTGGACGATGCCGGTCACCACGCCCATGGCGAAGTTGATCAGCAGCAGCTTGCCCCAGAACTTGGTCATCGCCAGGTACTTGCGGTCGCCCGTGCGCACCCACGCGGTCTGCATCCCGGCCACGAGCAGGGAGAGCCCGATGGTCAGCGGCACCATCAGGAAGTGGTAGACGGTGGTGATGCCGAACTGCCACCGCGCCAGGTCTAGGACGTCCACGGGTCGAACGTAGGTCCGGGGCGGGGCCCGTCCTCAGGTACGAGGGTCCCCCTCGCACCAGGACCAAGGTCCCGGATCACCCACCGGTGCGCACCGTCACGTCCAGCGCAAACGGCGGCACGGGGTACGATGGACGTGCCAGAGGGGAGTAGTTCCCCCGGGTCACGACGACCGGGGCGAGAGGATCGACATACTGATCCGCTTCACCGCGGATCCGGTCCCTCACCCGCTTTCACCAGCGGGCGAACGAGACCTCCGGCCGGGCAGTGCACCACGCCCGGTCGGGGTCGTGCTGCCTCCGTCCGGGTTCGTATCGGACGTCGGAGGTTTCCGTGGCACCTGAACTCATCGCGTTGGCGACCGCTTTCGCCATCGTCTTCCTGGCCGAGCTGCCGGACAAGACCATGGTCGCCACCCTCGTGCTGACCACCCGCTACCGGGCGTGGCCGGTGTTCGCGGGCGTCACGGCGGCGTTCGCGATCCAGTGCGTGGTCGCCGCCACGTTCGGCGGCGTGCTGACGCTGCTCCCCGATCGCGTGGTCGCGGGCATCGTGGCGGCCCTGTTCGGCGTCGGCGCGTTCCTGCTGTTGAAGGAAGGTTTCTCCCAGGACTCCGACGAGGTCGACGGCGCCTCCAACGGGCCGGGCCAGGTCACGTTCTGGCGGGCCGCGCTGACGTCGTTCGGCGTGCTGTTCGCGGCCGAGTGGGGCGACGCGTCCCAGCTGGCCACCGCCGCCCTGTCCGCCCGGTACGCGAGCCCGGTGTTCGTGGGCCTGGGCGCGTTCCTGGCGCTGACCACCGTCGCCGCCATCGCGGTCCTGGTGGGTCGCAAGCTCGCCACCCGCATTCCCACGCACCTGATCCAGCGGGTGAGCGGCTGCGTCTTCGCCGCTTTCGCCGCGTTCGCGCTGTGGCAGGCGGTCGCGGGCTAGCCTCGGACGAGCGCGTCGAGGTCCAACGTCACCGGGAACGGCACGGACGTGGTGAATTCGCCGACCACGTCACCGGCATCCGCGTAGTCGCCGCGCTCGAATTCTCCGAGCCCGGCGTAGTCGGCGACGGTGAAAAGGCGCGGCCGACCGGCTGACTCCCCGAGCAGAACGGTCGCTTCGCTCTCCTTCGTCTCCCCCCGGTCCGGCACAGGGCGAGTGTGCGTCAGCGCAACCACCACTGCATGCGCGTCAACGCAACGCGTCAGCGACCTCCTGAGCCGCCCGCACCACGTGCGGCCCGACGACGTCACCGTCCAGCTTCTCCAGGGCCACCACGCCCACGCTGGCCCGCAACCCGGGCACCCCGCGCACCGGCGCCGCCACCCCGAACGCCCCCGGCTGCAACTCACCCGTCGAGTGCACCCACTGGCGCCCCTCCGGCGGCAGCCCGATGGCCTTGCCCGCCGCACCCCGGTGCACGGGATGACGCGACCCGACCCGGTACGCCACGTGGTACGCCGTCCACGACGGCTCGACCACCGCCACCGCCTGCGCCTCGGTCCCGTCGGCCACGGTCAGGTGCGCGGTCGCGCCCACCGCCTCCGCCAACGTCCGCAGCGCGGGCTGCGCGGCCATCCGCAGCTGCGGCAGCACGTTCGCGGCCAGCCGCAGCACCCCGAGCCCGAGCCGCACCTTCGACCCCTCGCGCCGCACGAGCCCGCGCGACTGCAACGGCACCAGCAGCCGGTACACCGCGGCCCGTGAAGCGCCGATGGCCGCCGCCAGCTCGCTGATCGACGGCGCTTCCGACTCCGCGTCCGCCACCGCCTGGAGCAGCGCCAGGCCCCGCTCCAGGGTCAGCGAGCTCTCCTTGGAAGCGGGTGCCGGCAGCCGGCCGCGGGGATCAGGTCTGACCACGCGCTCTACCTCTCGTCGGCGGGCGCGATCGTGCCGACCACCTCGGCCAGCCCGACGACCGAACCGTTCTCACCCGGAGCCGTCGCGGTGATCCGCACCGTGTCGCCGTCCTCCAGGAACGTCCGCTCGCCGTCGCCGAGCGCCACCGGTTCCTTCCCGCCCCAGCTCAGCTCCAGGAACGAGCCGCGCTGGTCGCGGGCGGGACCGGACACGGTGCCCGACGCGATCAGGTCGCCCGGCCGAACCGTAGCGCCGTTCACCGACAGGTGCGCGAGTTGCTGCGCGAACGTCCACGACATCTCGCGGAACGGCGGCCGGGACACGACCGTCCCGTTCCACTCGACCCGCAGGTCGATGTCCAGGCCCCACGACCGTTCCTCGACCAGGTACGGCAGCAGGTCGTGGCCCATCGGCGGCGGCGACACGCGGGCCACCGCGAACGCCTCCAGCGGCGTGATCCACGCCGAGATCGACGTGGCGAAGGACTTCGCCAGGAACGGACCGAGCGGCTGGTACTCCCAGGCCTGGATGTCCCGCGCGGACCAGTCGTTGACCAGCGCCACGCCGAACACGTGGTCGGCCGCCTGCGAGGGGGTCAGCCGCGACGCGACCGGCCCGCCGCACACGAACCCGACCTCGGCCTCGATGTCGAGCCGGCCGGAAGGCCCGAACACCGGTCCAGCCGACGACCGCCGCTGCCCGTGCGGCCGGACGACGGGCGTGCCGGACACGACGACCGTCCCGGCCCGGCCGTGGTAGCCGATGGGCAGGTGCGTCCAGTTCGGCAGCAACGCCTCGCCGTCGGGCCGGAAGATCCGCCCGACGTTCTCCGCGTGGTGCCGCGACGAGTAGAAGTCCACGTAGTCGGCCACGGTGAACGGCAGCGAAGCGCCGTCCAACCCCACCAGCTCCGCCCCGCGGGGCGCGGAGGAGGCCGAGGCGATCTCGACCAGCCGCGCCCGCAGTTCACTCCACGCGGGCCGTCCGGCCGCCAGCAGGGCGTCCAGGGTGCCTGTGGCCACCAGGGGCTCCAGGCGCTCACCCAGGGCCAGCCCGCGCAGCAACAGGGCCCGGTCGCCCACCCGCACGGCGACACCGCCGGGCAGCACGCCGTACGGCAGCGTCTGCGGCCCGAACGGCGCGTCGGCGGTGAACGCCGGGTCGTCGATCCAGCTCACAGCAGACCCAGCTCTTCGAGATCGGCGATCGGCTCGTCCAGCGAGCACGACCCGTACGAGGCGAACACACCGCGGACGGCGTGCGCGGCCTGGTCGGACAGCGCGTTGGCCTCCTCGCCGAGCGCGACCGCGTCGGTGCTGGACAGCGCCTCGCGCACGTCACCACCGGACAGCGAACGCGCGGTTGCGACGAGCAGGTTGAGGAACCCGTGGTGGGTGAACCCGGTCTGGTCGTCCGTTCGCCGCACGGCGTGGTGCAGCCCGGCCGTCGCCTTGAAGGCCACGCCGCCGCCGCTGACCACCGCCAGGAAGTCGGCGACCTCGTCCACGCTGGGGAAGTTCTCCTTGCTGACCCCTCCGCACCGCAACTTGGGCCAGCTGCCGTGCTCGATGACGCGGCGCACGCCGTCCAGCCACTCGGCGCCACCCCGCCTCGGCTCGACCACTCTGATGACGTCCTCGGGCACGAACTCGGAGACGCGTTCCAGCCACACCTCGTCCACGTCGGACGGCGCGGGCATCTCGACCATCCGCAGCGCCAGCAGCTCGCTGCGGGACTCGACGATCGACACGGCCTTGGGCACACCGCCCAGGCCCGTGTCGATGACCAGGGACAGGGCGATCGGCTTCACCGGTTTGACCTTGATCAACTCGGTGATCAGCTCGGCCAGCCGCGACGCGGGGCAGAGGAACAACCCCACCGCACCCGCCCATTCACCGGCACGTGCGTCGAGGTGGCCGCGGATCGCGTCGGGCATGGCAGCGCTGCCCGGCGGGAACAGCGCGGCGTCGTCGACAAGCCGCGCGAGCAGGGGCGGAGTGCCGCGTGGACCGGGCGCACGGAGTTCGAAGGCGCTTGACACGGCTGACACGCTAGTGGCGTACCGGTCAATGAACAAAGATGTCCGACTATCGAACGCCCGGAGTGAGCCATGGCGTACTACCGCCAGGTGGGTGAGATCCCCCGCAAGCGCCACACGCAGTTCCGCACGCCGGACGGCGGGCTGTACGCGGAAGAGCTGATGGGAGTGGAGGGCTTCTCCGCCGATTCGGCCCTGCTCTACCACCGCCACCTGCCCACCGCGATCGTCGACGCGGTCACCGTCGAGGAGGCGCGCGGCGCGCTGGCGCCGAACCTCCCGCTCAAGCCGCGGCACTTCCGCACACCCGCCCTGACCTGGGACTCCCCGGACGTGGACGCGGTCACGGGCCGCCGCACCCTGTTCGGGAACGCGGACGTCGTGATCGGCTTCGTGACCGCCACCGCGCCCAGTCCGCTGTACCGCAACGCGGCCGGCGACGAGCTGCTGTACGTGCAGTCGGGTGAGGGGGTCGTGGAGACGATCTACGGCGCGCTGCCGGTCGCCGAGGGTGACTACGTGGTGCTGCCGACGTCGTGCACCTACCGGGTGGTGCCGGGCCGGCCGATGAACCTGCTCGTGCTGGAGGCCGGCGGACACATCGGACCACCGAAGCGGTACCTGTCCGGCAAGGGTCAGTTCCTGGAGCACTCGCCGTACTGCGAGCGCGACGTCCGCGGGCCGCTGGAGCCGCTGCTCGTGGACGGCGAAGACGTGGAAGTGCTCGTGCGGCACCGCGCCGGCCTCACCCGGTTCACCTACGCCAACCACCCGTTCGACGTAGTCGGCTGGGACGGCTGCCTGTACCCGTGGGCGTTCAACATCCGCGACTTCGAGCCGATCACGGGCCGCGTGCACCAGCCGCCGCCGGTGCACCAGACGTTCGAGGGGCCGAACTTCGTCGTGTGCTCGTTCGTGCCGCGCAAGGTCGACTACCACCCGCTGTCGATCCCGGTGCCGTACAACCACGCGAACGTGGACTCCGATGAGCTGATGTTCTACGTCGGCGGTGACTACGAGGCGCGCAAGGGGTCCGGCATCGGCATCGGCTCGCTGTCCCTGCACCCGGCCGGCTGCACCCACGGGCCGCAGCCCGGCGCGGTCGAGGCGTCGCTCGGGGTGGACTACTTCGACGAGACGGCCGTCATGGTGGACACGTTCCGGCCGTTGGAGCTGGGCGAGGCGGCGGTCGCGTCGGAGGACCCGAAGTACGCCTGGTCCTGGGCACGGCGCGGCCCTGACCTGGACTGACCCCCGCTCTCGGCCGGCGTGATCGACTCGTTGTCGGTGGGTGCCTCTAACGTCTGCCGGCATGGACGCACAAGCGCTTCTGGAGCAGGCCCCGGACGGTCAGGTGGCGAGCAGCGCCACCCGGCTGGCGGGGTCCTCCGGGTGGCAGGGGACGGGTCGCAGTGACACGGCCCTGTGGGGGCTGTGCAAGGGCAGCGGCAAGAACCCGTACCAGGTGTGCGTCGACCTGGGTGACCGGGCGACGAAGTGCTCGTGCCCGTCGCGCAAGTTCCCCTGCAAGCACGCGTTGGCGCTGCAACTGCGCGACGTGCGCGAACCGCTGCCCGCCTCCGCGACACCCGACTGGGTGACCGAGTGGCTGGCCCGCCGCAACCGGGCCGCGGTGGCCGGTGACGCGCCTTCGCCCGAAGCGGTGGAGCGGCGGGCCAAGGCCAAGGAGAAGACGGCCCTGGCCCGGGAGAACGCGGTGCGGGCCGGGGTGGCGGGGTTGACCGACTGGCTGGCCGACGTGGCCGGCGCCGGTCTCGCCGGGCTGCCCGCTCGGGACGCGGCGTGGTGGCACTCGATCGGGGCGCGGATGGTCGACGCGCAGGCCAAGGGGCTGGCGTCGGCGGTGGACGAGGTGCGCGGCATCGTCGTGGGGGGCGGTGCGCGGTGGGCGCACGACGCGGCCGACCGGTTGGGCGGCCTGCACCTGTTGGCGCGGTCGGCCGGGTCGCCTTCGCCCGTGGTGCGCCGACGGCTGGGTTTCGCGGTGGCCGAGGAAGAGGTCCGGGCCGGTTCGGGGTGGTCCGACCACTGGGTGCCGCTGCTGAAGCTGGAGTCCGACGACGGCTTGGTGCGGACCGTGCGGCAGTGGACGTGGGGGCGTTCGCACGGCTGGGTCGTGGCGGTGCGGCACGCCGGTGGCGGGGCGCGGCCGGTGCTCCCGCTGGCGCACGGGGTGCAGGTGGAGGGGGTGTTGCACCCGTACCCCGGCGTGCCGCCGCACCGGGTGGCGGTGGGCGAGCCGCTGGTGGAGCGCCGGCCGGAACCGGTGCCCGCGCCGGAGTCGTGGCGCGCGGCGTTGGCGGGGCTGGAGGAGTTCTTGAAGGCCGATCCGTGGGCGCGCCTGCACCCGTTGGGCTGTGCTTCGGTGCGGGTCACCGAGGACACCGCGTACCTGGCGGACGCGACGGGCCGCGCGGTCCGGGTCCGGTCGGACTTGGCACTGGACCAGGCGCTGGCGGTGACCGGCGGTGCGCCGTTCGACGCGTGGGGCCTGTGGAACGGCCGTGAGCTGCGCCTCGGCGCCGTCGCCGCACCGGGCAGCGCCCCGGAGGTCGTCGGATGACCCTCCACCGCGAATGGGACGAAGCCGTGCAGGCCGCCCTGGTCGGCGCGCACCGGGCGGGCACGACCCCCACCGACCTGCTGGACCGCATCGCAGTGCTGGGCGTGGCCGCACACGGCGCGCAGCTCCCACCGACCGTCGACGCGCCGCTGCTGCCCGCCGCTCCGGAATCCGACGACGTGCGAGCCGACCCCGCCGCCAGATCCGTCCTCGTCCAGGTCCTCGCCCTCGACGACCAGATCCTGCTCACGGAGTGGTGCGGCATGGCGAGGGCCGCGCGCGTGGTCGCGGACCACCGCGAACTACCCGCCCTGCTGGGCTTGGGCACCGCGCACCCCGGCCTGCGCCCCGCCGTCACCGCGGTCCTCGGCACTCGCGGCCGGTGGCTGGCGAAGATCCGGCCCGCCTGGTCCTGGGCCGCGACCGGCGCCGTCGCCGACGAGGTCGACCTCGACCAGGCGCTCGACCTGCCCGGCACGTCCCGCCTCGCCGCCCTGCGCCGCGCCCGCAACCAGGACCCGGTGAAGACCCGGGAGTTCCTGGCCGCCCAGTTCGACGTGCAGCGCCGTGCCACCGACCGCCAGGTGCTGGTCAGCGCCCTGGAGGCGAACCTCGGCCCGGACGACGAACCGCTCCTCGAACGCGCCTTGGACGACCGCGCGATCGGCGTCCACGACGAAGCGCTGCGCCTCCTCCGCACCCTCCCCACCTCCGCCCTCGCCGAACGGGCCGCCGAACGCCTGCACCGGGGCCTGTGGCTCACCGCGGACGGGTTCGACGTGCAGAGCGACGAGCTGTGGTCCGATGCCGCACCGGAGCCGGAAGAGGCCCGCGACCTGCTGAGAGACGGTTCCGAAGCGGGCGTCGCGGGTCGCATCCGGGGCGCGGCGGCGAGCGTCGCCCCGCAGCACTGGACCAGCCGCCTCGACACCGACGACGAGGGCGCCGCCGCCGAACTGGCCCGCGGTCCGTGGGCGAGCGCGTTGTTGCGCGGCGTGGCGCAGAACCTGAAGCTGGCCGACGACGCCCGGCCGTGGGCGGTCGCGGCGACGCGGTCGCTGACGGGCATGGAGCAGCTGGAGATGCTCAGCGGCCTGCCCGCCGAACTGGCCGCGCGCACCGTGGTCGAGGTGTCCCGGCAGTGGAACTACGACCTGCTCGACCACGCCTGCTCGCAGCTGCCCGGACCGTGGAGCGCGGACGCCACCGCCGACCTGCTCGACCGCTACGCCGGGATGCGCGACCCGAGGTGGCGCGCCGGTCGGCCGCCCGCGGTGCTGCTGGCCAGGGGTGACGCCGAGGTGCTCGGCGCGAACTGGGCCCGCATCACCGAGCGCTGGCCCGAGCACACCGCCGAACTCGACGTCCTGCGCCTGCGCATGCAGCTGCGCGAGGCGTTCAACCACCAGGAGGAGAGCCAGTGACCACCGAATCCGTGCTGCGGCCCGCCGCGGAACAGCAGTACGCCGCGGAACTCGCGGCCCTGGCGGCGGCGGACGACCGACCGCGCCCGCCGCAGTGGCGGATGTCGCCGCAGGCGGTGGTCACGTACGTGCTCGGCGGCAGGCTCGCGGACGGCACGGTGATCACGCCGAAGTACGTCGGCGACCGGCGGCTGGTCGAGGTGGCTGTCGGCACGCTCGTCACCGACCGGGCGTTGCTGCTGGTCGGCGTGCCGGGCACGGCCAAGTCGTGGCTGTCGGAGCACATCGCGGCGGCGGTGAGCGGCGACTCGACGCTGGTCGTGCAGGGCACCGCCGGCACGGGCGAGGACCAGGTCCGCTACGGCTGGAACTACGCCCGGCTGATCGCCGAGGGCCCGTCCGAGGCGGCGTTGGTGGCGAGCCCGGTGATGAAGGCGATGCGCACCGGCGCGGTGGCCCGCATCGAGGAGCTGACCCGGATGCCCGCCGAGGTGCAGGACTCGTTCATCACGATTCTGTCCGAGAAGACGCTGCCGGTGCCGGAGCTGGGCATCCAGGTGCAGGCCGTGCCGGGGTTCACGGTGATCGCCACCGCGAACGACCGCGACCGGGGCGTGAACCAGATGTCGTCGGCACTGGCCCGTCGGTTCAACACGGTCGTGCTGCCGCCGCCCGCGACGGAGGACGCCGAGGTGGAGATCGTGTCGGCCCGCTCCGCACAACTCGGCCGCGCGTTGCAGCTGCCCGCCGAGCCGCCCGCGCTGGAGGAGGTGCGCCGGGTGGTGCGGATCTTCCGCGAGCTGCGCAACGGGTCCACTGTGGACGGTCGCACGCAGTTGAAGAAGCCCAGTGGCAGCCTGTCGACGGCCGAGGCGATCTCGGTCGTGACCAGCGGCATGGCGTTGGCGGGGCACTTCGGCGACGGCACGATCACGGCCGACGAACTGGCGTCCGGGCTGCTCGGCGCGGTGGTCAAGGACCGGGTGTCGGACACGGCGGCGTGGCGGGAATACCTGGAAGCGGTGGTCAAGGAACGTGCGGAGTGGCGCGACCTGTACCGGGCGTGCCAGGACGCGGTGGGCTGATGGCGCGCGAACAGCCCTTGCCCGAGCGGGTGACGCTGCTCGGCATCCGGCACCACGGTCCCGGATCGGCGCGGATGGTCGCGGCGGCGCTGGAAGCCGTGCGGCCGGAGGTGGTGCTGATCGAGGGGCCGCCGGAGGGTGACGCCCTGCTGCCCCACGTGCCCGACCTGACGCCGCCGGTGGCGTTGTTGCTGCACGACGAGGCGGAGCCGGCGCGGGCCGCGTTCTGGCCGTTCGCCGAGTTCTCGCCGGAGTGGCGGGCGATGAAGTGGGCGCACGCGAACGGTGTTCCGGTGCGCTTCTTCGACCTGCCGGCCGCCGCGTCGTTGGCCGAGCCTTCGGACTCCCCGGACTCCCCGGATGCCCCCGGTGACGAGCCCGGTGACGAGCCCGGTGGCGAGTCTGGTGGCGAGTGTGGTGGCGAGTGTGGTGGCGACGAGCCGAAAGCGGCCCTCGACCCGTTGGGCACGTTGGCGGAGGCGGCCGGGTTCGACGACCCGGAGCGCTGGTGGGAGGACGTGGTCGAGCACCACACCGATCCCGAGGACCTGGCCGAGGCGGTCGCCGAGGCGATGGGTGCGTTGCGCGAGGAGTTCGCCGACCAGGTCGACGCGCGGACGCTGCGCCGTGAGGCGGCGATGCGGCAGAACGTGCGGCAGGCGTTGAAGGACGTGGAGGGGCCGATCGCGGTGGTCGCCGGCGCGTGGCACGTGCCCGCCCTGCGCACCCTGCCACCCGCATCGGTGGACGCCGCAGCCCTGAAAGGCCTGCCGCGCAAGAAGATCTCGGGCACGTGGGTGCCGTGGAGCCACGGGCGGCTGGCGTCGGCGTCCGGTTACGGCGCGGGGATCGCCTCGCCGGGGTGGTACGCGCACCTGTGGGAGTGCGCCGAACGCGGCGACGCCGTGCCGCGCTGGTTCGCCAGGGCGTGCGCGGTGTTGCGGGCGGAGGACTTGCCGGCGTCCACGGCGAGCGCGGTGGAGGCGGTGCGGCTGGCGGACGCGTTGGCGGCGATGCGGGGGCGGCCGTCGCCGGGGTTGTCGGAGGTGATGGAGGCGTCGCTGGCGGTGTTGTGCGGCGGCGACGCGACGCCGTTGCGGCTCGTGCACGAGCAGTTGGTGGTCGGTGAGCGGCTGGGCGAGGTCGGTGACGACGTGCCGACCTCGCCGTTGGCGGCGGACTTGGCGCGGTTGCGGAAGCGGCTGCGGCTGCCGGTGAGTGCGATGGCCAAGCCGATCCGCCTCGACCTGCGGAAGGACACCGATCGGGAGCGGTCGAAGTTGTTGCGGCGGCTGGAGGTGCTGGACGTGCCGTGGGGGACGCCGGACACGACCAGGACGTTGGGCACGTTCGCCGAGGCGTGGCAGCTGCACTGGAAGCCGGAGTTCGAGGTCGCGCTCGCGGTGGCCGCCCGGCACGGCACGACGGTCGAGGCCGCCGCCCGGACGGTGCTCGTGACGGGGGCGGGGGATGCGAGGCGGGTGGTCGACGCGGCGGAGTCGCTGAGCCGGTCCGTCGGGTGCGAGATCCCCGAGGCGGTCGCGGCGGCACGCCAGGCGCTCGACCGGTGCGCGGCGGCTGCGACCGACGCGTTGGAACTGCTGGCCGCGCTGCCGGACTTGGCGACGACGGTGCGATACGGCTCGGTGCGCGGGACGGACCCGGAGTTGCTGCGGGTGGCGTTGCACGGGTTGCTGGCGCGCGGGGCGGTCGGGTTGCCGTTGGCGTGTCGGGGGGTGGATGAGGACACGGCGGAACGCGCGGTCAGGGCGGTCGAGGGTGCGGACGACGCGGTCAGGTTGGCGGCCGACGAGGAGCACCGGGAGACGTGGCAGCGGGCACTGAAATCGCTCGTCGCGATGCCGGACGCACACGGCTTGCCGACAGGTCGCGCGACGCGGCTGCTGTGGGAGACGGGTGCGATCGACTCGGACGAGGTAGCCGCACGCCTCCACCGGGCGGTGTCCCTGGCGGCCGGCGCGACGGCGTTCGTGGCCGGGTTCGTGCGCGGGTCCGCGTCGCTGCTCACAGCCGATTCGCGGCTGTTCGGCGTGGTGGACGAGTGGCTGACGGGGTTGTCGGGGGCGGACTTCGCGGCTGCGCTGCCGTTGCTGCGGCGGGCGGTCGGCGAGTTCAGCCCGGCGGAGCGCCGGATGCTCGGCGACCGGGTCAAGGGCACGGCAGCGGGTGGTGCGGCTGGTGGTGCGGCGGCTTCGAGCGAGTGGGACGAGGAGCTGGCAGCACGGCTCGCGGGGCACGTCCGCGAACTGTTGGCAGCCGGCACGTGACGCGCGGCGTCCTCCTCACGACGGGCAGTGCCCCGCACGTGACCCAGGGGGCACGCGCAGCGAGCACCTGCGGCGGGCGGACGCGGCGGGCACCCAGCGCGGAGTGGGCTGCGACCAGCAGCGCGGGCTGCGGCTGCTGCGGGCCGGCTGTGGTCCAGCGCGGCGCGGAACGGGATGTGGCGGAACGGGATGTGGCGGGACGGGGCGGGGTCGGGCGGTGGGGGTGTTCGAAGTGGTTGGAGGCGGGACGTTCGAAGTGGGGTTGGTCGGGGTTCCTCATGGTTTTTAACCGAGGGACGGTAACGGTGTTTCCGTACATATTTCGGTGATGATCACCCAATGGTGTGAGTACGGGCCCTCGGTGGCCGGGAGGGGCGGGGTTTGGCGTGACGGACGACATCGCGGCCGAGAGGCAGCGGCGGTGGAGGTTGTTGTTGGGTGGGGCGGCTGGTGATCTCGGGGCCTTGAGCGCTGACGATCAGCGGCGGGATTCCGCGTTGACCGGGTTGTATGGCGGCGCCGGTGAGGACAGCCCTTCCGGCGGCGGCAAGCGGAGTGCGGGTCTCGGCGGGTCGTCGCCCGTCCTCCACCGCTGGCTCGGCGACGTGCGCACCTACTTCCCCAGTTCCGTCGTCCAAGTCATGCAGCGCGACGCGGTGGAGCGGTTGGGGCTCCGTCAGCTCCTCCTCGAACCGGAACTGCTGTCCAGCGTGGAACCGGACGTGAGCCTGGTGGGCACGCTCGTCTCGCTGTCCCGCGCCATCCCCGAACGCACCCGCGAGACCGCCCGCGCGGTGGTCCGCAAGGTGGTGGAGGACATCGAGCGCAAGCTCGCCGACCGCCTCCTCGCCGCCGTCCACGGCGCGATCGACCGATCCCGCCGCACGAGCCGCCCACGTCTGTCCGATGTGGACTGGAATCGCACGATCCGGAAGAACCTCCGCCACTACCAGCCCGACCAGCGCACCGTCGTCGTCCAAGACCTGGTCGGCAACAGCCGCCGCAGCCGGCAGGCCTCCCTGCGCGACGTGATCCTGCTGGTCGACCAGTCCGGTTCGATGGCCGAGTCCGTCGTCTACTCGGCCGTGCTCGGCGCATCGCTCGCCTCGCTCAAGGCCGTCGACACGAAGCTGGTCGTGTTCGACACCGAGGTCGTCGACCTCACCGAACAGCTGAAAGACCCGGTCGACCTGCTGTTTTCCACCCAGCTCGGCGGCGGCACGGACATCAACCGCGCGGTGGCTTACGGGCAGTCTCTGGTTCGCCGCCCGACCGACACCGTCATGGTCCTGATCAGCGACCTGTACGAAGGCGGTGTCGCGCGGGAGTTGCAGCGGCGGGTTCGCGAGCTGGTGCAGAGCGGCGTGACGGTCGTCGTCCTGCTGGCGTTGTCGGACAGCGGCACGCCCGCCTACGACCACGAGCTGGCCGCCCACCTGTCCGACCTGGGCGCGCCCGCGTTCGCCTGCACCCCGGACCGGTTCCCCGATCTGCTGGCGACCGCGTTGCGCCGCGAGGACGTCGCCGCCTGGGCCGAGCAGAGCGGCATCCCGGTCGGCCGCTGAACCGCAGACCGCTGCAACGCAGCACCGCAGCACCGCTGATCCCCGGCCCCCTGGTCCCCCCCCCGTCCCCTAATCCACTACCTGATCACCACGCGCCCCAGGGTCAGGAACGGCGCGCCTCGGGTCAGCACCGCCGCGCGTCCGCGCGGGTCGGGGCCGGCCATCCACACCTGCCCGCCGCGCCGGATGTTCTCGCGCACCCGTTCCGGCAACTCCGACAGCCGCAGGAACGTCCGGTCGGACCCGGCCGTCTCCAGGTACGTCTGCCGCCCGACCCGCGTCCGCCCCGGCACGAAGGCCACCGACACGGCGTGCCGCGGGTAGCTGTCGAGCAGTCGCAGCAGGCTGCGCCGCGAGAAGAAGTGCCGCAGCCCCGGCACGGCGAACTCGATGCACAACGGCGTGAGCACGAACACCCACGGCGACCCGATCCGCTGCGACACGATCCAGAGCACCAGGAACGCGACCAGTCCGAGCGCGATGAACCCGACCGCGCGGCGATCCGCGCCGGTCAGGCACTTCGTTACCCAAGCCTCACCCACCACCGCTCCCAGCAAACCAGAAGTACGCGCCGGGGGTAGCCGAATAAACGATCACGCAAACTCATCCGCGGACGATCTTCGCCGGGAACAGCCTCGGCAGGCCCCGGAACGTCACCACGGTGTTCCCACCGCGGTCGGGTGCCACGACCCAGGCCCGCCGGTGCCTGCGGATCCGTCCTCGCGCCATCGGTCCCGCGCTCACGTCGAGCACCACCGGCCGCGCGCCGTGCACGACGAGCAGTCCTCCGCGCCAGTGCACCCGCACGTACACCCAGGTGCGGTCGCCCATGACCTTCGTGTGCGGTTGCCGCCGGGCGAGCCCCAACCCCAGCACCACCACGGAGAACAGCAGCAGCACGAGCGGCAGCGGGGACGAGACGTCGAAGACGAAGGTCAGGGCGAGTTGGAGCGCGAACGCGAGCACCCCGAGGACGACCCAGCCGAACGCGCGCCGGCCGGCCATCTCCAGGCAGTACCGGGTCCACCGGTCATCGACAGCCGCACCTTCGGTGGACGGCTTGTTCGGCACGACCACGAGCCACCTCCGCCAGGCGAACCAAGATTACGACGAACGCCGGGACCGCCGAATCGGCCAACCGGCCCGATCCCGGCGACCACCCGGGCCACCCCGCTCGGCGCGTCGGTTGCGCACGCCCTAGCCTGCGTGAACCATTCGGACCTGCGGGATCGTGACCGGTTGGGCCGGTCGAGGGACTACCGCCACCGGGCTCCGGCAAGTTAGGCTGCCCTAAGTTGGGAGGTGAGCGGTGAACGAGACACGTCGACCGCCGGCACCGCACGCGGCGGAGCGGGCTCGCACCATCGCCGCCCGGGGTGGGCGCGCGGCCCTGCTGCCGTCGGACGGCGCGGAGAACCGGGTCACCCCGGTGCTGCACCACGTCCACCCGCACGGCGAGGCGACGATCGTGCTGCCGGACGAGCACCCGCTGGTGGTGTCCGCCCGTGCGACCGAGCTGACCGCGATGCTGGAGCTCGCCGACCAGGCGCCCGTGCAGCTGCGCGAACCGGTGCGCGGTCTGCTCTGGATCACCGGCTGGCTGCGCACGCTCGACCTGGACGAGGCCCGCGAGGCCGGTCTGCGGGTCGCCGACGTGCGCCCGGACCCGCGGCTGCTCGACATCGGGCACGGTGCGTCGGTGCTCAGGTTGACGCCCGCGTCGCTGGTGGTGGCCGACGCCGAGGGCACCACGTCGCTGCGGCCGGAGCTCTTCGCGCAGGCCGAGCCGGACCCGTTCGCCGCGTTCGAGGACCACTGGCTGCGTCACCTGGAGCTGTCGCACCGCGATGTGGTCGGCCAGCTCGCGCAGCACCTGCCGGACAACCTGAAGGGCGGTCACGTGCGCCCGCTCGGGCTGGACCGCTTCGGGCTGCGGCTGCGGGTGGAGATGGCGGACGAGGACCACGACGTGCGCATCGCGTTCTCCCAGTCGGTGTCGACGGCGCAGGAGCTGGCGGGTGAGCTGCGCCGGCTGATGGGCTGCCCGTTCCTCGCCCAACGCCGCTGAGCCCGACCCCAGCGAGCCCGACACCGCTAAGCCCGCCGCCACCCAGCCCGCCGCCACCGAGCCCGACTCCACGGACAACCGCGCGGTTACCGTGTGGGGGTGATCGACGACCTCGACGCCCGGTCCCGCCACGGCTACCGGCTGGAACTGCTGCTCGTCTTCGCCATGACGCTGGGCCTGTCCGGGCTGCGGAGCCTGGTGCGGCTGCTGGACAGCCTGCTCGACCCGGTGCCGCTGAACGAGCAGAAGGTCGCGATCAACGTCCCGCAGGCGCGGTTCGACCTGCTCGACCTGATCGCGCAGCTGCTGAGCGTGGTGCAGCTGGCGACGTGGGGCGGGCTCGGGCTGTACCTGCTGTGGCGCGGCGGGATCAAGCTGAAGGCGCTGGGGCTGGACCGCACCCGGATCGGTCCGGACGCGCTGGGCAGCCTCGGCCTGGCCGCGTTGATCGGCATCCCGGGGCTGGTCTTCTACCTGGTCGCGTGGAACCTCGGGCTGAACCTGGCCGTGCAGCCGTCCACTTTGGACGAGTCGTGGTGGCGCAGCGTCGTGCTCGTGCTGGCCGCGGTGGGCAACGCGTGGGCCGAGGAGGTGCTGGTCGTCGGCTACTTCCTGACCCGGCTCAAGCAGCTGGGCTGGCGGGACAACACGGCGTTGCTGGCCAGCGCGGTGCTGCGCGGCTCGTACCACCTGTACCAGGGGTTCGGCGGGTTCGTCGGCAACCTGGTGATGGGGTTGGTGTTCGGCAAGGTGTGGCAGCGCACGAACCGGTTGTGGGTGCTGGTGGCCGCGCACGCGTTGCTGGACGTGGTCGCGTTCGTCGGCTACACGGCGTTGCGCGGTCACGTGTCCTGGCTGCCATGAGTAGGTCGTGCGAGGTATGCGCCGCTCCACCGTGAGACGGATGCACGCGCACACGTCGCACCGACAGCATCGGGGCACCTGCCCACTGAGAGGGAAATCCCTGATGCGCACCAGAGCGCTGGCCGTCACGGTCATCGCAACCCTTGTCGTAGCAACACCCACCGCCGCCGCCTCCACCGGGACCAAGATCATCATGCCGGAGCTGAGCGGACGGCACGCGGTCGGCACCGCGGAACTGCACCTGGTGGACCAGCGCCCGGACCCGTGGCAGCCGACAACCGACCGCGAGCTGATGGTCACCGTCTCCTACCCGGCCCGCGGCTCGGGCGGTGAACGCGCGCCGTGGCTGACTCCGGGCGTG
Source organism: Saccharothrix sp. NRRL B-16314 (assembly GCF_000716595.1). GTDB lineage: Bacteria > Actinomycetota > Actinomycetes > Mycobacteriales > Pseudonocardiaceae > Actinosynnema. The sequence continues at coordinate 121,541 of NZ_JNXC01000001.1, forward strand.
GCGACGGTCATCGACACGCTCGCGACGCCGTCCCTGCTCGGCCTGCCGCCCGGTTCGGTGGACTGGGCTTCGACCCGGCGTCAGGCGGTGGTGAACGCGCCGACGGCCCGGGGTGGGTGGCCGGTGGTGTTGTTCTCGCCGGGTTTCGGGTCGTTGCGGGAGTTCAACGCGGGCCTCACCGACGACCTGGCGAGCCGCGGGTACGTCGTGGTGTCCATGTCGCACACGCACGAGTCCGCCGTGGTCGAGTTCCCGGGCGGACGGGTCGAGCCGCCGCTGGTCGACGACGAGCTCATCGACCAGCGCAAGACCGCCATCGACACGAGGGTCGCCGACACCCGGTTCGTCCTCGACCAGCTCGGGCGGATCGCGCGCGGTGACAACCCGGACGCCGAGCACGACCCGTTGCCTCGCGGTCTCGGTGCCGCGCTGGACCTGTCCCGGGTCGGCATGTTCGGCCACTCGTACGGCGGTTACACGGCGGGCGAGACGATGGTGCACGACCGGCGGATCGACGCGGGGATCAACGTGGACGGTTCCATGGGCTACGGCTCCGCGGACGACTACCGGCCCGGTGAGGTCGTGACGCGCGGGTTGGACCGGCCGTTCATGCTGGTCGGCGGTGATTTCACGGACCCGGTGACGGGCGCGCGGATCGTGCACTCGCACCAGGACCCCGGTTTCGACCCGACGTGGGCGGACTTCTGGCCGAACCAGCGCGGGTGGAAGCGGGACCTGCACTTCGACGCGAGCACGCACTACAGCTTCACCGACCTCCAGATCGCGGTACCCCAGTTGGGTGGTCTGCTGACCCCGGTGAAGCAGCGGGAGCTGGTCGGCGCGATCGACGCGACCCGGTCGTTGGCCGCGCAGCACGACTACTTCGCCGCGTACTTCGACGTGCACTTGAAGGGGCGGCACAGCCCGCTCTTCCGGGGTGACCCGCCGCGTCACCCGGACGTGCGGTTCATCGGTTGAACCTAAAGTGGGGTCATGGACGACCTCACCTTGGCCGACGAGCTGGCGTTGCTCGCGTACGACGACGACGGTTCGCGCAAGCTGGGTCAACCGGCGCTCGGCTACGGGTTGGCCGGTGCGCTGCTGATCGAGCTGGCGTTGGCGCGTCGGGTCGACGTGGTGGGCAAGAAGGTCACCGTGCTGGACCCCGCGCCGGTCGGACGGCCGCTGCTCGACCAGGCGTTGGCCAGGATCGCGGATGACAAGCCGCGCAAGCCGGCGCACTGGATCGAGAAGCTGGGCAAGAAGCTGACCGAGCAGGTGCTGGACGGGCTCGTGGCCGGCGGCGTGCTGCGCCGTGAGGAGGACCGGGTGCTGCTGGTGTTCCCGCGCACCCGGTTCCCCGCTCCGGACGGCGTGCAGCCGGCGGCGGAGACCGACGCGCGGGCGCGGATGACGGCGGCGATCACCGACGACGGGCCGGTCGACCCGCGGACGGCGGCGTTGTGCGCGCTGGTGAAGGCCGTCGGCTACGACCGCAAGGTGTTCGCCGACCTGCCGCGCGCGGTGGTGCGGAAGCGGTTGAAGGTGATCTCCGAGGGTGACTGGGCGGCGACCGCGGTGCGCAAGGCGATCGAGGAGGTCCAGTCCGCGATCATGGTCGCCGTCGTCGTGCCCGCGGCGTCGAGCTGACCGGTGCACCTTCCCGCCGACTGCGTGACACCTGTTCTGAGCGTTGAATTCGGGGGTCCTGAACGTAGGACACGGTTGTTCTGAAGGTACGACTCACGCGTTCTGGACGTAGGACTCTCGGTTAGGCGAGGAGGAGGAAGCGGGCGGCGGTCCGGGCGGCGGCGGTGACGGCGGTGCGGGCCACGCCGGCGGAGTCGAGCAGGGACGCGTCCAGGTCGGGGACGGTCAGGGCGGCGTTCTCGGCGATGTGGCGGGACGGTTCGGCCAGGGCGGCGGCAAAGGCCTGCCGGCCGGCGGCTTCCTCGGGGGTGCCTGCGGCCTCCGAGGCGAGGCGGACGCCGATGTCGGCCAGGCCCAGGCCGCCACCGCGCAGCACACCTTCCCTGCCGGCGCTGTGGACGGCGCGGACCGCCCGCTCCACCTTGGCCACGTCGGCGGCGTCGGCACGGATCAGAGCGGCGTCGTCGCCTTTCCGAGAGCCAGAGCCGGAGCCAGAGCCGGAGCCCGCGCCCGAGCGCGAACCGGGGGCGGCGAACACCACCGTGTCCCGCTCGGTGACCACGACCTTCGCCGCATCGCCCAACGACGACTTCAACCAGGGCTCGCCCGCGAGCACCGCGTACTGGATCGCCCCGCCGACCACGCCGTGCAGCCGCTCCAGCACCTCGCCCTCGGCGGTCACGGCGACGATCCGACCCGGACTCCCCATGTCCAGCAGGGCGGCGAGTTCGGCGTGCGGCAACCGCTCGCAGACCACGAACAGGCTGCGCGCGCCGAGGTCCATCCTGGTCACCAGGTCGCGGACGTCGGTCAGCCGACCGCCGACCAGCAGCACCCGAGCGTCCTCCAGCACCGCGACGCCGCGCGTGGTGTCCGTGGCGAACTGGCCGGACGCGTACCCGACGTCGAGGCGCAGGCCGCGGCGCGCCTCGAACTCCAGCCCGAAACCGCGGGTCTCCTCCACCAGGACGGGTCCGTCCCACCCGGTCGTCCTGACCACGTCCGCGACGAGGTCGCCGATCTCGGCCGAACCGGCGGCGGCGGTGGCCAGCGCGGGCACGGCCGACAGCTCCAGCGGCACCGCGGCCTCGCTGATCAACTCGCCCGCCCGGACGGCCGCCGCCAGCACGCCGCGCCTCAGCCGCACCGGGTCGTGGCCGTCCCGCATCGCCTCGACCAGCCCGCCGATCGCGCCGCGCGCCACGGCCACCGCCGACGCCGCGCCGTCACCCGCGTCCCGCCGCACCTCCTCCACGAGGTCCCGCACGTACCCCGCGCCGAGCGAGTCGCGCGGGTCGTCCGGCTGGAACGCGGCGACGATCGCGGACGCGTCGGACAGCTCCACCGGCCGCCGGTCGACGAACACCACGGCCCGCCGGCCCAGCGGCCCCAACGTCCGGCACACCGGCTCGGCGGCGGCCCGGAAACCTCGCGCCACCAGCCACTGCCCGGACGTGTAGGTGGCCGTGCGCCGCACCCTCCGCCCCGGCGCGCCACCGGTCCGCGCGATCCGCAGCGGCTGCGACGAGCCGTGCGCGAAGAACTGCGGCGTCTGGTCGGGCCGGCGCACCCGCACCTCGCCCTGCGCGTACGCGAACAGCTCGTTGACGTCGATCCACCCGTCGCCGTCGAGGTCCGCCGCACCGCTCGTCAGGCCCTCGATCAGCACGTCGGTGAACAACGAGGCCAGCGGCGCGTCCAGCGACAGCGAGTCCTGCTCGAACGCGTACTCGTAGGCGTTGGAAGCGGTCATCACCACGTACCCGGTGCCCACGTCGTCCAGCACGGCTGCGGCGGCGTCGGCGGAAGCCTTGAAGCCCTCCACGAACGCGCCGCTGAAGCAGCAGTCCAGCACCAGGACCCGCCCGGACGCCCGGCAGTCCTCCAGCTGCTCGTTGAGGAACGACCGCGGGATCGCGGTGCCGGCGGGCCGGTCCTGCACCGTGTTGGACGCGGCGAAGTAGAGCCGCCGCGCGGGCGTGGTGAGGCCGTGGCACGAGAAGTACAGCAGCACCAGGTCGTCGGGACCGCGCGCGGTCAGGACCTCCTCGACCGCGCGGCGGATCTCGTGGTCGGCCCGGTCGCGCAGCACCTCGACCGACGTGAACCCGCCGACGTCCGGGTCCTCCAGCACGGCGGCGAGCCGTTCCACGTCCTGCTCGGGCGCGCGCAGCCGGCTCAGCCGGACGTCCTCGTACTCGCCGGTCGCGACCAGGAGCGCGTACCGGCCCACCTCACCCCTCGCCCTCGTGCTCGCGCAGCCACGTCTCCAGGGCGGCTTTCTGGGACCGCGCGTCGACGCCTTCGACGGTGATCTCGTCCTCGCCGTCCTTGATCGTCACCTTGCGCGCGCTGCCGCGCTGCACGAACGACGTCACCACGGACGCGACGGCGGCGGCCACGGCGGCGGGCAGGGCGCCGTTGAGCACGAGTTCGGCGATGGTGGCGCCCGCGCCGCTCTTGGCGCCGGACGGCGCTTCGGCCGGCGCGGGGCGTGCGTCCACCCGAGCGGCCCTGACCAGCTCCTGGAGCAGCTGGTTCGTCGCCGAGTCGGTCTGGCCGGGTGCGTCGATGAACAAGCGGAAGTCCGCCACTGATCCTCCCCTGTAGAACACGATCATCCCGCAACCGGGTCACCGGACCGGCGGCCCGCCGGACGACGCAACGTTCCATGAGCCAACTACCGCAATTGCACAACGAATCGTCGTTCAGAGGCTGTCATACGATCGAGTTTCGCCGGAACGGCCCACGCAGAGCTGCTGATCGGACCGACCACGGGTTACTCTCGGTCTCGTGACTGCGCACATCGCCCAGACCGCGTCCACCGACGGCGTGCCGGCACCGGCGCCCCGGGTCGACAGCGAAGTCGGTCCCCTCCGCACGGTGCTGCTGCACCGGCCCGGCGCCGAGCTCAAGCGGCTCACCCCGCGCAACAACGACCAGCTGCTGTTCGACGGCGTGCCGTGGGTCGACCGCGCCCAGGAGGAGCACGACGCGTTCGCCGAGCTGCTGCGCGGTCGCGGCGTGGAGGTGCTGCTGCTGTCGGACCTGCTGGTCGACGCGCTGCACGACGACCGGGCCCGGATCGCGGGCATCCACAGCGCGGTCAACGAGCGGCGGCTGGGCATCGACCTGGCCGACGCGCTGCGCTCGCACCTCGCGTCGATCGGCCCGGACCAGCTGGCCACCGCGCTGATGACCGGCATGACGTTCGAGGAGCTGCCGGCGGCGGAGGGCGCGTCCCTGGTGCGCAAGATGCACCACCCGATCGACTTCGCCGTCGACCCGCTGCCGAACCTGCTGTTCACCCGCGACTCGTCGGTGTGGGTGGCGGACCGGGTCGCGATCACGTCCCTGGCGCTGCCCGCCCGCGACCGGGAGACCGCGCTGACCGACATGATCTACGCCTACCACCCGCGGTTCCGCGCCACGGGCCGCGCGTACGGCGCGCACTCGGCGCCGGTCGAGGGCGGTGACGTGCTGCTGCTCGCGCCGGGTGTGCTGGCGATCGGCGTCGGCGAGCGGACCACGCCGGCGGGCGCCGAGTCGTTCGCCCGGTCCGCGCTGAGCGACGGCCTGGCGCACACCGTGCTGGCGGTGCCGATCACGCAGGAGCGGGCGACCATGCACCTGGACACGGTGTGCACGATGGTCGACCGGGACGCCGTGGTGATGTACCCGGCGGTGCGCGAGCACCTGTTCGCGTACCCGGTCCGGTCGGACGGCGCAGGCGGCGTCGTGGTGGAGGACCGGCGGCCGTTCCTGGAGGCGGCGGCCGACGCGATGGGCATCGAGAAGCTGCGCGTGATCGACACCGGGCTCGACCCGGTGACCGCGGAACGCGAGCAGTGGGACGACGGGAACAACACGCTGGCCGTCGGGCCGGGCCTCGTCGTGGCCTACGAGCGGAACGTGGAGACGAACGCGCGACTGGAGGACGCGGGCGTCGAGGTGCTGCGGATCAGCGGTTCGGAGCTGGGCTCGGGCCGGGGCGGGCCGCGCTGCATGTCCTGCCCGATCGACCGCGCCGCCCTCGTGTGAATCAGCGGGAAAGGGTTGCCTAAGCTTTCTTCGGCAACCCTTTCCTTACTCTTGATAGCCTTACCTGCAATGCATTAAATCGCACTCTCGGTTATTCTTGCGGCATGGCGGTCAACCTCAAGAAGATTTCACCCGCACGGGCTACGAAGTTTCAGGACCTGCTCCAACAGCAGGTTCGCAACGAGTTCACGGCCTCGCACCAGTACGTGGCCATCGCGGTCTGGTACGACGCCAACGACCTGCCCCGACTCGCTTCGCACTTCTACGCGCAGGCGTTGGAAGAGCGCAACCACGCGATGATGATCGTGCGGTACCTGATGGACAGCGGACTGCCGGTGACCATTCCCGGTGTGGCCGACGTGCGCAACGACTTCGCCGGTCCGCGTGACCCGGTCGCGCTCGCGCTGGAGCAGGAGAAGGCGGTCACCGACCAGATCGTGACGCTCGCCAAGGCGGCCCGGGACGAGGGCGACTACCTCGGCGAGCAGTTCCTCCAGTGGTTCCTCAAGGAACAGGTCGAGGAGGTCGCGTCGATGACCACGCTGCTGACCGTGATCGACCGCGCCGACGGCAACCTGTTCCACGTCGAGAACTTCCTCGTCCGCGAAAGCGTCGGCGAGGAAGGCGCGGACCCGACCGCTCCGAGGGTCGCCGGCGGGGCTCTCTAGATTCGAGTCGCCGTGAACGCCCGCCGCGCATCGCGGCGGGCGTTTTCAGTTCAGGCAGCTCCGGTCGGGCGGGCTCAACCCGATACCCGTGAGGGTGTTGCCCGCGTCCATGAAGAAGAACCGGTAACGCTCGCCGGCGTCCAAGGACTGGTCGAAACCGTGCGGGAACTGCTCCACCCGGGGGTACAGCTCGTGCATCCGCGCCCGCGAGTCGCCGATGCGCAGGCCCTCCGTCGTGCGGGCACTTGATTCGACCCGCAGGTCCACCGCGACACCGCCCTCGACGCCGACCCAGCCCCTCACGGCCTTCAACGCGTACACGACGCACGAGAACTCCGGCCCGCCGACCGGTCCGCCGACCTCCCCCGTGGCCTGGAGCTCGGCCGACGTCATGCCCAGCCGCACCCGACCGATCCCGCGCGCGTCGAGCACCGGGGTGTCGTCCACCTCGACCGTCTGGCTGACGGTGATCGTGACGGGCGGCAGGGCCGGCGGCGGTGCCGGGTCGCACGCGGTCAGCACGAGCGCGAGCAGCGCCATGACGACGGGTTTCACCAGTCCCCCGGGTCGCAGTCGTGCCCGGTCGACTCCAGCCGCACGACCGCCACCTGCCCGGCGGCGTCCAGCGGGAACACGTACCGCCAGGCGGGTGTGCCGGGCATCCGGACGGTCAGCAGGTCGTGCCGCTCCCGCACCGCCGTCGGGTAGCGGCCCAGCACCTCGTCCGCGGACGACCCCACGCCCACACCGGACGGTGTCACCCCCAACGGCGGCAGCGTGATCCGCACGACCCCGTCACGCGGGGACACCACGACGGCCTCACCGGTCACGGCCCCGGTCGAGTAGAACTCGCACGCGTCCATCCGCACGGGGTAGAGGACGGTCTGCGCGTCCCGCAGTTCCTCGCGGGTCATCCCCAGCGCCAGACCGCCGTACGCGCCCGGTTCCACCGGTTTCGACGGCGGCACGGTCACCCTCACCGTCTCCACCACCGTGGACCGCGCGGGCGTCGCCGGTTCGCCGACCAGCCGCCCGGTCGCGCTCACCGCCACACCGACCGCGACCAGCACCGTCAACGAGAACGCCGTGGCCACCGCGGTCCGCGCCCGCCGCCGCCGGCGCGCCCCCGTCACGATCACCTCCGCCGCGTCCGGGTGGGCGGGCAGGTCGAGGCGTCCGTCGGCGAACAGCTCGCGCAACCGGTCGTCCAGGTCCACCGCCGTCACCCCTCCCCCAGCTTCTTGCGCAACGTCGCCATCGCCCGGCTGTTCTGGCTCTTGACGGTGCCCGGCGAGATGCCGAGGGTGGCCGCGATCTCCAGCTCCGACAGCCCCTCGTAGAACCGCAGCACCACCACCGCGCGCTGTCGGGGCGGGAGGTCGCGCAGGGCCTGCCACAGCGGCTCGTGCTCCAGCCGGTCGATCCCCGACTCGCCGATGGCGTCCGGGAACTCGGCGACCAGCCGCTCCCGACGATGCCTGCGCCACCGGCTGACGTGCGCGTTCGCCATCGACCGGCGCGCGTACGCGAGCGGTTCGACGCCTTTGCGCAGCACCGCGGCCCACCGCGCGCCCAGCTTCTCCAGCACGGTCTGCACCAGGTCGGCGGCGTCGTGCGGGTTGCCGGTCAACGCGTGGCCGTACCGCAGCAGGGTGGGCAGCGACATCCGCACGAACTCGCCGAAATCCGCCCGGACGTCCACGTCCACCCACTCGACCGGCAGGACCGCCGTCACCTCGTCGCCCCCTCCCGGCGACCTCCCGACCGCCGTCAGGACGTTCACGCGCGAAGGGGGCTCCCGGTTGTCACCCGGAGGTCACGAATCAGGTCACAGCACGGGCAACGGGCGGAAGGCGCCGTCCGAGTCGGGCGTGAACTCGTGCACGGCCACCACCGCGTCCGCCGGGATCGGCCCGTAGACGTGCGGGAACCACGGGCCGTCCTCGGTCTCACCCGGCTCCCACAGCACCGGCAGGCCCTCCGGGTCGACGACCAGCAGCACGAGGTCGTGCCGGCCCGGGTACAGCCGGTTCGCGGGCAGGTGCACGGTGCCCGGGTCCGAGCAGTGCACGAACCCGTCCGGGTCGAGCGGGATCGCGCCGTCCTCGCGGGCACGGGTCCAGTCGGCTTTGAGGCTGATCCGCAGGATCACGCCGCCTCCTGGTTGTCCACAGCAGCCTGTGGACAAAGCTGGGGATACCTGTGGACAGGTCGGCGCGGCGCCATCAACGCAGAGTGATCTGCCGCCCGCGCAGACCGTCGCGCGAACGCCGTTCCGGCTCGGTGAGCGGTTCGGTGTCGAGGCTGGTCAGGGCATCCTGCAAACGCTTGCCCAACGCCTCCGCGCCCGGTGCCCACTCGCTGGAGTGCAGCTCGCGGTCCAGGTCCCACACCGGCACGAGCAGGCCGTGCGCGCGGAACGAGCCCGCGTACCGGGAGCCCTCGCCGAGGTCCAGTTCACCGCGCACGGACAGCCGCGCGAGGGCCGCGAGCAGCGTCTCCTCGGGCTCGGGGCGGACCCAGCGCAGGTGCGCCTTGTCGCCCGCGTCGACCCAGTAGGCCGCCTGGACACCGGGTGCGTCGAGGCGCTCGGTGGGCAGGATGGCGGCGTTGGCGCGTTCCAGGGACAGGGCGACGTCGCCGGTGGGCTCGTTGTCCGGCGGCAGCCACCACGCGAAGTCGGGGTGCAGCTCGGGGCTCAACGTGGCCTCGGGGTCGAGCAGGTCCTGGAGCCGGCCGGGGTTCGCGCCGTCGTCCGGGCCGACGACCGCGAGCGCGTCACCGGTCTCGGCGGTCAGCGCCCACTGCACGGCGCGGGCCAGGTCGCGGCTGAGGTCGCCGGAGCGGGTCTGCACCTGGAGGCCGACGAACGCGGTGCCGTCCGCGCGGACCAGGCCGGCCGCCGCCATCGGCAGCACGGTGGCGAGCACGATCTCGCGCGCGCCTTCCTTGAGCGGCAGCTTCACGGTGGCCGAGGGCACGAACTCGCGCAGCGCGATCAGCTCGGCCTCGGCGGCCAGGCCCTCGAACGGCCGCGACACGATCACGTCCGCGCCGCCGCCGGCCCCGCCGTGGCACGCCTTGTAGCGCTTGCCGGAGCCGCACGGGCACGGCTGCCGCGGGTTGACGCCGTCCGCCGGATTGTTCTTCACGGCTGTCCGCTTCGCCACCGCGCGCCTCCTCGGTCCTCAGGGCTGGTCGGGCGTCAAGTTAGCCGCAAGGTGCGCACGCGTTGCGCCCGGGTTGTTGGTGGCGAGGAACCGGACGCCGCGCTCGCGGCACAGCGCCACGTCCGCCGGATCGTCCGCCGTCCACGTGTAGACGCCCTGTCCCCGGTCAGGGTGACGTCTGAGCAGCTGGACGCCCGGTCCGGCGTAGTCCGCGAACCGGGGCCGCGTCCGGGGCCACAGCCGGTCGTAGAGCAGGACGGTCGGCACGTCGGGGCGGAGCTGCTTGAACCGGTGCACGGCGAACACCGAGAACGACATCATCACCGCGTCCACCCGGTGTCCGCCCAGCTGCTCGGCGAGCGCGCGCTCCACCTCTCCCCGGTACCGGACGGGGTGCTTGGTCTCGATGAACACGCGGGTGCCGTGGTCGGACGCCAGCCCGAGCAGCGCGTCCAGGGTCAGCACCTCGGCCGGTTCGCCGCCGTGCCAGCTGCCGAAGTCGTACCGGCGCAGCTCGTCCAGCGTCAGCTCGCTGACCACGCCGGACCCGCTGCTGGTGCGGTCGATGGTGCGGTCGTGCACGCACACGAGGTGACCGTCCTTGGTGAGCCGCACGTCGCACTCCAGCCCGTCCGCGCCCTCCCTCAGGGCCAGTTCGTACGCGGCGAGGGTGTGCTCGGGGCGGCGGGTGGACGCACCGCGGTGGGCGACGACTTCAGGCGACACGACTCCGGATGCTCCTGGTGGAGTACCGATCAGGTCAACTTCGACTACCGCACGTCACAGCTCCCTGAATGTTTGAAAGAACAACCACATCCCGATGGACGAATCGCGCGCGAAAGACCTACCGTCCGTCAACGTGGCCTCTTTCGACCAGCACGACGTGGCGTTCATCGCGGACCCCTACCCCGCGTTCGCCGCGATGCGCGCCCAAGGCGAGGTGCACTGGCACGAGCAGATGCACGTCCCGATGGCGGTCTCGCACGCGGCGGCGTCGGCCGTGCTCAGGCACCGGTCGCTGGGCCGGATCTGGACCGACGCGAAGCCCGTCGAGCAGTTCACCGCGTTCAACCTGCTGCACCGCAACTCGCTGCTGGAGAACGAGCCGCCCACCCACGGCAGGCTGCGCCGGCTCGTCGCCGCCGCGTTCGGGCGCGGTCACGTGGAGCGGCTGCGGCCGTGGATCGCGGACCTGGCGGACCGGCTGGTGGACGGGCTGGTGGCGGAGATCAGGTCCGAGGGGCGGGCGGACCTGCTGACCCACGTGGCGTCGCCGCTGCCGGTCGAGGTGATCGCCGAGCTGCTGGGCGTGCCGACGTCGGACCGGCCGCTGCTCCAGCCGTGGTCGAACGCGATCGTGAAGATGTACGAGTACGGGCTGGCCGAGGACAAGCGCGCGGCGGCCGAGAGGGCGTCGACCGAGTTCGTCGCGTACCTGCGGGAACTGGTGGCGTTGCGGCGCAGGTCGCCCGGTGACGACATGGTGTCCGACCTGGTCGCGGTGACGGACACGGACGGCGCGAAGCTGACCGAGGACGAGCTGGTGGCGACGGCGGTGCTGCTGCTGATGGCCGGCCACGAGGCGACCGTGAACGTCATCGGCAACGGCGTGCGGGCGCTGATGAATCACCCGTCCGAGTGGCGTCGCCTGGTGGACGACCACACCCTGCTGCCCACGGCGGTGGAGGAGCTGATCCGGTACGACTCGCCGTTGCAGCTGTTCGAGCGGACCGCCACCGAGCCCGTCACCATCGCCGGCTACGAGCTGGTCCCCGGCCAGAAGATCGCCGCGCTGCTCGGCTCGGCAGCCCGCGACCCGGCGGTCTTCACCGCTCCGGACACCTTCGACGTCGGCCGCAAGACCAACCCGCACCTGGGCTTCGGCATGGGCATCCACTACTGCCTCGGCGCACCGCTGGCCCGGATCGAGGTCCAGGCGGCCCTGGCGTCCCTGGCCCGCAAGCTGCCGGGCGCCGAACTGGCCGCCGAGCCCCGGCGCAAGGCCGAGTTCGTCATCCGGGGCCTGCACGACCTGCCGCTCACCAGCACTGACCCGCGCTGACCAGCGCTGACCAGCACTGGCTGAGCGTCGACTACCCCTTGAACGGGTACTTCTTCGGGAGCTTGAGACCCCGCTCGGCCATCACGGCGCGGAGGCGGTCCGGGTAGTCGGTGATGATGCCGTCCACGCCGTCGTCGATCAGCTTGTGCATGGTGGGCACGTCGTTGACGGTCCACGGGACGACCTTCAGGCCGTGCGCGTGCGCCTCGTCCACCAGGGCTGCCGTGGTGAACGGGACGTAGTCCGGGTCACCGACCGCACCGCCCTGCGGGTTGCCGTGGACCGGGGAGAGGGCGGACGCGCCGAAGCTCTTCACGGCCTTGACCACGCTGCCGCCGAAGTCCGCCAGCTCGAGGCCGCCCGTCCACGGTGAGCCGGGGCGGAGGAACTCGGGCTGGGTGAGGGCGACCAGCGGGATGCGCGGCTCGGCCCGGCGCCACAGCATCAGGGTGCCCCAGTCGAAGGACTGGACGGTGACGTTGCGGTAGAAGCCGGACTTGCGGATCTCGCGGGCGGTGACGTCCACGAACTGCTCGCGCGGTGCGGTCTCGTGCGGCGCGGCGGCTTCGACCTTGGTCTCGATGTTGAACTTGACGGTGAACGCGCGGTGGTCGCGGGCCAGGGCGAACACCTCGGCCAGGGTCGGCATCTTCGCGCCCGGTGACAGCTCCTGGCCCGGGTGCCGGTCCCAGCGGCGTGAACCGCAGTCCAGGGTGCGGACCTGGTCGAAGGTCAGGTCCTTCACGTACTTGCCCGCGTAGGGGAACGCCGGGTCGCCGGGCGTCGCCGGTGCCGTGTCGATGCACTTGGCGGGGTTCGTCTTGCGGTCGTGCGTGACCACCTCGTGGCCGTCCTTGGTGATCTGGACGTCCAGTTCGAGGGTCGTGACGCCCAGTTCGAGGGCCTTCCCGAACGCCGCCAACGTGCTCTCGACCGTCAGCCCGATCCCACCGCGATGGGCTTGGAGGTCGAACTTCCGGCCTGTCTCCGCGCCCGCCACGCCCGGGATCAGCGCGATCAGGGTCAACGCCACTGCAAGTGCCCGCATGAGGTCACGGTGGCACGAGGGTCGTCAGTCGCCCAACCGCCGGAGGAAGAACGACCACTGAACAGCGGGGAACGCGAGCGTCGCGGCACCCGGGTTCTTGGAGTCCCGAACGGCCACCGCAGACCCGGCGAACGCGACTTCGACGCAGTTGGTGTTGCTGGCCCCACCACTGCGGCTGCTCTTCCGCCACACGGCGGCGGAGAGGTCCACAGTGGACACAGCCATCGCCTCTTTCACTCGGCCAGGACCCGTTCCATCAGCGCAATCGACTCCTCCGGGCTCAGGGCTTGGGAAGTCAGGTGCTCGAACACGAGTCTAGCTTCACGGAGCCCCTGCTCTTCCTCGATGTGCACCGCCCCCGCCATGTGCTCGATGAAGAGCACCGGCGACTCGCCGTCCTCGAATCCGAGCAGGGTGAAGCCACCGACGACGCTCGCGTGAGCCCCGCGTTCGTCGGCCAGCACCCGGATCGTCACGTTGGGCCGTTCCGCCATCTCCCGCAGGTGCCGCCGCTGCTCTCGCATGACCTCCGGCCCGCCGACGACCTTGCGCAGGGCTGCTTCGTCGATGATCGCGTGCAGGTGCAGCGGGTTGTCCGGATCAGCCAGCCGCCTCTGCCGGATCTGCCGGACGCGGATGTCGTTCTCCAGCCATCGCTTGGTGCGCGGCAGGCGGTGCGCCTCGAACAGCGCGCGCATGTACCCGGTCGTCTGGAGCAGGCCGGGGATGACGAGCAATGCGAGCTCTCGGACGTCGGTGGCCTCGGTCTCGACGTCGATGTAGCCCTGGTTCTCGATGCCGAAAGTGGTCCACCAGCCGGGCTCGCGCGCCCGCAGCGCCTGGTCGACCAGCTCGGCGTCGTACTGGTCGTAGAGGTCCATCATCGACTTGGCGAGGTGGACGTCCAGCAGCGTCTCGCCCTTCTCCAGCCGGTGGAGCGTGGACTTGGTCCGGTAGAGCGCCTTCGCCGCCTCGTCGAGGGTCATCCTGGCCTTGGCCCGCATCCGGGCGAGCTTCTTCCCCAACCGACGACGGCGGAACGGTGGCGGAGTGGGCACAGGGCAGCATGATCCGCCGGAACGCGCCGGAGCGGGATTCCCGCCGCGCTTCACCGCATCCGGTGGATCTCCCGGCGGGACAGTCGGCCCGTGGAAGCGAACCTGTTCAGCCTCGTCGACCCGACCGACCCGACCCGGAGCTTCGCCTGGGGCATGGAGATCGTCGAGGAGGATGCGACGCACGCCGTCATCTACCGACGCAACCCCGACACCGGCAAGACCCTGATCGGCCGGCACTCGTCCGCCGAATCCGCCCTGGGCCTGTACAGCAGGCGCATCCCGCTAGCGCTGGTCTGGGAGTACGAGGAGCTGGTGGAGGCGTTCGGCATCGGCCAGGACGTCGATGGCGACGATCCTCCCGCCCGCGACGGTGAACCCCATGATCGACAGCGGTCGACCGTTGGCCACGACGACCACTCCGGCTGCACCGTTGACGAGCGCCGGCCGGGCGAACTCGTAGAGCTTGCCGAACGTGACGGCCTGGCCGGCCACGGAGTCGGCGCCGGTGACGACCACGGTGTGGCGCGAGCCGATGCCGGCGTCGGAGCGGAGCACGACGGCCGGGTCGAGCACGGCGACCAGTGCGCCGAAGTCACCGTCCCGTGCGGCGGCGAAGAAGGCGTTCACGACTTCGCGCCGGAGGGCGCGGTCGGCGTCGGGGACGGGGGCTCGGTCCTGCACCCGGCGACGTGCCCGGCTCGCCAGTTGCCGGGTCGCGGCCGGTGAGCGTTCGAGCAGCGTGGCGATCTCCTCGAACGGGACGGCGAACATGTCGTGGAGCACGAACGCGAGCCGTTCGGCGGGTGCGAGGGTGTCGAGGACTACCAGCAGCGCCAACCCGACCTCGTCGGCCAGCACCGCCTCGTGCTCGGGGTCGCTGCCGTCGTCGTAGCTGACGACCGGGTCCGGCACGTGGACCTCGAACGAGTCCTCACGTCGCTGCTCGCGTGCGCGGAGGACGTTCAGGCAGAGGCGCGCGACGACGGTCGTCAGCCATGCGCCGAGGTTGTTCACGCTGGTCACGTCGGTGCGGGCGAGTCGGAGCCAGGCGTCTTGGACGGCGTCGTCGGCCTCGGCCACCGATCCGAGCATCCGGTAGGCCACCGCGCGCAGCCGGGGCCGGTGCTCCTCGAAACGCTCGGCCGGCCGATCGCGGTCGTCCACCGTGTCACATTCCTTCCTCGCGGCGGGTCATGGCAGCAGGTCCACGAAAACCGACCTCGACCCGTTCGGAGGAACAATGACACCCATCCTGGTCACCGGTGGCACGGGCACACTCGGGCGGCTCGTCACGCCCCTGCTGGCGGCGGCCGGCGGGACGGTGCGGCTGCTCAGCCGGCAGCCGCACGAGCCGGTGGACGGCGTCGACTACGTGGTCGGTGACCTGGTGAAGGGCGAAGGCCTCGACGCTGCCGTCGACGGCGCCGAGATCGTCGTCCACCTCGCCGGCGGGCCGAAGGGTGACGCCGAGGCGACCGCGAACCTGGTGCGCGCGGCGTCGGACGCCGGTGGTGTGCGGCACCTCGTGTACATCTCGGTGATCGGGGCGGACCGCGTGCCGCTGGGGTGGTTCGGCGCCAAGGCCGACGCGGAGCGGGCGGTTGCGGGGTCAGGGCTGCCGTGGACGACGCTGCGTGCCGCCCAGTTCCACGACCTGGTGCTGACGGTGGTGGCGAAGCTGGCGAAGTCGCCGGTGGTGCCGGTGCCCGGTGGGCTCAGGTTCCAGCCGGTCGACGCGCGGGACGTGGCGGACCGGCTGGTGGCGTTGGCGCTCGGTGAGCCGGCCGGGCTGGTGCCGGACCTGGCCGGGCCCGAGGTGTACGGGCTGGGTGACCTGGTGCGCGGGTACCTGGAGGCGCGGGGCAGGCGTCGGCTGATGGTGCCGGTCCGGATGCCAGGGAAGGCCGGTCGCGCTTACCGGGCCGGCGAGAACCTGTCGCTCGACGGCGCCGACGTGGGCACGCGGACGTGGGAGGACTTCCTGCGCGCGCGTTCTGAGCGTTGAACTCGGGGGTCCTGAGCGTTCAACTCGGTGGTTCTGAACGTAGGACTCACGGGTTCTGAACGTAGGACTCTCTGGTTAGCGGGGGGAGCCCGAGGGGCGGGTGGCGCGGAGGGTGGGGGTCGGGGCGTCCTTGACGTCCACCACGCGCAGGCGGCGGATGGCGGCGGCGTCCACCGGGAGCAGCAGCGCGGTGATGTGGCGGACCACGACGGCGGTCGCGATCGCGACCGCGGCGGCCAGGAGGTCGGCGACGGCGTGGAAGAGGACGCCGTCCGCCAGTGCCTGCACGCCGGAGCGGAACGACCAGATCACCGTGAACGCGAAGAACAGGCCCATCGCCACCCACAGGCCCCACCACCAGCGCACGACCTTGGACGGCCTGGGGCGGGTCTCCGCAGGTAGGCGCAGTGCCGCGTGCTCCAGCTCGGCCAGCACCGCACCGGGCACGACCAGGTTCACGCCGGGCACGACGAGGCTGATCAGCACCTCCCGGTCCGACCTCGACGGTCGGTAGCCGGCCTCGGTCGCCGCCGCGTTCCGCGCCCGGCGCAGCCACAGCAGGGTGAACACCAGGCCCATCCCGCAGGCCACGAACGTCACCACCGACGACGACACGACCATCGCGTCCGACACGCCCACGGTCGTCGCGGACAGCGTCCCGAAGCGGCTGAGCAGCAACAGCACGTAACGCCAGATCTCACTGCCCGCCGCCCACAGCGCCGTCAACGCGGCCAGCCCCAGCGCGTGGGACGCCGTGCGCGCCACGCGTTGGGCCTGGTCGATGGTGTCGACGGGCCGGTCGTCGTCCGTCGCCACGGACGTCGGCCAGCGCCACGCGAGCAGCGGGAAACCCCAGCGCGGTGGCACCGGGTAGGACGGCGGCCCCGTGTAGCGGCGGTGGGGCGCGCCGAGGCGACGCTGCGTGTAGGCGCCGGGTGGCGGGCTCGCCACCCAGTCCACGCGCATCGGTCGCAGCGCCATGTCAGATGACCTCGGGCTCCGCGCCGTCGACTTCACCGACCAGCGGACGACCGGTGACGGCCCACACCTGCATGCCGCCGTCGACGTTCGTCGCGTCCCAGCCGTTGGCGTTCAGGTACTGGGTGACCCGCGCGGAACGGCCGCCGGCGCGGCACACCACGTAGAACTCGCTGTCGCCCGGCAGGTCGCCCAGCCGGCCGGCCAGCTCGCTCATCGGGATGTGCAGGGCGCCCGGAGCGTGGCCGGCCACCCACTCGTCGGCTTCGCGCACGTCGAGCAGGACCTTGCCCACCGGCAGCTCGGCCGGCACCTCGGACACTTCAACGCTGGGAACGGTCACGGGTCCATGCTGCCATGCGGGTGATAAACCGGGGATAAGGAAGCACGCCGGCCGCCCTCCCCCGAAGGGATGACGGCCGGCGTGGTCTCCAGCGGAGGAAGCGCCTAGTGGACGGACGCCTTCTCGGCGCCGACGCCCGTGAGCGCCCGCACCTCCATCTCCGCGTACTTCTCCTTGTCGTCTTCCTTCGACAGCACGGTGCCGATGTAACCCAGCAGGAACGCCACCGGGATCGACACGATGCCCGGGTTGGACAACGGGAACAGCGAGAAGTCGACGTCCTTGAACATCGACTTCGGGGTGCCGGACACGGCGGGCGACAGGACGATCAGCGTGATCGTCACCGCGAGGCCGCCGTAGATGCTCCACAGCGCGCCGGACGTGTTGAACCGCTTCCAGAACAGCGAGTACAGGATGGTCGGCAGGTTCGCCGACGCCGCCACCGCGAACGCGAGGGCCACCAGGAACGCGATGTTCTGGCCGTTGGCCGCGATACCGCCGAGGATCGACACGATGCCGATCACGATCGCGGTCCGCCGCGCCACCTTGACCTCGGCGTCCTTGTCCTCCGCCTCACCCTTCTTGATGATGTTGGCGTAGATGTCGTGCGCGAACGACGCCGAAGCGGTGATCGTCAGACCGGCCACCACGGCGAGGATCGTGGCGAACGCGACCGCCGCGATCAGGCCCAGCAGCAGCGGGCCGCCCAGCGCCTCGGCGAGCAGCGGAGCCGCCGAGTTCGGGCCACCGGGTGCCTTGCTGATCTTGTCCGCACCCACCAGCGCCGCGGCGCCGTAGCCCAGGACCAGCGTGAACAGGTAGAACAGGCCGATCAGCCAGATCGCCCAGACCACCGAGCGGCGGGCTTCCTTCGCGGTCGGCACGGTGTAGAAGCGCATCAGGATGTGCGGCAGGCCGGCGGTGCCGAGCACCAGCGCGAGGGCCAGCGACAGGAAGTCCAGCTTGGTGGTGCCGTCCTTGCCGTACGCCAGACCGGGGCCGAGGAGCTTCTCGCCCGCCTTGGGCGCGTTGTCCACAGCCGCGCCGAGCAGGCTGGAGAGGTTCATGCCGTACTTGCCCAGCACCCAGAGCGTCATCACGCCGGCGCCGATGATCAGCAGCACCGCCTTGATGATCTGCACCCAGGTGGTGCCCTTCATGCCGCCGATGAGCACGTACGCGATCATCAGCGCGCCGACGACGGCGATGACGATCGCCTGGCCGAGCTTGCCGGTGATGCCGAGCAGCAGCGCCACCAGGCCACCCGCGCCGGCCATCTGCGCCAGCAGGTAGAAGAACGACACGGCCATGGTCGACGTCGCCGCCGCCGCGCGCACCGGGCGCTGGCGCATGCGGAAGCTCAGCACGTCGCCCATCGTGTACTTGCCGGTGTTGCGCAGCAGTTCGGCGACCAGCAGCAGCGCGATGAGCCACGCGACCAGGAAGCCGATCGAGTACAGGAAGCCGTCGTAGCCGTTCAGCGCGATCGCGCCCGCGATGCCGAGGAACGAAGCCGCGGACAGGTAGTCGCCCGCGATGGCGATGCCGTTCTGGGGGCCCGTGAACGCGCGGCCTGCGGCGAGGTAGTCGGCGGCCGTCTTGGTGTTGCGGCTGGCCCGGATCACGACGACCAGGGTTGCCGCGACGAAGACGCCGAAGATGCCGATGTTGAGCAGGGCGCTGCCGTTCACGCTTGACCCCCTTCAAGCTCGTTGCGGAGCTTCTCCGCCAAAGGGTCGAGGTTCTTGTTCGCGTGCCGCACGTACAGCGTCGTGATGACGAACGTCGACACGAACTGGAGCAGGCCGAGGATCAGGCCCACGTTGATGTTGCCGACGACCTTGGTCGACATGAAGCCGTGGGCGTAGTCGGCCAGGAGCACGTACGCCACGTACCAGGCCAGGAAGAGGCCGGCCATGGGGAAGACGAAGCTCCGCAGCCGCCGACGCAGTTCGACGAAGTCGGGGCTGTTCTGCACATCTACCCAGACGTGATCGCCCGGGGCATCGGGGGTGTGCTGCTCAGAGGTGCTCACGGTCCCCTCCTCGCGTACTTGACGACGGTGTGAACGACACGTAAGTCCTCCTGGTGCGTTCCTGATACGCGGTGCACCGTAGGGAGACCTGGCTCACGCGAGAAAGACCTTTGGTGTGGACTTGCGCTCAACTGTCGGGTGATGCGATGAGCGGTAGGAATGCTGAGACGAACAACCACTCGGGTGATCAGAATCACCGGTAACCGGATCGGTGGGTATATCTTCACCCGATTGAGACCTATAGGAACTCCGCGCAACCTCGACGGAAGGCCCGACGGTATCCCGCTGGTCATCGTCGCGGAAAGGTCGCCGGAGCGCCGGGCGGGCGGTCCGGACCGTGCGGTCGACGCCGGATCACCTGTGAGCGAACTCACGACCGGACACCCGCTCGGGCCCGGCGGCCGGTCAGGACAGCGGCGGTGACGCGGAGTCGTCGCGGCGCTTGTTCTCGTCCTGGCGGGCCTTCTCCTCCGCCGTGCCGAACCGCTGGACGTCCCGGTCCTGCATGAACCCCAGCGGGTCGGGCGCGTGCAGCCGCAGCAGTATCCGGCTGACGTCCTCCGGCCGCCGGCGCGCGGTCAGCTTGCTGATCATGATCATGGTCAGGAACGCCACCGGCACCGTCACCAGCGCCGGCTGCGAGAACACCGACGCCGCCCACTTGCCGGTGTAGGAGCTGATCACGGTCACCACCTGCGCGCCGATCACCAGCCCGCCGCCGACCACCAGCCCGACCATCGCGCCGACCCACGTCAGCCCGCGCCACCAGATGCCCAGCAGCAGCAACGGGCAGAACGTCGACGCCGCCAGCGCGAACGACATCGCCACCGTCAGCGACGCGTCCGCCCCCGGCAGCGCCAGCGCCAGCGCGATCCCCAACCCGCCCGTGATCACCGTCGCCCACCGGAAGTCGCGCACCTTGCCCGGCAGGATGTCCGTGGACACCACACCGGCCACCGACACGACGAGACCGGACGACGTGGACAGGAACGCCGCGAACGCACCCGCCGCCACGACCGCGCCCAGCACCTGGCCCAGCAGGTTCGGCTGCATCGTGCTCGGCAGCAGCAGCACCGCCGTGTCCGTCTTGCCGGTCACCAGCAGCCGCGGCAGGTACTGCCGGGAGATCACGCCCAGCACGGTCGGGAACAGGTAGAACAGCCCCAGCAGGTACAGCACGTGCAACGCCGTGCGCCGCGCCGCCCGCCCGTCCGGGTTCGTGTAGAAGCGCACCAGGATGTGCGGCAGCCCCATCGTGCCCAGGAACGTGGCGAAGATCAGCGAGTACGTCTCGAACAGCCCGGACAGCCCGTCGGTCTGGGGCCGCAGCCAGTCGTGGTTCGACGTCGGCGAGCCCTCCACCACCGGCACCGGCGAGCCCGCGGTGAACCGCAGCTCGGTCTGCGCGCCCACCTCGTACAGGCCGGGCCGCCAGTACACGGAGCCGTCGGCGTACGACCCGTTCAGCACCCCCGTCGCGGACAGCTCCATCGCCACGTCGACCCGGACCCGCACCTCGTCGACGGTCGTCACCTTCGCGTCCTCGGGGAACCGCAGCACGCCCGACGAGTCCACCGGCTGCGCGCCGTTGCCCGGCCCGCCCAGGAACAGCACGAACAGCACGAACGTCGGCGCGGCGATGGCGAAGAGCTTGCCCCAGTACTGGAACGCCTGCACCAGCGTGATCGCGCGCATCCCGCCGCCGAGGACGTTCACCGCCACGATCGCGATCACCACCACGACGCCGAGCCACGGCGGCAGGCCGGTGATCGTGTTCAAGGTCAACCCGGCCGACTGCAGCTGCGGCACCAGGTACAGCACCCCGATGCAGATCACGAAGAACGTGCAGAACTTCCGCAGGCGCAGCGACCCCAGCCGCGCCTCGGCGAAGTCGGGCAGCGTGTACGCGCCGGACCGCCGCAGCGGCGCGGCCACGAACAGCATCATCGCCAGGTAGCCCGCGGTGAAGCCGATCGGGTACCAGAGGGCGTCGATGCCGTCCTTCAGCACGAGCCCCGCCACGCCCAGGAACGACGCGGCGGACAGGTACTCGCCGGAGATCGCGGCGGCGTTGCGGGTGGCCGGGACGGCGCGGCGGGCCACCAGGAAGTCCGGTGTCGTGTTCGCCCGGCGGGAACCCACGTAGCCCAACAGGAACGTCAAGACCGCCATGACGCCGACGAGGACCAGGCTCCACCCTGTCTGGATCACCGGTCCACCGAACTCACGAAGTCCTGCTCATGCCTCTCCGCCAGCCCCCGGTACGCGTAGCCGACGCCGTAGCAGAGCGGGAACGGCAGCAGGCCCAGCAGCAACCACGGCAGCCGCACGCCCAGCAGCTGCACGTCCGACAGCCACGGCAGGAGGTAGAACGCCACCGGCAGCAGCGCCAGGAACAGCAGCGTGCCGCCGCCAAGCAGCAGACCCGTGCGCAGCTGCTGCCGGATCAGGTCGCGGATCAGCTTCTCGCCGACGCTGGTCTGCTCCTCCAGCTCGATGATCGTGCGCAGCACCCGACCGCGTCCGCGCGGGTCCGCCAGCACCACCCGCCGGCGGCGGTTCTTGCGCGCCGACACCGACAGCCAGGCATCGCGTTCGGCCGGCTGCGGCTGGTCCGGTTGGCCGGGAGGGCCGGAGTGGCTGGTCATCCCCAACTGCTCTTGGGGGGGCGCACGATCCTCTCCTTCAGCTCACGCGTGTGCCGCCGGCTGACCGGCAGCTCCTTCGCCCCGTCACCGGAGCCGATCACCACCGCGTACCCGTTCGACGTCATCCGCAGCTCGGTCACCAGCGGCAGCGCCACCAGGAACGAGCGGTGGATGCGCACGAACCCGGCGTTCTCCCACCGCTCTTCCAGCTGCGCCAGCGGGATGCGCACCAGGTGGCTCGAACCGTCGCTGGTGTGCAGGCGCGCGTAGTCGCCCTGCGCTTCGACGTAGCGGACGGTGGCCCGGGGCACGAGCTTGATGGTGCCACCCAGCTCGACCGGGATCACCTCGTCGTCCTGCGGATCCGCCGCGGCGGGCTCCGGTGTGACCGCCGGTGTCGCCGCGACCCGCTCGACGACCCGCGAGATCGCCTTGTTCACCCGGTCCTCGTTGATCGGCTTGGTCACGAAGTCCAAGGCTCCCACCTCGAACGCCACCACGGCCTCCGAGTGCTCGACCCCCGTGACGAACACCAACGCCGGTGGCGCGCGGAACGCGCCGAGCACGCGCGCGAGGTCCGTGCCGCTCAGGCCGGGCATGTTGATGTCGGCGAACACGGCGTCGACCGGCGGCATCCCCGCCCTCGTGCGGTCCATCACCTCGACGTCGTAGTCACCCCGGAGGATGCGCAGTGCCTCGGCCGCGTCGAAGGCCGTGAGCACACGTCGAATGTGCGGGCTGCTCTCGAGCAGGTACTTGATCTCGCTCAGACCGGGTGCCTCGTCGTCCACCGCCAGAACGAGGAGGCCGGCGCTGTCCGCGCGATTGCTCACTGGGTTGCTGCTCACTGGGGTACTCACTGTGCCGCGCATCTTGCCGACCCGGCGGGGTCGCTGTCTACGCCGGTTGCCGGACGGCCACGAGGCCGTGACCTCACAAGCCGAATCGCGACCAGCGCGCCCGCTCTTCCAGCGCCGCCAACCCCTCCAGCAGGAAGTCGCCCGATCGGGTGGTCGTGCCGGCGAGTCCGAGCCGGGCCAGCAGGGGTCGGCGCGGCTCGGCGATCGCGATCTCCGCGCCGGGGTAGCGCTTGGCCACCACGCCGCGCATGGTGCCGATGCCGTCCACCAGACCGAGTTCGAGCGCCTTCGCCCCCGTCCACACCTCGCCGTTGAACAGCTCGTCGTCGGCGCCCTTGAGCTTCACGCCGCGGCGTTCCTTGACCCAGTCGGCGAACTGCTCGTGCATCTGCGCCTGGAGGCCCTTCAGCCACTCGACGTCCTCCGGCTTCTCCGGGCTGAACGGGTCGAGGCGGACCTTGTTGTCGCCGGCCGTGTGCACGCGCCGTTCGACGCCGTAACGCTCGATCAGGCCGTTGAGGCCGAAACCGGCGCTCACCACGCCGATCGAGCCGACCAGGGACGTGCCGTGCGCGTAGATCTCGTCGCCCGCGCAGGCCAGCCAGTAGCCGCCGGAGGCCGCCAGGTCCTCGCAGAACGCCAGGACGGGCACCTTCTTCCGGCCGGCCAGCTCGCGGACCCGTTCGGCGATCAGGGCCGACTGGGTCGGCGCGCCGCCCGGCGAGTTGATCAGCAGCGCGACGGCGACCAGCCGGTCGTGCTCGAACGCGCGGGTCAACGCGCTCTCCACGTTCTGCATGCTGATGGTGTTGCGGGCCATCGGCGTGGGCGTCGGGGTGATGACGCCGTGCAGGCGGACGGCGGCCACCACGGGACCGCGCTCGGTCCGCTCGCTCACGATCCTGGGCAGCCGGGCCGCGATCTTGTCCGTGACGCTCATGGCCTCGACCTTACGTCGGCTCGCCGGTCCGGTGCGCCCTGGAAGCGCCGGCGGGCACGGCTACCATCGCAGGGGTGACGTTCAACCCGATCCGCTGGCTCGAGCGCTACGTCGAGTGGTGGGACGTCCGGGGCAGGCAGAACGCCGACGGTCCGACCTCGATGCACGTCTACTGGATGTGGGTCTCGTGGAGCGTGTGCGCGGTCATGATGGTGACCGTGCTGGCGATCGCGGCGGCCTGATCGTCCGGCACCCGAACCGTCAGGCCTGAACCCGTCAGGTTCGAACCCGTCAGGCCAGAACCCCGTCAGGCCCGCACGACCGGCTGTTCGGTGGTGTCCTCCAGGCGCGGCGGCACGATGGGCAGGTTCGTCCGCACGCCCGGCCGGTACTTGGGGATCTTCAGGATGATCTTCATGCCGGCGTCCGGCGCGGTCTCCACGACCAGCGCGTAGTCGTCGCCGAACACCGCGCGCATCCGGTGGTTGATGTTGCCGATGCCGACGTGCGCCCCGGTCTGGTGCGCGTCCTTCAGGTCCTCGAAGAGCCGGTCCGGGTCCATGCCGACGCCGTCGTCCTCGACCGAGATCAGCGCCTCCGCGCCGTTGTCCTCGGCGATGATCGTCAGCTCGCCGCCGCCGGGCTTCTTCGCCAGACCGTGCCGGACGGCGTTCTCCACCAGCGGCTGGAGCACCAGGAACGGCAGCACGACCTGCAGCACCTCGGGCGCGACCTTCAGCCGCACGTTCAGCCTCGGCCCGTACCGCGCCTGCTCGATGGTCAGGTAGCGGTGGATGTTCTTCAGCTCGTCCGACAGCGTGGTGAAGAACCCGTCGGTGCGGAACGAGTAGCGGGTGAACTCGGCGAACTCCTGCAGCAGCTCCCGCGCGTGCGCCGGGTCGGTGCGGATCAGCGACGAGATCGTGTTCAGCGCGTTGTAGACGAAGTGCGGCGAGATCTGCGCGCGCAGCGCCCGGACCTCGGCCTGCGCCAACGCCTGCCGCGACTTCTGGAGCACTTCGAGCTCCAGCTGCGTGGAGACGAACCGCGCGGTCTCCTCCGCCATCCGGATCTGCCGCTTGTTCGCCACGCCGCTGACCACGATCAGCGTGCCGGCGACCTCGTTCTCCACCACCAGCGGCACGATCACGGCGGTGTGCAGCGAGCACGGGCCGGGCAGTTCGCACTCCAGCTTGCGGTGCTCGACGTGCTCCTTGTGCCCCTCACCGATGGCCCGCTCGATGTAGGAGCGGAGGAACTCGTAGTGGTCGTTCGCGCCGCCGTCCCACGACAGCAGCGTGCCCTCGTGGTCGGTGATGCCGACCGCGACGCACCGCAGCATCTCGCGCAGGTGCGGGGTGGCCTTGTCCGCCGCGTCCTCGGTCAGGCCTTCGCGCAGGTCGGCCGACGCCTTGGACATGCGGTGCAGCATGTCCATCACGGCGTCCTCGACGGACGTGCTGACGCGGCGGGCACGGCACAGCATCACGAAGAGGCCGAGGACGGCCAGGCTCGCGATGAGGCCGAGCACAGCGCGCTCGGTCAGGAGGTCCCGCACGGCGTCCATGCTGTTCTGTGGTGGCCCCGGAGGCAAGGGGCTGGGATGAGTGAGACTCGCCCATCCGATGAATTGGCGGCAACCGTGGCGATCTGCTTACCCGATCGGGTGATCAACGGGGGGCATGATCACGGAGAGTGGGTGCGACCCGATCGCCCGGGTCGCACCCACACCGCCGCGACGCCCACGCGCGTCGGCGGCAACCCGGGGTCAAGTGGTCTTGGTCTTGGTGGTGGTCTTCGTCGGTTTGCCCGACTTCTTGCACCCCAACTCCTTCACCAGGTCCTTCAGCTCCGGGTGGTCGAGGAGGTCCAGGTCCTCCAGCACCCGGCAGATCACCTTGGAGACCTGGTCCTGACTCAGCCGGGGTTCCTCCTCCGGCGCGGCGACCGAGACGGCGATGGTCGACCCGGCGAACGTGGCCAGTCCCATCGTGGTTCCGATCAGCGCGGCGGCGAGACGCTGGTTCATCGCTTCCTCCAGGTAGTCGGTCGGACACCCGGGGAACTACCCGACGGAGGAGCGCCCAGTCGGCAAATGGACCAACCCACACGTCCGTGTGGTTCTACTTGAGGAGCCGGGACATCCGCCGGTCGGCGAGCGGCTTGCCACCGGTCTGGCACTTCGCGCAGTACTGGAACGCCTTGTCCGCGAACGACACCTCGCGGACCGTGTCACCGCACACCGGGCACGGCAGGCCGGTCCGCGCGTGCACCCGCAGCCCCGACCGCTTCTCGCCCTTCAACGTCGCCGCCGACTGGCCGACCGACCGCGCCACCGCGTCCGTCAGCACGCCGACCAACGCCTCGTGCAGCCGGTCCAACGCCTCCGCCGGCAGCTTCCCCACCGTCGCGTACGGCGACAGCCTGGCCGTGTGCATGATCTCGTCGGAGTACGCGTTGCCGACGCCCGCCATGAGCGTCTGATCGGTCAACGCGGTCTTCAGCCGCTCGGTGCGCCCGGCGAACAGGTCTTCGAGCTGGGTGCGCGTCACCGACAGCGCGTCCGGTCCCAGCCGGGCGATCCCCGGGACGTCCGCCGGGTCGTCCACCACCCACGCGGCCAGGCCCTTCTTCGTGCCCGCCTCGGTCAGGTCGAACCCCGGCCCCTCGCCGGGCGGACCGAGGTGCACGCGCAGCGCCAGCGGACCGCGGCCCGGCTTCGGCGGCGCCGCCGACAGGTGCTCCGACCAGCGCAGCCACCCGGCCCGCGCCAGGTGCACCACCAGGTGCAGGCCGCCGCAGTCCAGGTCGAGGTGCTTGCCGAACCGGCCGGCACCCGTCACCTCGCGGCCCTGGAGCTCGGTCCAGGGCGGCGTGAACGTCTTCAACACCTGCAACGACGCGACGTCCACCCGGTGCACGCGTCGTCCGACGGCGTGCTCGCGCAGGTGGTGGGCGAGCGCCTCGACCTCGGGGAGTTCAGGCACCGGACCAGTGTCACCCCGCGCGGGCGATCAGTCGACCGGTTGCAGCGGGCCGTCCAGGTCGGGCAGCGAGTACATCTCGATCTTGCGGGCCACGTTGGCGACCTCGTTGCGCACGGTCAGGAAACCGCGCACCGAGCCGACCCACCGCTCCGGCGGCAGCTCCTCGGTCTTCTTCGACTCGGCGGCCACCAGCCACGGCCGGCGCACCGCCCAGCGGACCGGGAAGAACAGGAACACCAGGATCAGCGCCAGGATCAGCCAGCCCGGCACGACCACGCCCGCCGGTGTCCAGGACACCAGCACGACACCCATCACCACGACGATCGCGAGCATGAGCACACCGGGGCCGTATCCGCCGCTCACGTCGTGTTCGAAGTCGGCGTCGGCCGACGCGTTGCGCCACTCGATCTGACTGCGCACCGTCCACATCCGGCCGTCCGCGCCGCGCACCAGCCGCGTCATCACCGTCTCCTCAAGACGTCGAGCGATCACTCAGCGTTTGCCACGCTACCGGCAAAGTCTTGCACCTCGTGGGTGAAACCCGCAGTCACGCCGGGTCGAGGCGGCTCGGCGTCGGCTTGAGGGTCACGGTCGTCGTGGTCGGCTGCGGCGGCTCGCCCGACTTGGCCGTGCCGGTGGTCGTGACCGTGGTGGTCGGCGTGGTGGTCGCGGTCGTGGTGGCCGTGGTGCTCCCGGTGGTGCTGATCAGGATCTCCGGGCCGGGCTGCGACGTGGTGGCCGGTGACGACGCCGTGCCGATGGGCAGGGTGCGCGGTTCGGCTGCGGGGGTCGAGGCGGAGGTCGACGCCGAGCGCGTGGTCGGGACCGCGGCGGAGGTGGTCGCGGGCGCCGAGCGCTTCGGGTTGACGGTCTTCGTGTGCGCGACGTGCAGGGCTTGGGGTGACGTCGCGCTGGTCGCCGTGCCGGTCACGGTCGTGGTCGGGCCGGTCGAGCACAGCGCCAGCACGTGCTCGCCGGGCGCGCCGTCGGGACCGGACTGGACCAGGCCCGGACCGGGCGCGCCGGTGAACGAGCCGGCGACCATCCCGAACAGGCCGACGGCGGCGACCGAAGCGGCGGCGGCGAACACCAGCTTCACCCGCCCGGTGAGGAGCGCGGCCTTGCTCACCACCGCCGAACCCAGCGCCGAGGAACCCAGCGCCGACGTGCCCAGGACCGACGTGCCCAGGACCGCGGGTGCGAGCAGCGCGGTCGCGGCGACCGGGACGGCGATGCTCGCCGCGTGCGCCCGGAGCGTCGAGCACACCTCGGCCAGCTCGGCGTGCAGCGCGTTGCACGAGGCGCACGTGCGGAGGTGCTTGCGGATGCGCTTCTGCTCGCCGCCCTGCGCGCCACCCGCCGTGTACGCGCCGAGCTTCGCGACCACGGAGCTGCACGCGCGCGGCCCGGCGTCCTCGGCCAGGTGCGCCTGCAAGTACGCCGCGCGCAGCCCTTCCCGGGCGCGGCGGGCCAGCGCGGCCATCGCGTTCGGGCTCAGGCCGAAGTGCGGCGCGACCGCGGCGGGCCGCTCGCCCTCCACCTCGACCTGCCACAGCACCGTGCGCCACCGCTCGGGCAGGCTGGTGAACGCGCGGGAGATCAGCGTGTGCTCCGGCCGGTTCGCCGTGACGTCCGGGAACGGCTCGACGCGGCGGCTCAGCTCCTCGTCCTCCACCGGCACGTCCCGCCGCCGCCCGCTCCACTCCCACGCCACGCGGCGCGCGACGGTCAGCAGGTAGGTGCGGACGTGGTCGGTGGGCCCGTTGCCCCGGCGGATCGCCTGGAGGACCCGGAAGAACGCCTCCGCGGTCAGGTCGTCGGCCTCGGCGTGCTCGCGCACGTGCCGGAGGGCGAACCGGCGGACGGCGTCGGCGTGCCGGGTGAACAGCTCGCCGAACGCGCCGTCGTCACCCGCCCTGAGCCTGGCGAGCAGTTCCCGGTCGAAATCGGCATCGTCGGCCATCCCGCCCGACACCTCCCGCCCCGCCTTCGGTCCAGTGGTCAAGATGCCACAGTCGGCTGATTCCGGCCCGAAGCGATAGCGAGCCGATACCGAAGACCAGACGGACGACGTGGGACGTTCGGGCTAGTCAAGGCACCTGACTAGCGCAATCGGACCACTAGCGGTCGGTGACGGCGCGGTCACGGGTGGGCGTCAGGTGATGGTCCGCGGGGCGGCAAACGCAGCCGCGACGAGTAACCTCCTGCCGCGTGGTCGATTGGCGCACAAGGGCTTCCGCCCTCCTCCCCGAGCTGAGCGCCGTTGTCGAGCGCGAGTCGTGGTCCTGCCACGTGTTCCTGTCCGAGTTGTGGCAACTCGCGCTGGAAGCGCACCGGGACGGCGACCGCGAAGTGCTCGGCCGGGTGTACGGGTTCGCGCACTGGTGCTTCCGGCAGCCGGAGCGGTTCCTGTCCGACGCGTCCGTGGTGAGCTTCTACGAGCACGTGTTCGACGAGTGGGCGCTGCGGGACGAGGTGGCGCCGTGGCTGCCCGCCGAGGTGGTCGACCGGGTCCGCCCGCTGTGGGAGTGGCGGTGGCCCAAGGAGCGGTTGTCCGAGGTCGACCAGCTGTTGGCCGAGACCGGCGCCCCGGTGCCCGACCCCCCTGTCGAAACCACTTCCGAACGTCCGGTATAGTTCTCCGCAACAGGCGGATGTAGCGCAGTTGGTAGCGCATCACCTTGCCAAGGTGAGGGTCGCGAGTTCGAGTCTCGTCATCCGCTCTGCAAGGCCCCTCGGTGTCAGCGCGCCGGGGGGCCTTTCGCATGTCCCGGATCACACTGCGCGTTCACGCCGACGGTTTCGGCGGCTGTCGATGATGCCCATTAGGTTGGTCCCGAAGGGTTTTCCTCATCGAAGACGGAGTTGCAGACATGGCCACCACCCGCAAGGCGACCACGCACTGGGAAGGCAACCTGCTGGAGGGCAAGGGCAGTGTCGCCCTGGAGTCGTCGGGCATCGGCACGTACGACGTGAGCTGGCCGTCCCGCGCCGAGGCGGCGAACGGCAAGACCAGCCCGGAAGAGCTGATCGCCGCCGCGCACTCGTCCTGCTACTCGATGGCGCTGTCGCACGGCCTCGCGCAGGCGGGCACCCCGCCGGAGCAGGTCGACACGTCGGCCGAGGTGACGTTCCAGCCCGGTACCGGCATCACCGGCATCCACCTGACCGTCACCGCGGTCGTGCCCGGCCTCGACGCCGAGGGTTTCGCGGCAGCCGCCGAGAACGCCAAGCAGAACTGCCCGGTCAGCAAGGCGCTGACGGGCACCGAGATCACGTTGACCGCCACCCTGGCGTGACCCGGTGACACCTGGTACCGGTCTGATACCCGAAGTGTCAGGCCGGTACCAGATGTCCCGGATGATTTGACCCGAACGAGTGAGGCCGGTAGTCGTTGTGGATGCTCACCGCGCTCGGTGGTTCCGGACGGCTCGCCTTCGGCGCCCTGATCGGTGCGGCGTTGGCGGCCCTCGTGGTGTCGCAGGCGGCCGTGGCCAAGTCCCCGCAGGGCCTGCCGCCGCCGAACGGCGGTGAGATCGTGGTCGTCAAGCGCAGCGGTCAGCCGAGCCGGACGGTGACCGTGACCGGCGGTTCTTCGTCCTCGTCGGCGCACTCCGGTTCCTCCGCCTCGTCGAGCACCTCGACGAGCACTTCGTCGAGCACGACGACGGACACCACGGCGACCACCACGGACGCCACCACCACCACGACTACGACCACCACCACGGCGCGGCCGACCACGACCACCACGCGGCGGCCCACCACCACGACGACCACGACCACGACGACCCGCAGACCGTGCGGGCTCATCTTCTGCTGATTCCCCGGGACTGGATCACACAGCGTGTTTTGGCAAGATCGAGGTGTGACGTCCAGCCAGGTGCCCACTCAGACCCAGCGAAGCAACGACACCCCCACGGTCCGCATCCAGCCCGTCGCCGCCACCCCCGAGCCCGCTTGGCCCACCGCCGAACCGATGACCGCGACCAACATCCCGCCGGTCCCGGCGTCCGGTGTCGCGTTCGAGCCCCAGACGCCGCCGACCAACGGCCACGTCCCTCCCAGCCCGCTCAGCCCGCTCAGCCCGCCGAACGGTGCCGCCAACGGCACGCTCAACGGCGTCGCCAACGGCACGCTTAGCGGTGCCACCAACGGCACGCTCAACGGTGCTCCTAACGGCACGCTCAACGGTGCCGCCAACGGCAACGGCGCGGTCAACGGCGCGGTCAACGGCATTCCCGCTGCTCCCGCGGCTCCCGCCCAGCCAGCAGCCGCCCAGCCAGCAGCCGCCGAGCCCGCCGCAGGACCGACTCCCGACGCCGACCCCGCCCCAGCCGCCGCACCGGCCGCAGCCCCCGCCAAGCCGGCCGAACCGGCGAAGCCGCGCAGCCGACTGCGCCGGATCGCGCGCCGGATCGTCGGCCCCACCCTGCTCACCAAGAAGGGCTGAAACCGGGACGGGCTAGGCGGACTGGGCCTGGGCTGACTGGGCCTGGACTGACTGGGCCTGGGCGTAAAGGCCGCCCGTCCGGAGCAGTTCGTCGTGCGAGCCGATCTCCGCGATCCGGCCGTCCTCCATCACCACGATGCGGTCGGCGTTGCGGATCGTGGTGAGCCGGTGCGCGACCACGAACACGGTGCGGCCGTGGACGAGTCGGGCGAGCGCCTGCTGCACCAGCGCCTCGGACCTGTTGTCCAGCGCGGAGGTCGCCTCGTCCAGCACGAGCACCCTCGGGTCGCGGACCAGCGCGCGGGCGATGGCGAGCCGCTGCTTCTGGCCACCGGACAGCCGTGCGCCGCGGTCGCCGACCACGGTGTCGAGGCCGGTGGGCAGGCGGTCGATGAACTCCAGGGCGTTGGCGTCGGCGAGGGCCTGGCGGACGACGTCCTCGGGCACGTCGTCCAAGCCGTAGGTGACGTTGTCCCGGATGGTGCCCTCGAACAGGATCGACTCCTGGGGCACCACGGAGACGAACTGCCGGTAGCTGCGCAGGTCCAGTGCCTCCATGTCGACACCGTCCAGCAGGATGCGCCCTTCGGTCGGCCGGAGGAAGCCGATGACCAGGTTCAGCGCCGTGGACTTGCCCGCGCCGGACGCGCCGATCAGCGCGATCGTCTCGCCCGGCCGCACGTCGAGGGTGAAGTCGGTGATGGAGTGCCGGGTGGCCTCCGGGTAGGCGTACCCGACGCCTTCGAACCGCACGCCACCGTGCACGACGTCGACGTGGGCCTTGCCGGCGTTGTGCTCCAGGTCGGGCGCTTCCAGCACCTCGCCGAGCGAGCGCACCGACTCCAGGCCCTTGCTGATCACCGGGGTGAGGCTCATCAGCATGGTGACCGCGCCGGTCAGCGAGGCGAAGTAGGCGCTGAGCATGACCACGTCGCCGGGGGTGACGGCGAGCCAGCCGTGGTAGGCGGCGAGGGCGGAGCCGGCCAGGCAGCCGACGCCCAGGGCGTTGAGCAAAATCCAGGCGAGGGCGCCGAAGCGGACGTTGAGGCCGTCCAGCTTGAGGCTCGCGGCGAGGACCTGGCGCAGCGTGCCGTCCATCCGGTTGAGGGCGGTGCGTTCCAGGCCGTGCGCGCGGGTGATGGGGATGAGGGTGGTCATCTCGCCGACCCGGGACGACAGCTGCTCGACCTCGTGGCGGAACGACTCGTTGTACGCGCGCAGCCGACCGCGCAGCCACATGACGAGCACGGCGGCGGCGGGGACGACGAGCAGGAAGACCGGCAGAAACGCGGGGGCGCTCAGCCCGATGACGACCAGCGCGCCGCTCAGCGTGGCGAGCGCCGCGAGGCCTTGGTCGCCGACCTGCTGGCTGGACGTCTCGATGGCCTCGACGTCGCGGATGACCTTGGTCTGCAACACCCCCGCGCTGACCCGGGCGTGGTAGCCGATGGACAGCTGCTGCATGCGGCGGCTGAGCGCCGACCGGACCCGCATGCCCATGCGGCGGGCGCTGCCGTACCACCAGCGCGTGTAGAGGACGGCGAACGGGTAGTTGAGCACCAGCATGACCAGCAGCAGGCCCGCGCCGAGCCACATCCCGATGATCGGTCTGCGCTCCACGACGACGTCGATGACGTGGGCCGTGATGACCGGGGTCAGCCAGGTGGGGCTGTGCTTGACGAAGAAGGCGCCCGCGCCGAGGAGGAGCTGGGTGCGGTCTTCGCGGAAGAGGTAGAGGAGGGTGCGGACGGGGTGCTCGCCGCGGTAGCGGTGGTCGAGCGGACCATCAGGCATGGTGCGGAAGCTCCTGGAACCGGGGGCCACGGGAAACCCGCACCACGCCGTGCGGGGGAGCGCTCCCACATCCTAGGTGGGCGGTCCACCGGATTTCGCCTGGTCCGAGCGGCCACCCGAGGCCGGCGCGGTGGTCAGGCGGCCGACGTCCGTGGTGCGAGCCGGCCGACCGGCTCCAGGTCCAACGCGTGCGCCAGGCGTTCCGGAACGGGGATCGTGGGCACGGTGCCACCGGCCTCGAACCGGGCGACCGCGGACCGGGTTATCCCGGCAGCCTCGGCGAGGCGCGTCCGGCTCCGGCCCCGCCGCTCACGCCTCACCCGCACGGATCGGCCGAGTTCGAAGGCGATCCGGGCGGCCTCGAACGCCTCCACCGCCCCGGGCTCGGACATCCGCCGATCCCGGAGCTGCCGCCAGTCAGCGCGCTCAGCCACCTCGTCACCCCTGCTGTGCCCCTGCTCCACGTCACGCGGACTGCGGGATGCACACCAAGGTCAGCGAGCGGTGCGCTTCGCCAACGCCTGATCGGGTGTTACGTCGCCAGGCCCACCGGGCAGGAGACACCGGTGCCGGCGACGCCGCAGTAGCCGTTCGGGTTCTTCGCGTCCGACAGGTACTGCTGGTGGTACTCCTCGGCGTAGTAGAAGTCGCCCAGGGGCGCGATCTCGGTGGTGATCCCGCCGTGGCGGGCGCCGTTCAGCGCCTCCTGGTACACCGTCCGGCTGGCCTCGGCCACCTGCCGCTGCGCCTCGGACGTCCAGTACACCGCCGACCGGTACTGCGTGCCCATGTCGTTGCCCTGGCGCATCCCCTGCGTCGGGTCGTGGCCCTGCCAGAACACCCGCATCAGGTCCTCGAACGACACCACCGCGGGGTCGAAGACCACGAGCACGACCTCGGCGTGCCCGGTCCGACCCGAGCAGACCTCCTCGTACGTCGGGTTCGGCGTGTGACCACCGGCGTAGCCGACGGCCGTCGTGTACACGCCCGCGGTCTGCCAGAAGATCCGCTCCACGCCCCAGAAGCACCCCATGCCGAAGACCGCGGTCTCCAACCCCTCGGGGAACGGGGGCGTGATCCCGCGGTCCGGGAAGACGGTGTGCCGGTCCGGGACGGCCATGGGCTCGTTCCGGCCCGGGAGAGCGTCCGCTTGTGCGACCATCTGACTCTTGTCACGCCCGAACCACGCCATGGCACCGATGGTACGCGGCTCAGGGCAGCTGGTTGATCAGCGACAATGGCCCGGCACACCACCGTGGGGGAGTACTTGTGAAGCCGGCGTCCGTCATCATCGTGCTCGTGCTGCTGAGCGCGGTCACCGTCGCCGCCTGGGTCGCCCGGCCGGACGGGCCTCGGGCCGCGCCGGCGGCCGTGGTGGCCGACCCGACCCCGCGCCTGCCCTACGTTGAGCCGCTGCCGGACCTGCTGGTCACCCCGCCCAACCCGCTGGTGTTCGAGCTGGCGGCGACGCCGGCGAAGTTCCTGGGCTCCGGCGTGCTGACCGACCCCGAGGTGAAGCTCCTCGCGGACAACGGCGTGGTGCACATCACCGGCCGGATCACCCGCGACGCCAAGGGCACCACCCTGGGTGTGTGGCGGTTCACCGCCCGCGCGGACCCGCGACCGGCCCTGACCGCGATCGACCGGCTGTACGGGCAGGGCGGTCACGAGCTCCGGCCGACCGACCACCCCGGGTTGCTCATGCGCCACAAGGACAACGTCTTCCACGGCCACTACCGCCGCGGCAACGACGTGTTCCGGGTGGAGGGCTACGGCCCCGACAGCGCGTCCGCGATCACCGAGCTGACGGACCGGCAGCTCGCGCTGAGCCCGGCGGAGGGCTGATGACCACCGCGACCACCTCCCGGGAAGCACCGGTGGCAGAACCTACGACGACCGCGCCCGCCGTCGTCCTGCTGCGCGCGACCGGCGCGGTGCTGCTGGTCTACGGCTACCTCGTCGGGATGAACAGCGACCTGGCGCCGATCCGCGAGTTGCTGAACCGGCCGCTCGGCATCGGCGAGGACTTCGGTCCCCTCGGCGCGATGCTGCTGCTGGCCGCGGCCGGCTACGAGAGCGTCACCCGGAAGCCCTCCGTGCGACGCGCGGTCCTGACGTACCTGCCGCTCGCGGTCACCGTGCTGCTCGCCGCCGGCATGGTCATCCTGGGCGCGACGATCTGGACCATCCCGTCCGCCGACCACACGTCACCCCTCACGGTGGCGGGCAACCTGAGCCTGATCAGCCAGGTCATCGCGGTCAAACCGCTGCTGGTGCCGCTGGGCTGGATCGTGCTGCTGGAACTGCTCGCGTTGGCGACGGGCGCGTTGGTCCGCCGACTCCCCGGCAACGCGCGGGTGATCGTCCCGGCCGCGCACGTCGCGGTCGCCGCGGCCGTGATCCTGCTGGTGGACCACGACCACCGCGCGGTCACCGTCGCGGCGTTCTCCGGTGTCGTCGTGATCGGCCAAGTGGTGGCCCTGCGCGGCCGGTTCCAGTTCGTCCTCGCGCCCGCGGCGTGGCTGCTCTTCGTGCTGGCCGAGCACCAGTACCCCGTCGAACTCGCCAAGTGGTGGTACCCGGTGGCCGCCGCGTACGCGGGTCTGCTGCTCGCCGCGGCGGTCGTGTTCGCCGGTCCGACGGCCGCGAAGATCGCGGAGAACCGGATCGTGGCGTGGCTCGCCGCCAACGCGCTCTGGCTCGCGCTGCTCCAGGGCGTGTTCGGGTTCGCGGTCATGCACGCGTCGACCGCGGTCGCCGGCGTGCTGACCACGCTGGGCGCGACCGCCGCACTGGGTTGGATGGGCCGCAGCCGATGACGACCACCACGCCGGACGTGCGGGCCACGACGTCCACCAACAAGTACATGCACGGCCTGGACCTGGTCCGCATCCTCGCCGCGCTCGCCGTCATCTTCACCCACTACGCGAACTGGCTGCGCCTCAACGGCCACGACTTCCCGGTGGGCAAGGCCGTGGACGGCCTGGTCAGCGGCCCGCTGCACCTCTACCGGCCGATCACCCTGTTCGGTGTCGGCGTCGGCACGTTCCTGCTGGTCAGCGGCATGGTAGTGACGCACGTGGCGTTCCGGGAGACCAGCGGTCAGTTCATGGTCCGCCGCGTGGTGCGGCTCCTGCCCGCGATGTGGGTGGCCGTGGCGCTGGCGTGGGTCCTGGTCGAGAACGGCCTGCTCACCGCCAACCTCCCGCCCGACCTCGACGACCTGCCGCTGAACATGGCGCTGCTGAACCTCTTCGTGCCGGCCACGTCGTCCGTGCTCGCGATCACCTGGACGCTGGTCGTGCAGATGTTCTTCTACCTCTACGTCGCGGGCACGATGCCGCTGCTCAAGCGGTGGCCGTGGCTGCCGCCCGCGATGTCGGTGGCGCTGGTGTCGGTGCTGCTCGCGGTGGTCCCGGCGAACGGCGGGCCGCCCTCGAACGGGTTCCGCATGGTCGTGACGTTCCTGCCGGTGTTGTTCATCGGCCAGCTCATCACCCTGGTGCGGGCGGGCCGGATACCGGCGGCGGCGGGCGTCGTGTGCGGAACCGTGCAGTTCCTCCTGTTCATCCGGGCGGACCTGGGCAGTCAGGTGTGGCCACCCGAGGACGAGTTCCCGCGCCAGTTGGTGATCCTGGTGCTCGTGGTGCTGCTCGCCACCCGGCTGGACAACCCGCTGGTGCGCAAGCCGTGGGTCGGCGCGGCGGCGAAGCGGACCTACGCGACCTACCTGCTGCACATCCCGCTCGGCTTCCCGGTGCTCGAACTGCTCACCCCGACGACCGGCTTCTGGGTGGCGCTGGTCGTGGCGCTGGCCGCCGTCGCCGTCGGGTCCGAACTGCTGTACCGCTTCGTGGAGAACCCGATCGCCCGGTGGTTCCGCGAGCGCGAACGACAGAAGGTGAAAACGAACCCATGAACGCCCCGATCGCCTTCACCGTGACGCCCGAGAGCGGGCTGGCCGCGGCGACCGTGCTGGCCCGGTCCTACCTGGAGCACCACCCGGGCCACCGGTTCGCGATCGCGGTGCTCGACGGCGCGGACGGCGTCCAGAACGAGGACGGGATCACGTTCCTCGGCCCGGACCGGTTCGGGCTCGCCAAGGACGAGTTCCTGGCGCTGGCCACCGCGCACACGCCGCCGCAGCTGGCCGCGGCGGTGAAGCCATGGCTGCTGCGCAGGCTGTTGGCCGACGCGCCGTCCGTCACGTACCTGAGCCCGACGAGCCTGGTGCTGGGCCCGCTGCCGGAGGCGACCGGGCTGACCGTCGCACCGCACTTCCTGCGCCCGGTGACGGGCCGCGACGCCGAGTCGGACGAGGCGGACCTGATCGGCGCCGGCGTGCACAACCCCGGCTTCCTGACGGTCACGGAGCCGGAGCTCGCGGAGCTGTGGATCGAGGCGGTGCTGGGCTACCGCGCGATCCGCCTGGACCGCGAGGTGTTCTGCGACCAGGAGTGGTTCGACCGCGTGGTCAGCCACTTCCCGCGCACCACCGTGACGGACCCCGCCGTCGGCTTCACCACCTGGAACGCGTTCGAGCGGGTCGGCGTGGAGCCGAAGGTCGTCGACCTGTTCGGCTTCGACCCGGAGACGCCCTGGGTGCTCAGCGAGCTGTGCGCGAACCGCCCGGCCACCCTGCTGTCCGACCGCCCCGACCTGCGCGACCTGACCGCCGACTACGCCGAGCGGCTCACCGGGGCGGGCCGGCTGTCGAAGGTGGACGTGCTGCCGTCGTGGCTGGAGGAGCTGCCGGACGGCACGCCCCTCACCACGCTGATGCGCGAGGTCTACCGGGCGGGCGTCCGGGCGTCGCGCGCGCCTCGCAAGCCCGCGCCCGTGCCGCCGCACGCGTTTACCGGCAAGGCGTTCCGGGACTGGCTCACCGAGCGCACCGCGCAGCACGGCCTGAGCCGGCTCACCGCCGCGATCTGGCACCACCGGGTCGACCTGCACGGCGTGTTCGGGCAGCCGAGGTCGCCGGGGTTCGCGCACTGGTGCCGGACGTCCGCGATCACCGAAGGTTTGCTGCCCGAGTGGGCCGCGCCGGGGCCGGACGTGGTGCCGCAGCCGCCGAAAGACCGGTTCGGGGTGAACCTGGTCGGCCACCTGACCGCTGTGCTGGGCGTCGGCGAGCTGGCCCGCGTGATCCACGAAGCGCTCAGCCGGGCGGACGTGCCGGTGGCGTCGGTGGTCGAAGACTGGTTCGTGGCCAACCGGACCGACATCGACCAACCGGACGACGTGGGCCTGCCCGAGTTCCCGGTCAGCGTGCTGTGCGTGAACGCCGACCTGGTCCGCGGCGTGCTGGGGCAGCACCCCGAGGTGGGCCACGAGCGGTACCGGATCGGTGTCTGGGCGTGGGAGCTGGACGACTTCCCGTCGGTGATGCACGAGTTCGAGTGCGTGGACGAGGTCTGGACTATCAGCGAGTTCTGCCGGGCGTCGATCGCCGCGCACACGGACAAGCCGGTGCGGGTCATCCCGATGCCCGTGCGCCCGACCGCCGCCGTGGACCGGTCGCGCCGCGAGCCCGGCGTGCCGGTGCGGTTCCTGTTCGCCATGGACTTCAACAGCGTCGCGGCGCGGAAGAACCCGTTCGGCCTGGTCGAGGCGTTCCAACGGGCGTTCCCTGGCCGCGACGACGTCGAACTCGTGGTCAAGGCGATCAACGGCGGGCAGCACCTGGTCGAGCTGGCCAGGCTGCGGGCCGCAGTGGCGGGCGACCACCGGATCACGCTGCTGGAGCGGTACCTGACCGCCGACGAGCTGCACGACCTGTACGCGGGCACCGACTGCTACGTGTCGCTGCACCGGTCCGAGGGCTACGGCTTCACCGTCGCCGAGGCGATCGCGCTGGGGCTGCCGGTCATCAGCACCGACTACTCCGGCACGGCCGAGTTCGTGCCGGCGCAGCACGCCTGGCCGGTGCCGTACCGGTTGACGGAGGTCGGTCCGGGGGCGCCGCCGTACCCGCCGGACGCCCGATGGGCCGACCCCGACCTGGACGCGGCGGCGGCGGCGATGCGCGAGGTGGCCGACGACCCGGTGCGGGCCGCCGAGCGGGGGCTGCGGGCCCGGGAGCAGCTGCTCGCCGAGCGGAACTTCCAGGTGACCGCCGACTGGGTGCGGGAACGCGTCGCCGAGGCGCACGCGACCTGGCGGTCCCGCCGTGCCCCGGAGCCGGTCGCACCGCCGCGGCCCTCACCGTCACAGCGGGTGGTGCCGGTGTTGCGCAAGGCGGCCGTGCACGCACTGACCCGCTACGACCGGGTCCGCCGCCGGGGCCCGCTGCGCTGACCAGAGCAATGCCGCACACCTCGGGTGGTGCGACGCATCACGACTTGGTGGTGCCCCGCCCGACCATGTCACCACCCGTGCACAATGGCCACGATCGCATGAACCGCAGAAAGGGGCTGCCGGCGTGAACTGGCAGGATGAGCTGCGCAAGCTGGATGAGGAGCTTGCGTCCGGCCGGGTCTCGGCCGACGAGTACCGGACGCGCCGCGACCAGGTGCTGGCTTCGGCTCATGTCGTTCCGCCGATTCAGCAGCAGTGGCAGGCGAACGCACCGTCGGCGCCGGCCCAGCAGCAGGGGCAGCAGCCGTCGGACAGCGCGACCCAGTACCTGCGGCCGGTCGCGCCGGACGCGGGCCAGGGCCAGCCGCCGAACCCGGACGCCACCCAGGTCGTGGCCGGTGGCAGACCGGCGGCGCGACCGCCCCAGGACGTCGACCGCACGCAGGTCGTCCCCGGCGGTGGGATTCAGCCGCAGTACGGCCAGCCGTCGCCGCCACACGGGTTCGCGCAGCCGCAGCCCCAGGCCTCGCCGTGGGGCAGTGGTGACACCTCCGCGCCGTGGGCGACGACGTCCGGCGACAGCTGGCTGCGCCAAGGCCCCGAGGTGTTCGACGACACGTCCGGCGGCGGCGGCAAGAAGGTCTTCGCCATCGTCGGCGTCGTGCTGGTGATCGCCCTGATCGGCGGCGCGATCTGGTTCTTCGGCTTCCGCGATTCCGGGACGCCCGGGGGCGGCGGGTCGACCACCGCGGCCGGGACGAACTCCAGCGCGGCCCCGACGACGACCACCACCGAACCGCCCATCGAGCTGCTGCCCGCGCCCCCCGGCACGCCGAACCCGGAGAACGGCGTCGTCGAGGCGGCCAAGGCGGTCGAGGCGAAGATCCTCACCGCGGAGGAAGCCGCCGCGATGGAAGCCGCGGGCATCACCGAGGTGAACTTCAAGGGCGGCACCGAGGCCGCGTTCACGTACGAGGCGATGGTGTTCGAGGCCGAGGACGCGAACAAGGCCGAGGCACTGGCCGAGGCGCTGGTCGAGCTCCAGCTGAAGGCGAAGATGGTGCCCGGCGCCAAGGGCGTGATGCCGCAGAGCTCGACGGTCCACCAGCTGGTCCGCAAGGGCGAGCCGGGCTTCTACCGCTGCGTCTACGTCACCGGCACCAAGGTCGTTCGGGTCGGCACGGTGCAGACCCCGATCGGCGTGGACGACAAGGAACTGATCAAGAAGTTCCAGGAGTTCGGCGGCACGGTCGTCAGGGAGTTCCCGGTCAGCTGATGAACGGCGGACCCGAGTACGCGGACGGCGCCGAGGACGACGTCCTCGCCCGGCTGCGGGCAGCCCAGGACGTGAGCGCCGGCTCGGCCGAACTGGCCGCCGGCCTCACCGACTGGGAGCTGACCTACCACTTCTCGCCGCAGCGGACCGCGCTCCTCGCACCGCTCGACGTGCGCGAAGGCCTGCGCGTGCTGGACGTCGGCTGCGGCAGCGGCGTTCTCACCCGCGCCCTCGGCGAGGCCGGGGCGCGGGTCGTCGGCGTGGAGGGCACGCCGACGCGCGCCGCCGCGGCGGCCGAACGCTGCCGCGACCTGCCGGACGTGCGGATCGTCACGGGGGACGCGTCCGGCCTGAGCCGTCACGGCACGTTCGACCTGGCGCTGCTGTGCGGGGTGCTGGAGTACTCGCCCGTCTACGGCGACGGCCCGGCCGCGATGCTCGCCGACGTGACGGGCGCGCTCGCCGACGACGGCGTCGTGGTCATCGCGATCGAGAACCAGCTCGGCATCGGCTACCTGCTCGGCCAGCCCGAGGACCACCACGCGAAGGCATGGATGGGGCTGGCCGACTACCCGGCGCCGGGCGCGAAGACGTGGAGCAGGGCACGGCTGCGGGCGATGCTCGCGGACGCGGGCCTGACCGCGCAGCGCTGGCTGCTGCCGTACCCGGACTACAAGCTGCCGAGGGTGATCCTCGACGAGCGCGTGCACGACCTCCCCGACGCGTCGGACCTGGTGGACAAGCTGGTCCGCGACCCGCTGCTGGGAGTGTTCCGCGGCCCGTCGCCGGCGGTCGCGGTGCGGTCGCCGCACCGGCAGGCGGTGGCCAACGGCTTCGGCGTCGCGGTCGCGCCGTCGTTCCTGGTGATCGCGGGCCGCACGCCCGAGGCGGTCGCGAAGGCCGTGCGCCCCGATCTGGGGTGGCTCGTCAACGCGCAACGGCTGCCGGAGTGGCGGCGGTCGCGGCGGTTGACCGAGGACCTGCGGCTGACCGAGCCGCACCGCACGGGCAGCGCGACCGGGTGGCTGCGCCAGGAGCCGACGGCGGACGAGCCGCTGCTGCCGGGCGCGCCCCTGGACCGGCTGCTGCTCAACGCGCTGGCCGGGCACGACCTCGACACGACCCGCGACCTGCTCCAGCAGTGGCGCGACTGCTGCCTGGTCGACGCGCGGCCGTTCGCCGACGACGAGACCCACCCGTTCCTGCCCGGCCGCCCGGACGTGCCGGTGCTGCCGCCGGACTGCCTGGACGTGCACCCGGGCAACGTGATCGTCCTGCCGGACGGCACGCCCCGCCGGGTCGACCTGGAGTGGTTGGCGGGTGTCGGCGTTGACGCCGAGCTGGTGCTCGTGCGCGCGCTGGTCGAGTTCGCCCGCGAGGTGCTGCGCTGCGGCGCGGCCCACCCGTGGCCCGCCGAGACCTCCACCCGGCAGTTGGTGGTCCACCTGGCGACCCTGATCGGGTTGGACGACGCGGCCCGTTCCCGCTGGGCCGAGCTGATCGAGGCGGAGTCGGCCCTCCAGGAGCTGGTCAGCGGCACCCCCGCGGACGACGTGCGGGCCGCGTTGGACACCGACGTCGAAGCGCCGGGCCGGATGCGGCTGTGGGAGCGGGGCGGCCTGGACGACGTTCGCGCGGCGCTGGACGACCGCGAGCGGCTGGCGGGCGAGTTGGCCGAGACGCGCCACGTCCTGGCCGAGGCGCACCGCGAGATCATCGAGGCACGGGCAGAGCTGGGCGCGACGACCGGTTCGCTGCCGGACGTGGTCAGGGCTCGACGCGAGGAGCACACCGAGGCGGAACGGCGGCTGCGTGCCGACGTGGCCCGGGTGGACGGCGAGTTCGGCCGGGCGCTGGTGGAACTGGCGTCCGCCGACGCGGAGCGCGCCGACGCGGAGCGGGAGCTGGCCGCGCAGCGCACGGCCGCCGAGGAGCTGGCCGCGGAGAACGCGCGGCTGCGCGCGCAGCTGGACCGGCTGACGTCGTCGGCGCTGGTGCGGGCCGGCGAGGACTTCCTGTGGCCGGCGGCACGGCTCGCTCGCGGCACGCGTGACCTGTTGCTCGGCCGGGGCGGGCAGGAGCCGGACGGTGTGCTGCGCCGCGTCGGCAAGCGCGTGCCCGCGGTGACGCCGTTGCTGGCGAGCCGGGTGCGGCCGGTCACCCGACGTGACGACCGGCTGATGTACGCGGTGGACGTGCCCGCGATGGTGAACGTCGGCCGCGGCCAGGTGATCGACCTCGAGGGGTGGGTCGCGCACGCCGACCTGCCGGTGCGCCAGGTCGCCGTGGTCGCGGACGGGCAGACGTGCCGGGCGACCACCGGCCACCCCCGGCCGGACGTGGCGGCGGCGATCGGCGGTGAGGCGAACAGCGGTTTCCGGGTGCGGGTGCCGGTCCGCGAGGGCTTGGTGCGGCTCGAACTCCTCGTCACGCTGGTCGACGGCACGGTGCTCCGGCGTGAGCTGCCCGCCGTGCGGGGAGGCGGTTCGGACGCGGCGCCGGTCGAGGTCGACTGGCCGGGCGACGGGCCGCGGGTCGCGATCTGCCTGGCGTCCTACCGCGCGCCCCGCCTGCACTTCGCCGAGCAGGTCGAGTCGATCCGCGCGCAGACGCACCCGAACTGGGTGTGCGTGATCAGCGACGACGGCTCCGGTGACGAGGGCGTGGCGGTGCTGCGCGACGTGGTCGGCGACGACCCGAGGTTCGTCATCGTCGAGCACGACGAGAACGTCGGCTTCTACCGGAACTTCGAGCGCGCGCTGTCGCTCGTGCCCGCGGACGCGGACCTGGTGGCGCTGTCGGACCAGGACGACCTGTGGGACGCGGACAAGCTCGCCGTGCTGGTCTCCCGCTTCACCGACCCGGCCGTGCAGCTCGCGTACTGCGACATGCGGCTGGTGGACGGCGCGGGCGAGGTCGTCGCGGAGAGCGTGTGGGCGAACCGCGTGAACCAGTTCACCGACCTGGAACAGCTGCTGCTGCTCAACACGGTGACCGGCGCCGCCTCCGTGGTGCGCGCCGACCTGGTCCGGGAACGGGTGCTGCCGCTGCCGCCGGGGACGCTGAGCGCGTACCACGACCAGTGGATCGCCGCGACCGCGCTGTCCGTCGGCACGATCTCGTTCGTCGACCGGCCCTTGCACTCCTACCGGCAGCACGGCGCGAACGTCACCGGCTGGCAGGTTCCGCGCCTGGCCGACGGCCTGCCCGGACTGCGCGGCCTGGCCGCCGCGGGCGTCGGGGTCGGGGTCGGCCGGATCGCCGCGCGGCAGGCGGAGCTGGACCACATCACCGAGCACGAGTTGCGGCGGATCGCGCAGTTCGCGGCCGTGCTGCTGATGCGGAACGACGACCGGCTGACGGTCGAGGACCAGGCACGGCTGTCCCGCCTGGCCGCGGCCGAGCACCGGTTGTGGCCGCTGGTCCGGCTCGCGCTGGAGGGCGAGGAACGGCCGCAGACCGCGGGCGCCGAACGCCGCCTCCTCGCCGCCGCCCTGCTGCGTCGCGCTCAGCGCTGAGCTATCGGCGC
Organism: Saccharothrix sp. NRRL B-16314; assembly: GCF_000716595.1. Classification (GTDB taxonomy): domain Bacteria; phylum Actinomycetota; class Actinomycetes; order Mycobacteriales; family Pseudonocardiaceae; genus Actinosynnema. The sequence continues at coordinate 165,383 of NZ_JNXC01000001.1, forward strand.
ACGAACTACCGGCGCACGAACGACCGGTGCCGAACGACCGGCCGACCGGCGGCGGTCAGCCGGTGGGCACCACCGTGCACTCGACGAGCACCTTCGCCATCGCCGACCGGAACTCCCCCGTCACGACGGCATCCGGCCCGGGGTCCGGAACGACGTGCGCCGACCGGCCGCCGCTCTGCCGGGCCCACGACGAGTCCTCCTCGTCCCGGCACGACACGACCTCGGCCCACTCCAGCAACGCCGCAGCCGCCGCCCGCGCCTCCCCCGCCCGCACCGCGTCCGCACGCGCGCGGGTACCGGCGAACCGCTTCTCCCACTCCCGGTGCGCCAACGATCCGAGGTCCAACGCCCGCACCGCCGTGGGCTGCCACTCGGTCACCTCGATCGCGGGCACGTCCGTGCCGAGCGCCACGACCACGTCGTAGTGCCCCACCCGGTCCCGGCTCCACACCGCGCAGTCGTCGGCCGACTCGACCTCGACCCCGACCTCCCGCCACCGGGCAGCGGCCTCGCCCGCACCTCCGACCGCGAGCAGCGTGATCGCGGCGGCCGGATCGGACCGGCGCCACTCGGCCACCATCGCGGCGGTCCGCCCGTCCTCGGCACCGGGCACCCGTGACGCCAGGAGCAGCACGCGGACCGACGCCGGCTGATCACGCAGCCACCACAACCGGTGCGGGTGCTCGTGGACGCCGACCGACGGCGGCCGGAGTGCCAGGTCGTCCGCCCAGCGCCGGCGGAACACCTCGCGGTTGATGTCGGACAGCTCCTCGGCGCGCTTGGTCGACGACGTGCCGTGCCGCACGTGCAGCACGTGCGACGACGGCTGCACCCACACCTGCCACCCGCGCGCCCGCAGCAGGAACTGCAAGTCGACGTCCTCGTAATAGGCGATGTGGTACTCCGGGGAGAACCCGCCGACCTCGTGGAACGCGTGCCGCCGCAGCACCAGGCACGCGGCCGACGCGTAGTCGACCACCCTGGGGTACAGGGAAGTCACGTCGGTCCAGCCGTCGCCCCAGCCCCGGCTGTACGCGTCGCCACCGAGCAGGCTGCCCGCCTCCTGGACCCGGCCGTCCGGGAACACCATCAGCGGCGCGACGGCCGCGGCGGCGGGCGTGCGGTCGAGGAAGTCGAGCAGCGGTGCGAGCCACCCCGGCGTGACCTCGACGTCGGCGTTGAGGAAGCACACGAACTCGGTGCGCGAGTGCTGCACCCCGAGGTTGCAGCCCGCGCCGAACCCGAGGTTCTCCGCCATCCGCACCACGGTCGCGCCGGTGAGGTTGTCCTCCAGCCACTGGCCGGTGCCATCCGGGGACGCGCTGTCCACCACGACCACCTCGTAAGGCACGTCGGTGTGCCGGGCCAGCACTTCGAGGCAGTGCTTCGCCAGCTCGCCGCCGCCGTACGTGACCAGGACGAACGTGACGCGCGGGGTCACCGAAGCCGCCCGTACGCAGCGCGCAGCAGGCGCGTCCAGCGGAACAGCTTGGTGGCGCGCATCGCGGCCAGTTCGCGCCGTTCGGCTTCCAGCTGGGCCAGGACTTCCTCGTGCCGTCGGGCGAGTTCGCCGTGCAGCCGGCGTTCCTCGGCCAGCTCCGGTCCGCCGGGCCGCACCGCGAGCAGCCGTTCGGCCAGCACGTGCCGGTCCGCGACGATCCGGTCCCGCATCCGCTGCTGCGCCAGGCGAAGCGCCCGGTTCTCCTCGACCAGCGCCGCCAGCCGGGGCGTGGCACAGCCCCCGCGCGCGGCCAAGGCCTCCTCGGCCGCGACCGCCACCGCGTCGAGGTGTTCGTCCAGCCTCCGCACCGCCTTGGGCGCGCGGTCGTCGTCGTCCTTCAACGTGCGCCGGAACGCCGCGGCCAGCCCGCTGGGCCGGGCCACCACGCGGTCGGCGGACGCGAACTGCTCCACCGCGGCCCGGTCGGCGGCCTTCGGGTCGAACAACACCCAGCGCCGCCCGTACGCGTGGGCGGCGGCGGCCACGTGCTCGTCAACGGCGATCACGGCCGCCGCGCCGGACAGCACTGCGAGCCGGTCCTCCAGCACCGTGTCCGCGGGCAACGCTCGCCAACCCGTGTCGGGTGGCACGGGAGCGCCGGTGGACAGCAGCACGACGTCACCGATCGCCAGCAGCTCGGCGGTCTTCGCCACCGCCGGTCGCAGCGCGGTGAACGACGTGTGCGGCACGTGGACCACCAGGTAGCTGCGCCCCTCCGGCGGCAGCTGCCCGAGCTGGCGCAACTGCGCCGCCCTGGTGCGCATGTCGCCCGCCGGCAGCAGCCGGTCCACCAGCAGGGCGGGGCTCGGCACCACGGCCACGTCCGGCGACAGGCCGGCCGCGCGCAGCCGGTCCCGCGACACCTCGTCGCGCACGGACGCCAACGGCTGCCGCGCCATCCACTCGACCAGACCGGCGGGCACCTCCTCGGCGACCCGCACGGCCAGGCACAGCGCCTCGGGTTCCACCCCGAGCCCGCCGGTGAAGAACTCCTGCGCGGGAACGTCCTCCCCGTACCACCCGGACAGGTCCGCACCCAGCGGGAACGACGGCGCGACCACGTTCAGGTGGTGCGACTCGACCAGTTCCCGCACCCGGCCGGGGGTGCGCCCGCCCAGCGGCTCGGCTACCAGGCCGCCGTCGGCGCGCGTCGGCCTGGTCCAGCCGAACGGCGCCAGGGTGCGTACCTGCCAGTCGCCGAGCCGGTGCCGCAGTTCCCGGGCGAGGACGCGGGCGGCGATCTGGTCACCCAGGCCGGGCAGGTCGCTGCCGCACCACAGCCCGATGGTTCCGCCTGACGGCTTGGGGTGAAGTTCGTGCACGTGAGGACTCTACTCAGCGGGGTTGCCTGGCGAGTTCGGCTTTGAAGGTTTCCAGGTGCCGGCTCGACATCACCGAGCTGTTGCCGGACAGCATGTTGCGCTCCACCACCTCGACGACCACCACGTCCGCGGTCGCCATCATCTGGCCGGTGGGCTTCGGGTCGCTGGCCGCGGTGTTGAGGTGGATGAAGGTGAAGTCCGCGAACGCGGCCGACATGTACTCGGCCATGGGTGCGGCGAACGAGTCGCCGAGCATGACGACCTTGGGTCGCACCACGCCCGTGCCCGCGGTCTGGGTGGAGCGCTGCGGCGCGGGGAACGGCTCGTCGAGCTTCTTCCCCCGCACGGTCTTGCCGTCCGGCGCCAGGTCGTAGTTGTTGATCGTCATCTTCCCGGTGCGGCCGAGCAGCGGCGGCAGGCCGGCGTCGGCCTCCGACGACCCCGCCGAGCGGAAGTCCCAGCTCTTGGTGACGCCCGGCTGGATCCGCTCGGCGACGGCGCGGACCATCACCAGGCCGCCCTCGGTCGTCCAGTGCGAGTCGAGCTGGTGGTAGACGGGCTCCTTGCGGTTCTCCGCCTCCGCACGCAGGCCGTCCCGCAGGTCCAGCGCGCCGGTCTCGCGGGTGACCGACTGCCAGAACGCCTCTCGCGCCTTGGTCGCGCACTGCGCGCCGAAGTACTTGGAGGGCAGGTTCTGCGGCACGGTCGTCACCTTGTCCGGCGCGACGACGAGCACCATCTTCCGGCCGGACGACTCGACCGCCGTCCGCAGCGCCTGGAGCCGGTCGAAGACCTCCGGGACCGGGAGCAGCGGCTCGCAGGCGCGCTCGATGTCCTCACCCAGGTAGAGCCAGTCACCCTTGCCCTCGATGGCGCGGACGTAGGCGGTGGGCTCGGGCCGGTCCAGCGACGGGTCCTTGGGCGGCAGCGGGATCGGGCCGTTCGGCTCCTGGTGCGGCGGCTTGGCGACCGGCGGGGCCTCGCCGAACACACCGCGGCTGATGCCGTTGGCGGCGGCGACGGCGTGATCCCGAAGCGGGATGTGGTCGTTGGCCCAGGCGTTGAGGCCGGTGAAGAAGCCCCAGCCGGCGGTGACCGACGGGAAGTCGGCGAGCTTCCGGTTCTCGAACTCCGCCGGGCGGACGCCGACGATCAGCATCAGGGCTGGCGCGCAGAAGAAGAGGGCGGCCATCGTCAACGCCGAGCGCTGGCGGCTGCTGTGCCGGGGCCGGTAGAGCGCGTGCTCGTGGGGTAGCAACGACTCGGGCACCGCCGGGAGGCTCTTGGGCGGGTCGATGCTCACGCCGAACAGCGTAGCCGGCGGCGCCGTCACCCGTTCGCGGTTCACGCGAAGGTAGGGATTGACGAGCCGTTGATCGTGCAACCCCGCACGCATGGCGGACGTCTCTTCGGGTGACAAGACACCCGATGCAGTGGAGGAACAGGATGTGGCCCACTGTGAGCCTGGTCACTTTGGGCGCACTCGCTTTTTTAGTGCGAACCGTTCGGGTGCTGCGATCCGTATCGAAACGAGATGACGGCGGATCCCACATTGAGACCGCCCCACCGGCCTAGTCCCTATGGCGGATTGTCCACTTGCCGTACGATCATTTCGGGTCGTACGACCGGTACCTGCTAGGGGACCTCGGAACAAGAGGTAGGTGCGTCATGGATCTCGCACTGAGCAAGGTCATCGAGCTGCGCGAAAGCGGGTTCCAGTTCCTCCACCTACGGGACGAGGACGGACAGCTCGACCGCATCATGGCGTTCAAGCAGCGCAGAGGGTTCATCGACTCGATCCTGTTCTGGTCCGAGACGGAGGCCCGCGCCGGTCGCCTGCCTGCCGTGCGGGACAGCCAGCGGGCCGCCCAGGCCGTGTGGATTTACGAGGGACCGCTGGTCGAGGCGGTGGACCGGCTCCTCGACCTGCCGGAGCCCGGCTCGCGCAACGCGCCCACGTTGATGCGGCAGACAGCGTCCGACCTCGCGCTCGTGACGACGCTGCCGTTCAAGCTGAAGCTGCCGCCCGGCGCTATCGCCTAGACCCCTATAGGGGGGCGGACATCTTCCGTTAACCTCACCCGCCGCACACACAATGCGGCGGGTAGCAGCGTTTCGGTTACCGTCCGTAATGATTTATCGTTTCACGCAAGGTTTTCGGAGCGACCACCGGCGCTGCGCCGAAGCAACATTGCGGGGTGCCGAACAATGAATATTCACCCTTGCCGCGGCGAGACCAATCCTGATTCGTAGGCGAGCACGACGAGTTGCGCGCGGTCCCGCGCGCCCAGTTTGGTCATCACCCGGCTCACGTGGGTGCGCGACGTGGCGGGACTGATCACCAGGTGCTCGGCGATCTCCTCGTTGGACATCCCGGCGGCCACGAGCGCCAGGATCTCCCGCTCGCGGGCGGTCAGCTCGCGGAGGGCCTTCGGGTCTGGACGGCGGTGCTCCGGCCGGTTCGCGAACTCCTCGATCAACTTCCGGGTGACACTCGGTGCGAGGAGGGCGTCACCTTCAGCGACCACCGTGAGCGCGTGCAGCAGCTCGACCGGATCGGTGTCCTTGAGCAGGAAGCCCGACGCGCCCGCGCGCAACGCCTCGAACACGTACTCGTCCACGTTGAAGGTGGTCAGGACGAGGACCTTCACGTCCGGCAGCTCGGCGCAGACCTGCCGGGTGGCGGCGAGGCCGTCGGTGCCGGGCATCCGGATGTCCATCACCACGACGTCCGGGTGGTGCAGGTGCGCCTGCCGGACGGCTTCCGCGCCGTCACCGGCCTCGCCGACGACCTCGAACCCGTCCTCGGTGTCCAGCAGCAGGCGGAAACCCGCTCGCACCAGCGCCTGGTCGTCGGCCAGCACCACCCTGATCACCACGAACCTCCCACGGTAGGACTGCCCTGACGGTGAAGCCCCGGGTCGATGGTCCCGCGTCCAGCGTGCCGCCGAGCGCTTCCACCCGTTCCCGCATACCCCTGATGCCGCTGCCCGCGCCCTGCGGCACCTGATCGCTGCCGGTGCCGCCGTCGTCGGCGATGGTGAGGACCAGGGCGTCCTCGGTGTGCTCGAACGAGATGACGATCTCGGACGCGTCCGGCGCGTACCGCATCGCGTTGGTCAGCGCTTCCTGCACGACGCGGTAGGCGGCGGCGTCGACGGGAGCGGGCAGCGCGCCCGGCGTGCCGACGACCCTGGCCTTCGGGACCGGCTTCACCAACTCGTCCAGCCGAGCCAGGCTGGGCACCGGCGTGGTGCCTTCCCCGGTCCGGAGCACGCCGAGCGTCGCCCGCAAGTCGTCCAACGCGTGCCCGCTGGCGGCTTTGATGGCCTTGAGGGCTTTGACGGCCTCTTCCGGCCGCCGGTCGGCGACGTGCGCGGCGACGCCGGCCTGGACGTTGATCATGGCGAGGCTGTGCGCGACGACGTCGTGGACTTCACGCGCGATGCGCAGCCGTTCTTCTTCCACCTGGCGGCTCCGCTGTTCGAGGACTCGGGTGCGGCGCAGGGAGAGGACGGCGATGGCGGGTGCGGCGATCAGCGGACCCCAGTGGCCGGTGACGTAGTAGAGCCAGGTGGACACCCCGGTGACCGCGATGACGGCCACGGGGAAGCGCTTGCGCCAGATCAGCGGCACGAACGTCACCGCGAACCAGACCCACGCCAACCACGCCATGGGGATGAAGGTACGGGTCGGCGCGCGGGTCGGCGTCAGCCGAGAAGCGCTTCACGCACGTACGTCAGCCGTCGTACGAGCCGGGCGCTGCCGTGGGCAGGCCACTGGAGGCAGCGGCTTCAAGCAGGCGCTTGTCGTAGCTGACGAACTTGTGCAGGCCGCCGGCGAGAACCTGGGCGGTGGCGAGGTGGATGGCGTCGAGCGAGCGCAACAGCGGATCGCTGTAGGACGCGGCGGTTTGGCGCACCATCGGTGTCATCTCGACGAGGTACATGTCGGACAGCACGAGTGGCACCCCGGCCAGCGCCCGCGGGGACGAACGCCGCAAGGCGCGAGACAGCTCGACCTCGGCCAGCACGGAGGAGACGCGCTGCGCACCGACCTGGTCCTCCGCGTTGAGCCACTCGGCGAGTTCGGCAGTGCCGGGCTCTCGGCGCACCAGCTTGACCAGAGCGGACGTGTCCAGGTAGATCACCAGCGCTCCTCGTCACGGGCGGCGACGAGTTCGGCTGCCACGTCGACCTCCGCGTCGCCCCAATCGGGCGGCATGACGACCGGCCCCCTGCGTGCCGGTGCGATCGCCTGGCCGGCTGCCACTAGTTGGTCGAGCAAGTCGGCGCCCGGCTGGACGGGCACCAGGTACGCGACGGGTTTGCCGTGCTCGGTCACCGTGATCCGCTCGCCGTCGCGCACGCGCTTGAGAACGGCGCTGGTGCGCTGGTTCAACTCACGAACGCCAATCGTCGAGGACTCACTCATACCACTACTGTAGAACAAATTGTTCTACACCTCTACGGTCAACCGTTCAGCCGTCGTACGAGCCGTTCTTGACCGCCGTCAGGAAGCCGGCCCAGTTCGGCAGGGCCACGGTCGGACCAGCCGGGTTCTTCGAGTCGCGCACCCGCGCCGACCGACCCGTCAACGCGACCTCGACGCAGTTCGAGTTGTTCCCGTTGTTGCTACGGCTGCTCTTGCGCCACACGGTGACACCCCGATCCCTCTGCCAACGCACCGCTCAGGCGTCGAACACCCCGCGCTTGGCTGCGGCCAGGAAACCAGGCCAATCAACCAACGCCACGGTCGGGCCAGCCGGGTTCTTCGAGTCACGCACCCGCGCCGACCGACCCGCCAACGCGACCTCGACGCAGTTCGAGTTGTTCCCGTTGTTGCTACGGCTGCTCTTCCGCCACAAAGTCACACCTCGTTCTCTACCGCTCGGCGGCCCGCGCCGCGATCCACTCCGCGGACTCGTCGGGAGACAACGCCAGCTTCGACAGGTGGGCGAAGGTGAGTGTAGCCACCTTGACCTCGGCAGGGTTCTCGATGTGGAGCGACCCGGCCGCGTGCTCCACGTAGAGCGCCGATCGCTTCTCCTTGCCCGACAGATCGAGCACGGTGAAGGCGCCGTTGTCACCGTCGTGCGGGCCGACCCTGTCGAGGAGGACCTGCACGGTCACATTGGGAAGCCGCCCTCGCTCGACGATGTGCGCCAGTTGCGTTCGGTCCGCCTTCGCCAGTGCGGCTTCCGCCACGACGGCTTGCAGGACCAGCGGGTCGGTGCCGACCAACCTCTCCTGCCGCCGCAGGCGCACCGCGACCTGGTTGTCCACGGACCTCCCCGACCGCCGCACCCTCGCCCCGGCGGTGATGTGCCGGATGTAGCCCTCCACCTGCAACAGCCCTGGCACATAGGCGAGTTCGAACGTCCGCATCCGGTGGGCGTCGTGTTCAAGGCTGATGTAGCCGTGGTCACCGAGGTCGTACTTGGTCCACCAGCCCTTCTCCAACGCCCAGGCGTAGAGATCCATGTACTCGTCCCACTGGGACACCGGAATCCCGTACTGGTCGAGCATGGCTCGCATGCCGTGGTAGTCGGGTCGTTGGCCCTTCTCTATCCGGCTGATCTTGCGGTGGTTGTAGTTGAGGCGGTCCGCTGCCTCCTGCTGCGACATACCGGCTCGCTTGCGCAGTTCCCGGAGCACTTCGCCGAGCCTGCGCATCCGATGGGTCGGCTCGTTCCTGCTCACCTCGGCACCACCTCCCGTGATCACTTGACCGCGCAACGCTACGGCGGCGGAAGCAGCGGGTGGGAATCCCGACCCGGGCTTCCGCCGCGGACCGTTGTGGCATGACGGACACGGCCTACCTGCACCGGATCGAGTACTTCCGGCGTCAGCGGAACGGCTCGCTCGTGCGCGAGCACGTGGAAACCGTTGACGACCACGGCTGGTACATCGCGCGCGGCGAGGAGTGGCGGGCTCGGTACACGCGGGGGTGCGCGGTGGAGTTCCTGGCGCGGCAGGGCGCGGCGCGGGGCGTCTACTCCGTGGCCGTGTGGCGGGGTCCGACGCGGGTCTGCACGGTGGGGCTCCACTGGACCGGGTGAAGTAGTCCACTCGCCGGAGTTAGCGCGCTTGCACCGGCCCTCCCGGTTACGACACTTTCCCGCCCATGAACTTCAGGAAGACCATCGCGGGAGCCGCGGTCGCCCTCGGCGGCACGGCCGTCATGCTCGGCCTGGGTGGCACCGCGCACGCCGCCGAGATCGGCGCGGAAGCCCGGCCGCAGCTGGACGCCCAGCCCGGCAAGATCGCCACCATCGGCGACATCGCCCGCTTCGACGGCGAAGACCTGACCAACCCGCTCAGCACCGCGGACATCGACGTCACCGACCCGGAAGCCGCGGCGGCGGACCTGGTGGCGACCGTGCTCGACACCCTGCGCGGCAAGCCCGGTCAGCTGCCGGGCGTGGAGACGGGTGTCAGCTTCGGTTCCTGAAGGACCCCAGAGCCGGAACGGTCCCGGCCCCCTCCCCCTCGGGCCGGGACCGTTCCAACCCAAGCGATTCCCAACGACATCACCGGCCGCAGCGACATCACCGGCCGACGGCGTACCCCTGCGCACCGCGCGGGTTGGCCGCCGCTCGGAGCAGGCCGTCACGGGAGTCCCGCGCCACCGCCGACATCCGGCCGAGCGCCCACGGACCCGCGTCCACCACCGAGTGCCCGCGTTCACGCAGCTCGTCCATCCCGCCGAACCGGGACTCGACCACGACCTCACCCGGCGTCCACGACCGCGGGTAGAAGGAACTCGGGAACGCGTTCGTGTGCCACATCGGCGAGTCGATCGCCGCCTGCAAGTTCATCCCACCGACCGTGTGCGCGAGCCAGAACCCCAGCTGCCACTGGTCCTGCTGGTCACCGCCGGGCGTGCCGAAGGCCATCGTCGGCAGGCCGTCCCGCAGGGCGAGGGTCGGCGACAGCGTGATCCGAGGACGCTTCCACGGCGCCAGCGAGTTCGGCAGACCTTCTTCCAGCCAGAACATCTGCGCCCGGCTGCCCAGGCAGAACCCCAGTGACGGGATCGTCGGCGACGACTGCAACCACCCGCCGGACGGGGTCGCCGACACGATGTTGCCCCACCGGTCCACCACGTCCACGTGGACGGTGTCGCCCTTGACCGCGCCGGTGCTGGACACGGTCGGCTCACCGATCGCACCGCCACCGCCGAGACCGTCGTCGCACGGACCGCGCAGGACGTGCGCCGGCAGCCTCGGGTCCACCCCCAGCACCGAACCGGGTCGCAGTTCCAGCGAAGCCTGGTCGGTGATCAGCTTGCGCCGCCCGTCCGCGTACCCGCGGGACAGCAGCACGTCCAACGGCACGTCGCCGCTGTCCCCGTACCAGGCCTCCCGGTCGGCGAACGCCAGCTTCGCGGCCTCCACCGCCAGGTGCACCGTCTGCGCCGAAGGCACGCCGTCCGCGTACGGCAGGTCGAGCCCTTCCAGCAGCAGCAACTGCTGCAACAGCACGGGCCCCTGCGTCCACGCCCCGGGCTTGACCACGCTCCACGACCCGAAGTCCACCGACACGGCGTCCTCGTAGGACGCCTCCCACGACGCCATGTCCTCGCCGGTCAGCACACCGGCGTGGTCGTTGCCGGAGTCGTCGCGGTGCGCGATCCGGAAGAACTCGTCCACCTGCGCCGCGACGAACCCCTGCGACCACGCCCGCCGCGCGGCCTCGATCTGCTGCTCGCGCGACGCGCCCGCGGCCTCGGCGGCGGCCAGCAGCCACTCCCACGTGTCCGCCAGCTTGGGGTTGCGGAACCGCGTTCCGGCCTCCGGCGGCGCACCACCCGACAGCCACAGCGCGGCCGACGACGTCCAGTGCTCCCGGAACAGGTCGGCCACCGTCGAGATGGTGAACGCCGCCCGCTCCAGCAGCGGGAACCCGTCTCGCGCGTACCCGATCGCGTAGGTCAGCACGTCCCGCAGCGTCTTGGTGCCGTAGTCGCGCAGCAGCGTCAGCCACCCGTCCCACGCGCCCGGCACGGTGGCGGCCAGCATCCCGCTGCCCGGCACGAGGTCGAGGCCGAGCGACCGGTAGTGCCCGATCGTCGCGCCGGCCGGGGCCACGCCCTGCCCGCACAGCACCCGCGGCACGGTCTCGCCGGCGGCGGCGAACACCACCGGCACCTCGCCGCCGGGTCCGTTGAGGTGCGGCTCCACCACTTGCAGCACGAACCCGGCCGCGACCGCGGCGTCGAAGGCGTTGCCGCCGTCCTCCAGGACGGCCATGCCCGCGCTGGAGGCGAGCCAGTGCGTGGACGCGACCATTCCGTGCGTGCCGACTAGTTCAGGACGGGTGGTGAACATTTCAACAACCTACGTCCAGAAACCCGTTTTTGTTACCCCGGCTAACTAGATCGCATCCTGAAGATCGGCTGAACACGACTGTTCGTCACACCGCCTCGTCACGCACCCGCAACTCACGCCCGAGCCCGTGCAGCACCAGGCCGGCGCGGGTCAACGCGTCCGGATCGAGGTGGTTGCGGGTGTCGAGGACGGTCGAACCGGACATCAGGGACGCCATCAGCGTCCAGTCCAACGTGCGGAACTCCGGCCACTCGGTGAGCAGCACCACGGCGTCCGCCCCGCTCACCGCCGTGTAAGGCGAGTCGACCACGGTCATCCCCACCAGTGGCCGGGTGATCTCCGGGTCGTGGGCCACCAGTTCGGCGCCCTCGAACGCGAGCAGCTCGGCGACCGCCAGCGCGGGCGAGTCGCGCAGGTCGTTCGTGCCCGCCTTGAACGCCAGCCCGAGCACGCCGATCCGGGCGCCGGCCAGCGACCCGACCGCCCGGCGCACCTTCTCCACCACCCGCTGCTGCTGCCGCGCGTTCGTCTCGATGGTGGCCTTGACCAGGGAGAAGTCGACTCCCACGGCGTCCGCGATCCGGACCATGGCGTGCGTGTCCTTGGGCAGGCAGGAACCGCCCCAGCCGGGTCCGGGCTTCAGGAACGACTGGCCGATGCGCTTGTCGTAGCCCATGCCCTCGGTCACCGACGTGACGTCCGCGCCGACGAGTTCGCACAGCTCGGCCACCGCGTTGACGTAGGACAGCTTCATCGCCAAGTAGCAGTTCGCCGCGTACTTGACCATCTCGGCGCTGGCCGCGTCCATCAGCACGGTGGGCGCGCCGAGCCGGGTGAACAGCGCTCCGACGCGTTCGGCGGCCTGCGGCGAGTCCGAGCCGACCACGATGCGGTCGGGGTGCAGGAAGTCGCGGACGGCGCTGCCCTCGCGCAGGAACTCGGGGTTCGAGACGACGGCGACGTCCTCCCGCCCGAGGAGCTCGGCGACCTTGATCGACGTGCCCACCGGGACGGTCGACTTGCACACGACGATCGCGCCGTAGGGGAGGACGTCGCGGATCTCCTCCGCCACCGCCTCCACCGCGCCGAGGTCCGCCGCGCCGCCCGCGCCCATGGGCGTCGGCAGGCACAGGAACACCACCTCGGCCTCGGCGACGGCGTGCCGCGCGCCCTCGACGAACGCCAGCCGGCCCGCGGACTGGCCTGCCACGACCAGGTCGGCGAGGTCGGGTTCGAGGATGTCGACCCGCCCGGCGCGCAGCCGGGCGACCTTCAGCGCGTCCACGTCCGCGCACACGACCCGATGACCGAGGGAGGCGAGGCACGCCCCCGTCGTCAGGCCCACGTAACCCGTTCCCACGACCGCGATCCGCCGGACGAACATGCAGGTGACGGTGTCAGCCGAAGTTTGCCGCAGGTCAAACTCCAGCTGTATGCGGAGAGTGAGGTGGGTAGTCCCCTGGGTGTACGTCGAAACACCCCTCGCGGAGGAAGCGGTTTCGGCTGGACAGGAGCAGTGTCGAGGGCATGGAACTGGTCGTGATCGGGCTGCTGTTCGTGGGTCTGGCGCTGCTCGCGGCCGTGCCCTTGGTCGCATTGCTCCACTTCTCCGAGCGCCGGGAGCTGAACGACCGTTAACCTCCTGGGCCAGGACAGGAGGATGTATGGAGATCTCGGGTACCTCGGCGATCGTCACCGGCGGCGCGTCCGGTCTGGGCAACGCGACCGCGCGGGCACTGGCGGCGCGCGGTGCGACGGTGTTCGCGTTGGACCTCTCGATCGACGGCGCCCCGGAAGTCGAGGGTGTCACCTACCTCGCGGCGGACGTGACCTCGGAGGACGACGTCCAGGCCGCCGTCGGCACGGCCGCCGGTTCCGGTTCGCCGCTGCGGATCGTGGTGAGCTGCGCGGGCATCGGCCCGTCGGCGCGGACGGTGGGCAAGTCCGGACCGCACCCGCTCGACCTGTACCGGAAGGTGGTCGACGTCAACCTGGTCGGCACGTTCAACGTGCTGCGGCTGGGTGCGGCGGCGATGGGGCAGACCGAGGCGCTGGAGCACGGGCAGCGCGGCGTGGTGATCAACACGGCGTCCATCGCGGCGTTCGACGGGCAGATCGGGCAGGTCGCGTACGCGGCTTCGAAGGCGGCGGTGGTGGGCATGACGCTGCCCGCGGCGCGTGACCTGGCGTCGGTCGGGGTGCGGGTGATGACGATCGCGCCGGGCATCGTGGACACGCCGATGCTGGCGACCGTGTCCGACGACATCCGGGCCGGGCTGGCGGCGGGCGTGCCGTTCCCGAAGCGGCTGGCGCAGCCGGACGAGTACGCGCGGCTGGCCGTGTCGATCGTGGAGCACGACTACCTGAACGGCGAGGTCATCCGCATGGACGGCGCCCTCCGCATGGCGCCGCGGTGACCTCTGCGGCTGCTCTCACCGGCCGATAACCGAACCAGCGGCCATGTCAGAGGTCGCCGGCGAACGGCAGGTCGTCCATGGCGTCCGACGTCATCCACAACCGCAAGGTGTGGGTGGCGCGGACGTCGTCCTCATTGTACTCCAGCAGTCGACGTCGTTGAGCGGGGTCCGGGAGCTGCCCGTCCATGCCGACGGCGTCGCGGTACCAGCGCATCGAGTTCTCGCCGCCCGCCTCCGGGTCCCGCCAGCGGAAACCGGCGACGGGGGCGATGGTCTTCAGGCCCTTGCCGTGGGCGCACAGGAACTGCTCCTGCACGATGCCGAACAGGTCGACCCACGAGTCGGACGAGATGAACTCCCGCACCTGCGCCACCGTCGGGATGCCGGGCTGCCCCTTGAACCGCTGGGCCGACCCGAGCAGCCAGCGGTTCTCCGCCAGCTCGTTGTAGCAGTACGCCTTGAACGAGAGCCCACGCGCGCGGGCGCGCAGCCGCACCCCGGTCAGCCAGGACCAGAACTCGGCGAACGACCGCGCCTCGTCCCCGCACGGCAGCGGGTCCCAGGTGGCGAACGCCCGGTAGCCGTGCTCCTCGTCGACGTCCTGACCGGACAGCCAGCAGCCCCACATGTACGCGCCCAGGTCGCCGAAGCTCTCCATGTCCACGTCGACCTCGACGTCGGCGCGCGGCACGTCCATGCGGGACATGCGGCGCACCACGGTCAGGTCGCGCAGCCAGGCGCGGGCCAGGATGACGGCGTCGGCGTGCAGCATCCCGACCAGCGGGACAACCGGCTCGGCCGGGTCGAGCGCGGCCAGGTCGTCCACCGTGCCGATGCCGGCCTTGCGCAGCGCCACGGCGTCCTCGCCGCGCACCACGAGGCTGACGTCACGGGTGGTCTTCAGGTCTTCCTCGCACACCGACCACCACGGGCAGCTGCGGCACTCCACGATCCGGGACGGGCGGGCCAGCGGGTCCGCGCCGGTGGCGGCGGCCGACGCCACGGAGAGCCGGTCGGAGAACCGGGTGTCGTATTCGGACAACGCGCTCTTGCCACCGGGCCAGTTCGGCGCTTCCAGGTCGTGCCACACCACCACGTCGGCGTCCATGCCGATGACGCCGCCGGTCGCCCGCCCGCGAGCCGCGAACCCGGACGCCTGGAGCTGCCGCTGCGCGTGCGCCAAGCGGAGCTGGTCACGCGGCTGCGGCCGGACCTTGCGCAGCGGGTCGACCCGCGCGCCGCCCGGCAGCGGGTGGGACAGCGGTGACGTGCGGGCGCCCTGGCCGGGGTCGCTGACCTTGTGCCGGACCACGAGCACCGGCACGTACCCGGTGGTCTCCTTCACCAGCAGGTCGATGCCGCCACGCCGGCCGCCGAGCGGGTCGCGCGGCAGGGTGGCGCCCCAGATGAACGGCACACCGGCCTGCATCGCGGCGGCCGTCACGCGTTCGCGGTCGGCCGACGGCACGTCCTGCGGGATCTCCATCAGGTCCGACCCGACGACCCGGCCGAGCGCCGTGGCGACGCCGCGCCGGTGTTCCACCGCGTCGGCCTTGCGCTGCTGACCCGTGGGGTCCGGCGGCAGCCTGGGCACGTCGCGCATGGTCGGATCGTGTTCGAGGTGCACCCGCCGCCGGCAACGAGTGACCACACCGGCGTCGAGCTGCACCTGGGAAGTCACCGGTGCAGCGTATGACGCCGGGTCGGTGCTTGTACCGGCAACCTCGCGGAGTCGAGTCGATCTTTTCCGCGAACGGCTCTAGGGTCTGGGGCAGTACCTCGGCGAACAGGGGCACGGCCATGGCGCGTGAGAAGAGCAAGGGTTTCACACCGGGCAGGGCGAAGAACCTCGTCGGCGTGGCCAAGGTGCTGGCGCCCGCGTTGATCCCGGTGATGGCGCCGGTGGCGGCCCGCGCCGCCGCCCTGCTGAGCGACCGCTACGACCACTACCGGGCCTCCCGGCTCGGCATCCCGGTCGACCAGCTGACCCGGTACTCGGGCAAGGGCGCGGGCCTGCACGCCCGGATCGCCGGCTTCAGCGAAGCCCTCGACCAGCTGCGGGACACCGAGCGGACGTACGTGGAGAGCACCGAGCGGCGACTGGCGCAACTGCTGGCCGCGGTGCGGGCGGCGGAACGCATGCCCGCACCGCGGCGCAAGGCCGCGCACCGCGCCGTCTCGGCCGATCTCGACGCGATGGAAGCGGACCTGCTCAAACGCCTCGGCGTGTGACCTGCTCGACCGCTGGTAGGTGGGACGGGTCATCGGGCCGTGGGGAGCCCGTGCGGTTCGGCAGCGGTACGAGCCGTCGCGCGGGCGGCCGTGACGACGTCGCGGATGTCGTGGTGGTCGTCGACGAGCAGGGCGCGGGCCAGGTGCAGTGCCCGGCGTTCACAGGCGGCCCGGTGACGGGGGTCGGGAATGGTGGTGAAGTCGGCCGGCCGGGCGAACCCGATGACGCGGCGGATGATCTCCGCGCCGCAGAAGCCGATGGTGTCGCGCAGGACCCTGCCCACATAGGCATGACGTTCGCGGGACAGCAGATCGGAACCCGGCGGGAAGAGCTCGGACGGGTACGAGTCGCCGGTGGGTGAGGACCGCCAGAGGGCGGTGAAGCGGGCGTCGAACTCCGTCCACACCGTCTCGACGGTGGCCAGCAACCGGGCCTGCTCGGCCGTTTCCGGTCCCGGGGTGTCCTTGGCGAAGTAGCTGATGAGCAGGTGGGCGAGCAGGGTGCCGATGTCGAAGCCCATGGGGCCGTAGCAGGCGAACTCCTGGTCGATGACGTGGGTCCGGTGCGCCGAGACCATGATCGACCCGGTGTGCAGGTCGCCGTGCAGCAACGCCTGCCTGCTGGTGAGGTAGTGGTCCTTGAGCCGCGCGACGGCGACGAGCAGGGCGGTGTCGGCACGGAGGCGGTCGACGTCGGCGTCGAGGTGGGGCCGGGTCCACTGGTTGCGGTGGAACGGGTGGTAGACCTCGGTGAAGACCATCTCCTCCATGATCGCGCACATCTCGGTGTTGCCCTCGAACTCGGCCACCAGCGGGCGTTTGCGGGCCGCGGCCAGTGCCAGGTCGCTGGTGTGGAACAGGGTCCGGGCGAGGTAGTCGCCGAGGTGGCGGCCGACGTCGGCGGGCGCCCGGCCGTCGATCAGCTCGTCACGCAGGACGGTGTGCCCGTCGAGGTGTTCGATGACCTGGAGGTGCAGCGCCGGGTTGTAGTGCAGCGGGGTGGGGACGTAGTCGGGCGCGTGCCGTCGGTGTTCCAGCATCGCGCGGTGCTCGAAGCGGGCACGTTCGGGTGTCAGCGGCCAGGAGGCGCCTGCGACGCGCACGTACGCGGGCGCCTGCTTCACGCAGAGGGCTCCGGCGGGGCCGTGCACCGAGAAGACGTGGTTGACGTTCCCCTCGCTGATCTCGCGCACGTCCCAGTCGGCCGGGGCGCCGCCGAGACGGGCGACCAGGGCCGGGACGGCGGCGAGGTAGCCGGCGATGTCCGTGGAATTCGGGGTGGTGGGGTCCATGGTGTCCTTCGCGGTGGGTCAGCGGCCGGTGTGCCAGTGCGGGTCGGGCAGTCCGAAGGACAGGCGCAGGAGGTCGTCGGCCGAAGCGAGCGTGCCCTCGATCGAGCCGGGGTCGGGGGTCCAGCAGTCGCCGACGACGTGGATCGCCTCACCGGGGATGGGTTGCCGGGTGCGCGGGCCGATGACGCGGGGGTCGCGCCCCGGGCGCCACACGTGCCAGGCGGCGGTCCAGTCCTGCCGGCACGCGGTCAGGGGGCGTTCGAGTTCAGGCAGGTCGTGCATCCGGGCGAGGAGGGTGTGTGCGTGCTCGACCATCGCCGCCGCGTCGGCGTGTCCGGCCCCGGCGGCGGGATGCTGTGGGCCGCCGCGCCAGGGCGCCCAGGCGTGGACGGAGTGGCCGCTGGGGTAGGCGGCCAGGAGCAACGCGGGCCCGGTCGGCTCGGTCGCGGGGCAGGTCCCGCCGTACCAGAGCTGCCTCAGCGCGGTGTCCGTGGTGCTGCGCCCCCGGGTGATGCCGAGTTCGCGCCACCAGGGCCGTGGGTAGACGAGGAAGAGCTTGAACGCCGGGACGGGTTCGACGGCGTCCAGCGCGGGTCGCAGGTGTCGGGCGAGCGGCAGCCCGTCGAGGCGGCGGAGCGCTTCCGGCGGCAGGGCGAGGACAACGGCGCGGGCCAGGGTGTGCCGGTCTTCCCCCGGTGTCGAGAAGGTCAGTCGGTAGTGGTCCGCGTCCTTGTCCAGGCGCACGAGCCGGTGACCGGTGCGCGTGGTTCCGCCCGCGGCGGTGAACCGGGCGTGCAGGGCGTCGGGCAGGCCCTGCATGCCGTGCCGCAGGGTCACGTACTCGACGTCGGGCGGGGTGCGGAAGACCAGGTCGAGCTGGGTGGCCGCGTTCTCCGCGCTGTGGCGGAGGTCGTAGCCGCCGGTGTCGTGGAGGAACGCGACGGCGGCGGGGCCGAGCGCGAAGTCCAAGGCGTGCGGCCAGGTCAGCTCGCCCAGCGGACGTCCGCTGACGCGGGTCTGGTCCCGTTGCTCGCGGAAGGCGTCCAGCAGCGACTCGGAGCGGTGCCGGTCGCCGCGTTCCCCGGCCTCGTGGTGGCGGCGGCGGAGTTCGGCGAACCCGGGAACGAGGCGTTCGGCCGCCTCCGCGATCCGGTCACCGGGTATTTCACGACAGCGCACGGCGACGCCGCGCCGGTGCACGAGGTTCTCCGGTCGGCCGAACTCGAAGGGTGCGAGATCGAGGCCGAGGTGGCGGACCAGGTCGAGCGCCGAGCGCAGCCCGCGGTGCAGCCGCATCGCGCCGAGTTCGGCGATCAGGTGCGGCGCGACGGGGTGGGACCACACCCGGCCGCCGATGCGGTCGGTCTGTTCGAACAGCGCGATCCGGCTGCCGGGCCCGGTGTCCGTGACGAGCCGGTAGGCGCAGTAGCACCCGCCGACCCCGGCTCCCACCACGGCCACGTCGAACACAGCGCCTCCGTCAACCCTCAGTACCCGAATGGTCACTGATCGTTGGCCTCGTTGGCAACCTCATGTAACTTCAGCGTCACGGACAGTGCCGGACGGGCTGCCGAGTGCGGCCGGGAGCGGAGACCGGATGATCTTTCGCGAAGACGTGCTCGCCGAGACCGCGACCGCGTACCACCAGCTCACCGAGTACTACCGCGACATCCGCGCCTTCTTCGAAGTCCTCGCGGTCCGGTTCGCCCTGCCCGAGTACGGGGTGCGGCTGCGACCGCTGGCGGGCAACGAGTTGTTCAGCAACGCCAACAGCTACCGGCTGTCCGACGACAGCGCGTACCCGTACTACCTGTGGACCCCGACCTGGCTCGGACGCTTCTACGTCGACGCCGACCACGTGCGCGCCGGGCAGGACGCCGACGGCCTGCTCACGTCCCGGGCCCGGCTGATCGCCTACGTGTGGCCGTGGCTGGGGTTCAACGACGCCTACGTCGGCGACGCCGACCACCCGGAGTGCTGGATCGGGGTGGCCGAGCCGAAGCCGGAGGACGAGGACGAGACCGTCCGGGCCACCGCGCAGAGCCTGTTCAACTACTTCCGGCTGGAGAACACCGTCGAGGCCGAGGACGACGGCTGGCTGGTCGGCGGGTTCCGCAGCCACCTCGCGATCGGGTGCAACCTCACCGGCCGCTGGTACCTGCGCCGCGTGCCGATGGCCTCGCTGACCAGCTACTACCAGGTCGAGAAGAACGTGATCAGGCCGTTGGGCGAGAAGTTCGCCGAACTCCGGGCCGCCCTCACCCCCGTGCGGGAGAACGGCCATCCTCCCGTCCTCGACAGGGTGACCGCACCACCGCGGTGACTGCTCAAACGCCTCGGCGTGTGACCTGCTCGACGGCCCGGTAGGCGGCCTCCTCGGGTCCGTCGGCGCCGTCCGGCCGGTACTGCGAGGTGACCTCGTCCATCACCTCGGCGACCCGTTCCTCGTGCCGGATCATCGGGTCGCTGCGCAGGTCGCGGGCCAGCGACACGCACAGCCCGACCATGACCAGCATGAACGGCAGCGCGGCGATGATCGTCAGGTTCTGCAGCCCGGTCAGCGCGCTCGTGCCGCCGACCAGCAGCATCACCGCCGCGACCACACCGGTGAGCACACCCCAGAACACGACCACCGGCTTCGACGGCATGATCGAGCCGCGCTGCGACAGGGTGCCCATCACCACGGAGGCCGCGTCCGCGCCGGACACGAAGAAGATCGCGACCAGCACCATCACCAGCACGCCGGCGACGGCGGCCAGCGGGAACTGGTCGAGCAGCCCGAACAGCTGCCCCTCCGGTGAGGCCGTGCCCGCCAGGTCCGTGCCGGTCCGCTGCATGAAGATCGCGGTGCCGCCGAAGACGCAGAACCACGCGAGGCTCACCAGGCTGGGCACGCCGATCACGCCGGCCACGAACTGCCGGATCGTGCGGCCACGGCTGATCCGGGCGATGAACATGCCGACGAACGGCGTCCACGAGATCCACCACGCCCAGTAGAAGATCGTCCAGCCGGACAGCCAGGTCTCGGTCGCGTCGCCACCGGACGCGGCGGTGCGGCCGGCCATGTCGGCCAGTTCGCGGAAGTAGTCGCCGATCGCGGTGGGCACCAGGTTCAGCACGAACACCGTCGGCCCGACCACGAACACGAACACGGCCAGCACCAGGGCCAGCACCATGTTGATGTTCGACAGCCACTGGATGCCCTTGGCCACGCCGGACACCGCGGAGGCGACGAACGCCAGGGTCAGCACGGCGATGACGCCGACGACGATCCCGTTGCCGACCTCACCCAGCCAGCCCGCCACCTGGAGGCCGCTGCCGATCTGCAACGCGCCGAGCCCGAGCGACGTGGCCGACCCGAACAGGGTGGCGAAGATCGCCAGCACGTCGATCGCCTTGCCCGCGCCGCCCTCGACACGGCGCCGGCCGAGCAGCGGCGCGAACGCCGCGCTGATCAACTGGCTGCGACCGCGGCGGAAGCTGCCGTAGGCGATGGCCAGCCCCACCACCGCGTAGATCGCCCACGGGTGCAGCGTCCAGTGGAACAGGGTGGTGGCCATCGCGGTCTGCACGGCCTGGTCCGAGCCGCCTTCGACGGTGCCGGGCGGCGGTTTCACGAAGTGGGACAGCGGCTCGTTCACGCCGTAGAACATCAGGCCGATGCCCATGCCCGCGCTGAACATCATCGCGATCCACGACACCGTGCGGAACTCCGGCTCCTCGTCGTCGCGGCCCAGCGGGATGCGGCCGTAGCGGCTCAACGCCAACCACAGGGCGAACAGCACGAAACCGGACGCGGTGAGCACGAAGGCCCAGCCCAGGTTGCTGATGACCCAGGTCAACGCGGTCTTCGACGCGGTAGCCAGGGACTCCGTGCCGAGGATGCCCCAACCGACGAACGCGAGCGCCACCACGGCGGCGACGCCGAACACGACCCGGTCCGTGCGGGCCGGTCGGTCGGCCCTCGGCTCGCCGGGCAAAGGCTCTCGGACAGGTTTGCTCTGGATCGTCACGGGTACCCCATACCCTCGACCGGAGTAGCGCAAACTCGTCGTCGACCAAGGGGGACTCCCCCCGGCCACGCGCGACCTCCTACTCTTTGGGTGTGACCACACGGCCTGCCCCGACCCGCATCGCGCGGGCGGTCCTGCTGGCTGTGACGTCCGCCGCGCTCAGCGTCGCCGCGCACGGCGCCGCGGGCGGTTCGGTCACGGAGTTCGCCCCGGCGCTGCCGTTGACCGTGCTCGTCGCCTTCGCCGCCGGCTCGATCACCGAGCGCCGGCGTCGCCCGTGGACGATGCCCGCGACGCTCGGGGTGGCCCAGTTGGGGCAGCACCTGCTGCTCGACCTCGGCCACCACGCCGCCGACGGCCCTGGTCTGGGGTTCAGCCCGACCACCATGACCGCCGCGCACGTGGTCGCCGCGCTCCTCACCGGCCTGCTGCTGGCCAGGGCCGACACCGCGCTCGACGCGCTTGTCGGAGCCGTCTCCCGACTGGTACCGCCGCCGCACGCACCGCTGGTGCCGGCCGGTGCCCTGTGGGCGCCGACCGCGGCGTCGCCGGCGAACACGCTGGTCGACGTGCTGTTGCGGCGGGTGAACGGCCGCCGCGGTCCTCCTCGTTCCTGATCACCCGAGTCCAGCACACCTCTCAGGTCTCAGGAGCCACAACTTCATGTCGACAAATCGATTTGGCGTGCGCACGCTCGCCAAGGGCGGCGCCGTCCTCGCGACCGCCGCGATCCTCGCCCTCACCACGGCCGGCCCGGCGTCCGCGCACGTCACGGCGTCCACGCCGAAGGACGCGGCGAAGGGCGGGTACACCAAGGTCACGCTGCGCGTGCCCAACGAACGCCCCGACGCGGGCACGGTGAAGCTCGAGCTGACCCTGCCCGCCGAGTACCCGCTGGCGTCCGTCAGCACCAAGCCGACGCCCGGCTGGAAGGTCGAGGCGGTCAAGGAGAAGCTGGCCACGCCGGTCAAGAGCCACGGCCGGGACGTCACCGAGGCGGTCCGCACCGTCACGTGGACCGCCGACGCGGGCAACCGGATCGAGCCGGGGCAGTTCAACGAGTTCGACCTGTCCATCGGCCCGCTGCCCGACAACACCGACCAGCTGGTGCTGCCGACCAAGCAGACCTACGACAGCGGCGAGGTCGTGGACTGGAACGCCCCGCCGCCCGCCGAGGGCGCCGAGGAGCCAGAACGCCCCGCGCCCGTGCTCAAGCTCGTCGCCGCCAAGGCGGACGCCCACGCCGTCGCCACGGCTGCCGCCGACGACACGGCGACGGCACCGGCGGCAGCGGCGACGTCGACCGACGACACCGCCCGCTGGCTCGGCGGCGCGGGTCTCGCGGTCGGCGCGCTGGGTCTCGGGTTGGGTGCGGGCGCCGTGCTGCGGTCCCGCCGCGCGGGCAAGCCGACGGCATGAACCGCGTCGTCTCGCTGCTGCTGACCGGCCTCGTCGCGGGCGCGGTCGTGCTCGGCACGGCCACGCCCGCGTTCGCGCACAACGTGCTGATCAGCAGTGACCCGAAGGACGGGTCGCAGCTGGAGGCCGGACCGGCGGTGATCACGCTGACCTTCGACCAGCCGGTGCAGGCCGGCGAGAAGTTCAACACGATCACCGTCACCGGACCCGAGGGCACGCGCTGGGAGGCGGAGGGCGAGCCGACGGTCAAGAACAACAGCGTCGTCTTCCCGCTCCGACCGCTGGGACCGGCCGCCGAGTACGCGGTCGGCTACCGGGTCCTGTCGGCGGACGGGCACCCGGTGACGGGTTCGCTCAAGTTCACCCTCACCAAGGCGGGCACCGGCACACCCGCGCCGAAGCCCGCCGCCGACCCGGTCGCTCCGACCGACAGCGACGCCGTGCCCATCTGGGTGTGGATCGCGGGCGCGGTCGTGCTGCTGGGCGGCGGGGTGTTCCTGGCGCTGCGCGGCGGCGCCAAGGGGAGCGGCCGGCGATGACGGTGAACCGGACCACCACCCCCACGACCAGGTACTGGGTCGTCGGCGGCCTGCTGGCAGGCGGAGCCCTCGGCGTGTTCCTGGGGCTCGGCCTGTCCACGACACCGGAAGTGGTGGGCGTGACCGAGCCGGGGGCGGTGGTCCGGTTCGCGCACCCGTTGGTGCGGACGCTGCTCGACCTGGCCGCGACGATCGTGGTCGGCCTGTCGCTGCTGCCCAAGCTGCTCGGGTTCACCAGGCCCGCCGCGACCGAACCGGTGCTGCGCGTCGCCCGGCCGGCCGCCGTGGTCGCCGCCGCGGTGTGGGCGTTCACGGCGCTGCTGTCCATCGTGATCCGGGCGTACGAGACGCGGCCGGACGCGGACCTGACCATGCCGATGGTCGTGGACTACGTGCAGCGCGTCGGCGCCGGCCAAGGGCTCCTGTTCAGCGCCGTGTGCGCGCTGGTGTACCTGTGGATCGGCGTGATGGCGGTGCGCCGGGGCGAGTCGGTGCCCGCGGAACTGCGCATCCTGATCGCGATGTTCGGTCTGCTGCCGCTGCCGGTGACCGGTCACGCGTCGAACTGGAAGTACCACGACTACTCGATGATCTCGATGGAGCTGCACGTGGTGGGCGCGGCGGCGTGGACCGGCGGCCTGGCGGCGCTGGTCGTGCTGGTGGCCCACCGGCGGGGACTGCTGGCCGAGGCGCTGCCGAAGTTCTCGAAGCTCGCCACGGTGGCGTTGGTCCTGGTGTCGGTGACCGGCCTGTTCAACGGCGTGCTGGAACTGGTGCTCAACCCCGTGGTGTCCCTTCCCGGATCGCTCTTCACCACGTCGTACGGCCTGGTCCTGGTCGGCAAGGTCGTGTGCGCCGGGCTCCTGGCGGTCCTCGGCGCGAACATCCGCTGGCGCCTGCTGCCGCACATCGCCCAGCACAAGGCGACGGCGATCGTCGGCTGGGCGTCCGCCGAGCTGGCCATCATGGGCATCGCCTTCGGCCTGGCCGTCGTCCTCTCGCGCGCCCAAGTCGCCTGATCCCGCCTGCTCCCGCGCCTGATCAGGGGGCGTAGCCGCAATAACGCGGAAAGGTCGAGGGTGTCCCGAACGGCCATCGGTGAGTGGTCCGTTCGGTGCGACGAACTGCGCCGAACGTCCTACTCGGTGATCACCCGAGCAGAAGAGTCCTCACCGCGGAGCCGGGTCAGCTCGGACATCGCGCTCTTGCCCCGCCGTTCGAGCTCCTCGGCGTCGATCCAGCCGTTCGCGTAGTAGCGGTAGTCGTGCGCGAGCTTCACCAGTTCGGCCAGGTAGTCGGCGGAACGGCGGCGGCGCCCCTCATCGAAGGACGCGAGCAGCGGCAGCTGGGTGTCCACGACCTTGTCCAACATCCGGGCGGCCTTCACCGCCCGCCGCGCGCTGAGCCGCCGCACACCCAACAGGTTCCCGACCACGTGCACCTCGCCCGAACCGCATCCCGCATCCCGTCGATGCGTCCTTCGCAAAACGTGCGCCGAGCGTTACCGGTTCGTGCCCGGCTCACACCGGTTCAGCGATACGGGGTCCACCGGGTCGTGGTGTCGCCCGCACGGAGAGCCTTGAGCCGGCCGTGCAGCTCGTCCCGGACGTCCGGGTGGCTGCGCATGATCGGCAGCACGCTCGTGGTCAGCTTCAACTCCCTGACCTCGCGCAACACCGGGAAACCCGACCACCTGGTCACGTCGAACCCGTACTCGTCGGAGAGCTGCCGGTACCACTCGGCGGGGTGACCGAAGCGGGCGACGCCGACCGGCAGGGTGCTCAGGTCCCACTCCCGCGGCCCGACGCTGGTGGAGTCGAAATCGCAGATCACCGGGCCGTCCGGGCTGGGGATCAGGTTGCCGAGGTGCGCGTCGCCGTGCAGCACGCCCGGCGGCAGCACGGTCCGCAGGCCGGTCAGGCGGTACTCCATCTCGGCGCACCGGTCCTCCAGGAACTTGCGGTCCGGCCCGGACAGCTCCTCGGCGTCGGCGATCCTGCGGTGCACGTCGTCCAACGGCGCCCACCGCGGCAACGCGAACTCCGGCACCGGCAGCGCGTGCACCTGGCGCAGCACCCGGCCCAGGTCACGGCCGTCGACGGGTGCGCCGCCCGAGGGCACGGTGTGCCACAAGGTCGCCAGGTGGTCGCCCACGACCAGCGGCTGCGGCACGTCCTCCACCAACCGGACCGCCGGCACGTCGTGCGACGCGAGCCACCGCGCGACCTCGACCACCTTCCGCGCCCGGTGGCGCAGGTTCATCGACCCCACGATCCGGACCACGACCCGGTCGACGGGCAGGTCGAACACGGCGTTGCTGGTGAACTTCACGAGCCTCGCACCGCGGTGCGCCAACCCCAGTTGCGCGCACAGCCGCTCGAGCACGGCGGTCAACGCGGCGGGGGTGAACCTGCCGTCCAGGACGCCGACTCCCCCTGGCTCAGGCCGCGCTGTCGTTGCCGGTGAACTTGGCCAGGCGTTCGGCCAGCTCGCGGGCGTCCGGGTTGTTGCGGCGCTTCTCCGCTTCGTGCTGGAGCGGCTTCATCCGGTCCTTGGTGCGCACCGACTTCAGGCCCTCGGACAGCTCGATCGCCTGCCGGCCGAGCCGGGCGCCGTGGTCGATGTCGCCGTCCAGCAGGTGGTTGATCGACAACGACGTGAGGTTGAACGACCTGCTGCGGGTCATGTCCTCGCCGTAGCCGCCGATGGCCTTGGTCAGCGCGGGCACCGCGGTGCGCGTGTACTTCGGGTCCACCGTCTGCGCCAGCTCGGTGTGCACCGTGCCGATCATCGCGGACAGGTCGTTGGCGTCGAAGAACTTCGCCCAGGCAGGCGCCTCGCCGATGTTCGCGCGGGCGAACTCGTCCCGCGCCCGGCCGAGCAGCTTCATCGCCTGGTCGTCGGAGCCCATCTTCGCGTAGGCCCAGGCCTCGTTCGCGCACAGGATGCCGACGGCGAGCTCGGAGCCGGAGTTCTGCGCGGCCAGCTGGCCGAGCTGGAACACCTTCAACGCGTCGTCCGGGGCGTTCTGGTGCAGGTAGACGCGGCCCATCCGGTACAGGATGTTCGCCACGAGCTCTTCCTTGCGGCCCTGCTTCGCCAACCCGAGGGCCTGACCGAAGTGGTTGCGGGCCGAGTCGTAGAGCCCGGTGTCGAACGAGGTCCAGCCGGCCAGGTTGTGCAGGTCGGCGAGCGCGACGTAGAGCCGTTCCCGGACCAGGTCCGTCGCGTTCGCGCCGAGCATCTGCTGCCCCCACGACAACTGCGCCACGACCGCGTCGCGGCAGGAGCCGCCGCCGTACTGGTAGTCCAACGTGCGCAACGCCCTGGTAGCCGCTTCGACCTGGCGGACGTCGGTCATGCCGATGCGGCCTGGGGCCGGAGTCTGCGCGGGCGATGAAGCCCAAGACCCGGAGTCCGTACCGAACACGGCCGCGCCGACGGTGATGGCGGCGGCGTGCGCGAGGAACTTCCTTCGCTTCACCGACTCGTCCTCCTCAGAATGGGGTGACTCCGCCGTGGCGGCCACCCTCACTGCCGTGGCCTCGTCGTAAGCGAGGCCCATGTACCCCCTGGGGACACCCAAGCCGGCGGCGATCCGGGCGAGGACGTCGTAGGCCATGACCTGGCGTCCCTTGAGGATCTCCGAGACTTCGGACTGCGACTGGCCCGTCAGCGCCGCGATCTGGCGTTGCGAGACGCCGTGCCTGCGGAGCAGCCGGTAGACCGAGCTGATCTCCCGTCTGGCCAGCGCGTCCCGCATCTCCTGCTGGTCCCAGACGTCTGGTGTAACAGGAGAGCTCGGCGAACCGATGGTGTTCAATTGCGCCCCCTCACAGTCCATTGGGCGTCAACGGCAGAGTAGGGGCACTCCCCCGACCGCGAGAAGTACCGATCGGCGAGGCTGATCGGCCCTGCCGAACTCCGCTGACCGCTTACCGTGGAACGGCCACCGGCTACCGCTGTGACGTCCCGATCCGGGTTGAATCATCGCAATCTGGGATCCGGTAAGCGAGTGAGTACGGAGAGGAACATGGCCGTGGACCTGATCGAGCGGGCGGTGACCACCACTGGTGGACCCGTGTCGTCCGCCGTCGCCGCGGTCGCGTCCACTCCCGCTTCCCTGTCCGTCCAGGAGTCGACCGACCTCGACTCCGGATGGCGCGGCACGACCGGGCAGCGTCGCTGGTGGCGTATTCGCTGCAGCGACGTGGTCGACCGGGAGCGCTGCCTCACCGTGCTGGTCGACCGGGGCCGTGTGGTCCTGGTCGGTCCGCCGGGTGAGACGGCGGTCCTTTCGGCCGACCAACTCGTACAACTCAGGGCCGCGCTACGTGAGGCCGCCGAGCAGGCGGAAAGGTGACGGTGACGTTTCGGTGGACGAGATCCTCGGACAAGTTCTTCGCAACGCGGTGTGGGAGCGGTTGGACCTGCTCACAGAGCTGGCCAACGAAGCCGACGCCCCGTCCCTCCTGTCGGTGGCACGTTCCGAGCTCCCTCGGCTGACCGAGGGTTGGCGGGCGCTGCTCGCCGCGCACGAACCGGACGCGAAGGGCAACTGCCCCGAGTGCTCCGGTCGCTGGCGGCAGCAGAAGAGCCCGTGCTCGGTGTGGCGCGCCGCGTACGAACACCTGGTCGCGGGCGGTTTGGCCCCGCGCCCGGCTCGGCACCTCCGTTCGGCGCCGGTGACCCCTCCGGTCACCAGGACACGCCGGGGAGTGGTGGCCCGAGCCCATTAGCGGGCGGCCCCGACCTGTCGTTCCCCCGACGCGACCAGGTCGAGCACCCGCCTACTGGCCGGCGGTCCGGGACGTGCGAACCCCCGACCGCGACGAACGGATCGCCGGCCGGCTACAGCTCCACCGCAGGACAACTACACAGACAGCCGCGGGCCGGTGTTGTGCACACCTTCCCTCCCCGACCGACACTGGTCCGCGGGCACCACTTCGGCCCCGATGTCCGCACCTCCCGCGCGGACATCGGGGCCGATGATCGTGGTCAGCGACGGGTGCCGGTGCGCCACGTGAGGTAGCCGGTGAGCCCGGGAAAGAGCCGCCCGGCCAGGTCGAACGCCTTCAGCTGCCACGGGAACACCACCTCGTCGCGTTCCCGCTCCACCGCCGACGCGATCCTCGCCGCGACGTCTTCCGGCGTCACGGTGGGGATGAGCCTGGCCACGGTCGGGATGCGGTCCTCCGCGCCGGGGTTGTTGACGAAGTACCGGCTGCTCACCTTGCCGGGCACGACCTCGCTCACCCCGATCCCGGTGCCGCGCAGGTCGAGCCGCAGCGCCGCGGTCAGCCCGCGCAACGCGTAGCGGGCCGCCGCGTACCCGGTGGCGCCGGGGATCGGCAGCCGGGACACCGGCGAGTTCACGTTGACCACCCGGCCCGAACCACGTGCCCGCATGCCGGGCAGGAACTCCCTGGTCAGGTGCAGTGCGGCGGTGAACGGCAGGGCGATCATCCCGGCCAGTTCGGGGGTCGGCGTGTCGTCCAGGAACAACCAGCGCCCGACGCCCGCGTTGTTCACCAGCACGTCCGGGACGCCGACCTCGTCGCGCACCCGTTCGGCGAGCGCGCGGATCTGGTCGGTCTCCGCGAGATCCGCCGGCACCGCCACCGCACGCCCGCCGGTCGCCGTGATCCGCTCGACCTGCTCGGCCAGCGCTTCACCGCTCCGCGCCACCAGCACGACAACCGATCCGCGCCCCGCGAGCGTCCGGGCCGTCGCCGCACCGATGCCCTGCGACGCGCCGGTCACCACGACCGTCTTCCCCGCCAACCGCAACGAACTCCCCCTATGCCACCGATCGAACCCGGCTCACCAGTAGTGCCGCGCACAGCGTGGCGACCGCGGACACCGCGAACAACCCCCGGTACCCGCCGAGTGACGCCAGCACGAACGTCGTCAGCAGCGGTGCGATCACCTGCGGCAGCGAGTTGGCGACGTTCAGCACGCCGAGGTCCTTCGCGCGGTCCGACGCGGCGGGCAGGACCTGCGTCAACAGGGCCAGCGCCACCGCCCAGTACCCGCCGAAGCCG
This sequence comes from Saccharothrix sp. NRRL B-16314, assembly GCF_000716595.1. GTDB lineage: Bacteria > Actinomycetota > Actinomycetes > Mycobacteriales > Pseudonocardiaceae > Actinosynnema. The sequence goes on from NZ_JNXC01000001.1 coordinate 194,494, forward strand.
ACGCCGAGCAGCGGTGCGGCGACCAGCGCCGCCGTCCACGTCGGCCACGCGGCGAGGATCAGCGCCGCGACCGCCATCGCACCGGCCGCCACCAGCACGTACGGCTTGCGCCGGCCGGTCCGGTCCGAGTGTGCGCCGACGACGAACGCGCCGATCGCCAGTGCCACGCCGTAGAGCAGCATCAACACCAGCAGGCCGTCCTCGGGTGACGGGTGCCGGACTTCGTCGCCGAGGAAGTAGAGCAGGTACAGCGTGCCGAACGCGTTGCCCAGGTTGATCATGAAGTGGGCGCACCACGCCCAGGCGAAGTCGGGGTGCCGCCGCGGCGACACCCACAGCTCGCGCCACCGCAGCGCCGGCCGCTCGTCGAGCGGAAGCCGCACGTCCGGCGTGATCAGCACGAACGCCGTGGCCCCTGCCACGACCAGCACCGCGCACGCCAGGTAGCCGGACGCCAGGCCAGTGACGAGCACCGTCACCACGACCGCGCCCAGCACCGTGCCGAGCATCTGCGAGACGCCGACCAGCCCGCCGACCTTCGCCCGCTGCCGCACCGGCACCCGGTCGGGAACGGCGGAGGTGAGGCTGGCGAGCATCCCGTTCAGACCGGCCTGCACCAGGCACCACCCGAGCACCATCACCCCGGCGGTGGACGCCGTCGACAGCACCGCGAGGCCGGCCGCGCCGATCAGCGCACCGGCCAGCGTCCACGGGTGCCGCCGGCCGAACCGGGACGTGGTCCGGTCCGACGACAGCCCGATCAGCGGGTTCGCGATCAGCGCCACCACCGCGCCCACGCCCGTGACCAGGCCGAACACCGCTTCCTTGCCGACGGCGTCGACCAGTTCGGCCTGTTGCGGCAGCAGCACCTGGACGGGCGCGTAGATGGCGAGCCACAGCCCGAGGTTGGCCAGGAACAGCCACGTCATCCACGACCGGCGGACCGGGACGACCGGCTCGGCCAGCGCTTCCGCGGTCACCGCCTGATCCGATCGCGGTACCACTCGAACGAGGCACGCGGTGTGCGGCGCTGCGTCGCGTAGTCGACGTCGACCAGGCCGAACCGCTGCGAGTACCCCGAGTCCCACTCGAAGTTGTCCATCAGCGACCACACGAAGTACCCGCGGACGTCGGCCTTCAGGGCCTCCTCGATGTGCCGGTCCAGGTACTCGATCCGCTCGGTGTCGTCCTGCGAGTGCGGGTAGCTGCACCCGTTCTCGGTCACGTACACCGGCGGCAGGTCGACGAAGCGATCCCGCAGCGACGTGATCATCTCCGACAGCCCGGACGGCACGACCGGCCAGCCGAACCCGGTTCTCGGGTACTCGTCGATGTCCACCAACTCGAACGGCAGCGGGTTCAGCTCGGACGGCGACCGCAGCCGGGTCGGGTTGTAGTAGTTCACGCCGTAGAAGTCGAGCGGCTGGGAGGCTATCGCCAGGTCGCCGTCCACGATCGGCAAGCGGTCGACCAGCGAGTCCGGGTAACGCCCGGTCAGCTGCGCGTCGGCGTAGAGCCAGTTGTGCAGATCGGAGTAGGCCTGCGCCGCCTCGACGTCCGACGGACTCGCCGGCCACACGGGCGTGTGGTTGTTGGCCGTGCCCACAGCGCGCGCTCCGGCGGCGCGCAACGCCTGCACCGCGAGCCCGTGCGCCAGGTTGAGGTGGTGCGCGGTCGGCAGCGCGTCGTACAGGAGGGTCTTGCCCGGCGCGTGCTGGCCGATGGCGTACCCGAGCAGCGTCACCATCGCGGGCTCGTTGATCGGGATCCACATCGCGACCCGGTCGGCCAGGCGGTCGGCGACCGCGGCGGCGTACTCCGCGAACCGGTGGGCGGTGTCGCGGACGAGCCAACCGCCCGCTTCTTCCAGGGCCAGCGGCGTGTCCCAGTGGTACAGGGTGACGACGGGCGCGATGCCGGACGCCAGCAACTCGTCCACCAGCCGGTCGTAGAACGCCAGGTCGCCCGCGAGCACGCGCGGCCACGACACGGAGAACCGGTAGGCGCCGACGCCGAGGGACCGCATGAGCGCGACGTCCTCGCGATAGCGGTGGTAGTGGTCGCACGCGACGGACGCGTCCTGCCCCTCGAACGCCGGGAACGCGTCCCAGGCGGACGGCTGCCTGCCGGCGGCGGTGAAGGCGCCCTCGATCTGGAAGGCGGAGGTGGACACACCCCAGAGGAAGTCGTCCGATGACGTCACGCGAGCCTCCCGGAACATGAAATTGATTCGGATCGTAGGCGTGTTGAGGTGTCAAGTGAAGTGGAGAGGTCCACAACCGGGCACTATGGAGACCCGTCACCCCCTTCCGCAGGAGTCGCCGTGACCAGTACGACCCCACTGCGCCGTCAGCCGGTGCAGCAGCGCAGCGCCAAGCGCGTCGAGCGGATGCTCGAAGCCTGCGCCCAGCTCATCGAGGAGGTCGGCTACGACGGAGTCACCACGACATTGATCGCCGAACGCGCGGGTGTCGCGGTCGGCTCGCTGTACCAGTTCTTCCCGGACAAGCGGGCGGTCGTGCAGGCGCTGACCTTGCGCAACCTGGAGAAGTTCATCCAGACGGTGGACGGCCGGTTCACCTCGACCACGCTCGCCCACTGGTGGGACGCGGTCGACTCGATCTTCGACGTGTACGTGTCGATGCACCGCGAGGTGCCCGCGTTCTCGAAGCTGCACTTCGGCGACGTGGTCGACATGCGGCTGCTGGACGACCGGCGCGACAACAACACGGTCATCTCCGACCGGATCGCCGAGATGATCTCGACCAAGTTCGACATCCCGCTCGCCGAGCTGCAGCTGCCGATCTCGATCGCGGTGGAGGCGGCGGACGGCGTGCTTGACCTGGCGTTCCGCCGGGACGCGGCCGGTGACCAGCGGATCCTGGACGAGGCCAAGGCCCTGGTCCGCGGGTACCTGTCGACCAGGCTGCCGAGCTGACCGGATCGGGACAGCCCGATCACCCGATCACCCGGACCGCTCGGACCACCCGGACCGCTCAGCTCACCCGGACCGCTCGCTCACCCGAAGGACAGCCCTTCGCCCCGGTAGGTGGGCATGGTCCGCTCCACCTCGTCGCCCCGGACGGCGAGGTAGTGGGTGAACCGCTCGGCCAACTCGCCCGCCTTGGCGTGCCGCAACCACACGCGGTCGCCGAGGCGCAGCGGGTCGGCCGCCCGGCCCACCACCGGGGTCTGCACCTCGCCCGCGCCCTCCACCGACAGCAGGTTCAGCCCGACCGGCAGGTGCGGTGACGGCTGGCGGTCGGCGGTCGCGGTGCCGGAGGCGATGTAGCCGCCGGAGAACAGCGTGGCCACGTGCTTCTTCGGCCGGCGCACCACCGGCAGCGCGAACAGCACCGCCGGCGCGGGCCGGAAGCCCCGGTAGCCGTCGAACAGGGTCGGCCCGATCAGGCCGGACCCGGCCGCGAGTTCCGTCACGGACGGGTCGGCACCGGTGACCTCCAGGCTGCCGGTGCCGCCGCCGTTGACGAACTCCAGGTCGGCGACCTCTCGGACGGCGGCGACGGCGGCCGTGCGGCGCTCGACCAGTTCGACGGCGGAGTGGCGTTGCATCCAGCGCAGGGCCGCACCGCGCAGGGGCTTGCCCGGCGGCTGGTCGCCCAGGCCGGCGATGTGCCCTTCGTACGCCATCACGCCGACCAGCCGGAACCCCGGCCGCCGCGTGATCGCCTCGGCCAGAGCGCGCGCTTCACGTGCCGTGTGGACGGGAGAACGTCGTGGGCCGATGTGCAGGCCGGGCACGGGTCTCCACGACACGTCCAGCTCCAGGCACACCCGGATCTCCGGGTGGCCGGCGCCGAGCGTGTGCTGGACGAAGTCGAGGTGGGCGATCGAGTCGACCACGATGGTGATCCGGCCGCGCGCCTTGTCGTCCTCCGCCAGCCGCCGCAACGCCGAGCGGTCGACGGTCGGGTACGCGACCAGGAGGTCTTCGGAGAGGTCCACGTCGGACAGCCACAGCGCCTCGGCCGGCGAGTAGCACATGACCCCCGCGAAACCCGGCTTGGCGAGCACCCGTTCGAGGAGCGCGCGGACCCGGACTGACTTGCTGGCGACCCGGATCGGCAGCCCGCCGGCACGCCGCACCAGGTCGGCGGCGTTGCTGTCGAAGGCGTCCAGGTCGACGATCGCGAACGGTGGGTCGTAGTCCTTCGTCGCGGCGTCCAGGCGCGTGCGGGGGTGCATTGGCCCACGGTACTTGAAAGGTGAATAGCTTTCACCTACGGTTCGTGGATCGCGTCACACCGGAGGTGCGGATGGGGACCCCCTGGACGAACTGGGCGCGCACCGCGACCGCGAACCCACACCGGGTGGAGCACCCGGCGAGCATCGACGAACTCGCCACCGCGGTCGCGGGCGCGTCCCTCGTGCGGCCTCGCGGCAGCGGGCACTCGTTCACCGACATCGCGGTGGCGCCCGGCGTGGCGATCGACCTGGACGCGTGGACCGGGATCGTCGAGGTGTCCGGGGACCTCGTGACGGTCCGGTCCGGCACGACGTTGCACCAGCTCAACGCCCTGCTGGACGTGCTCGGGCTGGCCATGGCGAACCTCGGTGACATCGACGCGCAGACCGTGGCCGGCGCCATCTCCACCGGCACGCACGGCACCGGCGCGAAGCTCGGCGGGCTGGCCACGCAGGTCGTCGCGCTGGAGCTGGTGCTCGCCGACGGGTCGCTGGTGCGGTGCTCGGCTTCCGAGCGCCCCGACCTCTTCGGCGCGGCCCGGATCGGGCTGGGCGCACTGGGCGTGATCAGCACGGTGACCCTGAGGTGCGTGCCTGCGTTCGTGCTGCACGCCCGCGAGTTCCCGGGTCGGCTGGACGCGGTGCTGGACGAGTTCGACCACCTGACCGCGGTGGAGGACCACGTGGAGTTCCACTGGTTCCCGCACTCCGACCGGGTGATCGTGAAGCGGAACAACCGGGTGGACGAGCCGGCCGCGCCGCTGTCCGCGCTGCGCCGGTTCTACGAGTACGAGGTGATGGAGAACGGGGCGTTCGGGCTGGTCTGCAAGCTGGCGCGTGCCGTGCCGTCCACCACCAGGACGCTCAACCGGGTGTGCGGGGCGCTGGTGTCCGAACGCGTCTACCGGGACGTGTCGCACCGGGTTTTCGTCACACCGCGCCGGGTGCGGTTCGTGGAGACGGAGTACGCCGTGCCCCGTGCCGCCCTGCACGACGTGCTGCGGGAGCTGCGGGCGGCCGTGGCCCGCCTCGACCACGGCGTGATCGTGCCGGTCGAGGTCCGGGTGGCGCAGGGCGACGACATCTGGCTCTCCACCGCGCACGGCCGCGACACGGCGTACATCGCCGTCCACCAGTACCTCGGCATGCCTTACCGCCGGTACTTCGACGCGTTCGAGCAGATCGCGGGCGCGGTCGGCGGACGGCCGCACTGGGGCAAGCTGCACAGCCTCACCGCCGGCGCCCTGCGCGACCGCTACCCCCGCTTCGACGACTTCCGCCGGGTCCGCGCCGACGCGGACCCGGGCGGCAAGTTCACCAACCCCTACCTGGACCGCGTCCTCGGCGACCCGTCCGGGACCGGCGACGGCGCCTAGAAGGCGGTGGGGATCGGGGTGGAGCCGGTGATCAGCTCGTAGGTGCGGCGGACGGTGGCGGGTCGGTCCAGGACGGCCACCACGACGGCGGCGACGTCCGCGCGGGCTACGGAACCCCGCAGGGGCGTTTCGGCCAACTCGACCAACCCGGTCGGCTCGTCGTCGGTCAGCCGACCGGGCCGCACGATCGTCCAGTCCAGGTCGCGCCCGCGGAGGTCGTCCTCGGCGGCGCCCTTGGCCGCCAGGTAGGCGTCGAACACCTCGTCACCGGTGCTCCGACCGATGCCGGCGGTGCTGATCTGCACGAACCGCCGCACCCCCGCCAGCTCGGCGGCGTCGGCGAACATCACCGCCGCGCCCCGGTCGACGGTGTCCTTGCGCTCCACCCCGCTGCCGGGCCCGGCGCCCGCCGCGAAGAGCGCGGCGTCCGCACCGTTCAGGAATTGCGCGACCGAAGCGACGTCGGTCGCCTCCAGGTCGCAGTGGACGGGGACCGCGCCCGCGTCCAGGACCTCCGCGAAGTGGTCCGGGTTGCGCACCAGCGCCGTGGCGCTGTCACCCCGCGCGGCCAACAGCCGCTCCACCAGCAACGCGATCTTGCCGTGCCCGCCCGCTATCACTACCCGCATGGTCCGACGGTAAGTCAGGACGCGGTCGCCAGCACCCGCTCGTACACCAGCTCGTTCACCCAGCGCGTGGTCGCGGTGTCCTCGACCGGCACGGTCTCGTTGCGGCCGGCGACATCCGTGCTCAGCTGCTGCTCCTCGTCGGCCAGCAGCACCGAGACGCCGTACCGGCGCACCCGCGGCAGGCAGTTCGCCAGGTAGTCGTGCGTGAACGCGACCGACGACGGCAGCACGGCGGCGGCGTTGCCGAAGCGGGCGAACGGCACCGCCGAGGCCAGCGCGGTCCGCCAGTGCCTGGCCACCGCCAGCACGCCGATGATCCGCACCGCGGTGGGCGGCACGCGGCCGTCCATCTCCGGCCACACCCACGTGGACACCGTGGTGCGGTCCGACTCGGGACCGGCGCCGAGGCACAGCCGCTCGGCGTGCGCGTCGGCCAGCAGCTCCGCCACCACGATCACCTTGCGCCCCATGAGGACCATCTCGGGCAGCACCACTCCGTGCCAGCCGAGGCGCACGGCCGCGGCGGTGGCCAGGTCCTCGACGGAACCGGGCAGTTCGGGAACCGGAACAGCGGTTGCCGACAGCGCCCTGGCGTCATCGGTGTCCGCGATCCGTGCTGGTGTGCTGCTCACGCCAGGGCCTCCTCGGCAACCACGGCGGGACGTCCGCCGCGTTTCGACTCGTGCTCTGGATAAGGCGTACCAGGTGCGAACCGCCGCACCCCCAGGTCAACGGACCTCCTGCGATCGACGGCGTCGAGCGGTCGGTAACCGGTCGCCGACCGGAAATGGGACTTCGGCCCGGCGGTGCTGCCGTCTGGGTGACACCGCCGGCCCGAAAACCGGGCGTTGGATGCTCAGCGTGTGCGTGGCTCGCCTGGATCGACCTCGGTCCGGCCCCCTCACCGAGGCCTCGCTCCCCATTCCCCGACCGCCCACCGACCGCTCGCCGCGCGAAACCGACCGACCGCCCACCGGCGTCCACGTTCGGCCGCGGCCGGCCGGGTGACACACATCACGCGTCCACCGAGAGCGCAACACGCGAAAAACCAGAAGTCCCACCCACGACTGTGGATGGGACTTCTGATTTCGGTGGGCGAGGGGGGAGTTGAACCCCCACGTCCTTTCGGACACACGGACCTGAACCGTGCGCGTCTGCCATTCCGCCACTCGCCCGGAGCGACGTGGAGAACACTAGCATGGTGCCCGCACGGGTTACCAACTGGCCCGTGTACCGGCACGTCAGCCCGGATACGATCGGTACCAGAAGTCGACCGGGTCGGAGGGTTGCAGTGGGCCTCGTACAGCGCTTCGAGCGCCGTCTCGAAGGCATCGTGGGCAATACCTTCGCGCGTGTGTTCGGTGGCAACGTCGTCCCGCAGGAAGTGGCCCAGGCACTACAGCGGGAGGCGGAGGGCAACGTCCGCGAGTTGGCGGGCGGCAGGTTGCTCGCGCCGAACCACTTCAAGGTCCTGCTGGGTCCGCAGGACCACGATCGGCTTGCCGGGGACGGCCAGGATGAACTACGCATCACCCAGCTTCTGGGGGACTCCGTCCGGGAGCACCTCGAAGAGAGCGGATGGGATACCTATGGTGACGTCGTAGTCTCCCTGGAGCGCTCCGACGCGCTGCACACGGGACAGTTCCGAACCAGCTCGTCCGTCGACCCCGACGTGAAAGTTGCCAGCCGACGGTCAGCACCACCTCGCACTTCTGGAGACGGATCCATGAGCCAGCCTCCCGGCTACGGACAAGGACAGGGCCAGCCCGCCTACGACCCCTATGCACAGGGCGGCTACGGCCAGCAGCAACCGGGCTACGACCAGCCGGGTTACGGCCAGCAGCAACCGGGCTACGAACAGGGCTACGGGCAGCAGCAGGGCTATGACCAGGGCTACGGCCAGCAGCCGCAGCAGCCCGGTTACGACCAGGGATACGGCCAGCAGCAGCCCGGTTACGACCAGGGTTACGGCCAGCAGGGCTACGACCAGGGCTACGGCCAGCAGCAGCCCGGCTACGGCCAGCCCGGTTACGACCAGGGCTACGGCCAGCAGGGCTACGACCAGGGCTACGGGCAGCAGCAGGCGGCCGGTTACGGCCAGCAGGCAGCCGGCTACGACCAGGGTTACGGCCAGCAGGGCTACGGCGACCCGGCGGCGGGTTACGCGCCGCCGGCGGTCCAGTCCGGTCCCCGGCAGCTGAACGCGACGCTGCACCTGGACGACGGTTCGAACCGCACCTACAACCTCAAGCAGGGCGGCAACGTGGTCGGCCGCGGGCAGGAAGCGGACTTCCGCCTGCCCGACACCGGGGTCTCCAGGAGGCACCTGGAAATCACGTGGGACGGGCACAGTGCCATGCTCGCTGATCTCGGTTCGACAAACGGCACCACGGTGAACGGCACTCCGGTGCAGACTTGGCAGCTCGCGGAAGGCGACGTCGTCCGCATCGGCCATTCATCGCTGGTCTACCGCACACAGGGCTGACCTGGTCGGTCCGGTCCGGTCGGGTCGGGCGTTGGCGTGACGGCACTCAAGGCAGGAGCGGTTACAACAGGTGCCAGAGCTGGTGATGCAGCTGACCAGAGCGGGTTTCCTCGTCCTGCTCTGGTTGTTCGTGTTGGCTGCGCTTCGAGTCGTCCGCTCCGACCTCTACGCGGCGTCGGGGCTCCGCGTGCCGACACCGAAGTTCGGCAGAGGCGCCGGCAAGGCCGCCCGGGGCAACAAGGCGGCCCGGCAGCTCGTCGTCACGCACGGCGCGCTGGCGGGCACGCGCATCTCCCTGGACGGCAGGCCGATCATGATCGGCCGGGCCGACGACTCCACGCTCGTGCTGGACGACGACTTCGCGTCGACCAGGCACGCTCGGTTGTCGATGCGCGGAACCGATTGGTACGTGGAGGACCTGGGCTCCACCAACGGCACCTATCTCGACCGGGCGAAGGTCACGGCCCCACTCCGGGTCCCGCTCGGCTCCCCGATCCGAATTGGCAAAACGGTGATCGAGCTGCGCTCATGACCCTCGTCCTCCGATACGCGGCCCGCAGCGACAGGGGCCTGGTCCGCTCGAACAACCAGGACTCCGTGTACGCGGGTCCGCGCCTGCTCGCGCTCGCCGACGGCATGGGCGGCCACGCCGCGGGCGAGGTCGCCAGCAAGGTGGTGATCGCCGCCCTGGCGCCGCTCGACGACGACGAACCGGGCGACGACCTGCTCGGCCAGTTGCGCGACGCGGTGATCTCGGGCAACGGCGCCATCTCCGAACTGGTCCAGAGCGACCCCGACCTGGACGGCATGGGCACCACGCTCACCGCCGTGCTGTTCGCGGGCACGCGGCTGGGCATGGTGCACATCGGCGACTCGCGCGCCTACATGCTGCGCAACGGCGTGTTCACGCAGATCACGCACGACGACACGTTCGTCCAGTCGTTGATCGACGAGGGCCGGATCACCGAGGAGGAGGCCGCCACGCACCCGCAGCGCTCGCTGCTGCTGCGCGCGCTGACCGGCCACGAGGTGGAACCGAGGCTGATGGTGCGGGAGGCCCGACCGGGCGACCGCTACCTGCTGTGCTCGGACGGCCTGTCCGGCGTGGTCAGCATGGAGACGCTGGACGAGGCGATCCGCATCCCCGATCCGCAGACGTGCGCGGACCGGATGATCGAACTGGCGCTCAAGGGCGGCGGACCCGACAACGTGACGGTCGTCGTCGCCGACGTGGTCGACGTCGACTTCGGCGAGGACGCCCCGATAGTGGGCGGCGCGGCCGGGGACGGCAGCGAAGACCCACCACCACCGGACTCGCCCGCCTCGCGGGCGAGTTCCATCACCGGCCCCCGGCCGATCCCGCAGCGGGTCGAGCCGATGCAGCCGCCACCGGACCCCCGGCGGGCGCGCAACAACCGGCTGAAGGCGCTCGCGCTGGTGGTGTTCCTGCTCCTGATGCTGGTCGCGGCCGGTCTGGGCATCCGCTGGTACGTGCTGCGCCAGTACTACGTCGGCACGAACGCGGACAGCGGCGAGGTGTCGGTGTTCCGCGGCGTGACCGGCAGCGTGTTCGGCTTCGACCTGCACAGCCGGGTGGAGGGCTCGTGCCCGCCGGGAGCGCAGGCGTGCGAGCCGATCACGGTGGACGACCTGAAGGTGGCCACCCGGGACGTGGTGCGCAACGGCATCACCGACGTGGACGGCCTGGAGGGCGCCCGGGAGGCGATCCGCAGGCTGCGCACGGAGCAGACGCTGCCGCTGTGCTCGAAGGAGACCACGGAGAACACCGCGGGCACGTCCACGATCGAGGCACCGCCGACGACCGCGACCGAGACGCCACCGGCGACCTCGTCCGCGGCGCCGGCGACCACCACGGTGGAGGGGACCCCCCTCACCACGCCCGTGCAGAAGCCGGGCACGGATTGTCGAAAGGGTCAGTAGTCGCATGGGTTCGCCGGTTCCCGGCGCGGAGGGCACACCGCTCGCGGCGGCGAGCAGCACGTCGCCCGGCTTGAGGCCGCCCACGCGACGCAGCACGGAACTGTTCATGCTCGCGTTCGCCGCGATGCTGGTCACGGGCGCACTGATCCTGGTGGAGGCCAACCAGGAGCAGGAACTCAGCATGCGCATCCTGTGGCTGGGTCTGGCGTACCTGGGGCTGCTGACCGTGGCGCACCTCGCGGTGCGCAAGTGGGCGCCCTACGCCGATCCGGTGATCATGCCGTGCGTCGCGCTGCTGAACGGCCTGGGCCTGGTCATGATCCACCGGATCGACCTGGCCATGGCGGACGTGAAGCTGCCCGGCAACCAGGTGTGGTCCTCGGCAGCGCCCAAGCAGGTGCTGTGGACGGCGATCGCCCTGGTGCTGTTCTGCACGGTGCTGAAAGTGCTGTCCGACCACCGCACGCTGGCGCGCTACGGCTACACCGCGGGCCTGCTCGGCCTGGTCGCGCTGGTGCTGCCGGGCGTGCTGCCGAGCTTCATCGCACCGGAGATCAACGGCGCGAAGATCTGGCTGAGCTTCGGCGCGTTCTCCATCCAGCCGGGCGAGTTCGCCAAGATCCTGCTGATGGTCTTCTTCGCCGCGTTCCTGGTGTCGAAGCGGGACCTGTTCACCATCGCGGGCCGCCGGGTGGTGGGGCTGGACCTGCCGCGCGCCCGCGACCTGGGTCCGCTGATCGCCGCGTGGGCGGTCGGCGTGAGCATCATGGTGCTCCAGAAGGACCTGGGCAGCTCGCTGCTGTTCTTCGGCATCGTGCTGGTGCTGCTGTACGTGGCGACCGAGCGGGCCGCGTGGGTCGTGCTGGGCGTGATGATGTTCTGCGTCGGCGCGGTCGTGGCGTGGAAGCTGTTCGGGCACGTCCAGATCCGGGTGCAGAACTGGCTGGACCCGTTCGCCGACCCGTCGGGCACGGGTTACCAGATCGTGCAGTCGTTGTTCGGGCTCGGCACGGGCGGGCTGTTCGGCGCGGGCCTGGGCGGTGGGCGGCCGGACCAGATCCCGGAGGCCAACACCGACTTCATCACCGCCGTGATCGGCGAGGAGCTGGGCTTCGTCGGGCTGGCCGCGGTGCTGCTGATCTACATGGTGTTCGCGATGCGGGGCCTGCGCACCGCGCTGTCGGTTCGGGACACGTTCGGCAAGTTGCTCGGCGGTGGCCTGGCGTTCGCCGTGGCGTTCCAGATCTTCATCGTCGTCGGCGGCGTGACGAAGCTGATCCCGATGACCGGCATCACCGCGCCGTTCCTGTCCAAGGGCGGTTCGTCGCTGCTGGCCAACTACATCCTGGTCGCGTTGCTGCTGCGGATCTCGGACGCGGCACGCGCGCCGAAGACGACGCCGAAGCCGCGCCCGCAGCAACCGGCCATCGCCGACCAGTTCACAGTCATGGTGGAGCGTCCGAAATGAACACACCGCTCCGCCGGGTCGGCCTCGCCATGATGGCGATGATGCTGCTGCTGTTGGGCAACGCCACGTACGTGCAGGTCATCAAGGCCGACGACTACCGCAAGGACCCGTTGAACCGGCGGGTGATCCTGGACCAGTACTCGCGCGAACGCGGGCAGATCATCGCGGCCGACAGCACGCCGCTGGCCGGGGTGGAGAAGACCAACGACCGGCTGCGGTACCTGCGCACCTACCCGAACGGCCCCGCGTTCGCGCCGGTCACCGGCTACTTCTCCACGATCTACGGCGCCGGCGGGATGGAACGCGCCGAGGACGACCTGCTCAACGGCTCGGACGACCGGCTGTTCGCGCGCCGGGTGTCCGACCTGATCACCGGCCGCGACCCCAAGGGCGGCAGCCTCCAGCTGACGATCGACGCGAAGCTCCAGCAGGTGGCGTACGAGCGGCTCAACGGCGTGACCGGCACGGTCGTCGCGATCCGACCGCAGACCGGGGAGATCCTGGCCATGGCCAGCACCCCGTCCTACGACCCGAACGTGCTCGCGAGCCACGACGTGGACGTGCAGGAAGAGGCGTGGAAGGCGCTCGACGCGGACGAGTCGAAGCCGATGCTGAACCGCGCGGTGCGCGAGAACTACCCGCCCGGGTCGACGTTCAAGCTGGTGGTGACCGCGGCGGCGCTGGCCGAGGGCAAGACCAAGGACAGCGAGGTCGACGGCCGGCCGGTGATCACCCTGCCGGGCACGAACACCCCGCTGCCCAACTTCAACGACACCACCTGCGGCAACGGCGTCACCGCCACCCTCGAAGAGGCGCTGGCCAAGTCGTGCAACACGGCGTTCGCGGTGCTGGCGAACGAGCTGGGCGCGGAGAAGCTGCGCGACCAGGCGGCCAAGTTCGGCATCGGCGAGCAGGACCTGACGATCCCGCTGTCGGTGGTGCCGTCGACGCTCGGCCCCGTCGCGGACAAGCCGTCGATCTACCAGACCGGCATCGGCCAGAAGGACGTCCGGGTGACGCCGCTGGTCAACGCCATGATGGCGGCGACCATCGCGAACGGCGGCGTGCGGATGCAGCCGCACCTGATCGGCAAGGTCCTCGCGCCCGACCTCCAGGTGATCAGCGAGACCAAGCCGGACGAGGTCGACGAGGCGATGGACCCCGACCACGCCCTCGCGCTGCGCGACATGATGATCAAGTCGGAGAACAACACCGGCGGCGGCGGCAAGCTCAACGGCGTGACCATCGCGTCCAAGACGGGCACCGCCGAGCACGGCGAGGACGTGAAGTCGACCAACCCGCACGCCTGGTACGTGGCGTTCGCCCCGGCCGAGAAGCCGGAGATCGCGATCGCGGTCATCGTGGAGAACGGCGGCCAGCAGGGCCTCTCGGCGACGGGTGGCCGGGTCGCCGCACCGATCGGCCGCGCGGTCATCGGCGCTTACCTCGGGGGCCGCTGATGCTGACCTCCGGCCAGTTGCTCGCCGAGCGGTACCGCCTGAGCAGGCGGATCGCGGTCGGCGGCATGGGCGAGGTCTGGGAGGCCGACGACACCAGGCTCGACCGCAAGGTCGCCGTGAAGGTGCTGAAAGCCGAGCTGAGCGGTGACGCCGAGTTCCTGAACAGGTTCCGGATCGAGGCGCGCACCACCGCGTCGCTCAACCACCCCGGTATCGCCTCGGTGCACGACTACGGCGAGACCGCGTCCATCCCGGACGGGCCGGAGGACACCGCGTACCTGGTGATGGAGCTGGTCGAGGGCGAGCCGCTGGCCGCGATCATCGCCCGTGGCAGGCTCGGCGCGGACCGCACGCTCGACCTGCTGGAGCAGGCGGGCAACGCGCTCCAGGCGGCGCACGAGCGCGGGCTGGTGCACCGGGACGTCAAGCCGGGCAACATCATGGTGACGCCGGTGGGCAAGGTGAAGATCACCGACTTCGGCATCGCGAAGGCCGCCGACGCGGCGCCGGTCACACACAGCGGCATGGTGATGGGCACCGCCCACTACATCGCGCCGGAGCAGGCCCTCGGTCACGCCGCCGAACCGGCGTCGGACGTGTACGCGCTGGCGGTTTGCGGCTACGAGTGCCTGACCGGTCACCGACCGTTCCTGTCCGAGAACGCGGTGACGGTCGCGATGATGCACATCCGGGACATGGCGCCGCCGCTGCCGCCGGACGTGCCGCCGGGCCCGCGGGCGCTGATCGAGGCGACGCTGGTCAAGGACCCCCGCCAGCGCTACCGCAACGGCGGCGAGTTCGCGTCCGCGGTGGGCGCGGTGCGCGCCGGCCAGCCGCTGCCCGCGCCGTCCGGCCTCGCGATGGCCGTCGGCGCGCCGCCCCTGGCTCCCGCGATGCCCCAGGCGCCCGCTCAGCCGACCCACCCGGGAATCCCGGTCACGCACCCCGGATCACGTCCGGGGATGCAGCCGGTGCCGCCCGTGGTGAACACTCCGCACACGGGCGCTTTCCGTCCGTTGCCCTCCGGCCCTCGACCACCGGGGCGATACCGTGCCGTCGTGTGGGTTATGGTCGCTGTGCTGGTGGTCGCGCTGCTCGTGCTGGGCGTCGTCGTCCTCCGCTGGGTGCTGAAGGACGAGGTGCCTGGTGGAGCGAGCCTGCAAGGCACCACGAGTGCCCGCCCGTTGGACGACTCCACCGATCGGCTCCCCGGCAAACCCAAGGTGACGATCACGGAGTCGGACTACGTCGACCTGCCGGTGGACGAGGTCGCCACGACGCTCACCGGGTACGGCTTGGCGCCCGAGGTGCACTCCGACGACGGAGGCGTGCCGCGGGACCTCGAGCGGTGCCTGGTGTCCGACGTGACACCGAGCGGAGAGGTTGCGATCGGCTCACGGGTCACGGTGACGTGTGTACCGACTTGACGGTGAAACGGTACGAAAGCGAACGCAAGGCTTGATGGTGAGACCGTTGACGAGGAGCGGGACGAAGCACTGATGAGCACTCCGCGACTGCTCTCCAACCGCTACGAACTGGGTGAGACCCTCGGCTACGGCGGCATGTCGGAGGTGCACAAGGGCCGGGACGTCCGACTCGGCCGGGACGTGGCCATCAAAGTCCTGCGCGCCGACCTCGCCCGCGACACCCAGTTCCAGGAGCGGTTCCGGCGGGAGGCCCAGAACTCGGCGGCGCTGAACCACCCCGCCATCGTCGCGGTCTACGACACCGGTGAGACCCAGACCGAGTACGGCCCGCTGCCCTACATCGTGATGGAGTTCGTCGACGGCCGCACGCTGCGCGACATCGTGAAGACGCAGGGGCCGCTGTCGGGCAAGCGGGCGATGGAGGTCATGGCCGACGTGTCGGCCGCGCTGGACTTCAGCCACCGGCACGGCATCGTGCACCGGGACGTGAAGCCCGCCAACGTCATGATCACCCGGGCCGGCGCGGTGAAGGTGATGGACTTCGGCATCGCCCGCGCGGTGCACGACGGCCAGGCCGCCGTGACCCAGACGGCCGCGGTGATAGGGACCGCTCAGTACCTCTCACCGGAGCAGGCGCGCGGCGAGGCCGTGGACGGCCGTTCCGACGTGTACGCGTCCGGCTGCGTGCTGTTCGAGCTGCTGACCGGCGAGCCGCCGTTCACCGGCGACTCGCCCGTGGCGGTGGCCTACCAGCACGTGCGGGAAGAACCGAAGTCCCCGTCGTCGCTTAACCCGAAGGTGACGCCCGCGCTGGACTCGATCGTGCTGAAGGCGATGGCGAAGGGACCGGCCAACCGCTACCAGTCCGCCGCCGAGATGCGCGCCGACCTGGTGCGCGTGCTGTCCGGCCAGCGCCCGTCCGCGCCCGCCGTGATGACGCCCGAGGACCGCACCGCGGTGCTCAACCAGACTTCGTCGCCGCGCACCGAGGTCGCGTCGAGCGGCGGTCGGCACCGGCCGGCGCAGCAGCGCGACGAGCCGGACGACTACGACCCGTTGGCCGAGGAAGAGGCGGAGCGGAAGGCGCGGCGCAAGAAGGCGATCATGGTCACCGTGGTCGTGCTGCTGTGCATCGCCGTGCTCGCGCTCGCCACGTGGATCACCACGACGCTGATGAACAGCGGCGACGGCAACAACGCGGCGACCGAGAAGGTCCCCGTGCCCGCGCTGGTCGGCAAGCAGCAGACGGTGGCGCAGGCCGACCTGGAGGCGCTGGAGCTGCGCTGGGTCGTCGAGATGCTGCCGTGCCAGCCGGGGCCCGAGCCGACCTGCACCGCCGACCAGATCGGCAAGGTGATCTCGTCCGACCCACCGGCGAACCGCGAGGTGGAGAAGCGCACCGAGATCAAGCTGGTGATCGGCACGAACCCGCAGCCCGCGCCGGTGCCGGACGTGATGAACCTGCTGCCGCAGGACGCGCAGAAGAAGCTGTCGGCCGAGGGCTGGGTCTACCAGCAGGCCACCGAGACCGTCGAGACCGACGACCCGAACCTCGTCGGCAAGGTGGTCGAGCAGAGCCCGGCCTCCGGCACCACCGCGCCCAAGGGCAGCGCGATCACCGTGAAGCTGGGCAAGGCCCCGGAGACCATCCAGCTGCCCGACGTGACCGGGCAGACGCTCGAGAACGCCAGGGCCACGCTGGAGGGCAGCGGGTTCAAGGTGCAGACCAAGGAAGTCGACAGCCTCGAGGACCTGAACGAGGTGGTCGCCCAGAACCCCGCGCCGGGACGGGCCGAGAAGAACACGCTGGTCACGTTGAGCGTGTCGAAGAACAACCAGTTCAAGATGCCCGACCTGCGCGGCCTCACCGAGAACCAGGCCCGGTCGAAGCTCGCCCAGGCCGGCTGGACCGGCAACGACCTGGTGATCAGCGAGAAGGTGCCGGTCTCCGACCTGGGCCAGGACAAGAAGATCCAGAAGCAGGAGATCGCGACCGACGCGCCGGTGGGCAAGACCGCTCGGATCAACGTGTCGATGGGCGACTTCAAGATCGGCACGACGACCCCGACCAGGTAGCGGCCTGACAACGGCGATGGCCCCCTCCGCGCGGAGGGGGCCATCGCCGTATCGGGGCTTGCTCGTTATCGGGGCTTGTTCGTGGTGGGGCTTGCTCGTGCCGGGCTTCGCTTCTTCGGCCGGCGTACTTCAGCCGGCCTACTTCGGCCGGCCTACTTCTGCCGGGCCGCCGCGGCGAGCTGGCGCATGCCGTTCTCCAAGTGCGCCACGGTCGTCTCCGGCACCTCGAAACCGCACACCGCGAGCCAGTTCGCCAGCATCCGGTGACCGCCGTCGGTCAGCACCGACTCGGGGTGGAACTGGACGCCCTCCACCGGCAGTTCACGGTGGCGCATCGCCATGACCACACCGGACTCGGTGCGGCCGGTCACCTCGAACTCGGCCGGGATGGTGTCCGGCAGCACGGTCAGCGAGTGGTAGCGGGTCGCGGTGAACGGGTCCGGCACGCCGGCCAGCACGCCGCTGCCGTCGTGGTGCACCACGCTGGTCTTGCCGTGCAGCAGCTCGGGCGCGAGGTCGACCGTGCCGCCCCAGACCGCGCCGATCGCCTGGTGGCCGAGGCACACCCCGAACACCGGAACGCCATGGTCCGCGCAGTGGCGGATGACGTCCATGCTCCGACCCGCCTTGTCCGGCGTGCTGGGGCCCGGACTGACGAGGACGCCGCCGACCTCGCCGATCTCGTCCAGCTCGACGGCGTCGTTGCGCCGCACCACGCACTCGACCCCGAGCTGGGCCAGGTACTGGACGAGGTTGTAGACGAAGCTGTCGTAGTTGTCGACCACGAGCACGCGCATGCCGTCAGCCTAGCTGTGACAAACTTCGCGCCCGAAGTGATATCGACTGCGGCTACTGGGGCGTCGTCACGTTGTTGAACGGCAGTTTCGGCTCCGCCCACGGGAACACCACGAACATCAGCAGCGCCACCACGCCGGCCACGAGCACCAGCGCTTCGAGGACGCGCACGGGCAGCGGACCGGGTAGGTGCCGCCAGATCCACCCGTACATCACTGCTCCTTCATCTCTTCGGGGAGGAAACCGGGGGCCTTCGGGTAGCTGTCCGACAGCACCGCGTGCACGATCAGCCGCTGCTTGTCGGAGAACCGCGGGTGGCAGGTGGTCAGCGTCATCAACGCCGCCTGCTGCGCCGGGGCGGGCGGCTCGCCGACGAAGTGCGGCACCACGTCGATGACCTCGCCCTGGGTGGGCAGCACGATCTCCTGGCCGACCGTCTTGTCGTACGGCGCGCCGAGCGGTGACACCTTCGCGCACTTGGGGTTCGCGGCCTGCTTCTCCGCCCAGCCGGCCACGTCACCGGTCTTCGGCAGCATCCGGTAGACGATCCACTCGGTCTGCGTCTCGACGACGATCGCGTCGCACGGGTTGAGCAGGTCCAGGTCGTTGAACGGGGCGCCCTTGCCGACCCGGTGGCCGGCGACCGAGAAGTTGCCCGGGTGGCCCGGCAGCGCGGTGCCCTTGTAGTGGCCGGGGCCGATCTCCAGGTCCTTGTCGGTGGTGCCCTCGACGATGGAGAACTTGTAGTCCGGGCCGAACACCGGGATGTACATCTTGGCGAACGCCTGGCCGTCCAGCAGCTCGTACTGCGCCTGCCGCTGCGGGTCGGCCTCGACCGTGTTCGAGCTCCACTGCTCGTCCAGCGCCTCGGTGGCGTCGCCCTGCTTGCCCGCCGAGATGAGGTCGGTGACGTACACCTCGTAGACGACGAAGAGCAGGATGACCAGGCCGGCCGTGATCAGCAGCTCGCCGACGGTGCGGACGGCCTTGCGGGCGGTGCTGTCCGGCGGCGGCGAGGGCTCCTCGTCGTCGTAGTAGTCCTCGTCCTCGTAGTACTCGTCGACGTAGTCCTCGTCCGCGTAGTCCTCGTACTCGTCGGCGTAGTCGTCGTCGGCGTAGCCGTCGGCAACGGGGGCGATGTACTCGGTGGGCGGTTCGACGGGACGGGGGCGGCGCTGCGGTGCGGGTGGTCGGGCGCCCGCCGCCGGCGGCGGGAGGCTGCCGGAGAACGCGTTGGTGTAGCGGGTGGCGTCGGCCTCCGGCGGTGCGGTCGGCCGTGGGCGGGGGCCGGGAGGTGCGCCGCCGAGGCGGGCTGCGACGTCCGGTGGCCGGTTCGCCGGGTCCTCCGGCACGTGACGACGGCCGGACGGCGGTTCCACCCGCGCGGGCGCGAGGTAGGACGTCGCTTCGACACCCGGCCCCGCGTCGTCACGGCGGGCACGACGACCGGCCGGCGGCGGCTCGACCGGGGACGGCGTCAGCCCGGGTTCGCCGGCGGGCGGGTCTTCACGGCGGGCACGGCGTCCGCCGGGCGGCTCGACCTGGGCCGGCATCGGCCCGGGTTCGCGGGCGGGCGGGTCTTCACGGCGGGCACGACGTCCGGCCGGCGGCGGCTCGACCGGGGGCTGCTCGCCGTACGGCGGCATCGGCACGGGTTCGCGGGCGGGCACGTCTTCACGACGGGCACGACGACCAGCCGCCGGCGGCTCGACCTGGGCCGGCTGCTCGCCGTACGGCGGCATCGGCCCCGGTTCCCGAGCCGGCACGTCCTCGCGGCGCGCACGGCGACCGGTCGGGGGCGGCTCGGCGCGCGGCGGTTCCGGGCGCGGCGGCTCGCCGTAGGGCTCCGACCTGGGCTCTCGTGGCGGCACGTCGTCACGGCGTGCACGGCGTCCAGCGGGCGGCGGCTCGGCGTACGACGGCTCGGCGTACGGCGCCTCCGGGCGCGGCGGCTCGGAGCGAGGCGAGCCGTAGTCACCTGACCGGCTGAAACCGCCGGGTGGCGTGACCGGCCGGTCCAGTTCTCCGGACCAGGAGGCGGGGCGATCGAGCCCGCCCGGCGGGACGGGCGGCGGACGGTCGAACCCACCGGGCGGCGTCAGCGGTCGATCGGGGCGGGCGCCGGGCCGGTCGAACCCGCCCGGCGGGGTCGGCGGCCGGTCGAAACCCGCAGGTGGCGTGGGTGGCCGGTAGCCGGGAGGTGGTGGTTCACCGGGTGCCTGGGGTGGCTGTGGCCTGGGACGCGGCGGTCGGCCCGGCGGGCCGCCTTGCGGCGGGGGCGGGTCGTAGCTCACCGGAAAACCTCCCATGCCGAACGTTCCAGGACTACACAGTGCTTCAGGGACCTGCCCGGTTACGTTAACGTGTTCATCCAGCAGTGGACGTGAACTCACGGCCACTGGAGGCCTATCCACCCGTCAGGCGAGGACAGCATGCCCAAGTCCAAGGTCCGCAAGAAGGCCGCTTACACGGCGCCTGCCGATCGCCGCACCCCGGTGAAGGTCAAGGCAGCGGGGCCGTCGCACCCTGTCTACGTCGCCGTGATGCTCGGCATGATGCTGTTGGGGCTGGCGTGGCTGGTGGTCAACTACATCGCGGGCGAGAAGGTCCCGGTGATGATGGACCTAGGGTCCTGGAACTTCGGCATCGGATTCGCCCTGATGATCGTCGGCTTGCTGATGACCATGAAATGGCGCTGACCACGCGCTACGCCGAGTGGCGGACGGCCCGGACGAGCACCACGTCCGGGCCGTTTCGCGTTACCCCGTAGTTCACCGGGTTAACCGGACGGTCACCGAAGCACACGGGTGTAAGTCATCCCCAATGGGGACAACTCCTGTGGACAACTTTGCGCCAGTTTGCACAAGCGCCGGTCGAAGGCTCTAGTTGTCCACAAGTGCGGCAGACTCGAACGCGTGAACCCAACGCGTTCCTGGTCACCGCAACCCGGCATGGTCGGCCTCGCCTGGGGCCTTGCCGCCGTGTCACTGCTGGTCACGATCCTCACCGCGGACGCGACCGGCCGCGTCTTCCTCGGCCTCGCCACGCTCCTCCTGCTCGCCCTGGGCGCTTACGGCACCTTCGTGCGCCCCCGGCTGCTTGTGGACGACTCAGGGCTCACCGTCCGCACCCTGAACGGGGCGCGGCGGCTGCCGTGGCACGAGGTGAAGGTCCGCCTGGCCCGCACCCGCCGGCTGGGCCGGGAGACGGCCACGCTGGAACTCGACTGGAAGCGCGGCGAGGACGAGCAGCTGTTCGTGCTGACCCCGATCGACCTCGGCACCGACCCGCGTGACGTGGCGGACGTCCTGCACGCCCTGCGCCCGTGACCACCGCGGTTGCCCGCCCGGAACGACCGGACGTCAGACCAGCTGCCCGGTGCGCACGACCGTCATCACCACGAGCAGCACGAACGCGCCCACCACGACCGCCGCCTGCCAGTTCGCCCGCTTCTCCTGCGGCGCGTAAGCCATGCCGGCCGCCACCGCCGCGCCGATCACCAGCCCACCGAGGTGCCCGAGCAGCGAGATCCCCGGCAGGGTGACGCTGAGCACCAGGTTCAACCCGATCACGACCAGGGCCGAGCTCGCGTTGAGCTTGAACTTCAGCACGGCAACCAGCATCGCGCCCATCAGGCCGTACACCGCGCCGGAGGCACCGGCCACCCCGTCGTCGATGTCGCCGAACAGGTACACCGCGACACTGCCGCCGAACAGCGACAGCACGTAGAGCGCCAAGAACCGCAGCTTGCCGAACTGCGGCTCCAGGAACCGGCCCAGCACGTACAGCGCGATCATGTTCAACGCCAGGTGCCCGGGTCCGTAGTGCAGGAACCCGGACGTCGCCAGCCGCCACCACTCGTCGCCGCCCGCCACGGCCCTGGTCCACATCACGAAGTCGCCGAACAGCGGCGACAGCTGGTTGTCCACCAGGCTGCGCGCCTGCACCGCGGTGATCGCGAACATCAGCACGTTCAGCGCGATCAGCACCAGCGTGACGACGATGGTCTGCGAGACCTCGGCGCCGACGGCGGTGCGCGACTGGCGCACCGTGGCCTGGCCCTCGTTCACGCAGTCGACGCACTGGTGACCGACCGACGCCTCGCGCAGGCACGCGGGACACGCCGGCCGGTCGCAGCGGACACACCGCAACCCGGTGGCCCGATCGGGGTGGCGCACGCAGGCCGGCAGGCCTGGACGCGCCCCGGTCGGCTCACCGGACGGCGGGGATGTCGGCGAGTCGGCCACTCAGGACCGCTCCACCGTGACCTTCTCGATCACCACGTCGGTGACCGGGCGGTCGCCGGCGCCGGTCGGGGTGGCGCCGATCGCGTCCACCACGGTGCGCGAGTCCTGGTCCGCGACCTCGCCGAAGATCGTGTGCTTGAAGTTCAGCCACGTGGTCGGTCCGACCGTGATGAAGAACTGCGAGCCGTTGCTGTTGGGCCCGGCGTTCGCCATCGCCAGCAGGTAGGGCTTGTTGAACTGGAGTTCGGGGTGGAACTCATCGGCGAACTTGTAGCCCGGGCCACCGCGGCCGGTGCCGGTCGGGTCACCGCCCTGGAGCATGAAGCCGGCGATCACCCGGTGGAAGATCGAGCCGTCGTAGAACGGGCCGGACGCCTCGCCCTTGGCGTTGGGGTCGGTGTAGCTCTTGGTGCCTTCGGCGAGACCGACGAAGTTGGCCACCGTCTTGGGAGCGTGGTCGGGGAACAGGTTGATGCGGATTGCGCCCTGCGACGTGTGCAGGGTTGCCGTCACCTTGGTCCCGACGAACGATTCGTTGCTGTCAGCCACGCACACCATCGTGCCATCACCGGGCGAGGGGGTTGGGGAAGGGGCACGATGGGTATTGCCTGGAACGTGACTGACCGACAGCTGCTGGAGCGAGATATGGATGAAGTAGACGCCATGACCCGGGCCGGGGAGTCGGTCGGCAAGGCGGTGCGCGCAGCCCGCCTCGGTGCCGTCCGTGCAGGTCACGCCGGTGCGGATGCCGCCGTTCAGCTGGCGGGGCGCGCCGAGGGCAAGCTCGCCGAGCGCGGCGTGACCAGGGACTACGTCCGGGCCATCGTCGCCGACAAGGCGGGCGCGCTGGTGGAGAAGGCCGAGGAGTACGAGAAGTCCACCAGGCGCGGTCGAAAGCAGCTCGCGAAGCGGGCCAAGACCGTCCGCAAGGACGTGGTCAAGGCCGCCGAGCGGGCGCGCAAGGAAGCCAAGGTGCGCGCGAAGGACGTGCGCAAGGCCGCGAAGCAGGCTCGCAAGGAGATGGGGTCGGCGCAGCACAAGCGCCGCCGTTGGCCTTGGGTGCTGGGCGTGTTCGCGGCTGCCGCCGTGGCGGGGTACGTCGCGCTGACCAAGCGGCCTCAGGAGGTGCGCTTGGAGGAGGAATTGGAGCCGACGCTGGACACGGTCGACACGACCGAACCCACCACCGACTCCACGCACCCCCACGCCGCGCGCAACGGCCAGGTGACCGACCAGCACAGCCGCAGCTGACCGCAGGAAGCACTTCGCGCCCGCCCCGCTCCGGGACGGGCGCGAAGTCGTGCGTCCCTTCGGACGTCGTGCGTCCCCGCAGACCGAGCCCTACAGACCGAGGTTGACGACGACCGTCTCGGCCACCCGGCGGGTCTTGATCGTCTGCTTCTGGTTGCTCGTCACGACCACCGCGGTGCCGTCCTTGGCGATCGCGTAGACCGCGCCCGTGTCGGTGGTCGACGAGCCGCCGTTCCACCCCGCGGGCTCCGTCGCCGGGTTCGAGTCGGCGACCGGCGCAGCCCGGTCCACCACCGCTTTGGCGGTCTTCGCGTCACCTTGGAACACCCAGACGGACAGCTGGATGTCGCTTGCGTTCGCGTAGAAGAAGCACGCCGGGTTCGGCTGGTCAGCGGAAAGCCGAACCTTTCGCACCAGCTGCCCGTTGGCCTCCTGCACGACCGAAGAGGCCAGGTAGGGGCACTGGCCGTCGGTCGTGGGCCCCGGTACGGGCGGTGGTTCCGCGGGGCCGGCGGTGGTCGTCGTCGCGACGGTGCTGGTCTGGGTGGCCGGTGCCGGGTGAGGATCTGCGGTGCCGCAGGCGACCAACGCACCGAGGACCAACAGGGACGGCAGGGCGGTGTGCAGCGCTCGGTTCATAGGGCCGCCAGTCAATCAGATGGCGAATCGTGAATCGACAGGGTCACCATCTAGGCACATGACGTGATGCCCGTTAGGTTGTCCTTACCCTGCCGGCCGCCCCTGCAATGTAAGGACAGAGTCAAGATGAACATCTTTGACCGCGGTCGCGAGCATGTAATCGCAGTGTTCCGGGTCGTCGTTGGTTTCCTGTTCCTGTGCCACGGTGCGAAGACCCTCTTCGGCGTGCTCGGGTCCACCAAGGGCGCCGTGTCGATCACCAGCTGGCCTGGCGGCCCGGCCGGTCTGATCGAGCTGGTCTGTGGCGCGTTGATCATCATCGGCCTCGGTACCAGGTACGCCGCGTTGCTCTCCTCGGGTGCGATGGCATACGCGTACTTCGTGGTCCACCAGCCCGAAGCGCTCATGCCCATCCAGAACAACGGCGAGCTGGCCGCCGTGTACTGCTGGGTGTTCCTGCTCTTGGCGTTCATCGGTCCCGGCTCGTGGGCCGTCGACACGATGCTCGCCGCGCGCAAGGAGAAGCAGTCCGAGTCGCTCGTTTCCGCATAGCAGTGGGCACAACGAGGGCCCGCACCCAGCGGCATTGGGTGCGGGCCCTCACCTTGCTGCCATACCGCGAACGCGACCGCACGCCCATCCGGACATGCGGGTCGCAACACCCAGTTAACACGAGAACCGAAAGTTGCGCTGCCCCCGGATGACCGACGACACCTGTCGAATGCCACCGCCGAGCGCCATCCACCGAACGACACCCGCTGAACGCCACCAGCCGAGCGACACCACGTGCGGAAACACGAAAAGGCGAGCCGGTCCGCGTACCACGCGAACACAGCTCGCCTCTTGGATCGTGGAGACGAGGGGAATCGAACCCCTAACCCCCGCCTTGCAAAGGCGGTGCTCTGCCAATTGAGCTACGTCCCCTCACGGGGCGGCAGATCTACCGCCCTCGCGGGTCAGCCGGTCGGGGCGGTCGCCTCGCGCCACAAGTCCGCGTCGGCCTTCGTCGAGCGGCTGCGCTTGACGAAGAACAGGACCGCACCTGCCACGGCAACCAGTGCGATGATCTTCTTCACGGCGATTCCCCTCTGCAACACCTGTGAACTTCCGGTGGGCCTAGGAGGACTCGAACCTCCGACCTCTTCGTTATCAGCGAAGCGCTCTAACCGTCTGAGCTATAGGCCCTCGGGGCAACGACGGCAAGACTACAGCACCTCCCGTCGCGGCCCCAAATCGGGTGGTCCTTGATCACTCCCGCTCGGACAACGTCACTTCGAGACCACCCGCAAGATCAGCGGAAACGTTGTAGACGAACGATCCGACCGTCGCCAGGGCGGTGAACAGCACGATGTTCACCGCGCCGATGATCGCCGCCACGCCGAACACGCGTCCCGCGCTGATCAGCGGGTCGCCGCCCGACTCGTTGCCCTGGAGCAGGTCGTTCGCGGTGTTGTTGATCTTGTCCCACACGCCCATGCCGTTCAGCACGCCGTACAGCACGCCGACCGCCACGAGCCACACGAAGAACAGCGCCACGCTCAACACCAGCGCGAGCTTCAGCACCGACCACGGGTCGATCCGCTTCACCTGGAGGCTCGCCCGGCGCGGCCCGCGCCCCGGACGGCGGGCCGACGGCGCGGCGGCGGCCGGACGGCCGTTCGCCGCACCCAGGTTCACCTGCGTCCGCGCCCCACCCGGCGCGCCCTGCGCGGCCGACCCCGGCAGCACCGGCCGGGCCACCGCCACCGTGTCCGGGTCGCTAGACGGGTACGAGGGCTGCGACGACTCGACCGTCGGGTGGTCCGGACCCGCCATCAGGTCGGCTGGACCGACCTGCTGCGCCTCCGCGTACTGCGCGTCGCTCGTGACGCGCTGCCACGGCGGCGGCGCGGCCACGTGGTGCCCTTCGTTCTCCGGTACCGCTCTTTCGGTCTTCTGTTCGGGCTCGGCCTTGGCGGTCGCCTGGTCGGCCACCGGGCCGGGCGTCGCCGCACCGGCCGCAGTGGCACCGGCCCCGCCGGCACCAGCCGCACTGGCGCCGGCCGCGGTGGCGCCGGCCGCGGGCGTCTCGGGCTGCTCGGACGCCCCCGAGGCGTCGACCGCCGGCTTCTCGGCGCCGGTCGGTGTGGCGCCCGGCGCCGGTGTCGGCTCGGCACCGGGCCGGGTGATCACCGCGGTCTTGTCCTCTGGCTTCTCGGGTGGAGTCACGAGCAGTCCTCAACCTCTCGTTCGCGCTAGTTGGCAGGCCCAGCCTGGTCACCCTCGGCGGAGTCGGCAATCCGACCACCACCGGCGGGGTCCTCCGCCGCACCACCGTCGGCGGTGTCACCGGCGGGGTCGACGGCCGGGCCACCGTCAGCGGCGCCGACGATCAAGCTGTCGTCACCAGTGGTGACGTCCGTGGGCTCGTCCGCGTTGCGCGCCACGGCGATCAGGGTGGTCCCTTCACCGAGGTTCATCAACCGGACGCCCTTCGTCTGCCGCCCTGCCTTGCGCACCTCCTTGGCGCTGGTCCTGATGACCCCGCCGGAAGAGGTGATGGCGTACAGCTCGTCGTCGACGTCGACGATGAGCGCGCCGACCAGCCTGCCACGCCTGCGGTCGTGCTGGATGGTGAGCACACCCTTGCCACCGCGACCCTGGACGGGGTAGTCCTCGATCGGCGTGCGCTTGGCGTACCCACCGTCGGTGGCGACCAAAACAAACAGACCCTCTTGGACGACGCCCATCGACAGCAGTTCGTCACCGCTGTTGAACCGCATGCCCAGCACGCCGGACGTGGCCCGGCCCATCGGGCGCAACGCCTCGTCGCTCGCGTGGAAGCGGATCGACTGGCCGTCCTTGGACACCAGCAGCAGGTCGTCGGTCGCCGAGCACAGCACCGCGCCGACCAGCTCGTCGTCGTCCCGCAGGTTGATGCCGATCAGGCCGCCGGACCGGTTGGAGTCGAAGTCCGACAGCTTCGACTTCTTGACCAGGCCCTTCTTCGTCGCGAGCACCAGGTACGGCGCGACCAGGTAGTTCTTGATCTGGATGACCTGGGCGATCTCCTCCTCCGGCTGGAACGCCAGGAGGTTCGCCACGTGCTGGCCGCGCGCGTTGCGGTTGGCCTCGGGCAGCTCGTACGCCTTCGCCCGGTACACCCGGCCCTTGTTGGTGAAGAACAGGATCCAGTCGTGCGTGGAGCACACGAAGAAGTGCTGCACGATGTCGTCCTGCTTGAGCTGGGCGCCCTGCACGCCCTTGCCGCCGCGCTTCTGCGAGCGGTACAGGTCCGTCTTCGTGCGCTTCGCGTAACCCGTGCGGGTGATCGTCACGACGACGTCCTCGACCGCGATCAGGTCTTCCATCGACACGTCGCCGTCGAACGGCACGATCTTCGTCCGCCGGTCGTCACCGTGCTTGTCCACGATGACCATCAGCTCTTCGCGCACGATCGCGCGCTGCCGCTCCGGCTTGTCGAGGATGTCCTTGAGGTCGGCGATCTCCCGCTCGATCTCGGCCAACTGGTCGATGATCTTCTGCCGCTCCAGGGCCGCCAGGCGGCGGAGCTGCATCTCCAGGATCGCGTTGGCCTGGATCTCGTCGACGTCCAGCAGCTCCATCAGGCCGGTGCGCGCCGACTCGGGCGTGTCCGACCGGCGGATCAGCGCGATCACCGCGTCCAGCTGGTCGAGCGCCTTGACCAGACCGCGCAGCACGTGGGCGCGTTCCTCGGCCTTGCGCAGCCGGAACCGCGTGCGCCGGACGATGACCTCGATCTGGTGCTTCACGTAGTGCCGGATCATCTGGTCCAGGCGCAACGTGCGCGGCACGCCGTCGACCAGCGACAGCATGTTCACGCCGAACGAGTACTGCAGCTGGGTGTGCTTGTAGAGGTTGTTCAGCACGACCTTGGCGACGGCGTCGCGCTTCAGCGTGATGACGATCCGCATGCCGGAACGCCGGTTCGACTCGTCGGCGATGTTCGCGATGCCGATCAGCTTCTGGTCGCGGACCAGGGTGGCGATGTTCTCGACCAGGTTGTCCGGGTTCACCTGGTAGGGCAGCTCGGTGACGACCAGGATGGTCCGCCCCTTGGCGTCCTCGTCGATCTCCACGACCGCGCGCATCTTCACCGAGCCGCGGCCGGTGCGGTACGCGTCCTCGATGCCCGCGGTACCCAGGATCTGGCCGTGCGTCGGGAAGTCCGGACCCTTGATCCGGGCGATCATCGCCTCAAGCGTCTCTTCGTCGGACGCCTCGGGGTTGTCGAGCGCCCACACCACGCCCTCGGCGACCTCGCGCAGGTTGTGCGGCGGGATGTTGGTCGCCATCCCGACCGCGATGCCCGAGCTGCCGTTGATCAGCAGGTTCGGCACGCGGGACGGCAGGACCGTCGGCTCCTGGATGCGGCCGTCGTAGTTGTCCCGGAAGTCGACCGTGTCTTCCTCGATGTCGGCCAGCATCTGCATGGCCAACGGCGTGAGCCGGCACTCGGTGTACCTCATGGCGGCTGCAGGATCGTTGCCCTGGGAGCCGAAGTTGCCCTGGCCGTCGATCAGCGGGTAGCGCATCGACCACGGCTGGGCCAGGCGCACGAGGGCGTCGTAGATGGCCGAGTCGCCGTGCGGGTGGTAGTTGCCCATCACGTCGCCGACCACGCGGGCGCACTTGTTGTAGCTGCGGTCGGGGCGGAAGCCCGAGTCGAACATCGAGTACAGCACGCGGACGTGCACGGGCTTGAGGCCGTCGCGCACGTCGGGCAGCGCTCGTCCCACGATCACGCTCATCGCGTAGTCGATGTACGAGTTCTGCATCTCCTGCTCGATGTCCCGCAGCTCGGTGCGGTCTCCACCGGTCGCCGGGGGCAGCGTCGTCTCGCTCACAGTTCTACTTCCTTAACAGGCAGCCAGCGCGGATCGGGCCCGGGGATGGATCAGACGTCGAGGAACCGCACGCCCTTGGCGTTGCGGGTGATGAACGACCGGCGGGCTTCCACGTCCTCGCCCATCAGCACGCTGAACAGCTCGTCGGCCGTGGCCGCGTCGTCCATCGTCACCTGGAGCAGCACCCGGTGGGCCGGGTCCATCGTGGTCTCCCACAGCTCCGAGGCGTTCATCTCGCCGAGGCCCTTGTAGCGCTGGATGTTGTCGTCCTTGCCGAGCTTCTTGCCGGCGGCCAGGCCCTCGCGGACGAGGCCGTCGCGCTCGCGGTCGCTGTAGGCGAACTCGGGCTCCTGGCGCTGCCACTTGATCTTGTACAGGGGCGGCTGCGCGAGGTACACGTGGCCGTGCTCGATCAGGGGGCGCATGAAGCGGAACAGCAGGGTCAGCAGCAGGGTCCGGATGTGCTGGCCGTCGACGTCGGCGTCGGCCATCAGCACGATCTTGTGGTAGCGCAGCTTCGAGAGGTCGAAGTCCTCGTGGATGCCGGTGCCGAACGCGGTGATGAGGGACTGGACCTCGGTGTTCTTCAGCACGCGGTCGATGCGCGCCTTCTCCACGTTGATGATCTTGCCGCGGATCGGCAGGATCGCCTGGAACATGGAGTCGCGGCCTTCCTTGGCCGAGCCGCCCGCGGAGTCGCCCTCCACGACGTAGATCTCGCACTCCTCCGGGTTGGTGGAGCGGCAGTCCTTGAGCTTGCCGGGCAGGCCGCCGATGTCCAGGGCGCCCTTGCGGCGCACCAGCTCGCGGGCCTTGCGGGCGGCGATGCGGGCCTGCGCCGACGACACCGCCTTGGTGACGATCGTGCGCGCCTCGTTCGGGTGACGCTCGAACCAGTCGGCCAAGTGCTCGTTGGTGGACTTCTGCACGAACGACTTGGCCTCGCTGTTGCCCAGCTTGGTCTTCGTCTGGCCCTCGAACTGGGGCTCCTTGAGCTTGACCGAGATGATCGCGGCCAGGCCCTCGCGGATGTCGTCGCCGGTGAGGTTGGCGTCCTTCTCCTTGAGCACCTTCTTCTCGCGCGCGTACTCGTTGACCACGCGGGTCAGCGCGGCGCGGAAGCCCTCCTCGTGCGTGCCGCCCTCGTGCGTGTTGATCGTGTTGGCGAACGTGTACACCGACGGCGTGTAGCCGGTGTTCCACTGCATCGCCACCTCGACCTCGAGGTCCTCGCCCTTGGCCTCGAAGGAGACGATCTTCTGGTGCACGGCCTCGCGGGTGTGGTTGATGTGGCGGACGAAGTCCTCCAGGCCACCGGGGTAGTGGAACGTGCGCTCGCGCACGACCGCGACGTGCCCCTCGGCGTCGGCCTCCGTGTCACCGTCCTGGGTGCGCTCGTCGCGCAGGATGATGGTGAGGCCCTTGTTGAGGAACGCCATCTCCTGCAGCCGGCGGGAGATCGTCTCGATGTTGTACTCGGTGGTCTCGAAGATCGTCGGGTCGGCCCAGAACGTGATGGCCGTGCCGGTCCGCTCGGTCGCCTCGCCCTTGATCAGCTCGTGCGCGGGCTTGGTGTTCTCGAACCGCTGGTTCCACGTGAAACCGTCGGTCTTGACCTCGACGTCGACCGCGCTCGACAGCGCGTTCACGACGGAGATGCCGACGCCGTGCAGGCCGCCGGACACCGCGTAGGAGTCGCTGTCGAACTTGCCGCCCGCGTGCAGCTTGGTCAGCACCACTTCCAGCGTCGGCTTCTTCTCGACCGGGTGCATGCCGACCGGGATGCCGCGACCGTCGTCGATGACCCGGACACCGCCGTTGGCCAGCAGCGTCACGTCCACGACCGTGGCGTAGCCCGCCATCGCCTCGTCGACGGAGTTGTCCACGACCTCCCAGATCAGGTGGTGCAGACCCCGCTCGCCGGTCGACCCGATGTACATGCCGGGCCGCTTGCGGACCGCCTCCAAGCCCTCGAGGACGGTGATCGAAGACGCGCTGTACTCACTCTTCTTGGCTGCCACGGGCTCGGTGTCTCCTCAGACTTCTGACGACTGCGTTCGTCGCCTGGCGACGCTGGGGTCACGCTACCCCTCGATCCTACCGGGGCGGTCCGACAGAAACCCACCGAGGACGGCCCTGGTTTGCTCACAGGCGGCCCGAAGTGAACGCAGATGGGTGCCGACCGCCGTTCACGGGGTCAAAATCGCCTGGTGAGCGCTCACCGCGCCACAGAATCGCCGCTGCGGGCCTGGCGCTCGTCACCCGTAGGTGTCACGTGGTCCGCGACCTGGAGCGTGCCTGGGGCCGTAGCGCCAGCTGGGGGCCGCCGGACCCTGGACCTTCAGCTTCTGCACCACGCCGTCGCCGACACCCGCCGCGATGCGCTTCAGCAGGTCCCGCTGCAACAGCCGCAGCTGCGTGGCCCACGCCGTCGAGTCGGCCTGGACGGTCAGCTCGTTGTCACTCAGCGCGACCGGCTTCGCGTGCTCGGCCACGTCCTCACCGACCAGTTTCGCCCATCGGGCGAACACCTGGCCACCCGCCAGCCGTTCCGCCCAGCCGCGGTCGGCCGCCATCCGCGAGGCGAGCCTGCCGAGCGGCTGCGGGTCGCGGTCGTCCGGGCCGGGACCGGACCAACGGCGCCGTCGACGGCGGCCCGCGGCGGGCACCGAACCCTTGCGGGCACCCCGCGCACCACGGGCCTTGGCGGAGGCGCGGGCGGCTTCGAGTGCGGCGCGTGCCAGGTCCGGACCACGCAAACCACTCGATGGAGTGGCACCAGGTGTGGATATGTCCGATTTCGCCCCGGAGTTATCCACACCATCCACAGGGTTGTCCCCAGCTGTGCGAGGGGTCACACCCGTTTGGGGCAACTCGTCAGACACGACGCACCTCCCCGTCGCGAACGTCGAACCGCAGCCCGTCCAGTTCCTCGGGCACGTCCTCCGCGACCGCCGCCGTGATCAACACCTGCTCCGCGCCGGCAGCCACCTTCGCCAACTGGCGACGCCTGCCGCGGTCCAGTTCGGCGAACACATCGTCCAGCACGAGCACCGGTTCCGCCCCCTCGACACGCAGCAACTCGTACCCGCCGAGCCTCAGCGCCAAGGCGAAGGACCATGACTCTCCGTGACTGGCGTACCCCTTCGCGGGCAGGTCACCCAGCGCCAGGTCCAGGTCGTCGCGGTGCGGCCCGACCAGGCACACGCCCCGGTCGATCTCCTGCCCGCGCACCCGGTGCAGCTCGGCGAGCAACGCGTCCTCCAGCACCTCGCGGTCGTGCGACCCCGGGAACGACTCACCGAGGCTCGACCGGTACGCCACCCGCGCGGGCCGCGACTCCGGCGCCACCTCCGCGTACGCCGCGGCCACGTGCGGCGCGATGTCCGCGACGAGGTCCAGCCGGGCCGCCAGCAGCTCGGCGCCGTGCCGGGCCAGGTGCCCGTCCCACACGTCGAGCGTGCTGATGTCCGCGTTCCGCGACGCCCGCACGCTCTTCAGCAACGCGCCCCGCTGCTTGAGCACCCGCTCGTAGTCGCTGCGGACTCCCGCGTAACGCGGCGCGCGCGTCGTCAGCAACTCGTCCAGGAACCGCCGCCGCTCGCCCGGGTCGCCGCGCACCAGCGCCAGGTCCTCCGGCGCGAACAGCACCGTGCGCAGGATGCCCAGCACGTCGCGCGGTCGCGGCACCGGGCCGCGGTTGATCCGCGCCCGGTTCGCCTTGCCCGGCGTGATCTCCAGCTCGACCAGCAGCTCGCGCCCCTCGTTGACCACCGCCGTGCGGACCACCGCGCGCTGCGCGCCGTGCCGGACCAGCGGCGCGTCCGTGGCCACCCGGTGCGAACCCAGGGTGGCCACGTACCCGAGCGCCTCGACCAGGTTCGTCTTGCCCTGGCCGTTGCGCCCGACGAGCACGGTCACCCCCGGCTCGAACGCCAGGTCGGCGTGCTCCCACGATCTGAAGTCGGCGACTTGCAGGTGCCGGACGTACAACGGGTCAGCTCTGGGTCGAGCCGGAACCGGACGAAGGTCCCGCGGCCTGCACGGCGTGACCGCCGAACTGGTTGCGCAGCGCCGCGACCGCCCGCATGGCCGGCGAGTCGTCCTGGCGGGACGCGAACCGGGCGAACAGCGCGGCGGAGATCACCGGCGCGGGCACCGCGTGCTTGATGGCCTCCTCGACCGTCCACCGGCCCTCACCGGAGTCCTCCACGTGACCGCGCAGGTCGTCCAGCTCCGGGTCGGACTCCAGCGCGCGGACGAGCAGGTCGAGCAGCCACGAGCGGACCACCGTGCCGCGCTGCCACGCCTTGATCGTGGCCGGCACGTCGTCCACCAGCTTCGACGCCTCCAGCAGCTCGAAGCCCTCGGCGTACGCCTGCATCAGGCCGTACTCGATGCCGTTGTGGACCATCTTCGCGAAGTGGCCGGCGCCGATCCGGCCCGCGTGCGCGAAGCCCTCCTCGCGCGGACCCTCCGGGCGCAGCGCGTCGAAGATCGGCATGGCGCGCTCGACGTGCTCGGCCTCGCCGCCGACCATCAGGCCGTAGCCGTTCTCCAGGCCCCAGACGCCGCCGGACACACCGGCGTCCATGTAGCCGATGCCCTTGTCGGCCAACGCCTTCGCGTTGATCTCGTCATCGGTGAAGCGCGAGTTGCCGCCGTCGATCACCAGGTCGCCCGGCTCCAGCAGGCCGCCGAGGTCGGTGATCGTCTGCCGGGTGATGTCGCCCGCGGGCACCATCACCCACACCAGGCGCGGTGCGCTGAGCTTGCCCACCATGTCGGCGAGCGTCTCGGCGTCGGAGACTTCAGGGTTGCGGTCGTAGCCGACCACCTCGTGCCCCGCGCGGCGGATCCGCTCGCGCATGTTGAAGCCCATCTTGCCGAGGCCGACGAGTCCGAGCTGCACGGTCGTTCCTCTTCCCTACGTCTGTGGATGGCGTTGTGGATCAGCCGGGCAGGCGCACGGGCATCAACAGGTAGAGGTAGCCCGGCGCCACGTTCCCATCCTCGTCCACCGGCTTGAGCAGCGCGGGCCGACTGGGTGTGGTGAAGGACAAGTGCGCCCTCGGGGTGCGGACGGCCTGCAGGCCCTCCTGGAGGTACGTCGGGTTGAAGGCGATGGTGACCGGGTCGCCGGTGTACTCGACGGGGAGCTCTTCCTCGGCGCTGCCCTCGTCGTCGCCGCCGGCGGACAGGCGGAGGCTGTTGTCCACGAATTCGAGCCGGACCTGGGTGCCGCGCTCGGCGACCAGCGACACGCGCTTGATCGCCTGCACCAGCGCGTCGACCTCGATGATCGCGGCGGCCGAGTGCTCGCTGGGCAGCAGCTGGCGGTACTTCGGGAAGTCGGCGTCGAGCAGGCGGGTGGTCGTGCGGCGGCCCGTGCCGGACAGGCCGAGCAGGCCGTCGTTCGCGGCGAGGGAGAGCGTGATCTTCGCGCCGGACGCGCCGAGCGTCTTCGCGGCGTCGTTCAGGGTCTTGGCGGGGACGAGCACGGCGACCTCGCCGAGCGACTCGTTCGGCTCCCACGGGAACTCGCGCATGGCGAGGCGGAAGCGGTCGGTGGCGACGAGGGTCAGCTTGCCCTCGCCGATCTCCAGCCGGACGCCGGTCAGCATCGGGAGGGTGTCGTCCTTGCCGGCCGCGACGGCGACCTGCGCGACGGCCTCGCCGAAGATCTCGCCCGGGAGCTCGCCGGCGTGCTGCGGCATGGACGGCAGCTGCGGGTAGTCCTCGACCGGCATGGTCGGCAGGCTGAACCGGGCGCTGCCGCAGGAGATCGTCATCCGGGAGCCGTCGACCGCGATCTCGACCGGGTGGTTCGGGAGGGCTTTGGTGATGTCGGCGAGCAGGCGGCCGGAGACGAGCGCCTTGCCGCCGTCGGCGATGGTGGCCGGGACGCCGCACTGGGCGGACACCTCGTAGTCGAAGCCGGAGACCGTCAGCGCTTCGCCGGAGCCGTCCTCCGCCCCGGCGTCGAGCAGGACTCCACCGAGCACCGGGACAGGCGGCCTGGACGGCAGGCTGCGGGCGACCCAGGCGACGGCGTCGGCCAGGCCGTCGCGCTCGACGCGGATCTTCATGAGGCGTCCTTCCTCAAGTCGGCATGACCAACAACAGCATGCGTTGCGGTGGGGGTTAGGGAGCCGCGTCCCTCGCCGGATCTTTCGACCCACGGAGCGGAGGGTCCCCACCGTAGAGCGTCGGGACGCGGTTCGTCACCTCGGGGCCACACCCGGGGTGGGGCGCTGCCGAGCGTCCGTCCCCGGGCTCGACCGCCGCCTGTTTTTCTTTTGTTCTTCTCTTCAAGGGAAGACAACAGCAACAGCAGTAGGGGCTGTGGATTGTGTGGACAACCCTCGTTCTCGCAGCGTGTCGCCCGCTTGGAGGTGTGGACAAGTACGGGGTGTCACCCGGGGACAAGTCGGCGTCCCCGGGGAGAACTATGGGGATGGTCCGTTCGGTCCACAGGTAGGCCGAGTTGTCCCCGGGTTAATCCCCGGGTGTGGGCCGAGTTGTACCCGGGTGCTGCACAGGGTGATGGTGGGCCGGATCTCCCCCGACGGGGCACTTTTCTGGGGCTGTGGACAACTCGTAGCCGGTCGTTCACCTGCGTTTCCGGGGGCGGGTGCGGGGCGGGAACCCCAAGGCCTGCCCGGGAACCACGCCCAACCGGTACCTGCGACCACGTCAGGGTGATGCGCGGGGGTTGGCGGTGAATGGGCCGGTTTTGGGGTCGTTCCGGTCGGCGGAGTGGCCTTCGCGCCCGGGTTCGGTGCGGCTCTGTCGGCCGTCGCGGGGGGACGCGGGCGTCGCACCCGGGTGCCGGCGACGGTCCGATCCTCGATCCCGACCGCACCCGGGTGCGGTTCGCGCCGTCCCCGGGTGCGGTCGGTGTCACCCGGGGACGAGCGCAGCATTCAGCCCCGCCCCGCCCCACCCCACCCCACCCCGACCCGTGCCCTCGCGACGGCACCCCCGCAGTTGCTGCCTCTCTCCACCACGGCCCGCGCCTCGCGGCGGCCCCGCTGCGCCCCCGCGCCTGCCGATCGCGCCAACCGTGTCTCGCCGGGCCCACCCGCCACCCGCCATCCGCCATCCGCGACCCGCCATCCGCGACCCGCCATCCGCGACCCGCGACCCGCCCATCCGCCACCGACCACCCAATCGCCTGCCGCCACCCCGGCCGCCCACCGACCGCCCGATCGCCGCCGCAAGTCCCGCCCCCCGCCGACCGCCGCGCGCTCCCAACCACCCACCCGGCCCGTCCTGCCCGACCCCCGCCGGTCGCCGGGCGCCGATGTCGGTGGTCACCAATCGCCGCGTGCCCGAACTCCAGCCCCGACCCCGGCGACCGCCGACGCCCAATCTCTTGACCCGTCTGCCTCAGGACCCCGTCGACGCCTCCGGCCCTCGCCCCGCTTCGACCGCCCGGCATTGCCGATCCGCCTGACCGTCGACCCCCGTCGACCCCCGTCGACCTCCCGTTGACCTCGCGGGACGGCACACCGCGGTCGGGCGGCTCATCGTCGGTGGCGCGGTGGCGCGGTGGCGCGGTGGCGCGGTGGGCGGGTGAGGCGGTGGGCGGGCGCGGACGGCGCGGTGGCGCGGGCGGGGGTGCGACCAGGCTCGGGCGCGTTCGTTCGCGCGCTGGGGGCAGGCTCGCCGCAGCGATGAGTGGCACGGCTCGGCGGGATGCCTGCGCGAGCGTCCGCCGCCGGGTCAGGTCCGAGCCGGCCCAGTCCGAGCCGGACAGGGCCCGAGCCGGACAGGCGACTGGCCGGCTCGGCTCGGACCGGCGGTGGCGTGGCGGTGCCTGCTTGCGGCGTGGTGCCTGGGCCGCGTCGTGCTGGCGGCTCGGGTGGGTTCGGGGGCGCCGGGCTGGGGCGTGTCCTGGCTGCGGCACTCGCCGGCTGCGGGCTGGGCTCGTGGCCGGGGTGGTGGAGGCCGAGGCGGCGTGGCCGGCAGGGGTGGGAGGAGCGAAGGCGGGAGGCGGGAGGGGTGGTTGCGGGGGCGGTCTGATCAACCGATGTGCGGTAACGGTGTTTCCGTACATATTTGGGCGTTGATCACCCGAAAGTGTTCGGCGGGCTGACCTTGCCCCCGGGGTGGCGCAAGCGTTTGCGGAGGGTCAGGGGGTGTGGCGGGCGCGCTGTTTGATGCGCGACGTCAGTTCCTGGACCTGCTCGTAGACGCGCCGGCGCTCGGCCATCTCCTTGCGGATCTTCTTGTCCGCGTGCATGACCGTCGTGTGGTCCCGTCCACCGAACGTCTGGCCGATCTTCGGCAGTGACAGGTCCGTCAGCTCCCGGCACAGGTACATCGAGATCTGCCTCGCCTGCGCCAGCACCTTCGTCTTACCGGGCCCACAAAGATCGTCTATGGACACGCTGAAGAACTCCGCCGTCACGGCCATGATGGTCGGCGCGGTGATCTCGGGCGCGTGGGAGTCCGGGATGAGGTCGCGGAGCACTATCTCCGCCAGCTGCACGTCTACCGGCTGCCGGTTCAGCGACGCGAACGCCGTCACGCGGATCAGGGCGCCTTCCAGCTCCCGGATGTTCCGCTCGATCCGCGCCGCGATGAACTCCAGCACCTCGGCCGGCGCCGCCAGGCGGTCCTGCGCCGCCTTCTTCCGCAGGATCGCGATCCGGGTCTCCAGCTCGGGCGGCTGGATGTCCGTGATCAAGCCCCACTCGAACCGCGTCCGCAACCGGTCTTCCAACGTCTCCAGCCGCTTGGGCGGACGGTCGGACGACACGACGATCTGCTTGTTCGCGTTGTGCAGCGTGTTGAACGTGTGGAAGAACTCCTCCTGCGTGCCTTCCTTGCCCTCCAGGAACTGGATGTCATCGACCAGCAGCACGTCGATGTCCCGGTACCGGCGCTGGAACGCGACCTTCCGGTCGTCACGCAGGGAGTTGATGAAGTCGTTGGTGAACTCCTCGGTCGACACGTACCGCACGCGCATCCCGGGGAACAGGCGCTGGGCGTAGTGCCCGACCGCGTGCAGCAGGTGCGTCTTGCCGAGCCCCGACTCACCCCAGATGAACAGGGGGTTGTACGCACGGGCCGGTGCTTCGGCGACGGCCACCGCGGCGGCGTGCGCGAAGCGGTTGGACGCGCCGATCACGAACGTGTCGAAGTTGTACTTCTCGTTCAACCTGGTCTGCGAGGCCACCGGGTTCGCCGGCCGGGTGTACGGGGTGCCGCTCGGCGCGGCGTTGCCGCCGCCGTAGGTCGGCCAGATCTCGGTGACGGCGGCGAGCGCTTCGCCTTCCTCGTCGACCTCTTCACCCTCGCCGTCGGTGTCACCCTCGGTCTCCGCCTCGACCGCGATGCCGCCGTTGAAGGACGCGAAGGACGACACCGATGTCGACATGGCGACAGGCACGGGGGTGGGCACCGGGATCGGCGTGGTCACGGGAGGGTCGGGCGAGTCGACCTTGACGGCCAGCGACACGGCACGACCGAGGCGACGCGACAGCGCCGCGGTGATGGGTTCGCGGAGCGCGCGCTCGATGGCTTCCTTCGCGAAGTCGCTCGGCGCGGCGAGCAGGGCGGTCCCGTCGAGCAGCCCGATGGGTCTGGTGACGCGCATCCACGCGCGCTGCTGGGGAGACAACGTGCTGGCGGCTAGCTCCTGCACGACCTGCTCCCACACGAGACCCAGATCGGCCTGGTGGTCGGACACCTCCGCGCTCCCCTCCCCTCGGTGACGGCTCCGCGGTCAGTCCCCGGGAACTTCCACGACGTGGACACGGAGAATAGAGGCATCCACAGAGTTATCCACAACTGTGCACGAACGCGGCTCGGCGCGCAGCGGTCCCCCCGTTGCTCCCGAGC
Source organism: Saccharothrix sp. NRRL B-16314 (assembly GCF_000716595.1). Classification (GTDB taxonomy): domain Bacteria; phylum Actinomycetota; class Actinomycetes; order Mycobacteriales; family Pseudonocardiaceae; genus Actinosynnema. The sequence continues at coordinate 233,214 of NZ_JNXC01000001.1, forward strand.
ACCTGCGGTCCGCGTGGCGGCGGCTCTGCCCCGCCTCGTCGGCACGGCCCGCGTCTACCCGCGAAGGCAGCACGCTAACAAGGTGCGGGCCATGCCACAAGGCGTACCGGCTCGCAAGCTTTTAACGCAGGTGCGGGACCGCTCGCCGTGCCCGGGTGCGACCCCGATTTGAACCGCGCCCCCTGGCCTGCGTACCCTCGTACCGTCTCCCGCTTGCGTGGGGTGCTTTTCGCGCGCCTAAGGCTTGTTCGGCTGGGGACACCACAGACCTGCTTGGCAGTTAAGCACCGGGAGTCCGACCGTGAGCAAGGGTAAGCGCACCTTCCAGCCCAACAACCGTCGCCGTGCGAAGACGCACGGGTTCCGGCTGCGCATGCGCACCCGTGCCGGTCGCGCCATCCTGGCCGCGCGCCGCGGCAAGGGTCGCAAAGAGCTGTCCGCCTAGATCGCCGCAGCGCCGTGCTACCGGCGGCCAATCGGCTGACCCGCAGCCAGGACTTCGGCCTGGTGGTCCGCCGAGGCCGCCGGGCCGGCCGGTCACGGCTGGTCGTGCACGTCCTGTTGCCGTCGGTGACCGCGCGAGTTGCGGTCGGCGACGACACAGCGGCGGTGTCCGATGGCACAGCGGCGACGGTCGACACCGGGGCGGCAGTGGCATCGACCAGCGCCCCGGCGGAGACACGTACCTCGGCGGCGTCCAACGGCGCCTCGGCGGGAACACGTACGTCGACGGCATCGAACGGCGCCTCGGCGGGAACACGCACCTCGGCGCAGCCCACCTTGGACCAGTCCAAGGTGGGCTTCGTCGTGAGCAAAGCCGTGGGCAACTCCGTGGTCCGGCACCAGGTGAGCCGCCGGCTCCGGCACGTCGTCCGGGACCGGCTCGACCGGCTGCCCCCCGGAACTTCCCTGGTCGTGCGCGCGTTGGCACCGTCAGCGGAGGCGAGCAGCGCCGAGCTCGGCCGTGACCTCGACGCGGCGCTGCACAAGGTGTTGAGATGACGACCGTCCAGGTGAGTCCCGTCGTTCGGGCTCTGCTGCTCCCGGTGCGCTTCTACCGGAAGTTCATCTCGCCCGCGCTGCCCCCGACCTGCCGTTTCCACCCGAGTTGCAGCGCGTACGCGGTGGAGGCGTTGACCGTCCACGGTGCGCTGCGCGGTTCCTGGCTGACCCTCCGCCGGTTGGGTCGCTGCGGACCCTGGCACCCTGGTGGCCTGGACCCGGTTCCGCCGAGGCGAAACGCGGTCCCCGACCTTCCTGCCGAGGAGTAGCTAGTGCTCAACTTCATCTACTACCCGGTGTCCTTCATCCTGTGGTGTTGGCACTGGGTGTTCGGCCACGTCTTCGGCGAGTCGAGCGGGTTCGCGTGGGCCTTCGCCGTGGTGTTCCTCGTCTTCACGCTGCGCGCGATCCTGTTCAAGCCGTTCGTCGGCCAGGTCCGCTCGATGCGCAAGATGCAGGAGTTCGCGCCGGAGCTGCAGAAGATCAAGAAGAAGTACGCGAACGACAAGCAGCGCCAGGCGCAGGAGATGCAGAAGCTCCAGTCGGAGCACGGCGTCAACCCGCTGGGCGGCTGCCTGCCGATGCTGGTGCAGATCCCGGTGTTCATCGGCCTGTTCCACGTGCTGCGCTCGTTCAAGCCCGGCTGGGGCGAGGTCTACTTCTTCGACGCCCAGGGCGTGGAGTCGTTCGTCAACGCGAAGCTGTTCGGCGCGAACCTCTCGACGTTCATCACGATGCCCGAGAACGAGCTGGCGGCGTTCGCCACCGAGCGCAGCAGCGTGCTCCTGGTCTCGATCCCGTTGATGATCCTGGCGTCGATCGGCACGCACTTCACCGCCCGCCACTCGGTGGCACGCCAGACGCAGGCCGCGGCGGACAACCCGCAGACCGCGATCATGAACAAGCTGACGCTGTACTTGTTCCCGATCGGCGTGCTCGTCGGTGGCCTCTTCTTCCCCATCGCGATCCTGCTGTACTGGCTGAGCAACAACTCGTGGACGCTGGGTCAGCAGTACGTCGTGTACCACCGCATCGACCGCGAGGAAGAGCAGAAGAAGGTCGAGGCGACCACGCAGCGCCAGGCGCTGGCGCCGAAGCCGGGCGCCAAGCCGGCGGTCAAGCCGAGGCCCGGTCAGAAGCCGCAGCCGCGCAAGCCGGCAGGTACGCAGTCCACGGGGACCGCGAAGCCGGCGCCGACCGAGGCCGAATCGGACGGGAGCGGGTCCAACGGGACCGCGAAGCCGTCCACCGAGATTCCCGGTCTGAGCCCAGACCGATCCCCAGGCAAGAAGCAGGGCAACAAGAAGCGTCGTTGACCCTGGAGAGGAGACATCGTGTCGGAGACGTTGCAGGCGGCCGACGTGGACACGCCCGAGGTCGAACCGGCCCCGTCGGCGCGGTCGGGGAGTTCGGAGGACCTGCTCGTCCAGGAGGGCGACATCGCCGGGGACTACCTCGAGCGGTTGTTGGACCTCCTCGACTACGACGGCGACATCGACCTCGACGTCGAGGCGGGTCGGGCGATCGTGAGCATCGACGGCGGTGACGACCTGGAGAAGCTGGTCGGCACCCGCGGCACGGTCCTGGAGTCGTTGCAGGAGCTGACCCGGCTCGCGGTGCAGCAGGAGACGGGCGTGCGCAGCCGGCTCATGCTGGACATCGCCGGGTGGCGTGCCGGACGGCGGGCCGAACTGGCCGACCTCGGCCGGACGACGGCGGAGAAGGTGGTGGCGTCCGGTGAGAAGGTGCGCCTGCACCCGATGACGCCGTTCGAGCGGAAGGTCGTGCACGACGCCGTCGCCACGGTGGCGGGCGTGCACAGCGAGAGCGAGGGCGAGGAGCCGCAGCGCCGCGTGGTGGTGCTGCCGAAGCCCTGAGTGGTTTCACGTGGAACGGCCCCGGCCCCCTTGTGGGAGCCGGGGCCGTTCTCGTTGGTCAGCGGGACAGCACGACGTACCGCTCGTCGGTGATCTCCCGGCCCCAGAGCGCCGGGTCGGTCAGCGGCCGGACGTCCGCCTCCCCCAGCAGCGCGACGCAGTCGGCGGCGGTGACCCCGGCGCCGGTGTGCCAGCGCCCCTCGACCAGCACGAGCCGCCCGCCTGGCTTGAGGAGGGCACGCCACCGCTCGATCGCGGCGGCCGGGTCGGGCAACGCCCACAGCACGTGCCGCACGAGCACCACGTCGAACGATCCCGGCGGGTACGGCGGGCGCGCGGCGTCACCCTGGCGGAACTCCACGTCGGCGACCTTCGCCCGTGCCGCGGCGACCATCCGCTCGGACAGGTCGAGCCCGCGCACGTCGTACCCGGCTCCGACGAGCAACGCGGTGAGGCTGCCGGTGCCGCACCCGAGGTCCACGACGGACGCCGGCGCGGGCGGCAGCAACGGCAGGAGCAGGTCCGCCCACGCCCGCCGCACGTCCGGGTCGGTCAGCCCGTGGTCGGCTTCCCGGTCGAACGTCGCCGCCTGCCCGTCCCAGAACCGCGCCTGCGCGAACGTGCTCAGCCACGCCCGCTGCTCGTCGGTCGCCGGCACGTCCCGCCCGCGCGCCGCCGAGATCGCCTGCCACGCGGCCTCGGGTGAGGCACCGTCCGACACCAGCAGCGCACCGGCCACCAACGACGACCGCCCGATCCCGCCCCAGCAGTGCACCACGACGTGCCGGCCCGCACGCATCTCCTCGACCACGGCGTCCAGTTCCAGCGCGGCGGCTGGGACGTCGAAGTCCGGGATCGGCACCCAGTGGAACGCCATCCCCGCGTCCCGCGCCGCCGCCTCCTCCCCCGTCAGGTCGAGCTCCGCCAGCTCCGTCTCCGTCAACGTGCAGACGATGGTGGAGACGCCGGCCGCGGCCAGCTCGGCGACGTGCTGGAGGTCGTGGGGGTGCCCCATGGTGCTCAGCACCCCCGGTGTGACGGAGTACATCCAAAAACCTTCCCCTCGTCGGGTTTCACGTGAAACGGTCGCGGCATGACTGAGATCATCCGGAAGCTTCGTGTCGCCGCCTACGCCGTGATCATCGAGGACGGTCGGCTGCTCCTGTCCCGGTGGCTGGGCCCGGACCGGCCGATGTGGATCCTGCCGGGCGGCGGCGTCGACCACGGCGAGGACCCCTACCGCGCGGTCATCCGCGAGGTGTTCGAGGAGACCGGCTACCACGCCGAGGTCGACCGCCTGCTCGGCATCCAGAACGTCCACGGCCCGCTGGAACGCGACGGCGTCGAGATCGACTACCACCGCCTCCGAATCATGTACGAGGCACACGTCATCGGCGGCGAACTCACCTTCGAGGTGGACGGCAGCACGGACCAGGCGGCGTGGTTCCCGCTCGAAGAAGTCCCGGACCTCGACCACGTCGAGTCGGTCGACTACGCGCTCGAACTCCTCCGCACGTCGCCCAAGGACGGTCGGATCGCAAGTTTCACGTGAAACGCGGCAGAACTCGTCGCGTCGATTTGGCGTGTCGCCGGGGTGATCCGTCATAGTGGGCACCGGCACATCTCCCGGGGCTCACCGCCTCCTGGCGAGACGCCCGACCCCATCGCCCACACCGACCGCCGCTGGCGTCGTGTGTGGTTTCACGTGAAACGTCCCCGGATGGAGCCATGGCCGAAGAGGTGGAAGACCGCGCGAAGAAGGTCTTCGGTGACCACTACGACAAGGCGGTCGCCTTCACGGCACTGCTCACCGAGCACGGCGTGGAGCGCGGCCTGATCGGTCCCCGGGAGGTCGACCGGCTCTGGGACCGCCACGTCCTGAATTCGGCGGTCGTCGCGGAGTTGCTTCCCGAAGGTTCGCGGGTCGTGGACGTAGGCTCGGGCGCGGGCTTGCCGGGCATCCCCCTGGCGATCGCACGACCGGATCTCGCCCTGACGCTCCTGGAGCCGATGGCGCGCCGGGTGGCGTGGTTGACGGAGTGCGTGGAGGCTCTCGACCTCGACGTCAACGTGATCCGCGGACGAGCCGAGGAGGGGCCGGTGCTCGACCAGTTGTCCGGCAGCGACGTCGTGACGGCCCGCGCGGTGGCCCCGCTGGATCGGCTGACGCGGTGGTGCATCCCACTGCTGCGGCCCGGTGGACGACTGGTCGCCCTCAAGGGCGAGAGCGCCGCCGAAGAACTCGAACGCGACGCCGCAGCGGTGCGTCGGGCCGGAGGCGTCCGGCCGCGCGTCGTCACCTGCGGCGGTGAAGTCCTCGAACTGCCCACGACGGTCGTGCTCGTGGAGCGCGATGAGCAGGCGAGCCGCCGGGAAGGCGCGCGTCGCGGAAGGAAGGCTCGGTGAACGTGTACCCCGACCCCCTGCAACCAGTGTTCCAAGCGGCCGGTGTTTCACGTGAAACCGAGCCCGAAGGAGCAGTGGGCGCAGGCGAAGTGCTCCGCCCGGCAGGCAACGCAGACTCGACTGACAACGTGGAACCGGCAGGAGACAACACCGTGTGGACCCCCATCGCGGAAGAAGCGGCACGCGCCACCCGCGTCCTGCACCCCGACTCCCTCCAACTCCCCCGCCCGGACCGTCGCCGCGTCATGGTGGTCGCCAACCAGAAGGGCGGCGTCGGCAAGACCACGAGCACGGTGAACCTGGCCGCCGGGCTGGCCATCCACGGGCTGAAGGTTCTCGTCATCGACCTCGACCCGCAGGGCAACGCGAGCACGGCGCTGGCCGTCGACCACCGCTCCGGCACGCCGTCCGTGTACGAGGTGCTGATCGGTGAGATGTCGGTCGCCGAAGCGGCCCAGGTGAGCAACCAGTCCCCCAACCTCTACTGCGTGCCCGCCACGATCGACCTCGCCGGCGCGGAGATCGAACTCGTCTCGATGGTGGCCCGCGAGTCGCGGTTGAAGGAGGCGCTGAGCCCGGAGGCGCTGGACCCGATCCAGCCGGACTACGTGTTCATCGACTGCCCGCCGTCGCTCGGCCTGCTGACCGTCAACGCGATGGTCGCCGCGCAGGAGGTGCTGATCCCGATCCAGTGCGAGTACTACGCGCTGGAAGGCCTGGGGCAGCTGCTGCGCAACATCGAGCTCGTCCAGGCGCACCTGAACCCGGCGCTGAACGTGTCCACCATCCTGCTCACCATGTACGACGGCCGGACGAAGCTGGCCGACCAGGTGACCAGCGAGGTGCGCGGCCACTTCGGCGACACAGTCCTCAAAACGGTGATCCCGCGCAGCGTGAAGGTCTCCGAGGCACCAGGATTCGGTCAGACGGTGCTCACCTACGATCCCGGCTCACGGGGTGCGATGAGCTACCTCGACGCGGCACGGGAGATCGCCGAGTTCGGCGCGAAGATGGGATCGGCATGACGGAACAGCGCAAGGGTGGCCTAGGCCGTGGCCTCGCGGCCCTGATCCCGAGCGGACCGCCTCCGGGGACACCGGCGGCGACGACTCCCCTGCGGGCGGTGCCGAACGGCTCGTCGTCCTCTGCGCTCTCGTCTTCCGGGCAGTCCGACGCGACACCCTCCGGCGACGTGGCCGGTGCGGTGTACCAGGAGCTGCCGGTCACCTCGATCCGCACCAACCCGAAGCAGCCGCGGCAGGTCTTCGACGAAGAGGCGCTGCGCGAGCTGGAGCACTCGATCCGCGAGTTCGGGCTCATGCAGCCGATCGTGGTGCGGGCGACCGGGACGGACACCTACGAGCTCGTCATGGGCGAGCGGCGGTGGCGGGCGACCCAGCTGGCCGGGCTGAAGACGATCCCGGCGATCGTCCGGCAGACCGCCGACGACGTGATGCTGCGCGACGCGCTGCTGGAGAACATCCACCGCGTCCAGCTGAACCCGTTGGAAGAGGCGTCCGCCTACCAGCAGCTGCTGGAGGAGTTCGGCGTGACGCACGAGGAGTTGGCGGACCGCATCGGTCGCAGCCGCCCGGTCGTCACCAACACGATCCGGCTGCTGAAGCTCCCCCTCCCCGTGCAGCGGCGGGTCGCGGCGGGCGTGCTGTCCGCCGGTCACGCCCGCGCGCTGCTCGGCATCGAGGACCCCGGCACCCAGGAAGAGCTGGCGGCCCGGATCGTCGCGGAGGGCATGTCGGTCCGCGCGACCGAGGAAGCGGTGACCCTCGCGAAGGGCGCCGAGCCCGCCAAGGCGAAGCAGGTCCGGCGCAAGCCGATCCAGGCGCCCGGCCTCCAGGACTTGGCGGAGCGGCTGTCGGACAACTTCGACACCCGGGTGAAGGTCGAGCTGGGTCAGCGGAAGGGCCGGATCGTGGTCGAGTTCGGGTCCGTGGACGACCTCGAACGCATCATTCAGCTCATGTCACCGGAAGCGGCGCAGCGAACGAGGCCCTCGGAGTAGGTTGCCGACGGCAACGAAAAATCGGACAAAACGGATACGTTTGGCCCGCAAGGGATCACCCCAGGGCCTTATGTCACGGTGATGAATACGGCCCGCGTCCAATCGGACACGGGCCGTAGTCAATAAGTGAGAGGGTCTAACGGGCGACCGCGCGCTCCACGAGCCCCGCGTAGATCTCGCCGAGCGACTCCCCCGCCGCCTCGACCGCCATCGGCAGGAGCGAGGTCTCGGTCAAACCGGGCGACACGTTCACTTCGAGGAAGTACACCGTGCCGTCCGCCGCCACGATCGCGTCGGTCCGCGACACGTCGCGCAGACCCAGCAGCCGGTGCGCGGCCACCGCGAGCTCGCCGACCGCCTGCGCCGCCTTCTCGTCCAACCGCGCCGGCGCGTGGAAGTCCGTGAGGCCGGCGGTGTACCGGGCGGTGTAGTCGTAGACGCCGTTCTCCGGGACGATCTCCACCGGCGGCAGGGCGTGCGGCCCGTCCGGACCGTCCACCACCGCGACGGCCACTTCGACGCCCTCCACGTACCGCTCGGCGAGCACGGTGTTCCCGTACGCCAGGCAGCCGACCATCGCGGCCGGGAGGTCGGCCGCGTCGCGCACCACCTGGGCGCCCAGCGCCGAGCCGCCCTGGTCCGGCTTGAGCATCAACGGCAGCCCAAGCCGTTCCACCATCGAGTCCAGCACGGGCTGCGCGCCCAGCTCCCGGAACGTCGCGTGCGGCAGCACGGCCCACTCCGGAGTCGCCAGGCCCGCACGCGCCAGCTCGCCCTTCGCGGTCGGCTTGTCCCACGCCCGTCGGCACGCCCGCGAGTCGGTGCCGACGAACGGCACGCCCGCCAGCTCCAGGATCGTCTGCACCGACCCGTTCTCGCCCTCACCGCCGTGCAGCGCCACCACCACGGCGTCCGGCCGGTGTTCCTTGAGCCGCGTGAGCAGGTTGCGGTCGGCGTCCCACTCCTCCACGACCAGACCGGCCGAGCGGAGGGCGGCCGACAGCCGGCGACCGGATCGCAACGACACCTCCCGCTCGTGCGAAAGGCCCCCGGACAGGACTGCGACCCAGCGGTTGGACAACTCTCTACTCCTGATCACGCGGTGTCGGGCGATGGGCTGTGCGGACCGGAGACCGCGCGGCCGACCGTGGGGCCGAACGTCTCGTGCAGCTCGATCTCGTCCTTGATCACGTTCGCGAGCCGTCGCACACCCTCCCGGATGCGCTCGGGCGTCGGGTAGCAGTACGAGATGCGGAGCTGGCGGCTGCCGAGGCCGTCGGCGTAGAAGCCGGTGCCGGACGCGTACGCGACGCGCTGGGTGATGGCACGCGGCAGCATCGCCTTGGTGTCGATGCCCTCGGGGACGGTGACCCACACGTAGAACCCGCCGTTCGGCTTGTTCCACGTGGAACCAAGCGGCATGTGCTGCTCCAGCGACGAGATCGCCGCGTCACGCCGTTCCCGGTAGGCCTCGCGGTAGGTCTTGATCTGGCCCTTCCAGTCGTGCGTCGACAGGTAGCGCGACACGATCAGCTGGTTGAGCGTGGGCGGGCACAGGGTGGCCGACTCGGCCGCCAGGACCAGCTTCTCCCGCACGGCGTGCGGCGCGAGCACCCAGCCGACCCGCAGGCCCGCCGCGAACGTCTTGGAGAACGAGCCGAGGTAGACCACGTTGTCCGGGTCGCTCGCCCGCAGCGCGGGGTACGTGGTGCCGTCGAAGCCGAGCAGCCCGTACGGGTTGTCCTCGACCACGAGGATGCCGTGGGTGCGGCAGATGTCCAGCACCTCCGCCCGGCGCTGGACGGCGAGCGTCACGCCGGCGGGGTTGTGGAAGTTCGGGATCGTGTAGAGGAACTTGATCCGCCGGCCGGCCCGGTGGACGGACGCGATGGCCTCCCGGAGCGCTTCCGGCACGAGGCCGTCCGCGTCCATGCCGACGTGCACGACCTGCGCCTGGTAGGCGGCGAACGACCCGAGCGCGCCCACGTACGACGGGCCTTCGGCCAGCACCACGTCACCGGGGTCGCAGAAGATGCGGGTGACCATGTCGAGGCCCATCTGGGAACCGACCGTCACCACGACGTCGTCCGGGTGGGCGTTGATGCCCTCCAGCGCCATCACTTCGCAGATCTGCTCGCGCAGCTCGGGGAGGCCGTGCGCGCTGCCGTACTGGAGGGCGACCAGGCCGTCCGTGGCGATCACGTCCGCCACTTCCGCGCTGAGCGAGTCCAGCGGCAGTGCTGCCAGGTGCGGCATCCCGCCCGCCAGGGATACCACCTCCGGCCTGCTCGCCACCGCGAAGAGTGCCCGGATCTCCGATGCCGTCATGCCCGCCGTCCGCGCCGCGTACCGGCGCAGGTGGGGATCAAGGCTTCTGGCTCCCTGCTTGGGAGGCTGTCCGGGTAGGTTCACGGGAAACTCCGTAGGTGGCTGTTACCGGCGGGTTTGTTCCCGCCCGAGTGTAACGGCCGTCCCGTTCGGGGCATCTGCCTTCCGGGCGGGGGTCACATCCGCCTATCCTCGTGAGGGGATGTATCCGGGGGCTTGGAGGTCGGGGTGTCGCGTCGTGTCGTGGGCGTCACCTTGGACAACTTGGAGCACCTGTCCAAACATGCGCGGACGTGCGTGTTCTGGGAACTCGCGCCGCACCTGAAGGAACAGGCCGAGGAGTTCGGGGACACCGAGTTCGAGAAGGAAGCCTGGGTCTCCAGCGTGCTGCTGGAGTGGGGCTCCTGCGGTCGGATCATCTACGTCGACGGGATACCCGCCGGTTCCGCGTTCTACGCGCCGCCGGCCGCGGTGCCCCGGTCGTTGGCGTTCCCCACCTCCCCGGCCAGCGCCGACGCGGTGCTGATGACGGGCGTCGAGGTGCTGCCGGAGTTCCGCGGCGGCGGCCTCGGCCGGGTGCTGGTGCAGACGGTGGCGAAGGACCTCACCCGGCGCGGCGTGAAGGCGATCGAGGCGTTCGGCGACACCCGGCCGGACGAGGGCGCGAAGTGCTGCGTCACGCCCGCCGACTTCCTGCTGCAGGTGGGCTTCAAGACGGTCCGCCCCCACCCCCGCTGGCCGCGGTTGCGCCTTGAGCTGCGCAGCGCGTCCTCGTGGAAGGAAGACGTCGAGGCGGCGCTGGAGCAGCTGCTCAACTCGGTGACCGTCTCCACCGCGGAGCCGAGCTTCCGACCCGCGTAATCGGCTCAGAAGCGGTCGATCTCGCAGTTCACCAGCGTGCCGCCCTGGATGAGTTCGAGCGCCTGCTCGCTGACGACGAGCTGCCCCTGGTCGGTGACGCCGAGGTCGTCCACGCCGGCCTGACCGGTCACCTCGAGCCAGTGGAAGGTCGGCAGCTCCTTGCCGTCCAGGAGCTCCTGTGCCTCTTCGGAGAGGGTCACCGTGGCCCGGCGGACCCGGAACGCGTCGAGGCCGCTGTCGACCAGCACGTCGGCCAGGTCGTCGGTGACGAGGTACACCGGGAACGCTTCGATGAGGTCGTCGCCGGACCAGTCGCTGATCTCGTAGTGCACCGCTTCGATGCGCGGCGGGTGTGCCGCGGCGTCGATGACGGTTCCTTCGTCCAGCGCACCGGCGACCTCGGGATCGAGGCGGTAGAACTCCATCGTGCTCCTCACCGGCGGCGCCGGCCAATAAGATCGACTTGTGGACGTGGGGGTTGAGATCCAGCGCAAGGTACTCGCGATCACCGAGGGATCGCGGGATTTCGCAAAGATTCGCACACTGCTCGACGGGTGGCAGGCCGAGGGTGTGCCGGCGGATCGCCTGGTGGACGAGCTGACCGACCTCATGTTCGACCTGCGCGCCCAGAACCGCGCGGACGACGAGGAGTTCGTGCTGGACGTGCTGGACGTGCTCGCGGACTGGTAGGTCAGGCGTTCCGGGTGCGGAGGAACGCGAGCCAGGTGCGCAGTGGGAAGGCCAGGGTCGGGCCGGTGGTGTTCTTCGAGTCCCGAACGGCCACGCCCGGCTCGGTGTGGGCCACCTCGACGCAGTCGGTCTGCCCCCCGCCGCTGTAGCTGCTCTTACGCCAGGTCGGCACCTTCGTCATCGCGGTCCCCTCGAAGGTCGTAGAAGTCCGCCCAGTGGGCGAACGTCGACCTTGATTGTTCCGCATCCAGAGCGAGGGTCGCGAGGGCGTTGCGCTTGCGCTGGTAGAGCTTGATCGAGTCGGGGTCTTCGGTGAACACAGTGGCGGCATCGGTATCGGCGTAGGCGACCGGATTCACCGGCTCGGCGAAGGTCATCAGGTTGAACCCGCGCATGAGGGCGGGGTGACCCGGCGCTGACATCGGGATCACCCGCAGGGTCAGTCGAGGCCAGTCGCACATGAACCGCAGCCGCATCACCTGGTCGTGCATGATCCGGGCGTTGCCGATCCGGCTGAGCAGGCTGATCTCGTGGATGTAGAACACCGTTCCCGGCGGATTCGGCGAGGTCAGAACGGATTGCCGCCGCATTCGGGCGTCGACGAACGTTTCCAGTTCGTCCGGCGATTCGACGCCGTGGAGTTCGATCACCGCTCGGGCGTAGGCCTCGGTCTGCAACAAGCCCGGAATCACCATGGGCTCGTACTTGTGCATGGTGACGGCGGATTGCTCGTGGATCGCGAGGCTCAGCAGGTTGTCGGACAGCTTGCCTTCGTGTGAGCGCAGGTAGTGCCCCAAGTCCCGTTCCCGGGCCAACAAGCGGACACGTTCCTTCGTCGCTTTGTCGACACCGAGTTGGCCGAGCAGAGCACCCAGGTCAAGCTCGTTGGTGCCCCGCTCGCCGTGCTCGAGCCTGCTGAGCCGACCCAGCGACCAGCCCAACGACCTGGACACGTGTTCCGCGGGCACCTTGAGCCGCGTCCGGGCCAGCCGGAGTTCCGCGCCGAGCTCCCTCGTGCGCACCGTGGACACCCGCAACGGCGTCAATCGCTCTTCCATGACGCCGAAACTAGTGCCCCGCTGGGGGTAAAAGTGCTGATCAGGCCGGTAATCCACCTCAAGGGGGCACGGTGGGCGCGATCTTGCCCGGTGGGCAAACCGGCTAGCGGATCTTGCCGGTCGCCACTTCGTGCCGCAGCAGGTCGTCCAGCGTGAACGTGCCGGTCGGCTGGTCGTCCTTGCCCAACAGGTACAGCCGCTTCACCGCGACCAGGATGCCCTCGGCCACCACGTCCCGGAACGACGGGTTCGCCAGCCGCTGCCGGTCGCCCTCGTTGGTCAGGTAGCCGACCTCGACCCGAACCGCCGTGCAGCGGGTCATCCGGAGCATGTCCCACGTCTTCGGGTGCGTCCGGCAGTCCAGCATCCCGGTCCGCGCCACGATCTCCCGCTGGATGAACCCGGCCAGCGCCTCACCGACCGTGGACGACGTGCCGTTGCCCGTCCCGAAGTGGAACGTCGCCACCCCGGACGCCAACGGCGACGCGTTGCGGTCGGAGTGCAGCGACAGGATCAGGTCGGCGCCCGCGTCGTTCGCGAACCGCGCGCGCTCGCCCTCGTCCGGGTTGTTGTTCGGCCCACGCGTGAGCAGGGCCTCCATGCCGGTGGCGGCCATCTTGCCCTCGAGCAGCCTGCCCAGGTCGAGCATGACGTCGGCCTCGGACACGCCGTCGACCACGACACCGCGGTCGTCGCCGCCGTGACCCGGGTCGATGATGATGCGCTTCCCGGACAGCCTCGGCCCGGCCCGCCGCACCCGCTCCTGCTCGCGCAGGAACACCGGCCGGCCACCGCGCACCTTGGGCTGGAGCTGCCGCAGCGCGCGCACCGTGTCGGGACCGCACATGCCGTCGACGATCAGGCCGTAGTCGCGCTGGAAGCTCCGCAGGGCCAGCTCAGTCTGGTGACCGAACTCACCGTTGGCCCGCCCGGCGTCGTACCCCAGCTCCAGCAGGCGCTCCTGCAGGGCGGACACGTCGTCACCGGTCACCGGCTGTGCCATCAGGAACGCCAACGGCCGGTCGCCGAGGCGGTACGTCGCATCGCGCAGCGCGCGGTAGGTGGCCGGGCCGACGGTGCCGTCGGTGATCAGACCCCGCTGCTGCTGGAACGCGCGCACAGCGTGCTCGACCGGCAGGTCGAACACCTGTGACGGCTGCGGATCGGACAGCAGACCGAGCTTCGTCAGCGTTGCCCTGACCTCGGCGACGTCCGGACCGAAATCCCCGCGGCGGAGTAGCGGCATGCACCCCTCGCTCACTAAGGCGCCGACATCCGTCGACGCGAACTTGACGCCCTATTGTGCCTTGCTCGCGCCGATGCCACGGACGGGGCTACTGCGAGTGGTCAACTGTCCACAAACGAGTGACCCGTCCGCCTTCCGGGAAGACGGACGGGTCACTCGGACGGGCAAGATCACAGGACGTCGGAGAGTTCCTTCAGCAGCGCGGCCTTCGGCTTCGCGCCCGTGATCTGCTTCACCGGGCGGCCACCCTGGAAGAGGATCAGGGTCGGCACCGACATGATCTGGTAGTCCCGCGCGATCGACGGGTGCGCGTCGATGTCCAGCTTCGCCACGGTGATCTTCTCGGCGTGCTCGGCGGCGATCTCCTCGAGCACCGGGGCGACCATCTTGCACGGGCCGCACCAGGTCGCCCAGAAGTCGACCAGAACGGGCTTCTCGCTGGTCAGCACGTCGTCGGCGAACGTCTTGGCGGACGTGACCACGGTGGACCCTGCCATGTTGTTTCTCCCTCGGGAAAGAAGTGGATCAGCTGGTGGAGACGGGGTCGCCGTAGCCGCCGCCGACGTGCTCGGAGCTGACCGCGGCCTCCGCGGACCCGTGCTCGGCGAGCCAGCGCTCGGCGTCGATCGCGGCGGCGCAGCCCGACCCGGCGGCGGTGATCGCCTGGCGGTAGGTGTGGTCGACGAGGTCGCCCGCGGCGAACACGCCGTCCACGTTCGTGTGGGTCGTCCGACCGACGACCTGGACGTAGCCCTCGCCGTCCACGTCGACCTGGCCCTTGACCAGCTCACTGCGCGGGTCGTGGCCGATGGCGACGAAGAACCCGGTGAACGGGTGCTCGGTCACGTCGCCGGTGCGCGTGTCGCGGGTCTTCACGCCGGACACCGAACCGGTGCCCAGCACCTCGACCACCTCGGCGTTCAGCAGCCACTTGATCTTCTCGTTGCTGCGCGCGCGCTCCAGCATGATCTTGGAGGCGCGGAACTCCTCGCGGCGGTGGATGATCGTGACGGTCCGGGCGAACTTCGTCAGGAACGTCGCCTCCTCCATCGCCGAGTCGCCGCCGCCGATCACCGCGATGTCCTGGTCGCGGAAGAAGAAGCCGTCGCACGTGGCGCAAGCCGACACACCGCGGCCGAGCAGCTCCTGCTCACCGGGGACGTGCAGGTAGCGCGCCGCCGCGCCCATGGCGAGGACGACCGCGCGGGCGGCGTACCGCTGACCGTTGGCGGTGACGTACTTGACCGGGCCGTCGAGCTCCACCGCCTCGACGTCCTCGGAGCGCAGCTCGGCGCCGAAGCGCTTCGCCTGCTCCCGCATCTGCTCCATGAGGTCGGGGCCCATGATGCCGTCGCGGAAACCGGGGTAGTTCTCGACTTCGGTCGTGGTCATCAGCGCGCCGCCGTACTGCGAGCCCTCGAACACCAGCGGTTCGAGCTGGGCCCGTGCGGCGTAGACCGCCGCGGTGTACCCGGCGGGCCCCGATCCCACGACGATCAGGTTCCGAACGTCCGACACCCTCGACCTCCGTTAGTCGCCTGCGGGCCGGGATCAACCCGGCCCGGCACTTCGCACAACGGATCGTAGGGCGCGGGAATTCCGCGCACGGGAGTGAGCTGGGCTACGGGCTGATGACGCTGTTCGCCAGCACGCCGTCGGGGTTGTCCGGACCGCACGTGGCCGGGTCGACCACCACGATCCGGTACGCGCCGGGCGAGCCGCCGGGCAGGATCGCCATCACGGCCGGCTTGTCGTCCAGCGTGATCGGGCTGACCCCGAGCGGCTTGCCCGCCGTGACGTTCGCGCCGCGCAGGCAGCCGGCCAGCTGGTCCTGGTTCTCCAGGGGGCCGTAGTTCTGGGCCTTGAGCACGTCGCCGACGACCGGGCCGAAGTTCTGGCCGCGCACCGCGGGCATCCGGTCCTCGGGCGCCGCGCTGCCCGCGACCGGGGTCGACGTCCGGTCTTCCTGGGCGATACCGCCGTCACCCGCGGTCGGGTTCTGCGGGATCGCCACCACGGCCACACCGATGGCTACGGCGGCCGTGGCGAGGAAACCGGCGCCCCAGCCGAGGCGCTTGTTGCGGCGGGCCTTGGCCTGCGCGAAGTCGATCACCGGTGCGGTCGGGCGCGCCTCGTCGGCGAGTGCCGCGTCGATCCGGTCGGCCACGTGGCGCGGCATGGGGATCGGCGGCAGGTCGTGCAGGTCTTCGAGCGTCGCGTCGAGGGCGGCCAGGATCTCCCGCGCCTCGGGGTCGTTCTCGACCAGTGGCCGGAGCTCGGCCTCGGTCCGCGGGTCCAGAGCCCCCGCGTGCAGATCAGCCAGCAGGTCGACGGACCACGGCGGCCCTGAACGCCGCGCATTGCCGGTCATCGTTCCTCCAACTGACGTCCCTGTTGCACCTGCACATCGTTCATTGGGACGTTCGCATCTGCACTCCGGTTCCGGAGGTGACCCAGAACTTTGGCCAGCTTGGCCCGTCCACGGGCGCAGCGCGACTTGACCGTGCCCTCCGCGATGCCCAGGAGCTGGGCGGTTTCGGCGACGGAGTAGCCCTCGACGTCGACCAGCACGATCGGGGCGCGCTGCTCCTCGGGGAGTTCGAGGAGGGCTGCCTGGACGACCAGCCGGGTCTCCCGCTCGGCCATCGCGTCCCTGGGTGCGACGGGCTCACCAGGGCCTGCCTCGGGCAGCGGTACCGTCGGCCTGGTCTGGCGCCGGCGCATCCGGTCCAGGCAGGCGTTCACGACTATTCGGTGCAGCCACGTGGTCACCTGCGACTCGGCGCGGAAGCTCGCCGCCGCCCGGAAGGCCGAGATGAACGCCTCCTGGAGGGCGTCCGCGGCCTCTTCGGGATCGCGCAGGGTGCGCAGCGCGACCGCCCACATGCGATCCCGGTGTCTGCGCACGAGCTCGGAGAAGGCGTGTGGGTCACCCGCGGCGTGCGCCGCGATGAGGTCTGCGTCCGAGCTGGCTGCGGCGGTCACGCAGGGAGCCTATCGGTCCCGGGCAACCCTGCTCCGGTCACCTGTACGGGCGAGTGCCGTTGCCCGCGGCACTCGCCCGCCACGACCCCGCGTCACAAGTTCGCCCACTCGACGAGCTGGACGATGACGCCATTCGGGTCGGTCACCTGGAACAGGCGCTCACCCCACGGCTCCTCGCGCAGCGGCATGGTGATCTCGATGCCCGCGGCGACGAGCCGGTCGTGCTCCGCCGCGAGGTCGTCGACCGTGAAGGCGACGATCAGGCCGGCCGCGTGCTGGTCGCGGAAGCCCTCGGGCAGCACTTCGATGCCCCGGCGCAGCAGCACGATGTCGACCGCGCCCTCGTGGCCCAGCGACGCGAAGCCGTCGTCCGCCATCTGCCGGGTGTAGCCGAAGTGGGTGGTGAAGAAGTCGCTCGACGCGGTGACGTCGTCGACGTTCAGGGACAGCGTGGACTTGGTGATCAAGGGTTCTCCTCCGGTGGGGGTCGGGGGTGGGTCAGTACGAGCGGCGGCGCGGCACGCCGGTGGCCCGGGTGGGCCTGGTCGGTTGCTGCTTGCCGGGGAACGGCTGGTGGGTGACGCGGGTGGGGCGGCGGCCCTGGTGCTCTCGGCGCAAGGTGTTCTCCTCGGTGGTTGCTTGCTACGAGTGTAATTATAGTTCGGTACTACTAAAAGTCAAGAGGAAGTTTGCTCCCGACGTAAAAATCTGCGAGGCTAACGTCATGACCAGCACAAACCCCGGCCTGCGAGAGCTGAAGAAGCAGGAGACGCGCCAGTTGATCTCCGACCACGCCACCCGGCTGTTCATCGAGCGGGGGTTCGAGGAGACGACCATCGCGGACATCGCGGAGGCGGCGAGGGTGGCGAAGAAGACCGTCACCAACTACTTCGCCCGCAAGGAGGACCTGGCCCTCGACCAGCACGAGGAGTTCACCGCCGGCCTGGCGCGCGCGGTCGCCGGGCGTGCCGTCGGCGAGTCGGCGCTGGCCGCGCTGCGGGCGGCGTTCCTGCGGTCGGTGGCCGGGCACGACCCGGTGATCGGCTTCTCGGGTCAGCCGTTCGCCCGGATGATCGTGGACAGCCCGACCCTCACCGCGCGCCTGCGTGAGCTGCACGAGGCGCGCGAGGACGCCCTCGCCGCCACCCTGACCACCGAAACCGCCGCCGAGCCCGACGACATCACCCCGAGGGCGGTCGCCACCCAGCTGGGGGCGGCGCACCGGCTGCTGTTCGGGGAGGTCCTGCGGCTGACCGTGGCGGGACACGACAACGCCGGCATCGCCGCCACCGTCACCCGTGCCGCGGAGCGCGTCTTCGACCTGCTCGAACCGGCCCTCGGCGACTACGCGACCCGCACCTGAACCACGGGCGCCGAGGTCGGGCTACTGGGCGCGGGTGTAGACGAGTTCCGCGATCTCGGACTTGTTGTTCTTGCCGCTGCCCGAGAGCTTCGTGATCCACACCAGCACGTGCTGCGTCGGGTCGTGGTCGTTGAGCTGGATCTGGGTCTGCCCGGCGGACAGGGTCGCGGTGGCGATGACCTTGGTCTCGTTCAGCGGCGCGCCCTGCGCGCCGGCGACCCGGATCTCCACCATGGTGTCGGCGCTGGGCGACGTGATCGTCACCGACGCGAGCTTCACCGGCTCGGCGAACCCGGCCATCAGCCCGATCCCCGGCTTCAACGCGGGGAACGGCTGGAAGTAGTTCTCCGTCTGCCACACCGTGGTCGGGTTGTTGTCGGCCGCGCGGCTCGCCCGGTTGGCGTTGTCCGGCTGGTTGGTCACGTCGTACACGCCCACCGACGCGGGCTGCACGGGACCGGCCGGCTGGGGCGCGGGCGGCGCGGGCTGGCCGCTCTCCCCCGGCGGGTTGGACTGGCCGATCACGACCGTCGGCCCGCCGCCGCGGGACGGCTCGTCGCTGAAGAAGCTCACGATCTGCACGCCGAGCCAGACGATCACGGCCAGCGTCGCCACCGCGAGCACCGCCACGCTGATCAGCAGCTTCCGCTTGCGGCCCTTGTCGCGCGCCGGCCGCTGCGTGGTCCACACCGCGCCGTCGTCCGACCCGTCGTCCTGGACCGGCCGGATCAGCGCGGTCTGGGCTTCGGACTGGGCGATCTGGTCCAGCACCTGGAGGATCGCCGCGCTCGTCCGGATGCCGCCGACGCTGGTGTCCTCGAGGCTCCGCACGGCGACCGACGACAGCTCGTGCGGCACGTACGGGTGCAGCGCGCTCGGCGGGAGCACCGAACCGTCCGGCGCCGTCGGCGCCACCGGCACGCCGTCCGGGCCGTCCGGCAGCGCCCACTTCCCGGTCAGCAGCAGGTACAGGATCGCGCCGAGGCCCTTGACGTCGTCGCGCGCGATCGCGTCCGGCCGCGGGCCGGGGAACGCCAGCCGCAGCCGGCCGTCGGACGTCACGCGGATGCGGTGCGGGTGGTCCGCGCCCAGCACCAGGCCGGCGTGGTGCGCGCCCTCGATCGCCGCGCCCAACGGCTCCAGCAGCCGCGTCGCCGCGCCGGCCGGCAACGGGCCCTCGGCGATCAGGTCCATCAGGTCGGTGCCCTGGGTCCACTCGGCCACGATCACGCCGAGGATGCCCTCCTCGGGCTTGATCCCGGCGCCGGGCGTCAGCACGTCGATCACCCGGGACACACCGGGGTGCGTGAAGCTGGCCGCGTGCATCGCGCGTTCCGCGGTCCGCTTGGCCCGCGCCGCCGCGGCGTGGTCGGCCGGGTTGCCCACCAGGACGGTCAGCGCCACGTCCCGGTTGAGCTGCCCGTCCCGGGCCCGCCACAGGTGCGCGTCGCACCTGCGGTCCACACCGGACTGCGCCAGCAGCCGGTACCGGCCGTCGCCGATCACCCCGCCGGGTACCAGCGAGGTGTTCTGGATCGGACCGCTGCTCACGGGGCCGAGGGTACGTGAACGGAGCGTGCCGCAGGGGTCATCGGCGGCCCACCAAACGACTGATCTTGGCGACGGCCGGCTTCACCTCGGGTACTCGGAACAGTGCCAGCAGCAGGAAGCTCAGCGGTAGTCCGACGATCGTCTGGATCAGGACTTCCACCCACGCACCCACGAAGCGGGACTCGATTCCCACCACGCGGACGGCGAGCCAGGCCAGTCCGGTCGCTGCTCCGAACGCGATCGCGGACGCCACGACCGTGAGGCAGATCGTCCACGCTGTGTAACCGGTGCGCAGTCGGCCGAGCCGGAAGCGCAGCCACACCTGGCCCACCAGCGCGCCGACCACGAAGCTGAGCGACATCGCGATCGACACCCCCACCGCGAGCTTCCCGGGCGGCGAGAACGCCAGGAACCCGTACAGCAGCGCGATCCGCACCACCACGATGACCGCCTGGATCAGCGTCGGCGTCCGGGCGTCCTTCATCGCGTAGAACACCCGGAGCTGGAGCAGCGTGATCGCGTAGGGCACCAGGCCGAACGCGGACAGCGCCAGCGCCGTGCCGATCGCCTCGCCGCCGTCGTTGCCGGACGCGCCGAACGAGAACAGGGCCAGGCCGATCGACACACCGGCGACCGTCATCAAGGCGCTGAACGGCATCAGCAGGATCGCCGACATCCGGTTGCCGAACGACAGGTCGCCCACCAGCGAGTCCTTGTCGTCCGCCGCCGCCGCGCGGCTCATCTTCGGCATCAACGCGGTCAGCAGCGACACACCGAGCACGCCGTACGGCACCTGGGCGATCAACCACTGCATGTTGTACGCCGTGATCGCGCCGTCGTCGTGGGTCGCGACCCTGGTCAGCACCATCATGCTGACGAAACCGAGGGCCACGTACAGCAGCACCCAGAACGCCAGGCCGCCGAACTCCGACAGCCGCCGGTCCCAGCCCCACCGCCAGCGGAACCGGAAACCGGTCCGCCGCAGCGCGGGCAGCAGCACGGCGGCCTGCACGCCGACGCCCAGCATCGTGCCGAGGCCGAGGACCAGCAGCTTCGGCTCGCCCATCCGCACCGGGTCGAGCGAGACCTCCCCCGGCATCAGCCAGTAGACGCCGAGCGTCACGATCACCACGACGTTGTTCAGCACCGGCGCCCACGTGGGCAGGCCGAACACGTGCCGGGTGTTGAGGATCGCGCCGAGCATCGCCGACAGCCCGTAGAACACGATGCCGGGCAGCACCAGGTACGCGAACGCGGTGACCAGCGCCGGGTTGGCCTGCGACGACCCGATGAACATCGCCGTCAGCAGCGGCGCGCACGCGACCGCGACGACCGTGCCGATGCCCAGCACCACCGCCGACATGGTGATCATCCACTGGGCGTACGACTCGCCGCCGTCGCCGTCCTCCTTCTCGGCGCGCACCAGCAGCGGGATGGCCACGCTGGTCAGCACGCCGCCGAGCAGCAGCTCGTTGATCATCGTCGGCAGCGTGGTGGCGACCTGGTAGGAGTCGCTCAGCACGTCCACGCCGATGATCGTGATCAGCAGCAGCTTGGACAGCAGACCGGACGCCCGGCTGACGATGGTGGCGATGGCCATGGAACCGCTGGCGCGCGCCAGCGACGGGCCTTGCTGCTGCTGCTCCTGGGCCACCGTGCTCGTTCCGCTCAACTCGTGCTCGACCTCTCCGGCGGCGTGACCCCGCTGGCGTCGTCCGGCACCTGCGCGGCGGCGGCCTTCGCCGCCCGCAGACGACGGTAGATGCGCCGGGCGGACAGCAGTACCAGCGCGGCGCCGGCCAGGCAGGTGATGACGACGGTGATGGTCCCGTACGCGGAGGACGACACCTCCAGCCGGGCCCGTCCGCCCAGCTCCACCCCGCTCGGCGTGACCAGCCTGACGTGCACCGGGAACCGCCCGGACCGCTGCACCTCGACCGGGATGCGCACCAGGCGGTCGCCGCGCGCGGGCAGTTCGATGTTCGTCGACTCCTGGGCCACGATGCCGGGGGTGTCCTCGATCACGATCCGCACGGTGACCCGCACGTCCAGCCGGTTCTTGATCGACAGCGGGATGGGGCTGTCGCCGGAGCCGAGCAGGATCGGGCTGTTCGGCTCGGTCACCGAGACCTGGCTCTGCAACTCGTCGATCCGCGCGCGGCCGATCGCCAGGGAGGCGCGAGCCTCGTCCTCGTCACCGCGCCACGCCCCGGACGCCGCGCGCAGCAGGTCCAGTCGCAGCGGGCCGACCAGGTCACCGGGGTCGGTGGACGCCGCGTCCTCCTGCCGCATGGCGTCGGACAGCTGCTGCACCCGCCGCCACGATTCGCCGATCGCGGCGGTCACCGTGGGCGGCACCTCGCGCGCGCCGGACTCGACGGGGTAGCTCAACATCGCCTGCTGCTGCGGCGTGGCCTCCAGCAGCGAGCCGAGGGCCGCCGGGGCGGCGAACCTGTCGTCGATCAGCGCGTTCGTGGTCTGGAGCAGCGTGCGCAGCTCGCCGGTCGGCGCGTTCCACCGGCGCGGCGGTGCGATGACCACGTTCTGGCCGGTGTCCTGGAACCCGGCCCGGAAGGTCAGCGCGGCCAGCGCGTTCTGCACCGACACCGGCCGGGTCTCGCTCGGCGTGGTCACGCCCGCGACCGGCCGGGTCGCCGCCGCACCGCGCAGCGCGTCGGACACCATGCCGTCGACGCGCACCGCCGTGACCGGCCGGTCGGCCGCCGCGTCGAGCCGGACGGGCCCGGTGCCGGGCGTGCCGGCGACGGCCGACTGGTCGATCACCAGCGACGTGACGCCCTGCGTGGTGAGGGAGGCCAGCGTCTGCTCGTCGAGCACGCCGTCCTCGGGCCAGGTCAGGCCCTGGGTCGGCTGCACGCCGAGGATCTGGCGGACCACGTCGGCGCCGTTCAGCGCGAGGCCGCTCAGCTCGGTGAGCTGGGCCCGGGACAGCGCGACCAGGTCGGCGTCCGCGTCGGGCAGCGCGATCACGCAGCGGCCGGCGACGAGGAGGCGCAGCTGGGCCAGCCACAGCCCGGCCTCGTTCGCGCCCTTGCCCGCGCCCTGTCCGCGCACCTCGTAGCCCTCGCCCATCGCGGCGACCGTGCGCAGCAGGTCCGGGTCGACGGCCAGGCAGACGCCCGCGCCCAACGGGCTGGTCAGCGCCGATTCGTACGCCTTGAGCAGGCCGTACAGCCGGCCGCCCATGGCGACCGAGCCCGCCAGCTCGTCGTCGGTGAGCACGGTGGGGCCGGTGGAGACGAGCCGAGGCCGGTCGGCCAGCGGCCACAGCAGGGTGATCTTGGCCGGGTTCGCGGGCGCGGGCGGCGGCGTGCCGCCCGGCATCGCGAGCACGGGGAGGAGGGTGCTCAACGCGGCCAGCCGGGCCCGGCCGCCGTAGTCGGGCACGCCGTTGATGTTGGCCAGGATGGGGTAGATGCCCGGCTCGCTGATCCGCAGCGCGGTCGGGTCGGCGCCGCCGCGCAGCGGGACGGTGAGCGTGAACGGCTTCGACTCGTTGCGGTCGAGGCGGTCCGCGATCCGGGTGAAGTACGGCTGCACGACCTCCGCGTCGGTCGGTTCGCGCAGCGCCTTGCGGACCTCGTCCTCGCTGGTCAGCGGGTCGCCGCGCTCCAGGCGCAGCTCGATGTCCTTGATCGTCCGGTCGCTGACGTTGACCACCTGGCCGGCGATGGTGATCGTCTCCGGCCCGTCCGCGGTGATCACCCGGGGGGTCATCTCCTCGACGTCCAGGCGCAGGAAGACCTGCGACTGCTGACCTGGTTGGCCGGACAGCGCCCTGGTCGACCACACCTGGGTCGCGGGCGCCGGCCTGACCGGCAACCGCTCGCCGTCGGAGGGCGCCGCCTGGGCCGGGGTTCCCGTCGTCACGACGAGGACCCCCGCCGCCGCGAGTGCGGCCAGCAGCCGTTTCACGCCGACTCCGCCCCGTCCGTCTGGTACTCGGAGAGCAGTTCGGCGGCTCGGCGCACCAGTCGACGCTCGTCCGCGTAGGCGAGCCGGTCGTCCAGTTCGCCAAGGGGCACCCACGCCACCTCGGTGACCTCCACGTCTTCGTCGGAAAGCTCGCCGCCCAGCGCTTCCAGGAGGAAGTGGTGGACGGTCTTGTGCACCCGCCGGTCCTCGGCCACGAACCAGTAGTCGATCGAACCGAGGGGTCGCAGCACCCTGCTATGAATACCGGTCTCCTCGGCGACCTCGCGCACCGCGGTCTGTTCCGCGGTCTCACCAGCTTCGATGTGCCCCTTGGGCAGCGACCACAACAACCGGCCGCGTCGGTCGAGCCGCCCGATCACCGCGGCGACGTGCTGCTCGAAGTCCAGCACCAGTCCGCCCGCCGAGGTCTCGTCGACGGTCTTCAGCCGCCGGCCGCGACGCCTGTTCCGGCGCCTCGGCTTGGGACCGCCGGAGCGACCGGACGACTGGGGCATGCCCTGATGGTAGTGGCGACCTGCAATTACGGGACGTGACAGCCCTGTAGCGATCAGTGATCGCCGTTACCCGTGGGTGCTCCTCTGTGGACAACTCGTTCGGGTGGCCCGCCCCCGACCAGTAGGCTGGCTCCTCGTGTCCGGACCCGTCACCTCCACCGCCGCTGGGCAGGACAATGCCGTGGTGGAACTGCTGAGCGCCCTCCCCGTCGCCGAAGACCTGGCCGCCCGCTTCACCGCGGCCGGTCATCGCCTCTACCTGGTGGGCGGCAGCGTGCGGGACGCGATGCTCGGCCGGCTCTCCGGCGACCTGGACTTCACCACCGACGCCCGCCCGCCGCAGATCATGGCGCTGGTCAAGGGCTGGGCGGATGCGATCTGGGACACCGGCATCGCGTTCGGCACGGTCGGCGCGACCAAGCACGGGCAGACCGTCGAGATCACCACGTTCCGCGCCGACGCCTACGACGGCGTGACCCGCAACCCCGAGGTGACGTTCGGCGACACCATCGAGGGCGACCTGGTCCGCCGCGACTTCACCGTCAACGCGATGGCGTACGACGTGGTCGAACGGCGGCTCATCGACCCGACCGGCGGGCGTGCGGCGCTGGAGGCCAAGGTCCTGGACACCCCCGCGACGCCGCAGGAGTCGTTCTCCGACGACCCGCTGCGGATGCTGCGCGCGGCCCGGTTCGTGTCCCAGATCGGCTTCACCGTGGCGCCCCGCGTCCTCGACGCGATGACCGCCATGGCCGGCGAGCTGACCCGCATCACCGCCGAACGCGTGCAGGTGGAGCTGTCCAAGCTGCTCACCGGCGCGCACCCGCGCGCGGGCGTCGAGCTGATGGTGGAGGCCGGGCTCGCCGACGTCGTGCTGCCCGAGCTGCCCGCGATGAAGCTGGAGATCGACGAGCACCACCAGCACAAGGACGTGTTCCACCACTCGCTGGTCGTGCTCGACCAGGCCATCGACCTGGAGGCCGCGGACCCGGCGAGCGGGCCGGAACCGGACCTGGTCCTCCGGCTGGCCGCGCTGCTGCACGACATCGGCAAGCCGGACACCCGGCGGTTCGAGGAGGGCGGCGGTGTGTCGTTCCACCACCACGAGGTGGTCGGCGCGAAGATGGTCCGCAAGCGTTTGCGCGCCCTCAAGTACTCGAAGGAGATCATCGAGGACGTCGCCAACCTCGTGTACCTCCACCTGCGGTTCCACGGCTACGGCAGCGGTGAGTGGACGGACTCGGCGGTGCGCCGGTACGTCACCGACGCCGATCACCTGCTGACGCGGCTGCACAAGCTCGTCCGGGCCGACTGCACCACCCGGAACAAGCGGAAGGCCAACGCGCTCCAGCGGACGTACGACGACCTGGAGCGCCGGATCGAGCGGATCGCCGCCGAGGAGGACCTGAACCGGGTCCGGCCGGACCTCGACGGCAACGAGATCATGCGGCTGCTGGGGCTGCCGCCCGGCCCGATGGTCGGCAAGGCGTGGAAGTTCCTCAAGGAGTTGCGCCTGGACCGGGGTCCGCTGGACCACGACGAGGCGGTGGCCGAACTGCTCGCGTGGGCGCGTGCGGAGGGCGTCCGGCCGCCTGGTGATTGACACCAACTGCCCAATCTCGGGCTTACGGCTTGGCCAGTGACAGCCTGTTGCGAGACCATGACTGTGTGCGTCGCACGCGCACTGGGGGTGGTGTCGTATGAATGCTTGGGGATTGTCCGAGGGGGGCACCCGGGCACAGGGGTTGGACGCGTTGACCGACCGGCAGCGCGCGGTGCTGCGCTGCCTGGCCAGAGGGCTCGCCGACCACGAGATAGCGAGGGTGCTGGCGCTGAGCCAGCACCAGGTGGGCGCGGTGGTGTCCGAGATCCTGCGGGCGCTGAACCTGCGCGACCGGATGGCCGCGGTGGTCTACGCCCACGAGACCGGGATCATCCGGTTGCCGCTACCGCGGTGACCGCTTGGTCAGCACGAGGTAGCCGAGCAGGCCGAGCAGGTACGCCACCGTCGCGGCGATCACCAGACCCGGTGAGCGGCCGTCCAGCGGCACGACGGCCGCCGCGGCGGTGACGGCGGCCACCTGCGTGACGTTGAACAGCGTGTCGTACAGGGCGAACACCCGGCCGCGGACCTCGTCGCCGATGTCGCCCTGCACGGCCGCGTCCACGCACAGCTTGACCACCTGACCCGCGAACGTGAGGAAGAACGACGCGGCCAGGATGGTCGGCAGCAGCATGGGCAGGCCGAGGCCGAGCTGGGTCGCCGAGGCCAGCAGCAGCGCGCCGCAGACCGTGCCGCGCCGGCCGAGCACGTCCACCACGCGGTCGGTCACGAGTCCCGCCAGCAGGATGCCCGCGCCGCCCGCGATCGCGACCTCGCCGAGCCCCGCCATGCCCGCCTTGAACGGCCCGAAGTCGGTGAGCGAGTTGCGCATCAGCAGCAGCGTGAGCAGCAGCGACACCCCGAACCCGGCCCGGTGCGCGAGCAGCGCCAGCAGGGCGGCGGCGACGCTGGGAGCGCGCCACGCGGCCCGCGCGCCGTCCAGCAGGCCCATGGCGACGGCCGTGACCGTCCGGCTGGGCTCGTCCACCTCGTCCGGCCCGAGGACGCCACGCGCGAACCGGGACGCGAGGAAAGCGGCGCCGAGCGACCCCGCGACGGCGAACGTCGTGGTCCAGGCCGAGCCGCCGTCCCCCGAGCCCAGGAGCGCCCGCAACCCGACCGCGCACCCCGCGCCGAGCACGGCGGTCAACGCGCCGAGCGTGGTGACGAACGCGTTCGCCTCGACCAGGTGGTCGCCGTCGACGACGTGCGGCAGGGACGCGGACAGGCCGGAGCCGACGAACCGGCTCACCCCCGTGACGAACAGCGCCGAGGCGTACAGCGGCACGCCGTCCAGCCCGGCGCCGACGGCCGCGGCGGTGAGCAGGATGAAGAGCCCGCGGGTGAGGTTCGCCACGACCAGCACCCGGCGGCGGTCCCACCGGTCCAACAGGGCACCCGCGAACGGCCCCACCAGGGAGTACGGGAGCAGCAGCACGGCGAACCCGGCCGCGACGGCGAGCGGGTCGGCGTGGCGCTCCGGGTTGAACAGGACCGCGCCCGCGAGACCCGCCTGGAACAGGCCGTCGCCCCACTGGGCCGCCAGCCGGGAGGCCAGCAACCTGCGGAAATCGGCGACCGCGAGGAGCTTCCGGACACCGAGGTGGTGCTTCGCCGCGGTGCTGCCGGCAGTGGTCACGTCGGTGAGCCTATGCCTCGACGTGCGCGCACGACGTGCCGGGAAGGGAAGCGGAACGCCAACGGTGCGGGAACCCCGGGAACCACGAAGGCCGGACCCGAACGGGTCCGGCCTCCCTGGCGCCAGGCGCCCGGTCGCCTCTCGGCGGGTGGCACTACGCGGCTCCAGCCGAACGGTGTTCCGCGCAGGCTGTGAAGTGGGCCCGGGGGACTCGATGGCGCCTGACGCTCCCTACAACGAACACGGTAGCCCGGATGTTCCGCCCATGACGCCTTGGACGTGCTGCGCGGCGGGGATGGCGGGCGCCGTCTGGGATCATGCACACCGTGCGCCCTGATGCCGACGTCGAACCGGGTTCCCTGCTGGTCGCGGCACCCAGCCTGACCGACGCCAACTTCCGCCGGACCGTGGTCTACATCATCGACCACCGGGGCGAAGGCACCCTCGGGGTGGTGTTGAACCGGCCGAGCGAGGTCGCCGTGCACGACGTCCTGCCCGCGTGGGGGCCGCACGTGACCCGGCCGCAGGCGGTGTACATCGGCGGGCCGGTGGAGCAGAAGACGGCGCTGTGCCTGGCCGCGTTGCGCACCGGCGAGAACCTGGCGTCACTCGACGGTGTGGTCGGCGTACACGGTCCGGTGGCGTTGGTCGACCTGGACGCGGACCCGGACGCCCTGGTGGCGAAGGTGCGCGGGATGCGCGTGTTCGCGGGCTACTCGGGCTGGGGCGAGGGCCAGCTGGGCAACGAGATCGCCCGCGGTGACTGGATCGTGGTGAAGGGCCTGCCGGACGACGTCCTCACCCCGCCGAACGTCGACCTGTGGGGTCGCGTGCTGCGCCGTCAGGGCATGCCGACCGCCCTGCTGGCGACCTACCCCACCGACACCCGCCGCAACTAGCCGATCCGGCGACCCGGCGACCCCGGCGTCGCGAACGGCTCAGGCGCGGGTCAGCACTCCGCAGCCGCCACCGGTGGAGCACGCGCAGCCGCCGCAACCCGCGGGCGCCTGCGCGGGCATGGCCTCGGCCGCGCGGTGGCCCAGCACGCCGCCCGCACCCGCGAGCACCAGGCTGCCGACCAGCCCGACCAGGCCCATCACCAGCGCCGACCCGGGGGTCACCGCCGCCGCAACGGCCGCCACCAGGGCGATCGCGCCCGCGGTCACGTTCGGCACACCGGCGACCTTGTTGGCCAGCGCGAACGTCTCGTCGTCACGCAGCGCGGCCTTGGTGCGCACGCCGAAGAAGCGGTTGCGGTGCAGCAGGCCCCGCACGCCCAGGAAACCGATCGTCCCGAAGGCGACGCCGATCAGACCCAGCACCACTGGCAGCACGATGTTCACCCTGCCGAGGGTAGGCGGGTCTTTCGATCTTGGTCGAACCAGCCCCGGCTTCACCCGAAGGTGCTCTTACGGTCGGACTTCCCGCTCGGCAAGCTCAGCACAATGAAGCTTCGATCTTGCTTGGCCGCGGTGGGCGTCGCGGCGGCGTTGGTATCGGCCGCTCCGGCCGCAGGCGCCGCGCCGCAGGTCCGCTTCCTCGGCCAGACGACCCTCCCGCACGGCCTCCAGTTCCAGGGCACCACGGTCGGCGGCCTGTCCGGCGTCGACCGCGACCCGCGCACCGGCGAGTACGTCCTGATCAGCGACGACCGCTCGTACACGAACCCGGCCCGCTTCTACACCGCCGAACTCGCCGTCGACGACTCCGGCGTGCACGACGTCCGCATCACCGGCACCCGGGCGCTCCTGCACCCGGACGGGAACACCTACTCGCTGCCGCCGCTGGACGACGGCCGCACGGTGGACCCGGAGGAGATCCGGATCGACCCGGTGACCGGTGACTACTGGTGGAGCCAGGAGGGCGAGCGGCCCAAGACCACCGGTCCGGCCGTGGTCCAGCCGTCCATCCAGCAGGCCCGCCGGGACGGCTCGTACGCGGGCAGCCTGCCGTTGCCCGCGAACTACGCCATCACCCCGGACCGCGGCCCGCGCCGCAACCTCGCCCTCGAAGCGATCACGTTCTCCGCCCGCGGCGCGCTCGTCACCAGCGTGGTCGAGGGTCCGCTCCTGCAGGACGGCGACCTGCCCACCGCGGACCGCGGCGCGCTCACCCGCCTCACCGTGCAGGGCCGCGACGGCGCCGTCCTCGCCCAGCACGCCTACCCGCTGGAGCCGCTGTTCGCCGAGCCCGAGCCCGGCCCGTGGGGCCCGGACACCGGCGTGCCCGCGATCCTCGCCGACCAGCAGGTGCCCGGCCGGTACTACGCGCTCGAACGCAGCTGGGTGCCCGGCGCCGACTACAAGGTCCGCCTCTTCCAGGTGGACATCGCGGGCGCGTCGGACGTGCGCGACCAGGACGTCCTGGAAGACGGAGTGCGCCCGGTCCGCAAGAGGCTCCTCGCCGACCTGCACGACTTCCCGCTACCCGTGATCGACAACGTCGAAGGCCTGACCTGGGGCCCGCGGCTGCGCACCGGCGAGCGCACCTTGCTACTGGTCAGCGACGACAACTTCGCGGCCGAGGAGTTCACCCGGTTCATCGCACTTGCGGTGCGCTGATACCGTTGACGGCATGAGCAAGGCCCGCCTGCTCCTTAGCTAGCCGCGCAGACCTCGTCAACCAGGTCCGCGCGGCAACCCCTCACGCCCTTCCGGGCTGGGGGGTTTCGTCATGTCAGGGGCAGGTACCGATGGAGAGGGACATCCCGATGAGCACCGACGCGGCGGACGCGACGCCCGCCTTCCGCTACACCGCCGAACTGGCGGGCGAGATCGAGCAGCGGTGGCAGCAGCACTGGGAGGAGCACGGCACCTTCCACGCGCCGAACCCGGTCGGGCCGCTCGAGGGTGACGTCCCGGCCGACAAGCTGTTCGTGCAGGACATGTTCCCGTACCCGTCGGGCGCCGGCCTGCACGTCGGCCACCCGCTGGGCTTCATCGGCACCGACGTGTTCGCCCGGTACCACCGGATGACCGGCCGCAACGTGCTGCACACGATGGGCTTCGACGCGTTCGGCCTGCCCGCCGAGCAGTACGCGGTGCGGACCGGCCAGCACCCGCGCAAGACCACCGAGGAGAACATCCAGACCTACCTGCGGCAGATCCGCTCGCTGGGTCTGGGCCACGACGAGCGCCGCCGGATCTCCACCATCGACCCGGGCTACTACAAGTGGACCCAGTGGATCTTCCTGCAGATCTTCAACTCCTGGTACGACACCGCGGCGGGCAAGGCCCGGCCGATCGCCGAGCTGGAGGCGGAGTTCGCCTCGGGTGAGCGGCCGACGCCGGGCGAGCCGTGGGCCGAGCTGACGGGCGTGGAGCGGCAGAAGCTGCTGGGGCAGTACCGCCTGGCGTACCTGTCCGAGGCACCGGTGAACTGGTGCCCCGGTCTGGGCACCGTGCTGGCGAACGAGGAAGTCACCGCGGACGGCCGCAGCGAGCGCGGCAACTTCCCGGTGTTCCGGCGTTCCCTGCGCCAGTGGATGATGCGGATCACCGCGTACTCGGACCGGCTGATCGACGACCTGGACCGGCTGGACTGGCCGGAGAAGGTCAAGGCCATGCAGCGCAACTGGATCGGGCGCTCGCACGGCGCGCGGGTCAAGTTCGCGGTCGAGGGCTCGTCCCTGGACATCGAGGTGTTCACCACCCGGCCCGACACGCTGTTCGGCGCGACGTACATGGTGCTGGCGCCCGAGCACCCGCTGCTGGACGTGATCGCGTCCGCCGATCGGGTCGAGGAGATCGCGGCGTACCGGCGCGAGGTGGCCCGCAAGTCCGAACTGGACCGGCAGGAGAACAAGGAGAAGACCGGCGTCTTCACCGGCGCGCACGCGGTGAACCCGGTCAACGGCGCGCGGATCCCGGTGTACGTCGCGGACTACGTGCTGATGGGGTACGGCACCGGCGCGATCATGGCGGTGCCGGGCCAGGACCAGCGCGACTGGGACTTCGCGAAGGCGTTCGACCTGCCGATCATCCGGACCGTGCAGCCGTCGGCGGACTTCGAGGGCGAGGCGTACACCGGCGTCGGGCCCGCGATCAACTCCAGCCACGAGAGCAGCGTCAGCCTGGACGGGCTGGACGTCGCCGAGGCGAAGAAGAAGATCATCGCCTGGCTGGAGGAGCAGGGCCGGGGCGAGGGCACCGTGCAGTACAAGCTGCGCGACTGGCTGTTCTCGCGCCAGCGGTACTGGGGCGAGCCGTTCCCGATCGTGTACGACGAGGACGGCGCGCCGATCGCCGTGCCGGAGTCGATGCTGCCCATCGAACTGCCCGACGTGGACGACTACTCGCCGCGGACGTTCGACCCGGAGGACGCGAACTCCGAGCCGTCGCCGCCGCTGTCCCGGGCGCAGGACTGGATCACCGTCGAGCTGGACCTGGGCGACGGGCCGCGGAAGTACCGGCGCGAGACCAACACCATGCCCAACTGGGCGGGCTCGTGCTGGTACCAGCTGCGGTACGTGGACCCCACGGAGACGGAGCGGTTCGTCAACCCGGAGAACGAGCGGTACTGGCTGGGCCCGCGCACCGGCGAGCACGGCGGGTCCGACCCGGGCGGCGTCGACCTGTACATCGGTGGTGTGGAGCACGCGGTGCTGCACCTGCTGTACTCGCGGTTCTGGCAGAAGGTGCTGTTCGACCTGGGGCACGTGTCCGGTGACGAGCCGTACCGGCGGCTGTTCAACCAGGGCTACATCGAGGCGTACGCGTACACCGACGCGCGCGGGACGTACGTGCCCGCCGAGCACGTCGAGGAGCGCGACGGCAAGTTCTTCTTCGAGGGCGAAGAGGTGCGCCGCGAGTACGGCAAGATGGGCAAGACCCTGCGGAACGTCGTGACGCCGGACGACATGTGCGCGAAGTACGGCGCGGACACGTTCCGGCTGTACGAGATGTCGATGGGCCCGATGGACGTGTCGCGGCCGTGGGCGACGAAGGACGTCGTCGGCGCGCAGCGGTTCCTGCAGCGGCTGTGGCGGAACCTGGTCGACGAGAGCACGGGCTCGGTGCGGGTCACCGATGCGGACCCGGGCGAGGAAGCGCTGCGGCTGCTGCACAAGACGATCGCCGGTGTGCACGAGGACTTCGTGAACCTGCGGTACAACACGGCGGGCGCGAAGCTGATCGAGCTGAACAACTACGTCACCAAGCACTTCTCCGGTGGCGCGCCGCGCGTCCTGGCCGAGCCGCTGGTGCTGATGCTGGCGCCGTTGAGCCCGCACATCGCCGAGGAGCTGTGGTCGAAGCTGGGTCACGGCGAGTCGTTGGCGCACGGCCCGTTCCCGAAGGCGGACGAGAAGTACCTGGTCGAGGACACGGTGGAGTACCCGGTCCAGGTCAACGGCAAGGTGAAGGCGCGGGTCGTGGTGTCCGCGTCGGCGTCCGTCGACGAGGTGCAGGCGGCGGCGCTGGCGGAGGAGAAGGTGGCCGAGCTGCTGAACGGCGGCACGCCGCGCAAGGTGATCGTGGTGCCGGGCCGGCTGGTGAACCTGGTGCTGTGAGGCGGTTCGCCAGGACGAGGACTACGGACGCGGCAACTGGGCGGCGACTTCGGTCATGGCGTCGAGCAGGTCCGGCTCGACGTGCCCGGTTGCCGGTTCGGCCTCGGCGATGGTGATCGTCGTGTCCTTGGTCTCCGACGAGTAGTGCCGGGCGGTGAACTGGACGTCCGGCAGTCCGACGACCGCACCGCCCAACGGTTTCACGTCACCCGAACCGGCCACGTCGATGACCCGGTCGAACTGCCGCGCCTGGTTGCGGCCGGGGAACGTCACCCACGCCACCGACACGATCGCCGCGTTGCCCGCCCGGTCGCCGACCGCCAGCAGCAGGCGGTCCAGCGAGGTGCACGGGGTGCGGAGGAAGAAGTCGCGCACCTGGCCGAACGAGTTCTCCGCGCAGTCGAGCTCCTGCTTGAGCGCCTGCTTGGTGATCGCGACGCCCAGGTGACCCATGGCGCGTTCGGTGTCACCGCTGCGCGCGGCGCGCTTGGCGTCCCACTTGCGGACGCCGATGCTCTCCGCCGCTGCCGGCGCCGCGCCACCGCCGCCGCTCGCGCCCGAGTTCATCGCCGCGCCGCCCGCGCCGCCCGCCGCGGCGAGCACGACCAGCACCGCGGCGGCGAACGCCACACCGCCTGATCCCTTGTCGGACCCGCCTGCCTTCCGCGCCACCACTCCCCCGGTCCCGGACGTCCTCGCCTTCGCGGACGCCCCATGGAACCGTCATCACGGGCACAAGTTGCCCCGGGAGGGTGAAAAGCCCTCGAACGGCCCATCAGGTGTGCCCGGAAGTCGCAGCTCATGGTTGCGGAGGGAAACCCAATTCGCCGAGGATCTGCGCCAGCATGCTGTCGTACATGGGCTCCGGGTTCGACACGGCGAACGGGAAGCGGCCGAACACCTCCAGTGCCACGTGCCCGTAGATGCGGACCCACGACTGCGTCATGTGGTAGACCGCGCCGAGCGGCAGGCCCTGCTCGTCCACGGCGACCCCGCGGTCGTTGACGGTGGCGAGCAGGATCTGCTGGAACTCCGCCAGGTCGGCGTGCAGGTTCTCCGGCACGTCCGCGCCGATGCCGGTCGGCAGCGGGTGGCTCGCGATCAGCCGGCCCGCGACCTCCAGGAACACCCGGCCGAACTGGTCGCCGACGTGGCCGCGCTCGCCGTCCGGCCCGCAGCTGCCCAGGGTGTCCTCTGTGGACGCGAACACCAGCGCGAACTCCTGCGGGTGCGCGAGGGCCCAGCGCCGGAAGCCGCGGCACACCGAGTAGACCTGCGCGCTGATGTCGTCCTCGCCGATCTGCCGGAGGTCGGCGTTCAGCTCCGCGGCGAGGTCGGTGCAGATGTCGTCGGCGAGCCGGCGGAGCAGGTCCTCCCGCGAGTCGTAGTACCGGTACAGCGCGGGAGCGGTGATGCCCAGCTCGCGCGCGATGGCACGGAGCGTCACGGCGTCTCTACCGCGCGCGACGAGCAGGGCACGGGCCTGTCGCCGGATGTCGCGCTCGGTCTCAGCGCGTAGCCGCTCTCGGCGAGTGGCCTCGGTCATATGTCACCCAATCGAGTTGTAAACGGTGTTCACCGGGTATAGCTTCGGAACTGTCGGTGAACGCCGTTTACGAAGTTGACGCCATTCACCCAAACGGTAACGCATCAGTCCTGGGAGGACGCGTGTTCGCGAAGTGGGGATCGCTGGCGTACCGCCGCAGATGGGTGGTGCTCGTCGCGACAGTGGCCCTGGCGGTGGTCGGCGGCATCTGGGGCCTCGGCGTGTTCGACCGCCTCGGCCAGGGCGGCTACGAAGCCCCTGACAGCGAGGCCGCGCGCGCCAACCAGGTCGCCCAGGACGCGTTCGGCCGCCAGGGCGGCGACGTCCTCGTGGTCTACAACACCGTTGAACCCACGCAGCTCCAGAAGATCACCGATCAGCTGTCCGGTCTGCCGACCGACGCCGTGCTGAAGGTGCAGCCGCTGTTCCCGTCACCGGACAGCGGCAAGTCGCTCGCGGTGATCACGCTGCGGTCGAGTTCCCCGAACGCGCAGATCGAGCAGTACGAGCGGATCTCCGGCCAACTTCCGGTCGACGGGTTGGAAACGCAGGTCGGCGGCCTCGTGCCGACCCAGAAGGCGATCAACGACCTCTCCGCCTCCGACCTCGCCAAGGCCGAGACGGTCTCGCTGCCGATCGTGCTGGTGCTGCTGATCATCATCTTCGGCGGCCTGGTCGCGGCGTCGCTCCCGGTGCTCGTCGGCGGCCTGGCGATCATGGGCTCGCTCGGCGTGCTGCACGCCATCTCGTACGCGTCCGACGTGAACACGTTCGCGGTGAACGTGGCCAGCCTGCTCGGCCTCGGCATGGCGATCGACTACGGGTTGTTCATGGTGGGGCGGTTCCGCGAGGAACTGGCCGCGGGTCGCAGCACGCCGGACGCGGTGCGCCGCACCGTCATGTCGGCGGGACGCACCGTGATGTTCTCGGCCACGCTGCTGGTCATCGCGCTCGCCGGGCTGCTGCTGTTCCCGCAGGGCTTCCTGAAGTCCCTCAGCTACGGCGGCATGGCCGCGGTGGCGATCGCGGCGATCGTGTCGCTGACCCTGCTCCCCGCCCTGCTGGGCATCCTCGGCCACCGCGTGGACAAGTTCGCCATGCCGTGGCGCAAGAAGAAGCCGCCGTCGGAGGCGGGCTGGCGCCGGCTGGCCGGCCGCGTGATGAAGCGCCCCGTGCTGTTCGCGCTGCCGATCGTCCTGGTGCTGCTCGCGCTCGGCACTCCGTTCCTGGGCGTGAAGTTCGGCGAGGTCACCGAGAAGGTGCTGCCGGAGGGCCACGCCGCGCGCGTCGCCGTCGAGACCGTCAACTCCGACTTCGCCGCGCTGTCCAACTCCGGCTTCAAGATCGTGATCACCGGCGACCCGTCGCCCGCCGACGTGCAGGAGTTCGTCGGTGACGTGAGCGCGGTGCCCGGTGTGGGCGAAGCGCAGATCAGCGCCGAGCCCGCCAACGGCGTCTGGCTGATCAACGCCGGGCTGGACCAGGACGCGTTCGGCGACAAGTCGAAGCAGGCGCTGCGGGACGTGCGCGCGTTGCCCGCGCCGGGCAGCGAAGTGCTCGTCGGCGGCAGCACGGCGCTGGTGACCGACAGCCTCGACGCGATCGGCGAGAAGCTGCCGTGGATGGTGCTGCTGCTGGTCGGCGCGACGTTCGTGCTGATGTTCCTGGCGTTCGGCTCGGTGCTGCTGCCGATCAAGGCCGTGCTGATGAGCACGCTGAGCCTGGCCGCGACGTTCGGCGTGCTGGTGTGGGTGTTCCAGGAGGGCCACGGCACTTCGCTGCTCGGCATCACGCCCGCGCCGCTGGAGTCCGGGATCGTGGTGCTGATGGCGGCCATGGTCTTCGGGTTGTCCACGGACTACGAGGTGTTCCTGCTGTCCCGGATGGTCGAGGCGCGCGGTCGCGGCGCGTCGACCGAGGAGGCGGTGACCACCGGCCTGGCCAAGACCGGGCGGGTGATCACGGCGGCGGCGCTGCTGCTGATCGTGGTGACCGGCGCGTTCGCGTTCTCGCAGATCACGCTCATGCGGTTCGTCGGCGTCGGCATGATCCTGGCGCTCGCGCTGGACGCCACCGTGGTCCGGATGCTGCTGGTGCCCGCCGTGCTGAAGGTGCTCGGCGACGCGGTGTGGTGGGCTCCGGGACCGCTGCGGCGGATCCAGGAGCGGATGGCGATCCACGAGGAAGCGCCGGTGGAGGACGAGAACGCCGGTGGCGAAGGCGGTCACACCAAGGTGCCGCAACGGGTCTAGCCCGGGGTCTAGGACACGTACTCGGGTGGTTCGAACGCGATGGCCGCGGCTGCGAAGCCGCGGCCATCGCCGTCCAGGCCGCTCAGCTGGAACGTCGTCAGCACCTCGTTGTCGGCGCTGTCCAGCACGGTGATGCTGTTGCCGGTGGCCAGGAACACGCGGCGGTCGGCGGGCGCGATGGCCAACGTCCTGGCGGTGAACGGCAGGGTCTCGGTGGTGTGGGTCGCCGTGTCGAGCACGGCGACCCCGCGGTCGAGCGCGACGTAGACGTGCCGCCCGTCGGGGGTGACGGCGATGCTGCCCGCGCCCTTGCCGACGGGCGTCGACCAGCGGAGCTCGTCGGTGCGCGGGTCGATCGCGGACACCGTGCCGGTGCCCTCGGTGAGGTCGAGCGAGCTGACGTAGACCGCGTCGCCGTCCGGGCTGATCGCGACGTTCTGCGGCAGGCCGCCGATGTCGATCGTGGTCTTGGGGCTGGCGGTCCTCGTGTCGAGCACGCTCACCGTGCCGTCCTGCGCGTTGGCCACGTACAGGCGCAGCCCGTCCGGGGTGACCGCGATGCCCTGCGGCTGACCGCCCACCCGGATCACCGCGATCAGGCGGAACGTCACCGGGTCGACCACGGCGACCGCGCCGCTCCCGGTGACGTAGAGGCGTTCGCCGTCCGGCCGCAGCACCGCCTGGGCGAGTCGCGCGCCGGCGTCGATGCGCCCGACGACCTTGCCCTCCGCCGAGTCGATCGCGGTGATCAGCCCCGCCCAGCCGTTGACCACGTACACCCGGCGGCGGTCCGGTCCGACCGCGGCGCCGGTCGCCCACGCCCCGGTGCTCACGCCGGCGAGGGTTTTGCCGTCGGTCGTGTCGAGCAGCTGCATGCGGCCGTTGTGGGCGATGACGTACGCCTTGGGCGCGGGGCTGCCGGTGGTGGTGATCAGGTGTGGTCGGGGCTGGCCGGCGGCGGCGACCGCGGCGGTGATCAGGAGGGCGGCGGTGCCGAGGGCTGCGATGCGTCGTCGTCCCCACATGGCTGGATGGGAACACCGTCGCGTGATCGGCTTCTACCCTCGTCCTACGGACGGGTGCCATGTGTGCCGGACCGGGTGACCCGCACCGCGGCCGGCTGCCGCCCGCGACGGCGGTACGGGCGGCAGCGGGGTTGTCTGCCCGGCGCCGGTCGCTCGGGGGGCGAAACGACCGACGCCGGACACCTCCCGGTGCGATGCACCGGTGGTCGCACCCCGACGACTTAGAACTACCACCAGGTTGACGTAATTCGTGCCGTTTTGGATCCCGAGAGCTACGAATCAACCGAAATTCGTCGAGTTGCCACCAGCTTGGCGTAACGGGTGCCCGCTGTCAGGAGGACGAGACCGGCGCCGATGAACGCGAGCACGCGGGCGATGCCGTCCAACGCGGCCATGTCGAACAGGAGCAGCTTCGCCACCGCTGCTCCGACCAGCACCAATCCGGCCACCCGCAGGGATTTCCGGTCGATGCCGCGTACCAGCAGGACCAGCGCGGCGACCGTCCACGACACCGTCACGATCGAGTGACCGAAGAGGAACCCGGTCACGTCCTGCGACACCAGCAGCGCCGCGCACAACACGACACCGGCCGCCGCGTACAGCAGGACGACACCGCCCACGACCCACGGGAACGGGTGCCTGCCAAGGACGTTGAGGCTGGTCGCCACCCACGGCAGCACCACCATCAGGACACCGAGGACCAGTGAGGTCAGCATGCCGGACACGAGGAAACCGGCACTGTCCACGCGCCACGGTTCGTCCAGGATCAACCGCGGCGGCACGGCTTGCGAAGCGGTGAGCAGGAACCCGATGGCGCCGAACACGGCGGAACCGAGCAGCGGACCGCGCGACGAGAGGACCTTGGCCAGGAACGCCAACAACAAGGCTTCGGCCAGCACCACGGCGGCACGCGTGCTGCCGTCCAAGGCGAGTGAAGTCGCCTGGAACAACGCGAACACACCGACACCGCCGACCGCCGCGCTGAACTTCGCCGGCAACGCGCGCCGTCCGGCCGCCCACAGGGCCATCATCATCACCGCGACCGCGCCGGCGACCGCGGCGCCGAGGAAGCGGTCCAGGACGGCGGTGGTGAGCAGGGCGGGCATCGGTGAGCCGACGGCGAGGGCGAGGGCGGTGAAGTCGTTCGGCCGTGCCCTGATCGTGAGGACAGCGGCGGCCACGCCGATCACGGCGGCCAGCAGGGCGATGCCCGCGAGCGTGTACTGGTCGGTGCGCCCGATGACGAGGACCGAGGTGAGCAGCGGGGGGACACCGGCGGTGACGGCGAGCCACGGCCAGTCCTTCTTGAGGTGGACGGGACTGGCCGCGATCTTCAGGACAAGCAGGAACGCGACGAGCAGTGGTGTGAAGCCCTGGGTGAGGACGGGGGCGCACACGGCACAGGCGGCGACGACGCCGATGGCCAGCAGGTCCGAATCCCAGCGCAGCGCGAGGAGCAGCCCACCACCCGCGATGAGCAGACCGGCGACCAGGCCACCGCCCGCGGGCAGGTACTCGTAGATCGAGGTGGCCGCGATGACGTCCAGGTAGAGGACGGCGATGCCGGTGGCGGCGAGGGCGAACGCGCCGGTGCGGCCGGCGGGGGTGCGGTGCAGCCAGAGGCCGAGGCCGACCAGCACACCGCCGAGCGCCGCGCCGCCGAGGACGCGGGGCAGCGGGCCGAGGTAGCCGCGTTGCACGGCGAGGACCAGGAGGAGGACGACACCGAGCAGGGTGACCGCGCCGCCGACCCAGGCGAGGAGCTTGCTGCCCGCGCCGTCCTGGCCGAGGCGGTCGAAGAGGGAGGGGCGGGGCGGCTGCGGAGGAGCCGGTGTCCAGGGTGCGGCCCAGGTCTGGTTGGGCTGCGGCGGCGGGTAGGCGGCCGGGCCGGCCTGGCCGGTGGGGTATCCGGTCGGGTATCCGGTGGTGCCGGGCTGTCCTGTGGTGTGCCCGGTCGGGACGGTCTGGCCGGTGGCATGTCCGGTGGCGCCGGGGTGGCCTGCGGTGTGCCCGGCGGTGCCGGGCTGTCCTGCGGTGTGTGCGGTGGTGCCGGGCTGTCCTGCGGTGTGTGCGGTGGTGCCGGGCTGGCCTGCGGTGTGCCCGGTGGGGTTGGGCTGGCCGGTGGCGCCGGGGTGGCCCGGGATGGCGGCGGCTTGGCTCTGCGCGTGTCCGGTCGGGCCGGTCTGGCTCGCGGTCTGTGCGGTTGAGCCGGCCTGGCTCGGGGCGTGCCCGGTCGGGTTGGCCAGGGCTGCGGTGTGCGTGGTCGGGCTGATGGGCCGGGTTGCCGCCTGTGCCGCGCCGGCTTGGCTTGCGGCATGGGCGTGTGCGGCGGCGTCGGGCTGCGCCGGGGTGGGTTGCGCCGGGGTGTCTTGCCGATCGGCGTCCAGCCTGGCCGGCCCTGGCTCACCGGCGGTGCTGGTGGCTGCGGCGCTAATGGTGGCGGTGCTGGTGGAGGCCGGGTGCGGC
Source organism: Saccharothrix sp. NRRL B-16314 (assembly GCF_000716595.1). Taxonomy (GTDB): domain Bacteria; phylum Actinomycetota; class Actinomycetes; order Mycobacteriales; family Pseudonocardiaceae; genus Actinosynnema. The sequence goes on from NZ_JNXC01000001.1 coordinate 273,092, forward strand.
AAGGTGGCCACCGACTGGGCGCTGCTCACCCGGTGCAACTCCTGCCCCACCGCCTCCAAGCGGCGGCCCAGGTGGCCGAGTTCGTCTGCCAGCCTTATCAGAGGTTCCTGCCCAGTCCCGGTCATGTGACCAGAATTGCCGCTCGCGCGGGTATCCGGAATCCGTACCACTACTCAACCCGGTACCGAACAGGTCACGCCGGGACCTGGCAGAGTTCCCCCGTGACGGTTCTCGTGCTCGGTTCGGCCAACGCCGACCTCGTCGTGTCCGTGCCACGCCGCCCCGCCGGCGGTGAGACGGTGCTCGGCGGCGACACGGTCGTGCTGCCCGGCGGCAAGGGCGCCAACACCGCCGTCGCCGCCGCCCGGCTCGGCGCCCCGGTCGGGTTCGTCGGCGCGGTCGGCGCGGACCAGTACGGCGACCTGCTGCTGTCCTCGCTGTCGTCGTCGGGCGTCCGGACGGACTTCGTGCGCCGGTCGTCCCGACCGACCGGCATCGCCTACATCACCGTGACGCCGGACGGCGAGAACTCGATCGTCGTCGCGCCCGGCGCGAACTCGGACGTCACCGCGTCCGATGTGGACGCCCTGACCTGGGACGACGTGACGGTGCTGGTGTGCTCGCTCGAAGTGCCGGTGCCGACGGTGTCGCACGCCGTGCGGGTGGCGGCTTCGCGTGGGGTGCGGCCGGTGCTGAACCTGTCGCCGGTGGTCGAGGTGCCGGCCGACACGCTGGCCCTGCTGGACCCGCTGATCGTGAACGAGCACGAGGCCGCGTCGCTGGCGTCGTCGTACGAAGGCCTGCTGGAGCTGGGTCCGCGGTCTGCCGTGGTCACGTTGGGCGCGCTCGGCGCGGCCGTGGTCACGTCGTCCGGTGTGGTGGAGGTGGGCGCGCCGGAAGTGTCCGTTGTGGACACGACCGGTGCCGGTGACGCGTTCGCGGGCGCGCTGGCGTTCGGCCTGTCGTCCGGCTCGTCGTTGGCGGACGCCGCCGGGTTCGCCGCCCGCGTGGCCGCCCTGTCGGTGACGTCCGCCGGCGCGCAGCCGTCGTACCCGACGCTGGAGCAGGTCCGGAAAACCAGGTGACCTGCGACCGCGCGAGCCGGACCATCGTGTGGAAGGCATCGGCGGCAACCGGTCGACCTGGGCACAGGTGCCCGCAGAGGTCCGTGCCGCGATCGTGGACGGCATCGGTCGGCGGTCGTCCGGGCGGTGAACTGCGCGGGCGGGTTCTCGCCGAGGCCGGCGTCACGGCCGGAGCCGGCCGACGGGCGGCGGGTGTTCGCGAAGGCAGTCGGGACGTCCGCCAACCCGCACAGCCCGGCCATGTACCGGAGTGCCGAGGTCGCCGCCATCGTGCCCGGACGCCGCGGGCGTTCCAGGCGGCGCAGGGAGTGCCGGCGTTGCGGTGGCTGAAGCAGCGGATGGGGTAGCGGGTTCGCGCGGAGTGGCGTTGGCTTGACCTTCACGTCCTGTCGACGGGGAGGGTATGGTCTAGACCATGTCGAGCGCGCGGCTGAGCGGTGTCGGTGTGAGTTCCGGTCGGGCTTCCGGTCCGGTGGTCCGGGTGGCCGAGCCGCTGGGTGAGCCACCCGCGGTGCCCGCGCCGGCGGACCCTGCGGCCGAGGCGGCGCGGATCAGGCCCGCCGCGGACGTGGTGGTGGCCCGGTTGCACGCGCGGGCGGCCAACGCGAGCGGTGACGCCAAGGACGTGCTGGAGACGACCGCGGCGATGGCGGCCGACCCGGCGCTGCTGTCCCAGGCCGAGAAGCTGGTGACGTCCGAGTCGTTGCCCGCCGCACGGGCCGTGCACCAGGCCGCCGCCGGGTTCATCTCGGCCCTGGAGGCGGCCGGCGGGTACATGGCCGAACGCGCCCGTGACGTGCGGGACGTGCGGGACCGGCTGGTGGCCGAACTGCTCGGCGTCGCCGCGCCCGGTGTGCCGTCGTTGACGTCGCCGTCCGTGCTGGTGGCCCGCGACCTCGCGCCGGCCGACACCGCCGGGCTCGACCCGACCAAGGTGTTGGCGCTGGTCACGGAGGAAGGCGGCCCCACCTCGCACACCGCGATCCTGGCCCGTTCGCTCGGCATCCCGGCCGTGGTCGCGTGCCGGGGCGTGCTGGACCTGGAGGCGTCGGCGCTCTCCGTCGACGGTGACACCGGTGTGGTGGACGTGTCCGACGGGACGGTGCGGGCGGCGCACGTGGCCGGTCGCGCGTCGTGGAACGGCGTCGGCGTGCTGCGCGACGGGCACCGGGTGAAGGTGCTCGGCAACGTCGGCTCGGCCGCGGACGCGGTGGCCGCCGCCGCTGGCGGTGCGGAAGGCGTCGGGCTGTTCCGGACCGAGTTCTGCTTCCTGTCGGCGTCGTCGGAGCCGTCGGTGGACGCGCAGCGGGCGGCGTACGTCGCGGTGCTCGCGCCGTTCGAGGGCAAGCCCGTGGTGGTGCGGACCCTGGACGCCGGCGCGGACAAGCCCCTGGCGTTCCTGTCCCCCGAGCCGGAGCCGAACCCGGCGCTCGGCGTGCGCGGCCTGCGGGTCGCCTTCGACCGCCCGGACGTGCTGGAACGCCAGCTCGAAGCGATCGCGTCGGCCGGCGCGGAGACCGGGGCCGAGGTGTCCGTGATGGCGCCGATGGTCGCCACCGCCGCCGAGGCCGCGTGGTTCGTGGAACGGGCGCGTGCGGCGGGTCTGCGGCGCGCGGGCGTGATGATCGAGATCCCGGCGGCGGCGCTCGTCGCCCGCGAGATCCTGGCCGTGGTCGACTTCGCGTCCATCGGCACCAACGACCTGGCGCAGTACGTCTTCGCGGCGGACCGGCAGGTCGGCGCGGTGGCCGCCCTCAACGACCCGTGGCAGCCCGCGCTGCTCCGGCTGATCAAGCTCGTCGGCGACGCCGGCACGGCCCTGGGCAAGCCCGTCGGCGTGTGCGGTGAAGCCGCCGCCGACCCGCTGCTGGCGTGCGTGCTGACCGGGCTGGGCGTCACCAGCCTGTCGATGAACCACACCGCGCTGGCGGGCGTCGGCGCGAAGCTCGCGTCCACCAGCTTCGACCTGTGCCAGCTGGCCGCCGCCGGCGCCCTCGCCGCCGCCGACCCGGCCTCAGCGAAGCTCGCCGCCCGCGCCCCCCACTAGGGATCGAGTCCAGTTCATCGCAGCTCCTTCGCCCGCTCGGCGGTCAGGCTGATCCGGACGCACGGTGACCGCCCCGCGCACTAGCGCACGGCGTCCAGCAGCGCGTCGCGCACCAGCCTGATCAACGGGTGCTCCTCGCTGCCCCGCCGCACCGCCGCGACCACCCGCCGCAGCGGGGCCGTGCCGCAGACGGGCACGCCTCGCACCGCGTTGCGCGGTACCAAGGCAACGCCGGCACCGGCGCGCACCAACGCGCCGATGGCCCGGAAGTCGTCGGACGTGTGCGTGATCCGCGGCGCGAAGCCGGCGTGCTCGCAGGCCTGCTGCACGACGTCCCGCACCGGGTTGCCGGGCAGCGTCACCACCCAGTCGTCGTCGGCCAGCTCCGCCAGGTCGACGTCCGGCTGCCCCTCCAACCGGTGCTCCGGCGGCAGGACCACGTCGAACGGCTCGGTGTACAGGGGGAACCGGGTCAGCCGCCGGTCGTCCGTCCGCAGCCGGTACTCCTCGGTGATGGCCAGGTCGATCTCGCCGTCCAGCAGCAGCGGCACGCTGGCGTGCCCCTCCACGTCCCGCACCCGCAGCGTCACGCCCGGCGCGGCCACCCGCAACGCCGCCAGCGCGGGCGCCACCACCTGCGTGATCGCGGACGCGAAGCTGCCCACCTCCACCGGCCCGGTGCTGCCCGACGTGAACGCGGCCAACGTCGCCTCGGCCCGTTCCAGCTCCGCCGCCACCGCGTTGGCGTGCCGGACCAGCAGCTCACCGGCCGCCGTCAACGACACCCGCCGCCCACGCCGCCGCAGCAGCGACTGCCCCACCTCGGACTCCAACGCCGCCAACTGCTGCGACACCGCGGACGGCGTGAGGTGCAACGCCTGCGCCGCCGCGGTCACGGTGCCGTGGTCGGCGAGCGCGCGCAGCACCCGGAGCCGTCGTGGGTCGATCACCGGCACATCCTCACCCACGGCGAAATGCCGGTGCGGGGGAAACCGCCACCTGCCACCCTCGTGCCATGCCGACGTTCGAGGACCTCGTCGCCGAGGGCGAAGCAGTGCCGACCGAGGGCTGGGACTTCTCCTGGTTCACGGGTCGCGCGACGGAGCAGCGACCGTCGTGGGGTTACGCGCGCCTGCTCGCCGACCGGATGGCGAAGGCCGGGGCGGCGCTCGACCTCCAGACCGGCGGCGGCGAGGTGCTGGCCGCGATCCCGGTGGCGCCACCGGTCCTGGCGGCGACCGAGTCCTGGCCGCCGAACCTCGACATCGCCCGGCGCGCGCTGGCGAAGTTCGACGCCGACGTGCGCGAGGTCGACGACGCGGCGGACCTGCCGTTCCCGTCCGACCACTTCGACCTGGTGGTCGCCAGGCACCCGGTGCTGACCCGCTGGGACGAGGTGCGCCGGGTGCTGCGGCCGGGCGGCGCCCACCTGTCCCAGCAGGTCGGCGCGGGCTCGGTGCGGGAGCTGACCGACCTCATGATGGGCCCGCAGCCGGTGGACCCCGGCCGGAGCCCGCTGGTGCTCGTGGCCCAGGCGGAGGAGGCCGGGCTGGAGGTCGTCGACGTGCGCCAGGAAGCCCTCCGGATGGAGTTCCACGACATCGCGGCGGTGGTCCACTTCCTGCGCAAGGTCATCTGGATCGTCCCCGGCTTCACCGCGGACGCCTACCGCGACCGCCTGGCCCGGCTGCACGACTTCATCGAGCGCCACGGCCCGTTCGTGGCGCACTCCCAGCGGATTTTGATCGAGGCCGTCAAGCGGTAGCGCGCCGGGTGCGGTACCAAGGGGCATGCGTCGGAACCGCACCCCGGAATTGGTCATCACGGGCCTCGGCCTGCTGGTCCTGGTCGTGTTCGGGATCGTCTGGCCCAGCATCCGGGCGGGCGGGTTCGCGGTGAGCGGCGCGGTGGTCATCGGCGCGATCATCGTGCCCGCGATCCTGCTCGTGTTCCTCGGCATCTGGGGCAGGCGCTAGCTCACATGTGGGCTCGTGCGGCCACGAACGCGTCCACCGCCCGGTTCACGTCGTCGGTCGTGTGCGCGGCCGACATCTGCGTCCGGATCCTCGCCTTGCCGTGCGGCACGACCGGGTACGAGAAGCCGATCACGTAGATGCCCCGCTCCAGCAGCAGGTCGGCCATCCGGGACGCCTTCGCCGCGTCACCGATCATCACCGGGATGATCGGGTGCTCCCCCGGCAGCAGGTCGAAGCCCTCTTCGGTCATCCGCGACCGGAACAGGGCGGTGTTCTCGCGCAGCCGGGTCAGCAGCTCACCGGACGAGCTGAGCAGGTCGAGCGCGGTGATCGCGGCGGCCGTGATCGACGGCGCCAGCGAGTTGGAGAACAGGTACGGCCGTGACCGCTGCCGCAGCATCTCCACGATCTCCGCCCGCCCGGACGTGTACCCGCCGCTGGCGCCGCCGAGCGCCTTGCCGAGCGTGCCGGTGACGATGTCCACCCGGTCCTGGACGCCGAACAGCTCCGGCGTGCCGCGGCCGTTCGGGCCGGTGAAGCCGACGGCGTGCGAGTCGTCCACCATCACCAGCGCGTCGTACCGGTCGGCCAGGTCGCAGATCTCGTCCAGCGGGGCCAGGTAGCCGTCCATCGAGAACACGCCGTCGGTGGCGATCAGCCGGTACCGGGCGTCGGCGGAGTCCTTGAGCTGCCGCTCCAGGTCGTCCATGTCCCGGTTCTTGTACCGGTACCGCCGGGCCTTCGCCAGCCGCACGCCGTCGATGATCGACGCGTGGTTCAGCTCGTCGGAGATGATCGCGTCGTCGGCGCCGAGCAGGGTCTCGAACAGGCCGCCGTTGGCGTCGAAGCAGGAGCTGTAGAGGATGGTGTCCTCGGTGCCGAGGAATTCGGAGAGCCGCAGCTCCAGCTCCTTGTGCGGCTCCTGCGTGCCGCAGATGAACCGCACCGACGCCATGCCGAAGCCCCACCGGTCCAACGCCTCGTGCGCGGCCTCCACCAGGCGCGGGTGGTCGGCCAGGCCCAGGTAGTTGTTGGCGCAGAAGTTCAGCACCTCGGCGCCGGAGCCGACGCGGACGGCGGCGTTCTGCGGCGTGCCGATCACCCGTTCCGCCTTGTAGAGCCCGGCCGCCCGGATCTCGTCCAGGCCGGTCCGCAGGTCCTCGCGCATCGCGCCGTACATCAGTGAGCTCCCGTCCAGTCGAGGATGACCTTGCCGCACTTGCCCTCGCGAGCCGTCGCGAACGCCTCTTCGAACGCCGTGAAGTCGAACCGGTGCGTGATCACCGGGGTCAGGTCGAGGCCGCGTTGCAGCAGGACCGACATCGAGTACCAGGTCTCGAACATCTCCCGGCCGTAGATGCCCTTGATCTGGAGCATCTTCAGCACGACGCTGCTCCAGTCGACCGCGAACTCCTCGGCGGGCAGGCCCAGCATCGCGATCCGGCCGCCGTGCGTCATGTTGGCGATCATGTCCCGCAGGGCGACGGGCTTGCCGGACATCTCCATGCCGACGTCGAAGCCCTCGGACAGGCCGAGTTCGGTCTGCGCTTCGGCGATGGTGCGCTCGGCGACGTTCAGCGCGAGGTCGACGCCGACCTTCCGGGCCAGGTCGAGCCGGTGCTCGCTGATGTCGGTGATCACGACGTTGCGCGCGCCGGCGTGCTTGGCCACGGCCGCCGCCATGATCCCGATCGGGCCGGCGCCGGTGATCAGCACGTCCTCGCCGATGACCGGGAACGACAGCGCGGTGTGCACGGCGTTGCCGAACGGGTCGAAGATCGCCGCCACGTCGAGGTCGACGGCGGTGCGGTGCACCCAGGCGTTCTGCTCGGGCAGCACCACGTACTGCGCGAACGCGCCGTCGCTGTGCACGCCGAGGCCGCGCGTGTTGGCGCACAGGTGGCGGCGGCCGGCCTTGCAGTTCCGGCACGTGCCGCAGACCAGGTGCCCCTCGCCGCTGACGAGGTCCCCGACCTTCACCCCGGTCACCGAGGCGCCGGTCTCCACCACCTCGCCGACGAACTCGTGCCCGAGCACGAGCGGCGCCTTGATGTTGTGCGCGGCCCAGTCGTCCCACGAGTCGATGTGCAGGTCGGTGCCGCAGATGCCGGCGCGCAGCACCCGCACCACGACGTCACCCGGGCCGGGGGTGGGGTCCGGGACGTCGGTCAAGGACAGTCCCGGCCCGGCGGTCGCCTTGACCAGTGCCTTCATGCCGGCGAGTGTGCCCGCGCACGCTTGTGCAGTCCATCAGGACTTTCTGAATTCACTCGTAAGCGCAGCTTCACTGGCGATGTTGCGGGCCATGCCGCCGAACACCACACCGTGGAACGGCCACACCAGCCACCAGTACACGTGCCCGGCCAGCCCGCGCGGCACGAACACCGCCCGCTGCCGGTAGGTCGACCCGCCGCCGTCCGCCGCCGTGACCCGCAGCTCCAGCCAGGCCGACCCCGGCACCCGCATCTCCGCGCGCAACCGCAGCAGCCGCCCGCGGTCGAGCTCCTCCACCCGCCAGAAGTCCAGCGCCTCGCCCACGTGCAGGCGCCGGGGATCACGCCGCCCGCGCCGCAGACCGACCCCGCCGACCAACCGGTCCAGCCACCCGCGCACCGCCCAGGCCAGCGGGAACGAGTACCAGCCGTGCTCGCCGCCGATGCCCTCCACGACCTGCCACAGCCGTTCCGGTGAGGCGGCGGTCCGCCGTTCCCGCACGTCGACGTACGAGGAGCCGCCGGACCACTCGGGGTCCGTCGGCAGCGGGTCGGCGGGCGCGCCCGGCACCGACGCGCCCGACCAGCGGGTCTCCACGTCCGCGTCGCGGACCTTCGTCAGCGCGGAGGCCACCGCCTGGTCGTAGCCGGTGTTCCCGCCCGGCAGGAACGTCTCGATGTCGTGCTCCCGGCACACCACCTCGTGCACCAGCGACTCGATCAACGGCGCGGCGATCGAGCGCGGCACGGGCGTGACCAGGTTGACCCAGTGGGCGGACAGGCGCGGCGTGAGCACCGGCACGGGCAGGACGCGCCGCCGGCGCAGGCCGGCCACCTCGGCGTACCGGAGCATCATGTCCAGGTAGGTCAGCACGTCCGGGCCGCCGATGTCGAACGTCCGGTTCACCTCGGCCGGCAGCCCCACCGCCTCGACCAGGTACCGCAGCACGTCCCGCACCGCGATCGGCTGGACCCGGTTGCGCACCCAGCGCGGCGTGATCATGACCGGCAGCCGTTCGGCGAGGTAGCGCAGCATCTCGAAGCTCGCCGAACCAGACCCGATGACCACGGCCGCTTGCAGCACCACGGAGGGCACCGGGCTGCGCAGGAACACGTCCCCGACCTCTTTGCGCGAGGCGAGGTGGGGCGACAACGCCACCCCCGGCGGGTGCAGCCCGCCCAGGTAGACGATCCGCTGCACCCCCGCGTCCGCCGCAGCGCGTGCTGTGTTCTCCGCAGCACGCCGGTCCGCGTCGGCGAAGTTCGGATCGCTCAACGAGTGCACTAGGTAGTGCACGACGTCGACGTCGCGCATCGCCGCGTCCAGGGACGCCGGGTCGAGCACGTCGCCGCGCACGACCTCCACCTGCCCCGCCCACGGCACGTCCCGCAGCTTGCGCGGGTCGCGGACCAGGCACCTGACCCGGTGGCCCGCCGCGACCAGCCGGGGCACGAGCCGTCCGCCGAGGTAGCCGGTCGCGCCGGTGACGAGGCAGTGCACGTCACGATCCTCGCCGGACCGCGGTCACCTCGCACGGCGGGAAAGCGGTGGTCACGAGGAACGGCAGGGCGGTGTGCACGGTGTCGCAGAACGGGTCGAAGATCGCCGCAACGCCCAGGTCGACGGCGTCGGCCTCGATGTTGTGCGGCCCGGTCGAGGACGGTTTCGGCCTGGCGCAGGTGATCGGGCAGCCCCCTGTCAGCCGAATGCCCGTCGAATCGTCGCGATCTTGATCACCAGCCGGTGGGGGGTGTCGGCTACGGGTGTGAACTGGTACTTCCGGTAGAACGCTGCGGCGCTCTCGTCGATCGCGTCCACGACGAGCAGTCGTCCGGACGCGAGATCGGCGACCTGCGCGACCCGGCTCAGCGCGTCGTAAAGGAGCTCCGCGCCATGCCCCCTGCCGTGCAGGGTTTTGTCGAGAGCGAGTTTGGCCAGCAGGTATCCGGGCACCGAGGCGTTGACGCCACCCGCGAGCGCGCTTGTCAGCCCTCTCCTCGCCGCCAAATACGGGGTGAGTGAGTAGTAGGCCACGACCCGGTTGTTGCCGAGCGGGGTCCACACATGTGTGCGTGCTGTACCTCGTCGGTCCGCGTCGATGGCATGGGTCTTGAGCCAGTGGTCGAGCACCGGCACACCGCAGCCGAACTCGGTCGGATCGTGTTCCGGCGTCAGTGCCGTCGAGTTCCAGTCGATCACTTGCGCGTGAACCTGCGCGACCTGGTGGCCAGTTCGGCGAGTGCGGGAGCGTCGTCCGGGATGTCCAAGGTGGCCATGAGCTCGTCGAACTGCTCGGCAGGCATCATCGTCACGTTGGTGTGCCCGAGCACCTTCTCCGCAGCGGCGATCGCGGCTCCGAGGACGAAGGCGCTGGTGGATTGTCGGGTCAACTCGGCTGCCTCTTCGAGTTGCGCTTTGGTGACGGGATCGAGTCGAAGCTCTAGACGGGCATCTTTGTGCGACACGCCGCCAATGTACGTACTTCGTCCGGACGGCGCGACTGCGGTGGTGATCAACCACCCGATCGTGCGAGGTCACGCGCTCCGGAGCCAGCGGGCCTTCTTCTTCTTGATCTCCACGTTGCCCGCGCGCACGTGACCGTGCACCACGAAGTGCGGCCGGCCGTTCGAGCCCGTGCCCACCTTGTCCTTCAGGGTGCTCGCGGCCAGCTCGACGCCGTCCGCGTCCACCGTCGCGCCCTCCGGCAGCACCAGCTTCACCGACCCGGCCGTCACGTCCAGCTCGATGTCCACCACCGAGTGCGGGATGGAGGCTTCGCGGAAGTCCAGGTCCGTCGTCCCCATCCGGCTGCGCACGACGAGCTGCCGCGGCACCGCCCACGCACCCTTGCGGTTGACGGTGGACATGGTGGCCTTCAGCTCCTGCCGGTCCTGCGGCACGGGCATCACCTGCTCGTGGTTCACCACGCCCGGCAGGTCCAGCAGCACCGAGTTCAGCTGCCCCCGCGTCCGCGCCGCCAGCGCCGTGTCGGTGCGCTCGGTGAACTCGTCCAACGTGATCAGCCCCCGGCCGATCGCCTTCTGCAGGATCTCGACGACGTGCTCGCGCTCGCCGTCGGACACCCGGTAGTCCTTCGGATCGGTCATCGCGGGTTCGGTCATGGCTCAGCCCTCCGGCTCGACGTCCAGTCCGTGCTCGATCGCGTACCGCGCCAGCTCGACGCGGTTGTGCAGTTGAAGCTTGCGCAGGGTGGACTGCACGTGGTTCTCCACCGTCCGGTGCGAGATGACCAGCCGGTTCGCGATCTGCCGCGCCGTCAGCCCCTTCGCCACCAGCCGCAGCACCTCGGTCTCCCGCTCGGTGAGCTGCGGCTTGTCCTCGTCCGGCGTGGCGGCCATCCGCCGGTACTCGCCGAGCACCAGCCCGGCCAGGCCGGCGGTGAACACCGCGTCACCGGCCGCCGTCCGGTTCACCGCCTCCACCAGCTCCTCGGCCGACGCCGACTTCACCAGGTAGCCGGACGCGCCCGCCTTCACCGCCTCCAGCACGTCGCTGTGCTCACCGCTGGCCGACAGCACCAGCACCCTGGTGCCCTCCAGCGCGCCGGTGATCATCGTGGTCGCCTCGACCCCCGTGGTCTCACCGAGGTTCAGGTCCATCAGCACCACGTCCGGCCGCACCGCGCGGGCGATCCGCACCGCCGACGCGGCGTCACCGGCCGTCGCGACGACCTCGAAGCCGCGTTCGGCCAAGTCGCGCGCGACACCGTCACGCCACAGTGGGTGGTCGTCCACCACCATCACGGAAACGCTCATCGGTAGACCCGCACCTCCCACTCGGTGCCCTCCCCCGGCCCCGTTTGCAGCTCCAGGGTCCCACGAAGCGCCTCCACCCGGCCCCGGATGGACTGGGCGACACCCATTCGCCCTTCCGCCTCGGCGGACGCGAGCCGACCGTCGGGGATGCCGGGGCCGTCGTCGCGGATGCTCAGCACGACCTCTTCGCCGAGGTCTTCGAGCAGCACCCACGCCCGCGCGTCCGCTCCCGCGTGCTTGTCCACGTTGGACAAAGCCTCCCGCACGACGGCGGTCAGCTCGAACGCCGTCGCGGCCGGCAGCATCACCTGCGTGGCCGGCGTGGACACCTGGACCCGGGGGGTGGCGAGCAGTTGCAGCGCCGGCCGCAGGTCCGCGTCGCCGTCCACAGTGGACTCGGTCGGCGCGGCGGCCACCAGCGACCGCAGCGCCACCTCCTGCTCACCGGCCAGCTCGGCGAGTTCCGCCGCCTCACCGCCGAGCTCGCTACCGCGCTTGCGCACCCGCGCCAGCACCTGCAGCACACCGTCGTGAATGGACCGGGCCAGCCGTTCCCGCTCCGCCGTCGCCGCCTCGGTCCGCAACGCCTGCGCCAACCGCACCGCCGAACGACGCGCCGTGGTCGACGCCATGCCGACCACGAAACCCGCGGCGGTCAGCAGCACCACGTCCCGCACCAGGTCGACGGTGAGCCCGGCGCGGTTGAGGTACGTGCTCAACCCCACCGCGAACCCGGACAGCGCGCCCGCGACCTGCCCGCCGAGCGCACCCGCCGCCACCGGCGGCCCGGCCGCCCAGATGGTGGTGATCAGCGGGACGTTGAAGAGGAACTGGGAGTCCGTCATGATCAACGGCGACAGGGACATCAGCCCGCACGCCACCAGCAGGTCCGCGACCACGACCCACGGCCGCCGCCCGCTCTCCCGGCTGTAGGCGTGGACGGTGAACGCCGACCACAGGACCATCGCCCCGACCGCCGACCACGCGAGCCACTCGCGCTCGTAGTCGTCGCGCTGGACCAGGACGTTCCCCAGGGCGAACAGGAACGTCACTATGCGTAGAGCAACCGTTCCCCGCCAGAGGTGCGCGACCGGGTCCTCCATCACCGATGGAGCCTGATCGGTTGGCTTTGTGTGCACAGTGTGCTCCCTTCGCACCCAATCTTGCCGTGTCCGAGTGGCGTGGCTAACCCCCAGGTGGCCGTCTGTTCCGACATCGACATCTGTGGAAGGCTGACGGAGGTCACGGAGCGTGACCTCGGGGGAGGGGACGCTCGCAGGCTGCTGCTGGCGAGGGAGGGCTCAGCGTGCGCCGCTGGCCACTGTGGACGCTCAAGCGGTCCGCGCTGGTCTACTGGCTGCTCGTCGACCTCGGCGCACTGGCCGTCGTCGTCTTCGCGATCGTGTCGTCACCCCAGCCGACACCGGCTGAGATCGGCCGGTTCGCGGCCGTCGCGGGCACCGCCGGCGCCGTGATCATCGGCAGTTCGATCTACAGCCACCGGGTGGGCGAGCCCGAGCGGAACCCGTGGGCCGCGCACCTCTGCTACCTGACCGCGGGCCTGGTGGCGTTGCCGAGCAACCTGCTCGTGCTGCTGCTCTTCGGCCCCGCGCTGCACGGCGTGCTGGCGCAACGCCCCGAGTCGCACCGCTGGGTGTTCACCCTCTCCGCGACCGCGCTGGCCGTGTTCAGCACCCGCTACGTCATCGGCTGGGCCCAGCCGAGCACGGACCTGGCGGTCATGGTGCTCGGCGCGACGGTGCTGCTGGTGGTCCGGGCGGGCGTGATCGCGCTCGGCCTGAAGCTGCGCAACCCGAGCGCGCCCGGCGAGGAGGTCGTCGGCGAGCCGATCGACGTCGTGCTGGGCATCGTCGCGGTGAGCATCGGCGGCCTGATGGGCTTCTCCTCCGCCACCACCGCGGTCCACGCGCTGATGGCCGGGCCGCCGCTGGCCCTGCTGGAACGCGCCGCGCAGCTGCCGCACTGGCGGCGTTCCGCGCAGCGCGACGCGAAGACCGGCCTGGCCAACGCCGTGCACTGGGACGGCCGCGCGCGGTACGAGCTGTCGAAGGCGCGGACCCGCAGCCGGCCGATGGCCGTGATGCTGCTCGACCTCGACCACTTCAAGCGGGTGAACGACGAGGTCGGCCACCTCGCGGGCGACTCGGCGCTGAGCGCGGTGGCGCTGCTGCTCACCAACACCGTCCGCAGCGGCGACCTGGTCGGGCGGTTCGGCGGTGAGGAGTTCGTCGTGCTGCTGCCCGACGCGGAACCGGCCATCGCGCGTTCCGTGGCGCAACGCGTGCGGCACGCCGTGGCCGACCTGGCCGTGCCCACGGTCGGCACGGACGGCAGGGAACACCTGCTCACGGGGCTGACGGTGAGCATCGGCGTGGCCACCACCCAGCGGTTCGGCTACGAGCTGCCGGACCTGCTGGTCGCGGCCGACGCCGCGCTGCTCGCCGCCAAGGGCTACGGCCGCAACCTGGTCGAGATGGCCTGACCTACTGCTTCCCGCTGTGGTCCGAGTCGGGTTCCTCCCGGTCGTCGACGTCCTCGACCCGTTCACCGCCGGTGTCCACGGGACCGCTCTCCTGCGGTTCGAGGACGTCGACCTGGCGCGGCTCGACGGCCCGGTCCGACTCCGACAGCAACGACCTGATCCCCGAGTTCAGCACCGCCAGCAGCGGCACGGACAGCAACGCGCCCGCGATGCCGCTGACGACCAAGCCGGCGGTGATCGCCAGCACCACCGCCAACGGGTGCAGCTTCACCGCGCGTCCCAGCAGCAGCGGTTGCAGCACGTGGCTCTCCAGCTGCATCACCCCGATGAGCACCGCCAGGATGATCAACGCCTCCAGTGGCCCGTTGGCCACCAGCGCCACCAGCACCGCCACCGCGCCGGTGATCACCGCGCCCACGATCGGGATGAACGCGCCGAGGAAGACCAGCGCCGACAGCGGCACCACCAGCGGGACGTCCACGATCCACAGGCCGATGCCCACGCCGACCGCGTCCACCACCGCGACCAGCGCCGTTGCGCGCACGTACGACACGAGCGAGGAGAACCCGCGCCGCCCCGCCACGTCGGCCCGCTCGCGCACGTCGCGCGGCACGATCCGGATCATGAACTTCCAGATCCCGTCGCCGTCGTGCAGGAAGAAGATGAGCGTGAAGAGCGCGAGGATGAACCCGGTCAGCAGCTCGCCGACGGTGGCGGCCGTGGTGAGCGCGCCGGACGTGATCTCGGACTGGTTCTCCTTGACCGTCTCGACGACCTTGTCGAGGTACTGCTGGAGCTGGAGGTCGCTCAGGTGCAGCGGGCCGTCCTTGAGCCAGCCGCGGATCGTGTCGAGGCTCGCGCTGACCTGCTCCTGCAGCTGCGGCAGGCCCTTGGAGAACTCGGTGATGACGAACGTGAGCACACCGCCGACGACCGCGATGCCGCCGACCAGCACCACGCCCGTGGCCAGCCCGCGCGGCATGCCGGACCGGGTCAGCTGCGAGACCGCCGGCGACAGCAACGCCGCCAGCAACAGCGCCACCCCGGTCGGGATGACGATCGTGGCCAGGAACCCGACCACCTGGAACACCACGTAGAGGGCGGCGACCACCGCCACGAACCGCCAGCTCAACGCCGCTGACACCCGCAGCAGTCGCGGCACCCTCTTGCCGATCTCCGCTTCCGTCCCCGTCACGCCGATCACGGTAGCCCGCACCGACCGCGAGAGTGTGCTGGTCGGACATGGCGGGTGTCGCGTCGGGGCATGTCGAACCACACGTTTCGGCTTCCGGCAAACCCTGGCGCGACCCACGCCACGAGTGATCGGATCGCACCGTGACCGCCGACGACCCCGCCAACACCGCCGCGACCGTCGACGCCGAGCCCGCCGCAGCCGCCGAGCCCGCAGACATCGCCAAGCCCGCAGACACCCCCGTTGCGGTCGAACCCGCCCGGATCGCCGCCGCCACCGCCCCGTCCGCCGCCACCGCCCCGTCCGCCACCACCAGACGAGCCGCCGCCACCCCTCGGAGCGTCGAAGACGCCGTGCGCGCCGCGTTCGCCGCCGGACGCCCGCTGCGGTTCGACCCGAAGGCACCCAAGCGCGAGCGCACCGTCCGGGGCGAACTCCTGTCGTCCCTCCTCGCCGACGGCCCCCGGAACGCCGCCCTCCGCCTGGTCGGCGCGAACGTCGTCGGCCTGTTCGCGGTCGAGGGTGCTCGGGTCGAGCACGTGATCGACTTCCTCGACTGCACCTTCGAACGGCCACCGGACCTCCGGATGGCACGCCTGATCGGCCTGCGGATGCGCGGCTGCAAGGTGCCCGGCCTGTGGGGTCGGAACCTGCGCGTCGCCAGCGACCTGGTGCTGGAGGCCGGTTTCACCAGCGACGGCGTGGTCGACCTGACCGACGCCACGGTCGACGGCACGTTCCGGCTGGCCGGCGCCGTGCTGCGGAGCAAGGGCGGCGACCACGCCCTGCTCGCCGCCCGCATCCGGCTGTCCGGCTCCCTCCAGGCCATCGCGCTGCGCGCGGGCGGTGAGGTGCGGTTGCGCGGCGCGAACGTCGGCGGGAACGTGCACCTCGGCGGCGCGCGCCTGCTCAACGCCGGCCAGAACGCCCTCGACGCCACCGGCGCCACCATCGCGGGCAACCTGTTCTGCGACGCCGAGGGCGGCCGGTTCACCGCCGAGGGCCGCATCCTGCTCGACGGCGCGCGCGTCGGTGGCAGCGTCGTGTTCTCCGGCGCCCGCCTGCACGCCAGCGTGGTCGACCGCCCGGTCCTGGTGATCCCGCGCGGCACGGCCGACGAGGCCGCCGCGCTCGTCGCCGACCGCCTCCGGGTCGACGGCAACGTGGAACTGGACGACGGCTTCACCTCGTCCGGCACGGTCCGCCTGCCCAACGCCGACATCGGCGGCTACCTGCGGCTGTCCGGCGCGGTGATCGGCCGGAAGGACGTGGTGCGGGAGCAGACCGATCACACCGGCGACCAGCGCATCCCGGTGGCCCTGCACGCCGACGGCATCCGGGTGCGGGGCGACCTCGAAGCGCGCGGCGCGGTCGACGGCGGCTTCAAGGGCGACGGCGAACGCGACTCCGCCCTGTGCGCGTACGGGCAGGTGCGCCTGGTGGACGCGCACGTGCGGGGCAGCGCGTCGCTCTCCGGCGTCCAGCTGCACGGCCCCGGCATCGACGTCCTGTTCGCCGACCGCCTCCGGGTCGGCGGCACCCTGTTCCTCCGCGACCTGCGCGCCCGCGGCTCACTGCGCCTCCAGAACGCCGAGATCGGCTCCACCCTCGACTGCTCCGGCGCGTCCCTGCTCGCACCGCGCCGCCGCCCGGACGGCACCGTGAAACCGTCGCTGGACGCCCGCGTCGCCACCATCGGCAAGGACTTCCTGTGCAGCCACGGCTTCACCGCCGTCGGCGGCGTGCGGACCAGGCTGGCCGAGGTCGGCAAGATGGCCACGTTCGCCGGTGCCCGGCTGGGCGGTCCGGGCAGCGACATCGCGCTGAACGCCTACGGGCTCACGGTGAGCCAGCTCGTGCTGCGGCTGTCCGAGGACCGCACCCCGGTCGGCCGGGTCGTGCTGACCAGGGTGCGCGCGACGACGGTGCTGGACGGGCCGGGCCTGTGGGCCGCGACGGGCGGTGTGGACGTGGAGGACTTCACGTTCAGCTCGATCTCGTCCACGCCGCACGTCGGCGTGCGCACCCGGCTGCGGTGGCTGCGCGAGGTGCAGCCGGACTTCGCGCCGGGACCGTACGAGCAGCTGGCGGCGGTGTACCGGGACGGCGGCGAGGAGGAGCTGGCGCAGGCCGTGCAGCTGGAGAAGCAGCACCGGCGCTACTCGGAACTCGGTGTCGCGGGCCGGGTGTGGGGCTTCCTCCAGCGCTGGACGGTCGGCTACGGCTACCGGCCGTGGCTCGCGATCGCCTGGCTGGCCGCGTTCTGGCTGGCCGGCTCGGGGTGGTTCCTCGGCCACGAGATGCCGAAGCTGAACGAGGACGAGTCGCCGTCGTGGAACGCGTGGCTGCTGTCGATGGACCTGCTGATCCCGATCGTGGACCTCGGCCAGGACGGCAAGTGGCGGTTCAGCGGCGCCTCGCAGTGGATCTCCAGCACGCTGATCGCGGTGGGCTGGATCCTGGCGTCCACGGCCGCCGCCGGCGCGGCACGGGTGCTCAAGCGCGTCTGATCACACGCCGTGACGGTCGACAACACGGAGTGTTCGTCACACGATACGGCGAACAGGGCGGCGATCGAGTGCGCCGGCGACGCACCTACTGGCACGCTCTCGTCGTCGGCTTGATCACCGGATCACGTCGCCGGCGAAACCCAGGGCTTCCAGGCGGAGGTAGCAGCGATGTCGCACGTCGACCAGCGAGAGGGATCGGGGGCGAGCCGCGTTCGGCGGCTGCTCTCCCGCGCCCTGCTGGTCGTCGGCGGCACGCTGGCCGGCTCCGCCGCCGCCTGGGCGCTGGCCGCGGCTCCGGCGTCGGCGCAGGAACCGGTCGACCAGGTCACCGGCACCACCTCGCTCACCGATGTCACGGTGGCGCGGCACAACCCGTTCGAGGCCACGCTCGACGAGGCCACCCGGACGCCGGTCGGCCGAACCCCGGTCACGCTGGACCAGGTCGTGCCGGTCCCCGTCGGCGAAGCCGTGCGAGAGCTCGACACCACGATCCGCACCCCACGGGTGCGCGAATCCGGCCCGCCTGACATCGGCCGCGTCACCGGAGACCTCCGCGACGCCGTCGAGAACTTCGGCGGCTGGTTCCAGACGCGCACGTCCGAGCAGTCGACCACCGAAGCGGTGGCCGGCGGCGACTCGGCGCAGCGCGTCACCGAGGCCACCCCGGCCGCCACCGCCGCGCCGGTTCCCGCCGGTACCCCGGTGGTGCAAGGGGTGTCCCGCAAGGCCGGCCCGATGTGGCTGGACCTGACCCGGCAGGCGAACACCGCGCTGCCGGCCGACACCGGTTCGTCGCTGCCCGGCGGCCCCTCCGGAATGCCGTTGATGCCGTTCGCGCCGCTCGGCGCGCCGGTCCACTGCTCCTGCGGTGGCGACGCTTCCGGTTCCTCCGGCGGCGGCAACGGCCCGTTCTCGGCCGTCTCGACCGACCGTTTCGACGCCGCGGTGGCCAGGGCTCTGTTCCCCGCCACCGAGCGGAACGTCGTGGCACCGGGCAAGCAGCCCGGCACCACGCCCGACTGACCACAGCGCGCGGTCCGCGGCAGCTCGTCCACGAGCTGACCCGGTGATCGACCGGCGCGCTGTTCGTCTGCGCTGCCTTCCCGGTCGACGTGCCGCGCCTTCCACGCCCCCCGATCAGGGTGGTCGTCCGTCTGTGACGCGGTTTCCGCGTCCGACCACCCCTCACCTCCCGCAAGGGACACCGAAAGAAGGAGAACTCATGCAAACCTGGGCCAAGCGCGGTCTCCAGACCGCACTTGTCACTGGTGGTTTGCTGATGCTCGGTACGGGCATCGCTTCAGCCCAGGACAACGTCAACCCCGACGCACCGCCGAACCCGCTCGACGCGAAGGTGCGCATCCCGGTCGACGTCGACCACAACAACCTGGGCACCCCGGCGGGCAACCGCGACCTGCCGACGATCCACCGCGAGATCGCCACGCCGACCGTCGCGGGCCTGCTCCCCGGCCGCGCCGCCGCACCGGCCAACCCCCTGGTCCGCGGCGCGCAGCACCGGCTGGACTCGGTGGACACGTCGCACCTCACCCGCGGCAACACCGCCGACGCCGACGTGGTCGTGCCGGTCAGCGCGTGCGGCAACGCGATCGCGGCGGGCGGCGACGCCTACAGCGACAACACCTGCACCCGGTCCGTCTCGAGCACCGGCGACACCAAGACCGACGGCTCGTACGGCACCCTGGCCGGCAACGTGGCGCAAGGCGCTGCGGCGGTCTCACCGCAGGTCGACGGCAACGCGATCGCCGCGCTGGCCAACGCCGAGGCCCGCGGCTCCTCCGAGCAGCGGGCGGTCGCGGGCGGTGACGTCCAGACCTCCGGCCAGGACGGCTCGCTGTCCGGCAACATCGCCGCGGTCCAGGGCGCCGTGCCGGTCCAGGTGACCGACAACGCGGTCGCCGCGGGCGGCAACTCGCACACCGACGCCTCGGCGTCCAACAGCACCGCCGCCGGCGGCTCGCTGACCACCACCGGTGACCGCAGCTCCGGCGGCGGCAACGTCCTCGGCGCGCCGCTCGCCCCGATCGTCGCGGTCAGTGGCAACGGTGTCGCCGCCGCGGGCACCGCCGACGCGATCGCCGAGAACCAGGCGTCCGCCGACGCGGGCGACACCCGCGTGAACCGCTACGGCACGCCGATGTGGTCCACCACCTCCGGCAACGGGAGCACCCTCGCCGGCAACACCGTCCAGCCCGCCTTCGCCGGTCCCGTCGCCACCGGCGGCAACGCCCTGACCGGCGGTGGCCTCGCCCGGGTCGACAACTCGATGGAGCACACCGCCGAAGCCGGCGGCAACAGCTCCACCTCCGGCCAGGACTCGGTGCTGTCCGGTAACTTCGCCGACTCGCCGGTGGCGTTGCCGGTGTCCAACGCGGGCAACGCGACGTCCGGCGTCGGCACCACCACGGCCCGGCACTCGAACGAGGCCACCGCGACCGCGGGCGGCGACACGTTCACCAACGGCGACCGGTCCGTCCTGTCGTCCAACGGTGCGCACCTGCCCCCGGCCGGCGCGGTCGACCTGTGCGGCAACGGCACCACCGCGGGCGGCATCGCCGAGGGCGGCTGCCGCAACGACGTCATCGCGGACTCCGGCGGCTACAACGGCACGACCGGCAACGACGCGGTCGGCTCGGGCAACGTCGGCCAGGTCCCGATCGGCGCGCCCGCCGAGGCGTTCGGCAACGGCACCGGCGCGGTGGGCACCCCGTCGGGCCGGGCCACCGAGACCAAGGTCATCCGCTCGGGCCGCGTGCCGACCAGCATCGACGACAACGGCACGGTGTCCAGCAACGTCGTGTCCACCCCGACCGCCCTGGGCGGCCAGGTGTTCGGCAACTCGGGCGGCGCGGTCGCCAACCCGACGTCGCGGACCGACAGCGACACCACGATCGACCTCGGCAACCCGCCGAGCGCCAACGGCCGCCACGGATCGGTGTCGGGCAACGTCGTGCACGCGCCCACCTCGAACCCGGCGCAGGTCTTCGGCGACTCCGTCGTCGGCGTCGGCAACGGCGCGTCCGCCACGAACAACCGGCTCGACTCCCGCTCGGGCGGTTCGGCCATGACCACCGGCGACGAGGGCTCGCTCTCGGGCAACGTGGTGTCGCTGCCGGAATCGTCGTCCCCGCAGGTGTTCGGCAGCGCGGTCGGCGCGGGCGGCAACGCCCGGTCCGACAGCACCAACGACTTCGCCTCCCGCTCCGGTGGCGACGTGCAGACCTCCGGTGACGACGGCTCGTTCTCGGGCAACGGCGTCGGCGCCCAGCCGGCGGTTCCGCTCCAGGTGTTCGGCGACGCCGTCTCGGTCGCCGGCAACGGCACGTCCCGGACGGACAACAAGGCCGGCCTGACCGCCGGCGGCCGGCACCTGACGTCGGGCGAGGACAGCGCGTGGTCCGGCAACCTGGTCACCGCGCCCGCGGGCGTGTCGCCGGCGGTGCACGGTGACGCGGTCAGCGTCGGCGGCCTCGCCGACACCGCGACCGGCAGCCGGTCGTCCAGCCGGTCCGGTGGCGAGACCACCACGTCCGGCTACGGCGCCGCCAGCGCGCGGGACATCGAGGTGCCCACCGAGGCGTTCGCCCGCCTGTTCGGCATCCCGCTGGACGTGCTCGGCACCGCCACCGCCAACACGCAGGACCGCAACGACGTGCGGACCGGCGCGGACAGGGCGGGCGAGGCACCGGCCGTCGGCGTGACCCGGGGCATCGAGCTGCCGGCCTCGGTCGACAGCCTCTTGGGCGCCACCGAGCTGCCGAGCCTGGACATGCTGCAAACGCTGCCGGGGTACCTGATGACGCTCCACACGCCGCGCCTCGGCGGGCTCGAAGGCCTGCCGGTCAAGGGCCTGGCGGGCGTCGACCCGGCGACCCGCGCGGTGGTGGCGCAGGCGCCGAAGCCCGCCGTTGCCGGGCCGACCTCCGGCCTGGACGACGCGACCGCCGTGCTGCCGAAGCTGGAGCTGCCGACCGAGCAGCTGCCCGCCGTGCCGCAGGTGGACGCTCTCGCGCCCGTCACCGACCAGCTGCCGCAGGTCGGTGTGATCGACCCGCTCGGCAAGGTCGAGGACACCCGGCACGCGCTGCCGACGATCGTGGACCGGCTGAGCGGCGTCACCCGTGAGCTGCCCGTCGTGTCCGCGGTGTCGGGCGTGTCCCGCGCCGCGGCGACGCGTTCCGGGATGTCCGGTGCCGAGCTGTCCCGCGCCGCGCGGGCCGACGCCGCCGAGGACCGTTCGTTCGGCGGCACCCTGCCGCTGGTCGGCGACCTGGGCGCCACGCCCGGTCTGCAGCAGCAGCTGCCGCTGAACAGCGTGCCGGTCGTCGGCCGGATCGCCCGCGGCGCGTCCGTCGCGGTCCCGGCCGCGCTGCCGTTCGTGCTGCCGACGCCGGGTCTGGCCCAGCCGCGCACCGCGGCCCCGGCCATGCCGCAGATGGCGTTGACCGGCCTGAACGTCAACCCGCACCAGGGTCTGCGGACGAACGACCTCACGAACCGCACCCAGGCGCCCGCGCTGGCCGGCATCGACGCCCGCACCGTGTTCAACTCGCTCGAGGACACGACCGTGATGCCGCGCATCTGATCCACCACCCTCCCGCGACAGGGCCCCTGGCACGACGTGCCAGGGGCCCTGTCCCGTGTCGGGTCAGGTGCGCAGGCGTTCCTCGACGTGCGCGACCACCGAGTGCGGCGGCGCGTCACCGTCACTGGTCACCCAGCACACCCGCACGCCGGGCCGCACCCGCGCGCCGCCGAGCCGCACCGCGCGACCGGCCAGCTCGTGCACCCGTTCCGCGACCGCCTCACCGCTGCCGTCCGGGTGCTCCGCGACCACGGCGAACGAATCACCGCCGTACCGCGCCACCGTGTAGTCCGCCCGCAAGCCCTCCCGCAGCCGGCGGGCCAGCACCGCGAGCAGCTCGTCACCGCGCCGGAAGCCGTGGGCCGCGTTCACCGCCGCCATCCGGTGCACGTCCACCAGCACCAGCGTCGCCAGCGTCCCCTGCGTCCGGGCGCGGATCAACGCCTGGTCCAGCCGGTCGAGCAGCAGCGCCCGCCCCGGCAGCCCGGTCAGCGCGTCGAGCAGCCCGGCGCTGTGCGGCACGTCCGACTGCACCGGTCGCAGCAGCACCAGGACCTGGCTGCGCGAGGTGATCGGGTGGTAGTCGGCCCAGACCTGGGCGTGCGGCAGCACCACCGGGATCGTCAGCGGCGACCCGGTGCGCAGCACCTGCGCGGCCAGCTCGGCGCAACTGGGCAACGGCGCACCGGAGTCGTCACGGGCCGAGGCGTCGCCGAGCAGCGTCGACGCCAGCCGGTTCGCCGCGAGGACCACGCCGTTCTCGTCCTGGAGCAGCACCCCGACCGGCAGCGCGGAGACGAATTCGTCCCACACCGCAAGCGAAGCCGTCATCTGCACGGTACTCATGGGCTCGTGCCTTCCGCCGAGCGCAGCGCCTGTCCGTGAAGAGCCTCCACTCGGGCCACGGGCTTTTCAATAGGCCCGAGGCCACCCGGTCCGGTGATCTTTGGCCGGCGGTGTAACACCCAGGCTGCCGAGCATCCCGGCGAAGTCCACCTCGGACACGATCGGCACCCGGTACGCCCGCGCCCGCTGCGCCTTGCTCGACAACGTGAACGGGTCCGCGGCCACGAGCACCCTGGTCGCCTTGGTCACGTACCCCTGGCTGACCAGCCCGAGCGCCGCCGCCCGGTCGATCCACTCGTCGCGCGGCGAGCGCATCTGCCCGGTGAACACCACCCGGTCACCGCGGGCCAGCGTGACCGACTCCGACCGTCGCCGCGGCACCGCCGCCGCCCCGCGTCGCACCTCGGCGACATCCCCGCGCAGCGGCACGTCCGGCACCGGCTCGGCGTCCGGCACGCCGAAGCCGACGTAGTGGGCGAACAACCGGGCCGTGGCGCGGGCGTCGTGCAACGCGGAGTGCGCCGATTCGAGCACCACCCCGGCCGCCTCGCAGCACGCCCTCAGCGAACGCCCGACCCGCTCCGGCAGGTACCGGGCGGCGAGCCGCATCGTGCACAGCCCGCCCACCGGCAGGTCCACCCCGATGCGGGCGAACTCGGCGGTCAGGAACCGGGCGTCGAAGGACAGGTTGTGCGCGACGACCACCCGCCCCGCGAGCCGCGCCGCCAACGCGCCGGCCGCGTCCGCGAACGTCGGCGCGTGCCACACGTCCGCCGCCCGGATCCGGTGCACGTGCTGCGGCCCGAGGTCACGTCCGGGGTTGAGCAGGGTGCACCACTCGCCGGTCACCCGACCGGCGGAATCCAGCTGCACGACGGCGACTTCGACGATCCGGTCCGAACCACGCGCGGCGAAGCCGGTCGTCTCCACGTCGACCACGGCGTACTCCATGATCGGCGAAGACTACCGATCATGGTCGTTCCCTCAGCGCGCGGAGCACGAGATCGACGATCGCGTCGACGAAGTCACCGGTCAACGGCGCGGTCCGGAGCAACCAGCGCTGGTAGACCGGCCCCAGCAGCAACTCCACCGCCGCCGACACGTCGACGTCGACCCGCACCTCGCCCGACCGCTTGGCCGCGAGCAGCCGTTCCTCCAGCACCACCCGGCGCGGCATCAGCAGCAACGTCACCAGGTCGGTGCGGGACTCGTGCACCAGCACCCGGCACACCTGGTCGAACCGCCGTTCCGCCGATTCCTCCACCGCGACCAGCAACTCGCGCTTGAGGTCGGCGGCCAGGTCCCCACTGGGCACCGCGTCCGCCCACGCCGGTCCCAGCTCCACGAACGCCTCGAACAGCAGCGGACCCTTGGACGGCCACCACCGGTAGATCGTCTGCTTGCCGACCCCGGCTCGGGCGGCCACCGCCTCGATGGTCAACTTCGAGTAGCCGAGCGCCTCGACCAGTTCCAGCGCGGCCACGAGGATCGCCCGCCTCGAACGGTCGCTGCGCCGCGCCGCGTCGGGTGGCATCCCTTGATCGTATGCGCACTTCTGCGGTCCGGGAACGCTTCGGACTTGAGCTGTCCAGTGCCCGACACCGGGTCGTGCGCCGGATCCCGGGAGCAGTTCGAGTCAGGGCAACGGGTTCGTGCGCGTCACAGCCCGGCGGCTTCGACCAGGTAATCGCGTTCGTAGTCGCGCAGCTCCGCGCCTTCCGGCAGTCCGTCGTCGGCCGGCAGCCGGCGCACCCACTCCGCGTCGGCTGCGAACGCCGCCCGGCACAGGGCTCGTTCGGGGTGGTCCTCCTCCCGACCACTCATCGCCAGGGCCGCCGCGTTGTCGGGGTCGGTCGGCTCGGACAGGGCCGCGGCCACCAGCACGACGTCGAACAGACGACCACGGCGGGGCACCGAGGGGTCGGCCGCGAGTCGCAGCAGGAACGGCACGACCGCCGGCATCACGGCACTGATGCGCATCGGCCCTGACATCACCAGCAGGCTCAGCGCGCGCTCGGCTTCCTCGGCCGTGTCGGGATCGAGCAGGCCGCGCAGCACGACCGGGACGTCCTCCGGGCAGCCGGGGATCGCCGACCACGCCACGTCCTCGCACCCCACCAGCGCGAGGTGCCGGGGAGGCTCCCGCACGAGGTGCGGGTACGCCACAGTCAGCTCCGCGACCGCCGCGACCGCCGCCTCATGATCTACTTCGCACACCGGGACACCTCTCCACCCACCACCGCGGTGATGGCGTTCGCGGGCTTCCGACCATGAAAGCATCGGCAGCGTGGTCGAGCTCCGAGACGCGACGCAAGCCGACGCCCACGCCATCGCCGACGTGCTCGTGCGGTCCTGGCGCGCCGCGTACCGAGGTCTGCTCCCCGACGACGTGCTGGCCGGCCTGTCCGTCCCCGAGCGGGAGGAGTTCTGGTCGAAGGTCCTCACCGCCCGCGCTCCGCGCACCGGCGCGGTCGTCGCCACGATCGCCGACGCCGTCGTCGGCTTCGCCTCGACCGGCCCGCCGCTCGTGCCCGCCGACCGCGCCGACCCAGCGCTCGGCGACCTCTACGCGCTGTACCTGGCACCCGACGTCTGGCGACGCGGCATCGGCACCCTGCTCCACGCCGCCGCCCTCGACCGGCTCCGGTCCGCCGGCTTCACCCACGCCGGCTTGTGGGTCCTCGACACCAACGAACCCGCCCTGCGCTTCTACCACCGCAACGGCTGGACGGACACCGGACGTTCCCAGCTCGACCGCGGACCCGGCGGCACCGAGCTGACCGAACTGCGCCTCCACCACGACCTGACCTGACCGACAGCGGAGGGAACGACGGCAAGCCCCGGTGACGTCGACGCGCTGCTGCGCATCATGCCCGCCGACTTCGGCGCCGACGAACGGGTCGACTGGGCAGCGGTCGAGGCGGGACTGGGCACCTCCCTGCCCACCGACCATGGGGACGTGCGGGCGCCTTCGTCCACCACCAAGAGCAGCAACGGCGGTTCGACGCCGGTCCCGTCAGCCCTGGGCGAGGTCGGCGAAACGGCTGTAGTGCAGCTGGTGGGCGACGGTGATGGTGGCGGTGGGGCCGGCGCGGTGCTTGGCGATGATCAGGTCCGCCTCGCCGGCCCGCGGGTCGTCCCGCTCCCACGCGTCCGGGCGGTTGATCAGGATCACCATGTCGGCGTCCTGCTCCAGCGAACCGGATTCACGCAGGTCGGACAGCTGCGGACGCTTGTCGGTGCGTTGTTCCGGGCCACGGTTCAGCTGGCTGATCGCGATGACCGGCACCTCCAGCTCCTTGGCGATGAGCTTCAGGTTCCGGGAGAACTCGGACACCTCCTGCTGCCGCGACTCGGTCCGCTTGCCCGACGACATCAGCTGGAGGTAGTCGACGACCACCAGCCGCAGGTCGTGGCGCTGCTTCAACCGCCTCGCCTTGGCCCGGATCTCCATCATGGTCAGGTTCGGCGAGTCGTCCACGAACAGCGGCGCCTCGCTGATCTCGCTCATCCGCCGGGCGAGCCTCGTCCAGTCGTCATCGCTCATCCGCCCACCGCGCATGTCACCGAGCCTGATCCGCGCCTCGGCGGACAGCATGCGCATGACGATCTCGGTCCGCGACATTTCCAGCGAGAAGATCGCACTGGTCAACCCGTGCTTCACCGAGCACGACCGCGCGAAGTCGAGTCCCAGGGTCGAGTTGTGGGTCGGGATCATCGACCGGCCGGCGAGGTAGAGGTGGTCGGCGTTGTCCACCTCGACGCAGCGCACCGGCACACTCGGGATCGGGCGGACGTCGACGATGAACCGCGACCCGGTTCGGACCGCGCTCCGGCTGCGCCGCCGTTCCTTGAGCACCAGTCGCTTCCGCTCCAGGTGGAACACGTCGTCGTCGGTGCCGAAGGTCAGGACGTAGGCGGTGGAAGTGAGCTCGCCGCGCCCGCGAACCCGCTTGGTGGTGGTCGAGCACCGGTAGCCGAGGCTCACCACCAATTCACGGACGTCTTCGGCGAGGCGCCGGTCGGTCACCGCGAACTGCACGGACCCGCCGGCCGTCACCGTGCCGTCGGTGTCGAGCAGCCCCGCCAGCAGCGCCCGCCGTTGTGCGACGGATGCCCGCAGGTAAGTCGTCGGGATGTGCTTGTCCCCCAGCACGCCGAGGCCGCGCAGAAGCGCCTGCACCGGGCTCGACGTGGGCGAACCGGGAACGGGCAGCTCGATGTCGTGGAGCAGTCCGCCCCGAGGCACGACGTCGTAGCCCTCGGCCTCGATGTTCCACGCGATCTCGGGATCCGCCGCGGTGAACCTGGAGCTCGCGGGGTGTCCGTCACCCAACCACGCGCCGAGCGTGTACGGACCGATGGGCAGCGACGCGTCCGGCAGGTCCAGCGGTCGGGTGGTGGACACCGAGTGGTTGAGCCGTCGGTCCGCCGTCTCGCAGCGCAGGCTCGCGGCGATCTCCTGCGTCGTGCGGACACCACCGATGGCGCGCTGTCGCCCCACCTCGGTCTCCCGTGCCGAACGGCGTGACGCCCTGGTCTCGGTGAGCCACTGGTGTTCGCCATCGGCCACCAGCACCGAGCCGTCGGAGAACTCGACCTCGTAGCACGGCCTGCCACGCATCACCTCGGTCGCGGCCACCACCGTCGTGGGCCGGCCGTCGGCGCCGATGAGCCGGTCGCCCACGGCGACCTCGCCCATGGTCGTCCACCCGGTGGGGGTGACGAGAGGGGTGTCGAGCGCGAGGGCCTTGCCCACACCCGGCCGGGCCGCGACGATGATCATCTGCCCGGGGTGGAGGCCGTTGGTCAGCTCGTCCAGGTCGGCGAAGCCGGTGGGGATGCCGAGGGACGAGCCGCCGCGCGAGGCGATGGCGTCGATCTCGTCCATGGTCGGCTGGAGCAGCTCCTCCAGCACCACGTAGTCCTCGGTGGTGCGGCGCTCGGTGACCTCGTAGATCGCGGCCTGCGCCCGGTCGACCACCTCGTCCACGTCGGCGCCCTCGGCGCCGTTGTAGCCCAGCTGGACGATCCGCGTCCCGGCCTCGACCAACCGCCGCAGCACCGCCTTCTCCGCCACGATCTCGGCGTAGTAGGACGCGTTCGCGGCCGTCGGCACGGTGGCGATGAGGGTGTGCAGGTACGGGGCGCCGCCGACGCGCAGCAGCTCACCCCGGCGCTCCAGCTCGGCCGACACCGTGATCGGGTCCGCCGGCTCACCCCGCCCGTACAGGTCGAGGACGCAGTCGTACACGGCCTGGTGAGCGGGCCGGTAGAAGTCGTTGGGCGCCAGGACCTCGACCACGTCGGCGATCGCGTCCTTGCTCAGCAGCATCCCGCCCAGCACCGACTGCTCGGCGGCGAGGTCCTGCGGCGGCTGCCGTTCGAAGCCGGGCTCGGCCATGCCCCGGTCGTCCACCAGCGCCACCGTGAGCTCACCCCATTCTGCTGCCGTGCGGATGTTGTACCCCGTGGGTCCGACAATTTCGGCTAGGCCACGCCCGGCGATCCAGCGACGCTAGAGCCACCTGGATGGCGTAGGCAAACGAGCCTGTGGACAAGCCGGTGGACAGCTTGGGGATGGTCGCGCCGAGCTGACCACAGGCCTGGGGAAAGCTGTGGACAACCTGGGTACAACTCGGCCCTGAACAAAAGTATCCGCAGGTCAAACCCTGTGGATAAGTTTGTGGAAAAGTAGTGGGTCACACCTTCGGCGTGTCGCGTGTGACCGTCGGCACGGCGTGTCGCGGTCCACCCGTCACAAGGGTTGTCCACAGCCGAACGCACGAAAGCGCCGTCCGACCAGAACACCTGGTCGAACGGCGCTTCCGGTGGAAACGTCAGCCCGCGTTCGCGACCTCGACGGAGAGCGACACGGTGACCTCCGGGTGGAGCCGGACGCTCACCGAGTGCTTGCCGAGGGTCTTGATGTGACCCGCGATCTCGACGGCCCGCTTGTCCAGCGTCGGGCCGCCGGCCGCACGCACGGCCGACACGACGTCGGACGAGGTGACGGAGCCGAACAGCTTCTTCGAGCCCGCCGCGGCCTTGGCCTTCAGCGTCACGGAGCCGAGGCCCTCGAGCGAGGCCTTGATCTCCTTGGCGTGGTCGAGGTCGCGGACCCGGCGGTTGTCCTGCGCCCGGCGGATGACCTCGACCTGCTTGGCCGCGCCCTTGGTGGCGACGATCGCCAGGCCGCGGGGCAGCAGGTAGTTGCGGCCGTAGCCGTCCTTGACCTCGACGATGTCGCCGGGGCCGCCGAGGCCGGTCACGTCAGCGGTGAGGATGAGCTTCACGATGCCCTCCCCTTTCTCAGCGAGCGGTCGAGGTGTAGGGCAGCAGCGCCATCTCGCGGGCGTTCTTGACGGCGACCGCGACGTCGCGCTGGTGCTGGGAGCAGTTGCCGGTGACCCGGCGGGCGCGGATCTTGCCCCGGTCCGAGATGTACTTCCGGAGCAGGGTGGTGTCCTTGTAGTCGATGAGGTTGGCGTTCTTGTCCTTGCAGAACGCGCAGACCTTCTTCTTGGGCTTGCGCACAGGCGGCTTGGCCATGTGTGGACTCCTGGTATTACGCAGTGAAGTGTGGAGTGGACCGGTGCCGGTCTAGAAGGGGGGCTCGTCGGCGAAGCCACCGGAGCCGGCCGGGGGCGCGGAGCCCCACGGGTCGTCGGCCGGGGCGCTGCCGCCGCCACCGCGAGACTGACCGCCGCCGCCGAAGCCGCCGCCGCCGTCCCCGCGGCTCACCTTGTTGACCTTCGCGGTCGCGTAGCGCAGCGAGGGGCCGATCTCGTCGACCTCAAGCTCGATGACGGTGCGCTTCTCGCCTTCCTTCGTCTCGAAGGAACGCTGGCGCAGCCGCCCGGAAACGAGCACGCGCGAACCGCGGGTGAGCGACTCGGCCACGTTCTCCGCGACCTGACGCCACACGTTGCACCGCAGGAACAGCGCTTCGCCGTCCTTCCACTCGCCGCTCGCCTTGTCGAACGTGCGAGGGGTGGATGCCACGGTGAAGCTCGCCACCGCGGCGCCGGACTGGGTGAAGCGCAGCTCGGGATCGGCGGTCAGGTTCCCGACCACCGTGATCGTCGTCTCGCCAGCCATGGTGAGCGGCTCCTAAGCCTTCTTGGCAGCCTTGACCGCGGCCTTGGCGGCGATCCTCGCCGCGACCTTCGCGGCCTTGGCGGGCTCGCGGCGGATGACCTTGGTCCGGAGCACCGTCTCCTGGAGGCCCAGCTGGCGGTCCAGTTCCTTCACTGCTTCCGGGCTGGAGATCAGGTCGAGGACGGCGTAGATGCCCTCGGGGTTCTTGTTGATCTCGAAGCTCAGCCTGCGCTTGCCCCACACCTCGACCTTCTCCACGTTGCCACCCGTGGTGCGGATGACGTTGAGGAACGTGTCGAGGGACGGCGCGATCGTGCGCTCGTCGAGACTGGGGTCGAGGATGACCATCACTTCGTAATGACGCATGAAGACCACTCACCTCCTGTGGACTCGGCGGCCACGGACGTTCCGTGGCAGGAGGGTCGTCGCGTCAGCAACTCCACGAAGGGTAACAGGCCCCGGACGTGCTCTTTACCTGGCCTCGGAGCCGACCGGGTGTTCGAGCCGGGTGTTCGAGCGGGGTTCAGGCCACCGCGCGCCGCAGCACCCACGTCCGCACGAGCGCGCCCGTCACGCAGGACAGCAGCAGCACGGCGAGCAACACGGGCGCCGCGACGCCACCGCCCATCCGGCCGATGCCGGGCAGCGCCTGGGCACGGCCCGCGGTCTGCACGCCGTCCGAGTCGTCCGCGCCGGGCAGCCCGTGTCCGGGCCGGTAGCCGCTCACCCCGCCGCCGTAGCGCACGCCCGGTGCCGGCGCGTACCGGCCGGGGATGGCGAACGGCAGGGAGCCGTAGCCGAACAGCGGCACGCGGCCGAAGTTGCCGCCCCACGGGTTCGAGCCGTACAGCGGCACGTCCAGCCGCCCGTCGACACCGCCGACCGGGGCGAGCGGGTCCTGCCGCTCGGTCGGGGCGCCGGGGTTCGGGGTGCCCGGTTCGCCCGGCTTCCCCGCCTGCGGCGGTTCGGTCGGTGACGGCTTGGCGCCGGGCAGGCCGGGGATCGCGCCGACGACCTGCTGCGAGCCGTCCGCGATCGCTTTCGACCCGTCCTGGACGGGCGCGACGGCGGTGTTGACGCCCTGCACCGCGACGCCGCACAGCTTGGTCAGCTCGGTGCGCACGCCGGTGGAGAGGGTGACGATGATCGGCCCGAGCAGCGGCAGCTTGACCAGCTCGGCGTTGACCTTGTCCGCGATCTCGCCGCCGGTGATCACACCGGTGCCGGTGGGGATCACCCCGATCGGGATGGGCGGCAGGGCCGAGAACGCCTGCTGGAACGGGTCCGCGAGCGGCGGACCGAGCAGCGGGATGGCCCGGATCAGGTCGACCACCGGGTCGAGCACGGCGGTCGTGCTCAGCGACACGGGCGTGCCCGGCGCGCCCTGCACGGTGGTCGCGCAGCTGCCCACGACGACGGGTTCGGCCGCCACGGCGGCTCCGGACCCGGCTGCGGCCCCCGCCGCGCCGACCGCGAAGACGACGGCGCCCGCGCTCAGCAGTCGGGTGAGCCGGGTCCGCATGTCTGGCCTCCTGGCAGTGCCTGGTCCGGGTTCCGAACCGTGCGAGCACGGGTACCTACTTGCAAGTAACGAGCGTAGGTGCTGATGGTGACGCGAACCACCCCCGCGCGGTGACATATTTCGTATCGGCGGCCGTCGGCGGTGCGTTGCACCGCCCGACTACCCTGCACAGTCATGCGCATCGGGGCCCACGTCCGCGACGACGACCCGCTCGGCGCCGCGGTCGAGCGCGGTGCCGACGTGGTCCAGTTCTTCCTGGCCGACCCGCAGGGTTGGAAGGCGCCCGCACCACACCCGCAGACCGACGGGCTGCTGGCGTCCGACCTGGACGTCTTCATCCACGCGCCGTACCTGGCGAACGTCGCGTCGCTGAACAACCGGATCCGGATACCGTCCCGGAAGATCGTGCTCCAGCACGCCGAGGCGGCGGCCAAGGTCGGCGCCAAGGGCCTGATCGTGCACGGCGGCCACGTCACCAAGGGCGAGGACCCGGCCGCCGGCATCGCGAACTGGCGGAAGATGTTCGAGCGGCAGGCGGAGAGCGGCGGTTTCGCCGTGCCGATCCTGATCGAGAACACCGCGGGCGGCGACAACGCCATGGCGCGCACGTTCGACATGCTCGGCAGGCTGTGGGACGCGGTCGGCGAGTTCGGCGCCGGGTTCTGCCTCGACACGTGCCACGCGTTCGCCTCCGGCGAGGACCTGGTCGGCATCGTCGACCGGGTGAAGGCCATCACCGGCCGGGTCGACCTGGTCCACCTGAACAGCTCGCGCGACGAGTTCGGCTCGGCGCGCGACCGGCACGCCAACATCGCGTCCGGCACGATCGACCCGGAGCAACTGGTCGCGGTGGCCGCCGCCGCCGGTTCGCCGGTGCTGGTCGAGACACCGGACGAGGGCCAGGCCGCGGACATCGCGTTCCTCCGCGAGCACTTGGGCCGATGAGCGTGACACGGGAGGTGGTGGCCGTGCCCGAGCGCGCGGACGCCGGGTCGCGGTTGCCGCGGTTCGGTCGGGTCGCGCTCGCCGCGGTCGTCCTCCTGTGCGGGCTGACGATGTTCGTCGGCTTCCTGAACAAGGACCGCTGCACCGGCCCGGAGTTCGACCAGTGGGGCCGCAGCGCGCCGGACTACGAGGAGCGCAACAAGGCCGAAGTCTGCTACTCGGACATCCAGCACCTGTGGATCGGGCGTGACGTCGACCGGCACGTGTTCCCGTACGTGCACGGCAGCATCAACAGCAAGGGCGTGCTGGTCGGGGGCGTGGTCGAGTACCCGGTGCTGACCGGGCTGCTGATCTGGGCGGGTGCGATCTTCGCGCAGACCGACGCGGCGTTCCTGCTGTTCTCGGCGCTGCTGATGGCGCCGTTCGGGCTGGCCACCGGGTGGCTGCTGGGCAAGCTGAGCCGGTGGCGGGCGCTGATCTGGGCGCTCGGCCCGCCGATGGTGCTGTACGCGTTCCACAACTGGGACCTGCCGGTCGTGTTCTGCGCGGTGGCGGCGGTGTACGTCGTGCACCGGGGCTGGGGACGGCGTGAGCGTCCGTTGGTGGACCGCGCGGTGGCCGCGTCGGTGCTGCTGGGCATCGGGTTCGCGTTCAAGATCTACCCGGCGATCTTCGTGCTGCCGCTGTGCCTGTACGTGCTGACCGGCGGTCCCGGTGGGCGAGGGCTGCCGCGCGGGACGCGGTACGACTTCGTCGGCGCGGCACGGGTGGCGCTGGCGTCCGTGCTGACCGTGGTGCTGATCAACCTGCCGTTCGTGGTGGTCGGGTTGGAGGGCTGGAAGGCGTCGTTCGCGTTCCAGGGCCTGCGGCGGGTGGACATCACCACGAACTCGGTCTGGTTCTGGTCGATGCGCCCGTTCATGTCGGACCTGACCATGCAGACGGTGGTCGGCGTGCTGTCCCCGGTGGGGATCGTGGCGTCGTTCGCGCTGGCGTGCTGGATCGGGTGGCGGCGGTACCTGCGCGAGGGCACGTACCCGTGGGTGCCGGTGTCGGCGGCGATGCTGTGCGGGTTCCTGCTGCTGCACAAGGTGCACTCGCCGCAGTACACGCTGTGGCTGGTGCCGATGTTCGTGCTGCTGCGGGTGAACTGGGGTTGGGTCGCGGCGTACTTCGCGGCCGACTTCGCGATGGGCGTCGGCATCTTCCGGTGGTACTACGCGATCGAGTTCGGTGAGCCGTCGGGCATCTACGACGGGTTCTCGGCGCAGGCCGTGGTGATCGGCGTGTGGGGTCGTGCGGCGCTCCTGGTGGCCCTGTTCTTCGTCTTCCTCCGCTCCGAGGTCACTTTCAAGGACCGGAAACCCGCCCTCCGCCGACGTTCCGCTTCCACACCCGCCGCCTGATCGACCAGGGGGTCGACGCCGATGGACGACGAGTTCACCGCGGCGGAGGTCGTGGGTTCGGTGCTCGTGCGGTGGGACGCGCTGCGGCATGAGTCGGGGCCGCGGGTCGGTGACGAGCGGTTCCTGGACTGGTTCTTCGACACCTTGTCGGCGCACGGCGATCCGGACACCTTCGCGTTCCTGGGGTTCGAGGTCGCGGTGGAGCTGTTCGACCGCGGGCGCGGCGGTGATGCGTTCCTCGTGCTGGGCAGGCTGGGGCGGCACGTCGCCCGCGGCGTCGAGCCCGACCTGACGGCCCGCGCGATCATGGCGCTGACCGACACCTGCGCCGGGCGGGCGGTCGACCGGGGGACGACCGCCCGCGCGGTCGGCGTGCTGCGTGAGGCGGTCGACGCCGTCCGCGGCCCGGTCGACGTGCGGGTGGAGCGGGCGGTGTGCCGGGCGTTGTCCGGCCTCGTGCAGCTGAGCGGCAGGTCCGCCGCGCTCGACCAGGCCAAGACCCGCGAACTGGCCGCGCTCTGGCGGGAGCTCGCCGGGCGGTGCCGCGGCAGCGACGACCCCGAGCTGCGCGGGTGGCGGGCGCACGCGTTGGGCAACGAGGCGCTGCTGTGGCTGCAGGTCGACCGCGAAACCGACGCGCGTCGGCGGTTCGCCGAGATCACCGCGGAGTTCGGTGCGGACGCGCCGGGCGCGTCGCCGGACGTGGACCGGTGGGTCGGCCGCGCGCGGCACGCCGTCGGCGTGCTGGACCGGTTCGACGTGGGCGAGGCCGAGCTGAAGCTCGACTACCTGGAGCGCCAGCGGTACTGGGACCGTCGGCGTCGGTTCAAGGGCCTCGGGTTCGTGCACTGGCTGCTGGCGGGTGCGCCGCGCAACCGGATGCGGCAGCTGGCCCGGGAGGCCCGTGATCGGCACCGGAGGTCCGTCGGTCAGGTGCGTGCGTGGTTGTGCGCCGGCGAGCCGTTCGTCCTGCTGCTCCGCAACTTCGAGCTGACCGAGCGGTCCGGGATCGCGGCGTCGCCGCCCTTCGGGGAAGACCCGGACGACGTGCCCGCGGACCACGTGCAGGTGATCAACTTCAGTCCCGGCGCGTCCGCGCTGAGCGAACTGGCCGCGGCGGTACCACTGGTCCTCGTGGCCAGCACCACGGCGGCCGAGTTGGAGCTGGGGCAGGACTTCGGCCAGTTCACCGCGCCGGTCCGGTTATACCTGCCGGACGAGACGTGGTTCGACACCGTCTCGACGCTGATCGGGGTCGCCGACCAGGTGATCGTCTGGGCGGCCGAGCTGAGCCCCGGCCTCGCGCGCGAACTCGACGCCCTGGTCGCCGAACGGCGGACCGACGACACGCTCGTGGTGCTCGACGCCCCGGGCTCCGACCCGTTCTCGCGGGTGTTGCTGCCGCGCGCCGACAACGAGCCGCTGACCCGCGGCCACCCGGCGCTCGCCCCGTTCCCGCACGTCGTGGACGCGGCCGAGCTGGGGCGGGCGGTAGCGGAGAGCCCGGCGCTGCTGGACGTGCTCGACCGGCTCGACGCCGTGCACGCGGTGCCGACCGACCAGCGGCTCGCCGGTCTCCGCGCTCGCCTGGACGGGCACCGGTGACTCCAGGTCGGCAACCCCGGGTCGGTACCTCCGGGGCGTAACTCCGGAATATGCCAGAGGAATATCGCTCACCATCGGGTGAACCTGTGCGGTCCGGCTGGTCGTCGGTGGCGCCCCCGGGCCAGGGTGGCGGTCATCCCAATCCTGTCCTGACGGAGGCATCATCAGCATGACCGCGCCACGGGGGAGCACCTTGCGCCGACGGCGACTCGGGCACGAGTTGCGCCGACTCCGCGAAGAGGCGAACCGCACGCACATCGACATCTCGAAGGTCCTCGACTGCACCCAGGGGCGGATCTCCAAGATCGAAGCCGGGTTCCTCGCCATCCGGCCGATGGAGGTCAAGGTGGTGCTCGACTACCTGGCCGTTCCGGAGCCCGAGTGGGAGCCGCTGATCGCCCTGGCCAAGGAGGCCCGCGAGCAGGGTCGCTGGCACAAGCACGCGAGCGTGATGACGTCCAAGTTCATCACCTACGCCAACCTCGAAGCCGAGGCCACTCGGATCTGCACCTATGAGGCCGAAGTGGTACCCGGCCTGATGCAGACCGAGGCTTACGCCAATGCCGTCAACCACGTCACTCGCCCACGGGACGACATCGATGCCGAGCGCTACACCGAGGTGCGGCTGGCTCGGCAGGAGCGGGTCCTCAACGGCGAGTTGAACCTCTGGGTGGTGTTGAACGAGTCGGCCATCCGGAGGGTGGTCGGCGGTGAGCGGGTGATGCGCGAGCAGTTGCAGCACTTGTTGGAGCTGGCGCACCAACCA
Source organism: Saccharothrix sp. NRRL B-16314 (assembly GCF_000716595.1). Taxonomy (GTDB): domain Bacteria; phylum Actinomycetota; class Actinomycetes; order Mycobacteriales; family Pseudonocardiaceae; genus Actinosynnema. The sequence continues at coordinate 309,189 of NZ_JNXC01000001.1, forward strand.
TCGGTGACGTTGCAGGTGCTGCCGTTCTCCGCCGGACAGCACCCGGCGATGAGCGGTCCGTTCGTGATCACCCGGTTCGAGGATCGCCGGCAGGACCCCGACGTGATCTATTTGGAGAACCAGACCGGTGGCCTCTACCTGGAGGACAAAGCCGACATCGAGCGGTACAACCTCACGTTCGACCGGTTGATCGCGGACGCGCTGGACGTCGGGCGCTCGGCGAAGCTGATCGGTCAGGTGATCGACGAGCTGTCGGGGGAGACCATCCCCTACTGACCAGAGGGGCAGACATGACCTTGACCTGGCGTACTAGCAGCTACAGCACTGCGGGCCAGAACTGCGTCGAGGTCGCGCACGGCGAGCGGGTGGTCGGCCTTCGGGATTCCAAGAACCCCGAAGGCCACCGGCTCGCCGTCAGCCCGCAGGCGTGGCGGAGCTTCCTGACGACGGTGCGCTGACCGGCGCACCGTCAGTCGTTGCGCCGGACCAGCAGCGCGCCGAGCCGGACGAACACCACCAGCACTCCCGGCCCGACGACCGCGCACGCCAGGACGAGGTCGTCGGACGCGCCGAACTCGGCGGCGGTCGCCGTCACCGCCCAAGCGGACAGCCCGAGGTGCACGGCGAACAGGGCCAGCCGCGCCGGCACGTTCCGCACCGGCGCGAGCGCCACCGCGAACCAGATACCCGCGGCGACGAACGCCAACGCGACCACGATCAGCCCCACTCGTCCATCCTCCCGATCAGCCGCTGTGCCCTGGATCGGGTACCAGTGTCCCGAGCGAGCAGAACTTCTTGAACGGCGGGTTGATCCCGGGGTCGGTCGGGACCATCGGGTTGATCTGCCACGGGTTGCCCAGCCGCTCCTGCGACGAAACCGCGCTGCACAGGCCGTACCCGGTTTCCGACGAGAACTCGGGCACGGCGGCGAACCGGAAGAAGTCCCCCTTGGCGACGGGCTGGTTGCTGCCGGAGTAGCGACCGGTCCGGTCCATCGCCCGCCCGTTGTGGTAGAGGTACTGGTCGGGCATCAGGCTGCTGACCAGCACCGGAGTTTGCGATCGGGCAGGCTGCACGGAGCCGTCCGCGCACGCCTTGAAGTACAGCTCCTGCCAGATGGGCGGCGCGTCGGCGAAGATCGACGCGGTCACGCCGGACACCCAGCCCCGGTTGAAGAACATGTCGCGGAGGTCCGCCGCGAGCCGCTTCACCGGTTCGGCGACCCGGCTGTCCTGCGCCAGCCGCTCCGCCCACGCCGTCATGTTGTCGGCCGGACCGGACGCGGCCAGCATCGGCCGGTACGCGATGGAGCCGCCCGCGCCCGTCACCGCCTGCACGCACACCGCGTTGGTGGTGGTCTGCGCGCCGGACGCGTCGAGCAGCACCGGCGCGGTGCCGCCCGAGGAGTACGCCCGACCCGGCGCGATGCCCTTCGCCAACGGGTCCACCGAGGTCCACGCGCCGTCGTGCGCGTTGAGGTCCGGCAGCCGGAACCTCAGGTCGGGCGCGGGGATCGCGTAGTCCTGCTGCACGGCCCGGATCAGCTCCACCATGATCTTCGGCAGGTGGGTGTTCCCCGTCCGGTTCTCGTAGTAGGCGGCCTCGCTGCCGGGGATGATCTTGCCGTCGGGACCGGTCACGAACGTGACCGTGGCCTTCGTGCGGATCTTGTACCGGTCGTCGTCGCTGAAGTGCGCCGGCCGCTGGTCGGTCGTCGGGCGGTCGGTGTAGGGCTGGGCGAACCCGATCCACAGCGGTCCGCTGGCACCGTCCGGGTGGTTCACCGCCTCGCTGCCCGCCGCCAGCACCTCGTCGCGCCACCGGGAAGCCGCCGCCTTCGTCGCCGGGGGCAGGCAACCGCTCGTCGCGGTCGAGCAACCCGACAGCGCCATCATGTCGCCGGACGACTTGACGCCCCAGTCGTACAGCTTGACCCGGTCGCCGAGGGTGCCCGCCAGCCATGACGCCACCAGCGGGGTGTCGATGTTCTGGTCCTCGTCGAACACGGCCACGGCCTCCACGGTCTCCTCGTGGAAGTCGCCGCTGATCGGCACGAAGGCGACCGCGTCGAAGGCGATGTCCTCGGTGCCGTTCCCGTTGGGGGTCACCGAGTCCAGGACCACCTCGGGCACGCCGTTGAACATGAACGAACCCAACCGCACCCAGCGGTTGCCCGTGCCGGGCTGCTTGACGGTGCGCGTCACGTCGCCCCGCGCGGTCTTCACCACGTAGGACGCCAGGTTGGTGTGCGCGCCGTGGTCGGGCAGGGCCACCAGCACCGACATCGGGCCGGTGTGGGCGTTGGCCAGCCGCCAGCCGGCACGGACCCGCAGCTTGCCGCCCTCGTCCGCGGCGGTCCTGGTGTGGGTGAACCAGAAGTGGCCGCCGAAGCCGCCGCCGATCTGGTGGGTGTCGATCTTGCCGGGGTGGTGGCCCGTGCCGTCGTCGGCGAAGGTGAACTGGAACGTGCCCGCGTTGGTGAACGGCTTCGGGCAGTTCGGGCGCACCACCGGGGCGTTGTCCGGTACGTCGTCGACGATCCTCGCGCCGGACGGCAGGCCGCTCAGCGTGCACTGCGGCGGGTAGGACGTGCCGTCGTCCTGGTACGCCCAGCCCGGGTCGAACCGGAGCAGCTCGTTGCCGCAGGTGTAGTCGCAGTCGGCCTTCCACGTGCTCGACCGGTGGTACCAGCACTTGAGGTCGTACTGGCCCGAGGCGTTCTTGTGGGCGCACGGCCCGGCGGGCTCGCCGATCACCTCCGGCGCGTCGGGCGTGTGCCGGGCACCCGGCTCGCACGAGTTGGACGAGTCGCAGAACTGGTTCACCGGCGGCTGCGCTCGCGCCCGGTTGCGCGGCGCGCTGATCTCGTCGCCGTTCCACCACGCCGGGCGGTACCCGCTGACCAGGACGCCGGGTGACTCCAGCACCTCGACGGGGTGGCCCGCCCAGCCGATGACCTTCTCCGGGTAGGGCCAGTCCTGCGGGTGCGCGGCGTCCCCGTACCCGGTGTCCAGGAAGGACGGCCGGTTGGCCGGGTAGCGCGGGTTGGCCGGGTTGTTCAGCCAGCCGACGCCCCAGGGCGAGCCGTCACCCTTGTCGGGGTAGAAGCCGGAGTTGTACGCCCACGCCGCGAAGAACCAGTTCTCGATCTTCGACGGATCGCCGTTGTTGACCTTCAGGCCGGCCCGCGCCACCTGGTTCCACTTGGACTGGAGCACTCGCAGGCCCGCCGCCACGTTGGCGGCGAAGTCGAGCGCCACCGCGCGCTGGCTCTGGTACGGCAGCGCCGTCTCGTTCGGGCGCTCGCGACCGGCCAGCCGCATGCCGTCGGTGAGCTGCGTGACGCCGTAACCGCAGTCCGCCTCGTCCCACCTGATCGTCCAGTCGTCACCGGGGTCGCCGTTGTAGATGTCGACCCCGAAGTAGTTGCCGATCAAGGGGTTCGCCGTCACGCCGGGCAGCGCGAACCGCGCCGCCTGCCACAGGTTGGACTCCTGCGCGGCCACGCCCAGCATCACCTGCGCCGGCACGTTCCCGCCGCCGTCGAGCGGCACCGACGGGAAGAGCCCCTGCGGGGTGTAGGCCGGCATGCCCAGGTTCTTCCAGTTCGCCGGTCGGCCGACCGTCAGGGAGTTGCGCACCGCCTGGTCGACGGCCCACTCCACCTGCCGGGGCTTGGGCTGCATGACCTGGTTGGCCGGATCGTTGCGCGGCACCGCGCACGTCCGGTCCGCGAGGTCCGCGGGGCTGTTCGGGTCGCTCGCCGAGGCGGACACCCCGCCGCCCGCGGTCAGCGCCGGGGTCAGCGCGTGGCCGGCCTCGGCGAACGGCGTCCCCTCGGCGGGCTGGAGGGGAACCGAGAGGTCGACGCCCTCGCCCGTCCCCACCGCGGTGGCCGACAGGGCCAGCGGCTGGGGAGACGTGGGGTCGGCGACCGGCGCCCTAGGGTCGGGCTGCTCGGCCCGGCGCACCGACGTGACGGCGAGCCGGCCGTCCAGCGAGAGCCGGGCACCCCGTGGCACGTCCACAAGGGACACACCGCCGGGCGCGGCCTTCTTGGCGGCGTCGCGGCCGACGCCCGTGACGAAGACCCGACCGCCACGCGGGGCGGTCACGCCGAGGTCGGTGAGGCCGCCGTTCGCGAGCGTGGTGGCGGCACCGGGAGCGGCACCGGGGGCGGGCACGGCGAGCCGCCGCACCAGCGCCTTGTCGCTCCCGTCGCGCTCGGCGTACACGACGCCGCCTTCCGCGTCGGCGGCCAGGTCGTAGGCCACGCCCGTGGTCGGCGCGAGCACGTGCCGCGCGCCCTGGTCGTCGATGCGCACGATCGCGCCGCTGTCGGCGGCCACGATCCCGTGGGCCGTCGGCACGGCGGACGTGACCTGCCCGGCCACCTCGACCCGTGCGCCGACGCTCGCGCCCGCCGCGTCCACCCGCACCAGTCGGGTGCGGCCCAGGTCCTCGTCGCCCTCCTGCGTCAGCAGCGCCTCCTCGCCGGGTCCGCAGGACGGGCTGAAGTAGGCGAGGCTCGCGGTGACCGGCAGCTTCGTGACCTCGCCGGACCGCAGGTCGACCACGGCGGTGAACCCGCCACGCCGGGCCAGGGTGGGCTTGTTGGTGAACGTCCTCGGCGCGTAGACCACTACCGCCCGGCTGCCGGAACCGGTCACGCAGGCGTTGCCGATCCACTGGTCGGTGTCGACCGCCGGTTCCGACAGCGACGCGATGCGCCGCCACTGGTACCCGACGGCGGCGTCGGCCACCAGCAGGTGGAACCCCGCGCCGTCACCGCTGGTGAGCACCGCCCGGTCACCCGAAGTGCGCCAGTCCGCGCCCAGCACGGCCTCGCGCCGGTCCTCGGGGACGGCCACGGGAGCGGTCGCCTTCGCGGCCTGCACCGGGAGGTCCTGGTCGGCGGGTTGCGCGGCGGCCGGCGGACCGTAGGCCGACACCAGCATCACCGCCGCGGCGCCCGCCGAGGCGATCCGGCCGCCCCGCGCTCGTCGTCGTGGTTGTCGCAGTCGCACGGCTCAGCCCTCCGACCGGGACGCAGTACGACTGCGTCCTCTGCTCGTCATCTCTACCGCTCGGTTCACGGTTCTTTTCCTTTCGAGTTCCAGGGCGCGCGTCATCACGGTCGGAATCGCTCCGACCGTGATGACGCGGTTGTTCGCGGTCAGCCCGACCGATCAGTTCAGGAAGGAGAAACGCCAGGTGGTGGCATAGGCGTCGTTGTTGCAGACCAGGCCGAACGGGATCTGCTGCACCGGAGCGCCCGGCGTCGTGTTGCAGCCCGCGAGACCCATGTACAGCCCGCTGTTGCGGTTGGCGAAGTCGTTCTTGCCGTTGATGTCGAGAATGGTGCTGCCGGACGCCCACTGCTGGTTGTAGGCGCCCCACACGCAATTCGCCTGCTGAACGGGTGCGCCCACGTCCGTCCGGTTGTCCGGGACTTCCAGGCACTTGCCGCTGTTCTCGTTGCGGAACTGGTAGACGTAGCGCTTGAGGCCGTTCGCGTCGGTGTAGGTGGTGATCCAGTTCACGGCCCACTTCTCCGCGAAGTCACCGGTGCACGTCCGCTGCACGGCGGGCACGCCCGAATCGACCCCGCTGCCCTGGGGCGCCAGGCACAGGTTCGCGTGACTGGTGATCTTGGCGACCTTGCCGCTCGACGCTTCCGCCGGGACGAACGCGACCGCGTCGAAAGCGATCTTGTCCGGGGTGGCGAAGCTGGTCTTCTTGAGGGAGCTGACCGACACCGACGGCTTGCCGTTGAACGGGAACGTGCCGAGGTTGATCCACTTGTCGCCGGTGCCCGGCCACACCGCGTTGACGGTCAGCGGCCCGTTGGCCGTGTCGACCACGTACTCGATCGACTGCCGGCTGTCCTCCATGGCCATCGGCCGGTTGACCCACACCTCCGCCGGCGAGGTCAGCACCTGGCCCAGCGTCCACCGCGCCGAGACCGCCAGCTGTTCGCTCACCACGTCGGAGGCGATGCCCAGGTCGGTGAAGTAGAAGTGCGAGCCGTACCCGCCGCCGGACTGCTGGAGGGCGATCTTCCCGGACTCCTGACCCGCGGCGTTGCGGCCGAAGGTCAGCTGGAAGGTGCCGTCGGCGAAGTTGGTGCGCTTGCAGCCGACGTTCCGGACCGGCGGGGTCAGCCGCGGGATGTCGTCCACCACCAGGGCGCTGGTCGGCAGCCCGGCCGTGCCGCACGTCGGCGGGTAGCTGGTGCCGTCGGCGGGCTCGGCGTTGGCGTACGCCGGGTAGTCGTAGCGGATGAACTCGTTGCCGCAGGTGTTCGGGCAGTCGTCCTTCCAGCTGACCGCGTCGTGCCACCAGCACTTCAGGTCGTAGTACCCGTCCACGGACTTGTGCCCGCACGGCCCTGCCGGCTCACCGACCACGTCCGGGTGGTTCGGGAGGTAGTCGTTGTCCTTGGAGCACGAGTTCTTCGCCGGGTCGCAGAAGGTCCACCAGCTCGGCTTGACGCCGTCGCGGAACGCCTCGGAGTTCCACCAGGCGGCGCGGAAGAACGGCACCTCGACGCCCGGCGCCTCGTACCCGGACGGCGGGTTGGCCGCGAAGCCCATGACCCGCTCGGGGTAGGGCCACTGCTGGGGCTTCGCGAAGTCGCGCGGGTCCTTGCCGAACGGCGCGCGGCCCTCGGGGTAGCGCGGGTTGGCCGGGTTGTTCACCCAGCCGAGGCCGTGCGCGCCGTTCGAGCCTTCCTCGCCCGGCGGGTGGTAGCCGGAGTTGTACGCCCACGCCGCCGCGAACCAGTTCTCGATCTTCGACGGGTCGTTGTCGTTCATCCGCACGCCGGCGGCCTGCAACTGGATCCACTTGTCCTGGAGCAACTGCATCCCGGCGGCGATGGCCGCCGCGTAGTCGGTCGCGACCGCCTTCTGCTGCAGGGACGACAGGCTGCCGCCGCGCCGCATCCCGTCGGTCATCTGGGACACGCCGTAGCCGCAGTCGGCGTGCTCGGGCCGGATGATCCAGTCGTTGTCCGGGTCGTCGTCGTAGCTCTCGAGGCCGTAGTAGTTGCCGATCAGCGGGTTGCCGTAGTCGCCCGGCATGATGTACCTGCTGGCCTGCCAGAGGTTGGATTCCTGGCCCAGGATGCCGAGCATGACCTGCGCGGGGACCTTGCCGGTCATGATGCGGGGCGGGAAGAGGCCCTGCGGGCTGTAGGCGGGTAGCCCGTTGCTGTGCCAGTTCGCCGGCCGCTGGATGGTCAGGCCGCCCTCGATCGCCATGTCCGCCGCCCACTCCACCTGCTTCGGCTTGGGCTGCATCACCTGGATGGCCGGGTCGTTGCGCGGCACGGAGCACAGCGAGTCCGGGTCGTCGGCCGTGATGCCGACCTCGCCGGTGGTGGCGTCGCCGTTCGCCGGTGGCTGCCGGACCTCGACGCCCTTCGCCTCCGACCCCGTGCCGCGGACCGGGTTGTCCGCCGGGTTCACGGTGAACCCGAGGTCGCGGCCGGTCTTCGTGCTCTTCGCCGCGATGTGCACCGGCTGGGTGGCGAGGGTCGCCTTGCCGGACGCGCGCAGCCCGGTGACCGCGGCCTCACCGGAGGTGGAGACCTCCGCGCGGGCGTCGACGTCGAGCTCGGTGACGCTCCTGGGCAGCTTCTCGACCTTCGCGGGCTTGCCGGTCAGGAACACCCGGCCCGCCGTGCCGCGGGCGATGCCGACCTCGCCGGTGCGGCCCGTCGCCAGCAGCTCCGATTCCTTGCCGGAACCGGGGAAGCGTCGCACCTCGACGCCGTCCTTGTCCGCGCCCTGTGCGTAGACCACGCCACCGTCCGCGTCCGGCGTGAGGTTGTACGCCACGCCGCGGGTCGGGGTGAGGCGTTCGAGCTTGCCGTCCGCGCCGACCAGCGCCAACGTGCCCGCGGCGGCCACGACCAGCCCCTTCGGGGTCGGCACGGCCGAGGTGAGCTGGCTGCGCAGCTCGGTGCGCCCGCTGAGCGCCCCGGTCGCGGTGTCCAGGGTGAACACGCCGGTCTTGCCCAGGTCCGTGTCCGCGCCCTGGGTGAGGGCGACGACGTCGCCCGCGCCGCAGCCCGGGTTGAAGTAGGCGAGGCTGGTGCGGACCGGGAGTTCCGTCACCGCACCGGACGCGAGGTCCACCACGGCCGTGTACCCGCCGCGGTTGGCGAGCTTGTCGTCGTTGGTGAACGTGCGGGGCGCGTACACGACGACCGCGCGCTTACCCGACCCCGTCACGCAGGCGTTGCCGATCCACTGGTCGGCGGGCAGACCGGGCTGCCGCAGCGAGGCGGTGGTGCGCCAGGTGTAGCCCGTCCTGGCCTCGGCGGTCAGCAGGTGGAAGCCCTCGGCGTCACCGGAGGTCGTCCACAGCAGGTCGCCCGACTCCTGCCACCCCGGGCCGAGGAGCTCGTCGCGCTTGCCGTCGTCGATCGAGGGCGGTTCCACCGGCGGTGCCGCCGCCTGCGTTGCCTGCACGGACCCGGGCGGAAGCGTCGGTTCCGCTTGCGCGGTACCCACCACCGGGCCGAGCAGCAGCAGCGAGAACGCGCACAGCGCGGCTCGCGACCACGTTCTTGACATGGTTGCCTTTCATCGTCATCGAGGCGCGCGCCGACACCGCACGGCGATTTCGCCGCACGGTGGAACTATTCTTCGGCACGTGCCGTTAATTGGGCGTCCTTGAGCGCACCCGGCCGCCACGACTGAGCGGGGGTGTGTCGAAGAACGTGATCACCGCCCGAGAAAGGCGGGTGTGGAGGAGCTGGTGAACGTCAGCTCAGAAAGCGCCCGAACTGTTTCGGGAAAACGACGGGCGCAAAAGAAAAGTATTCATCAGCCCCCCTGATTCCGGCACTCCGCAGTGACCGGTCAACTCAGTAAAACGGGCTGATCATGAATTGTCAACGGATGCAGTGGTGGCCCCGCGATAGGGCTTGAAACGCAGCACGCGGCGATCCGGAGCGCCGTCCAGGAAACCGCCACACGGGTCGTCATCGCCGCTTTGGCGCACCAGATCACGGGCGGGTCGGTAGATCTCGCGGACGATGAACGCGCACAGCACGAGCACCGCCACGTCCCGCGCCACCACCGCGCCGAGGAACCAGTCGATCGGCAGGCCCTTGTTGTCCTCGCCGAGGTAGAAAAACATCCGCGGCACCCACACGAACGCGTCCACGGCCATCCACGCCAGCAGCAGCTTCCACCGCGGCAGCGCCAGCACCGCCAGCGGCACGAGCCAGAGCGAGTACTGCGGGCTCCACACCTTGTTGGTCAGCAGGAACGCCGCCACCACCAGGAACGCCAGCTGCGCGAACCGGGGCCGCCGTGGCGCGGACAGGGTGACGAAACCGATCGCCGCGCAGCACACCAGGAACAGCACCGCGCTGACCGTGTTCAAGACCTCGGGCGCCTGACCGTGCGTTAGGCCCGGGTCGAAACCGGGCCACCCGGTCCACTGGGCGACCACGTTGTACAGCGAATCCGGGTCCACCCCGCGTTCGGTGTTCAGGCGGAAGAACTCACGCCACCCGTCCGGGTAGAGGAAGGCGATCGGCGCGTTCACCAGTGCCCACGTGGCCATCGTCGCGCCCAGGGTCGTCAAACCGGCGCGCATCCGGTCCGACCGCCAGCACAACAGCAGCAACGGACCCAGCAGGAACAACGGGTACAGCTTCGCCGCGCCGCCCAGCCCCAGCAGCACGCCCGCCAGCACCGGCTTCTTCCGCGCCCACGCCAACATGCCCGCCGTCGCGAACGCCGTCGCCAACGTGTCGAAGTTCGTGAACGCGTGCACGATCACCAGCGGTGACACCGCCACCAGCACCGCGTCGTACGGCCGCCGCCTGGCCAGCTGCGCCACCGCGTACGCCGTCACCAGCCACGCCAGCGCCAACCACAGCGCGGTGATGTTGAAGTACACGATCACCGTCATCGGGTTGGGCAGCCACCCCGACGAGGCGATCACCGTCCACCCCTGCGCCATCCGGGCGTTGAGCAGCTGGAACATGCCCGTCAACACCGGGTACTCCATGTACCGCACGTGCGCCGTCGGCTTGCCCTCGTCGTCGACCCAGGACGTCTTGTAGGGGAACGTGTCAGGCTTGTCCAAGCGCTCGGCCGTGTACAGCGGCACGGTGTCCGAGTAGCACATCGCGGTGAACTGCTTGCTGCCCCGCCAGTCGAGCTGCACCACGCCGTTGCCGTCCACGTACTGCTGGATGCACGGGGACTTCTGGAACCACGACAGCGCCAGTGTCACGACCGCGAACAGCAGCACCACCCGCAACGGCGTCCAGAACCACTGCCGCCCGACCGACGCGTGCCTGCCCACCGGGCCGCCCAGCGGCTTGCTCGCCTTCCGCGCCAGCGGTTCGGTCCACGTCGGGTTGACCCGCTCGTCCGGACCGAGCGAGTCGGCGTCGTCGGCGTTCGCCTGCGGGTGCTGCGAAGGGCTGGCCACGGGCACGGATGCTACGGGCACGGGTCGATGGAGGTTGTGAGGTCCGGCACTCGGGCCCGCCGCGGCCCCGAAGGTCCGCGGCGAGCCCGAGCCGGGTCAGCTCGTGGGCCAGAGCACGGCGTGCGCGTGGAACCCGGGCAGGACCGTGTAGCCGACGACCGCGCCGCCGTCGTTCGCCGCGACCACGCTGGTCGACGTCGAACCCGCCGGTGCGCCGAGTTCCTGGATGGCGCCACCGGTCCAGCGCACCGCGCGGTCGGTCTCACCGGCCGACTCGGAGTTGCCGACCACGGAACCGCTCGCGGTCACGTCCACGGCAACGCTCGACACGTCGCCCGCCAACGGGGGCAGTTCGGTGAGCTGCCCCGCCGCGTCCCAGGACAGGGCCAGGTAGCGCCAGCGGCTGACCACCGCGTTGCCCACGACGACGCCCGACTCGTTCAACCCCACCAGGTCGTAGTAGGTCCTGCCGGCCGTGCTCAGCGCACTCGCGCCGGTCCCGGTCCACCGAACCGCCTCGGTCGGCGCCGTGCCTGGCTGGAACGACCCGACCACGTCGCCCGCGTCGTTGACGAGGTTCGCCCAGGCCCGCCCGGCGGCCGGCGGGGCGAGCTCGCTGATCGTGCCGTCCGCGTCCCAGCGCACCGCGTGGATCTTGGCGTCCGGCGTGTAGACCGCGCCGACGACGACACCGGCGTCGTTGATCGACGACGCCCGGTCGGTCACGCTCTGGCCGACCGACGTGTAAGTGCCGCCGGGCAGGAAGCCCAGGTCGGTCACCGTGCCGTCGGCGGACCACTTCACCGCGTGCGTCCGGCCGTCCGCGGCGGACGAGTGACCGACCGCGACCCCCGACGCGTTGACCTCCGCCACCTCGCCTCTGACGCCGCCGGGCAGGAGCTGCAGCGCGGTGATCTCGCCGGTCGCGTCCCAGCGGACCGGCCGCCGCTGACCCGACAACTCCGCGACGCCGACGATCACCGCGCCGGTGTCGTCGACATCGACGGCGGTGCTCCACGTGCTGCCCGGCAGCGTGCCGAGCTGACTGATCGCGTGGTCGACGCCCCAGCGCACGGCGTGCGTCTCGCCGGCGGCCGTGGTCGCCTCACCCACGACCACCCCGGTCTCGCTGATGTCGACGGCCCTGCTCTCCGTGCCGCCGGGCAGCGTGCCCAGGTCGATCGGCCCGGTCGTGTCGGCGCCGGCGGGCTGGACACCCAGCAGCGCGACCCCCGCCGCGGCGAGCATTCCCGCCGCGGCGATCCTGTTTTTGCGCATGACAAATCTCCTTGCTGTCAGGTGTTCCGGTGAAAACCCGCCGTGGTGCGGGCGGCGTGTCCCGCCGGCGAGATCGGCGGGGCCGGGTGTCAACGAGGAGTGGTGACCCAGAAACCTTCGATGAAATCGTTCATGCCGTCGCCGACGTAGGAAGTGTCACCCTGGTAGCGGTTAGTGCCCGCGAACGGGTCGTAGGCCACGTCGTACGCCATCGTGGTCCAGCAGCCACCGTGCACGGCGAAGGACGAGATGCGGTTCCTCCACGTGGGGAAGTTGTTCTCGTCGAAGTAGATGAGGTAGCCCTCGGCGTCGCAGGTCCCGGCGTACCCGTACCAGGTCACCTGGCCGTTGCTGCCGTCCCACTGCCAGTTGTCGTACCAGGTCATCAGCTGTACGCCCACCGCGAGCGTCTTCAGCTCGGGGGCGTTCGGGTCGGTCGAGCACGCTTTCCGGACCGCGTCCTTCGGCGACTTGCCGGTCACCACGACGCAGTGCTCGGTGACCGGGTCGGCCTGCGCCGGACCGCTGATCGAGACTATTGCGAACAGTGACAGGGCAATGCCTGCCAGAACTTTTCGGGCGTTCCTCACCGTGGTTTCCTCTCGACTTCTCGACCGCGGTCGAATCAGGGGATGGCGGAATTCCCCCCAAGCTCAAAAAGGCTGGGGGTGTCCTGGTGAATGGTTACCGCCTATGGCTTGCCGGCCTTTTTCGGCCTGGCAAAGCGGCGGATAACGTGAGTAAACCCGGCTGGTCGCCCAGTGTCAACGAATCGACGCCCGCCGGTGAGACCGGGGTCGTACCCGCCTGCCTGCGCTCCAGACGAAAAAAAGGGGCCCGGCACATGGCCGGGCCCCTTCTGACGTGCGTGATCCGATTCGCTAACCGGTCGGTGCCGTGCCGCCGACGATCGGGTCGGAAGACGGTTCGGGCTCCCCCGTCGTGGTCGGCGCGCAGAGCGGCGGCCGGCACGGGTTCGTCGAGCGGGTCGTCGTCGGCGTCGTCCGGGTCGTCGTGGCCGGCTCGGTCGTCGTCGGCTTCTTGTCGCTTTCCTTCGTCTTCTCGCTCGTCGTGGTGGGCGGAGTCGTCGTGAGGGGCTTGGGCTCCTCGAACTGGCCGATCGGCTTCGGCTTCGGGAACTTCTCCATGGCCGTGCCGTTCAGGGCACCGTCCATGAACTTCTTCCAGATCTCACCCGGCAGGCCACTGCCGTAGATGTCCTTGCCGGCGGCGTTGACGAGCGCGATGTTGCCCGCGTCGGTGCCGATCCAGACGCTGGCCGCGAGCGTCGGCGTGTAGCCCGCCATCCACGCCTTCGCGTTCCGGCTGGTGCCCTGGAGTTCGTGCGTGCCGGTCTTGCCGGCGCAATCGCGCCCGCCTGCGCACGCGATTGCGCCCTTCGGGATGCCCTTGAGCACGTCGGTGACGTTGTCCGCGATGTCCTGGCTCTTCGTCGGGTCGTCGTCGAACGCGGGCCGCGTCTCGTCGATGTGGTGGTAGATCGCGACGTTCTCGGCGTTGGTGATCTTCGAGACGAAGAACGGCTTGTGGTACACACCGCGCGCCGCGAACGTGGCGTAAGCGGAGGTGATGTCGAACGGCCGCACCAGGTAACCGCCGATGGAGATGTTGCCGTTCGGCTGGGCGCCGCCCTCGTCCACCAGGAGCTGGGTCGTCTTGTCGCCGATCGTCACCTCCTTGGGGATGCCCGCGGCGAACGCCGCTTCGGCGACCTTGTTGGTGCCGAACTTGAGGGCCATGTCGAAGAAGACGGTGTTGACCGACTTCACCATGGCCTCGCGCACGCTGCACCGCTTCGGGGTGTTGCACGCCACGCCGGGCGAGTTGCGGACCGCGTTGTTGCCCATGCGGCCGGGGAACTCGCGCGGCGAGCTGCCGTCGTACGCCTCGCCCGCGCCTTCGCCCTGCTTGAGGGCCGCGACGAAGTCGAACGGCTTGAACGACGACCCGGGCTCCTGGAGCACGCCCGTCTGGTAGTCGAGGCCGTCGCCGGTCGCACTGCCCCAGTAGGCCTTGACCGCGCCGGTGTTCGGGTCGATGGCCGACATCGAGGTCTTCAGGATCGGGTCCTGACCCTTCATCACGTCGTCCACCGCCGCCTCCGCCGCCGCCTGCATCGGCGGGTCGATGGTGGTGTGGACGGTGCCACCGATCTTCTTCAACCGGTCGACGCCCCACTGCAGCTCGGACATCTCCTGCTTGACCTGCTGGAGGATGTGCAGCCGCGGTCCGGCGAGGCCGGCCTGTTCGGCGTCCGGCACGGGCTCCGGGAACGGTTCGCTCGCGCGGTAGGCCGGTTCGATCATCTTGTGCTCGACCATCTGGTCCATCACGTAGTTCCAGCGCTCGAGCAGGTACGCGGGCTGCCAGTCGCGACCGGGGTTCTGGATCATGCCCGCGAGCAGGGCGGCCTGCGAGTGCGTGAGGTTCTTGAGGTCGTCGTGCCCGAAGTACGCCTTCGCCGCGGTCTTGATGCCGGAGGCGCCCTTGCCGAAGTAGACCGTGTTCAGGTACGCGGTGAGGATGTCCTTCTTGTCCTGCTGCTGGGACATCTTGTACGCGGTGACGGCCTCGGTGAACTTGCGGCTCAGGGTCATGCCGTCCTGCTCGGTGGCCGCCTTCACGTACTGCTGGGTGAGGCCGGAGCCACCGCTCTGCTCGCCCTTGAGCTGGTACCAGCCGGCGCGGGCGATGGCGGTCAGGTCGAAGCCGACGTTCGTCATGAACGTCGGGTCCTCGGCCGCCATGACCGCGTCCTTGATGGATTGCGGCAGGTCCTCGTACTTGACGAGGGTGCGGTTCCCCTCGGCCTGGGCGATCTTGGTCATCGGCGAGCCGTCGGAGTAGAGGATGGTGATCGCCTTGTCCTGCTTGGCGGCCTCCACCTCGGGGTTCGGCACCTCCACCACCTGGTAGGCGATGGCGAAGGCGACGACCGGCGCGACGAGCATCAGGCCGAAGGCCACGTAGGTGGTGCGGCGCACCCGGCGCCAGATCTTCTTCCGGCGCACGGCGCGGGCCTCCTCCTCGGTCAGCTCCTCGTCGTACTCGTCGTCGTAGAACGGTTCGAGCTCGACCTCGTCCTCGCGGTGGGTGAGGAGTTCCGGTTCGCGAGGCGTGGACTGGTACACGGGGGGCAGCAGGTCCGTCGGCTCCTCGCCGGGACGCCGTTCCGGGCCTGGTCCGCCGCCGGGCCGGCGCGGACCGCCGGGGCCGGCCATCGGGGGACGGCCGCCGGGCGGCACCGGTCCACCGGGCGCGCCGGGTCGGCGCACGCCGCCGGGAGGGGTGTTCGGGCGCTGGGGCGGGCCGCCGGGCACGCTGCCGGCCGCCGCCACGCCATCGGGACCGCCCGGACCGCCGGGCCGGGCACCGGGACGGCCGGGGCCGTCACCCGGCGCGCCGTGCCTGCCGCCGTTCGGGCCGGGACCGCCAGGACCACCGGGGCCACCAGGACCGCCCGCACGACCGGAACCACCGGGACTGCCCGCACCACCAGGGCCGCCCGCACCGCTGGAACCACCGGGACTGCCCGCACCACCAGGGCCGCCCGCACCGCTGGAACCGCCGGGAACGCCCGCACCACCGGGACCGGCAGGACCGCCGGGACCGGCAGGACCGCCGGGTCGGCGGGGGCCGCCACGGGGGATGCCGCCGGGCGGTGTTCCTCCCTGCGGTGGCATTCCGCCCGGTGGGGTCGCCGGGCGGGAGAACCCTCCCGGCGGAGTCCCCTGCGGGGGTGCGCCGTGCCGAGGGCCGGGGCCGTCGGCCGGAGTGCGCGCGAAACCACCTGGTGGGGTGTTCGGACGCTCCGGCTGATCCCCGGCTCCGTGCCGCGGTGAGTGCAGGCCGCCGTCCGGGTCCTCCCCGGTCGGCCACTGCGGCTCCGCGCCACGATGCCTGTCGTCATGCTGGTCGTTCACGAAATGGCCTCCCAGACCGGCGTGCTCCTGCACGCGGTTCGGTGGTCGTACGCCACTGCTCCTTGTGGGAGCGGCGCCCGTGGCCGGAGCCGGTTCACTCCGCCGCGGTCCTCCTGCGCGGCTTGCGAGAATCCAGGCCACGCGTACCCAGGACGTATGACTGCACCAGGTGGTTCCAACTACATGTGCGGCAAACTTCGACCACGTACACGGTGAACTCCTCGAAGAGGTTCGCCATGCGGGCCAGCTCGTCGGCGGTGCGCGCGGACCCGGCCGCGTGCTTGAGCTCGTCGCCGTAGACCCAGGACACGTGGGTGAGCGGTTCCTTCCGGCACACCGGGCAGGTCACCTGGCTCGGTTGGCCGTGGAACTTCGCAGCTCGCAGCAGGTACGGGCTGGCGTCGCAGACCTCCATCGTGCCCACTCGACCCGCGTAGACCTCCGCCAGCAGCGCGCGGCGCTGCAGGGCGTAGTCCACGACTTGGCGTTGGGTCAACACGACGACCAGAGTACGTGCCGCCCGAATCGGGTCGATGGGCCGTTCGGGGCAGTGGGCCGAAGGCAGGGGCCACTGTGGGGCACGCGACATCGCATCAGGATGCGCAGATGTATCGGGCCGATATACTGAGCCCACACATCGGCGCTCACTGGTGCGAGGAGGTGCCCGCGTGCTGGAGTTCGCGATCCTCGGCCTGCTGCACGAAGCGCCGATGCACGGCTACGAGCTGCGCAAGCGTTTGCACGAGCTGTTGGGAGCGTTCCGCGCGTTCTCCTACGGAACGCTCTACCCCACGCTGCGCAAGTTGCAACGTGGTGGGCTGATCGTCGAGGAGGTCCCCGACGACGATTCGGCCCGCTGGGGCCGCCGGGCGCGCAAGGTCTACCGGCTCACCGCCGAGGGCAAGGAGAGGTTCGCCGACCTGCTGGCCAACGCCGGCCCTCAGACGTGGGACGACGACTCGTTCGGCGTCCACCTCGCCTTCTTCTCCCGCACTCCGGCCGAGATCAGGATGCGCATCCTGGAAGGCCGCCGGCGGCGGGTCGAGGAACGTCGTGAGGGGCTGCGCACCTCGTTATCAGCGACCAGCGAGCGCATCGACCGGTACACCAGGGAGTTGCACCGGCTCGGGTTGGAGAGCACCGAGCGCGAGGTGCGGTGGTTGAACGAGCTGATCGCCCACGAGCAGGCCGAACAGCGCGAGCAGGACCCATGAGCACCCCGAAGAAGCAAACCCCGAAGAAGCAACGCCCGAGTAAGCGAACACGGAAGAACGAAGGAGGACTCGGCATGGGCGACAACCGCCGCACCGTTCGAGTGGCCATTGTCGGGGTCGGCAACTGCGCGGCGTCGCTGGTGCAGGGTGTCCACTACTACCGCGACGCCGACCCGGCCGCCAAGGTGCCCGGCCTGATGCACGTCCGGTTCGGCGACTACCACGTGCGCGACATCGAGTTCGTCGCCGCGTTCGACGTGGACGCCAAGAAGGTCGGCACGGACCTGTCCGAGGCCATCGGGGCGAGTGAGAACAACACGATCAAGATCGCGGACGTGCCGCCGCTCGGCGTCACCGTGCAGCGCGGGCACACCCTCGACGGGCTCGGCCGGTTCTACCGGGAGACCATCGAGGAGTCCGACGACGAGCCGGTGGACGTGGTCCAGGTGCTGCGCGACGCCGACGTCGACGTGCTGGTGTCCTACCTGCCGGTCGGCTCCGAGGACGCGGACCGCTTCTACGCGCAGGCCGCGATCGACGCCGGGGTGGCGTTCGTCAACGCGCTGCCCGTGTTCATCGCCTCGGACCCGGTGTGGGCGGAGAAGTTCCGCGCGGCCGGCGTGCCGATCGTCGGCGACGACATCAAGTCGCAGGTCGGCGCCACCATCACGCACCGCGTGCTGGCCAAGCTGTTCGAGGACCGCGGCGTGCAGCTCGACCGCACGATGCAGCTCAACGTGGGCGGGAACATGGACTTCCTGAACATGAAGGAGCTGGAGCGGCTGGAGTCCAAGAAGGTCTCCAAGACGCAGGCGGTGACGTCGCAGGTCGACCGCGAGATGGGCAAGCGCAACGTGCACATCGGACCGTCGGACTACGTGGCGTGGCTCGACGACCGCAAGTGGGCGTACGTGCGGCTGGAGGGCCGTGCGTTCGGCGACGTGCCGCTGAGCCTGGAGTACAAGCTCGAGGTGTGGGACTCGCCGAACTCGGCGGGCATCATCATCGACGCGGTGCGCGCCGCGAAGATCGCGCTGGACCGGGGGATCGGCGGCCCGATCCTCTCCGCGTCGTCGTACTTCATGAAGTCCCCGCCGGTGCAGTACTCGGACTCCGAGGCGCACGAGGCGGTCGAGGCGTTCATCCGCGGTGACGTGGAGCGCTGACCCGTTCGGCATTGTGCGTCTGTGCCCACCCCCTGCGCTCACCGAGTGCAGGGGGTGTTCGCCGTCCGGTCAGCCGGCCAGCGCGGCGGGCAGGTCCGACAGCGCGCGCAACACCGTGACCTGCCGCAACACCTCCGGGTCCGGTGGGAAGTGCGGGTTGGGCACGGCGTACACGGCCATGCCCGCGGCCAGGGCTGAGCGGAGGCCGTTGGTCGAGTCCTCCACGGCGGCGCAGAAGGTCGGCTCGACGCCCAGCTTGGACGCCGCCAGCAGGTAGACGTCCGGCGCCGGCTTGCCCGCGCCCGCCTGCTCGCTGGACAGCGCCACCGGCACCACGTCGGTCAGGTCGGTCGCGGCCAGGAACGACTTGATCAGCACCGGCGGTGACGAGCTCGCGATGGCCACCGGGTACCGGGACGCCACCTCGCGCACGATCTCCACCGCGCCCGGCAGCACCGGCGGCCCTTCGGCGTAGCGCTCGGCCATCTCGCCGATCACGCCCGCGGCGGTCTCGGCGGGGGTCAGCCGGACGCCCACCTCGGTCACCAGGTAGGTCGCCCACTCGGGTGTGCTCATGCCCTGCATCGCCCGGGTCGACGCGGGCAGCCACGTGCCGCCGTGCCGGGCGGCGAAGGCCTGCCGCACCTCGTCCCACATCCGCTCGGAGTCCACCAGCACGCCGTCGAGGTCGAACACCACAGCATCCACGCCCATGACCGTAGTGCCGCGAGGCGCGGGTGCCGACCGAACTCGTTCTGGTCGGAACGGAATCGGTGGGTTAACAAGCGGTGAACGCCGGCCTACTGTCGGTTGGTCCCGTACTGAGCGTAGGAGGCCGCGCCTTGGTGCTTCACCTTCCACTGCTGCCCAACCACTCCGCCGGTCGCGCGGCCGTCACCTGCAAGTACCGCTGCGGTGACGCGTGCTTCCACGACGTGCCGAACACGTCGGACAACCCGTACTTCGGCGACCTGGTCGACCGGCGCACCGCGATCAAGGCCGGCGTGGTCGTCGCGGCCCTCGGCGGCGTGGCGGCCACCGCGGGCTGCGCCGGCGGCACGGGCGTCGCGGCGGCCGAACCGCACGCCGCCGGGCTGGACTTCGACCCGGTCGCGCCGAACGCGCTCGACGCCGTCGTCATCCCCGAGGGCTACACCCAGGAAGTCGTGATCCGCTGGGGCGACCCGCTCTTCGCCGACGCGCCGGAGTTCGACTTCGACCACCAGACCGCCGCCGCGCAGGCCCGCCAGTTCGGCTACAACTGCGACTTCGCCGCGCTGCTGCCGCAGGACGCGGTGGGCCGGACGAACCTGCTGGTGACCAACCACGAGTACACCGGCGAGCCGTTCATGTTCCGCGGCTACGACCCGGAGAACCCGACGCGCGAGCAGGTCGAGATCGCGTGGGCCGCGCACGGCCTGTCCGTGGTGCAGGTCCAGCAGGCGCACAACGGCCGCCTCACCCCGCAGTTCTCCCGCTACAACCGCCGCATCACGGCCACCACGCCGTTCCGGCTCACCGGCCCGGCCGCCGGCTCCGACCTGCTCAAGACCTCCGCGGACCCGACCGGCACCCTCGTGCTCGGCACGCTGAACAACTGCGCCGGCGGCGTCACCCCGTGGGGCACGATCCTGTCCGGCGAGGAGAACTTCAACCAGTACTTCGGCAACGCCGAAGCGCTCGCCGACCCGCGCCTGACCCGCTACGGCATCACCGGCACCGCGACCACCCGGAAGTGGGAGCGGTTCGACGCGCGGTTCGACCTCGCGCAGGAGCCCAACGAGGCCAACCGGTTCGGGTACGTCGTCGAACTCGACCCGACCGACCCCGACTCGACGCCGGTCAAGCACACCGCGCTGGGCCGCCTCAAGCACGAGTGCGCCAACGTCCGCGTCGCCGACGATGGGCGCGTGGTCGCCTACTCCGGTGACGACGAGCGGTTCGAGTACATCTACAAGTTCATCTCCACCGGCAAGGTCCGCAAGGGCAACAGCAAGGCCGCCCGCCGGCACAACATGACGTTGCTGGACGACGGCACGCTGTACGTCGCCAGGTTCACCGGCGACAGCCCGCCCGCCGAGATCGACGGCTCCGGGAAGCTGCCGTCCGACGGCCGTTTCGACGGCGCCGGTGAGTGGGTCGCGCTCGCCGCCGGCGACCGGTCGTTCGTGCCCGGCATGACGGCCGAGGAGGTCTACGTCTTCACCCGGCTCGCGGCGGACAAGGTCGGCGCGACCAAGATGGACCGTCCCGAGGACATCCAGACCCACCCGCACACCGGCGTCGTCTACTGCGCCCTCAGCAACAACGTCGACCGGGGCAAGCCGGGCAAGGAAGGCGCGACCGAGCCCAACCCGCGGGTGAACAACAAGCACGGGCAGGTGCTGGAGCTCACCGAACGCGGTGGCGACGCCCTCGCGCTCGCGTTCTCCTGGAACCTCATGCTGGTGTGCGGCGACCCGGCGTCACCGGACACCTACTTCGCCGGCTACGACAAGTCCCGCGTCTCCCCGATCTCCAGCCCGGACAACGTGGCGTTCGACCGGCACGGGAACCTGTGGATCTCCAGCGACTCGGCCGGCGCGCTCAACGGCTACAACGACGGCCTGTACGCGGTGCCGGTGTCGGGGGCCCGACGCGGTCACCTGAAGGCGTTCCTCACCGTGCCGCGCGGCGCGGAGACGTGCGGGCCGGTGATCGGCGAACGCGTGATCACGGTGTGCGTGCAGCACCCCGGCGAGGTGGACGGCGCGAGCGCGGACAACCCGGCCTCGCACTGGCCGGACGGCGGTGACTCGCAACCGCGCCCGTCGGTGGTCGCGGTCTGGCGGGAAGGGCACCGCATCGGCGGGTGACGCCGCACGGCACTTCGGGGTCGCCCAGTGCGATCGACCGACCACACCGCGTGTGAGCAGGCGGTTTCTCCGGACGGACGGTCGAGGTGTTCGCTTCGCGTTCACCTCGAAGTCCGCTGGTGGAGTACTTGCCCTCTTACGGTCGGCCGGTTCCCACTGAGCTATCTCGGAGGTCCGTGTGTCCTCATCCACCGATCGGGGCCGTCGCCTGCTGCCCCTGTTGGCCAACCATCCCCTCGGGCGTTCGGCGATCACCTGCAAGAACCGCTGCGGCGACGCGTGCGCGCACGAGGCGCCCAACACCTCCGGCAACGCCTACTTCGGCGACGTCGTCGGCGAGGTCGTGCGTCGCCGCGGGCTGCTGAAGGCGGGCGCGGTGTTCGCCGTCGCGGGCGCGGGTGTCGGGCTGGTCGGTGCGGGCAGCGCCGCCGCGAAGCCCAAGCCCGACGCCGACGTCGACCTGGGTGGCGGACGCCGCAAGGACGGCCTCAACTTCACCGCCGTCGCGCCCAACACCGAGGACCGGGTCGTCACGCCCGAGGGCTACGAGCAGGACGTCGTGCTGCGCTGGGGCGACCCGGTGCTGCCCGGCGCGCCGGAGTTCGACTTCGACCGCCAGACCCCGGCGGCGCAGGCGAAGCAGTTCGGCTACAACTGCGACTTCCTCGGCCTGGTGCCGGTCGGCAGGCACGACCAGTGGCTGCTCGTGGCCAACCACGAGTACACCAGCGAGGAGTTCCTGTTCCGGAACTGGGACTCCGCCAACCCGACCCGTGAGCAGACCGAGATCGCGTGGGCCGCGCACGGCGCCTCCGTCGTCCTGGTCGAGCGGGACCGGCGCAGCGGCAACCTGGTGCCCAAGGTGGACCGGCGCTACAACCGGCGGCTGACCGCGACCTCGGAGTTCAAGGTCACCGGCCCGGCCGCGGGCTCCGACCTGCTCAAGACCTCCGCGGACCCGACCGGCACGAAGGTGCTCGGCACGCTGAACAACTGCGCCGGCGGCGTCACCCCGTGGGGCACGATCCTGTCCGGCGAGGAGAACTTCAACCAGTACTTCGGCAACGCCGGCTCGGTCACCGACCCGGCGACCCAGGCGCGGCTGGCCCGGTACGGCCTGCGCGGCGCGGCGTCCGAGCGCAAGTGGGAGCGGTTCGACAAGCGCTTCGACGTGGCGCAGGAGCCCAACGAGGTCAACCGGTTCGGCTGGGTCGTCGAGATCGACCCGCTCGACCCGACCTCGACGCCGGTCAAGCACACCGCGCTCGGCCGCTTCAAGCACGAGGGCGCGAACGTCATCATCGCCGAGGACGGCCGCGTGGTCGCGTACATGGGCGACGACGAGCGCTTCGACTACATGTACAAGTTCGTGTCCGACGAGAAGTTCAAGCCGGGCAACAGCAAGCACGCGCGTGAGCACAACAGGAAGCTGCTGGACAGCGGCACGCTGTACGTCGCCAAGTTCCTCGGCGACAGCCCGGTCGCCGAGATCGACGGCACCGGCAAGCTGCCCGCCGACGGCGAGTTCGACGGCACCGGCGAGTGGATCCCGCTGGCGAGCGGCAACCGGTCGTTCGTGCCCGGCTTCACCGCCGAAGAGGTCTACGTCTTCACGCGGCTCGCGGCGGACGCGGTCGGCCCGACCAAGATGGACCGCCCCGAGGACGTCGAGCCGAACCCGCGCAACCGCCGGGTGTACGCGGCGCTGACCAACAACACCGACCGCGGCAAGGCGGGCAAGGAAGGCGCCACCGAGCCGAACCCGCGCCTCAACAACCGGCACGGGCACGTGCTGGAGCTGGAGGAGCGCCGCGGCGACAACACCGCCACGACGTTCTCCTGGAAGCTGATGCTGGTGTGCGGCGACCCGACGTCGCCTGACACGTACTTCGGCGGCTACGACAAGACCCAGGTCTCGCCGATCTCGTGCCCGGACAACGTCGCGTTCGACTCGCAGGGCAACCTGTGGATCTCCACCGACGGCAACGCGCTGAAGTCCAACGACGGCCTGTTCGCGGTGCCGGTCGAGGGCCCGTACCGCGGCCGGGTGAAGCAGTTCCTCACCGTGCCGAAGGGCGCCGAGACCTGCGGCCCGGTCATCGAGGACGACTTCGTGCTGGTGGCCGTGCAGCACCCGGGTGAGATCGACGGCGCGTCGGCGCAGAACCCGCTGTCGCACTGGCCGGACGGCGGCACCTCCCAGCCGCGCCCGTCCGTCGTCGCGGTGTGGAAGAAGGACAAGGGCCGCATCTGCGGCTGACCCCCGAGGAGGAGGGCTCGCGCCCGTGCCCGAGCCCTCCCCCCTCGTGAGTCCTACATCCAGGACCCGTGAGTCCTACGTTCAGGCCCCGTGAGTCCTACGTTCAGGACACCTGAGTTCAACGCTCAGAACGCGTGAGTTGAACGCTCGGCACGCCGCGAGTCCTCCGGTGCGCCACGTCGAACCCGCCGGTTAGGGTCGTTCCATGACCCGACCCGTTGCCCTGATCACCGGTGCGTCACGCGGCATCGGTGCGGCTGTCGCCCGTGTCCTCGCCCCGACGCACGACCTGCTCCTCGGCGGTCGGGACGAAACGGCGTTGGCCGGACTGGCCGGGTCACTGGAGTCCGCCCGCCCCTGGCCGGTGGAGCTGACCGACCCCGACGCCCTGGCCACCGCCACCGCCGGCCTCACCCGCCTGGACGTCCTCGTGCACAGCGCGGGCATCGCGGAACTCGGCACGATCGCCGACACGACCGCCGACGTCTGGCGCCGGACGTTCGACCTGAACGTCGTCGCGGTCGCCGAACTCACCCGGCTGGCACTGCCGCTCCTGCGCGCCGCCCGCGGCCACGTGATCCTGATCAACTCCGGCGCCGGGCTGCGCGCCAACCCGAACTGGGGCGCGTACGCGGCGAGCAAGTTCGCCCTGCGCGCCTTCGGTGACGTCCTGCGCGCCGAAGAGGAAGACCTCCGCGTCACGTCCGTCCACCCCGGACGCGTGGACACCGACATGCAGCGAGGAGTCCGCGAGCAGGAGAGCGGCGACTACCAGCCGCACCTCTACCTGCACGCGGACTCCGTCGCCCACGCCGTGGCCACCGCCGTCAACGCGACCGACGACGCCCACGTCACCGAGATCGTCGTCCGACCCCGGCCCCGCTAGCTCACGAAGGTGAACGCCCGGTCGGTCGCCAACAGCGCCAACTGCCGGTTCGACACCACCGACGAGTAGCCGGTCGACACGTACACGACCTCGCCGTTCGGCCGGTAGCTGTACGCGGTGCGCGAACCCCACTCACCGGTGTGCTCGGTGAACAGCACCAGGCCGCCGTCCGCCGTCCGCACCGAACCGGTGCACGTCGACATCTCGCACATCCCCGCCGGAGCGGTGGTGAAGAAGCCCGGCGCGTGGATCTGGATGAAGAACCCGGTCGCACCGCGAGGCGTGGTGAAGCGGACGTTGTTGTTCACGTACTGCTGCCCGTCGAACAGCCCTGCCGCCTCATGCCCCCACGTGCCGGTCAGCACGTCCGAAGCGCCGCGCACCACCTGGGGCACCAACTCCACCTCACGCGCGTCGAACCCGGCCGTGCGGACCTCCAACTGCGCCACCGTCTCGTGCACCGGCGTGATGTCGGCCGGCGGCCACGTGAACTCCGCCGACTCCGCGGCGACCGCCGAGCCACCGAAACCCACCAGCGAAGCCGCCACCAACACGGCGGTGAACGTCCTGCGAATCATCACGAATCCCCTCAGTGCTCGGAACCATCCACTGGTGGAAACGCACTGGGGGCGAGATCCGTTGCCTACCGGAGCCGAGCGGCTACGGTGCGCACAGCGGCCTGCGCCTCACGCCGGTCCACGTTGGTCGTCTCGCCGTCCGCCACGACCTGCTTGCCGGCCACCCACACGTCCTTGACCCGCCGCGTCCCCGACGCCCACACCAGGTTCGCCAGCACCTGCTCGTCCGGCGCGTCCAAGCCCGTCGCGAACGCCGGGTCGTCCACGTCCACGTGCACGACGTCACCCCACCGGCCGGGTTCCAGCGCACCGAGGTCGTTCCGGCCCAACGCCGCCGCCCCACCGCGCGTGGCCAGCAGCAACGCGTCCGCCGCACGCATCGCCGTCGCGTCCTGCGACGTCACCCGCGCCAGCAGCGCCGCCAACCTGGCCTCCTCGAACAGGTCCAGGTCGTCGTTGGACGCCGGACCGTCCGTGCCCAACCCGACCGGCACACCGGCGTCGAGGTACGACCGCAGCGGCGCGATGCCGGACGCCAGCTTGGTGTTCGAGCCGGGGCAGTGCGCGATCCCGACCTGGTGCTTGGCGTAGATCTGCACGTCCTCGGGCGACAGGTGCACGGAATGCGCCGACAACACCCGCCCGCCGAGCACGCCGGCCTGCTCCAGCAACCGCGGCACGGAGCCGTGCGACGCGCGCTGCGCCACGTCCTCCTCCACCGACTCGGCGACGTGGACCTGCAACAACGCCCCGCGTTCACGGGCCTCGCCGGCGATCTCGCCCAGCGCCTCCGGCGTGAGGATGTACGCCGAGTGCGGCCCGTAGCTCAGCTCGATCCGCTCGTCCGGCCCGAACCGAAGGCCGTCCGCGTCGATCCACCGGGTGATCTCGTCGGTCATCGGCCGCCACGGCATCCCCGGCAGATCCATGATCGCCGCGCCGAACAGCACCCGCGAGCCGGCCGCCAGCACCGCGTCGGCCAGCTGCTCACCGTGGAAGTACATCTCGGCGCTGGTGGTCACGCCGTTGCGCAGCATCTCCACCGCGCCGAGCAGCATGCCGACCCGGATGTCCTCGGGCTTCATCTTCGCCTCGGCCGGCCACATCGCCTCCTGCAGCCAGCGCATCAGCGGCAGGTCACCGCCCATGCCGCGCAACAGCACCATCGGGCTGTGCGCGTGGGTGTTCACCAGACCGGGCAGCAGGATTCCGCTCAACCGGCGGACTTCACCGGTGAACTCCGGGGCGTCGGCCTCCGAGCCGACGTACGCGACCCGACCGTCGACGACGTCGACCACGGCGTCGCGGAGAACGGTGCAGGCGGGATCGCAGGGCAGGACGACGGGGGCGTGCAGACGCAGTGACATGACGACGATCCTGCCGCACCCGATCGAGCGACACACGACGTGGCGGCGCGCGGCACACCGTAACCCGAACAGTGGGTTTGACCGTTTTGGACGGTGTCGGCCGCCGGACGGACGTAGCCTCCGAAACGTTGGGTGAGGTGGTGGTCCCGCTGATCCGGCGAAGGAGTGGCAGTGGCTCGTGTCGGTGGAAGTGACGGTGAGTCCGGCGCGCGGCGCGGTCGGGAACGGCCCGCGGTGACGATCCTCCGTTCGGAGGCCGATTTCACCGACCCGGACCTGTCCCGGGAACGTCGTTGGCTGGGGTTGTTCCTGCTGGTGCACCTCGTCGACGAGCACGGCCGGATGGGTTCCGCGTACCGGCGGGTCCTCCGGCGTGCGGCGAGGGTTCCCGGGCACTGGGCCGAAGGCCTGTCGCTCGCCGCGGTGCGGGCCGACGTCACGCGCTGGATCGGTGTGGAGGCCCGGGCGGACAGCCTGCCGCCGTGGGACCGGATCGCCGACCTGATCAACGACGCCGTGCACCCGCGGCGCGCGCTGGAAGTGCTGGCGACGGCCCGCTACCTGCACTGCCTCGCAGCCGGCGTGGAGAACGACGCCGAACTCCACCGTCCGAAGTGGTTGGAGGCCGGGATGGACGACATCACCACGACGATGATCGGCGGGCCGGGCTGGGCGCGGAAGCACGGCTTGCCCGAGACCGACGCCGAAACCCCGGTGCCCGAACCCCGCCTACCGGCACCCGAACCGAACCCGGAACCGGAACCGAACCCGGAACCGCCGACCCTCGATCCCGCAGCCCTCGATCCCGCAGCCCTGAAGCCCGCAGCGCCGATGTCCCCAGCGCTCAAGCCTGCTGCACCCGAGCCCGCAACGCTCAAGCCGGCAGCGCTCAAGTCTGCTGCACCCAAGCCCGCAGCCCTCAAGCCCGCAGCGCTCGATTCTGCTGCACCCGAGCCTGCGGCACCCGCTCCGTCAACGCTCAGGTCCGCGGCGGCAAGTCCCTCGGCGCCGACGCTCTCGGCACCGACCCCGTTGGCGGTCAAGTTCTCGAACCCCGATCCTTCGACCCCCGATCCCTCGGCGCCCAAGCCTCCCTCGCCCAAGCCTCCAGCGCCCCGACCGCCGGTGCCCCGGCCACCGACACCCAAACCACCCACGCCCAAGCCCCCCGAACCCAAGCCGCCGGTGCCCCGGCCACCGACGTCGCAGCGACCAAAACCCCGAAAGCCGGAGGCCCGGAAGCAGGAAACCCGCAAGCCGGAAGACCGGACGCCGACATCACCACGGCCGAAGGCACGGCGCCCGAAGGCCCAGCCGCCCGGTCCACAAGGGACGGAGAACGGCGAGCGGCACGCGTACCAGCTCCTGTGGACGGTGGTCCGGGTCCACCGCGAAGCGCAGACGCGGATCGCCGAGCTGGAGCACCAGGTGGAGCAGTTGCGCGAGCAAAACCTCAGGCTGTCCGCCACCGCCACCGCCACCGCCACCGCAGCCACAACCACCACTACCGCCGCCGACCACCGGGACGACCACCCGGACGACCGCGCGGACGACCACCGCCCCACCATCCCCGACCAGGCTCGACGAACGCGTCCGGACAGGCCGGTCGCGGATCGCCACCTGGCCTTGGACGACCCGCCGAAGCCCTTCACCTACCCGCTGCCGGCGGAACTCCCCTGACCCGACGGCACGCCCGACCCTGACCGCACCGACCCTGACCGCACCGACCCTGACCGCACCGACCCCGACGGCACAGACGGCACAGACGGCACCGATCCCCGACTACGAGTCACCCGTCCTCCGCGACGGGCAGCGCGGCGCGCACCTCCCAGCCCCCACCGGCCCGCCGACCCGCGCTGAAGCGACCGCCGAGCAGTTCGACCCGCTCCCGCATGCCGACCAACCCGTACCCACCGCTCCCACCGGCCGGGTTCGCGCTCGGCGCCCGCCCGTCGTCGGCCACGACCACGTTCACCACCCCGTCCTCCACCACCACCGAAACGTCCACACGGGACAGACCGCCGGCGTGCTTCCGGGTGTTGGTCAACGACTCCTGCACCAACCGCAGCACCGAACGCCCCAACGACGGCGGCACGGGCACGGGCAGGTCGACGTGCAGCCGCACCGGCTGACCGGACTGCTCCACCACCCCGCGCACGTCGTCGGCCAGGTCGCTGGTCACCGTCGGCGCGTCACCGTCGGTGCCGCGCAACGTCCCCACCAGCCGGCGCATCTCGGTCAACGCCTCGTTGCCGCTGCGCACGATGATCGGCAGCACTTCCGGCACGGCAGCCGGCACGGCCTGCGCCGCCTGCGCGTGCACCACCATCCCGGTCACGTAGTGCGCGATCACGTCGTGCAGCTCGCGCGCCAACGCCATCCGCTCGGCGTGCTGCGCCGCCGCCACCTCGGCCCGCACGGCGGTGGCGCGTTCCCGGTCACGGGCCCGGAAGTACAGCCCGGTGCCGACCGACAGCGTCAGCAGCACCCCGCCGCCGATCAGGTGCTGCCAGATGGACGGGTCGTAGTCGGGCCAGGTCCGCGCCCAGTAGTCCGGCCGGACGACACCGGTGCCGGCGGACACCACCACGAGCACGACCACGCCGACGACGGCCCGCAGCAGCGGCGCGTGCCGGACGACGACCGCGATGATCGCCATCACCGCCGCCGACTCGGACAGCACCAACCCGCTGACGAGCGGCACCTCGGGCACGACGTCCAGCACCCGGAGCACGACGGAACTCGCCGCCACGGCCGTCGCGGCGGCCAGCGCGGCGTCGAACGGTCGCCGGGGCGCGAGCACGGCGAGCGCGCACACGACGGCCGTGCCGGGGAGCTGCCACCAGGCCGTCCGGCCGATGACCTCGCTGCCGAGGAAGAAGAGGAGGGCGCAGGCAAGCGGCCACTGGCGGCGGATCAGGGGCCGCCACCCGAGGTGAGTGCTCTCCACGGGGTGCCACGGTAGGTCCTCGCGGCTGAGAGCGCGTCCCTCCCCGGTCGGGTGGGGTGTCAACCGCAAGGCTGACCCGAACGCTACGCGAAACACACCAGTGGCCGATGTCGGATGACGAATTCGGAGGTGACTCTGGAGGAGCGAGTCGGGGAACGGAGGAACACGTGTTCGGAGTGGTCGCTACTTGGGCGGGTGCGGTGCTCGGCCTGCTGGTGCTGGTGTTGATGGCGTTGTCGGGGTTGTTGATCGATTCCCAGGAATAGCCGTGCGGCTCATCCGCCGGCGCGCTGCCGGAGCAGTTCGGCGAGCCGTCCGGGTGAATGAGGACGGGTCGTTTCCGAAGGCGAGTGGGAAAAGCGGGCGGGGCCGCCGGTCCGGGCGCGGAGGGCGGCGGTCGGGTCGAGTCGGAACGCGGGGCGGTTGCCGGACGTGCGCTGACGGGAGCGCAGCCACGACAGCCGGTGGCGTGACTCGGCGTGGTGGTCGGTGATGGTGACCTCGGCGAGGTCGAACGAGTGCAGCACGGCCCGGTTCAGCTCCACCACGGCGCGGTCCCGCCACAACGAGCGCTCGGTGGCCGTGTCGAGTCCGAGGGCTTCGGCGACGGGCCGGGCAGCGCCGTAGGCGTTCTCGTCGGCCAGGCTGCGGGCGCCGATCTCGGAGCCGACGAACCACGAGTTGAACGGCGCGGCGGGGTAGGTGATGCCGCCGATGGTCAGCCTCATGTTCGTGATCACGGGCACCGCGTGCCAGCGCAGGCCGAGCTGCCCGAACCAGGGCAGTTCCGGGTGTTCGAGCAGCACCTCGTGCACGACGTCCGGCGGGACGGTGAACAGCTTCGCGCCCTCGTGCGCGGTCTCCACCACGAGCGGCAGCAGGTCGAAGCGGCCGGGTGTGGCCGGTGGCCGCCAGCCCATGCCCTGGACGGCCTCGGTGAACGCGGTGTAGCGGCGGTCGCCGGTGCCGACGCCGTGACCCGCGTACCGGATCAGCTGCTCGTTCCAGATGCACGGTCCGGGCGTGTCCGGGGTGTCCGGCGCGAACACCGTCACCAGCGGGCGG
Organism: Saccharothrix sp. NRRL B-16314; assembly: GCF_000716595.1. Classification (GTDB taxonomy): domain Bacteria; phylum Actinomycetota; class Actinomycetes; order Mycobacteriales; family Pseudonocardiaceae; genus Actinosynnema. Next base: position 339,216 of record NZ_JNXC01000001.1, read on the forward strand.
ATCGCGCCGCCGTTGGTGGCGAGCCGCAGGTGCTCGACGCATTCTCCGGCCACGGCGGCGGCGTTGCGGAAGCCGCGCAGGTCGCGGACCTTGAGCCGGCGCCACGGCACGCCGCTGGTGCACCAGCCGGAGTCGCGCAACGCGATCCGCGCGCCGTAGGCCAGTTCCTCGGTGGTCTGGCGGTAGGTGCCGGTCTCGGCGACCTCGTCGCGCATGCGGCTCAGCCGGGGCCCGACGGGGCCCGCTCCGGGGTGGGCGATGTGGAACATGCGGAGGAAACCCTCCGCCGCGTCCACGTCGAACGTTATCGGTCCGTTGTCAACTGCGGTCACGGGCGGCAACCGTAGTTGCGGAACGGTGTCACACGTCACTGCCAGACGGGGCACATCGAGTGATCAACAGAGTCCACTCGATCCGGTGACGAAACGACAGGCAGTCGCCGCATCGGTCGAACCGGGCCCGAACTGCATGCCACGGTCAGGTGAGTTCGTTCCGCTCGAACATCAGGTCGTGGCTGATCCGGTCCTCCTCGACGGCCCGCTGCTCGAACTTCGTCACCGGCCGCCACTCCGGCCGCGGCGCCCACCCGTCGTACCGGTTGCGCAGCAGCGGCTCGGCCGAGCACACCTCCAGCATCTGGTCGGCGTACTGCTCCCAGTCGGTGGCCAGGTGCAGCGTGCCGCCCGGACGCAGGCGCGTCGCGAGGAGGTGCACGAACTCGGGCTGCACGAGCCGCCGCTTGTGGTGCTTCTTCTTCGGCCACGGGTCGGGGAAGTAGATCCGCACGCCGGACAGCGAACCGGCCGGGACGTGGTCGGTGAGCAGGTCGACCGCGTCACCGCGCAGGACCCGCAGGTTGGTCACGCCGAGCGCTTCGGCGCGCAGCAGGAGCTGCGCCAGGCCCGGCTTGTAGACCTCGACGGCCACGTAGTTCACGTCGGGTGCGGCGGCCACCAGCTGGGCGGTCGTCTCACCCATGCCGGAACCGATCTCGAGCACCACGGGGGCCTCGCGGCCGAACCACTCGTCGAAGTGCACGGGACCGGCCGGGAGCGCCTTGACCTCTTGGCCCAAGCGCTCCCAGTGGCGGTCCCATGCGCGCTGCTGCCCCACGGTCATCCGTTCGCCGCGTTGTACGTAGCTGACGACGGATCGGTGGTGCTGCGGTCGCTGGTGGCTGGACGTCACGGGCGTACAGCCTAGGTGGTGCGCTAGGCGATGTTCTCCAGGTCCTCGATCTGCTCGCGCAGCGCGGCCGGGGTGAACTCGATGGCTTGGCGCTGACCGGGGCCCCGGTGCGCCGGGAGCAGGTCGACGAAACCGGGGTGCCGGTCCGTGAACTGCACCGTGGTGGGCTCGGCCGGGCCGTAGACGCCGCTCTCCGACGGCACGAACTCCCAGTACCCGACCTCGCCCTCGGTCGCCCACGGGACGAACACCCAACCCGGCCGGCTGCCGAGCAGGCTGGTCACCTCGTCCTCGACGGCGAACGCCGCCGCGCGCGAGGCGATCCTGCCCCGGTCGAGGGCGCGGAGCCACCAGGGTGCCGGTGCCTCCTTGCCCACCGCGCGGAAGAGCGCGAGCACTTGCTGTTCGTCGGCCCGGTGGATCCAGGCCCGACGGGTCTGCGCGGGCGAGTCGGCGACACCGACGCCTCCCGCGGCTTCGATCGCATGCGACCATTCCAGCGCCAGCATCGGTTCGACGCGAAGGGCGTGGTCGCGTTGCCGTGGCAGTTCCTTGGGCCCGGCTGCCGAGTGGTCGGCGTTCAGGTCCGGATCAAGCACCGTCACGGGTTCACCTCCGGAGGGTTCCTTGACGGGGGGTATCCGAATTCGCGTGCGGGCAGGTGCCCACCTCACGATTCGCGCTTTCCATCTGACCCGGTTCAGATGCGCTTGTCATGGACCTGTGCCGGAGTTCACGACGTCTTAACGAACGCCTTACTCCGCTTGCCCGAATCGGGAACTGTGAAACATGACCGACATGGAATATTTGTGATCCCGAACACAAGGGGGATTGGGTGACGGGGAGAGCGGTGGCCGTCGCGATCTTGCTCGCGACGATCATTCCGGGGGTCGCCGGGGCGCAGACGATCGAGGAGCAGCAGTGGCACCTCGCCGCCCTCGGCGTACCGGCCGCGCACGCGATCACGCGTGGCGACGGCGTGGTCGTCGCGGTGGTGGACTCGGGCGTGGACGCGGACGTGCCGGACCTCGCGGGCGCGTTGCTGCCCGGCACGGGGTTCGGCACGGCGAGCGGCACGGACGGCACCCGGGACGACGACGGTCACGGCACCGCGATGGCGACGCTGATCGCCGGCCGGGGCGTGGACGGCGGTGCGCTCGGCGTGGCGCCCGGCGCGATGATCCTGCCGGTGTCGGTCGGCGCGGACGGCGAGAAGTTCACCACCGCGTCCGTCTCCGAGGGCGTGACCTGGGCCGTCGACCAGGGCGCCGACGTGGTCAACCTGTCCCTGACCTCGCTCGCGACGCTCACCCCCGACCTGCTGCGCGCGATCAACTACGCGCTCGACCACGACGCCGTGGTGATCGCGGGCACCGGCAACGAGGGCGAGGAGCACATCGGCGCGCCCGCGAACATCAAGGGCGTCATCGCGGTCTCGGGCACGGTGGAGGGCAACGGGCCGTGGCCGGAGTCGAACACCGGCCCGGAGGCGGTGCTGGCCGCGCCCGCGCAGGGGATCGTCACCGCCATGCCGCTGAAGGTGCAGAACACCGGGTACGCCGGGGTCGACGGCACGAGCGCGGCGACGGCCCTGGTCTCCGGCGCGGCGGCGCTGGTCCGGGCCCGCTACCCGGAGCTGGACGCGGGCAACGTGGTGAACCGGCTCATCGTCACGGCGACCGACCTGATGGCGCCCGGACGGGACAGCCGGACCGGGTTCGGCCTGGTCAACCCGGTGGGAGCGCTGACAGCCGACGTGCCGCCGGTCGAGCGGAACCCGCTCGCGCCGCCGCCGCTCACGTCGTCCGCCACGCCCGGACCGACGTCGGTCGAGAGCCTGACTGCGCCGCCGCCCGGGTCGGGCGATGACGACCTGGTCCTGATCGCCGCCGGCGGCCTCGCCGCGGTCGTCCTCGTGGTGGCGCTGCTGCTGGTCCGGCGGAACCGCGCCCGCCGGACCCCCGTTCCGGTGGTCACCGAAATCCCGCCGCCGTCCGACGACTTCTGGCGCGGCGACCGGTAGTGATAGACCGATTACTCGTGCGCGTGGTATTCGACGGATTCCTTCGTGAGTTGCATGAAGGCCTCCTCCAGCGAACCGAGTTGCGGGCTCAGCTCGTGCAGCGTGATGCCGTTCGCGGCGGCCAGCTCGCCGATGAACGACGACTCGACGCCGTGCACGACGAGCGCGCCGTCGGAGGCCGCGGCGTCGGCGACGCGGGCGCGTCCGCTCAGCAGCCCGCGCAGCCGGTCGGCCTCCGGTGTGCGGACGCGGACCGTGTCCTCGGTGGCGTCCTTGATGAACTGCTCGGTGCTGGTCTGCGCGATGAGCCTGCCGCGCCCGATCACGATCAGGTCCTGCGCGGTCTGGGCCATCTCCGACAGCAGGTGGCTGGACACGAACACGGTCCGGCCCTCGTCGGCGAGCCGGTGCATGAACTGGCGGATCCAGTGGATGCCCTCGGGGTCGAGGCCGTTGACCGGCTCGTCGAACATCAGCACCCGCGGGTCGCCGAGCAGCGCGCCCGCGATGCCGAGGCGCTGGGACATGCCGAGGGAGAAACCGCCGGCGCGGCGCTTGGCGACCTGGGTCAGGCCGACCATCTCCAGCACCTCGTCCACACGCGTGGTGGGGATGTCGTTGGACCGGGCCAGCCAGTGCAGGTGCGCCCGCGCCGACCGGTTGGGGTGCACCCACTTCGCGTCGAGCAGCGCGCCGACGACGCGCAGCGGCTGGTGCAGCGAGCGGTAGTCCTCGCCGTCGACGGTGACCCGGCCGCGGGTGGGGTGGTCGAGGCCCAGGATCATCCGCATGGTGGTGGACTTGCCCGCGCCGTTGGGGCCGAGGAAGCCGGTGACCCGGCCCGGTCGCACGGTGAACGACAGGTCGTCCACGGCCACCGTCCTGCCGTAGTGCTTGGTGAGGCCGGTCGCTTCGATCATGACATCTCCCGTCCGATCAAACGCTGGTGGCGAAACCTGAGGCAGAAGAGCTCGGGCCACCTCCCGACAAGGCGACCCGAGCTCCTCCTCTCCCCCCATGACGTCCCGCGCGCCGATCCCCGACGCCGGCCACGCGGGTTCCCCCTTACGCGTCCCGCCGCTTCACGACCACCAGCGAGATGATGTAGATCGCCAGCGCCACTGCGGCGAAGTACCCGAACGAACCCCACGGGCTCAGCTCGCCGATGGCGGGCGGGCCCTGGCCGTCCGGGATGACGCTCGGGTCCGGGTTGCCGAAGATGAACTTGCCCGCCACGGTGAACGGCATCCACTTCTGGATGTCGTCGCCGATGTTCGGGATGAACCCGACCACGCTCTCCAGCACCAGCGCGAACACCAGGATGATCGACACCGCGCCCGCGGTCTGCCGCACCAGCGCGCCGACGCCCAGCGCGAGCAGCGCGCCCGCCGCGTAGACGAGGCCGACGCCGGCCACGTGCCGCCAGTCGTTGGCCGATTCGAGCGCCAGCTCGGAGGTGTTCTCCGCGAGCAGCCAGCTCAGGCCCCACGACCCGAACGCGGAGACCAGGCCGACCAGGCCGGCCAGCAGCACCACGACGACCGCCTTGGCGACCAGCGGCGAGATGCGGTCCGGCACCGCCTGGAACGTCGCCTTGATCGTGCCGAAGCGGTACTCGGTGGTGACCGCCAGCGCGGCCATCACCATGATCACGTACAGCCCGAGGTTGTGCACGAAGACCGCGCCCAGCACGGGCATCGGCGCTTCCGCGCCCCAGTTCGCCGCGATGATCGCGGTGATGCCGATGGTCAACCCGAGGGCCAGCAGCATGGACCACCACGGCGAGCGCGTGGTGAAGAGCTTGATCCGTTCAACGGCGAGCAGAGTCATCGCTGGTCACTTCCCCGTCTCGGCGAGCTCGGCGTGGTACTCCACAGAATCGCCGGTGAGCTGCATGAATGCCTGTTCGAGCGAACCGCGCTGCGGGCTCAGCTCGTGCAGCACCACACCGCTCGCCGCCGCGATGTCCCCGATCTCGTCACTGGCCACACCCGATACGACGAGCGAACCGTCGTCGTCCTCACGGACGGTGAAGCCCTTGTCGATGAGCATCGCGCCCAGCTTGTCCGCGTGCGGGCTGCGCACCTTGACCGTGTTCTCGGTCGACCGCTCGACGAACTCGGTGGTGCTGGACTGCGAGATGAGCTTGCCGCGCCCGATGACCACCAGGTCCTGGGCGGTGACGGCCATCTCGGACAGCAGGTGGCTGGACACCAGCACGGTCCGGCCGTCGGCGGCCAGGCCCTGCATGAACTGGCGGATCCAGAGGATGCCCTCCGGGTCCAGGCCGTTGACCGGCTCGTCGAACAGCAACACCTTCGGGTCACCCAGCAGGGCACCCGCGATGCCGAGGCGCTGGGACATGCCCAGCGAGAAGCCGCCGGCGCGGCGCTTGGCCACCTTGGTCAGACCGACCAGGTCGAGCACCTCGTCCACCCGCTTGTCGGGCAGGCCGTTCGACTTGGCCATCCACTGGAGGTGCGCCCGCGCCGAGCGGTTCGGGTGCACCCACTTCGCGTCGAGCAGGGCACCGACGGTCCGCAGTGGACGGTCGAGCTGCGCGTACGGCTTGCCGTCGATCAGCACCTTCCCCGCGGTCGGCCGGTCGAGGCCGAGCATCATCCGCATGGTGGTGGACTTGCCCGCGCCGTTGGGACCGAGGAATCCGGTGACCCGACCGGGTTCGACGGCGAAGGACAGGTCGTCCACCGCAACCGTCTTCCCGTAGCGCTTGGTGAGGCCGATAGCCTCGATCATGATCTCTCCCCTGGACGGCACATCCCCCGGACTCGGGTAAACCTTGCCCGGTCCACGGGGTCTCGCACATCGGTCTGTAGTTGACGCGGCCGTGCGACTTCAGTCTTATCGTGTCCAAGACCTCGGTCGTAGTAATCGGTGACTACCCTGAGTTGTCCCTGAGGCGTGGACCGGATAACTCTCAGGGACGGGCGGCAACTACGGTGTCCGGTCATGGCTTACACCGAGGCGCCCGCCGGCTGGTGGCGCGAGTTCGTTTCGGCCACGCCGGCGCGGACCGGCAAGCTCGCGGTCGTGCGCAAGGACGGGTCGCCGCACGTCTCACCCGTGTGGGTCGACCTGGACGGCGGCACGCTGGTGTTCACCACGTACCTGGAGTCGATCAAGGGCAAGGCGATCGTGCGCGACGGGCGGGTGTCGGTCTGCCTGGACGACGAACGGCCGCCGTTCGCGTTCGTCACCGTGTCCGGCCGGGCCGAGGTCGTCGACGACCCCGAGCAGGTGCGCTACTGGGCGGGCCGCATCGGCGCCCGGTACATGGGCGCGGACCGCGCGAACGAGTACGCCGAGCGCAACGGCGTGCCCGGCGAGGTGGTGGTCCGCATCCGCGACGCCAAGATCGTCGCCAAGATCGCCATCGCCGACTAACTCGCGTGAGTCCTACGTTCGGGACGCGTGAGTCCTACGTTCGGAACACCTGAATTCAACGCTCAGAACGCCGGGAGCTTTCGCAAGGCGACCGCTCGGGGTCGAGGGGCGACCGCTCGGAGGCGTGCCGCTGCCGTGCCGACCTGCTGCCGTGCCGAGCCGCTGCCGTGCCGACGTGCCCCCGAGCTGTCGGAACGCACGGTCAGGCGGCGAAGTACCGGTCCAGCACCGCCGCCGCGCCGTCGTCCAGGATCGTCCCGGTGACCTCGTCCGCGACCGCCTGCACGGCCGCCGGCGCCTGACCCATGGCCACGCCGTGCGCGGCCCACCGCAGCATCTCCACGTCGTTCGAGCCGTCCCCGATGGCCAACGTGTCCTCTTCGGACACCCCGAGCTGCCGCCGCAACTCCTCCAAGGCCGCACCCTTCGTCACCCCGGGCGGCGACAACGTCAGCCAAGGCTCGTTGTGGTCGCACGACGCCGAAACGCCGGGCAGCTCGATGTCCAGCATCCGCAACGCCAGTTCCTCCGGCGCACGCCCGACCCAACGCATGACCAGCCGTGACGTGGGCGTCGCGGCCAGCTCCTCGAACGTCACCTCGCGCACCTCGCCCCACAGGTCACCGTCCGGGAACCGGCCGAGCGACAAGTTCCCCACCCCCGTCAGCTCGACCGCGAACACCGAGTCGGGCAACCGGTCACGCAGGCGTTCGACCGACGGACCGGGCAGGAACTCGACCTTCCGCACGACTTCGCCGGAGTCCGTGTCCCACCACACCGCGCCGTTGGAGCTGATGGCGGTGGTCCCGTGCAGGCCGAGGTCTTCGACGACCGGACGCGTCCCGATGAGGCTCCGCCCGGTGGACAGCACGACGTGCGCGCCGTGATCGACGGCCCGCTTGATCGCCGCACGCACCGCCGGCGCGACGTCCTCTCGGCCGACCGGGGTGATGGTGCCGTCGATGTCCAGGGCGATGAGGCGCGGTCTCCAGGTCACTGGCCTCACCCTACTGGGCGACCGAACCGGGTGTGCGGCCATTACTGAACCGTGGTTCAATAACCACGTGGCACGACCGAAGACGATCACGGACGAACGCCTGCTGGCCGCGGCGGCGCAGGTGATCGCCCGCAAGGGGCCGGGGTTCACCATCGCCGACGTGGCCGCGCGAGCGGAGGTCTCCGTCGGCACGGTGGCGCAGCGGTTCGGCTCCAAGAGCGGCCTGCTCCAGGCCCTGACCAGGCAAACCGCGGCCGACGTCACGCGCCGGATGCGTCAGGCGGCGGCACGGGAAGACCCGCTCGAAGGCCTGCGGGCGGCGCTGCTCTCGTGGTTCGAGGACGTGACGGACCCGGCCGAGGCGCAGAACCACCTGGCGCAGCTCGGCGTCGACCTGATCGACCCGGAGCTGCGCGCGCTGCTCGCCGACCTGTACGCGGCGACCGAGCAGACCGTGGCGGACATCACCCGACGGGTGGATCTTCCGCACGGTCCGCCACCCGAACGTGCGGCGCGGGTGCTCACGGGGTTGCTCTACGGCGTGTCGATGGACTGGTCGATCCGGCCGCGCGGCGTGCTCGCCGACCGACTGGCGCAGGACGTGGACGCGGTGCTGGACGCGTGGAAGGGGAGATGATGGCGGATCTGACGGGCAAGGTCGCGGCGGTCACGGGTGCGACGCGAGGTGCGGGCCGGGCGATAGCGGTCGAGTTGGGCGCGGCGGGCGCGACGGTGTTCGTCGGCGGCCGGTCGACCCGCGAGCAGAAGTCGCCGATCGGCCGCGACGAGACGATCGAGGAGACCGCCGAGCTCGTCACGGCGGCCGGCGGCCGGGGCATCCCGGTGCGCTGCGACTTCACCGTGCCGGCCGACGTCGACGCGTTCCGCGCCCGCGTCGAGTCCGAAGTGGACGGACAGCTGGACGTCCTCGTGGACGACGTGTGGGGCGGCGAGGCGGACACCGAGTTCAAGGTCTTCTGGGAGCAGGACCTCGACCGGCAGCTGCGGATGTGGCGCAACAGCGTGCAGGCGCACCTGGTCACGCTGCACCGCCTGCTGCCGCTGCTGGTGAGGCAGCCGGGCGGGCTGCTGGTCGAGGTGACCGACGGCGACAGCGACGAGTTCTACAGCGAGTCGCTGGCGTACGACTCGGTGAAGGTCGCGATCCGGCGGTTCGGCACGGTCATGGCGAAGGAGCTGGAGCCGTTCGGCGGCACGTCCGTCGCCGTGACGCCCGGGTTCCTGAGGTCGGAGCAGATGCTGGAGCACTTCGGCGTCACGGAGGACAACTGGCGCGACGCGATCGCCAAGGAGCCGCACTACGCGATGTCCGAGACGCCGCGCTACGTGGGGCGCGGCGTGGCGGCGCTGGCCGCCGATCCGGACCGCCACCGGTTCACCGGCAAGGCGCTCGCGTCGTGGACCCTCATGCGCGAGTACGGCTTCACCGACCTGGACGGTTCACGGCCCGACTGGGGCCGGTGGTTCGAAGAGGTCTTCAAGGCGGGCGTCGACCCCACCACCGTGGACGTCGCGAACTACCGCTGACCGCCCGGCTGAGGAGGGACCGGGTCAGACGTCGCCGGGCCGCACGAGCCCCGTCTCGTACGCCAGCACGACGGCCTGCACCCGGTCCCGCAGCTCCAGCTTCGCCAGGATCCGACCGACGTGCGTCTTCACCGTCGCCTCCGACAGGAACAGCTTCCGCGCGATCTCGGTGTTCGACAGCCCCTTGGCGATCAGCACCAGCACCTCGCGCTCCCGCTCGGTCAACGCCTCCAGCACCGCCGCGTCCCGCAGCTCACCGCCGCCGTCACCGAGGAACCGGCTCAGCAGCCGCTTGGTCACCGAAGGCGAGACCACCGCGTCACCGCTGGCCACCGCGCGCAGCGCCGACACCAGGTCACCCGGCGGGGTGTCCTTCAGCAGGAACCCGGAGGCGCCGTTCCGCAACGCCGACAACGCGTACTCGTCCAGGTCGAACGTGGTCATCACGAGCACCTTCGCGGTGCCCGCCTCGGCGATCCGCTTGGTCGCCTCGACCCCGTCGAGCACCGGCATCCGCACGTCCATCAGCACCACGTCGGGCCGCAGCTGTTCCGCCAGGTGCACGGCGTCGAGCCCGTTGGCCGCCTCGCCGACCACGTCGACGTCCTCCTGCGCGCCGAGCACCATGCGGAAGCCCATGCGCATGAGTTCCTGGTCGTCCACCAGCAGTACGCGGATCACACCGTCCCCTTCGTAGACACCGGCACCCTATGCCGGGACCAGCGGGAGCACGGCGCGAACCCGCCACCCGCCACCGGGGTTCGGACCGGCCTCCAGCGAGCCCCCGAGCACGCCGGCGCGTTCCCGCATGCCGATCAGCCCGTTGCCGCCGGACACCGCGACCAGGTCGTGCGGCGTGCCGAACCCGTCGTCCGCCACCTCCACCTCTACCTGATCCACGGCCTGCGTGACGCGGACGGTGGCCGAAGCGCCCGCGCCCGCGTGCTTCAACGTGTTGGTCAACGCCTCTTGGACGATCCGGTACACGCCGAGCCCCAGGCCCGCGGGCAACGCGTCGAGGTCGCCCTGCGTCTCCAGCCGCACCGGCAAGCCCGCCGCCCGGCAGTTCTCGGCCAGTTCGAGCAGGTCACCCGCGCCGGGCTGGGGCATCCACTGGGTGCCCGACTGGTCCTCCGAACGCAGCACGCCCAGCAGCCGCCGCAGCTCGGTCAACGCCTGCCGCCCGGTGTCCGCGATGGTCCGCACCGCCGCCTCGGCCAGGTCGGGGTTGGTCCTGATCGCATAGCTCGCGCCGTCGGCCTGCACCACCATCACGCTCACCGCGTGCGCGACCACGTCGTGCAGCTCGCGCGCGATCCGCGACCGCTCCTCGCCGACCGCGATCCGCGCCTGCTGGTCCCGTTCGGTCTCCAGCAGCTTGAGCCGCTGCTCCAGCTCCCAGTGGTACGCCCGGCGCGCGCCGACGAACTCGCCCATCGCCCAGCTGAACCCGAACACGACCGCGATCACGAACACCATGAACGCGGCCTCGCCGCTCGCCCCCATGGGCCACAAGGCCCAGATGAACGTGCCGATGGCCAGCCAGATCGCGAACAGCAGGCCCTGCCGGCGGCCGACGTACACGACGACCGTGTACAGCGCGATCGGCAGCGCGAAGTCGGCCAGCCGGACCGGCAACCCGGTGTGAAGGTCGCCGTGCGTGACCAGCTGCACCGCGCCGCCGAACAGGATCACGTACGACGCGCCCAGCGGGTACTGCCGGCGGAACACCACTGGCACGATCAGCATCGCGCCGACGAACAGCAGCGTGGAGCCGGGCACGCGGGTGCCGTCGCTGATCAGCGCGACCATGTCGAGCACGAACAGCAACCCGGCCATCAGGGAGTCCCCGAAGGCCGGGTGCGCTCGCATCCACAGGCTCAGTCGCCGCACGTGACCAGGGTAGATAGGGGTCTGCCCGCCGCGCGTCGCGCCACGGGTTGACCCCCGGCTAATCCTCAGGGCGGATGAGCGTGGACACCGCCACGGCCGCCTACCTCGTGGTCTTGACCTGCGTCGGGTCGACCAGGTCCTCGGCCCGCGGCGCATGCGGGCGTTCCGCCCGAGCGGGCTCCGCGGCGGCCTGTTCGACGCGGGTCTGCGGCGGCACCGCCCGCTGCTGCTCGTACTGCCGGTGCTCCTCGGCCATCTCGTCGGCCAGTTGCTGCTGGAGCTGGCGGTCGCGGATCCGGCCGAGGATCAACATCGTCACCGCGTGCACCAGCGCCAGGACCAGGAGCATGACGCCGAGCTTCACCACGACGTCCTTGACCGGGTCGCCGGTGTTCACGGAGATGATCGACACGATGGCGAGCAGTCCCAGCACCACGAGGTGGAAGAGCACGGTCGCGAGCCTGGTCATCGACCTCGCGGCTTCCGGGTCGCCGTACGCGCGGTTCATGTACCCCTTGCCGCCGCGGTAGATCAGCTGGCCGTCGATCAGCACCAGCACCACGCCGAGCAGCAGGAACACCGCATAGCCCTGTTCCATGGCGCACCTCCTCGTCGATCGCCGAAATACCCCGGTGGTCGTGTTGGCAAACCGCGTGACCGGCTGACGTGGCACGATCTCCGGCGTGAAGACGCAGGCCCAGCAGCTCGCCGGTCCGCTTTCGGCGGCGGTGGCGAACCTGTGCGTCGGCTTGCAGCCGCAGGTGTCGCCCGCGACCGCGGCCGGGTTCCGCGAGGTGCTGCGCCGGCTGTCCGCGCCGTTGCAGGTCGCCGTCGCCGGTCGGATCAAGTCCGGGAAGTCGACGCTGGTCAACGCGCTGATCGGACGCCGGGTCGCGCCGACGGACGTGGGCGAGTGCACGCGGCTGGTGACCCGCTTCCAGTACGGGACGGTGGACCGGATCGAGGTCGTGTTCACCGACGGCCGCAAGCAGGTCCTGCCGTTCCAGCCGAACGGGTCGATCCCGCCCGACCTCGGCGTGGACATCGACAAGGTGTCGCACGTCGAGGCGTACCTGACGAACGCGGTGCTGCGGGACCTGACCGTGATCGACACCCCCGGCCTCGGATCACTGGACGCGGCGTCGGTGGCGCGCACCGAGGCGCTGCTCGGCACGTTGTCGCACACCGGGCCTGACTCCGACTCCGCCGGCACCGATTCCGCTGTGTCCGATTCCGCTGTGTCCGACTCTGTTGGGCTGGACCCGGTGTCCCGGAACGCGGTCGCCGGCGCGGAAGCCGTCCTCTACGTCGTCACGCAGGGCGTGCGAGCGGACGACCAGCAGGCGCTCGCCGCGTTCACCGCCGCCACCGCGAGCCGCGAGGCCGGCCCGGTGAACGCGATCGCGGTGCTGAACAAGGCCGACACGATCGCGGCCGAGACCGTCGAGGGCTCGAACGGCGACACGTGGCAGGCCGCGGTGCTGCTCGCCGAACGCCAGGCGCACACCCTCAAACCGCGGGTCGCGGACGTGCTGCCGGTGATCGGCCTGGTCGCCGAGTCCACCGAGACCGGCGGCTTCACGTCGGCCGACGCGGACGCGCTGCGCCGGCTGGCCGACCTGGACGAGGCGACCCGCGAGACGATGATGATCTCGGCGGACCTGTTCGTGAGCTGGGAGTGCGACGTGCCGGTCGGCACCCGCACCCGGCTGCTGGAGAAGCTGGACCTCTACGGCATCGGCAAGGCGCTCGAAGCGATCGACGGCGAACCGAACATCACGGCGGGAGCCCTGCGCCGCAAGCTGCTCGACGCCTCCGGGCTGGACGGCGTGCGCGCGAAGCTCAACGCGGTGTTCCGGTCGCGGGCCGACGGCATCAAGGCCGCCGCCGCGCTGGCGTCGGTCACGTCGCTGGCCGCAGCCTCCGGTGACCCGAACGAGCGGCAGCGCGTGCACGACGCGATCGAGGTGCTGCTGGCCAAGCCCGAGGCGCACCAGCTGCGGCTGCTGGAGGCGTTGACGCTGGTCGCGTCCGGCGCCGTGGCGATGCCGACCGACCTGGTGGAAGAGGTGCTGCGGTTCGGCAGCTCACCGGACCTCTCGGAGCAGCTCGGCCTGCGCGGCCGTCCGCCCCAGGAGCTGATGGCGTACGCGCTGGAACGGGCGGGCTGGTGGCGTTCCTTCGCTTCTTTCGGCGCCACGCCCGCGCAGAGCCGGGTGGCGCACGTGGTGCACCGGGCGTACTTCCTGATCTGGCAACAACTGCGGGGACGGCGATGAGCGGAACGGAACCGGGCGCGTCCGCGTCCGACCACGCTGTGGAGACGACGACGCTGGAGCACACCATCGCCGGCGAGCTGCTCGACCAGGCGCTGGCGGAGCGGCGCGCGTTGGTGCAGCTCTGCCTTTACGCGCTGGACCGGGCCCGCAGCGCCGGGGTGGTGGAACGCCTGGAAGAGGGCTTGGCGGCCATCGGCGTGACAGCGGTGCGGCCGGACGGCGAGCGGTTCGACCCGTCCCGGCACGAGGCGGGCGGCACCGCGCCGACGGAGGACGCGTCGCTCGACGGTGTGGTCGCGGAGACCGAAGTGGTCGGGTTCGCCGATCGCGGCCGGACGCTGCGCGCGCCGATCGTCACCGTCTACACCGCACGGTGAAGGTCTGATGAGCACCCTCCCGCAGATCGTCCGGCAGACCAGGGAGAAGCTCACGAACCTGGTCCGCACCCTCGACCCGGCGGCGGCGTCGTTCGTGGAGACCCGCCGCGCCGGTCCCGCGTCGGTCGTGGTCGTCGGTGAGACGAACCGGGGCAAGAGTTCGCTGGTCAACGCCTTGCTGGCGACGCCGGGACTGTCGCCGGTCGACGCCGAGGTGGCGACCGCGACGTACCTCGTGTTCCGGTACGGCGAGGAGTGGGACGCCCGCGCCTGCTACGCCGGGTCGATGTCGCCGGTGCCGTTCGACCGGTCCGAGCTGGTGAACTGGGTGTCGGCGGCGCACGAGCTGCCCGAGGGCATGCTGCCGCCCCGGTACGTCGAGGTCGACGCGCCGATCCCGCTGCTGGAACGACTGTCCGTTGTGGACACGCCGGGCGTCGGCGGGCTCGACTCGGTGCACGGCGAGCTGGCCGCCGAAGCCGCCGCCACCGCGACCGCGCTGCTGTTCGTGGTCGACGCGTCGGCCCCGTTCACCCGTGGTGAGCTGGACTTCCTCCGCACGGTCGGTGAACGCGTCGAGACCGTGGTGTTCGCGTTGACCAAGGTCGACCAGTACCGGGGGTGGCGGCAGGTGCTGGAGGCCGACCAGGCGCTGCTGGCCGAGCACGCGCCCCGGTTCCGCGGCGCCAAGTTCCACCCGGTGTCGTCGCGGATGTTCGAGCTGGCGTCGAAGGCGCCGAACCCGGACGCGGCGGCGATGCTGCGCGAGCGGTCCGGGATCGGGGAGTTGCAGGAGGCGTTGCAGGAGCTGGTGGTCGGCCGGGCGGCGATGCTCGGCGAGGCCAACGGGTTGCGCGCGCTGGCGACCGTGCTGGACGAGCTGATCGCGCGGAACGAGGCGGACAAGCGCGCGTTGTCGTCCGGTGAAGAGGAAGCCGAGACGTTGCGCGGACGGCGTGACGAGCTGAACTCCCAACGCCGTTCGTCCACGCGCAGCTGGCAGGTGCGGTTGCGCGGCGAGGTGCAGCGGGCCCGGGTGGAGGGCGCGCACGAGGTCAGCCGGCAGATGCGGGACGTGCAGACGTGGTTCCGCACGGCCATCGACGCGGCGGACCGCGAACGGCTGGCGGCGCTGCCGCAGCAGGTGGACGCGGCGTTGCAGGTGGTGTCCGGGCGGATCAGCGCCGGGTTGGCGGTGCGGCTGTCGAAGGTGGCGGACTCGGCGTTGGCGGACCTGTTCTCGGCGGACGAGCTGGCGGTGATCCGCAGCCAGTTCGCGCGGGGCGTGACGCCGCCGGTCGTGCTGAGGCCGCCGGAGAAGCGCGCGCCGACGGCCGAGGACAAGTTGCTGGTGTTCATGGGCGTGTCCGGCGGGTTGGGCGCGGGCCGCTTGGCCGCGTTGCCGCTGGCCGGGCTCGGGGTGGCGGCGCTGAACCCGATCGTGCTGCCGGTGACGATCGCGCTGGGGCTCGGCGCGGGCTGGTGGATGGCCCGGACCCGCAAGCACTCGGCCGACAAGCAGCACTTGAAGCAGTGGCTGTCGGACGCCATCGCGGACGCGCGGTCCACCGTGGACCAGTTGGTGGCGGAGCAGTTGATCGAGGCCGAGCAGCAGTTGTCGCTGGCGCTGGACGACGCGCTGGGCAAGCGGGTCGACGCGATCGAGGCGGAACTGCGCGAGGTCGACAAGGCGCTGCGGATGGAAGCCGGTGAACGCGCCCGTGCGTTGCAGGCGGTGACGCGGAAGGTGGCCGAGCTGACCGCCGGCCGGGTCAAGGTGGACGAGTTGCTGGCCCGGATCCGCGCGGTGCGCGACCGCGCTTGACCTCGCGCTCGGTGCGGGTGAAGCGGCTATAGCCGGCTGTTCACCCGATCCCCTGAAAATTTCGCGTTGCCGGGCGCGGCAATCTCACCCGGTCAGGTAAACGAGATCAGGACACCAGTTCACCCTGGCGAGTGCAATAAGCGGAATGCGGATGAGCTTCGCGCTGCACCTCCCCGACGTGTGTCCTAACGTCGAGCTGATCCGGCGTCGGCGACGAACTGGCAGAACCGGGTCCAATCGAACAAGGGATTCCGGCGATGAAGTTGCGAAACGTCCTATTGGTGATCCCGGTGACAGGGCTGGCGTTGGTGTTCGGGCCTGTCGCCCAGGCGAACGAAGAATCCTTCACCCTCCAGTTGGGGGACATCAACGGCACCGGTGCCACCGGCACCGCCACCCTGACGCCGACGGGCGGCGCGCTCAAGGTGTCGATCAAGTCGAAGGGGATGACCCCCAACGCGCCGCACGCCCAGCACATCCACGGTGCGGCGTCAGGCCACTTCAGGTGCCCGGACAAGTCCGCCGACACCGACGGCGACGGGTTCATCAACACCGAAGAGGGCCTGCCCGCCTACGGCGACATCTTCGTCTCGCTGACCACGGAGGGCGACACGACCAAGGCCAGCGGGTTGGCGGTGGACCGCATGCCCAAGGCCAACGCCGAAGGCGTGCTGACCTACGAACGCACCATCGAAGCGAGCGCGCTTCCCCCCGGCACCATCGCGAACCTCAAGAACCTGCACATCGTGCAGCACGGTATCGATGTCAACGGCAACGGCACCTACGACATGGAGGCCCTCGGCGAATCGACGTTCGCCAAGTCGCTGGGGGTCGACGGCATCCCGGAGGAGGCGACCAACCCGGCGACCTGCGGCATGGTCACCGCCGCGGCTCCGGGCTCGGTCCCGGCAGGTGGGGTCGAGACCGGTACCGGCCCGTCCGCGGGCATCGGTTCGGAGGCACTGCTGCTGCTCGGCGGACTCGCGCTGCTCGGCGCGGCCGGGACGGTGCCGGCACGTCGGCGCCTCGGTCGGCAGTAGCCGAAGGGCAGTGATGGGCCTGCGGGACCGCAGCGAGACCGACCGCCGCCGAGCACGCTGGAACGTGGTGGCGGTCGGTCTCGCTGTGACGGGCGCCGTCCTGCTCGCCCTCGGTCTGCCGACCCACTGGTCGGCAGCGCCGGGACTGCCCGAACGAGCGGTCGGCCCACCTGCGACGACCACTTCCACGCAGGAGGCGAAGTCGTCAGCCGAGGCACCCCGGACTCCCACCACGGGGCCGCTGATGGACTCGGTGGCGCCGGTCGAGATCACCATTCCCGTTCTGCGGGTCTCCTCCCCGTTGGTCGATCTGGGACTGACGGCCGACGGCGCCCTGGAAGTTCCCGGCAACGGTGACGACGCGGGCTGGTACACGGGCGCCCCGACCCCCGGCGCTCTCGGACCGGCGATCATCGCGGGCCACGTCGACTGGAACGGCGAGCCCGGCGTGTTCCACCGGCTCGGCACCCTCCAACCGGGTGACCGAGTCCAAGTCCGCCGTGAGGACGACAGCATCGCGACCTTCGCCGTGACGTCGGTGCGGCAGCACCCGAAGAACGGTTTCCCGACCGACGACGTCTACGGGGCGATCGATCACGCCGGTCTGCGCCTGATCACCTGTGGCGGCGAATTCGACGAATCGCGCAACACCTATACCGACAACATCGTCGCCTATGCCAAGCTCGTTGACGTCCACCCCTGATCGACCGACCCGGGTCGGGTGAATCGATTTCTTCTCCCGGAGAACAACTCGTAGTCGGGGCCGTTGAGGAACCAGTTCACGACCGGGCTTGCCACTGACCGGATCGAGGAGTTCGCGCGCGCCTTCTGGTGATCACCCTGGGTGACAAGACGTCAGTGCGGCCGGCCTCCGATCGTGGGACCGCATCGAGCTGTGGTGCTCACCCGTCGTGCACTCGGTTTCCGGCGAGCCCGGTACCGAGCCTTCCCCGGCGGAACCGAACAGGCATAACGTGAGTCAGACCTGGAGGAACACGCGAGAGGGTGGGAAAAGGTGTACATCGACGAAACAGGCGCGACCGACGGCGAGCTGAAGGTCACGGTCAGTGACGAGGAGTACACCGCCGAGGCGACCTACGACCTGGACCAGGACGGTGTCGAGGAGAGCGCGGTCGTGGAGACCGACGACGGCGGGCACCTCGCGTTCAGCGACACGGACGGCGACGGCCAGGCCGACCTGATGAGCACGTTCGACGCCGACGGCGAGCTGACCGGCCAGGCCGCGTTCGACGAGGGTTCCGGCGAGTGGATCGCGGTGGAGCCGTCGGACGACCACAGCCAGCAGACGAACACGAACGCGGGCAAGTCGATCGTGGTCGACACCGAGGACGGCGCGGACCAGAACGTCGGGCCTGCCACCGAGGACACCGACGGCGACGGCCGTGCGGACACGGCGGTCGTGCGCGACGAAGAGGGCGACACCTGGCTCTTCACCGACGCCGACGGTGACGGCAACGCCGACCTGGCCACCGAGATCACCCAGGACGGTGAGGTCACCGTCTCGAAGCACACCGGTGACGACGAGTGGACCGAGGTCGAACACGGCCGCATCGGCGAGGACGGCAAGTACACGCCCGACAGCGACGAGGCCTGGTCGGAGGAGAAGGTCACCGTCTCCGGCGTGGTCCGCATCGACGCCGTCACCGGCCAGTGGATCAGCCCGAACTGATCACCCCGGCCCTGACCGTGCGTGGCGCGGCCGGGGCCGGCACCGCAAACACGGGTGCGGACGTGGTGCGCATGGCGCGATGATGGCCACATGGTCATCCGCCCGCTGACGGCCGACGACATCGCCGCCGTCGTGGAGTTCTCGCTCCGCGCCTGGACCCCGGTGTTCGACTCGTTCCGCGCAGCCCTGGGCGTTCCGATCTACGAAGCGCTCTTCCCGGACTGGGAGCCGACGCAGGCGAAAGCCGTCGAGGACGTCTGCCGGGACGACGCGACAGCCGTGTGGGTGGCCGACCGGCAGGACCGCGCAGTCGGGTTCGTCGCGGTTCGCGCGGGCAACGGCGAGATCCACATGTTGGCCGTCGACCCCGACCACCAACGCCAGGGCATCGGCACCGCCCTGACCGAGTTCGCCGTGGACCGACTCCGGGAAGCGGGCGTCGCGCTCGCCGTCGTCGGCACGGGCGGCGACCCCGGCCACGCCCCGGCCCGCCGCACCTGCGAACGCGCGGGCTTCACCGCGTTCCCCCAGGTCCAGTACTACAAGCGGCTCGACCGATGACCACGCGCGAGAACCGACCCGCCGACGACGCCTGGCCGCGCATGCCGTGGCACCCGCCGGTCGGCGCGGTGGTCGAGCAGGACGGTCCGGTCACCCGCGTCCACTACGGCACGCACGGCACCGTTGAGCACCACGACCTCACGGGTGTCGACCTCGCCGATCTGGTCGAACGCCAGAAGGCGCACTTCGCCGAACGCTGCGAGCCGGTGGAGTGGAAGACCTACGCGCACGAGTCACCCGACCTCCCGGTCCACCTGCTCGCCGCCGGGTTCACGCCCGGCTGGGAGCGTTCCGTCCTCGCCGCGCACGAGATCACCGCGCACGAGATCACCGCGCCGACAGGTCCGGACGTGCGCGGACTGCGGGACGAAGACCTGCCGGAAGTCCGCCGGCGGGCCGACGGCCACCACCGCACGCCGTTCGCGGACCTTGAAGCCGACGGCCCCATCCGGCTCTACGACGCGAACGTCCGGGTCGTCCTCTCCGGCGGCGAGGTCGTGGGCGTCGGCTGGGCGGAGATCACGGGCGATGGCTCGGTGGTGATCGGCGGTCTCACCGGGCCGTGGTCGCGGGTGCCGGCCGTGCTGGCGGACTGGGCGCGGTGGGCACCGCCGAAGTCGACGTTCTACGCCGAAGCGGACGGCGGGCTGCGGGACGTCCTGCTGGACGCGGGCTTCCGCGAGGTCACCACGGCGCGCTCCTACCTCTGGACGCCGCCGGGGCCGCCCGCCGCGACCCGCCCGGTCGTGCCGCTGTTCGACCAACCCGGGTACACGGAGATCTGGGACGACTTCGGCAGTCGGTTCAGGTTCCGGCCGAGCGTGCACGCCTTCCCCGGCATCGCGGAGCCGCCGGGCTCGGTGACCTGGCACCTCAACGTCGACGACGACGACGGTGTGGACGAGTTGCAGGACGTGGTCGTCGCCGGTCTGCGCGCCGTCGCGCGGGAGGAGCTGCACTGGCTCGACTGGCAGCACGTCGGCTACCGGTTCGACCCGGACCGCGTCGGCCGGCCGGGGCAGCCGCCGTGGCCGGGCGGGGTGCACCCGGACGGGGACTACTTCCTCTACGTCCCAAGGGATCTGCGGTTCGGCACGTTCGGACACCCTTGGGAGCACACGCTGTGCGTGTTCGGCGAATCCCTCGTGGCACACGTGGAACAACCGCTGACGAACTTGTTGGGACCGCCGGTCCGCCGTTCCTGAAACGGTCGAGAAATTCGGGCATTTCGACGCAGCAATTCTTGCGCGCCACGATGAGAGCGCTCCCACGCGTCACCACCCGTACACCCGGTCGTGTGGTGATCGACGCACCTGCGCGCCCTTGCATTCCCCGAACTAAAGCCCAGGTCACAGGCCGATTTGTGGTGATCGGGTGCTGAATCGATTCCAGAATCGGTTTTGTGAGCCAGCCGACAGGTCAGATGTGCGTTACCCGGGATTAACCCGGCTAACCTCCGTCTATCCCCTTAACCGGCACGCCCTCCACCGGGCGGGCGGAGCCATTCCCGAGGACGTCCCACCAGGACAACGGCGTCCACCGTGGGCTGGCGCTCAGCTAGGAGACGAGACGAGATGACGGCAGTGACCATTCCCGGTCTCGACCAGGCACCCACCAACCACCCGCGCCTCCTGTCCTGGGTGCGCGAGGTCGCCGAGCTGACCTGCCCCGATGAAGTGGTGTGGGCAGACGGCTCCCAGGAAGAGTGGAACCGGCTCACCGCCAAACTCGTGGACGCGGGCACCTTCGTTCCGCTGAAGAAGAAAGCCAACTCCTTCTGGGCCGCCTCGGACCCCACGGATGTCGCCCGGGTCGAAGAGCGCACCTTCATCTGTTCCGTGGACCCGGCCGACGCCGGTCCCACGAACAACTGGATGGACCCGGGCGAGATGAAAGCGATCATGACCGAGCTGTACCGGGGCTCGATGCGCGGTCGCACGATGTACGTGATCCCGTTCTGCATGGGCCCGCTCGACGCGGAGAAGCCGATGTTGGGCGTGGAGATCACCGACTCCGAGTACGTCGTCGTCTCGATGCACATCATGACGCGCATGGGCACGAAGGCCTTGGCGCGATTCGGCGAGGACGCCGACTTCGTCCAGGCGCTGCACTCGATCGGCGCGCCGCTGGAGCCGGGCCAGGACGACGTCCCGTGGCCGTGCAACGAAACCAAGTACATCACCCAGTTCCCCGAAGAGCGGACGATCTGGTCGTTCGGCTCGGGTTACGGCGGCAACGCGCTGCTGGGCAAGAAGTGCTACTCGCTGCGCATCGCCTCCGTGATGGCGCGGGACGAGGGCTGGCTCGCCGAGCACATGCTGATCCTCAAGCTGACCTCGCCGGAGCAGAAGGCGTACTACATCGCCGCCGCGTTCCCGAGCGCCTGCGGCAAGACCAACCTGGCCATGCTGGAGCCGACCATCCCGGGCTGGAAGGTCGAGACCCTGGGCGACGACATCGCCTGGATGCGGTTCGGCGAGGACGGCCGGCTGTACGCGGTCAACCCGGAGAACGGCTTCTTCGGCGTCGCGCCCGGCACCGACTACCACACCAACCCCAACGCGATGCGCACCATCGAGAAGGGGAACTCGCTGTTCACGAACGTCGCGCTGACCGACGACGGCGACGTGTGGTGGGAGGGCATGGGCGAGCCGCCCGCCCACCTGACCTCGTGGAAGAAGCAGGACTGGACGCCGGGCGGCGAGGAGCTGTCGTCGCACCCGAACTCCCGGTACTGCACGCCGATCGCGCAGTGCGACATCAAGGCGCCGGAGTGGGAGGACCCGAACGGCGTCCCCATCTCGGCCATCTTCTTCGGCGGCCGGCGCGCCACGACCGTTCCGCTGATCACCGAGTCGCGCGACTGGCAGCACGGCGTGTTCATGGGTGCCACGCTGTCCAGCGAGACGACCGCCGCCGCCGTCGGCAAGACCGGCGTCGTGCGCCGCGACCCGATGGCGATGCTGCCGTTCATCGGCTACCACGCCGGTGACTACTTCCAGCACTGGATCGACACCGGCAAGTCGGCCGACGCGGACAAGCTGCCGAAGATCTTCTACGTCAACTGGTTCCGCCGCGGTGACGACAAGCGCTTCCTGTGGCCTGGGTTCGGCGAGAACTCGCGCGTGCTGAAGTGGGCCATCGAGCGCATCGAGGGCAAGGCCGCCGCGGTCGAGACGCCGATCGGCCACGTGCCCACGGCGGACAACTTGGACCTGTCCGGCCTTGACGCGTCGCGCGAGGACGTCGAGGCGTCGCTGGAGTTCGACGCCGACGAGTGGCGGGCCGAGATCCCGATGATCGAGGAGTGGTTCGCCAAGATCGGCGAGAAGGTGCCGACCTCGCTGCGCGACGAGCTGGAGGCGCTGAAGCTCCGGCTCGGCTGAGCCCTTCCCCTGCGCTTCATGGCGTGAGACCCGGTGGCCAACGGCGTCCACCGGGTCTCTTTTTGGTTGCTCTGGGTGATTTCCGGCTCGTCCGGAGGTACCAAGGAAGAGTGACCCAGCAGGACGATTTCCTCGGCGGACTGCACTACGACGGCCCACCCGAACCACAGGTCGGTCCGACTCCGGGGAACGTGCGGTACTACCCGGTCGGTGGGTCGACCGAGGGCGCCGCGGCACCCGTTCGGACGGGGGTGTCGGCGTGGTGGCAGCTGGGCGGGTTCCTGCTCGGTGCGCTCGCGACGCCCGTCGCGGGGCTCGCGTGGGGCTACGGGCTGGACCAGTTCGACGAGGTGCGCGTCCGGGGGTTGGTCGCCCTGGGACTGGCGGGACTGGTGGTGGGAGTGGTGGGCCTGGGGAAGCTGTCCCCAGCCGCGCCGCTGACCGCCGGCGTCATCGCGTTGACCGCTTCGGTGCTCTACGAACTGGGCGTGGTCGCCTTCTTGCCCGTGCTCAGGCCCGTTTTCGCGAGCGGCGCTCCGATTCTGGTCGGCGTGTTGCTGGTGCTGCTCGCCTGGCGACGGCGGTAGTTGTCCACAGGTTGTGGACAGAGCTGTGCACAGCCTGTGGGTTGCTGTGGATCAGCCGGGGAGCGGGTTGCCGCCCAGACCCCACAGCCGGCCGGTGAACGGGCGGGTCGCCTCGGCGTAGCAGATCGCCGACGTGTGGCCCTCGGACCAGGCTTGGCTGCCGAACGCCCGCCACGACGCGAAGACGTCCGCGCGCGGTGCGCCGACGTAGTTCGTGACCGCTTTCGCGCAGTGCTCGGCGGCTTGGGCGTTCACCTGGTCAAGGGACGGTGCCGGGTCCTGTGGATTGCCCAGAGTGAGCACGCCCGGCACCGCTTCGGCCTTGTGCGGGCCGTCGCAGGCGGTGATCCCGGCGTCCTTGGCTTCACCCGGTGAGGCGGAGGCGCACAGCTGCACCGTGGCGAACCCGGCCGCCTTGAGGAGGTCCTTGGCCGTGGTCTTGCGCCGCACCCGGCTGCCGTCCGGCTTCAGCTCGACCACCGCGCAGACGCGCCAGCGGTCGCCCTTCGCCCAGCCGTCACGGCTCGGCCAGAACGCGTGCGACTGGAGGCGGGTGGCGTCGTGGTCGGCGCTGCCGAGGTACGCGGTGAGGGCGGCGCGGCACGCGGGCAGGACGGCGCGGCGCAGGTCGCGGTCGCTCGGGTACTCGGCGCCCAACTCGACCGAGCCGACCTCGGTCACCTCGGCCTCGTGCTCGGTCCCGCAGTCGAGGACTTCGAGGCCGGTGTTCGTGCACTGGCCCGGTTTGGGCAGCTGGTCGACCGTCGGGGTGAGGGAGGGTCGGACCACCTCGGCGTCCGGCGCGCCCTGGACGTGGGCCGTGCAGGCGGCGAGCGACAGCGCGGACAGTGCCACGACCGTCGCCCGCCAGCCCCTCACGTCGGTCAGATTACTGACACCAGCGCGGCCACCTGATCGGCGATCGCACGGCGTTCCCGCTCGAACGCCGGGTCGGTGAGCGCGGTCGGGTCGGCGGGCTGGCCCAGCACGGGCGTGTG
This sequence comes from Saccharothrix sp. NRRL B-16314, assembly GCF_000716595.1. Taxonomy (GTDB): domain Bacteria; phylum Actinomycetota; class Actinomycetes; order Mycobacteriales; family Pseudonocardiaceae; genus Actinosynnema. The sequence continues at coordinate 363,013 of NZ_JNXC01000001.1, forward strand.
CAGGTGGCCGCCGGCGGTGGTGGTCGCGCCCAGACCCAGCCGCAGCCGGTTCGCCCGGTACATCGACTCGTTGGACAGGTAGTCGCCGCCGCTGCCCTGCGCCGCCGCCGCGCCGGGCGTCGGCTCGTCGGTGCGGCAGCTCGGCGTGCCGGTGCCGGGGGTGGTGCCCAACGGCCACTCGCAGAACGACCGGTTGTAGAGCACGGGGAACGGCGTGGTCCCCGCGTCGACCATCCGCTGGTGCGGCAACGTCGTCTCGATGAACTCGTGCGCCGGCTGGGGCCACCCGGCCGCGTCCGGCACGACACCGAGCGCGCCGACGTCGTTGTTGTCCGCGAACCCGCCCCGCCACCGAGCCGCCCACCGCTCGACGTCGAACCGCCCAGGCCGGCCCTGGCTGACGGTGACCAGGGCGTCCGGCCGGAACCCGAGCGCCGGGCCGTAGAACCGCTCGACGATCCCCTGGTCGAACGAACCCCACAGCACCGGCAGGACGGCGGCCTCCACCACCACGGGACCGGACGGCGTGTCGATCACCTTCCCGTCGAGCCGCAACGCCGCCGCCCCGGCCGGGTTGCTGCGCCGCACGGACGTGCCGGTGAGCTGGAACGGGTCGAACCCGGTGACCGCGATCCGCCGGACGCCCGGCGCGAACCGCAGGTCCGAGACTCCCCGCGAGGCCCGGTCGAACGAGTCGACCAGCGCGGCCCGCTCGGCGGCGGTGAGCTGCCACCCGCGCGGCTGCCACTGCCGGAGCGCCTTGGTGCCCAGCAGCCGGGCCCAGTACAGCGGCCGGTCGTCATAGGCGTCCCACGCCTGCGCCGACCGGGCCCGCTCCACCGCCGCACGCCACAACTCCGTGCCGCTGGACAGGGTGAGCCGGAGGGCTTCGGAACGGGAGGTCGGCCCGCACAGCCGGTCGGTGAACCGGCTGACGTCGTCGTCGAAACCGCCCAACCGCACCAACTCGGGCCCGACCTCCGGACCGGTCGGCGTGAGCCGGTCGTCCAACCGCTGTTCCTCCACGGTGGTGGGAGCGGTCGGGGCGAAGCAGGGTGCGCGTTGCGCGTGGGCCGTGCCGGGCAGGGCGAGGAGGGACAGGCCAAGGGCCAACGGGATGACCGCGCGGAGTCGTTTGATCACCCACCGATACTCCCGAACGACCGCCGGGTGGTGAAACCCGCCGAACGGCGCGGAGGTTTCACGGCGGCAGTTCGTCCGTTCTGCCACACAGCCAGTCACCGCCTTGCCACCATGGGCGACGTTCGCCCGGCCGGTACCCGTCGCCGGAGTTCGCCACTTTCCCGGAGGTCTTGTCGTGTCGGCCGCGTTCGACCAGCTCGTCGCCCAGTTCGAGCAGTTCCAGGCCAGGATCCAGCGGGTCGACCAGCAGGTCGCGGGCATCGGGGAGATGCAGCAGGAGCTGGCCGCCCTCGAAGTGGTGGCGACATCGCCGGACCGGGCGGTGACCGTGGTGGCGGGGCCGTCCGGGGCGATCAAGGACATCCGGCTGACCGACCAGGCCATGCGCCGTCCGCCGCACGCGTTGGCCGGCGCGCTGATGGCGACCCTGCGGCAGGCCGTGGCCGAGGCGGCGCGGCGGCAGGCGGGGATCGTGGAGAACGCGCTCGGCGACGACATGAACCTCACCGAGCAGGTGCTGGAGACCCAGGCCCAGCTGTTCGGCGTCTCACCGCAGGAACTGCGGGCGATGACGGAGCAGCCCCCTCCGAGCCAGACGCCACCGCCCGTCCCGCCACGTCCCGGTCCGCCCCCGGCAGGCCCGTTCCCCGCCGGCAGGCCACCGATGCCACCGCCGCCGATGACGGGCCCGGGGCCACACCGGATGCCACCGCCCGGCCCCGCGGCACCGCCTCCCCCGCCCCGAAGGCCGGCGCCGGAAGAGCCGGACGACTTCTCGCAGCAGCGGTTCCTGCGCGACGACGACAAGCCCAAGACGCCCCCGCCTTCCGGTCCCACGCAGGACAAGAACGGCCGTTTCCTGAACCTCTTCGACGACGAGGACCGCTGACAGTGTTCTTGGGCAAGCAGATGAGGAGTGCGCGTTGAGCGGCGGATTCGACGTCAACGTCGAGGAACTGCGGCAGTTCGCCGGCAAGCTCGACGGCCACCGCGGCACTGCCGCCGAGATCGCCGGCCTCGTGGCCAAGGCGGATGTCTCCGACAAGTCCTGGGGCGTGGTCGGCCTGTTCGTGAAGAGCCAGTACACACAAATGCTCGGTGACCTCGGCGACCTTTTCCAGGCTCTTCAAGACGGCCTCCAGTCCGGGGCGGACAAGTTCAACGGCGCGGCTCAGGACTACGACGAGCAGGAACAAGCGGTGAAGGAACTCTTCAACGGCCTGCAAGTCGAGCTCGACATCCAGTAGGAAGGGGGAAACACGGCGATGGCTGAAGAGAAAACCACGGCCGGCGGTGTCGAGATCACCGTCGGTGAGAAGGAAACCAGCCAGAAGATGGCGGAAGCCGTCCCCTTCTACGGCAACTACCTCAAGACCAAGGAAGCGTGGGGCAAGGCACAGGACAAAGGCGGTGCCGAGGTAACCGGCCTGATCTCCGAAGGCGCTGCGGTCATGGGGGCGGTCGGCACGTCCGCCTACAGCATCGCGGTCGACCCGATCGGCTGGCTGGTCGGACAAGGGCTGAACTTCTTGATCAGCGTGGTGCAGCCGCTGGAGGACGCCATCCACTTCGTCAGTGGCGACGGCCCCGCACTCGCCCAGGCCGCAGAGAACTTCAACGCCATCGGCAAGGGCGTGGCCACCCTGCGCGAGACGTTCGAGAAGGACTTGGCGAGTTCGGTGACGAGCTGGGGTGGAGACGCTGCCGAGGCGGCGAGCACGAAACTGGGCGAGTTCGCCGACGGCATCGACGGCGTCGCCGGTCAGGCCGGTGAGATCGCTCAGGTGCTCCAGATCTCCAGCATGATCATGACGATCGTCGAGGACTTCATCAAGGCGATCCTCACCGAGCTGATCACCTGGTTGATCATGATCTGGATCCCGGCCCTGGCCGCTGCCGTGCCCAGCTTCGGGGCATCGACGGCTGCGGCGGGGGCTGCGACCGGCGTGCGGGTCGCCACCACCGGTAGCAAGGTGGCCCGGATCGTGGCCAAGCTGAAGCAGTTCCTGACCAAGATCCTCGACTTCCTGCGGAACCTGAGCAAGCGTGCCGGGAACGTCAAGGCGGCCTTCCAGCGCTCGATGGCGGGTAAGCAGGCCAGAAGCCTGGAGGCCAACGGCGTCAGGAACAAGTCGATGCTGGACAAGCTGTGGGCAGAGAAGGGCATGCTCGGCGAACGGATGCAGGACGGGTTCGCCGGATCCCTGAAGGGCGCGGTCGTCGACGCGACGCGATCGCAGTTGGGGGTCGGCACCCGCGCGAACGCCGGCGTCGACAAGCCGGTCCGGAACTACGGCGCCGGTCAGAAGGCGGCCGACTACGACGACACCGGCAAAGACCAGTCCAAGCAGCAGACCGAGGGGTACCTGGACATCTGATCATGGAGTACTTGCTGGATCTCTCCCCGCTCCTCGCCGTCATGGCGGGTTTGATCGGCCTGGTGTTCTGGTGGAAGTGGCGCAGTGAGCGGAAGGAGGAGCGTGAGCACGCCGAGGCGCTGGCCGCGTTCGCGGGCCGCCTCGGCGGGAGGATCAGCGGTCCCGCCGAAGCTCGCGCGTGGTCGGCCGAACTCCTGCCGCCGCTGCACAGGGAGAGCGAAGGCCTGATCAACCGCTTCGGGACCGTGCGGCGGGCACGCTTCGACACCGCGCTGGCCTTCCGTCGGGGCAGGTGGTCGGTGCGCGTGAGCGAGGCGTCGATGAAGAAGACCGTCCCGACGGCCGGTACGACTACGCACTACGAGTACCGGATCGAGGTGGCCACCTCGATCGTAGCGCCCATGAAGATCAGCCGGCGGCAACTCGTGGACTACCTGGGCCGACCGCTGCCGCCGAAGCGCATTCCCGACCCGGACCGCGAACCAGCCGTTGAAGCGCCGTCGACGGTGGCGCGTGAGCAGCGGCAGTGGCTGAAGGTCAGGTTGCCTGAACCCGTGGACGGTCACTTCGTCGTGTTCACCGCCGACCTGTCCGCTGCGGCACGGACGTTCAGCCCGGAGGTCGTCGAGCTGATGCTCGGCCAGGTGGAATCGCCGTCCTTCAGGAGCCCGATGCCCTTCGACCTGACGTTCGAGTCCGGGTTGGTCTTCGGCACGGTGCACGGCCGGATCGACCCGGACCAGGTCCTGGACAAGGTCGACGTGATCCTCGGCCTGCTCGACCGGATGCCCCACGTGACACCGGCCCACCCGCCCGCGCCGGCCTGACGCTCACGTCCTGAGCCAGCGTTCCACCGCATCACCATCGAATATTGTTCAACGATACTTCAATCCCCCATTTCACTCGTGGGGCAGTAGCCTCGTTCAACGTCACTCGCGTTCACCGTCACTAGACTCGTTCGCATGACGACCGCTGCGGCAGACGGCTGGCTGGACGCCCTCGCGAAGGACCGCGGCGACCTCGACCGCTCCAGCACCGCCGAACGCGTCGCCGACAAGCTCCGCACCAGCGTCCTCGACGGCGACATCAAGCCCGGTCGGCAGCTGAACGAGAAGGCACTCGGCGAAGCCCTCCGCGTCTCGCGCAACACCCTGCGCGAGGCGTTCCGCCTGCTCACCCACGAACGCCTCCTCGTGCACGAGTACAGCAAGGGCGTCTTCGTCCGCCGCCCCGACGCGGCCGACGTCGTGGACCTCTACGCCGCCCGCCGGATCATCGAGTGCGGCGCCGTCCGACGCTGGCCGGACGCCGACGACCGCGCCAGGCAGGCCGTGCGCGACGCCGTCGACCTCGGCCTGACCAGCCGCGAGAAGGACGACTGGACGGGCGTCGGCACCGCGAACGTGAAGTTCCACCAGGCCCTCACCGCCCTGGCCGGCAGCGCCCGGCTGGACGAGGAGGTGAAGCGCCTGCTCGCCGAACTGCGCCTCGCCTTCCACGTGATGGGCGACCACGAGGACTTCTACCGCGACTACCTGCCGCAGAACCAGGCCATCGTCGGACACCTGGACGCCGGCCTGGTTCGGCAGGCCGAAGACGCCCTGCTCGCGTACCTCGACCAGGCAGAGAACCACCTGGTGACCGGCCTGCGCGGCGACCTGCGCGGTGACCTCCCCGGCACCGTGCCTGGCGAGTGAAAGTTGGTCACGATCCTGCTACTTCATCGGTCGGTAACCCACTCGACATGGTGACGACTGTCCTCCCTCCGGCCTAGCATCGCGCGACACCGCGTCACTGGGCCGCCGTACGGAGGGGCACATGCCGTCAGCTCGAAAATCCAGCCTCCGCTGGAGCAACTGGAACCTGCTCCTGCTCGTTCCGCTCCTGATGCTCGTCACGCCCTGGTTCAACACCGATGAGCCGAGGCTGTTCGGGCTGCCGTTCTTCTACTGGTACCAGTTCGTCTGGGTTCCGGTGGGTGTCGTCTGCGTCGGCCTGGTCTACCTCAAGACCAAGGACGACCCCGTCGTCACGGGCAAGCCGGACAAGCTGGGCGTGGACGACCTGGACGAGGGGGCCAAGTAATGCAGTGGACCGAGTTGGTGGTGTTCAGCGCGCTGTTCCTGCTGGTCACCGTCCTGGGCTTCTTCGCAGCGAAGTGGAAAGCCGGCGACACCCTCGACCACCTGGACGAGTGGGGCCTCGGCGGCCGCAAGTTCGGCTCCTGGATCACCTGGTTCCTGGTCGGCGGTGACCTGTACACCGCGTACACGTTCGTCGCCGTGCCCGCGCTGGTCTTCGGCGCCGGCGCGATGGGCTTCTTCGCCCTGCCCTACACCATCATCCTGTACCCGATCGTGTTCCTGCCGCTGGTGCGCATGTGGTCGGTCTCCCGCGTGCACGGCTACGTGACGCCGGCGGACTTCGTCCGGGGCCGGTACGGCTCGCACTGGCTCGCGCTGCTGGTCGCGATCACCGGCATCGTCGCCACCATGCCGTACATCGCGTTGCAGCTCGTCGGCCTGGAGGCCGTGCTGCGCACGATGGGCCTCAACGGCTCCGGCATCCTCGGCCACCTGCCGCTGTTCATCGCGTTCGTCATCCTCGCGCTCTACACGTACCAGTCGGGCCTGCGCGCGCCCGCGCTGATCGCGTTCGTCAAGGACACGCTGATCTACATCGTGATCCTGGTCGCCGTGATCTACCTGCCGTCGAAGTTCGGCGGCTGGGGCGCGATCTTCGACAGCGCGCAGGCGAAGTACGCCGCGTCCGAGAGCAAGGCCGACGGGATCATCCTCAACGGCAACAACCAGCTCCAGTACGCGACGCTGGCCCTGGGCTCGGCGTTGGCGCTGTTCCTCTACCCGCACTCGCTGACCGGCATCCTCGCCTCGCGCGGCCGCAACGTGATCAAGCGGAACATGGTCGCGCTGCCCGCGTACTCGCTGCTCCTGGGCCTGCTGGCGATGCTCGGCTTCGTCGCCATCACGGCCGGCGTCAAGCCGATCACCAACCAGGCCACCGGCCGCCCGGACACCAACACCATCGTGCCGGTGCTGTTCGGCCAGGAGTTCCCGGGCTGGTTCGCCGGTGTCGCGTTCGCGGCCATCGCGATCGGCGCCCTGGTGCCCGCGGCGATCATGTCGATCGCGGCGGCGAACCTGTGGACGCGCAACATCTACAAGGAGTACCTGAAGAAGGACGCGACGCCGAAGCAGGAGGCCAAGCAGGCCAAGCTCGCGTCGCTGGTGGTGAAGTTCGGCGCGGTCGTGTTCATCGTGTTCATCGACCCGCAGTTCTCCATCGACCTCCAGCTCATCGGCGGCGTGATGATCCTCCAGACGCTGCCGGCCGTGGCGATCGCGCTCTACACGCGGTGGTTCCACGTGTACGGCCTGATCGCGGGCTGGATCGCCGGCATGGGCTACGGCATGTACCTGCTGTACAACATCGGCAACCCGGCCGTCGGCAAGTCGCACTTCGCCGGCTCCGCGCTGCCGCTGGACAAGCTGTCGCTGTTCGGCTGGCACCCGTTCGCCGGGTCGGCCGTGCAGATCTACGTCGGCGCGGTCGCCGTCGTGGCCAACCTGGTGGTCGCCGTGCTCGTCACGCTGATCGCCAAGCGGGCACGGTGGTTCAACGGGACCGACCAGACCCAAGCCGACGACTACCACGTGGACGAGGACAGCGAGCGGGTCAAGCCGGTCGCCATCCACTGACCGCCCACCGGTTACCGACACCGACGAGCCCCGTCCGGCACCCAGCCGGGCGGGGCTCGTCGCGTCAGCGCTTCAGCATGCGGGTGATGCCCGCCGCGACCGTCGTGGCCAGCACCCAGCCCGTCACGATCAGCCCCGACGCGATCCACTGCGACATGCCCGGCACGTTCCACCGGTTCTTGTTGCCGAAGTCGACGATCGGCACCACCAGGTCGATGGTGTACAGCCACGCGTTCCACGACAGCTCGTCGTCCGCGTTGATCTCGTCCAGCTCCGGCCCGGTGGCGAACCAGGTGCTCCCCAGCAGCCACGCGACCACCAGCCACGCCAGCGCGCGGGCCGGGCGGTAGCCGTAGCCGACCATCGCGCGCTGCAGCCAGCTCCACAGCAGCACCAGCGGCCGGAGCCAGCGGCGGCCCTCGGCGACGGCCCGGTACCGCAGCCGTTGCTTCTCCACCAGCACCGTCGCCGCGTGCTCGTCGTTGCCGCCGGCCCGCAGCATCTCGGCGAACTGGTCGTACGGGCCGGGCCGGTAGGTGCGCCGCATCGCCTGCCGCAGCCAGCGCAGCCGCCGGTCGACCTCCTCGTCGTCACGCAGGTCGATCGGGTGCCGCAGCGAGTCGTAGCGGAACTCCTCCAGGTCGATCCGGCCGGTCGTGCCCCAGAAGAACTCGTTGTCGTCCAGCACCGTGCAGCGCACCTGCCGCAACGTCACATCACCGCGCGGCGGGCTGACCGGCGTGACCACCAGCTCCTGCACCTGCATCCCCAGCAGGTTCAACGGGTGCGCGTCCAGCTTGTCGCCGAGCACCGAGCCCGCGAACGTGGCCATCCGGCCGATCTGCGCCCGCCTGGCCCGCACACCGCCGTGCGCCACGAACTCCTTCGCACCGCCGGCGCAGATCAGGTCACGCCCGATGGTCGCGCCGCCGACGTCCACCGACGGCTTGCCCGCCGGCTGGTGCCGGTAGCGGCCGGGTTTCGTGATCCGGCTGCCGCGCAGGTCCAGGTTCGCGCCGACGTGCACGCCGCGCAGCTCCAGCCCGCCGGTCACCTCCACCTCGCGGGCGGTGAGGTTGCTGCCGATGCGGGACCGGTTGCCCAGCACGGCGTCCGCCCGCGGGTTGTCCAGCGTGGACCCGTCGAGGATGAGGCTGCCCTTGGCCTGGAGGTCGACCATGCGGAACTGGCCGCGCACGTGCGCCTGACGGCCGATGATGTCCCCGCCGACCTGCGTGCCGTCGAGGTGCAGCGCCCGCCCGTAGCCCGTGGGGTCGGTCGTCGCGGCACCGTCGACCGGTGTGCGGTCGTCCAGCGAGTCGAACGTGCCGCCGGACAGCGACAGCGTGCCGCCGAGCGTGGCGTTGACCATGCGCACCGTGCCCGAGCTGCGGAAACCTCGGTCCAGCTGCACGTCGCCGTCCACCGTGATGCGGTCGAAGACGAGGGTGGCGTTCGGGTCGGAGTGCGGGTCCAGCGCGTCGTCGTCGGCCCGGCCGTCGGCGGCCGTCGTGCCGCGCAGGGTCAGCGCGGAGTCGACCCGCGCGCCCGCGAGCAGCACGGTGCCGTTCAGCGCGCAGCCGTTCATCAGGAGGTTGCCGCCCACGTGCAGCCCGGTGCCGTTGAACGAGTGGCCCAGCGGGTTGTTCAGCAGCCCGCCGCTGAAGTTGCAGTACCCGCCGACGTGCGCGCCCGCCATCCGCAGCTCGCCGACGACCTGGACCCGCTGCGCCAGCAACCCGCCCGCGAGCTTCAACCGGTCCGCGTGGAACGCGATGCCGTCCGGCGCCCGCAACGTGCTGTCCTGCAACGACAGCGACCCGGCCACGTCCGCGTCGACCAGGTCGACCAGGCCGTCGACCGTGCTGCCGGCCAAGGAGACCTCGTTGGCGCTGCTCAAGTTCCGCGCGGACAGGCCGGGGAGCCAGCAGTCGGCGAACCCGATACCGGCCAGCTTGCCCTGCCGGAGGTCCGGCGGCTCCTCGAACCGGCAGCGGACGAACTCCAGCAGGTAGGGGAACTCCACCGCGCGCAGGTCGAGCACACCGGTCAGGAACCGGTCCGCCACCCGCACCACCGGCGGGATACCGGCCCGCCGCCTCGGTAACCGCCACGTCCCGTCCGGCTCGCCAACGCCGCGCAGCACCTCGGCCGCGGCGAGCCGGGCGGAGCGCGGCGGGCTGGGGTCGAACACGTCCAGCCCCCGCGCCCCCTCATCGGTCATGTGATCGACAATGCTGGTCGACCGACCCGTTGGCAAGGAGCGCCCGGCGTGCGCCGGGCCGGGGTGGGTCAGTCGCGCGGGCCGTGGTGCGTCGGGTCGAGCACGCGGGCCAGGAACGACTGCGTGCGCTCGTGCTGCGGCGCTCCGATGACCTGCTCGGCCGGCCCTTCCTCGACGACGTACCCGCCGTCCATGAACAGCACCCGGTCGGCCACCTCGCGGGCGAACTGCATCTCGTGCGTCACCACGAGCATCGTCATGCCCTCGTCGGCCAGCTGCCGCATCACCCCGAGCACGTCACCGACGAGCTCCGGGTCCAGCGCCGAGGTGGGCTCGTCGAACAGCATCACGTCCGGGTCCATCGACAGCGCCCGCGCGATCGCCGCCCGCTGCTGCTGCCCACCGGACAGCTGCGCGGGCATGGCGTTGACCTTGTCCGACAGCCCGACCCGCTCCAGGTTCCGCAGCGCGACCTCCTGCGCCTCCTGCTCGCCCCGCTTGAGCACCTTGCGCTGCGCGACCGTGAGGTTCGCCAGCACGTTCAGGTGGGAGAACAGGTTGAACGACTGGAACACCATGCCGATCTTGGTGCGGGCCTTGTCGATGTCCACGTCCGGGTCGGTCAGCTCGGCGCCGTCCACCACGATCTTGCCGCCGGTCGGCTCCTCCAGCAGGTTCACGCAGCGCAGCAGCGTTGACTTGCCCGAGCCGGACGGCCCGATGATGCACACGACATCACCGCGGTTGACCTGGAGGTCGATGCCCTTCAGAACGTCCAGCGTGCCGAACGACTTCTTCAGGCCGGTGACCTCGACGACGACGTCGCTCACGCCGACACCCCCAATCCGGTCGACTCCGGCGTGCTGATCTTCTTGCCGCCGGTGCGCTTCTCCAGGTACCGCGACAGGTGGCCCAGCGGCAGCGTGATGATCAGGTAGCACAGGCCCGCGATGAGGATCGGCGTCAGGGACGGCGACCGGCTCAGCGTCTCGCGGCCGAACTTGGTCAGCTCGTACTGCTCGCGGAACAGGCCCAGGATGTAGATCAGCGACGAGTCCTTGGTGAGCAGGATCAGCTCGTTGGTCAGCGGCGGCAGGATGATCCGGAACGCCTGCGGGATCACGATGGTGACCGTCGCGCGGGCGCTGGACATGCCCAGCGAGCGGGCCGCCTCGATCTGGCCCTTGGGCACGGCCTGGATGCCGGCGCGGATCGTCTCCGCCATGTAGGCCGCGCCGACGCTGCCGAGCGCCAGCATCACCGTGCTCAGCGGGTCGAACTGGAGCTGGAACGCGATCGGCACGCCGTAGTAGATGGCGATGAAGACCAGCAGTGCGGGCACACCGCGGAAGACCTCGATGTAGACCATCGCGATCCAGCGGTACGGCGCGACCGACGACAGCCGCATCAGCGCCAGGACCAGGCCGAGCGCCAGGCCGAACGCGAAGCCGAGGGCGGTGTAGATGATGGTGTTCTTCAACGCCACCGTGATGACGTTCGGGAACATCGCCGACGCGATCTCGGTGTTGAAGAACGCCTTGCGGACCTGCTCCCAGTCCGCGCTCAGGGCCAGGGCGACGACGACCACGACCAGCAGGGCGTACTGACCGATGCGGATCGCTCGCGCCCGCTGTCGTTTCGAGAGTGCCATGTGGATTCCTCGCAGTGGGTGGACAAGGCACGGGGCCGGTGCCTGTCACAGCACCGGCCCCGTCGTCAGCCGGTTACTTGCTCTCCGGCTTCTTGCCGAACCACTTCTCGTAGATCGTGTCGTACTCGCCGCTCTCCTTGGCCTTCTTCAACACCTCGTTGATCTTGCTCTGGAGCGCGGTGTTGCCCTTCTTGACGCCGATGCCGTACTGCTCGCCGGTGTCGAACTCCGCGGTCACCTCGGTGTCCGGGAACTCCTTGGCGTAGTCGAAGAGCACGCCGTTGTCGTTGATGCCCGCGTCGACCGCGCCGGTGCGCACGGCGGTCTCCATCAGCGGCAGGTCCTCGAACTGCACCACGGTGTAGCCGTTGGCCGCCGCGTTGTCGTTCGCGTACTTCTCACCGGTGGTGTCCTGCTGGACGGCGAGCTTCTTGCCCTTCAGCCCGGCCAGGTCCTTGATCCCGGACCCCTTCTTGACCAGCAGCGCCTGCGAGGCCTCGAAGTACGGGTCGGAGAAGTCGATCACCGCCTTGCGCTCGTCGGTGATCGTCATGCCGGCCGCGGCCAGGTCGCACTGGTTCGCGCTGAAGCTCGTGCCCGACGTGATGGTCTCGAACGGCGTGTCGAAGATCTGCTGGGTGACGCCCAGCTCCTTGGCCACCAGGTCGACGAGCTCGACGTCGAAGCCGACGGTCTTGTCGCCCTCGCTGAACTGGAACGGCTTGTAGGACAGGTGCGTACAGGTGGTCAGCTTGCCGCTCTGGACCAGGTTGATGCTCGACCCGTCGCTAGACGAGCCGGTGTTGACCTTGGTCGCGCACGCCGTCATCGTGGCCGCCAAGGCGAGCACGGGGAACAGGGCGAGCGCAGCGTGCCTGGTACGACGGGCCACGGCGTCACTCCTTGTAACTGTGTCGGTCGAGTGTTCGGCATACTGCCACTTGGGTGACTGGGTGCACAGCACGCGCGTGTTACAGAGCTTCGGTGTGCATGAATCTTGCGTCACAGGTGACGTTCAGCGACAAAATGTTCAGTCGTTTGGCTTAAATCACTCATTTGATTCACCCACAGCGCCGGTTTGGCGACGATCTGTCAACAAGCTCGCGACCAGGGCCGTCCAGCCGGTCTGGTGCGTCGCGCCCAGCCCTTCGCCGGTGTCCCCGTCGAAGTACTCGCTGAAGGTCACGTGCTCGCGCCACAGGGGCGAGTCCGTCGCCTCGATCCGCTTGCCGTCGGCCGGCCGGCGCCCGTCGTGGTCGGGCATGAACAGCGACACGAGTCGGCGGACCAGCTCGTCCGCCGCCCGCCCGGCCGTCACGTGCCGGGTGCTGCGAGTGGGAAGTTCCACGTGGAACCTTCCGCCGTGGAACTCCTCGATCGTCCGCAGGGCCTCCACGAGCAGGGCGTTCGTCGGGAACCACACCGGGCCGCGCCAGTTCGAGTTGCCGCCGAACATCGGCGTGCGCGACTCGCCCGGCTCGTAGCCCATCCGGTGCTCCTGGTCCGCGACCTGCACCTCGAGGCCCTCGCGGTGCGCCGCGGACAAGCTGCGGATGCCGTGCGGCGACAGGAACTCGCCCTCGTCCAGCATCCGGCTCAGCACCCGCCGCAGCTTGCGCTCGTCCAGCAGGCTGAGCAGCGCACCGCCGCCGCTGCGGCTCAGGAACTGCTGCAACTCCGGCCGCTTCGACAGCAGGTGCTCCAGCCGCCGGGCGAAATCGGGCAGCTCCTCGAACACCCACGGCTCCAGCACGGCGCACGCCAGCACCGGGATCAGGCCCACCATCGACCGCACCCGCACCGGCTGGGACTCCACGTGCCCGTCCGGCAGCCGGCGGGACACCACGTCGTAGCAGAACCCGTCCGTCTCGTCCCAGATGCCGCGCCCGCCCGAACCGAACTGGGTGGACGCCTCGGCGATGCTCAGGAAGTGCTCCACGAACTTCGTGGCCACGTCCTCGTACGACTCGTCGTGCCGCGCCAGCTCCAGCGCGATCTGCATCAGGTGCAGGCTGTACGCCGCCATCCACGACGTGGCGTCCGACTGCTCCAGTCGCCACTGGCCGAGCATCGGCTCGGACCGGTTCACCGGGCCGATGTTGTCCATGCCGAGGAAGCCGCCCTCGAACAGGTAGCTGCCGTCGGCGTCCTTGCGGTTCACCCACCACGAGAAGTTCAGCAGCAGCTTGTGGAAGACCTTGGCCAGGAACTTCCGGTCCTTCCGCTCCTCGGACCGGTAGACCTGCAACGCCGCCCACGCGTGCACCGGCGGGTTGACGTCGCCGAACTCCCACTCGTACGCGGGCAGCTGGCCGTTCGGGTGCATCAGCCACTCGCGGCACAGCAGGAGCAGCTGCTCCTTGGCGAACGCCGGGTCGACCTTCGCGAACGGCACGGTGTGGAACGCCAGGTCCCACGCGGCGAACCACGGGTACTCCCACTCGTCCGGCATGGAGATCACGTCGGCCACGTCGAAGTGCCGCCAGTGCGCGTTGCGGGCGTGCATGTTCTTGCGGGACGTCGGCGCGGCGGGCTGCGCCGGGTCGCCGTCCAGCCACTCGCGGGTGCGGAAGCGGTAGTGCTGCTTGTTCCACATCAGCCCGGCGAGCGCGCGCCTGACGACGGCGGCGCGCTTCGGGTCGAGATCGGTGTGGTGGAACTCGTCCGCCTCGGCTTTGCGCTGGTCCAGGGTGTCCTGGAAGCTCGGGCCGAACGCGTCGAGGTGCCCGTCGCCCTCCACCAGGCGCAGCCGGACGGTGACCGACTCGCCCGGCTCGACCGGGTCGAACGAGTACCAGGCGGCGACCTTCGTCCCGGGTTCGCCCGTGTCGTCCGGGCCGACGACCTGGCACGCCTTCGGGTCGCGGCCGACGACGTACCGGTCGATGCCGTCCTTGGTGTAGCGGGTCGGGTTCGCGGACGTGCCGAACAGCTCGACCTCGTTGGTCTCGTTGTCGGTGACCAGCAGGGTCGGCGTGCCCTCGACGTGCAGCGTGTAGCGGCCGAGAGCGCCGTGCTCGGCGGTGATCCGGCGCCAGCCGTCCCTCGTGCTGGCGGTGAGCCTCGGCATGCGGTCGTCGCGGCCCCACGCCCACGTGTTGCGGAACCAGAACTGGGGGAGCAGGTGCAGCGGCGCCGGGTCCGGGCCGTGGTTGGTGGCGGTCAGCTCGACGCAGACGTCCTTCGGACCGGCCTTGGCGTAGCTGACCCGGACGTCGAAGAACCGGTTCTCGTCCAGCGCGCCGGTGTCGGACAGCTCGGGCTCGCGCTCGTTGCGGCCGGCGCGCTTGGCCGTCTCGCGCAGCTCGGCGTACGGGAACTCAGCCTGCGGGTAGCGGTAGACGACCTGCATCCAGGAGTGCGTCGGCGTGCCGTCGGTGACCCACCAGTGCTCCTTGACGTCCTCGCCGTGGTTGCCCTCGTTGTTGGTGAGCCCGAAGTAGCGCTCCTTGAGGATCGGGTCGCGGCCGTTCCAGAGAGCGACGGCCAGGTTCAGGAAGCCGTGCACGTCGCAGATGCCGGCGATGCCGTCCTCGCCCCAGCGGTAGGCGCGTGAGCGGGCGTGGTCGAACGGGAAGGACGTCCACGCGTCGCCCCCCGCCGAGTAGTCCTCCCGGACCGTCCCCCACTGGCGTCCGGCCAGGTAGGGGCCCCAGAGTCGCCACGGTGCGGTGGGCGGGTCGGAGTCCGCCAACCGCGTCCGCTCGGCTTGCCGGCTTTGCTCGTTCACTCCGCCAGTGTGCGGCATCGATCCAGTTAACCGGTTACCGGTCGGTTAGGTCACGGTCCTGACCGGTGTTTGCAAACCCTGTCAGTGGACTGCGATCGTCACTCTCCGTGGACTACGACTTACCTCCCTGGGCACAGCGGCGCGGACCACCCGGAACGGGTGCTGGAGCGCGCGGTCACGGCGGCGCTGGAACGCCCGGAGGTCGCGCGGGCGGTCACGTCGAAGCAGGTGACGCGGGAAGCCCTGATCGAGTCCTTGTCCGGCGCGGAGGCCGCCGTGCTGGCCGCGGCGGGCCAGGCGGAACAGCGTTACCGGGACGAGCGGCCGGGCTGGTGGGCCCTGTTCGCGCCGAACGCCCCGATCGGCCGGTGGGTGCTGCTCGTCACGCCGGTCCTGGGCTTCGCGGCCCTCGGTTCGTTCGTCGCACTCCTGGCCGGTCTGCCGTCGGCCGGGGTGCTCGCGGTCGTCGGCGGCGCGGCGGCGCTCGCGGTCGTGCTCAGCGCGCTCCTGGTGGTGCACTGGTCGCAGGGGCGCGTCGGCCGCCGGCTGCTGATCGCCTGGTTGGCCTGCGGGTGGTTCCTGCCCCTGACCGCGGTGGAGCCGTTGTCCCGGCTCGACCCGCCGCGCTGGCCGTTCCTCCTGGCCCTCGTGGGCTTCGGCCTGGTCAACGCCTCGGCCGTCCTCTCCGTCCGCACGTTGTTCAGGAGCTTCCGGCACTCGGGCCAGGGCGAGGTGGCGCGCGCCGCGCTCGTGGCGTGGGAGGAGAGCGTGCTGGTCGACGGCGTGCTGCCGGTCCTCTACAGCAAGCTGAACGAGGTCACGCCGCCCGTCCACGCCACCGTCCTGACCGTGCGGGAGGTGTCGTCCCTGGTCCGCGCCGACCCGCTGCGGATGCACGTGCCGACACCGGCGGGCGCCGTGCTGGCCGGGCTGGTCGAGAGGCTGGACGGCGGGAGCTTCGCCGTCGCCGGGCCGCGCGGCGCGGGCAAGACGAACCTGCTCCGGGCGTTCTGCGGCGGCCGGTACCGGTCCGCGGACCGCGCGCCCGACCTGGCCGTCCTGGTGTCCGCGCCGGTCGACTACGTGCCGCAGGAGTTCGTGGTCCACCTGTTCGCCGAGGTGTGCGAGGCGGTGGTCGACCGGTTCGGGCAGCGCGGCGGGAGTCGGCGGTTGGCGCGGAAGGTCCGGCCGCACCCGCTGGTCGCCGTCGCGCGGGACCACCTGGCCGCCCTCAACTACGTGCGCACGTACGCGGACGAGATCAGCGGCAAGGGCGGGTTCAAGGGGTTCGAGCTGGCGGGCAAGCGGGCCGTGACCATGGCCGGTCGGGCGCTCACCTACCCGGAGGTGGTCAAACGCTTCCGGGGGTTCCTGAGCCGGATCGCCGCCGAACAGGCCACCGAACGTGAGGTGAAACCCGGTCGGGTGGTCATCGGCGTCGACGAGCTCGACCGCATCGGCACCGGCGAGCCCGCCCGCCGCCTGCTCAACGAGATCAAGGCGGTCTTCGACGTCCAGGGCTGCTACTACCTGGTCTCCGTCTCGACCGAGGCGCAGCACGACTTCGAGCTGTCCGGCATCGGCCTGCGCAGCGTCTTCGACAGCTCGTTCGACGAGGTGGTCCGGGTCGACTACCTCGACTTCGAGTACGCCCGGAAGCTCCTGCGCCGCTACGTCCTCGACCTGTCCGAGCAGTTCCAGGCCCTCGCGTACGTGTTCTCCGGCGGCCTGGCCCGCCAACTGGTCCGCACCGCGCGGGCCATCGTGGAACTGGGCCGTGAACGGCCCGGACGCGATATCGCGGACGTGGTCCGGGCCCTCGCCGACGCCGAGCTGACCCGAGCCTGCCAGGCCACCGCCGACGCCCTGACCGC
Organism: Saccharothrix sp. NRRL B-16314; assembly: GCF_000716595.1. Lineage (GTDB taxonomy): Bacteria > Actinomycetota > Actinomycetes > Mycobacteriales > Pseudonocardiaceae > Actinosynnema. The sequence goes on from NZ_JNXC01000001.1 coordinate 379,732, forward strand.
CGTGGACGACCGCGACGGCGTCACCGACCTCCTGCGCCTGCTGGACGAACGCCCGACCACCGACCTCAAGGCGTTCAGCGACAAGGTCCGCGACTCCTACAAGGACAGGTCGGACCGCGTCCGCCACCTGCGGGACGCCATCGCCGCCCGCACCCGCTTCCTCGCCACGGTCCGACAAACCTTCACCGCGGACCTCACCGAGGAGCGGATGCGGGAGCTGGACTTCGACCAACTCGCCCGCGCCCGCCGCTACGCGGGCACGAACCCGGACGCGGGCCTGGCCCTGCTCCGGGACATCGACCGAAGATGGTCGGCGTGACCGAAGACTGGAAGAACGACCGCATCGGCTCGGCCCTGCGCGGCGAGAACCCGACCGTGCTCCGGCGGCTCTCCGCCGGCTTCGCGGTGATCGGGGACGTCCAGTTCCTCCCCGGCTACTGCGTGCTGCTCACCGACACACCCGGCGTCCACCGCCTGACCGACCTGCCGCGCCACCGCCGGCTGGACTTCCTCGCGGACATGGAGCTGCTGGCCGAAGCGGTGGAACGGGTGTGCGGCCGGCGTGACCCGGAGTTCCGCCGGGTCAACCTGGAGATCCTGGGCAACACCGACCCGTGGCTGCACGCCCACGTCCGCGCCCGCTACCACTGGGAGCCGGAGCCGGTCGTGCGCCACCCGGTCTACCTCTACCCGGCGGAACGCTGGACCGACCCGGCCACCGCCCTCGGCCCGCAGCACGACGACCTGCGGGCCGACCTCACCGCCGAACTCGACCGGCTGACCGGCTGAACCGCTCGACCAGACTCGATCAACGCCGGGCGTGCGCGTCCAGCACCACGGCCACGGCCTCGGTGATCCGCGCCGCCTGCGCCAGGTGCAGCCACTCGTCCGGCACGTGGCAGTTCGAGTCCGGCCCCACCGCACCCGTGACCAGGAACTGCGCCTCCGGGTACGCCTCCGGCAGCAGCGCCATGAACGGGATCGAGCCGCCCAGCGCCACCGTCCGCCACGGCGCGTCGAACACCTCCTTGCCGACCAGGTCCAGCGTCTCGCGCAGCCACGGCGCCAGCGTCGGCGCGTTCCACCCGTCCGCCGCCTCGATCCGCGACAGCTCCACCGAAGCCCCGTACGGCACGTCCGTCGTCAACGCCCGCCGGATCGCCTCGACCACCGCCGAGGAGTCGGCCGTCGGCGGCAGCCGGAAGCTCAGCACCAGCGTGGTGGACGGCCGCAGCACGTTGCCCGCGTCGTCCGGCGCCGGCAGCCCGTCCGCCCCGGTCACCGACAGCGTCGGCCGCCACCCGGCGTTCAGCGCCAACTCGACCTCGTCCGACGCCACGGGCTGCGTCCCGCCCGCCCACGGCACGCTGCCGACGAGCACACCGGGCGCGCTGGCCACCGAGTCGCGCACCTCGAGCACCCGGTCCTCCGGGATCTCGACGTGCATCTCCGGCAGCAGCACCTCACCGGTCGCCGCGTCCTCCAGCCGGTCCAGCAGCTGCCGCGCGATCCGGAACGACGACGGCACGATCCCGCTCGCCAGCCCCGAGTGCAGCCCGCCTTCCAGCACCTTCACCGTCATGGTGACCTGCACCAGCCCGCGCAGCGACGTGGTCAGCCACATCCGCTCGTAGTCGCTGCCGCCCGAGTCGAGGCACACGACCAGCGACACGTCACCGAGCCGGGACCGCAGGTGGTCCAGGTACGCGGGCAGGTCCGGGCTGCCGGACTCCTCGCCGGTCTCCAGCAGGATGACGCACCGCGAGTGCGTGCCGCCCGCCTGTCGCACCCCCTCGATGGCCGCGATCGCCGCGTACCCCGAGTACCCGTCGTCGGCGGAACCCCGGCCGTACAGCCGCCCGTCGCGCAGGACCGGCGTCCACGGCCCGAGCCCTTCGCCCCAGCCACCCACCGGCGGCTGCTTGTCCAGGTGCCCGTACATCAGCACGGTGTCGGACGTCGGCGCCGTGCCGGGCACGTCGACCAGCAGCAACGGCGTCAGGTCGGGTAGTTGGACGACCTCGACGGTGGCGCCCGGCAGATCGCGGTCGGCGAGCCAGGCGCGCACGTGCTCCACCGCGGCGGCCAGGTGGCCGTGCGATGCCCACGCGGGGTCGAACGAGGGGGAGATCGCGGGGATCGCGACCAAGGCGGACAGGCTCGGGAGGATGTCGTCCTCCCAGAGCCCGCGAACGGTACGGGTCAGCGCTGAACGGTCCACGCCCCGATCCTGTCACGACCCGTTTCACCGGCGGACCGGTGAGCGGGCGATCCGACGGCCGATCCGGAGATTTCGCGTGGTGGAAATGGTGCGTCTGCCGATGGTCGGTAGTCCATCCACAGCAAGGGGTGCCCACGTGGGCAGTTCGGCCGACCGGACGTGTGCGGAAGCCTACGTTCGGTAGTTAACCGGCGATAACCTGGACAAGGGTGTTCGATCAACGAACGGCCTACTCGGACTGCCGAAGATTGGTCTTCCGACCGTTGGTGCACGTCAGGCCGCTGCGTGAAGAGTTACGAACTGGGATGGGGCTCACCATCGGGGCAGGTGCCATGTCAGGATGTGGATGAGAACACCGTCAGCGCCGACGGTTGACCGACCCCGACACCGAGGGGCACGGCGACTGGCGGTGCAGCCGCGCAGTGTCGTCACAAGCGACCGGGCGGTCTCGTAGACGAGGAGACAAGGCGCATGTCGTCCCCCGAGAAATGGACGCACCCAGGGCCGGATGCCGCCCCGGCAACTGCTGCCAAACCGACAGCCGAACAGGTGATCGCAGGCTTGCGAGCGACAGACGAGGGCGGCGCCGACCTGGTGCAGCTGCTCACCCCCGAGGGCGAGCGCGTCCAGCACCCGGATTTCGACATCGACATCACGGCCGAGGAACTGCGCGGGCTGTACCGCGACATGGTCCTCGTCCGCCGCGTCGACCGCGAGGCGAACGCCCTGCAGCGCAAGGGCCAGCTCGGCATCTGGGTGCCGCTGCTGGGCCAGGAAGCCGCGCAGATCGGCGCCGGCCGGGCCATGCGCCCGGAGGACATGGCGTTCCCCAGCTACCGCGAGCACGGCATCGCGTGGACCCGGGGCGTCAAGCCGACCGAGCTGCTCGGCATCTTCCGCGGCACCGACAACGGCACGTGGGACCCGGTCGCGACCCGGTTCCACCCGTACACGATCGTCATCGGCAACCAGGTGCTCAACGCCGCCGGCTACGCCATGGGCCAGAAGTTCGACGGCAAGGTGGGCGACTCCGACGGCGAGGCCACCATCTGCTTCTTCGGCGACGGCGCCACCAGCCAGGGCGACGTGCACGAGGGCTTCGTCTGGGCCGCGGTCTACGACGCGCCGCTGGTGTTCTTCTGCCAGAACAACCAGTGGGCCATCTCCGAGCCCACCGAGCGCCAGTCCCGGCTCCCGCTCTACCAGCGGGCCCGCGGCTACGGCTTCCCCGGCATCCGGGTCGACGGCAACGACGTGCTGGCCACCCTCGCGGTCACCCGCTGGGCGCTGGAGGAGTGCCGCCAGGGCAACGGCCCGATCCTGATCGAGGCGTTCACCTACCGGATGGACGCGCACACCACCTCCGACGACCCGTCCCGCTACCGGCTGTCCGACGAGCTGGAGCTGTGGAAGCTCAAGGACCCGATCGAGCGGGTCAAGGTGCACCTGGTCAAGCAGCAGTGGGCGGACCAGGCGTTCTTCGAGTCCATCGAGGCCGAGGCCGAGCAGATCGCCATCGAGCTGCGGGACTACTGCGTCAACCTGCCCGACCCGCCCCCCGGGCGGATCTTCAGCGAGGTCTACGCCGAGGGCAACCCGGTCCTGGAGGCGCAACGCGACGAGTTCCTGGCGTACCACGCCGGGTTCGCGGGAGGTGAGCACTGATGGCTGCTCCGACGATGGACCGCCCCACGTCCGCCGCGCCCGCCGCGGTGCAGACGCTGACCATCGCGAAGGCGTTGAACAACGGCCTGCGCGCGTCGATGGAGGCCAACCCCAAGGTCATCGTGATGGGTGAGGACGTCGGCAAGCTCGGCGGCGTCTTCCGGATCACCGACGGCCTCCAGAAGGACTTCGGCGAGCAGCGCGTGCTGGACACGCCGCTGTCCGAGTCCGGCATCATCGGCGCCGCCGTCGGCCTCGCGATCCGGGGCTACCGGCCGGTGTGCGAGATCCAGTTCGACGGCTTCATCTTCCCCGGCTTCGACCAGATCGTGTCGCAGGTCGCCAAGCTGCACTACCGCACCCAGGGCCGGCTCAAGCTGCCCATGGTGATCCGGGTGCCGTTCGGCGGCGGCATCGGCGCGGTCGAGCACCACTCCGAGTCGCCCGAGTCGTACTTCGCGCACACCGCCGGCCTCAAGGTCGTGACGTGCTCGAACCCGGCCGACGCGTACTGGATGATCCAGCAGGCGATCGACTGCGACGACCCGGTGCTGTTCTTCGAGCCGAAGCGGCGCTACTACGAGAAGGGCGAGGTCGACACGACCGCCGCGCCCGGACCGCTGTTCCGCTCGCGCACCCTGCGCACCGGCACGGACGTCACGGTCGTGACGTACGGCCCGTCCGTGCGGACGTCCATGGAGGCTGCCGCGGCGGCCGAGGAGGAGGGGCGTTCGCTGGAGGTCATCGACCTGCGCACGCTGTCGCCGCTCGACCTCGCGCCGGTGTACGAGTCGGTGCGGCGGACCGGTCGGCTGGTCGTGGTGACCGAGGCGCCGAGCGAGTCCTCCATCTCCAGCGAGATCGCGGCCAAGGTGCAGCAGGAGTGCTTCTACTCCCTGCAGGCGCCGGTGCTGCGGGTGACCGGTTTCGACACCCCGTACCCGCCGTCGAAGTTGGAAGAGGAATTCCTCCCCGACCTCGACCGCGTGCTGCACGCCGTCGACCGCTCGCTGGCCTGGTAGGGGGATAGCTGTGCCGCAGTTCAAGCAGTTCCCCATGCCCGACACGGCAGAGGGGCTGACCGAGGCCGAGATCCTCACCTGGCACGTCAAGCCGGGTGACGCGGTGAAGGTCAACCAGGTCATCGTCGAGATCGAGACGGCCAAGGCGGCCGTCGAGCTGCCGTGCCCGTGGGACGGCGTGGTGACCGAGTTGCTGGCCGAGGTCGGTCAGACGGTCGAGGTCGGCGTCCCGATCATCACGATCGACACGGACCCGTCCGGCGCGGCGTCGCCCGCCGCTCCCGCCGCTCCTGCTGCTTCTGCTCCCGCTCCGGCGGAGTCGAACGGCAAGATCGGTGAGGAGATGCCGGGCGGCCGGATCGCCACGCTGGTGGGCTACGGGCCCCGGGCGGGTGCGGCGAAGCGCCGTGCGCGCAAGGACACCTCGGCTCCCGCAGCCGCGGCTCCTGCTCCCGTCGCCGCTCCTGCTCCTGCGCCGGTCGCCCCTGCGCCTGCGCCGGTTCCTGCCCCTGCCCCGGTTCCTGTTTCGGCTCCGGCGGCTAGGGGTGGCTACGTGCCACTGGCCAAACCGCCGGTGCGCAAGCTGGCCAAGGACCTGGGCGTCGACCTCTTCGCCCTCGCCGGCTCCGGTCCGGGCGGCGTGATCACCCGGGACGACGTCGAACAGGCCGTCGCACCCACCGCGCCGACCGCGTCCCTCGTGGACAGCGGGACGCGGGAGCGCCGCGTCCCGATCAAGGGCGTCCGCAAGGCGACCGCGCAGGCGATGGTGGACAGCGCGTTCACCGCGCCGCACGTCACCGAGTTCCTGACGGTCGACGTGACGCCGATGATGGAGCTGCGGGCGCGTCTGAAGGAGACGCGCGAGTTCCGCGGCGTCAAGATCACGCCGTTGGCGTTCGCCGCCAAGGCGGTCGTCCTGGCCGCCCGCCGCACCCCCGACGTCAACGCGACGTGGGACGCGGCGGCGCAGGAGATCGTCTACAAGGACTACGTGCACCTCGGCATCGCCGCCGCGACGCCGCGTGGCCTGGTGGTCCCGAAGGTCCGCGACGCCGACCGGATGTCACTGCGCGAGTTGGCCGTGGCCCTGGACGAACTGGCCACGACGGCCCGTGACGGCAAGACGACACCCGCGGACATGATGGGCGGCACCATCACCATCACGAACGTGGGCGTCTTCGGCGTGGACACCGGCACCCCGATCATCAACCCCGGCGAGTCGGCGATCCTCGCCTTGGGCGCGATCCGGGACATGCCGTGGGTGGTGGACGGCCAGGTGGTGCCGCGCAAGGTCTGCCAGCTGGCGCTCAGCTTCGACCACCGGGTGGTCGACGGCCAACAGGGCTCGCAGTTCCTGGCCGACGTGGGCGCACTGCTGGCCGACCCCGGCGTGGCGATGACCTACTGAGGTTCCCCGGTGGCGTCGGGAGTCCCGTCCGGGCTCCCGACGCCACCGATCCCGCGCAGCGCCCGCACCACGTCTGCCGGCTCCGTGCCATCCGTTTCGACCGTGCATTCGGTGAACTCCGCGTCGGTCAGCCGTACGTCGGTGTTCGGCAAATAGCCACCGCCGAACCGGAACGCGCACTGCTGCGCGTCGACGGCGCGAAGTCCGATCACCGACTTCGTCTGCTGAACGGGCAGGTGCATCATCGACAGGTCGACGGTCGAGCGGCTCAGCTCGACGGAGTCGAGCGCGATGGTCAGGGCTCGGCCGACGAGCCCGCGGAAGGTGAGAACGGTGTCGCGCAGGACTGCGCCCGTCAGGTCGACGGTGCTGCGGACCAGGTCCGCCGTCGAAAAGTCGACGACGTCGCCGGTGAACTCGGCCTCGCTGAAGTCCAACGTGGAAGACAGCGCGGAGATCCCCTCGAAGGAGGTGGTGTTCGAGATGAACTTCGCCTTGCGGAAGCTGACCGTCCCGTTGAACCGGCAGTTGGCGAAGTCGGTGCGCTTGCCGTGGAAGATCGCGTTGTCGAAGCTGAAGGTGCCGCTGAACGTCCGCCGCGACAGGTCCAGGTCCTCGAACTCGACGCCGCGGAAGTCCATTCGGATCTTTCCGACCTGCCACCGCCGCTGCAACGTGTGGTCCAGCAGGGCGTTGATGATCTCCTGCCGCACCTCGCGCTCCGTCCGGTCGTCCTGCGGGTAGGGCGTGCGCAGGTAGCCGGACAGCACGTCCACGCAGATCTGCCGCTGCTCCGGCCAGTCGTCGGCCAGACCGACCATGGCGTACACCCCGGCGAGGCGGACCGCGAAGCTCTCGTGGCCGAGCTGCTCGGCCGCCCTGCCGTAGCGCTCGTTGAAGAACTTCGTTCGCTCCCGCTCCTCCTGCCGGTTGGCGATCACGTGCGCGGCCTCCGAAACCTGCTGCTTGCGGTACCCGACCGCCAGCGCCACGACCGCACCCAGCCCACCGACCACGGCCAGACCGATCTTCAGCAGGTCGAGCAGCTCGGCGGTGGTGAAGCTGGTGGACGAGGGCAGCGCGGGCCGGCCGAGTAGTCGGTAGAGCCCGTACCCGGTGGCGGCGGCGAGCACTGCGGCCACGAACAGCCACTTGACCAGTGCGCCCGCCATCGACCCCTTGACGCTCGCGGGCATGTGTCGGACGGGCGCGACCCCTGCGGTGGGGACTTCGAGAGTCGTCACCGACGCGCGCTTGCGCCGCTGGCGGGCGGTGAACCACGCCACCAGCCACAGCCACCCCAGGAACGTGAGACCGGCCGGCAGGTAGGGGGCGAGGTGGTCCAGCACGAGGTGCAATCCTGCCGGACGATGGCGTTAATCGGTTGAAGTTCCAGTAACTGGAGAGTTCAAGGTGGTCCCCGTGACGCACTACTCGATCGGCGAACTGGCGCGGATGACCGGGCTGTCCACGCGGACGGTCCGGTTCTACTCCGACTCCGGCGTGATCCCCGTGGCGGGGCGCACGGTGGGCGGGTTCCGCACCTACGACGTCGACGGGTTGGCGCGGCTCAAGCTCGTGCGGACCCTGCGTGACCTGGGCGTGGACCTGCCCACGGCGCAGCGGGTGTTGGCGCGGGAGGTGTCCGTGGCCGACGTGGCCCGGACGCACGCGGAAGCCATCGACGCGCAGATGCGCACGCTCCGGTTGCGCCGGGCCGTGCTGCGGGTCGTGGCGCGGAACGGGGAGGTGGAGCTGGTGCACGAATTGGCGCGGTTGTCGGAGGAAGAGCGGCAAGCGATCCTCGACGACTTCTTCGACGAGGTGTTCGGCGGGTTGGAGCTGGATCCCGGATTCGAGCAGATGATGCGGTCGGTCCGGGTCGAGCTGCCGGACGACCCGACGACCGAGCAGCTGGAGGCGTGGGTCGAACTCGCGAACATGGTGCGCGACCCGGACTTCCGGGCGTCGATCAGGAACATGTCGGAGCGGCACCAGGAGATGCGGGCCGAAGGCGTCGACATGTCCGGTCGTTCCGAGGAGGCCATGGAGGCGTTCCAGTACTCGATCGCCCAGGCCCGTGAGGCGTTGGACGCGGGCATCGCCCCCGACTCGGCCGAGGCGGCAGCCGTTGTCGCGCGGGTCGACGAGAGGTGGTCGACGGCCCTGAACCTGCCGGTCGGCCCGGAGCTGTCCAAGCGCTTGGAGGAGTTCGGCGATCCGAGGGCCGAGCGCTACTGGGCGTTGCTCGCGACGATCAACGGCTGGGAGAACCCCGTTCCCGACAACACCGCCGAACGGCGCTGGTTGACCGAAGCGGGCAGCTGACTCACTCCCAGACCAGGCAGAACGGGTGGCCGGCCGGATCGGCGAACACCCACCAGACCTCGTTGGAGTCGTCCAACAAGGTCCCGCCCAGTCGGAGGACCTCGGCCTTGGCCGAGCCGAGGTCCTTCACCCCGACGTCGAGGTGGAACTGCTGGGGCTTGCCCGGATCAGGCCACTCGGGCGCCACGTACTCCGCGGCACGCTGGAAGCCGAGGACCAGCCCTCCGTCGAGGTGCAACGTCGACCAGTCGTCGTCCAGCTTCCACCGGCGGTCCGGCTTGTCCACCTCGCCGCCGAAAACCCCCTGGTAGAACGACGCCAACGCCTTAGGCTCCGGGCAATCAATGACAACGCACTGCAACACCCCGACCATGCACCCGAGCCTAACCGCGAGATCCGAGGGACGTTCGTTGAACGACGCCGTGTGCCGATGGGTGGCGGACCACCAGGACTACTGGCTACGACAGGCGATCGTGCCCACCTTCTACACCCGTGGTGAAGTGCTGGTCCTGGAGCTGACCGGGCCTCTCCGGCACGCCGCGGTCGAGCTGCGCCCCACTTCGACCGACATCGTCGCCTGTCTGGACAACTGGCTACTCGCGTCGTACCCCGTCCCGGACCTACTCCACCAGTGGAACCGCAACTGGAGCCGCTGCGAGCCGGTGGCCTACATGTTGAAACAGGTGTATTGGGAACGCTGGGTGCGTTTCCACAGCCTGCCGGAGTCCAAGCGGTACGCCGAGACCGAAGCGGAGTACGCCATCGTCCTGGAGCGCTACAACACAGTGCTGGACGAGCTTTTCGCCGGTGAGGACGTCTACGTCATCACCATGGAGTGGCGCGACGATCCGAAGCCGGGGACCGACTACTGGACCACGATCTGCATCGACCCGGACCCGGACGGACCGTCGTACTGGCACCTGTACGCCAAACGGATCCCGTGGACCACCGGGGCGATCGACCCCCTGCTCCGCGACGTGGCGGATGACGTCGAGGCCAACGTGATGATCACCGACGTGGCGATGACCCGCATCCACCACCCCTATGACGGCGGCGCCGACGTCCTGCTCCCGACCAGCGAGGAGCGTGACGCACTGAGGGCCAGGCACGCAGACTGGCTCTCCAACCATCCGCAGGGCTTGTGATCGGTGTGATCGCGGACGAAGACACCACCGCTGCGCCGGGACACGATCAAACCGCCGAACGTCCCGAAAGCAGTGGGCGGTGTCTTCCGCGTCCTGAAGACCCCGCCCAGACCGGGTGACCTGATCAGCCAGGCCTATTTGATGTGCATCCCCGAAATGGCCCTGGCCACTACCAACCGCTGGATCTCCGACGTCCCCTCGAAGATGGTGAAGATCTTGCGCTGGGGTGGCCCTGACGTGCCCACATCACTTGGAATCGCGGCCTGACCTGCGCATACCTAATCAACGTTCGTCGTCGTTGACCAACCCTTCTCGACCTCTCACGGCCTGGAGACGGCCTGAGATCTGATCAACAACCGAGGGCACCACCACGGCACCCAGTCGCCAACCGCGACGACTCACGTGCCGAGGTGGTGCCCTCCGCCATGCCCGGACACTCCCCGTTGGCCGCTGGCGCGGAGCGTCGGCGGGCGTCGATCGCCGTGCCCAGCCCGACCAAGCCGCGTGACCGCGCGATCGTCCCGACCGATGCCGCTGGGAGCTCGTCGTCCTGGCGGCCGTTGAGGCGCGCCGCCACCCGACCACGTGCACCGACTCCGCGCACGCCGACGGGCGGAGCGAAGCGGGAGCCCGGCGTGCCGTGATGCGGGGAGTCGGTGCGAACGTGCGTCGGACCGCACCGCGCGCCGCCGCAGGCGGCGCGCCTTGATCCCATATAGCCAAGTTCGGCAACTGTCGATCACCGTAAGTGAAACACATCGTCTCGTGCGGACGATAATAGCGATATGATCGATCCAGGGGTTGCTCTTGGTGCGGCCGTAGTAAAGGCTGTATGCAAGATTTGGCTGAAAGATAACGAAATCGCGAAGGATACGAGCATACGCGTAGTCGACATTATCGAGCTAAAAGTATCTGGATGGCGTGAACAACGTCGGGTAAAGCGCATGTTCGAGGAACTCGAGGAGACGGTAGCGGATAAACTATTGACGTCCCTTGAGGCGGAATTCAGGGACCTGCCCGAAAATGATCGCAATTCCGCTATTCTAGCTGCTAAAGAGGTCTTCGATCAAGTTAAGCTTGACAACAAGGACCTTTTCGCTGCCGATCTGGACCCACTCTTCCTCGAGCGCCAACTACGAACTGATAGCGTTGCTGCGGTGGACGGCCTTGGCTTAGACGCCATCCAGCTTTACGACCGCATTGTATCCATGTGTTGTGGATACATTGTCGAGATGTGCAGTACATTTCCGGGATTTACTGTCGATGCGTTCAGTAATCTGCTAGCGCGTCAATCCGACATTTCTAGGCAAATCGGCCAACTTCTCGACCGTGTTCCACAACGAAACGCAGGTCATCGGGTCGGGATTTTTGAGGCTGCATACCGTCAACTGGTCGCTACGCAGCTCGACAAGATCGAACTGTTCGGTATTTCAGTTTCAGATACCCTGCGTACATACACCCTCAGTACTGCTTATATTAGTCTAAGCGTTCTTTCGCCTTCGCTCGCTGAACGAATCCGGACGAACGAGGTCGACCGCATAGACGATGATAAGGGAACGACTAAAGCTCTCGATGATACTACTATTCAGAGGGCATTGGCTGTCACCAACAGGATCTTCCTTCGCGGCGAAGCAGGCTCGGGAAAAACAACGCTACTCCAGTGGATGGCCGTTAATGCCGCTCGTCGGAGCTTCGATGAACCCTTGGACGCCTGGAACGGAAAAATTCCGTTCATGATTAGACTTCGCTCGTGCTCTGATCGAGATCTGCCTCGGCCCGAGCAGCTCCTAGAAAGTCTCGGCCGACATATTTCTAATGAGATGCCCGACAACTGGGTACATGATGCTCTACGTAGTGGATCAGCAATGGTTCTCATCGATGGCCTTGATGAGGTCTCAGAAGTACGTCGCGATAATGTCCGTTCCTGGCTAATTGAATTGGTCGAGACCTTTCCGAGAACTAGCTATATCGTGAGTTCGAGGCCCGCTGTCGTAGGTGATGCTTGGCTTAGACACGCGGGATTCGATGTTGTCGAAATCCAGCCGATGACTAACGCGGACATCGGAAACTTCGTGACGCATTGGCACAAGGCTTTCCGTGAGACGGCTGTCGACGTAGAAATGATTGAACGTCTGCAAAGATCAGAAGAGGAAATTCTAAGAACCATAAGGCTGCGGAAGCATCTGCGCCAGCTCACGACAAGCCCACTACTCGCGGCACTAATATGCGCTCTTCATTTAGATCGTAGGATGCAGCTGCCCAACGATCGTATGGAGCTTTACGCGGTAGCCCTTGAGATGCTATTAGAAAGGCGTGATGTCGAGCGTCAGGTAGGTGGAACAAATATTGTGATGTCCAGAACTGAAAAACTAATAATCCTACAAGATATCGCATACTGGCTAATAAGGAACGGCCAAGCGGACGCGAGTATCGACCGACTCACCCAACGCATTTCGGCTCGTTTGCAGACGATGACGCGTCATCTGGGCGAAGCTAGCGATGTCCTCAGCACTCTACTCGCGCGAAGCGGTCTGTTGCGGAAGCCAGTAATCGATCGGATCGACTTCGTGCACAAGACCTTCCAAGAATATCTCGCTGCTGCTGCGGCGGTAGAAACTGACGACATTGGTGTTCTAATTCGTCACGCACATGATGATCAATGGCGCGAAGTCATAGTTATGGCTTCTGGTCACGCCCATCAGCAACAGCGAGACGACCTAGTAAGAGGCATTCTAGATCGAAGTCTTGCCGAGTCAAACAATCGACACGCACTCCAACTGCTGGCAATTGGGTGCCTGCAGACGTCGGCTCAGATAGCAGCTCCGTTGAATGCGAAGATTCAAGAGGTTGCCAAGAAACTCATCCCTCCGCGATCCATGCGCGATGCTGCTGCGTTGGCTGGCGCAGGGGATCTAGCACTGGAGTTGGTATCAAGCCAGCCACCGCGTAATGCCAGGCAGGTGGCGGCAACCATCAGAATGGCTAGCCTTATTGGCGGGGACTTGGCTCTATCGCTAATTGCCAACCTGTCAAATGACTCAAATTCTGACATTGACGCGGAACTATTGGCTGCTTGGGATAGGTTTGACGTAGCGGAGTTTGGTGCGGAGGTGATGTCGAAGCGTCGCCGCATCGACTATCTGGAGATCAAAGACTCAGATAGAACCGCGTACTTGAGTAATGTTAGCTGCGGTACTCTTGTTTGCCGTTTCTCGGAAGGGTATGGCGACTATTCCTTCGTTCCTAATATGGCGAGACTCAGGACTCTTAACGTTTATGAAGACAAGCTGCTTCATGATATCTCGGATATTTGCGACCAGCAAAGTCTACAGGACATCCACCTTGGTGATGTGGGAGAAGGTGTAGACCTGTCACAACTTGAACGCCTCTCAAATTTGACGAAGTTGGAGTTTGATGCTGCATCTGTAAGCGCTGACAATGGACTATCCGCTCTGACCAGTCTAAAACAAATTCAAGTATTGAACCTGTCGTCAATGAACTCCTTGACGGATAACTTTGCTGCTTCTCTAATGCTGGAACGCATCGGGTTCTGGCATGCCAGTGAACTGGCGAGCTTGGAGCAATTGGCAGATCTTCATCAACTGGAAAAGCTCAAGTTCCTCCTTCTGTCAAAAGCGCATTCATTAACTTCTATTGATGCTATTCGTAAATGGCGGACTACGCTCACGGGTGTCTACATTAGGGCTCGCCAACTTACGGATTTGTCAGTACTTAAGGAGATTCCGAATTTGGAGTTTGCTAATCTCGCCGATACTCCGGTCACCGACGCAGGTGTCGTATCAGACTGCAAAAAGCTGAGTATTCTCCATCTGGGGAGTGCTTTCGTCCCGTTGCCGAGCCTTAAGCCACTTCGCGACTTGACTAAATTGCGGATGCTGTTCTTGTATACCCCTGAGGATTCTATCGATCTTTCGGAACTTTCTGGTGTAGATGATGTACGGGTCAGGGTTAGGGGACCGAAGGGGATTAAGGTGATGGGGAAAGACAAGCTGGGACGTAGGGCAAAGGTGGAGCTTATGTAGTGTCTTTACTTCGTAAAGTCGATAAGGTGCGTTATACTCGACGTCAATGCGTCGGGGGCAGCACTAGCTAGTGTGGACCACTTCCACTTTTTATTGATGTAACCGATTGAACGGACGCCGACAGCCTTTGCCGCCTGAATATCGGAAATCGAGTCGCCAACAAGCGTGCAGAGTATGGGCTCGACGCCCATTGCTCTGATGGCCTGCTCAACTAGGTGTCCGTCCGGTTTGAGTAGTAGAGGATCGGCTTGCGTGCGGGCAGATATGAGGCGCACAACGCCTACTAGGTCGTGTAGACGTAGGTAGGTCGAGACGGCAGCTTCCGAGTTGTTGCTGACGATCCCGACCTTGCCGCGGATACTGCTCCACGTACGCATGAGTTCGTGTGCGCCAGGCGTCGGCTCGGCGCTGACGACGGCCTCGATTTCGTATGCTCGGAGTGCGGCTTCGACGTAGCGGGCTTGTTCCGGCCCCAGCGTGGCGGCGTAGTGCAAGTGGTCGAACGGATCCCCGGTCTTGCCGATCTCAGCTGGTAAGTCGATGTGTCCTTCGTTTGCCAGTATGTCGCGAAGTTGGCGGGCGACGTACCGCGCGGGAATGCCGGAAAAGACCGAGCAGATCGGACCGTCGAAGTCGAGCAGGAGGACCTCTGTGTTTCGGAGAATGCGACGCAACACGTCTGGGTCGGATGCGGGTGCCTGACTGGTGTTCATCGCGAGTACTCCATGGCGATGCTCATCCACAGGCTGTCGAACCAGGTGCGGGCTTGGTCTACGTATTGGCTGCCGGTGCTGGTGTCATCGTCGGTTGTGCTGTGGTGGAAGAGGATGGCGTCCTTGCCCATGAGGTCGTAGATGGCTTGGGGTTGGCCGCCTAGGGATAGGACATGCTCGCGGACGGGGTAGAAGCCGAAGAAGGCTTCGTTGTCGTTGATCAGGTAGAGCTTGAAGAGTGGTGCCGCTGGGTGGACGCGGACTTCTGCTGTGGCGTCCTTGACCAGACCCAGTTCGCCCAGCTCCGTGACGTTGTCCACGATGGCGAGGGTGTGGCGGCGCATGATCTCGGCGGCGCGCTCGCGGAAGGCGGGACTGTCGGACCGGTCCTCGACGGTGCACGGCACCGACCACGGGACGGTGGGGTCCGGAACCAGGATGCGGACGTGGATCGTCTCGGGTGTGAGCCGGCCGATGCGGATCTTGTCCAGTGGCTCCTGAAGGATGCCGTGAAGGGTCTCGCCGGAGAACCCGGCGAAGTCGATCGTCACGCGGTCGGACGTAAACGCCTGCTCGATGTGCGGGCGCAGGCCAACCGGGCGCTCGGTGCGCTCTCGGACGAACACGCCGCTGCCCTGGCGGGAGACGATCAAGCCCTCGTCGCGCAGCTCGCGTAGCGCGCTCTGCACGGTCATCGGCGCGACTTCGTACTTCTTCGCCAGCTCCGCGCGTGACGGCAGCTTGTCGCCCGCCTTGAAGACCTTGGTCAGGATGGCGGCGCGCAGTGCGTTCGCGACCTGCACGTACGGCGGTCGCGGGTCATCCGGGTCGAGTGCCATGACTCCTCGTCTGGTGTCGTCCAGTGCAAAGCGGGACGCAAAGCGCCGCAAAGCTGTCGGTTTGCACCATGTTCGCAGTGTCTGTTCGCACTTGGCTAGACCGCCTAGAGGGCTAGCTCGATCGGCTGACGCTCGCCACTTGCTTGACTTGGCTAGCCAAGCTGTCTTACTCTCGTAACATGGCTAGCTCGCATAGGCAGGCTGGCAAGGTGACGGAGGTGGCTGGTGGCGGTTCCGTACGGAACTCGGTTCGAGGCGTCGTTTGACCAGGTGTTCCCGATGGGGGCGCTGATGGTCGGTGAGGTCGCGCCGGACATGGAGTACATGAGCGCGGAGGACAAGGGGCGCGGTCGGCAGGCCAAACAGCGTGTGGACGAGCGCACGGGCAAGCGGCAGTGGAAGGTCGTGGCCACGGACCCGTCCGCCGAGAAGGAGCGGGACGCGTCGGTGACGGTGACGATCCTGGCTGACGTGCAGCCGGTGCCGCCGCAGGCCGTGCAGGTGATGCCTGGTGTGGAGGTGCGGCCGGTGGCGTTCGAAGGGCTGACGGTCGAGCCGCGGGTGATGGGTGATCGGTACAAGTACCAGGGGTTCACGATCCGGGCTACGGGCATCGTGTCGCCGCAGGTGGGCGCTGCCCCGAAGCGTGCGGACAAGCCCCAGGGCGAGCAGAAGGCGGCTTGAGGTGGCGCGGCCGTCTCGTGAGGCGGTCGCTCGCTGGAACCTCGCGTACGCGGAGCAGACCGAAGCCCTGTTCGCGGCGTCCACTGAGGACGGGGCGGCGGCACGGCTTCGGTTGGCTGACAGCTACTCGGCGGTGGCGTGGGCGTGGCGGATCTTGGCCGCTGATCTGGCGGTGCCCTTGTGGGCTCGTCACGCCTGCGCCATTGCTGCCGAGGAATTCGATCGTCGGGCGCGGATCGAGCACGCCCGTGCCAACCCGGACGAGGACGGGACATGAGCAAGGCGAAGCGGGCTTCGAATGAGGGACTGTGGCGGGCAGCGTGGGCTGTCACGTCGTTGAAAGACGCGCATGAAGCGCTGGTCAGGGTGATGCCGGCACCTGACGCGGAACCGGCTGTGCGGCGGGCGTTCTACCTGCGGTCGGCGGAGGTGTACGGGCGGGTCGCGGAGATCGACCGTGGGCACCACCACGAGGCGTTGTACTGGGCCAAGCGTGAGCGGGAGAAAGGTGAGGCCATCGCTGCCGCGACCGATGCCGGACGTGCCGGGGACGGCGGAGGTGACCGGTGAGGCGTCGGCGTAGGCGGTCGCGTGCCGACGGTGGCGGAGTTCGGTACACCGTGCGGCTACGAGTGGACCGGTTCGACCTGGCGACGCGCGTCGCGGGCCTGGAGTCCGACTACGAGATCGCCGACGCGCTTGGGGTTCACCGTTCGACGGTGGGTCGGGTGTTGGCCGACGAACTGCGGCCCGGTCCGGTGTTCATCGCCGGTGCGTTGAGCGCGTTCAGGATGATGAGCTTCGCGGACCTCTTCGAAGTCGTTGAGGACCGCTGACTAGGTCAGGTGCCAGCGGTTCGGGTGACAACAACTGCAAGCAGTGGGCGGGGTCTTCCGCGTCCTGAAGACCCCGCCCAGACCGGGTGACCTGATCAGCCAGGCCTACTTGATGTGGATGCCAGAGATAGCGCGCGCCACCACCAACCGCTGGATCTCCGACGTCCCCTCGAAGATGGTGAAGATCTTGGCGTCGCGGTGCATCCGCTCCACCGGGTGCTCGCGCGTGTACCCCGCCCCGCCCAGGATGTGGATCGCGCGTTCCGTAGCCCAAACCGACACCTCACCGGCCTTGAGCTTCGACATCGACCCCTCACCCGCCGTGAACGGCACGTTGTTGCGGCCCATCCACGCCGCCCGCCACACCAGCAACCGGGCCGCGTCGATCTCCATCTTCATGTTCGCCAGGTCGAACGCGATGGCCTGGTTCTCGATGATCTTCCGGCCGAACGCCGAACGGTCCTTCGCGTACTCCAGCGAGTACTCGTACGCCGCCCGCGCGACGCCGACCGCCATCGCACCCACCGTCGGCCGGGTCGTCTCGAACGTCGCCATCGCGGCCTGCCCACCGGCCTTCTGCCCCTCACGGGCACGTGCCAGCCGGGCGTCCAACCGCTCCTTGCCACCCAACAGGCACCGTCCGGGCACCCGCACGTCGTCCAAGAACACGTCCGCCGTGTGCGAAGCCCGCATCCCGTGCTTCTTGATCTTCCCCGGTGACGACAACCCGGGCGTACCCGGCGGGATGACGAAGCCGGCCTGGCCGCGCGATCCCAGCGCTGAATCCACCACCGCGGTCACGACGTGGACGTTCGCGATGCCGCCGTTCGTCGCCCACGCCTTCTGCCCGTTGAGCACCCACTCGTCGCTGGCCTCGTCGTACACGGCCCGCGTCCGGTACCCCGCCACGTCCGAACCGGCCTGCGGCTCCGACGCGCAGAACGCCGCCACCTTCGGGTCGTCCGCGCTGCCGTAGCACTCCGGTACCCACTCGGCCAGCTGCTCGGGCGTCCCGGACGCGAAGATCCCCGCCGCCGCGAGGCCCGTCCCCATCAGCGCCAGCGCGATCCCGGCGTCACCCCAGAACAGCTCCTCCGTCGCGATGGCCAACGACAGGCCGACCGGGTCGGCGAACCACGTGGCCAGCGACTCGAACCCGTACAGGCCGATCTTCGCCGCCTCCTGGATCACCGGCCACGGCGTCTCCTCCCGCTCGTCCCACTCCGACGCCGCGGACCGCATCACGTCCTTCGCGAACCCGTGCACCCACTCGCGCAGGTCGACCTGGTCCTCGTTCAGCTCCAGCGAAAAGCCGCCCATGATCCCCTCACGCCTTCGGAACGTCGAACAGGGTCATGAACCCGGCCGCGAAGCCCAGGTCGCCCTTGACCTTCAGCTTCCCCGTCATGAACAGCACCGGCGCCGACGCGTTGCCGGTCGCGAGCTTCAGGAACTCCACCGGCCCCAGGGTCACGGTCGCCCGGGGTTCACGGGTCTCGCCCTTGTTGATCGTGCACGTCGCGTCCTCGATGACCGCCTCGTACACGTCGTCCGAGGTGGCACCGCCGGTCAGCCGGAAGTGCACGACGGCACGCGTGGCACCCGCGCGGTCGGTGCGGAAGTGCGCTTCCATGCGGCGGAACACCTCGTCCAGCACGCGTTCGCGCAGACCCGGCCGGGACGTCACGGCCTCGACCTGCTCCTTGGACGCGCGCGAGATGATCCGCGCGAAGTTCTGCGCGTCCATCTTCGCCAGGTCCAGGTCGGCTCCGCCGTCGGCCAACACGCCGAGCGCGGCGAGCAGATCCGCGAACTCGTCCTGGCCCAGCTTCTTCGGGTCGACGCCGCGCGCGATCACGTCGATGTCGACGTCCTTCAGCGCCGGATCACCCGGATCGACCTGCTGGAGCGTGGAGATCAACTCCCGAGGGCTGAGCTTCGAGATCGCCTCGGTGGTGAGGTCGATGGTCATGTGTGACACCTCCGGCTACCTACTACGGGGTAAGCCTACTGGTGAGTAGGTAAGGCGGCAAGGCCCTCGGAGTAATCTTGTCCCAGCCATCCAGGGGGTGCGATGCACGCAGAGCAACCGGTCCGCTCGGGTCGGGCCAAGAGACTGCCGCGCGCCGTGCGCGAACGGCAGATCATGGACGCCGCGGTGGACGTGTTCTCGCGGTTGGGGTTCCACGCCGCGTCGATGGACGAGATCTCCGAGGTCGCGGGCATCTCGAAGCCCATGCTCTACGCGTACCTCGGCTCCAAGGAAGAGCTGTTCGCCACCTGCATCCGCCGCGAGGCGACCCGGATGATGGAAGCGATCTCGGAGGGCGTCGAGGCCGAGGCCCCACCGGACGTCCAGCTGTGGAGCGGACTTCGGGCCTTCTTCGGGTTCGTCGGCGCGAACCGGGCCGGCTGGCAGGTCCTGCACCGGCAGGCGTCCTCGCAGGGCGGCCCGTTCGCCGCGGAGCTGGCCGACATGCGCGGCCGGGCTATCAGCCTGGTGGCGGCGCTGCTGGTGCACTCGTCCGACTTCGCCAACGTGCCACGCGCGGGCGACAAGGAAGCCGAGTCGCTGGCCGCGGCACTGGTCGGTGCGGGCGAGTCGCTGGCCGACTGGTGGCTCGACAACCCCGCGGAGCCGGCCGGCGTGGTCGCCGCCCGGCTGATGAACCTGGTCTGGATGGGGTTCGGCGACCTCGTCGCGGGCGAGGTGTGGCACCCGCCGTCACGGCGGACCGAGTACGCCGCCGAAGACGCCTAGGTCCGCCGGGAAGGGCTGATCACGCCCTCCAGGTGCGGTCGGTCCGACCACAGCGAGAACCGCCGGCCGTCACCGGTGGGCGAGGTCGAGAAGTCGACCGCCCCCGGCAGCAGGATCGGCGCCTTGAACCGCACGTCGACCTCGTACGCGTCGGGCAGCCGGCCTTCGAGCGCGGCCAGGCACCGCGCCTTCGACCACATCCCGTGCGCGATGGCGCGGGGGAAGCCGAACACCTTGGCCGCCAACGCGTTCAGGTGGATCGGGTTCCGGTCGCCGGACACGTCCGCGTACCGCCGCCCGAGGTCGCGGGGCAGCCGCCACCGCGCCGTCGGCACGGGCGGCTCCGGGTTCTCGCGCGCCGACACCGCACTCCCGCTCCGCCGGAGATAAGTCGACACGTCGACCCACGCTTCCTCGCCGTCGACGGACACCGCGGTCACCACGTCGAACTGCTGCCCGCGCTCGTGCGGCCGGAGGTTCGCCAACGCCACGTGCAGCGACAGCGGCTCGGACACCGTCAACGGCCGGTGCTGCGTGATCCGGTTGGCCACGTGCACCAGACCGGCCGGCGGGAACGGGAAGCCGGGACCAGTCATCAGCCGGAGCTGGAGCTCGAACCCGAGCACGTGCGGGTAGGTGATCGGCAGCTCGTCGCGCACGCCGAAACCGCACGCCTTGGCGTACCGGGCCACGTGCGCCGGGTCGACCGTGAGCTCGGCGTCCAAAGAGGACTCCGGCAGGGTGTCGCCGCGCCGGGTGAACCCGGTCAGCGCGGCCTTGGCGTACAACAAGGTCAGGTTCGCCATCACGCCCCCAGCAGGCTCTGCCCGCACACCCGCACGACGTTGCCGTTCACGCCGGCCGACGCCGGGTGCGCGAACCACGCGATCGTCTCGGCGACGTCCACCGGCAGCCCGCCCTGCGACATGCTGTTCATCCGCCGCCCCGCCTCGCGGATGAACAGCGGCACGGCGGCCGTCATCCTCGTCTCGATGAACCCCGGCGCGACCGCGTTCACCGTGGCCCGGCCCGCGACCCGCCGGGACAGCGAGTCGACCATGCCGATCACGCCCGCCTTGCTGGTGGCGTAGTTGGTCTGGCCGACGTTCCCGGCGATGCCCGCGATGGACGACACGCCGATGATCCGTCCGTTGGGCCGCACGCCATCCGCCTCGAACAACGCCTCGTCGACCCGTTCCTGCGCGGCCAGGTTCACCGTGATCACCGCGTTCCACCGGTCCTCGTCCATCCGGCCGAGCGTGCGGTCCCGCGTGATGCCCGCGTTGTGCACCACGACGTCCACACCACTGTGCCGCTGCGTGACGTGCCCGACGATCCGCGCGGGCGCGTCCGGCGCGGTGAGGTCGAGTTGGAGCGCGGTGCCGCCGACCCGGTTCGCCACCGTCGACAGCTCGTCGCCCTGCGCCGGCACGTCCAGGCACACGACGTGCGCGCCGTCGCGGCCCAGCACCTCGGCGATCGCCGCGCCGATGCCCCGCGACGCGCCGGTGACCAGCGCGACCTTCCCGGCCAGCGGTCGGTCCCAGTCCTCCGGCTCGGTCACGTCGGCCGGCCCGATCCGGATCACCTGCCCCGACACGTACGCGGACCGCCCGGACAGCAGGAACCGCAGCGTCGACCCGATCGCGTCCTCGGCGCCGGGCGCGACGTACACGAGCTGCGCCGTGCCGCCCCGCTTCAGCTCCTTGCCGACGCTCCGCGTGAACCCCTCCAGCGCGCGCTGCGCGATCTGCGACTCGGCCTGCTCGGGCGGCGTGCCGAGGACGACCACCCGCCCGCACGGCCCGAGCGACCGGATCACCGGGTGGAAGAACGCGTGCAGCTCGCGCAACCGCTCGACCGAGTCGATCCCGGACGCGTCGAACACCAGCGCCCCGTACCGGTCAGCCGAGGCGACCAGGTGCAACCCCATCGACTTCACCGCCGCGCCGACCGGCTCCACCAGCCGACCACTCCCACCGAGCAGCACGGGCCCGTCGAGCGGAGGCTGGTCGGGTGCGTGGCGACGCAGCGGGTACGGGTCGGGCAACCCCACCTTGCCCACGACGAACCGCCCGAGGGCGGACCTGGCGAACGACTGGTACCGATCCATGCGCACCATCACACTCCCTACTTAAGGGTAAGTCTACTGACGAGTAGGTAACATTGCTCCCACCACGCCCACCACCTGGAGGACGACATGGCCCGTGTAGCCATCCTCGGCGGCAACCGCATCCCCTTCGCCCGCTCGAACGGCCCCTACGCCACAGCGTCGAACCAGGACATGCTCACCGCCACCCTGGACGGGCTGGTCAGCCGGTTCGGGCTCCAGGGCGAACGGCTCGGCGAGGTGGTCGCGGGCGCGGTGCTCAAGCACAGCCGCGACTTCAACCTGGTCCGCGAGGCCGTGCTGGGCAGCCGGCTGTCCGCCGAGACGCCGGCCTACGACGTGCAGCAGGCGTGCGGCACCGGCCTCCAGGCCGTGATCGCGGTGGCCAACAAGATCGCGCTCGGCCAGATCGACGTCGGCATCGCGGGCGGCGTCGACACCACCAGCGACGCGCCGATCGGCGTGAACGAGGACCTGCGCGGCGTGCTGCTGGAGTTCAACCGGGCCCGGAGCGTCGGTGCGAAGGTCAAGGCGGCGTTGAAGCTGCGCCCGAAGCACGTGGTGCCGGACGTGCCGCGCAACGGCGAGCCGCGCACCGGCCTGTCCATGGGCGAGCACGCCGCGATCACCGCTCGGGAGTGGGGGATCGCGCGCGAGGACCAGGACGAACTGGCCGCCGCCAGCCACCGCAACCTCGCCGCCGCGTACGAGCGCGGGTTCTTCGACGACCTGGTCACGCCGTTCCAGGGGCTCACCAGGGACCAGAACCTCAGGCCGGACTCGTCCGTCGAGAAGCTGGCCAGGCTGAAGCCGGCGTTCGGCCGCGGTGAGGGCGCGACGATGACCGCCGGCAACTCCACGCCGCTCACGGACGGCGCGTCGGCCGTGCTGCTGGCGTCCGACGAGTGGGCCGCCGCGCGGAACCTCCCGGTCCTTGCCCACCTCACGTTCACCGAGACGGCCGCGGTCGACTACGTGCACGGCGGCGAGGGACTGCTGATGGCACCCGCCTACGCCGTGCCGCGGATGCTCGCGCGGGCCGGGTTGGCGCTGCGGGACTTCGACTTCTACGAGATCCACGAGGCGTTCGCGTCCCAGGTGCTGGCGACGCTGAAGGCGTGGGAGGACGCGGACTTCTGCAAGGGCAGGCTCGGGCTGGACGGCCCGCTCGGCGCGATCGACCGGTCGAAGCTGAACGTCAACGGCTCGTCGCTGGCCGCCGGGCACCCGTTCGCGGCCACCGGAGGGCGGATCGTGGCGACGCTGGCGAAGCTCCTGGCCGAGCGCGGAACGGGCCGCGGGCTGATCTCGATCTGTGCAGCGGGTGGTCAGGGCGTTACTGCGATCGTGGAGCGCTAGGCCGTTCATTACTCCGAACGGGTGTTAGCAGTAACGCATCGGGTGCTCATTCCGTTTCCAAATGCATGAACCACTCACGGCTCTTCGCCGCAGTCGTGCTTGTGGCGGCATCCTGTGCTGCCTGCGGGGAGACGTCCCGCGAATCCACCACCATTCGCATCGGCGTCACCGCCTCGGCCAACGAACCGCGGGTCGAGCTCACCAGCACGGTGGTCGACCGGCTGTCGGAAGCCGTCGACAAGGGCGTGACCAGGGTCGTCGTCTACCGGCAGGGTGACGCCGCCGGCGGCGCGTACTCGGACGAGGACTTCACCGTTCGAGACGGGAACGAGGTGGAGAGCGACTCGGCCCTGCGCCGCCTCGGCTTCGAGCAGAACCTGAACCGGTTGACCGGGGAGCTCGCGCAGGTCGGCGGCACCAGTCCCCGGCTCGACCCGCTGGCCGTGCTCGCGGACATGGCCTCGGCGGAGGGACCGGCCCTGCTCGTGCTGCAGACCAGCGGGTTGCAGACCACCGACCCGATCGACCTGACCCGGCTCGGGCTCGACTTCGACGTGTCCGCGGTGGTCGCGTCGGTGCCGGACGACGCGCTGCCCGAGCTGACCGGCAAGGACGTGATCTTCTCCGGGCTCGGGCAGGTGACGGGCGCGCAGAAGCCGCTGCCGCAGGGTGCGAAGGAGGCGTTGGTCGAGCTGTGGATGGGCATCTGCGCGAAGTTCGACGCGAAGAGCTGCACCCACGACACGGAGCCGGTGCCCGGCCGTGCGTCCATCGGCCGCGGCGAGGTGCCGGCGGTGGACATCGGCGAGGTCGTGCACCAGGACGCTTTGGTGCACATCCCCACTGCGGTGCTGTTCAAGGCGGGCACCGACCAGCTCGCGCCCGGCGCGCGTGAGGTGCTGGAGGACGTGGCGAAGAAGTTCGACGGCCGCACCACCGCGCGGGTCATCGTGCGCACGGCCACCTCGTCGTCGATCGAGGCGGCGTTGGACCTGACCCAGCGGCGTGGCCGGCGGGTGGTGGCCGAGCTGGTCGACCTCGGCGTGAGCCGGTCCGCGTTCGTCGAGGTGATCGGCGCCGGTTTCACGTCACCGCTGGCCGTCGACGTGGACGGCTCGGGCGAGCTGATCCCGGCCGCCGCCGCCCGCAACCGCGCCGTGGCGGTCGAACTGGTCGAACCCCGAACCAGCAGCTGACCCCGAGAGTCCTACGTTCCGAACGACCGTGTCCTACGTTCGGAACCCCTGAATTCAACGCTCGGAACGCGGCGGAGGTCAGTCGAGGAGCGTCCAGGTGGCCGTGCAGCGGACCGTGACCACGATCTGCTGGGCCTCCAGGTTGAGCTGGTCCATCTGCGGCGGCACGCCGGGCGAGCCGCCGCCGAAACCGGCCGCCATCACCCGGTTCGACTCGGCCGCCCACATCTCGGCGTCGCCGTCGGTCAGCCGCTGGAGCGGGCCGAGCCGTGCGCCGAGGGCTTCCGCGTACCCCTCGGCACGGCGGCGCGCGTCCACCACGGCCTCGCGCTGCGCCTCACGGACGGCGTCCGCGTCGTCCTTGACCTGCCACGTCGGCCCGTTGAGCCACGTCGGCTCGGCGACCACGAGAGCGGCCAGCAGGTCGTCGAGGCCGGCGACGTCGTCGACCCGGATCAGGTAGTTCTGCGCGGCACGGCTGCCGGAGCGGCGCCTGCCGTCCCAGTTGTCGTGCACGTTCAGCTGCCGCGACCGGACCTCGACGCCCGGCCGTTCGAACGCGGGCTCCACCCCGGCGACCCGCGCGGTCAGCGCGTCCACCGCCTCGTTGCGCGTCGAGCCCGTCGTCTCGAAGCTCACGTTCACCTCGGCCCGGTCGGCGGTCCGCTCGACCTTGCCGACGCCCTTCGTCACCACCTCAGCCATGACGCCGACGCTACCGGTGATCGGGCTCGATAACTCGGTCTACATTTTTCCCTAGACGACCGAATACAGGGCGACACGGCCTGAGTATTGGATCGGTCGTAGACACCTCGATACCGTCCGAGGATGGACCCGGTGCGCAACCCGTTCGCCCCCGGTGCCGGTCAACGGCCACCTGAGCTGGCGGGGCGCGACAAGGAAGTCGGCGCGTTCGAGGTGGTGCTCGAACGGGTGGCGCGCGGTCGGCCGGAACGCAGTCTCGTGCTCACCGGGCTGCGCGGCGTCGGCAAGACGGTGCTGCTCGGCGAGCTGCGGTCGATGGCGGTCAAGCGCGGGTGGGGCGCGGGGAAGATCGAGGCACGGCCGGAGGCGGGGCTGCGGCGGCCGTTGTCGGCGGCGTTGCACCGGGCGATCCGCGACCTGGCCGTGCGGCACCGTGCGCCGGAACGGGTGGAGGCGGTGCTCGGGGTGCTGAAGGCGTTCGCGCTGCGGGCCAATCCCGAGGACGCGAAGCTGCGCGACCGGTGGCAGCCGGGGATCGACGTGCCGGCGGCGGTCGGCCGGGCGGACTCCGGTGACATCGAGATCGACCTGGTGGAGCTGTTCACCGAGGTCGCCGAGCTGGCGCAGGACGTCGGCACCGGGGTGGCGCTGCTGATCGACGAGATGCAGGACGTGCGGGCGGACGACATCTCGGCGCTGTGCGCGGCCTGCCACGAGCTGTCGCAGTCCGGTGCGCCGCTGGTCGTGGTCGGCGCCGGGCTGCCGCACCTGCCCGCCGTGCTGTCGGCGTCCAAGTCGTACTCGGAGCGGCTGTTCCGGTACGTGCGGATCGACCGGCTGTCCCGGGAGGACGCGGACCGGGCGGTGCTGGCGCCGGTCGACCGCGAGGAGGCCGGGATCGAGCCGGAGGCGTTGGACGCGCTGTTCGACGCGTCGGGCGGCTACCCGTACTTCATCCAGGCCTACGGCAAGGCTGCGTGGGACGCGGCGCCCGCCGACCCGATCACCGCGATGGACGTGGCGGTGGCCGCGCCGGAGGCGGACGCCGAGCTGGCGGTCGGGTTCTTCGGGTCGCGGTACGAGCGGGCGACGCCGGCCGAGCGGGAGTACCTGCGGGCGATGGCGGAGCTGACCGACGGCAAGGACGCGGGCGTGAACACGGCGCAGGTGGCGGACCACCTGGGGCGCAAGCCGTCGTCGTTGTCGCCGGCGCGGGACAGCCTGATCAAGAAGGGGCTCGTGTACTCGGCCGAACGCGGGCAGATCGCGTTCACCGTGCCGCACTTCGGTCGGTTCCTGCTCGGGCGTGAGGACTGACGTCAGGCGGCTGACCTGCGGTTGTTCGCTAGCTGTGGTCGCATTGCGTGGTCTAGCGCGCACGCTAGAGAGTCGGCCTGAGCGCGTCCGGCCCAACAGGTGTACGCCAGGCGAATCAACGGGGCTGTTGCGGTAAAGACCGATGATTCGTCGGCATGTGCGGCACCTCACCGGAAAATCGGGTGCGCGAGAGCCGTGGTGGGTGCATACTTGAGGCACACCACCAAGAAGAACTTTGAGAGGGATGAACCCCCGATGAACTTCACTGCGAAGCTCCGCGCTCGTCGTGTCGAGGCTCGCAACCGCAAGGCTGTCGCCCGCGCGATCGACATGGCGTCCACCCCGGCCATGCGGCACGAGCTGATGGCCATCGCCCAGGCCCAGGTGTCGTCCCTCCGCTGAGGGGTGACCCACCGGCGCGCGTGACGACCACCCGATCGACACCGGGTGTGCCGCCCCGTCGTCCGCACGCCGTCGAAGGGAACGACGAGACCCTGCCGCACCTCCCGCGCGGCAGGGTCTCGTCACATCATTCGAAACGTGATCTGCGTCACACCCTATGGGTGATGTAACAGTCCACGATCGTGTATCGATGTTTCAGATGACCCCGCGATGCTGTCGGACCCCCGACCTGGCAGCACCGCGGGGTTTCCCATGCGCCGGCTACTTGACCGTGGCCGAGCCGTTCCAGGTGCAGTCCGTTCTGCGGGCACCCCTGATCATCACTAGCTCCCCCTGGATGGTTGTTCCGTCCCCCATGTGGACAACACCATCGTGCCACCGGGGTCTGACAGTTTCTTGTGCGTTTGCTGAGAGCATGACCCGATGACGTCCCCGCTCCTGGTCGTGGACGCGGCCAACGTCGTCGGCTCCGTCCCGGACGGCTGGTGGCGCGACCGGGCCGGCGCCGCCACCCGCCTGCGCGACGACCTGGTGGAGGTCGCCGAACAAGGCCTGCCGACCCTCCCCGGCCCGCTGGACGTGGTCATGGTGGTCGAGGGCAAGGCCCGGCACGTCGAGTCGGTCCCCGGCGTCCGCGTCGTCCCGGCCACCGGTTCCGGCGACGACGCGATCGTGGACGTGGTCCGCGCCAACCCGGACCGCCCCTGCACCGTGATCACCGCCGACCGCGCCCTCCGCGACCGCGTCACGGCCCTCGCCGCCACCGTCCTCGGCCCCCGCACCGTCCGCCGTCCCCGTTGAGCGTGCCCTTCCCGGTCCAGCCACGCGTCCCAGCTGGTGGACCGGGAAATAGGTCGGTGTGCGAGTCGTGTTGACTCCCGACGTGACGACCGCTCAACGCCGCCGCGCCCGTGTCCGCGCCCCCGAGCTGGTGGGCCGGGGCTGGCTGAACACGGGTGGCCGGGAGATCAGGCTCAGCGACCTTCGGGGCAAGGTCGTGCTGCTGGACTTCTGGTCCTTCTGCTGCATCAACTGCCTGCACGTCCTCGACGAGCTGCGCCCCCTCGAAGCCGAGTTCGCCGACGTCCTGGTCACCATCGGCGTCCACTCGCCCAAGTTCGTCCACGAGGCCGAGCCCGAAGCCCTCGAAGCGGCCGTCGAGCGGTACGCCGTGGAGCACGCCGTGCTCGACGACCCCGAGCTGACGACGTGGCAGAACTACGCGGTGAAGGCCTGGCCGACGCTCGTGCTGGTCGACCCCGAGGGCTACGTCGTGCACGTCGCCGCCGGTGAGGGCCACCTGGACGCGCTGCGGCAGATCGTCTCCGAGGTCGTCGCCGAGCACGACGCCAAGGGCACCCTCCACCGCGGCGACGGCCCGTACGTCGCGCCGCCGCCGAAGGCGACTGAACTCCGGTTCCCCGCGAAGGCCGTCCTGACCGGCGACAACACCCTCCTGGTCAGCGACTCCGCGCACCACGGCCTGGTCGAGCTCGACCTCGACGGCGAGACCGTGATCAGGCGCATCGGCACCGGCGAGCGCGGCCGGCAGGACGGCGCGAACCCCACCTTCTCCGAACCGGCCGGCATCGCGCTCCTCCCCGACCACGTCGCGAAGCAGGTCGGCTACCACGCCGTCGTCGCCGACACCGTCAACCACCTCCTGCGCGGCCTCGACCTGGACACCGGCGAGGTCACCACCGTCGCGGGCACCGGCGAGCAGTGGCGCGACGGCGTCACCGACGGCCCGGCCGACGAGGTCCACCTCACCAGCCCCTGGGACGTCGCCTGGTGGGAACCCGCCGGAGGCGTCGTCATCGCCCTCGCCGGCAACCACACCCTCGGCCTGTTCAAGCCGCTGGAGCGCCGCCTCGAACGCCTCGCCGGCACCACCGTCGAAGGCCTCAACGACGGCCCGGCCGACCAGGCGTTCTTCGCCCAGACCTCGGGCCTCGCGGCCGACGGCGACACGCTCTGGCTGGTCGACTCGGAAACGTCCGCCCTGCGCCGCCTGGACGCCGACCGCACCGTCCACACCGCCATCGGCAAGGGCCTGTTCGACTTCGGCCACCGCGACGGCCCGGCCGACCAGGCGCTCCTCCAGCACCCCTTGGGCGTCACGGTCCTCCCCGGCGGCCAGATCGCCATCGCCGACACCTACAACGGCGCGATCCGCCGCTACGACCCGGCGACCGGAGAGGTGTCCACCCTGGCCACCGACATCGCCGAGCCGTCCGACGCGGTCCTGGTGGACGGCGAGCTGGTCGTCGTCGCCTCCGCCGCGCACCGCCTCGAACGCCCCGTCGCGCCCGGCACGAAGCTGGTCAGCGGCGACGCGCACAAGGTCCGCCGGCCACCGTCCGAGATCGCGCCGGGCGACCTCGAACTCGCCGTCGTCTTCACCCCGCCGACCGGCCAGAAGCTGGACGACCGGTTCGGCCCGTCCACCCGCCTGGAGGTCACCAGCTCCCCGCCTGGGCTGCTGGAGTCGGGCGCGGGCGTCGGCACCGACCTGGTCCGCGCGCTGCGCATCGCCGAGGGCTTCACCGAAGGCGTGCTGCACGTCGTCGCCCAGGCCGCGAGCTGCACGGACGACCCGGCGGTCGAGCACCCGGTGTGCAAGCTGGCCCGCCAGGACTGGGGCGTTCCGGTCCGTGTGGTAAGGGACGGGCCGCATCGGCTACCCCTGATGATGGGTGGCCTCGACCACGACAACTAGACTCTGCCGGTGCCCGATGTCAAGCTCGAGATCCAGATGCTGCACGACCGCGTGATGGTGCGGATCTCGCCGGAAGACGGCGAACGTCGCAGCAGCGGTGGCATCGTGATCCCCGCGACGGCCCAGATGGCGAAGCGGCTGGCCTGGGGAGACGTGCACGGTGTCGGCACGAACGTGCGGCACATCAAGGTCGGCGACCGGGTGCTGTTCAACCCGGACGACCAGTTCGAGGTCGAGGTGCAGGGTCAGACCTACCTGGTCATGCGGGAACGCGACGTGCACGCCACCGCGACCGAGCGGACGGATCACGGGACCGGGCTCTACCTGTGACAACTGTGGTGAGACCTGTGATCCGCCCGCCCGTGACCTGCGTGTGACGACGGTCGGGTAAGCAGTCCCAGGACCTTGCGGAGAGCAAGAGGGGGAGCGGTGCCGGAGAACCAGCGACCGGAGTACGACGCTGAGCGGACCACGGCGATGAAGCCGGTCCGCCCGTCGGGCACCGCTTCGGAGCGGACGACGATGATCCCGGCGGGCTCGGTCGACGAGGCCGAGTGGCCGCAGGAGGACACCGCGTGGCCGCAGGACGAGCCGGACGTGGACACCGACCCGGCCCCGACCGTCCGAAACGTGACGACTTCCTCGCCGGACCACGACAACGCGGCGGCTGCCCCCGGCGTCTCTCATGACGTGACGCAGCAGCACCCGACGCGCAACGCGCAGCACAACCCGCCCGCCGGGAACGCGGACGCCACCCAGGCGATCAACCCGGCCGGTGATCAGACGCGCGCTCTCACGCCGCCGTCCGCCGCGGAGCAGACCCGCGCGATCAACACCCCGCCCGGTGGTTTCGGCCGGCCGCCCGGCACCCCGCCCGGTGGTTTCGACCGCCCGTCGAACACGCCGCCCGGCGGTGTCAACCGGCCCGCGAACACCCCGCCCGGTGGCTTCAACCGGCCGCCGTCGCCCTCCGAGGCCACCACGGTGTTCGCCGCGCCGGTGGGCGGCCCGGAACCGGACGCCACCGTCTACGGCCCGGTGATGGTTGACAGCGGCACGGAGGGCGACGAGGCCGACGCCCGCCGCAAGCGCCTGCGCAAGGGCGGCCTGATCGCCGCCGCCGTGCTCGGCGTGATGGTCCTCCTCTACGGCCTGGACATCCTGATCTCCGGCGGTGACGTGCCGCGCGGCGTGTCCGTCGCGGGCGTGGACGTCGGCGGCATGAGCCGCGACGACGCCGAGCAGAAGCTGCGCGACGAGATCGGCCCCCGCCTGGCCGCGCCGGTGAAGGCGCGCGCGGGCGACGTGGACACCGAGATCGACCCGAAGGCGGCCGGCCTGGAGCTCGACTGGACCGCCACGCTGGACCGCGCGGGCACCCAGCCGCTGTCCCCGATCACCCGCGTCACCTCCTTCTTCACCTCCCGCGAGGTCGGCTTCGCCACCCGCAGCGACGAGGGCAAGCTCGCCGCCGCGCTGGAGGGTCTGCGCACCACCACCGACCACGAGCCGGCCGAGGGCGCCATCCGGTTCGAAGGCGCCACGCCGGTCGCGGTCGAGCCCAAGCAGGGCCAGAAGCTGGACGTGCCCGGCTCGTCGGAGAAGCTGCTCGCCGACTGGGCGGGCGGCGGCACGATCGAGCTGCCGGTGGCCACCACCCCGGTCAAGACGACCAAGGAGGGCGTGCAGAAGGCCCTCGAAGAGGTCGCCAAGCCCGCCACCGCCGCGCCGCTGATCATCCTCGGCGAGGGCAAGGACGCGACGCTCACGCCCGAGCACCTGGCCACCGTGCTGGTGTTCGAGCCCGCCGACGACGGCAGCCTGACCGCGAAGGTCGACAACGCGAAGGTCGTCGAGCACGCCGGTCCGCAGCTCAAGGAGACGGAGAAGGAGGGCAAGGACGCCGAGATCGTGTTCGAGAGCGGCCGGCCCACCGTCAAGGAGTCGGTCGACGGGCTCGGCGTCGACTGGGACAAGTCCCTGACCACGGTGATGGACGTGCTGAAGCGCGACAACGACCGCGCGATCAAGGCCGAGTACAAGCACACGCCCGCCAAGGTGACCACCGAGCAGGCGAACAAGATGGGCATCAAGGAGGTCATCGGCGAGTTCCAGACCGGTGGCTTCGCCGCAGACTCCGGCATCAACATCCGCACGGTGGCCGAGAAGGTCAACGGCGCGATCGTGAAGCCAGGCGAGACGTTCAGCCTCAACGGCTACACCGGCCCGCGCGGTCGGGCGCAGGGCTACGTCGACGCGGGCATCATCGAGAACGGCATCCCCGGCCGCGCGGTCGGCGGCGGCATCTCGCAGTTCGCCACGACGCTCTACAACGCCTACTACTACGCGGGCATGAAGGACGCGGGCCACAAGGAGCACAGCTACTGGATCTCGCGGTACCCCAAGGGGCGCGAGGCCACCGTGTTCCAGGACCCGGCGGGCAACAGCGTGATCGACATCAGGTTCACCAACCCGGACGAGACGGGCGTGGCGATCCAGACGATCTGGACGCCGTCGTCGCTCAAGATCGTCCTGTGGGGCACCAAGAACTACGACGTCACCGGCTCGACCAGCGCCGAGTTCAACCACACGCAGCCGGAGGAGCGGAAGGTCTCCACCCAGCCGTGCTCGGCGAGCAACGGCGCGCCGGGCTTCTCGGTGACCGACACCCGCACCATCACCGACCGGCGCACCGGCGTGAGCCGCTCGGAGAGCCGGACGGTCCGGTACGACCCGTCGCACAAGATCGTCTGCGAGCCGAAGCCGGAGACGCCGCCGACGGGCTGACCGGCCGGCCCGACCGGCTGGCCTGGACCGGCTGGCCCGACCGGCCGACGGTCCGGGCTGACGCGGTTCGCGGTGGCCACGACGGGGTATCACCCGTTCGTGTCTACCACTGGGCAAGAGGTGCGAAGACATCCCGCCGTGCAGCTGCTGGGGCGCGCCGGGATGGTCTGCTACGGGTTGGTCCACGTGCTGCTGGCGGTGCTGACGGCGCAGGTGGCGTTCGGTGACGCGGGGAAGCGGACCGACCAGAAGGGCGCGGTGTCGTCCCTCGCCCAGACCGCGGTCGGCCCGGTCCTGCTGTGGGTGGTGGCGATCGGCCTGTTCGCGTTCGCCGGCTGGCAGCTCACCATGGCGGTGTCCGGGTACGGGTGGGTCGCCAAGAAGCGCAAACGCCTCTACCGCAAGTGCGGCTCGGTCGGGCGCGCGATCACGGGCACGGTCATCGGGATCGCGGCGATCGGCTACGCGACCGGGTCGTCGCAGAGCAACTCCACCGAGCAGTCCCAGACGTGGACGGCTCGGGTGCTGGCGCTGCCGTTCGGGCAGGTACTGGTCGGTGCGGTCGCGTTGTTCGTGCTGGGGCTCGGGGTGGCCGTGGCGCGCAAGGGCGTGAAGAAGTCCTTCGAGGACGACTTGGACATGTCGGAGCTGCCCGACGGCAGCCGGGGCCTGGTCGAGCGGCTGGGCCGGATCGGCTGGATCGGCAAGGGCGCGTCGTACGTCCTCATCGGGATCCTGGTCGCGTTCGCCGCGGTGAACGCCGACCCGTCCGAGTCCGGCGGGATGGACAAGGCGCTGCACACGTTGGCCGCGCAGCCGTACGGCCTGTTCGCGCTGGCCCTGATCGCGGTCGGCTTCCTCGGCTTCGGCGCGTACTGCTTCGCCGCCGCGAGGGCGCACAAGGGCTGATCGGGACCGGTTGGCACCAAAGCCGAAGGGCGGCACCCCCGACGTCCGGGGTGCCGCCCTTCGGCTTCGCAGAGCGCTTAGAAAGCGGCCTCGTCGATGTCCATCAGGGAGTTGTCGGTGGCCTCGGCGATCTTGCGACGCGCGGTCAGCTCGGGCAGCACGGACTTGGCGAAGAACGACGCCACCGCGACCTTGCCCTCGTAGAACGCCTTGTCCTTGGCCGAGACCTGGCCGTCGAGCTTGCCCAGCGCCACGTCGGCCTGGCGCAGCAGGAGCCAGCCCACCAGCACGTCGCCCGCCGTCATCAGGAGGCGGACGGTGTTCTGGCCGACCTTGTACAGGTTCCGGACATCCTCCTGCGAGCTGGTCAGGAAGCCGACCATCGTGCCGAGCATGCCCTGGAGGTCTTCCAGGCCCTGCTTGAGGAGCGCGCGCTCCTCCTTGAGGCGACCGTTGCCGGCCTCGTTGTCCAGGAACGTCTGGATCTCGCCGTTCAGGAAGGCCAGCGCCTGGCCCTTGTCCCGGATGATCTTCCGGAAGAAGAAGTCCAGCGACTGGATGGCGGTGGTGCCCTCGTACAGCGAGTCGATCTTGGAGTCCCGGATGTACTGCTCGATCGGGTACTCCTGCAGGAAGCCGGAGCCGCCGAGCGTCTGGAGCGACTGCGCCAGCTGCTCGTACGCGCGCTCCGAGCCGACGCCCTTGACGATCGGCAGCAGCAGGTCGTTGACCTTCTCCGCCAGCTCCTTGTCCGGGACGCCCAGCGCGATCTTGTCCTGCTGCGTGGCCGTGTACAGGTAGACCGCGCGCAGGCCCTCGGTGTACGCCTTCTGCAGCATCAGGCTGCGGCGCACGTCCGGGTGGTTGGTGATCGTGACGCGCGGCGCGGTCTTGTCCGTCATCCGGGTCAGGTCGGCGCTCTGGACGCGTTCCTTGGCGTAGGACAGCGCGTTCAGGTAGCCGGTGGAGAGGGTGGCGATGGCCTTCGTGCCGACCATCATGCGGGCGTACTCGATGACCTGGAACATCTGCGCGATGCCGTCGTGCACCTCGCCGAGCAGCCAGCCCTTGGCCGGGACGCCGTGCTGGCCGAACGTCAGCTCGCACGTGGTGGAGACCTTGAGGCCCATCTTGTGCTCGACGTTGGTGACGAAGGCGCCGTTGCGCTCGCCGGTCGACTCACCGGTCTCCGGGTCGAAGTGCCACTTGGGGACGAGGAAGAGCGACAGGCCCTTGGTGCCGGGCCTCGGGTCGATGCCGGGCCCCTCGGGGCGGGCGAGGACCAGGTGCATGATGTTCTCGGTCATGTCCTGGTCGCCGGACGTGATGAACCGCTTCACGCCGTCGATGTGCCACGTGCCGTCGTCCTGGAGGGTGGCCTTGGTGCGGCCCGCGCCGACGTCCGAACCGGCGTCCGGCTCGGTCAGCACCATGGTGGCGCCCCAGCCGCGCTCGATCATGATCTCGGCCCAGCGCCGCTGCTGCTCGGTGCCGTTCTGGTGGACGACCGAGGCGAAGCTCGGGCCGGCCAGGTACATGTAGGCGGCCGGGTTGGAGCCGAGGATCAGCTCGGACGCCGCCCACTGGACCGACGGCGGGATGCCGAAACCGCCCAGCTCGTTCGGCAGGCCGAGGCGGTACCACTCACCGTCCCAGAGGGTCTGGTAGGACTTCTTGAACGATTCCGGCAGCGTTGCCGAGTGGGTCTTCGGGTCGAAGACTGGGGGGTTGCGGTCGGAGTCGGCGAAGGAGTCCGCCAGCGGCCCGACCGCCAGGTTGTTGAGCTCGGCAAGCACGCCGCGCGCGGTGTCCTCGTCGGACTGCTCGAACGGCCCCGTGCCGAGGTGGTCCTGCACGTTGAAGACCTCGAAGAGGTTGAACTCGAGGTCCCGGACGTTGCTCTTGTAGTGACCCATCTCGTCGCTCACTCCATGCTGGTCGGGGCGGTCCCCTACTGACCGGTAACAACAGGGTATTACCTGTCAGTAACCTCGGCAAGGCCGGTGGCCGGGTTGTGGTGAACCCGACGGGCGTGAGCTGCGGGGTTTCGCGAGGAAGGTTCGCGTTGCCGGAGCAGGCGGTTCGCGCCCGGGGAGCTTCACCCGGGCGGTGTCGGGCACGGGCGAACGGGCTGCCGGGCAACCGGGCTTTCAGGGTTCGGGACGCCTCGGGTTTGGAGCAAGCCTCAGATTTGGAGCACACCGCCGGACAGCAGCCCCGACTGGTAGGCGAGGGACACGGCGTGGGTGCGGTCGCGGGCGCGGAGCTTGCGGAGGATGTTCTTCACGTGCGTCCGCACGGTTTCCACCGACACGTACAGCTCGCTCGCCACGGCCTGGTTCTCCAGCCCGTCCGCGATCAGGTGCAGCACCTCGTACTCCCGGCGTGACAGCGACCGCCGCGTGCCGGCCTCGGCCGTCGGCGTGATCCCGGTGGCGAACGGCGCGAGGGTCGGGTCCAGGTACGGCCGGTCCAGGTGCGCGCGGGTGATGGCCTGCATCACCTCGCCGATCTCGCCGGACCTCGGCACCAGCCCGCGCGCCCCGGCCGACAGCGTCGCGCGCACGAACTTCGCGTTGCGGTGCGGTTCCCGCACCAGCGAGATGACCACCAAGGACGAGTCGTTGCCGGTCAGCAGGGTCGCCAGGTGGCCGTGCGGGTCGAGCATCGAGTCGACCAGCAGCACGTCCGGCCGCAGCCGCTCGTGCATCCGCACCGCCGTGGTCAGGTGTCCCGTCGCGCCCAGCCAGTGCATGGCCGGTGTTCGCCGCACCACGGCGGCCAGCCCCTCGCGGAACAGGGGCAGTGGGTCGACCAGGGCGATCCCCGGCCCAGGGCCTCGCCGCTCGGCGCTGGGCGTGAGCTGGCGCGCGTTGAGAACGGTTCGCATATCGGTGCGACCCCCCGGGGAACCGGCCATGACGCGGGTTGGCCGAACTACTTTCCGTAAATTCGCGGCTCCACCGGTCACGTATATGAACAACAGTCACGAATGTGACTCAATGACCGTCCACCGCCTTCCATCAGAGGCAACGGCCTCGTAAGACGTACGTCACACACCCATGTGGGACGCCGCGCGCCGCCGCCGGACTCCAAGCGCTGCCACCCGTGGGCCGAGCACTCGTGGAGGCCTCATGGACACCCTCGACTGGGTCGTCGTCGGTGGGTACTTCTTCGTGATGGTGGCGATCGGCTACTGGTCACGCGGGCGGATCAAGAACATCGCCGACTTCTTCACCGCGGGCGGCAAGATGCCCTGGTGGTTGTCCGGCATCTCGCACCACATGTCGGGCTACAGCGCGGTCATGTTCGTGGCCTTCGCCGCCGAGGCCTACCGCCTCGGGTTGACCGTCTACATCTGGTGGGCGCTGACGATCGGGCTCGGCGTCGGCATCGGCGCGTTCCTCTGGGCGGGCGCGTGGAACCGGCTGCGCTCCAAGCACGGCGTCAAGTCGCCGCTGGAGTACCTCGCCCGCCGCTACGACGTGCCGACGCAGCAGATCATGGCGTGGGCGGGCGCGGCGCTGAAGGTGGTGGACATCGCGGCCAAGTGGGTCGCCGTCTCGCTGCTGCTCCAGGGCTTCGCGGGCGTCCCGATCTGGCTCGGCATCACGATCGTCGGCGCCGTCACGATGGTCTACTCGGTGCTCGGCGGCCTGTGGGCGGACGCGCTGACCGACTTCGGCCAGTTCATCATCCAGGGCGTGGCCGGCATCGCCATGTTCGTCGCGGTCGCCGCGCACTTCGGCGGCATCGACTTCATGTGGAAGATCTGGGACCAGCTGCCCGAAACGCACTCCGAGCCGCTGTCCGGCCAGTACACGCTGATCTTCTTCATGGCGCTGTTCCTGATCAAGACGCTGGAGTACAACGGCGGCATGTGGAACCTGGCGCAGCGCTACATGGCCGCGCCGACGGGTGCCGCCGCCAAGCGCTCCGCGCTGCTGTCCAGCGTGCTGTGGCTGGTCTGGCCGCTGGTGCTGTTCTTCCCGATGTGGGCGGCGCCGCTGATCGTGCCGGGCATGGAGGGCAACGCCGAGCAGGCGTACGTCGAGATGGGCAAGATGATGCTGCCGGCGGGCATGATCGGCCTGGTGCTGGCGGGTTTCTTCTCGCACACCATGGCGATGGTGTCGTCGGACGCCAACGTGATCTCCGCGGTCATCACGCGGGACATGCTGCCCAGGCTGTGGAAGGGCGTGACGCGGCTCAGCGAGCCCGCGCAGCTGCAGCTGGCGCGGATCACCACGTTCGCGTTCATCGGGCTGAGCATGACGATCGCGCTGACCGCGGACACCAAGGGGTTCGTGCTCAAGGTCGTGATCGCGCTGGTGGCGGCCACGATGGGGCCGATCGCCATCCCGCTGATGCTCGGCATGCTGCCGTGGTTCCGGAAGGTCGGGCCGACCGCCGCGAAGGCCTCGGTGATCGGCGGCCTCGGCACGTGGGCCGTGCTGTACGTGATGCAGCAGAACAAGGTCGAGTTCGTCACGCAGGCGGTGATCGTGTCTTGGCCGCTGCTCCTGTCCCTCGTGCTGTACCTGGTGGTCGGGCTCGTGCTGAAGCCCGAGCCGTCGGCCGACCGGGACGAGCTGGTCGACTCGCTGCGGTCCGACCCCGACGAGGAGAAGGTGTCCGCCCGCGCGTGACGCCTCCCCGGTGATCGGCGGGACCGGTCATCCCCACTGTGCGGACGGGGCTCGAACCCCGTCCGCACAGTGGCGTCGAGGGCGAATTCGTGGGCCGGAAAGCGATTGCGCCCGTTCATACAGTCGGAAGATGGACCGGGAGATCAGGGAGTTCTACGACCGAGGCCTGGAAGAGGACCGGCTGCGCGCCGGCGGGACCGGCCGGCTGGAGTTCCTGCGGACGCAGGACATCGTGCGGCGGTTCGCCGGTGAGCGGAGTCGGGTGCTGGACGTCGGCGGGGCGGCCGGCGTGCACGCGGCGTGGTTGGCGGAGGACGGGCACGACGTGCTCGTGGTCGACCCCGTGCCGTCGCACGTGGAGGCGGCCGGCGCGTTGCCCGGGGTGTCCGCCGTCGTCGGTGACGCCCGTGACCTGCCGGTCGACGGACCGTTCGACGTGGTGCTGCTGCTCGGCCCGCTCTACCACCTGACGACGCGGGAAGACCGGCTGCGGGCGTGGCGCGAGGCGCTGCGCGTGGTGCGGCCCGGCGGGGTTGTGCTGGGTGCCGTGATCGGGCGGTTCGCGTCGCTGCTCGACGGGCTGCGCCGCGAGTTCGTGCAGGACTCGCGGTACCGGGACGTCGTGGCGCACGCGTTGGAGACCGGCCACCACCTGCCGCCGGCGGACACGGTCTGGTTCACTACCGCGTACTTCCACCGTTCAGGCGAGGCTGCCGAAGAAGCACGCGAGGCAGGGCTGGACGTGGTCGGGACGTTCGCCGTGGAAGGCGCGGCGGGGCTGCAGTCGAACGCCGCCCTGGACGCCGTCTACGCCGACCCGGACCGGCTCGACTACCTGCTGTGGGCGTCGCGGCAAGTCGAGCAGGAGGAGTCCGTCCTCGGCGCGTCGCCCCACGTGATCACCGTCGCGCGGTCGGTCGCGCAGGTGACGCCTACCCGTTGATCTGTGGGATCGGTCATCTCCGCTGTGCGGGCACCCGATCCCGCCCGCACAGTGGGGTGCGTGGACGGTTGGCGACCGCAGGACGAGGCCGAGTCGGCCGCCGGGTGGCGGCTGTGGCTGGCGCTGACCAGCCGGCTGTGGCCCCCGGCCGAGTGGGACGGCACGCCGGCGGCGGCCTTGGGCGGGTTGCGGGAAGTGCTGGCCGAGTGCGACGGGATCCGGGGCGCGTGCGCCGGTGACCAGGCGGCGGCGGTGCTGCGGCTGGTCGACTCGGTCGTGTTCGTGGTGAGCCTGCCGCTGGATTTGTGGCGGGACGACGTGCTGCCGGTGGACGCGGACCGGGCGGCGCTGCTGCACAGCGATCTCGCGGGCGTGGTCGAGCACGCGGCCGACGTGCGTGCCGTGCTGGCGCGTGGCGGTGGTTGGGCGGAGCTGGAAGCCCGCTGACGGCTGTGGGGATCGTCGCACCCGGGAACCACTGCCCACGGCGTAGTGTGCGTACTAATGATTAGTGCACAAAACGTCGAGGACCCGCTGGCCCTGGAACGGCAGGTCTGCTTCGCGTTGTCCATCGCGTCCAGGAACGTGGTCGCGCTCTACCGACCGCTGTTGGAGCCCATGGGCCTCACCCACCCGCAGTACCTGGTGATGCTCGCGCTGTGGGGCCGCGCGCCCCTGTCGGTGAAGGAGCTGAGCCGGTTGCTGGCGTTGGAGCCCGCGACGCTGTCGCCGCTGCTCAAGCGGCTGGAGGCGATCGGGTACGTGACGAGGGCGAGGGACGCGGCGGACGAGCGGCTGCTCGCCGTGACGCTGACCGAGGCCGGCGCGGCGCTGCGCGAGCAGGCGTTGGCCATCCCGCCCGCGGTGGTGGAGCGGCTGGGCATGTCGCTGGACGAGTTGCGCGACCTGCACTCGGTGCTGACCAGGGTGATCGCCGCGACGGAGCGGACGTGAACCGGCCCGGCCTGCCACTGCGCGCCTGGTACCTGCTCGGCGGCAGGCTGCCCCGGCACCACCGCGAGTGGGTGTTCCGGCAGGCGACGAAGCCGTCGTGGCTGGTCTGGTTCGCGGTCCGGATGTTCCTCCAGGTGCTGCCGTTGACGGTGGCCATCACGCTGGCGCTGGTGCTGGGCCTGGGTTCCCCGTTGCCGCTGGCGATCGCGTGCGGGTCGTTGGGGCTCGTGGTGGGCGTGTACTTCGGGGTGTCGTACGCGATCGAGAGCACCGACCACCGGATGACGAAGTACGGCTACCCGGCGGGCGCGGCGGCGGCGGTGCGCAAGGAGCGGACGAAGCGGGACCAGGAGCGCTACGAGCAGGTGTGGCGCTCGACGGAAAACGGGTCCTGACCGCCGGGGCCGGTCGCCTGCTGGTGCCACTGCCCCGCCACCCCACCCGACCAAGCCGCCGCGCACGCGGTGGAGCTGCCGGCCGACCTCTGCACGTCCTCGGGTCGGTCGGACTCGTGGCTGCGCCGCCGTCACTAACCGTGCGGCACCACGACGACCTGGTGCTCGTCCTCGTAGACGACCCGACCGGGATCGCACGACTCGACCCGCTCGCACGCCACCCCGTGCGCGGCCAGGATCTCCAGGTACCCGTCGACCCGCTCGATCAGGTGCCGGGCCGACGACTTGAACCACGCCACCGCGCCGGGGTTCAGCTCCCGGTCGTAGACGGTCGGGTCGACGTGCGAGGGCGTCGTGTAGGCCGCGTCGAACCAGGCGTTGTTGTCCCGCCGGAACCGCTCCTGCCCGTCGGTCAGCACCCCGTCCCGCGCCAGCCCGTTGACCAACCAGAACACCCCCGGCAAGAACCCGCGCTCATGCCGGACCGTCCCCTGGAACCGCACGTACACCGTTCGCTCCACGCACCCGATTGTGGCGCGGACGACTCGGGTGCCGTAGTCCCGGTCGATCAACCGCACGTGGACCAGTGCGGTGACGTCCTGGCCCGACTACGACGAAGGCCCAGGTCAACCGGCTTACCGGCGCTGACCTGGGCCTTCGTGCGCTGAGCGGGTGACGGGAATCGAACCCGCCTCTACAGCTTGGGAAGCTGTCGTTCTACCAATGAACTACACCCGCGTGTTGCGTGCCCGATCATACACAGACCCCACCCGACCACCCACCGCCCGTGCCCCGATCGGCCCACCCATAGGCTGTGCCCGTGCTGCTAAGTGACCGTGATCTGCGCAAAGAGGTCGAGTCCGGCCGGTTGGTGCTGGAGCCGTTCGACGACGTCATGGTGCAGCCGTCCAGCATCGACGTCCGGCTGGACCGCTTCTTCCGCGTCTTCAACAACACCCGGTACACGCACATCGACCCGGCGATGCAGCAGGACGACCTCACCTCGCTGGTCGAGCCGGCCGACGACGAGCCGTTCGTGCTCCACCCGGGCGAGTTCGTGCTCGGCTCGACGTTCGAGCTGGTCACCCTCCCGGACGACCTGGCGGGCCGGCTCGAGGGCAAGTCGTCGCTCGGCCGCCTCGGCCTCCTCACCCACTCCACCGCCGGCTTCATCGACCCCGGCTTCTCGGGCCACATCACGCTCGAGCTGTCGAACGTGGCCAACCTGCCGATCACCCTCTGGCCCGGCATGAAGATCGGCCAGCTGTGCCTCTTCCGGCTCAGCAGCGCGGCCGAGTTCCCGTACGGCTCGGCGCAGGCCGGCTCCCGCTACCAGGGCCAGCGCGGGCCGACGCCGTCACGCGCCTACCTCAACTTCCACCGCACCGACACCCAGCGCTAGAGCTCCAGCTCCCCGTACCTGGCCAGCACGCGCGACCGCAGCTCCGGGTCGTTCCGCGGCACCGGCTCCAGGAACACCTCGTCCAGCTCGGCGTGCGCGGCGCGGAGTTCGGCGTCGATCCGGACGCACGCCCGCTCCAGGTCGGCCGCACCGAGCGAGTCGTCGAAGTCGATCCGCGCGCACACCAGCACCCGGTCCGTGCCGACGGCCATCGTCAGCAGGTCCACCACCTGCTCGACCTCCGGCGCCGCCCGCAGCTCCGACCACACCGCCCGCACCAGCACCGGGTCGGCCTGCCTGCCGATCAGCAGCCCCCGGTTGGTCGACGCCAACGTGTACGCGGCGAACGCGAGCAGCACCCCGATCGCCAACGACGCCACGCCGTCCCACACCGACGACCCGGTCACGTGGTGCAGCCCCAGCCCGCCGAACGCCAGCAGCAGCCCGACCAGCGCGGCCGAGTCCTCCAGGAACACCGTCTTCACCGTCGGGTCGTCCGACACCCGCAGGTACGCGAGCACCGACCGCTCCTGTGCCCGCGCCTCCCGCCGCACCTGCCGCACGGCCTGCGTCCACGACACCGACTCCAGCGCGAATGCGACGGCCAGCACGACGTACCCGACCACCGGGCTGTTCTGCTCCTCCGGCGCGCCGAACACGGTCCGGAAGCCTTCGTAGAACGCGAACACCGCCCCCGAAACGAAGATCGACACCGCCGCGAGCAGCGACCAGAAGTACCGGTCCTTCCCATACCCGAACGGGTGCCTGCGGTCGGCGGGCCGGGCGGAGCGGCGCAGCGCCGTCAGCAGCAGGGCCTCGGTGAACGTGTCGGCGACCGAGTGCGCCGCCTCCGACATCATCGCCGCCGACCCGGTGATCACCCCGGCGATCGCCTTCATCACCGCGATGGCCAGGTTCACCGCCAGGGCGAGCAGGACGGTGACCGCGCTGTCGCCGCCCTTCGACCGGTCAGGTGCCATGGCCCGACGTTAGGGCGGAACGGCACGTCCCGCGCGACATGCCGCCGTCGCGTCCGACCCTTTTGGACGGCCGCCGCCACCGTTAGCCTGCGGCATGGGCATTTTGGTGCACGTACTGCTGACGGCGGTGGCGGTCTGGGTCGCCACGCTCATTCCGGGCATCGACCTGGAACCGGGCGCGTCGACCCCGGCGAAGATCGGCACGCTGATCGGCGTCGCGCTGCTCTTCGGCCTGGTCAACGCGGTGGTCAAGCCGCTGGTGAAGTTCTTCGGCTGCCTGTTCTACCTGGTCACGCTGGGTCTCATCGGCCTGATCGTGAACGCGCTGCTGTTCTGGCTCACCGGCTGGCTGGCGAACGAGCTCGGCCTGCCGTTCGACGTCAGCGGCTTCTGGCCCGCGTTCTGGGGCGCGATCATCGTGGCCCTGACGAGCTGGGTCCTGAACCTCGTCTACGACCGCATCACCGACTGAAACCCGGATCGATCCCCGGAACCCGGAACACGACGACGCCCCTCGGTCCGAACAGGACCGAGGGGCGTCGTCGTCCACAAGCGACCGGCCACAAGGGACTAGCTGGACGACGCCTTGTCCTCGTTCGGCAGCGGGGTGCCGGTGGCGGACTCGTCCGTCGGCACGTCGCCGCGCTCCAGGGCCTTGCCCCGGCGCACGGACGTCAGCAGCAGCTGCGCCACGTCGACGACCTCGACGTGCGAGCCCGCCGCGCCCTCGTTCTGCCGCGCCGTCACACCATCGGTCAACATGACCCGGCAGAACGGGCAGCCCGTCGCGATCTTCGACGGCGCGGTGCCCAGCGCCTCGTCCACCCGGTCGAGGTTGATGCGCTTGCCGATCCGCTCCTCCATCCACATGCGGGCGCCACCGGCGCCGCAGCACATGGAGCGGTCGCCGTGGCGCGGCATCTCCCGCAGCGTCGCACCCGAAGCGCCGACCAGCTCGCGCGGCGCCTCGTAGATCTTGTTGTGCCGGCCCAGGTAGCACGGGTCGTGGTAGGTGATGTCCTCCGCGACCTCCGCCACCGGCACCAGCCTCCGCTCGCGCACCAGCTTGTTGAGCAACTGCGTGTGGTGCACGACCTCGAACGTGCCGCCCACCTGCGGGTACTCGTTGGCCAGCGTGTTGAAGCAGTGCGCGCACGTCACGACGATCTTGCGCTGACCCGGTCCGCGACCGTCGAAGACCGTGTTCAGCACCTCGACGTTCTGCTGCGCCAGCATCTGGAACAGGAACTCGTTGCCCGCGCGCCGCGCCGGGTCGCCGGTGCAGGTCTCCTCCGGCCCCAGCACGGTGTACTTGACGTCCGCGGTGTGCAGCAGCTCGGCCACCGCCCGGGTGGTCTTCTTCGCCCGGTCCTCGAACGCGCCCGCGCAGCCGACCCAGAACAGGTACTCGGCGTCACCCAGCTCGCCGTCGAACACCGGCACGTCGAAGTCCAGGCCTTCGGTCCACGCCAGGCGGTCCTTGGCGTTCTGGCCCCACGGGTTGCCCTTGTTCTCCAGGTTCTTGAACATGCCGCCCAGCTCGGACGGGAAGTTCGACTCGATCAGCACCTGGTAGCGGCGCATGTCGACGATGTGGTCGACGTGCTCGATGTCCACCGGGCACTGCTCGACGCACGCGCCGCACGAGGTGCAGGACCACAGCACCTCGGGGTCGATGACGCCCAGCTCGTCCGCGCTGCCGACCAGCGGGCGCTCCGACTCGGCCATCGCCAGCACGTCGATCGATTCGAGGCGCTTCTTGTAGTCCTCGTACTTGTCGCCGGTCAGGCCGACCTCGTCGCCCGCCATGTCCTTGCTGCCGCCGGCGAGCAGGTACGGGGCCTTGGCGTAGGCGTGGTCGCGGAGCTGGGTGATGAGGAGCTTCGGGGACAGCGGCTTGCCGGTGTTCCACGCCGGGCACTGGGACTGGCAGCGACCGCACTCGGTGCAGGTGCTGAAGTCCAGCCAGCCCTTCCAGGAGAAGTCCTCGACCTTGCCGACGCCGA
Organism: Saccharothrix sp. NRRL B-16314; assembly: GCF_000716595.1. Lineage (GTDB taxonomy): Bacteria > Actinomycetota > Actinomycetes > Mycobacteriales > Pseudonocardiaceae > Actinosynnema. Next base: position 424,233 of record NZ_JNXC01000001.1, read on the forward strand.
ACACGTCCTTGTCGGGGTCGGCTTCCTCCAGGTCGAGGACCTTGCCGCCGCTCATCATCGGCTTCAGCGCGCCGAGCGCGACGCCGCCGTCGTCCTCGCGCTTGAAGTAGATGTTGAAGAACGCGCTGAACCGGTGCCACGCGACGCCCATGGTCAGGTTCTTCGCCACCACGACCAGCCAGACCATGGCGGACAGCAGCTTGATGACCGCCATGATCGAGACCCAGTCCGGGTTCGAGGGCAGGATCTCGGCCAGCGGCGCGGTCACGAACGACGACCACAGCGGCGGGTCCTCCAGGCCGGAGGACTGCTTGAAGGCCTTCACGCCGATGATGCCGAGGCCCTCGATGATCACGACCGCTTCGACGAAGTACGCGGCCTTGAAGTCGGAGCCCGCGAACCGGGACAGCCGGTCGGCGCGGCGCGGGTGGTTGAGCTGGCGGATGACCGCCAGGGCCACACCGCCGGCCACGGTGCCGAGGCCGAGCAGTTCGACCAGCAGCGACCAGAGCGGCCAGGAGCCGATGATCGGCCAGTGGAAGCCGGGGTAGAAGACCTCGCCGTAGGCCTCGAACAGCGCCGCGGAGCCGATCAGGAAGCCCCACATCACCATCCAGTGCCAGGGCGCGACCTTGCGGAGCTTGGCCATCCTGGTGTGCGCGGCGAACTCCACGATCAGGGTGCGCATGCGGGGCACGAACGGCCCGTTGCGGGTCGCGTCGGGCTGCCCCAGTCGGATGATCCTGATCATCCGCAGGACACCGGCGACGAACAGGCCCCAGGCGTACACGCTGACGGCGACGCCGATGGCGCCGAGGGTGAGCTGGAGGGCTCCCATTGTGGTGGCGGCCTTTCTCGTCCGTTCTCCTGGAGCGGCAGCCTACGCCCGATTACTGACCGGTAACCACTTGGACGTGGCCGATCACATACGAGCGGTAGACTTGTGGGACGAACGTTCAACTTGTTGAGGTGGGCGCGTGCTCGTGTACCTGGCGCTGGCAGTGGCGATCATCGGCGAGGTCACCGCCACTGTCTCGCTCAAGTTGTCCGAGGGCTTCAGCAAGCCGATCCCGTCCGCGGTGGTCGTCGTGGGGTACGTGATCGCGTTCGGGGCGCTGGCGAAGGTGCTGCAACTCGGGATGCCGATCGGCGTGGCGTACGCGATCTGGTGCGCGTTCGGGATCGCGGCCGTCGCGGGGATCGGGGTCGTGCTGTTCAAGGAGCCGCTGAACGCCACCACGGTGGTCGGGCTGGTCCTCGTGATCGCCGGGGTGGTGGCCATCGAACTGGGCAGCGGTGCGGGCGCCTGACGGCCGGCGGGCGCGCGGCGACCGGCGTCGGCAGGCGATCCTCGAAGCCACGCTGAGGGTCGTCGAACGGGACGGCGTGGCCGGGGTGAGCCACCGGTCCGTGGCGCGCGAGGCGGGCGTGCCGCCGACGTCGCCCACCTACTACTACGCGACGCTGGACGACCTGCTGATCGCGACGCTGACGTGGTCGGCCGACCAGATGGCCACCAGCTTCCGCAGCGTGGACCTGACACCGGCGGCGGTGGCGCGGTTCATCGCGGACGCCGCCGGCGCGCACCGCGGGCGGACGCTCGCCGAGTACGAGCTGTACCTCCTGGCGGCCCGCCGACCCGAGTTGCGGCCGGCGGCGCGGCGGTGGATCTCGCTCATGGCTGACGTCGCCGGCCCGTGCGACCCGGTGGCGCTGCGCGCGCTCCTCGCGGGCCTCGACGGGCTGCTGATCCAGGCGTTGATCGCGGATTTCCCCCCAATGGCGCAGGATTTGGAGCCCGTTGTGTCCCTTCTGATGCCCGGCGGATGACCTTCACGCGGGACACTGGTGGCATGAGGTTCGCCGGTCGTGAGTCGTGGCAGGTGTCGCACGGGACGAGTCAGGCGGTCAACACCGCGCTGTTCATCCGCGACACGCTCGCGCTCTCGGTCGACACCGTGCCCGAACTACCCGGACTCGACCCGTCGGTGCCGGTGGTGGTGCCGTCGGGCGTCGACCGCGTCGCGGCGGCCGAGGAGTGGCTGGGCTGGTGGGCGGACGTGCTCGACCACGCCCGCGCCGACCTGCCGGGTGGCGCGCCGGACGACCCGGCCGGCGCGTCGTTGCAGATCCGACCGGGGCTGCGGACCGCCGTGCAGGCCCTCGGCGCGGCTGCGGTGGAGTACGGGCAGCGGCACGTGCAGTCGCGGGGCGCGCTGCCGATCGGCGAGGTCGTGCGCGGCGTGGAGGACCGGATCGGGCGGTACGTGAAGCCGTTCCGCCTGGTGATCACGGAGGTGCCCGTGCAGGGCTTGGTGTGGGAGCGGATGACCGAGACCCACGTGATCGCCTCGCAGCGCTTCCTCAGCGACCCGGCCCGCTCCGCCCCCGCCCTCCGCACCGTCGTCGAATCCCTCGCCTGACCCCACCCCCCAGTGAGTCCTACCCCCAGAACCCGTGAGTCCTACCTCCAGAACACCCGTGTCCTACGTTCAGAACCCCGCGAGTCGTCCGGCCGGGGCTGAGCTCGGGGGTAGGGCCAGCCCCCGTACGGGGTCGGGGGTCTTCCTGGTGTGGCGGCCGGCCGGGCCCGCCTACCTTGAACCTCGACAACAGTGAGGCTTGAGGGGGCAGTGGTGGTAAAGCGGATCGCGTTGGCGGCCGTCGTGGCGGTGGCGGCGGCGGTGGCGCTCACGTCGTGCGTGCAGCTCGTCCAGTCGGGCTTCGACGACCAGCACTCGGTGACCGGTCAGGTGACCGAGGTCCGGCTGCAGAACGGCGCGGGCGACGTCCTCGTCCGCAGCCGCGCCGGTGGTGGCGGCGGCGACACCGAGGTCCGGCGGCACGTCCGCTACCCCAAGGACAGGGAGAAGCCCGAGGGCGTCAGCCACCGCACGGAGGGTTCCACCCTGGTCCTCGACGGCTGCGGCCACAACTGCTCGGTGGACTACGAGGTCACGGTCCCCTCGAAGGACGTCCGGATCACCGGCACCAACGACTCCGGTGACGTCCGCCTCGAAGGCGTGGCCGAGGTCGAGGTCGAGATCGGTTCCGGCAACGCGACGGTGCGCGACGTCGCCGGCGTGGTCCGCGTCGACATCGGCTCGGGGGACCTGGACGTGGCCGGCGTCGGCGGCGACTCCCAGACCCTGATCCACTCCGGCAACGCCCGGCTGGCGGACATGCGCGGCGCGGTGACGGTCGACAGCAGCTCCGGTGACGTGGAGGTGCACACGGCCGCCGCGGTCTCGGTGCGCGCCGAGTCGGGCAGCGGCAACCTCACCGTCAAGGTCCCGAAGGGCGCCTACAAGGTGAACGTGGTCGCGGACAGCGGTGACCAGGAAGTCGAGATCACCGACGACCCGAGCGCCTCCGTCGAACTGGTCCTCCGCTCCGGCAGCGGCGACGTGACGCTGCGCGCCGCCTAGGCGTTCTGCTCGTACGCCGCCGGCAGCAACGCCTCCACCTCTCCGTACACCTCGTCCGCCCCGGTCAGCGACACCTTGTGGGTCGACTGGCCGGGGCCGCCCGCGTCAACCGGGCGCTGTCCGGCGCGGTCGTGAACCGCAGCCCCAGGTCGACCCGCGACGCCAACGCCCGCACCGCCGCGAACTGCCGTCCCCGCACGAACGGCACGCGAACATCGGCCGCAGCACGTCCCGCAGCCACGCCCAGACGGCCTTCCGGTCCACTGGATCGAGTGACGTCCCCTCGACCAGCGCGACCCATTCGCCCAGCGTGCGACCTGTGCACTCCTGCATCGACCGGGTGACGGCGACCGTCATGTCGGCAGGTGAGTCCACGCCACGAGTGTCCCGGATCACGCCGTCACGGGAACACCGGAACGCCCCCGGCCGTTGGACAGGCAGAAAGATTGAGCCGAGTGGACTCAAGTCCGCCGCAACTGGCAAACTTGAGCCGGTGCCGCTCAACGCGGGGCTCTCACACACGCACTACCAGGAGGAATCCAATGGCGCGAGCGGTCGGCATCGACCTTGGGACGACCAACTCCGTCGTCGCCGTTCTCGAGGGTGGCGAGCCGACGGTGATCGCCAACTCCGAAGGGTCGCGTACCACCCCGTCCATCGTGGCCTTCGCCAAGAACGGCGAAGTGCTCACCGGTCAGCCCGCCAAGAACCAGGCGGTGACCAACGTCGACCGCACCATCCGGTCCGTCAAGCGCCACATCGGCCTGGACTGGAAGACCGAGGACATCGACGGCAAGCAGTACACCCCCCAGGAGATCAGCGCGCGCGTGCTGATGAAGCTCAAGCGCGACGCCGAGGCGTACCTGGGCGAGGAGATCACCGACGCGGTGATCACCGTCCCGGCCTACTTCGAGGACTCGCAGCGCCAGGCCACCAAGGAGGCCGGCCAGATCGCGGGCCTCAACGTGCTGCGCATCGTCAACGAGCCCACCTCCGCCGCCCTGGCCTACGGCCTCGACAAGGGCGACAAGGAGCAGACCATCCTTGTCTTCGACCTCGGTGGCGGCACGTTCGACGTCTCGCTGCTCGAGCTGGCCGAGGGCGTGGTCGAGGTCAAGGCGACCTCCGGTGACAACCACCTCGGTGGCGACGACTGGGACCAGCGCATCGTCGACTGGCTGGTCGAGCGGTTCAAGCAGACCAACGGCATCGACCTGACCAAGGACAAGATGGCGTTGCAGCGCATCCGCGAGGCAGCCGAGAAGGCCAAGATCGAGCTGTCCAGCTCGAACAACGCCTCCATCAACCTGCCCTACATCACCGTGGACTCGGACAAGAACCCGCTGTTCATGGACGAGACGCTGTCGCGCGCCGAGTTCCAGCGCATCACCAACGACCTGCTGGAGCGCACCCGCGCGCCGTTCAACAACGTGATCAAGGACGCCGGCGTCAGCGTCGGCGACATCGACCACGTGGTGCTCGTGGGTGGCTCCACCCGCATGCCCGCGGTGGCCGAGCTGGTCAAGGAGCTGACCGGCGGCCGTGAGCCGAACAAGGGCGTCAACCCGGACGAGGTCGTCGCGATCGGCGCCGCCCTCCAGGCCGGTGTGCTGAAGGGCGAGGTCAAGGACGTCCTGCTGCTCGACGTCACCCCGCTGTCCCTGGGCATCGAGACCAAGGGCGGCGTGATGACCAAGCTCATCGAGCGGAACACGACGATCCCGACCAAGCGCTCGGAGATCTTCACCACCGCCGACGACAACCAGCCGTCCGTGCAGATCCAGGTCTTCCAGGGCGAGCGCGAGTTCGCCCGGGACAACAAGAAGCTCGGCATGTTCGAGCTGACCGGCCTGCCGCCCGCGCCGCGCGGCGTCCCGCAGATCGAGGTCACCTTCGACATCGACGCGAACGGCATCGTGCACGTGTCCGCGAAGGACATGGGCACGGGCAAGGAGCAGCGGATGACGATCACCGGCGGCTCCGCGCTGCCGAAGGACGACATCGACCGGATGATCAAGGACGCCGAGGCGCACGCCGAGGAGGACAAGCGCCGCCGCGACGAGGCCGAGGTCCGCAACCAGGCCGAGACGCTGGTCTACCAGACGGAGAAGGTCCTCAAGGAGAACGAGGACAAGATCCCGGCCGAGGTCAAGGAGAAGGTCACCGCGGCCGTCGCCGAGACCACCGAGGCGCTGAAGGGCGAGGACATCGCCAAGATCCGCGCCGCGGTGGAGAAGCTGGCCACGGAGTCCCAGGCCATCGGCCAGTCCCTGTACGCCAACGCGCCCACGGGCGACGCGGCCGGTGCCGCCGGTGGTGCGCCCACCGGTGACGCGCCCAAGGCCGACGACGTGGTGGACGCGGAGATCGTCGACGAGGACGAGAAGAAGTGACCCAGCCCGAGGAACAGCCCCACGTCGTGGTGCGCGACCGCAGGCGCGTCGACCCGGACACCGGTGAGATGCGCACCCCGTCCCCCGAGGACACGCCGGTCGAGTCGGACGCACAGTCTGGTGCGGAATCCGGTGCCGAGCCCGAGACCGAGTCCGTGTCGGGCTCGCTCTCGGAGCCCGGCGAGGCGCCCGGCCCGGCGGGTGGTGGCAAGCACTCCGCCCCCGACCTGGCGGAGCAGGCCGTGGCCGACGACCCGAGCGTCGAGCTGAAGTCGCAGCTCGACGAGCGGACCGCCGACCTCCAGCGGTTGACCGCGGAGTACGCCAACTACCGCAAGCGCGTCGACCGCGACCGCGAAGTCGTGATCAACACCGCCAAGGCGCAGGTGGCCGGCGAGCTGCTGTCCGTGCTGGACGACATCGAGCGGGCCGGCGCGCACGGTGACCTCACCGGCGCGTTCAAGGCGGTGGCCGACAAGCTGGTCGGCGCGCTGCACGGCACCGGCCTGGTGCCGTTCGGGCACGAGGGTGAGGAGTTCGACCCGTCCGTCCACGAGGCCGTGCAGCACAGCACGTCCCCGGACGTCAGCGGGCCGACCGTCACCGCCGTGCTCCGCCGCGGCTACCGGTTCGGCGAGCGCGTGCTGCGGCCCGCGCTGGTCGCGGTGACCGATCACGAACCGGCCGCCGAGCCCGTCGTCGAGTCCGCGGCCCAGCCGGTCGAGGAGCCCGCCGACGAGTCAGCGGCGACGTCCGCCGAGAAGTCCGCCGAGAAGTCCGCCGAAGAGCAGCACCAGCAGGGTTGATGAAGGGGGGCGGCGTCCGTGAGCGCTCGTGACTGGATCGAGAAGGACTTCTACCGCGAGCTGGGCGTCACCTCCGACGCCTCGGCCGACGACATCAAGAAGTCGTACCGGAAGTTGGCCCGGGAACTTCACCCCGACGCCAACCCCGGTGACGCCAAGGCCGAGACGCGGTTCAAAGCGGTGTCCGAGGCTTACGGCGTGCTGTCGGACACCTCGAAGCGCAAGCAGTACGACGAGGCCCGCCGCCTCTTCTCCGGAGGCGGCGGGTTCCCCGGCGGGTTCGGCACCGGCGGGTTCGACGTCGGCGACCTGTTCGGCCGTCAGGGCGGGCAGCCGCCCGGCGGCGCGGGCGGGCTCGGCGACCTGCTCGGCGGCCTGTTCAACCGCCGGGCCGGGGCGTCCGCGTCGGCGACCAGACCGCGACGCGGCGAAGACGTCGAAACCGACGTGCGGATCGACTTCACCGAGGCCGTCAAGGGCGCGACCGTGCCCATGCGCCTGTCCAGCCCGGCGGCGTGCGGCACCTGTTCGGGTTCCGGCGCACGTCCCGGCACGACGGCGCGGACCTGCGCGAACTGCGGTGGCGCCGGCCTGGTGACCCGCAGCCAGGGTGCGTTCGCGTTCTCCGAGCCGTGCACCGACTGCCGGGGCACCGGGCGGATCGTGGACGACCCGTGCCCGGAGTGCGGCGGCGACGGCGTGAGCACGAAGAGCCGCACGCTGACCATCCGCATCCCCTCGGGCGTGGACGACGGTCAGCGGATCAGGCTGGCCGGGCAGGGTGAACCGGGGCGCAACAACGGGCCGAACGGCGACCTGTTCGTGCGCGTCCACGTCAACCCGCACCCGCTGTTCGGGCGGTCGGGCAACGACCTGACCCTGAACGTGCCGGTGACCTTCCCCGAGCTGGCGCTCGGCACGACGTTGACCGTGCCCACGCTTGAGGGCAAGGTGACCTTGAAGGTTCCCGCGGGCACGGCCAGTGGCCGGGTGCTGCGGGCCAAGGCGAAGGGCATCGCCAAGCGCGACGGCCAGGTCGGCGACCTGCTCATCACGCTGACCGTGGCGGTGCCGAACAACATGGACGCCGCTGCCCGGGAGGCGTTGGAGAACTACGCGTCGGCGACGGCGGAGCACGACCCGCGCGCCGAGCTCAACGCCCTGTTGGAGAAGAGGTCGGTGTGAGCTTCCCGTTCCCGCCCGGCACCGACGAGGACACCCCGTTCTTCGTCATCTCCGTGGCGGCCCAGTTGTCCGGCCTGCACGCCCAGACCCTCCGGTCGTACGACCGGCTGGGTCTGGTGTCGCCGGGCCGCACTTCCGGCGGTGGGCGTCGGTATTCGATGCGGGACATCGTGCTGCTGCGGGAGGTGCAGCGCCTCTCCCAGGAGGACGGCGTGAACCTCGCCGGCATCAAGCGGATCATCGAGCTGGAGAACGAGGTCGGCGCGCTGCGGACGCAGGTGAACGAGCTGGCCGAACAGCTCGCGTCCGCCATGGCCGCCGCCGAGCACGCCGCCGCGTCCGTCCACGCGTCGTACCGCCGCGACCTGGTCCCCGTGCGCCACGAGACGGCACTGGTGGTCTGGAAACCGAACTCCAAGCGCTGAGCGGAGGCGTCGCCCAATGGGGTGATCATGGCCGAAATATGTACGGAAACACCGTTCCCGTTACTCGGTTAAACCATGAGGAACCCCGCGACGCGAAACCCCCGGCCACACTGGAGCCCGTGGACTACGTCTTCGTGCACGGCACCACCCAGTCGCCCGCCGCCTGGCGCCCCGTACAAGACCTGCTCCACCGCCGCGGCCACCGCACGGTCGCCGTGGACCTGCCCACCGACCAGCCCGAGCTGCGCGCCGTCGACTACGCGGCGATCGCCCGTGCGCAGGCAGGCGACATGCTCGCGCCCGTCCTGGTCGGCCACTCCGGCGCCGGCCTGGTGATGCCCGCCATCGCCCGCGCCCTCGCCGCGTCCCACCTGGCCTGGATCGCTGCGATGATCCCCGGCCCGATGTGCCTGGCCGACGAGCTCGCCGCCGACACCGGTGAGATGTTCAACCCGGAGTGGCGCGCCCTCACCGACCCACCCACCGCCGACCCGGTGGTCGCCTCGCACTTCCTGTTCCACGACTGCGACCTGGCCGGGGTGCGTGCCGGCCTGCGGTCCCTCCGCCTGTTCTACCCCGCCGCGACGTACCGCGAGGTGCACGAGCTGCCGGACCTCCCGTCCACCTACGTCCTCCCCCGCGAAGACCGCACCCTCCGCCCGTCCTGGATGCGCCGTGCGGCGCGGGAACGGCTCGGGGTCGAGGCGATCGAGGTCGACGGCGGCCACTGCCCGCAGACCAGCAGGCCCGATACCCTGGCGGCGGTGCTCGGCGCGGCGTGGTCGGGACCGGTCTGAACCCGCGTCGCTGGCTGAACCCGCGTCCCGGCTGAACCCGCGTCCCGGCTGAACCCGGGTCCCGCCTGAACGCGCGGCTCGCCTGAATACGCGCGACGGACGGCACGGCTCGCCGGGACCCTGGACGCCTGGACGCGCGACCCTCGACGCCTGGACGCGCGACGCCCGGATCTTCGACACCTGGACCGTGCGACGCCGGAATGCGCGACGCCTGGACCGTGCGACGCCTGGACCGTGCGGCGCCTGGACCGTGCGGCGCCTGGACCGCGTGGCGGAACGGCCCGGCGTGGCTTGTGACACCGGCGTGCCGGGTCAACCGCAGCTGCCTGCGTGGCCAGGTCAGCCGAGGAGGAGCCTGCGTGGTCGGGTCAGTCCAGGGTGAAGGGGTCGTACTTGATCCGGTCCAGTGGCGTGCCGGCGACGAGCATCCGCGACACCGTCGCGCGGATCATCGACGGCGAGCCGCACACCAGCACGTCCCGTTCCTCCCACGCCCCGTAGCGCGTGACCACGTCGGCGAGGGTGCCCTGTTCGACACTTCGCGCCCCCGGGTCCGACTCCAGCACCGGCACGACGGTCAGCCAAGGATTGGTCATGGCGAACCGCTGGAGGTTGTCCAGGTCGTACAGGTCCTCCCGCGTCCGCCCACCCATGAACAGGTGCACGCGCGGGTTCTCGCCCCACTGCGCCATCTCGTCGATGATCGCGTGCATCGGCGCCACGCCGGTACCTCCGGCGACCATCAGCACGTCCCGCCCGCTCTTGCGGTCGACGCTCAGCCGGCCCATCGGCGGACCGATGCGCCACACGTCACCGGGCTGCGTGTGCCCGACGATCGACCGGCTCACCCACCCGCCTTCGACCGACCGGATGTGGAACTCGATGATGCCGTCGTCGCGCGGCGCGTTGGCGGGCGAGTAGTACCGCCACAGCCGCGCGCGTTGCGGCGTCTCCACGCTCACGTACTGACCGGCGTGGTACCCGACGGGGTGATCCGGCTGCAGCCGCACCACGGCCAGGTCCCAGCTCACCCGCTGGTGCTCCAGCACGGTCGCGTGCCAGAACGCGGGGCCGTCGTCGGCCGCCGCGGCCTCCTGCATGGCCCGCGCCATGATCGTGTACGCCTCGGCCCAGGCCATCTCGACCTGCGGCGTCCACGCCGGCCCGGCGAACTTCTTCACCGCCGACAGCAGCGCCATGCCGACCGACTCGTAGTGCACGTTGACGACACCGAACTTGCGGTGGTCGCGGCCGAGTTGGCGCAGGAACGGGATCAGGTCGTCCGGGCGGTCCACCATCTGCACGACGTGGACCAGTGCACGCAGCAGCCGGCTCCGCTGGACCTCCATGTTCGCGGGGAACATCTCACGGGTCTCAGGCGCGAGGCTGAAGAGCATGCCGTAGAAGAACTTCGCAACCTCGTCCGAGCGCGGCTCCACCACCGCGAAGCTCTCCCGGATCATCCGCACCATAGCGGTGACACCAGGAGGAGGTTCGCGGTGTGGGGGGCTCGGGATGGGGCTCAACACAGCGTTCGCAGTCATGGTCCGGGCGCAGTCTCCACGTTTCTGGCGGCGCCAGCAAGGGCGCTACGTCCTCGTCAAGCTTCCATCCCCGACGAGGGGACACTAACCCGCCAACTGGCCGGTCGGCTCCTTGATGCCACCTTCGAGTGCAGTGTGGTTACAGACGGTCACATGTTGCTCCTGCGGAAGAGTGGGCATTCCCCTCCACGTATACCTAACTCGCTGCTCGGAGCCCACTCCCCGGTGAACGGCCTGCCCACGCACCGCGCACGAACCCGCACACGCACCGCGTTTCGAACCGCTTCCGTCAGCCCTTCGGACGTCCCGGTGGAGAGGCACGTCCCGCCGTCGGCACGCGACGGCGGGACGTTTCACCCCAGTGGCGGCCGGCGGACCGGCGAAGTGCGGGCTGCCGCACCGGCCTGTGGATGCTCACCTGCGGATTGTGGACAACTCAGGCACCGGTGTGGACAACCGGTTGCGACATGTGGGTGACGTGCGTCAGGAGAGCGCGGCACGCTCCGCTGCGCTGAGTTCGACGCAGAACTCGTTGCCCTCCGGATCGGCCAGCACGACCCACCCGCGACCGTTGGGCCGGCGCTGGTCGTCGACCAGGGTCGCCCCGATCCCGAGCAGCCGCTCCACTTCGGCATCCCGAGTGGTGTCGGCCTGGAGGTCGAGGTGAACCCGGTTCTTGACGGTCTTGCCCTCGGGGACCTCGATGAACAGCAGCCCCGGCCCTTCCGCCAGTTCGATGAGGACTTCGGGGTCGCCCGGCTGGTCTTCGTCGCTCATCGGCCGACCGGTGACCTGGCTCCAGAACGCCGCCAGGGCGTACGCGTCCCCGCAGTCGACCGTGATGTGGTGCACAAGTGAACTCATGCACCGATCCTCATGGGTGAGCCCGGTCCGCTGCACCCGCGTTTCCCGGCCGCCGCCCCGGTTGCCAGGCGGTGGCCCACGCCACACACTTCCACCGGGTTGAGCGGAACTGACTCAACTTTTCTGACGTTGAGCGGGATGATGGCTGGTGCCGAACACCGGCCGACGCGCGCACGAACACCGACCGAGGTGAGGAATGGACGCTTTCAACCCGACCACGAAGACCCAGCAGGCCGTGTCGGCCGCCGTGCAGGCGGCGACCATCGCGGGCAATCCCGACGTCGGCCCGGTCCACCTCCTCGGCGCCCTCCTGGCCCAGGGCGACGGCCTGACCGCGCCCCTCCTGTCCGCCGTCGGCGCGGACCCGACCCAGGTGCACAAGGAACTGGACCAGATCGCCAGGGGCCTGCCCGCGGCCAGCGGGTCCTCCGTGTCCGCGCCCCAGTTCTCCCGCGACGCGGCCCGGGTGCTGGGCAAGGCGCAGGAACTCGCCACCGAGATGGGTGACGAGTACGTGTCCACCGAGCACCTGCTCGTCGGCCTCTCCCACCACGGCGGTCAGATCGCCGACCTGCTGCGCCGCCACGGCGCGACCCCCGAATCCCTCAAGGAGGCGTTCGGCAAGGTCCGCGGCTCGGCGCGGGTCACCAGCCCCGACCCGGAGAGCACCTACAAGGCGCTGGAGAAGTACGGCGTCGACCTGACCGAACGCGCCCGCAAGGGCGAACTGGACCCGGTCATCGGCCGGAACACCGAGATCCGCCGCGTCGTGCAGGTCCTCTCCCGCCGCACGAAGAACAACCCCGTGCTGATCGGCGAGCCCGGCGTCGGCAAGACCGCCATCGTCGAGGGCCTGGCCCAGCGGATCATCGCGGGCGACGTGCCCGAGAGCCTTCGCGGCAAGAAGGTCGTCGCGCTGGACCTCGGCTCGATGGTGGCGGGCGCGAAGTACCGGGGCGAGTTCGAGGAACGCCTGAAGGCCGTGCTGAAGGAGATCACCGACTCGGCCGGCCAGGTCGTCACGTTCATCGACGAGCTGCACACGATCGTCGGCGCGGGCGCGACCGGCGAGTCCGCGATGGACGCGGGCAACATGATCAAGCCGATGCTGGCCCGCGGCGAGCTGCGGATGGTCGGCGCGACCACGTTGGACGAGTACCGCGAGCACATCGAGAAGGACGCCGCCCTGGAGCGCCGCTTCCAGCAGGTCTTCGTCGGCGAGCCGTCCGTCGAGGACACCATCGGCATCCTCCGCGGCCTGAAGGACCGGTACGAGGTGCACCACGGCGTGCGCATCACCGACGCCGCCCTGGTCGCCGCCGCCACCCTCTCCGACCGGTACATCACCGCCCGCTTCCTCCCGGACAAGGCGATCGACCTGGTGGACGAGTCGGCGTCCCGGCTGCGCATGGAGATCGACTCCCGGCCGGTCGAGATCGACGAGGTCGAACGCGCGGTGCGCCGGCTGGAGATCGAGGAGATGGCGCTGGCCAAGGAGTCGGACGCGGCCTCGGTGGAACGCCTCGCCGCGCTGCGCGCCGAGCTGGCCGAGCAGCGCGAGACGCTGGCCGGCCTGACCGCGCGCTGGCAGAACGAGAAGGGCTCGATCGAGAAGGTCCGCGACCTGAAGGAGCAGTTGGAGCAGCTGCGCGGCGAGTCGGAGCGGGCCGAGCGGGACGGTGACCTCGGCCGGGCCGCCGAGCTGCGGTACGGGCGCATCCCGGCGTTGGAGAAGGAGCTGGAGGCGGCCACCCGCACCACGCAGGACGCCGCCGTGATGCTGAAGGAGGAGGTCGGCCCGGACGACGTGGCCGACGTGGTCTCCGCGTGGACGGGCATCCCGGCGGGCCGGCTGCTGGAAGGCGAGACGGCGAAGCTGCTGCGCATGGAGGACGAGCTGGCCAAGCGCGTGGTCGGCCAGGCCGAGGCGGTGCGGGTGGTGTCGGACGCGGTCCGGCGGACGCGCGCGGGCGTGGCGGACCCGGACCGGCCGACCGGCTCGTTCCTGTTCCTCGGCCCGACGGGCGTCGGCAAGACGGAGCTGGCCAAGGCGCTGGCGGAGTTCCTGTTCGACGACGAGCGGGCGATGATCCGGATCGACATGAGCGAGTACTCCGAGAAGCACTCGGTGGCCCGGCTCGTCGGCGCGCCCCCCGGTTACGTCGGGTACGACCAGGGCGGTCAGCTGACCGAGTCGGTGCGCCGCCGCCCGTACTCGGTGGTGCTGCTGGACGAGGTCGAGAAGGCCCACCCGGACGTGTTCGACGTGCTGCTCCAGGTGTTGGACGACGGCAGGCTCACCGACGGCCAGGGCCGCACGGTCGACTTCCGCAACACGATCCTGGTGCTGACGTCGAACCTCGGGTCGCACGCCATAGCGGACGCCAACCTGGACGAGCGGCAGCGCGTCGACGCGGTGATGTCGGTGGTCCGGACCCACTTCAAGCCGGAGTTCCTGAACCGGCTGGACGACGTGGTGGTGTTCCGCTCGCTGGCCACCGAGGAGTTGACGTCGATCGTGGAGATCCAGGTCGAGCGCCTCGCCCGCCGCCTGGCGCAGCGCAGGCTGACCCTGGAGGTCACCCCGGCGGCGCGCGAGTGGTTGGCGTTGAACGGGTTCGACCCGGTGTACGGGGCGCGGCCGTTGCGGCGGCTGGTGCAGTCGTCGATCGGTGATCAGCTCGCGAAGGAGTTGCTGGCCGGTGACGTGCGGGACGGTGACGCGGTGCGGGTCGACGTGCTGGACGACCAGTCCGGCCTGATCGTCGGCCGGGTGTGAGGTCGGGGCGCGTCCCGGGCCGTGATCGAAGGCCGTGATCGAAGGCCTCGCTCGGAGGCGGTGATCGGCGGATACGGTGTCGGCCATGAGCGTGGATGGCTGGTTGGCCGACACCCGAACGTCCTACGACACGGTCGCGGACAGCTATGCCGACATGCTGCGCGACGGCCTGGGCCGGTACCCGCACCTGAGGTCGGCCCTGGCGTTGTTCGCCGAGGTGGTGGAGGCGGCCGGTGGTGGGCCGGTGGCGGACGTGGGCTGCGGTCCCGGGCACGTCACCGCGCACCTGCGCGGGCTGGGGGTTGACGCCTTCGGCATCGACCTGTCGCCGGGGATGATCGCGGCGGCTCGGCGTGACCACCCCGACCTGCGGTTCGAGGTCGGTTCGATGACGGACCTGGACCTCGCCGACGAATCGGTGGCGGGCCTGCTCGCGTGGTGGTCGTTGATCCACGTGCCGGACGACGAGGTCCCGACGGCGCTCGGGCACTTCCGGCGCGCGCTGCGTCCCGGCGGGCCGCTGCTGCTCGGGTTCCACGTCGGCGACGGGTCGAACCTGAAGACGGAGGGCTACGGCGGCCTCCCGATGAACGTCCACGTTCACCGCCGCCGGCCCGAACCGGTGAGCGCGTGGCTGCGCGACGCCGGGTTCGCCGTGGAGGCCCAGACGCTGCTCGACCCGGACGAGGCCAAACCGTCCGCGATCATCTTCGCGCGCCGACTCGCGTAGGGCCGGCCGGTCGCCGGCTGCCGGCTGACGGGCCAGTCGAAGGCGGCGTAGGCGGCTGGTGCCAGTCGGTTGACGTGGACGTTGTTGGTGAATTCCTCGAAGACGTCGCACTGGGCCGTTCGGGTCACCGTGCGGAAGGCGTTCCAGCCGACGAGGCGCGGCGGGTCGGGCATGGGTGTCCGGGGCGGGGTCGGGATGATCGGCCACCGGTGTCGCTGTGGCCGGAAGGGGAGGCCGACGACGCGGCACTTCCATTGCTGCAAGCGGAGTTTGACCGGCGACGGCATGCGGTGGCGCGCACGGGGTGTCGACCGGCTCAGCATCCGGATCAGGAGGTCGAGGGCCCAGACGACGGGTCGGCGGAGGGCCGGGATGGGCACGATTTCCGGCGTGAAGGCCGCGGTTGTCATGTGTCAATGGTCGAACTGGCGTTCGACGCCGGCAAGATCCCCTTCGAGTGATCACCAAGGGGGGAGAAAATCGACCCTTTTGGCCGGTGGGGCGAGGGAACCGAAGAGGGTGAACGCGCGTCGCACTCGGAGCGGCTAGCGGCACGGAGGGTGGGAAATCGTGTTCGGTGTGCAACCAGAGACGTTGCGGGCGGCGTCGAAGCAGTTCCACGACGGCGCGGACGCGGCAGGGGACGGTGCTGAGCTGATCTCGATGCTCAGGCTGGACGCCGACGCGCTGGGGCAGGTGCCCGCGGCGGCGGAGTTCGTCGACGCGCTGGCCAAGTGGTCCGGTGAGCAGTCGGACGACCTGCGCCGTGGCAGCGCCTGGTACCGCGACGCCGGCGACGGGCTCAACGAGAACGCCGACACCTACCAGCGCGCCGACGACGACTCGACCAGCTCGTTCCGCGGCATCGAAGGGGGCATGGCGTGAGCTACACCGACCCCGAGGTCCTGTACGGCCAACTGGCCGCGGGCGACGCCGGCCGGGTCGCCGCCGCCTCCGACCCCATCACCGGTGCGATGAGCGCCGTCAGCCGCGCGGGCGATGCCGTGTCGAGCGGTGGCACCACGGCGACGTCCAGCTGGCAGGGCGACACGGCGACCAGTTTCGGCGCCCGTGCCGAGCTGTCCGTGAAGTCCGCGACCGTGGCCGGTGAACGGCTCGGTGCGGGCGCGGACATCGTCCAGGCCGCTTCCCGTGCGTACACGCAGATGCGCGGCAGCGCGGACCAGCTGATCGACTTCTGGCGTGGTCGCTCGCCCGCGTTGGACGAGGCGCAGACCCGTGACCTGGCCAACCGGGTCAACCAGCAGCTGAACACCGTCAAGAGCAGCTACGAAGGTGTGCTGCGGTCGTACGCGAGCGCGCTCACCACCGTCCGGCCCGGCTTCGAGGAGACGGCGGGCAAGGACGCCGGCTGGAGCACCGCCGTCGCCGCCACCCGCACCAACGCCACCGTGCCGGCGCCGGGTACCGACCCCAAGCAGGTCGCCGCGTGGTGGAAGTCGTTGACGCCGGAGCAGCAGGCGGAACTGCTGCGCACCAACTTCCAGGAACTGGGCCAACTCCGCGGCCTCCCGTCCGAAGTCCTCGACCAGGCCAACCGGGCCCGGATCGTGGACGATGCCCAGCGATTCGGCGAGCAGCGCGATCAGCTGGATGCGCAGATGGCCGCGCGCGCGGAGGAGTTGGGGCTCGACCCCGAGAACTCCGACGACATGACCAAGCTCATGAACGACTCGCAGTACGCGTCGCTCAGCGAGCAGCGCCAGGAGGCGGCCACCAAGGCGGAGAACGCCGAGAAGGTGCAGAAGAGCATCGACAACGCGGAACAGCTGGCCAAGGACAAGGGCTGGCTCAACGCCGAAGGCAGGCCGGACGTCCGGATCCTGGCCTGGGATCCGTACGGTCCGCGCGGTGATGGTGCGACGGCCATCGCATACGGCAACCCGGACACGGCGAACAACCTCGCGATCGCGGTTCCCGGCACCGGCTCGACGCTCGACAGCTTCTCCGTCTCCCAGGCAGCGAACCTCCGTGACGCGATGGGCGCCGACGGCAACGCCACCATCCAGTGGCTCGGCTACGACGCACCCGGTTGGGCCATCGGCGAGGTCGACAACCCGGCGCAGGCACGTGAGGGCGGCGCGAACCTCGTCGCCGACGTCAACGGCTACCGCGCCGCCGCAGAGGCGGCGGGCAACGACCCGCACGTGACCGTGATCGGCCACTCCTACGGCTCCACGACTGTGGGCTACGCGGGCATGAACGGCCTGGCGGCGGACGACATCGCGTTCGTCGGCTCACCGGGTGTCGGCGCGTCGAACGTCGACCAGCTCTCGGCCGGCCCCGGTCACGTGTACGTCGGCGCCACCGAGCACGACCCGGTCGTGCAGGGCACGAGTTCGGACTGGTTCACCGAGGACGGCTCTTCGACCGGCCCGTACGACGACCGGTTCGGTGCCAGAACATTCGGTACCACCGACGGAACCTCCCTGCTGGGTGCGCACTCGCAGTACTACGCACCGGGCTCGGAGTCGGTGCAGAACCTGGCCCGGATCGCGACCGGCGACGGTGCTTCCGTGACCGAACAGGGCTGGGACGAGAACCCGCTCGGCCCGTCGCTGCCCGGCTCGAACATCCCGGTCGTCGGCCCGGCGGTCGACCTCGTCAGCGGCACGGCCGTCGGCGCGGCGGACCTGGCGGTCGACGCGGGCACCGGGCTCTACAACGCCGGTCGGGACGCGTGGAACGGCAACTGGTCCGACGCGGGCACCGGGCTGCTCAACACGGGCAAGGAAGTCCTCAACGACGCCGGCGACGTGGTCGTCGGGGCCGTCGGTGACGTGACCGAGTTCGGGCGGGACGTGTGGGAGGGCGCCGGCGACGTGTGGGACAGCACCGTCGGGTCCTGGTTCTAGCGGCTCACGGCTTCTGGCACGGACCGATCTCCCGCACCGGTTCGGCATCGTCGAATTTGCTGTCGTCGCGCTCGTTCACGGTGCAGACCAGCACGTCGCCGATGGCGGTGCCGGACGGGACGTCGGTGAGCTTCGCCCAGGCGGCGGTGATCGGCGCGGCATCGGCCGGTTGTTCCTGGTCCAAGTCCAGGGACACCCGGCCGGGCCATGTCGCACCGGAAACGAGGGTCTCGTCCGGCTTGACCTCGGTGACCTTGAACCGGACCTGACCGGACCACTCGCTGCCACCGCAACCGACGAGGACGGTTCCGACCGCGAGGACCACGGCACACGCCTTGAGCACCTTCACGCGATCGAGCTTAACCAGATGGGGATCAGCCGAAGCCGGCTTCCGGCAGTCAGGCCGCTCGGCACGGACCGACGTCGGTCTGGACGCCTTCCTGGTCGAAGCCGCTCTTGTCCGACTGGCGCACGGAGCACACCACGAGGTCGCCGACCTTGATCCCCTCGGGGAATTGATCGAGGTCGGCGGCGTTCTTGGTGATCTGCTCGATCGAGTCCACCTGATCCTGGTCGATTTCCAGGTTCACGTACGGCGGCTTGGTCTCGCCCATCGACTCGTAGGCCGGATTCACGCGGACGACCTTGAACCGGATCTCGCCCGACCACTCGCTGCTGCCGCAACCGGCGAGGACGGTTCCGACCGCGAGGACCACGGCACACGCCTTGAGCACCTTCACGCGATCGAGCTTAGCTAGAAGCGGAGGACCGGGAGGAGGGTTGAGAGATCGGCCCGGCTGCCGGACGCGGTGACCCTGGCCGCATCGACGGCTGCCGTCCACGCCAGCCGACCCACGGCCAGTTCCAGCCACGTGCGCGGGTCGGTTTCGATCACGTTCGGTGGCGTGCCACGGGTGTGGCGGGGCCCTGCCACGCACTGCACGGCGGCGAACGGGGGGACCCTCACCTCCACGCTGCGGCCCGGTGCGATCTGCTCCAGCGTCCGCAGGGTCAGCCGCACGGCCGCGGCGAGTGCCGGGCGGGACGGCTGGTCCGACTCGCCGGCGAGCCAGGGCAGCACGGCCTCGACGGCGGCGCGCATCTCGTGGGGGTCTACGGGTTTGGACGGCACCCGCTCAGGTTAACGCCCGACCGCCACTGTCCACAGTGGACAGAGGGGTCAGATCTGCGCGGAGCGCACGGCTTCGCCGAGCAGTTCCTCCAGCTGGTGCACCAGCCGCCGGGAATCGGTCGGGGTGAACGTGCTCCACGGCTCCGAGCCGTTCGACGCACGCCGCTGCTGGAGGTAGCGTCCTTCCTCCGTGTCGAAGAACGCGACCACGCGGTCCGGCCGGCACCGCTTGCCGTACTTGTCCCGGGCCGCCGCGCCGAAGTTCCCCGTGTGCACGAGCCCGGTGAACATCTTCACCAGCGTGACGGCGTCCTCCTGCCGCACGCCGTACTCCCGCAACGACTTCTCCAGGCTCTTCGGCGAACCGTCGGACTTCTTGACCGCCGCCTCGAGGTCGGCGCTGGGCATCGTCACCGAGTGCCCGGAACCGGCGGGGTGCGCGGGCAGCGCGCCCAGCACGGCCGACGGCAGGCCGCCGCCCGCGGCGCGCTGGAACGTGAGCCGGTTCTCCGTCAACGTGGCCACCGCACCGAAGTCGCCGTTCGCCACGCCCAGCACCCGCACGCTCTTGCCGATCCACACGCGACCGTCGACCTCGCGCTCGGGCCGGGAGAACAGCCGCAGCAGGTAGTCCAGCTCGGGGTGCAGGCCGGTCGGTCCGCCGAGCCCCCGCGCACCGATGTTCGCCCACACCCGTCGCTCCAGGTCGGCGCGCTCCTGGTGGGTCTTGCCCGGTGACGGCACCTTGATGACCAGCGGCATCTGCCCCAGGTCCAGGCGCTCCCAGAGCACGTCGAACTCCTCGGCGGCGAGCTCGATCGGCTCCCGCTCGGCGGGCCCCCCGAAATACGTCACCCGATATCCCCGTCCCCTGAACACCGGACAACGGGCCCGCGCCGGAATCGACGCGAGCCCGTGCACCGGACGATCACTGCTGCGGCGCTTCGCCGATCACCGGCGGCGCGACGAGCCGGTCGTCGCCGAACACGTCGTTCGTCTCGACCAGGTAGTCGGCTGCCTTGTGCTCGATGTCGTCCTCGCCGTTGCCGCCCTGGGCGCCGGCCGCGCCACCGGCCATGCCCGCGCCGCCCGCACCCGGACGACCGGCGGCACCGGGGCCACCCGCGCCGGGACCGAACCCGCCGGCACCCGGCATGCCACCGCGACCGGGCACACCGGCCGGGTTGCTACCGCCGGGACCACCAGGACCACCGGGCATTACGGGCATACCCGGCATACCGCCGCGCATCCCGCCCGGGCCGTTGGGACCGCCGGGGCCACCGGGCATGCCCGGCATACCGGGCCCGCGACCGGTCGGCAGGCCGGGACGCGGTCCCTGGCCGGGCACGGTCGGACCCCGCGGCGGAACCTGCTGGCCGCCGCCCGGGGGCCGCGGCTGGGTCCAGAGCGGGGGCGGGAGCATCGGCGGCTTGGGCGTGGGGACGGGCTGGTTCACCGGCGGGGTGAGCGGCGGCGGAGGCGTCGTCGGCAGACCGGTCGGCGGCGCGACCCACGAGGTGTGGGTGGTGCCGCCGGTGCCGATCTGGTTGACCGGTGCGACGGGCGTGCCGGTCGGCGGGGGCGCCCACGACGTGCTCGTGGTGCCGCCCTTGTCGCTCGGCGGCGTCCACGTCGGCGTGCTGTTGTAGTTCGCGCTCGTGTTGTTGTACTCGCCCGCGCCCGCCGGCGGCGGGGTGTCGATCACGACCTTCGGCGGCGGGACGAACTTGCCCAGCGTGTCGGCGTTCCACTCGCTGCTGGACTGGTAGTTGTTCATCACCTCGACGGCCTTGGCCTCGGCGTTGTCCTGCGCCGCTTCCTGCCGCTCGTGGTCCTGCTGCTGCTGGATGACGTGCATCATGCCGACCGGGCCGGTCAGCCCGCCGAGGATCTTGTCGCCGACGGACGGCGCCTCGGTCGTCACCGGCAGCGGCTCCGGCATCTCCTTGCGGGCGTTCGCGATGTAGTCGCCCTGCAACTGGGCGGACGTCTCCATCGTGCCCGAGCTCCGCTGGGCGTCCTCGGCCCACGCGGCGAGCGGCGACAGCGAGGCCTGGGCGGTGTCGGAGGTCTCGCCCTCCCAGCTCGCGCCGAGCTTGCCCAGCCCCGCCTGGATCGACGCGTCGATCTCGCTCAGGGCCTCGGACAACCCCTTCCAGGAGTCCTCCAGCGGCCGGGACGCCGCAACGCCCGGACCTTCGTTGATCATGCGGTGCAGATCGGGGTGGGCATACCCGCGCCAGCGGTGGTCACCCATAGTGCTCGCCCCCCTCGGGTGCGTAGGTCAGCAGGTCAGCCGTTGTTGACGCGTCCCCAGGACGCGGTGTTGTCGCCTTCGACGCGCCGGTAGTCGGCTTCGATGGCGGTGAGCTGGTCGACCACGCCCTTGAGCTGGTCGCGGTAGGCGATGAGGGCAGCCAGGGCGGCCGAGTCGCCTGCTTCGAACGTGTCCTGGTTGAACCGCTCGGCGGTCTCCGAACTCACCGGGTCGCCGGCCCACGGTCGGGCCTTGAGCTGGTGCAGCGCCGGCCGCAGCTTCTCTTCGAGGCGGTCCAGCGCGTCCGAGAACACCTTGCGCGCGTCCGGGATCGCCGAGGGCTCGACGCTCAACTTGCGCTGCGCTCCGCTGTAATCGGGCAGCATCGTCGGCGTCGATCCTCCGCCACCACCATCCGCGATGAACACGGCACACCCCTCCTCAGTGCTGCACGAACCCCAGCGTGTGTATTTGGGACGACTTTAGCTCTGATGTCCGACAACGGTCGTCGGTTCCCGACAACGACCTGGTTCTACTTGTCCAGGTTGGTCACGACGGCCGCCGCGATCGGCTGGACGATCTGGCACAGGCCCGGCAGGTCCGTCTCGTTGACGCTGTTGGCGCTCACGTCCAGCACCTGGCCGTCCGAGACGTCCACCGCGATGGAACAGCTGAGCCCCAGCTGGGTGGTCGCCTCGACCATCAGCGCGGGGAACCCGCCGACCTCCAGCTTGGTCACCTTGCCGGCGGCCTTGGCGTAGTCGTCGATGCCCGCCGTGGTGTCCGCCGTGACGCCGGCGAAGTACTTGCGGTCTTCACGGCTGATCGTGCAGCCGTTCTGGCCCGGCACCTCTTCGCTCTGCCTGGGCGGGCGGTCGAGGCCGAACTCGGCGCGCTGCGCGTCGGTCAGCAGGCTGCACGGGTCGATGTCGGCGATGTTCACCGTCTTCGGCCGCTTCGCCGGCTCTTTCGCGGCCGACGTCGGCTTGGCCGAGCCCGACGTCTGCTCGGTGGGCGTGGAATCCGAGCCGCCGGGGGTCGCGGACCCGCCAGTGGTCTGCGAACAGCCCCCGAGCAGGGCCAGAGCGGCGATGAGCGGCACGACACGGCGCATGTGCCCCAACGTATCGGATCGGGGTCACCCGTAAGGCGCATTGCGGAGGAACCGACCCGTAACCCGCACCACCGGCCGTTCACGCTGCCGGGACGGTGCCCGGAACCGTAGCCTCGACGGGTGGGAGACACCGGACCGGGACGGATCGAGGACTACGCGCTGCTGTCGGATCTGCGGACGGCGGCTCTGGTGGGGTTGGACGGGTCGATCGACTGGCTGTGCATGCCGCGATTCGACTCGCCGTCCTGCTTCTCGCGGTTGCTGGGCACCGAGGACGACGGGCACTGGCGGATCGCGCCGACGGGCGAGGTGGTGTCGGTGCGGCGGTCCTACCGGGACGGCAGCCTGGTGCTGGAGACCGAGTTCGAGACCGTCGACGGCGTGGTGCGGCTGATCGACACCATGCCCCCCGAACAGGAGCACTGGGACGCCGACACGCGCGTGGTGCGGGTCGTGGAGGGCGTGTCCGGGCAGGTCGAGATGACGTTGCGGTGGGTGCTGCGGTTCGCCTACGCCGACTCGGTGCCGTGGGTGCGACGAGGTGAGCGGGACGGGCAGGAGTGCATCGTCGCGCTCGCCGGGCCGTCGGCGGTGGCGCTGTACGGCGACCGGCTGCCGTTCCGGGTGCAGGGCCGGCGGGCGCACGAGGCGGTGTTCACCGTCTCCGCGGGCCAGCGGCTGTCGTGGGTGATGGAGTTCGCCTACTCGCCGGACGAGCCGCCCGCGCCGGTGGACGCGGTGGCCGAGGTGGCGCGGTCCGAGGCGTTCTGGCTGGCCTGGTCGTCGAAGATCGGGTACGACGGGCCGCACGCGGACGTCGTGCGCCGGTCGCTGATCACGTTGAAGGGCCTGTCGTACGCGCCGACGGGCGGGATCGTGGCCGCGCCGACGACGTCGCTGCCGGAGACGTTCGGCGGTGAGCGCAACTGGGACTACCGGTACTGCTGGCTGCGCGACGCGACGTTCACCCTGCTGGCGCTGGACAACTTCGGCTGCACGGACGAGGCCGCGGCGTGGCGGAGGTGGCTGGTGCGCGCCGTGGCGGGCGATCCGGCGGACCTCCAGATCATGTACGGGATCGGCGGTGAGCGGCACCTGGTCGAGTGGGAGGTCGACTGGCTGCCGGGGTACCGGGGCGCGAAGCCGGTGCGGGTCGGCAACGCGGCCTACCGGCAGTTGCAGCTGGACGTGTACGGCGAGGTCATGGACGCCCTGCACCTGGCGCGGGAGCGCGGGCTGGGCGAGACGCCGGACTCGTGGGCGATGCAGCGCGGCATGATGCGGCACCTGGAGAAGGTGTGGGAGCAGCCCGACAAGGGGTTGTGGGAGGTGCGCGGGCCGGACCGGCACTTCACCCACTCCCGGGTGATGTTGTGGGTGGCGTTCGACCGGGCGGTGCGGGCGGTGGAGGAGTTCGACCTGCCCGGCCCGGTGGACCGGTGGCGCGAGCTGCGCGAGGCGGTGCACGCCGAGGTGCTGGCGAAGGGCTGGAACGCCTCGCTGGGCGCGTTCACCCAGTACTACGGCGGGACGGCGCTGGACGCGGCCACGTTGCTGATCCCGGCGGTGGGCTTCCTGCCCGGTGACGACCCGCGGGTGCTCGGCACGCTGGACGCGATCGCCGGTGTGCTCAAGCGGGGCGACCTGGTCGACCGGTACGAGACGGAGGTCGGCGAGTCCGAAGTGGACGGATTGGCCGGTGTGGAGGGAAGCTTCCTGGCGTGCTCGTTCTGGTACGTCGACGCGCTCGCGTTGGCCGGGCGGCGCGAGGAGGCGGTGGCGATGTACGACCGGCTGGTGGACCTGTGCAACGACGTGGGGCTGTTGGCCGAGGAGTACGACGCGGGGACCGGGCGGATGTGCGGCAACTTCCCTCAGGCGTTCAGCCACCTGGCGCTGGTGAACAGCGCGGCCGTGCTGTTCGGCGGGCACACCCGTGACGAGCGGCACCGGGGCGGTGCGGCGTGAGGGCGGCGGAGGTCGTGCCGGGCAAGCCGGAGGCGAGCCGGGTGGTCGACCGCGACGATCCGGACCGCCCGGACGAACTGCTGGTCGAGGGCCTGCTGGTGGGCATGTGCGGCACCGACGTGGAGATCATCCGGGACGGTTTCGGGTGGCTGCCGCCCGGCAGGGACGCCATCGTGCCGTTCCACGAGTCGCTGGGCCGGGTGATCAGCAGCCCGACGCCGGACTTCGCGCCCGGTGACCTGGTCGCCGGTGTGGTGCGCCGGCCGGACCCGGAGCCGTGCCCGGCGTGCGCCGTCGACGCGTGGGACTTCTGCCGCAACGGCAAGTACACCGAGCGCGGCATCAAGGAGATCGACGGCTACGGGATGCAGCGCTGGACCGTGCCGCCGAAGTTCGCGGTGAAGCTCGACCCGACGCTCGGTGACGCCGGTGTGCTGACCGAGCCCGCGTCCGTGGTGGCCAAGGCGTGGGCGCAGGCGTCGGCGGTCGCCGAGCGGTCCCACCTGCCGGTGCGCTCGGCGTTGATCACCGGCGCCGGGCCGATCGGGCTGCTGGCGGCGTTGCTGGGCGTGCAGCGCGGCCTGGAGGTGCACGTGGTCGACCGGGTCACCGAGGGCCGCAAACCGGACCTGGTCACCACGTTGGGCGCGACGTACTACTCGGACCTGGCGGACGTGAAGGCCGACGTCGACGTGGCCATCGAGTGCACGGGGGTGGCCCGGCTGATCTGGGAGTGCGCGCGGCGGGCGTCCGTCACGGTGCTGGCGGGCATCTCGGGCGAGCACGACCCCGTGCCGCTGGACCCGAGCGTGTTCGACGGGATGGTGCTGGGCAACAAGGCGGTCGTCGGCACGGTCAACGCGGGCCTGCCCGACTACGTCGCGGCGGCCGAGGCGCTGTCCGACGCCAGCCGGCCGTGGCTGAACGGCCTGATCACCCGGCGCGTGCCGCTGGACCGGTTCACCGACGCGCTGGCGAAGGAGAAGGACGACGTGAAGGTGGTCGTGGACCTGACCTGACCCGCGTTCGACGGCACGGCGACCCGGTCAACGGCGCAGCAGCTCGTCGATCGACTCCGGCTTCATGGGCTTGGCGAAGAACCAGCCCTGGCCGGTGTCGCAGCCGATCCGGTGCAGGCGCTTGGCCTGCGCCGGCGTCTCCACGCCCTCCGCGGTGACGCCGAGCTGCAACGCGTGGGCCAGCTGCACCAGCGTGGACACGATCTGGACGTCCACCGCGTCCTCTTCGTCCGCCGCGCGCAGCCCTTCCATGAACGAGCCCGCGATCTTCAGCTCGTGCACCGGCAGGTGCTTCAGGTACGCCAGGTTCGAGTAGCCGGTGCCGAAGTCGTCGATCGCGATCCGGACGCCCATGTCCGACAACGCCCGCAGCGCCTCCAGCGGCTCGTCGGCGGTGCCCATGATCGCGCTCTCGGTCAGTTCGAGCTGCAGCTGGTGGGGCGGCAGCGCGCACTCGTCCAGGATCCGCTTCACGTCGCGCACCAGCTCCGGGTCGCGGGACTGGCGCACCGCCAGGTTCACGCTGACGAACGGCGCCGACTCGCCGAACTCGGCCCGCCACCGCCGCGCCTGCTCGCACGCCCGCCGCAGCACCCACCGCCCGAGGGGGACGATCAGCCCGGTCTCCTCGGCCAGCTCGATGAACCGGTCCGGCGCGAGCCGCCCGAACTCCGGGTGCTGCCAGCGCACCAGCGCTTCCACACCCACGACCGTGCTGTCCTCCAGCCGCACCAGAGGCTGGTAGTCCACGTAGAACTCGTCCCGCTCCAACGCCGCCGGCATCGTCGCGGACAGCGTGAACCGGGCGACCTCCTTGGCGTTGCGCTCCGGGTTGTAGAGCGCCCAGCGGGACTTGCCGTCCGCCTTCGCCCAGTACAGCGTGATGTCCGCGTCGCGCATCAGGTCGGCCGCGGTGGTGCCGGACAGCGAGCGCTCCACGATGCCGATCGACGCCGACACGGTCAGCTCGTGCCCGCCGATCCGGATCGGCGACTCCAGCTCGCGCAGCACCCGGTCGGCGACGTCGACGATGTCCTGGGTGTTCTTCGAGCCCTCCACCAGGATGACGAACTCGTCGCCGCCCATCCGCGCGACCAGCTTGCCCTCACCGGACACCGAGTGGTCCAGCCGCCGGCCGACCTCGACCAGCAGCTGGTCGCCGATGTCGTGGCCGAGGCTGTCGTTGATCACCTTGAACCCGTCGAGGTCCAGGTAGCACAGGCCGGCGCGGTGGCGCGCCTTGTTGTTGAACACGCGGCCGAGGCGTTCCAGGAACAGCGCCCGGTTCGGCAGGCCGGTCAGCGGGTCGTGCAACGCCTGGTAGCGCAGCCGGTTCTGCAGCAGGTGGCGGTCGGTGACGTCCTCGATCATCGCCACCTGGTACTGCGGCTCGCCGTGGTCGTCGCGCACCAGCGACAGGGTCAGGTGCGTCCACACCTGCTCGCCGTCGGCCCGGCGGAACCGCTTCTCGGCCCGGTAGTGGTCGCACTCGCCCGCGGTGAGCTGGTCGTACAGCCGCCAGACGCTGCCGCCGTCCTCCGGGTGCATCAGGTCGCGGATGTTGTACTGCCGCATCTCCTCGACGCTGAACCCGAGCATGTCCTGCAACGCCTGGTTCACGTCGAGGATGCGGCCCTCGATGTCGGCGATACCGATGCCGATCGCGGCCTCGGTGAACATCGCCCGGAACCGCGCCTCGGACGCGCGCAGAGCGGCTTCGGCCTGGTCGCGGGCGTCGAGCACGGCCGCCCGGATCGCCTCCTGCTCGGCCAACGTCCGTTCGCGCAGCGCACGCGCGTATCCGGCGGCCAACGCGCCCTGCAACGCCGCCAGCCGGGACCGCATCAGCTCGTCCGGCCGGATGCCCAGCTCGCCCAGCAGGTCGTCGCCGAGCAGCTGGACGGTGCGGCCGAGCGTGTCCGTGCCGGTGAAGTGCGCCTCGACCAGCCGTGCGCCGATCTCGTACCCGGGCGCGGTGCGGAACGGGGTGGCGTGCAGCGCGTGCACCAGCACCTCGGTCAACGCCTGGAGGTGGTCGGCGACCTCGGCCCTGGTCATCGGAACGTAGCTGCTGCCGATCACCGCGGTGGCCCAGGTGCGGGCGAAGGCCTCCGCCCCGGCCAGTACGGCGGGGTCGAGGTTCGATCGGCCCGGTGCTGCCACCCGATGGTCAACCTGTTCCGTCATGTCCGCCGGCCTACCGCCACAACCGAGAGGATACGGCCGGTCGCCGACCGGGGTCGACAGCGACGTTCCCGTTCAAGCCGGCCATCACGGCCTCCGCCCGACGCCGCCGAAGCCGAGGAAGTGCGCGGCGCCCTCGTCCACGTCGTCCGGCGACTCGGGATGCCACAGCGGCAGCCGCGCCACACCGGGCTCCACCAGGCCGAACCCGTCGAACAGGTCCTCGACCTCGCGCTTCTTGCGGTACCGCATCTCGCTGACGCCGCGGTTGTACGTCGTCTTCGCGTCGTCCCAGGCGGGATTCCACTCGCCTTCCTCGTACCCGGCGTGCGAGATGGCCAGGTGGCTGCCGGGCGGGAGGGCGTCGCGGTAGTCGGCGACCATGCCGTTCGGGTCCTCGGAGTCCGGCACGAAGTGCAGCAGCGCGACCATCAGCACGCCGATCGGCCGGTCGAAGTCCAGCAGGCCCTGCACCTCGGGCGACTGCAGCACCTGCCGCGCGTCCCGCACGTCGGTCTGGAGCACGCCGACCAGCTCGTTCCCGGTGAGGATGGCCCGGCTGTGCGCGACCGCGACCGGGTCCATGTCGACGTACACCACGCGGGCGGTCGGGTCGGCGGCCTGCGCGATCTCGTGCACGTTGCCGACCGTGGGGATGCCCGAGCCCAGGTCGAGGAACTGCCGGATGCCCTGCCCCAGCATGAACCGGACCGCCCGGCGCAGGAACGCGCGGTGGTTGAGGATCACGCTCTTGAGCACCGGCACGTCGGCCAGCACCTTGTCGCCCACGGCCCGGTCGACGGCGAAGTTGTGCGCGCCACCCAGCCAGTAGTCGTAGACCCGCGCGATGCTCGGGCGGCTCAAGTCGATGTCGCCTGGTGCCCAGGTCGGCCGCTCCACGCTGTCCACCTGTCTCTCCTCGACCCCACTCGTGTCCCACCGTTGCGGTGACACGCCCATCATGGGCCAATCCGGTGAGTTATCACACCGTCCCGTCACCGCGAGTTCCGAATCAGCCCTTCCGAGCGTGATCACCGGGAAGAATGACCGCCTTGTGGGGTACCTGTGGATCGCGGGCGCGGTCGTCGTGGTGGTCGCGGTCGTGCTGCTGGTCGTGCAGCACCTCCGCAAGGGCAGCCTCCTCGTGCCGACGCTGGCCGGCACCATCGGGGCGTTCATGCTGGTCGCGGGCTGGTTGGTCGTGGTCGACCCCACCGCGCCGAAGAACGAGGCGATCAAGACCGGCGGGCTCGCGGGCGGTGCGCTGGTGGCGCTGTACGCGCTCTGGCTGAACGACCGGCGGCGGCGCACCGACGAGGAGCGGCAGCGGATCGAGGTGGCCCGCCAGCAGATCGAGGTCGCCCGGCAGCGGCTGGAGGACGCCCGGGCCGACCACGACCGGTCGCGGGTCGCCGACGAACGGTTCGCCCGATCGATTGAACTGCTCGGGCACGACGCCGAGCAGGTGCGGGTGGGGGCGATGCACGCCCTGGCCGGCCTGGCCCGGTCGCGGCCCGAGTACACGCAGACCGTGCTCGACGTGCTGTGCGCGTACCTGCGGCGGCCGTTCGCCGAGGAGGACTCCGCCGAGGAGGACTCCGCCGGGCCGAAGACCGGGGACGAGCGCGAGCTGGAGGTCCGGCTCACCGCCCAGCGGTTGATCGCCGACCTGCTGCCCCACGACGACGCGAAGCCGGCCGACGGCGAGACCACCCCGCACTACGACCTCGACCTGACCCGGGCGTACCTGGAGTACTTCGACATCTCCCACCGCCAGGTCGGCAACCTGGTCCTGCGCGCGGCGGACCTCCGGGAGTCGAACTCGTTCCACCACGCGGTCGTGCACGGCGGCGCGTGGTTCACCGACGCCACGAGCCACGGCCGGCTCTACCTGCACCACGTGGTCTTCCACGGCAAGGCGTGGTTCAGCCGGTTCACCGGCCACGAGAACACCGACTACAGCGCGACGAGGTTCCTCGGCCCGAACAAGTTCGCCGGGGTCGGGTTCACCGGGCCGGTGAGCTTCGAGGGCTGCGAGTTCGCCGAGCCGATCGACTTCGAGGGCGCCCGGTTCACCGGCGGCGTCAAGCTCGACCTGGGGAAACCCGCGGTGGCGCGCACGCACGCCATGTACGTGTCGCTGGAGCACGAGAACGTCCTGCCCGACGGCTGGGTGGTGGAGCGCCGCGACGACGGCGCCGGACTGGTCAGGAGCTGACGTGCGCGGACGATGGTTGTTGGTCGCGAGCGTGCTCGCCGCGATCCTCGTGACGATCGCGACGACCGCCGTGCTGATCGTGGTCGACCCGAAGCAGCCCAAGGCGGAGGCGATCAAGACCGGCGGGCTGGCCGGTGGCGCGATCGTCGCGCTGTACGCGCTGTGGCTCAACGACCGGCGGCGGCGCACCGAGGAGGCGCGGCACGAGCTGGAGGGCGAACGGCTCGGGCTGGAGAGCGAGAAGGTCGCCGACGAGCGTTTCGCCCGCGCGATCGAGCTGCTGGGCAACGACGCGGACCAGGTCAGGGTGGGTGCGATGCACGTGCTGGCCGGGCTGGCCGGCACCACGCCGAGGTACAAGCAGACCGTGCTGAGCGTGCTGTGCGCCTACCTGCGGCGGCCGTTCGACCACCCGTCGCTGACGGAGAAGCCCGAGGACCCGGACCAGGCGTACGTCGGCAAGAAGCGCGTCGTGAAGCCGGAGGACGACCAGGAGATGACGGTCCGGATGACCGCGCAGCGGCTCATCACGGACCTGCTGCCGTGGGGCAGCGACCCGGACGAGACCCAGTACCAGCTGGACCTGACGGCGGCGAAGCTCTTCTACTTCCGGTTGGAGGGCCGCCGGTTCGGCCGGCTCGTCGCCCGGCGGGCCCAGTTCTACGGGATCACCGCGTTCCGCGAGGTCGAGCTGACCAAGCCCGCGCTGTTCTCCGGCGCCACGTTCCACGGCCGGGTGGACCTCCGGGACGGCCGGTTCGCCGGCGGCATCTCGTTCCAGGACACCGCGTTCACGCTGGAAGTGGACGTCACGGGCGCGAAGGTCGGCACGTTCCTGCACGTCGCGCCGCGACCGCCGAAGCAGGTCGGCGACCTGGAGGTGCTGGCGGGCACCGCGTTCCGGGTCGACCCGCAGGGCTGGCGGCTAACCGGCGACGGGCAGGCCCCGGCCCGCCTCGACGACCATGTCCAGCAGGACTGACGCGGCGGCGCTCACGGTCGGCGCGGTGACCACGGCGGTCTCGGCCGTCGGGGCGTCGACCAGGTCCACGAACACCGCGCGGGTCTGCTTGCCGGCGAACGACCGGGGCACCAGCGCGACACCGAGGCCGAAGCCGACGAAGTCCAGCAGCGAGTGCACGTCGTTGACCTCGACCGCGACCTTGCGGTCCACCCCCGCGGTGGCGAGCGCGCGGTCCACGTCGTCGCGGGTGCCCCAGTCGGGGTTGAAGTCCACGAACGGCTGACCGGCCAGCTCGGCGAGCCGCACCGACTCGCGTCCCGCCAGCGGCAGCTCGGGCGCGCACGCCAGCACCAGCGGCTCGCTGGACAGGGTGGACACCTTCAGGTCGTCACCCGTCCGGCCGGACGTGACGAACGCGAGGTCCAGCCGCCCGGCGCGGACGAGGTCGACCAGCTCACCGGAACCGGCCTGGCGCAGCCGGAGTTCCACGCCGGGGTGCAGCTCGTGGAACCTGGCCAGCACGGCGGGCAGGTGGACGGCGTGCAGGCACTGGATGCTGCCGACGGCCAACGTGCCGCGCAGCAGCCCTTGGACCGCCGCCACCGCGTCACGGGCCGCGTCGATCGTGCCCAGCGCCCGGCGTGCCTCGACCAGCAGAGCCCGGCCGGCCTGGGTCAGCTCCACCTGGCGCGTGCTGCGCACGAACAGCGGCGCGCCCAGCTCGACCTCCAGCGCCCGGATCGACGCGGAGAGCCCCGATTGGGCGACGTGCATGCGCCGGGCGGCGCGGGTGAAGTGGCACTCCTCGGCCACGGCCACGAAGTACTCAAGCTGGCGGAGCTCCACGATTCATCACCCATACTGCTGAATGGCATCAGGTCCTTCTGTTGGACAGCTTAATGGGTACCGCTCAAGCTGGTGGTGCACAAGGAGCCCACAGACGGAGGTAGTGCCAGATGCTGACTCGCCGAATCGGAGGAGTCGAGGTCAGCGCCATCGGCTTGGGCGCGATGCCGATGTCGCTCGAAGGCCGCCCGGACCGCGCCCGGTCGATCGACACCATCCGCACCGCGATCGACAAGGGCGTGACCCTGATCGACACGGCCGACGCGTACTCGGCCGACGACAGCGACTTCGGGCACAACGAGGAGCTGATCGCCGAGGCCCTGAAGGGCGTCGACGGCGTCATGGTCGCCACCAAGGGCGGCCACACCCGCACGTCCGACGGCAGCTGGGGCCTGAACGGGCGCCCGGAGTACCTGAAGGCGGCGTGCGACGCGTCGTTGCGCCGGCTGGGCGTGGACGCGATCGACCTGTACCAGTTCCACCGGCCCGACCCGGCCGTCCCGATCGCCGAGTCGGTCGGCGCGCTGGCCGAGCTGCTGGACGCGGGCAAGATCAAGCTCGCGGGCGTGTCGAACTTCGACCCGGCGCAGATCCGGCAGGCGGACGAGATCCTCGGCGGACGGCTGGCGAGCGTGCAGAACCAGTTCTCGCCCGCCTTCCGGTCCAGCGAGCCGGAGTTGGAGCTGTGCGCCGAACTGGACATCGCGTTCCTGCCGTGGAGCCCGCTGGGCGGCATCAGCGCGGCCGGTGAGCTGGGTGCGCGGTTCACCGCGTTCGCCGAGGTCGCGCGGGCGCACGGCGTCAGCCCGCAGCAGGTGTGCCTGGCGTGGATGCTGGCCAAGGCGCCGCAGGTGGTGCCGATCCCCGGCTCGTCGCGGCCCGCGAGCATCGCCGACTCGGCCGACGCGGTGCACCTGGAGCTGTCCGAGGAGGAACTGGGGCGTTTGGACGTACCGACACCCTGACGGCAGGCGGCAGCGCGCGGGTACGACGACGTGGAGTTGCACTGGGCCGGTCGGGGTTGCTCCGTTTTCGTGACCAATTCACATAAAGCTTGGCGATTTGGTTAGAGGTGCAGCACACTGCCCAACGAGTCAACACCCTGCACTGGCTCAAGGAGTGACCCATGAAGAAGCTCGCACGCTCCGCCACCATCCTCCTGGCGACCATCGGCATGGCGCTGCCCGGCTTAGCCGGCACCGCTCAGGCCGCGCCCGTCGTCGAGGACCACGCCATGGGTTCGCAGATCGCCAAGCACGAAGGACGCGGCGACCAGCGGATCGTGATCAACACCGACCCCGGCGCCCAGGCCGTCGTGTACGGCATCGACGTCAGCGGCCACCAGGGGAACGTCGACTGGGGCTACTGGTGGGGCCAGGGCAAGCGGTTCGCCTACGTCAAGGCCACCGAGAGCACCACCTACCGCAACCCGTACTTCGCCCAGCAGTACAACGGCTCCTACAACATCGGCATGATCCGCGGCTCGTACCACTTCGCGCTGCCGGACCGCTCCGCCGGCTCGACCCAGGCCGACTTCTTCGTCAACAACGGCGGCGGCTGGTCGCGTGACGGGAAGACCCTGCCCGGCGCGCTGGACATGGAGTACAACCCTTACGGCTCGACCTGCTACGGGCTGTCCAAGGCGAGCATGACGTCGTGGATCCGGTCGTTCAGCGACCGCTACCACTACCGCACCGGCCGCTGGCCGGTCATCTACACGTCCACCAGCTGGTGGAGCCAGTGCGTGAGCGGCGACTTCAGCTCGACGAACCCGCTGTGGATCGCGCGCTACTCGTCCAGCGTCGGCACGCTGCCCTACGCGTGGGGGTACTACACGTTCTGGCAGTACTCGTCCTCGCCGATCGACCAGAACCAGTTCAACGGCGCCTACGACCGTCTCCAGGCCCTGGCCAACGGCTGACGTTCCCGGCGGGTTGGTCGGGAAGTGCCGGTTCGCACTTCCCGACCAACCACCCCGGACTCAGTCGAACAGAGCGGGGAGGGTGCCCTCCCAGGCCTCGCGCAGCTCGGCCAGCGGCAGCGAACCCAGCTCCTGGACCTCCAGCGCGTCGGACTCCGGGTCCACCACGCCGACCTTGCGCCACGGCAGACCGCGCGCGGTGCACATGTCGGTGAACCGCAGCTCCTCCGTGCGCGGCACGGCGACCAGCACGCGGCCCGTCGACTCGCTGAACAGCTCGGTGAACAGGTCGGCCTCCAGGAAGACCCGGGCGCCGACCTCGCCGATCAGGCACGTCTCCACGAGCGCCTGCGCCAGACCGCCGTCGGACAGGTCGTGCGCGGCGGACAGCATGCCGTCACGCGAACCCGCCACCAGCACCTCGCCCAGCAGCTTCTCCCGCTGGAGGTCCACCTTCGGCGGCAGGCCGCCCAGGTGGCCGTGCACGACGTGCGCCCACTCCGAGCCGCCGAACTCCGCGTGCGTCTCGCCGAGCAGCAGCAGCGTCTCGCCCGCCTCGGCGCCGATCCCGGTGGGGATCCGGCGGCGGACGTCGTCGATCACGCCCAGCACGCCGACGACCGGCGTCGGCAGGATCGCCGTGGCACCGGTCTGGTTGTAGAAGCTGACGTTGCCGCCGGTCACCGGGATGCCCAGCTCGACGCACCCGTCCGCCAGGCCCTTCACGGCCTGCTCGAACTGCCACATCACCGCCGGGTCCTCGGGCGAGCCGAAGTTCAGGCAGTTGGTGACCGCCACCGGCGTCGCGCCCGTGGTCGACACGTTCCGGTACGCCTCGGCCAGCGCCAGCTGCGCGCCCGCGTACGGGTCGAGCTTGGCGTAGCGGCCGTTGCAGTCCGTGGACAGCGCCACGCCCCGGTTGGTGGTCTCGTCGATCCGGATCATGCCCGAGTCGGCCGGCTGCGAGAGCACCGTTCCGCCGCGCACGTAGCGGTCGTACTGCTGGGTGACCCACCGCTTCGACGCCAGGTTCGGCGACGCCGCCATCGTCTTGACCAGGTCGAGCAGCTCTTCCCGCGCGGGCTTCGGGAGCCCGTCCGGCGTGTCCGCCTGGAGCGCGTCCTGGTCGGCCGGGCGCTCGATCGGCCGGTTGTACACCGGACCCTCGTGCGCGACGGTGCGCGGCGGCACGTCCAGCACGACCTCGTCGTGCCAGGTGATGACCAGCCGGTCGCCCTCGGTGACCTCGCCGATCTCGGTGGCGATGACGTCCCACTTCGCGCAGACCGCCATGAACGCGTCCAGGTCCTCCGGCCGCACGACCGCGCACATGCGCTCCTGCGACTCGCTGGACAGGATCTCCGCCGGCGTCATCCCGGTGGCGCGCAACGGCACCCGGTCCAGGTAGACGTGCATGCCGCCGTCACCGGCGCTGGCCAGCTCCGACGTCGCGCACGCCAGGCCCGCGCCGCCAAGGTCCTGGATGCCGACCACGATGCGCTCGGCGAACAGCTCCAGGCAGCACTCGATCAGGACCTTCTCGGTGAACGGGTCGCCCACCTGCACGCTCGGCAGCTTCTTGCGCTTGCCCGCCGAGTCGTCGAAGGTCTCGGACGCCAGCACGGACACGCCGCCGATGCCGTCGAGACCGGTCCGCGCGCCGAACAGGATGACCTTGTTGCCGGTGCCCGAGGCGTGCGCCAGGTGCAGGTCCTCGACCCGCATCGCACCCACGCACAGGGCGTTGACCAGCGGGTTTCCCGCGTACGTCGCGTCGAACACGACCTCGCCGCCGATGTTCGGCAGGCCGAGGCAGTTGCCGTAGCCACCGACGCCGGCCACGATGCCCGGCAGCACCCGGCGGGTGTCCGGCGCGTCGGCCGGCCCGAACCGCAGCGGGTCCATCACGGCCAGCGGGCGCGCGCCCATCGCCAGGATGTCCCGCACGATGCCGCCCACGCCCGTCGCCGCGCCCTGGTACGGCTCGACGTAGGACGGGTGGTTGTGGCTCTCGGCCTTGAACGTGATCGCCCAGCCGTCGCCGATGTCGACGACGCCCGCGTTCTCGCCGATGCCCGCGAGCATCTTCTCGCGCATCTCGTCGGTCGTGGTGTCGCTGAAGTACTTGAGGTGCACCTTGGACGACTTGTAGGAGCAGTGCTCGCTCCACATCACCGAGTACATGGCCAGCTCGGCGTCCGTGGGGCGGCGGCCCAGGATGTCCTTGATGCGGGCGTACTCGTCGTCCTTCAGGCCCAGCTCCTTGTAGGGCTGCTCCTGGTCGGGCGTGCTCTCCGCGTTCTTGACGGTGTCGACGGTCATCAGGCCTTCACCACCGAGTCGACGAGGGACAGGAACATGCCGAGCCCGTCGTCGGTGGGCCCGGTGAGCGCGTCGATCGCGTGCTCGGGGTGCGGCATCAGGCCGACGACGCGGCCGTTGGCGCTGGTGATGCCGGCGATGTCGTTGCGCGAGCCGTTCGGGTTCTCGCCGACGTAGCGGAAGACCACGCGACCCTCGCCCTCGAGTTCGTCCAAAGTGGACTGGTCGGCCTGGTAGCCGCCCTCGCCGGACTTGAGCGGGACGAGGATCTCCGCGCCGTTGTCGTAGCGGGACGTCCACGCCGTGGCGTTGTTCTCGACCTTCAGCCACTGGTCGCGGCACACGAAGTGCAGCTTGTGGTTGCGGATGAGCGCGCCGGGCAGCAGGTGGGCCTCGCACAGGATCTGGAAGCCGTTGCAGATGCCGAGGACCGGCATGCCCTTCTTCGCCGCGTCGACCACTTCCTGCATGACCGGGGCGAACCGGGCGATCGCGCCGCAGCGCAGGTAGTCGCCGTAGGAGAACCCACCGGGCACGATGACCGCGTCGACGTCCTTCAGGTCGTGGTCGGCGTGCCAGAGTTTGACCGCCTCCCCGCCCGCGTACCCGACCGCGCGGGCCGCGTCGACGTCGTCCAGCGTGCCGGGGAACGTGATGACCCCGACCCTCATGCCTCTACCCGCCTCACGACCCAGTCCTCGATGACCGGGTTGGCGAGGAAGGTCTCGGCGATCTTGGCGAGTGTGGCGTCGTCGACGTCGTCGGCGACCTCCAACTCGAAGTGCTTGCCCTGGCGGACACTGGTGATTCCGTCGAACCCGAGACGGGGCAGCGCGTTGGCCACCGCCTGTCCTTGCGGGTCGAGGATTTCGGGCTTCGGCATGACGTCGACGACGACTCGGGCCACGACAGGCTGCTCCAAGCTAGGAGGGCTGGCGGTACTCGCGGAGCCTACCTGACCTGGGTGTTCATCAACTTCACAGGTGGCGGGCGGCACACGTTCACCTCGATTCACCCGATTGTGATGCCGCGTTGTGGGGTGGGTTCCTGCTAGCCTGATCTCAGCTTCGGCCCGTAAGCCGAGGAAGTGAGCGCGGTCCCCCTCCGGACGGTCGGCGGCCGCGCTTCGCGCTATCTACGGCCAGTCGAGCCTGATCACCGAACCGATCATGGGCGCGGCCCGTCGAGCCCAGTCGCCGCCGGCACCGTGGCACCAGCCTGCGATGTCCGCCAGCCAGAGCAACGGTTCGGCGGTGCTGGTGAAGTGCTCGTAGACGAGCCCGGTCTCGCGGGCGCGCTTGCCCAAAGCGCGGCGGATGGTCAGTTCGTCGTGTGCATCACGCGCCTCACGGCTGTCCAAGACCAAGCGGCGACCATCGATATCGAGCAGGTCTTCCGTCAACCTCGCCAGGCACTCCTGCCGAGCGCGTTCCTCACTTCGGCCGCAGCTCCCCCGGTAGATGTCGACGCGGACGCCGAACTCGACCACGTTCGACAACAGCAGCTTGCGGCGTGCGGGCTTCTCTTTGTAGAAGTGCAGTTCCCGCTGTCCGGGAAACAGCAGGCCGCGCAACTGCGACCGCAGGCGCTTCAGATCTTGGGGTTGGACGATAGCGGCCGCCAGGTAATACGTGTCGTTGCGGCGGGATTCGTCGACAAAGGCGTGCACACTCACGGCCGGGTATCGGCACGTGGCCGGGTCGTCCGAAGCGATTCCGCCCGAACGTGTGTTCGGCCGCCCCGGTGGTACCACCGGGCACACCAGGCCGTTCGCTGTCGGCGGACGCGGTGGCGGCGGGGGCGGGCGCACCGCAGGGTGGGGATCATGCGCATCCTGGTGCTCGGTGGCACGGTTTTCCTCAGCAAGGCGACTGCCGTCGAGGCGGTGCGGCGCGGGCACCAGGTGGTCTGCGCGGCGCGCGGGGAGTCGGGGCGGGTGCCCGACGGCGCGACGCACGTCGCCGTCGACCGGAACGTCGGGCTCGGCCCGCTGGTCGGCTCGCACTTCGACGCGGTCGTCGACGTGGCCAAGATGTCGGTGACCTGGGTCCGCGACGCGCTGAGATCGGTCACCGCCGACCACTGGACCTTCATCTCCAGTTGTTCCGTCTACGCCGACCACTCCGCGCCCGGCACCACCGCGACCCTCGACCCGCTCGAAGACGACGCCGACGCGCCGATGTCGTCCGACCGCTACGGCGCGGTCAAGGTCGCCGGTGAGAACGCCGTCCGCGACGCGCTCGACGGCCGCGCCTTCATCGTCCGCGCCGGCCTCATCACCGGCCCCGGCGACCCGAGCGACCGGTTCGGCTACTGGCCCAACCGGCTCGCGCAGGGCGGCCGGGTCGCCGTCCCCGACGCGCCCGACCAGCCCGCCCAGCACATCGACGTGCGCGACCTCGCCGCCTGGATCGTCGACGCCGCCGAACGCCGCGTCACCGGCACCTATGACGCCATCGGCCCGGCCAACCCGCTGTCCCTGGTCCTCGGCGAGATCGCGGGCGCGGTGGCGCCGCAGGGCACCGAGCTGGTCCGCATCCCCGAGCCCGTCCTCCAGCAGCACGGCGTCGCGCCCTGGGTCGGACCGCGATCACTGCCGCTCTGGCTGCCACCGACCCACCGCGCGATGATGTTCCGCGACGCGGGCCCGGCGATGGCCGCCGGTCTCCGGGTCCGCCCCACGGCCGACACGGCGCTGGACACGCTGGAGCACGAACGCGCCCTCGGCCCCGACCGCACCCGCCGCGCGGGGCTGACACCGGACGTGGAGGACGCGCTCCTGCTTGCCGTCGGCTGAGCGCCCGCACGCCCACCCGGGTAGAACGACGCGAAGAGGAGGTCCACCCCATGCTGATCATCCACTTCGGACACTCGTGCCTGCTGGTCGACACCGGCGAGTCCCGGCTGCTGTTCGACCCCGGCACGTTCTCGACGGGGTTCGAGCAGGTCGAGGACCTGGACGCGATCCTGATCACGCACGACCACCCGGACCACGTCGACACCGGGAAGCTGCCCGGCCTGCGCGCGGCGAACCCCGGAGCACGGCTGATCGCGCCGTTCGACCTCGACGGCGCGGAGGTCGTCAAGCCCGGAGACGCCCTCGACCTCGGCAACACCGCCGTGAACGTCGTCGACGCGCCGCACGAGGTCGTGCACCCGACCATCGAACGGCCGCTGAACGTCGGCTACCTGGTCGACCACGGCGCGTTCTACCACCCCGGCGACTCGCTGACCGTGCCCGACCAGCGCATTGACGTCCTCGGCCTGCCCACCGCCGCACCGTGGATGAAGGTGTCCGACGCGGCGGACTTCCTGGCCGCGGTCGGTCCGCGCAAGGCGGTGCCGATCCACGAGGCGATCCTCGCGAAGACCGAGATCTTCTACCGCGTCCTCAAGGGCACCGCGCCGGACGGCGTGGAGGTCGTCGTGCTGCCCCGGGGCGAGGCGGTCGAGCTGTAGGTCACCGAGTCGTAGGTCACCGGGGAGGCGCCGTGGTGCAGCGCCAGGTCGACGGCCTCCAGCAGCACCTCGCGCTGCCCGATGTGGTCGAGCGACGCGGCGTCCACCCCGATCCGCACCAGCCCGCCGCGCCGGGCCGCCCTGCCGACGCCGAGCAGGTAGCTCCAGTGCTCGCTGACCATCCGCACCCGGCCCGGCCGCACCGCACCGGTGCGCAGGTCACGCACGCCCGCCATGTCCGCGCACACCCCGAACCGGTGCCGGCGCAACGCGACCACCGTGCCCGGTGACGCCAGCCAGCCCGGCGGCGCGAACAGATCGGTGGCCAGCCCGAGCCGTCCCAACGCGGTCCGCGCGGCGACCAGCCGCAGGCCTGCCTCGTGCGCGGGCAGCGCGGAGAACTCGGCCCGCCGACGCAGCGACACCGCCCGGTGCGTCGGGTCGGGCTGGTGGTCGAAACCGTGCAGGACCAGGGCGTCACCCGCGGCCACGCGTCGGCGCACCCAGGTCAGCGCATCACCGGGCACGGCCTTGCGCGCCGCGAGGAGCAGCGACAGCGGCACCCGCCGCCGGTCCAGTTCTCCGGTCAGGTCGGCGCACCGGGCGAGCGTGCTCGGCCCGATGCCGGACAGCGAAACCACGAGGTCGGCGACCATGCCGTCCAGTGCGCCCCACCGGCGTGTCGGCCGCTCTACGACCAGGTGACGAGCCGATGCGGAACCGGCGAACTTACGCCGGACCTCGACTCATTCCGGACCTCGACTCATTCCGGGCTGGGCCACTCGGCGAACGAACGGCCGCTGATCCGCTCGTACGCCTCGACGTACCGGGTCCTGGTGGCCGCGACGACGTCGTCCGGCAGCGGTGGCGGCGGGGTGTCGGACGCGCGGTCCCAGCCGGAGGCGTCCGAGGTCAGCCAGTCGCGCACGTACTGCTTGTCGAACGACGGCTGCGCGTGCCCCGGCTCGTACACGTCCGCCGGCCAGTACCGCGACGAGTCCGGCGTCAGCACCTCGTCCGCGAGCACCAGCGTCCCGGACCGGTCCAGCCCGAACTCCAGCTTCGTGTCGGCCAGGACCACGCCACGCGACCGGGCGTACTCGCGCCCCGCGCCGTAGACCTCCAGCGTGACGTCCCGCAGGCGGGCGGCCAGGGAAGCGCCCACTGCCCCCTCGACGTGCGCGAACGACACGTTCTCGTCGTGCGACCCCAGCTCGGCCTTGGTCGCCGGGGTGAAGATCGGCGGGGTCAGCTCGGACGCCTCGACCAGGCCCGGCGGCAGGTCGATCCCGCACACGGACCCGGTCTGCCGGTACTCGGCCATCCCGGACCCGGTCAGGTAGCCGCGCGCCACGCACTCCACCTGCACCATCTCCAGCCGCCGCACCAGCAGCGCCCGGCCGCGCACCTCGGCGGGGATGCGCGGGTCGTCCCACGCCACCAGGTGGTTGGGCACCAGGTCCGCGAACTTCTCGAACCAGAACACGCTCATCGCGGTGAGCACCCGACCCTTGTCGGGGATCTCCGTGGTCAGCACGTGGTCGAAGGCGGAGATCCGGTCGGACGCCACGAACAGCAGCAGTTCGTCGTCCACCTCGTGGATCTGACGGACCTTGCCTGCGGCGACCTGCCGGTATTCAGCGAGCTTGGGCACGGTCCGAAGGGTACTTGTCCCAGTACGTGGGTACCTCTTCCCTCCTGGGGCAAGATTCCTGCCATGCGTGCACCCGGACTCATGATCGCCGTGACCGCCGCCCTCGCGGTGGCCTGCGCCCCCGCGGACCAGACGACCGCGCCGCCGACCAACCAGGTGGACGGCG
Source organism: Saccharothrix sp. NRRL B-16314 (assembly GCF_000716595.1). GTDB lineage: Bacteria > Actinomycetota > Actinomycetes > Mycobacteriales > Pseudonocardiaceae > Actinosynnema. The sequence continues at coordinate 465,284 of NZ_JNXC01000001.1, forward strand.
TGGACTGCACGAAGGACAAACTCGCCACGCTCACCCCGGGCAAGATCACCTTTGGCACGGACCAGCCGGTGTACGAGCCGTGGTTCGTGGACGACGACCCGGCCAACGGCAAGGGCTTCGAGTCGGCCGTCGCCTACGCGCTGGCCGAGGAACTCGGCTACGCGAAGACCGACGTGGTGTGGACGCGGGTGCCGTTCCTCGCCGCCATCCAGCCGGGCAAGAAGACCTACGACATGGACCTGAACGAGTTCTCCATCACCGAGGAGCGCAGGCAGGCGGTCGACTTCTCCGCGCCGTACTACGACGTGGACCAGGTCGTCATCACGCTGAAGTCGGCCAAGGCGGCCTCGGTGAAGACGCTGGCGGAGCTGAAGTCGGTCAAGGTCGGTGCGCAGGTCGGGACCACCAGCTACGAGGCCGCGCTGCGCCTCCAGCCGGAGGAGGACGTGGCGGTCTACAACACCAACGAGGACGCCAAGGCCGCGCTGCGCGCCGGGCAGATCGACGCGCTCGTGGTGGATTTGCCGACCGCGTTCTACATCACGTCCGCGGAACTGGAGGACGGCGTGATCGTCGGCCAGATCCCGCGCGGCGACGGCAAGCCCGAGCAGTTCGGCATCGTGCTCGACAAGGGCAGCCCGCTCACCGCGTGCGTGTCGACGGCGGTCGAGAACCTGCGTGCGGACGGCACGCTGGCCAAGATCGAAGGGGAATGGCTGTCGGCCGCGGGCACCGCACCCGAGCTGAAGTGACGAGCGAGCTGCAGCGGGAACGCCTGGCGTACAAGCGTTCCCGTTCGCGGCGGTCCACGCTGGTCGCCCTGCTGTCGACCGCCGTGTTCGCCGTCGTCGCCGTGTTCACCGTCACCGGTGCGCCGGGCTGGCCGCGGGTGCGGCAGTCGTTCTTCAACGCCGAGATCGCGTGGCGCTCGCTGCCCGCGATCCTCGAAGGGCTCTGGCTGAACCTGCGCGTGCTGCTGGTGTGCGGCGCGGTGATCCTGGTGCTCGCGCTGGGCATCGCGACGTTGCGGACCTTGCGCGGCCCGGTGTGGTTCCCGCTGCGCGCGCTGGCCACGGTGTACGTGGACCTGTTCCGCGGCCTGCCGTTGATCATCCTGCTGTACCTGGTCGGCTTCGGCCTGCCCGCGTTGCGGCTCACCGGCGTGCCCAACGACTTCGTCGTGCTCGGCGGGGTGGCGCTGGTGCTCACGTACACCGCGTACGTGGCGGAGGTGTTCCGCGCCGGGATCGAGTCGGTCCACCCCTCGCAGCTCGCGGCGGCCCGGTCGCTCGGCCTCAGCCGGCGCAAGACCCTGCGGCTGGTGGTGCTGCCGCAGGCCGTGCGGCGGGTGATGCCGGCGCTGCTGAACGACTTCGTCGCGCTGCAGAAGGACTGCGGGCTGATCTCGGTGCTCGGCGCGGTGGACGCGGTGCGCGCCGCGCAGATCGAGCAGGCGCGGGCGTACAACTTCACCCCGTACGTGGTGGCGGGGTTGCTGTTCGTGCTGCTCGCGGTGCCCACGGCGCGGTTCGCCGACGCCATGGGCCGGCGGGCGCAACGCCGTGAGGGGGGACGATGACCGAGCCGGTGCTCAGCGTGCGCGAGGTGGTCAAGCGCTACGGGGCGAACACGGTGCTGGACGGGATCAGCCTCGACGTGCGCGAGCACGAGGTCGTGACGGTGATCGGATCGTCCGGGTCGGGCAAGTCGACGCTGCTGCGGTGCGTGAACCTGCTGGAGGAGTTGGACGACGGCCAGGTGCTGCTCGACGGCGTGGACGTGTCCGACCCGCGGGTGGACGCCGACGTGGCCCGGCGCGGCATGGGCATCGTGTTCCAGGCGTTCAACCTGTTCCCCCACATGAGCGTCCTGGACAACATCACCCTCGCGCCGCGCGTGGTGCACGAGGTACCGCGTGACCAGGCCGAGCAGAACGCCCGTGAACTGCTCGAACGGGTCGGGCTCGCGGACCGGGCCGGCAGCTTCCCCGAGCAGTTGTCCGGCGGGCAGCAGCAGCGGGTGGCGATCGCGCGGGCGTTGGCCTACTCGCCGCGGCTGCTGCTGCTGGACGAGATCACCAGCGCGTTGGACCCGGAGCTGGTCGGCGAGGTGTTGGCGCTGGTCCGGGAGCTGGCGGTGGCGGGCCGGACGATCCTGATGGCGACCCACGAGATGGGGTTCGCGCGGCAGGTGGCGGACCGGGTGGTGTTCCTCGACGGCGGTCGGCTGGTCGAGTCGGGGCCGCCCGAGCAGGTGCTCGGCGAACCCGTGCACCCGCGGACCCGGCAGTTCCTGCGGAGGATCATCGAGGCCGGTCGCCTCTGACCCGGCTCGCCTCTGACCTGGCTCGACGCCCGCGGGAGGGGTCGGCGGGAGGGGGCGGCACTGGGCCACTCGGGGACGCCACTTGGGGTATCGGACGAGTGGCCCTACTCTGCTTGCCGTGGTCCATCGGAAGGCATTCGTGGCACCCGTCGCGGCGAGCGGCGGGCTGCTCCTGCTGCTGCTCATCGGCGCGTGCGGCAAGCCGTCGGCGAACCCGGAGCCGGTGGTGATACCGACGATCTCCAGTTCCGCGTCCGCGACGCCGACCTCGATCCCGGCGGTGGCCCACATCTCGGTCCAGCCGACGACGACCACCCTGGCGCCGACCGTGGCCGCGACGACGGAGCCGCCACCACCACCCCCGCCGCCGCCGGTGCAGGTCCAGCCGGTGCCCGAGCCGACCACCCAGCCGCCGACCACCGAGCCGCCCGAGTACGACGAGGTGGCAGTGGAGGGCTTCCCGTGCGACGAGCAGGGTGCGCGGGCGGTCGATCCGGCGGGCCGCAAGCTGGTCTGCAAGCAGACCCGCCGGGGCTGGCTGATCTGGGACCGGGTCTAGCGGGCCGACCGGCCTGCGGGTGAACAGGCCGGCGGGCTGGCGTTGTCGGCGGATCAGCCGGGTCGGCGAGGTCAGCCGGGTCAGTCGGGTCGGCGTGGTCGGCTGGGTCGGCCAGGTCAGTCGGGTCGGCGAGGTCAGTCGGGTCGGCGAGGTCAGCCGGGCTGGCGGGGTCAGTCGGGTCGGCGGGGTCAGTCGGGTCGGCCAGGTCAGTCGGATCGGCCGGGTTAGCGGGCCGCCAGGGTCAGCGGGCCGCCAGGGTCAGCGGGCCGCCAGGGTCAGCGGGCCGCCAGGGTCGGTGAGCCAGCGTTGTCGGTCGATCAGCAGGCCCAGCGGACTCGACCGGTCAGAGGATCGGCTCGGGCGCGTAGCCGGCCGCGGCGGGGTGCTTCGCCACCACGTCCTCCACCTGCCGGACCACGTCCGCGACCTGGTGCTCGGCCACACCGGTGAACGACAGCCGGTCGGCCAGCAGCGCGTCGAGCGCGGCCCGGTCCAGCGGCAGGCGGTCGTCGGCGGCGAGCCGGTCCAGCAGGTCGTTCCGAGCCAGCCCCTGCTCGCGCATGGCCAACGCCACCGCGACCGCGTGCTCCTTGATGGCCTCGTGCGCCGTCTCCCGGCCGACACCCGCCCGGATCGCGCCCATCAGCACCTTCGTGGTGGCCAGGAACGGCAGGTAGCGGTCCAGTTCGCGGGCGACGACCGCCGGGTACGCGCCGAACTCGTCCAGCACCGTGAGGAACGTCTCCAGCAGCCCGTCGAACGCGAAGAACGCGTCCGGCAGCGCGACCCGGCGCACCACCGAGCACGAGACGTCGCCCTCGTTCCACTGGTCGCCCGACAGCTCGCCGACCATGGACAGGTAGCCGCGCAGGATCACCGCGAACCCGTTCACCCGCTCGCACGACCGGGTGTTCATCTTGTGCGGCATCGCGCTGGAGCCGACCTGACCGGCCTTGAAGCCCTCGGTGACCAGCTCGTGGCCCGCCATCAGCCGGATCGTCTTGGCCAGCGACGACGGACCCGCGGCCAGCTGCACGAGCGCGGAGACCACGTCGAAGTCCAGCGACCGCGGGTAGACCTGGCCGACGCTGGTCAGCACCTTCTCGAAGCCGAGGTGGCCCGCGACGGTCCGCTCCAGCTCCACCAGCTTGTCCCGGTCGCCGCCGACCAGGTCGAGCATGTCCTGGGCGGTGCCGACCGGCCCCTTGATGCCGCGCAGCGGGTAGCGGGCGATCAGCTCGTCCAGCCGCTGGAACGCGACCAGCACCTCGTCCGCGGCGGACGCGAAGCGCTTGCCGAGCGTGGTGGCCTGGGCGGCGACGTTGTGCGAGCGGCCCGCCATGACGAGGTCGGTGTGCTCCGCGGCACGGCGCGCGAGGCGGGCCAGGACGGCGGCCGTCTTGCCGCGCACGTGCTCCAGGGACCGCAGGACCTGCAACTGCTCGACGTTCTCGGTGAGGTCGCGCGAGGTCATGCCCTTGTGCACGTGCTCGTGCCCGGCGAGCGCGTTGAACTCCTCGATGCGCGCCTTCACGTCGTGCCGCGTGACCCGCTCGCGCTCGGCGATGGACGCCAGGTCGACCTGCTCGACCACCCGCTCGTAGTCGGCGACGGCCGCGGCCGGCACGTCGACGCCGAGCTCGGCCTGCGCCCGCAGGACCGCGAGCCACAGCTGCCGCTCCAACACGATCTTGTGCTCGGCGGACCACAGGGTGGCCAGCTCCGTGGAGGCGTAGCGACCGGCGAGGACATTGGCGATGCGGGGCTTGGGCGTCACGTGACCAGGATATTTCGGCGTGGCCGCGGGCCGGACGCCGGGGAGCGCGTCACCACAGCCGCAGCAGCGGGTCCACGGCCAGGAGCGTCAACTGCTCCGCGGTCAGGGCCACCTCGGACCGCCGGTCGCCGCCCGTGATCGGGTCGTGGTCGTAGGCGCTGACCTGCACCACCGACCCGTCGCTGCGGAAGTGCACCGCCGTCCGGGACGTCACGTCCGACTCCGGGTCGGTGACCGTCGCGGATTCCAGGTAGGTGCCGTCCCCCTGCCGCAACGCCGCGCCGCAGGTGGACACGGCGCAGTACTCCTCGCGGGTCAGCCGCAACGGGGGCGTGCTGAGCTGCACGACGACCACGCTGGTGGCCACGTCGTCGCGGAAGCGCACGACGCCGGTGAGGTACCCCGCCCGGTCCTGCGGGTACGGCTCGGTGAAGTCGACCTTCAGGACCTCCACCCCCGGCACGACCGAGGTGAACCGCTCGGACAGGTACGTCGCGAGGTACTTCGTGGTGCCCGCCGACAGCTGGGCGCTGGGCGCCGGCGCGTACAACGACTTCGGCGTCACCTGGACAGGTTTGGTGGACGTGGGGGAGGACGGCGCCGCCGTGATCGTCAACACCGGCCCTTGCGCTGCGTCGATCCCCGGCCCCCGGTCGAGCTCACCGGGCAGGGACAGCGCCGTCCCGGTGAGGGCGAGCGTCGCCACCGCCACGGCCACCAGCGCACGACGCCGCCGGCGCACGTGCTCGGCCCGTCGGATCAACTCGTCCGCGTCGAAGTTCAGCGGCGGCTCGTCACCGATCGCCGCCAGCAGTCCTTCCCTCAGATCCGCCTCGCTCATGCGCGCACCTCCCCGACACCCTTCATGGCGCGAGCGACGCACGCCGCGCCGGACGACCCGGCGCCGAACGACCCGGCTGCCTGCTCGCTCATGACGCCACCACCACCCCGCGCTCCAGTTGCTCGACCGCCGCCCGCAGCGCCACCAGCCCGCGCGACGTCTGGCTCTTGACCGTGCCCTCGGTGCACCCCATCGCCACCGCGACCTCGCTCACCGGCAAGTCCTCGAAGTACCGAAGCACGAGCACGGCCCGCTGCCGAGGCGGCACGCGCAACAACGCCGCGTGCACCAGGTCACGCGCCCACAGCCGCTCGCCCGACCGCTCCGGGTCGGCGGACGAGTCGGCGACGTCCGGCACCTCGCCGTCGCGCTGCTCCACCCGCCGCCACGGTCTGCGCTTCTCGTCCAGCCACGTGCGCAGCAGCACCTTGCGGGCGTACGCCGAGGCGTTGTCCCGCCACTCGATCCGGTGCCACGCCTGGTAGAGCTTCAGCAGGCTGGCCTGCATCAGGTCCTCGGCCATGTGCCAGTCGCCGCAGAACAGGTACGCCGTGCGCCGCAACGAAGCGGCATGGCCCACCGCGAACTCACGGAAGCCCTGCTCGTCGGCCTTGCGCATTCGATCCCCTTCCGCGCCCTCCACCCCTTCAAACGCGGTTGGAGGTCAGCGGGGTTGCATCGACTTCCCGAGCATGCGCCGGGCGGCGGCCCGCGGGTCGGGGCTGATCTCGATCAGGGCGTTCACCACGGCGCCGTCGACCAGCGCGATCAGCTCCTCCACGCGTTCGCGGCTGACCGGCTGGCCGGCGCGGGCGAAGATGTCGAACAGCAGGGAGTGGAGCTCGCCGGACAGCTTGCGCATCAACGGCCGCAGGTAGGGCCGCCGCCCGGTGGCGACCAGGCGCTCGTACCGCAGCAGCACGGCCTCCGCGTCGCGGTCGCCCGTCGGCCCGAGCAGCAGGTCGAGCACGAGTTCGATGAACGCGTCGCCGCCGCACTCGCGCGGGTCCAGCTCGTCCAGCCGGGCCTTGCCGTAGGCCAGCTCGCCGTTGCCCTGGAACTCGAGCGCGGCGGTGACCAGCTCGTCCAGCGAGTCGAAGTAGTACGTGGTGGAGGCCAGTGGCAGGCCCGCGCGCTCGGCGACGGCGCGGTGCCGGATCGCGTCGAAGCCGCCGTCGACCAGGAGGCCGGCGGCGGCTTCGACCAGCGCCTGGCGCCGGCGTTCGCCCTTGGGCGTTGCGGCTGTCATGCAGGGAAGGTACTAGTGGCTGCCGCCGGCCAGGTTGAGGCCGACGACACCGCTGACGATGAGGGCGATCGAGACGAGCTTGAGCGTGCTGACGCCGTCGCCGAGCCAGACCATGCCGACCACGGCGGTGAGCGCCGCGCCGATCCCGGTCCACACCGCGTACGCCGGTCCGGCGGGCAGCTGCTTCATCGCCCAGGCCAGGCCCGCGAAGCTGATCAGCGCGAGCACGACGAAGGACACCGACCACCACAGCCTGCTGAAGCCGTCCGACAGCTTCAGCGAGATCGCCCACCCGGCCTCGAACACCCCGGACACGACGAGCACGATCCACGCCACGCGGACCACCTCCCACTTCCGGCACGAGCGTACCAAGTTAGTGGTACGCACGTACCAGAACGGGTGGTGATCCCGCTCTCCGCGAGCCGGGGCGGCTCAGCGACCCGCCGCGAGCCGTTCCGCCAACGCCGGCAACCTGGCCGCGAACGGCTCGTCCGACGAACCCTCGGCCGCCTGGCTGAGCACGTACAACTCCTCGCCGTCGGACGTCTTCGCGCTCGCGAACTCGAAGGTGCGGTCCGGCACCAGGCCCATCGTGCCGAGCGGCGCGACCACCACCGACACGGTGCCGTACACCGCGCCGTCACGGACCAGGAAACTCGCTCCGCGCGCCCCGGCCGGGCAGTTCGCGCTCGCCGGCGCCGCCTGCGACGGGTTGGCGACCGAGAGCTCGTCGGCGAGGGCGACGGCGAGCTCCCGGTCCACCTCAACGCACCCGCGTTGGGCGCTGCCGACCCGCGGGTCGGCACTCCCCGATGGCTCGTCCCCCTGCGTAGACGGGTCTTCGGGGATGCTCTTGGGCGGAATCCCGCCACTCCGGTCCGGTGACGCGTCCTTCGGCACCATCTCCGGTTCGGCGGCGGTGAAAGGTGAGACGTTAGGGGACGAGGCGCCCTGATAGGAACCCACCGCCGCGGTGTCGCCGGCCGAGTCCGACCGCACGAGGTCCGTCGTGGCGACGATGCCGCCGAGCACCAGCACGAGACCCATGGTGGAGCCGAGCGCGATCGCCGACCGCCGCTTCGCGGTCGCCCGTGCCGACGCCGACCGCACGCCGTCCACGTCGAAGGACGGGGGCGGCGCTTCACTGGCCGCGTCGCGGAACAGCTCCGTGAGCTTCTGCTCGTCCACCTACCTCCTCCTGCTCACGACGCCGGCCGCAAGTCTTCGATCGTGTCGCCCAGCGCCTCGCGCAGGGCTTCCAGTCCCCGTGAGGTCTGGCTCTTCACCGTGCCCTCGGAGCACCCCAACGCCTCGGCCGCCGCCGCGACGTCCAGGCCCTCCAGGAACCTGAGCACGAGCACCGCCCGCTGACGTGGTGGCACCCGCCGCAAACCCGCGACCAGTGCCTCGCGCGTCGCGACCGCGTCCCCGATCTCACCGTCACCCGAGGGCGTCTCCGGGACCTCGTCCACGAAGCGCTCCCGCCGCCACGGCCGCCGCGACTCGTCGATCACCGCGCGCACCAGGGTCCGGCGGACGTAGGCGTCCAGGGCCTGCTTGTCCCGGACCTTGCGCCACCTGCGGTGCAACGCGACGAACGCGGTCTGCGCGAGGTCGTCCGCCCGGTGCCAGTCACCACAGAGCAGGAACGCCGTTCGGCGCACGGCCTCCCGGCGAGCCACGAAATACTCCGCGAACTCCTGCTCGTCGCGCTGATCCACGCGGACTCTCTCCGCTCGTCGTGCTTGCACTTACCGGACGGAACCGATGGCGCTTACGGTTGCACGCCCGTTTCCGGAGACTTGGGTCACCCCCCATCGTGGTACCGCCGGCACGACCGGGTCAGGGCTTGCCCGGTGTGATGTGATCCATTCGTGACCCAGCTCGCACCGCTCGACTTCCGCTCCGACACCGTCACCCGGCCGGACGAGGCCATGAGACTCGCCATGTCGGCGGCCGACGTCGCCGACGACGTCCTCGACCACGACCCCACCATGAAGCTGCTCGAAGAGCGCGTCGCGGACCTGTTGGGCGTGGAAGCCGCCCTGTGGGTGCCGTCGGGGTCGATGGGCAACCTCATCGCGTTGACCGTGCACCTGCGTCCCGGTGACCGGTTCCTGGCGCCTCGCGGGGCGCACGTGCTCGACAACGAACTCGGCACGGCCGCGTGGATCGCGGGCGGCATGCCCCATCCGCTGGAGTGCGACGCCGGGCCCGGCCGGGCGTCTCCGGACGCGGTGCGCGCGGCGGCGGGCACGTCCGGGCCGTACTACACGCTGCGCACGACGCTCTTGTGCCTGGAGAACACGCACAACGCGTCCGGTGGGGCGGTGACGCAGCCCGACGAGCACGCCCTGCTGGTGTCGGCGGCGCGGGAGACCGGGCTGCGGGTCCACCTGGACGGCGCCCGGCTGTGGAACGCGGCCGTGGCGTTGGGCCTGCCACCCGCGGCGCTGACGGTCGGCGTCGACACGGTGCAGGTGTGCCTGTCCAAGGGGCTCGGCGCGCCGGTCGGGTCGGTCGTGGCCGGGTCGTCGTCGTTCGTGGTTGAGGCGCGGCGGGTGCGGAAGATGCTCGGCGGCGGCGTCCGGCAGGGCGGTGTGCTGGCCGCCGCGGGCCTGATGGGGCTCGACCGGATCGACGACCTGGCGCAGGACCACGTGAACGCCCGCGCGCTGGCGCAGGGGCTGGTGGAGCTGGGCTGGCAGGTGGATCCGCCGGAGACGAACATCGTGCTGGCCGGCGTGCCGGACCTGGAGGTGACGTTGACCGGGCTGCGCCACCTGGGCGTGTACGCCGGGCCGATGGCGGGCAAGGTGCGGTTCGTGCTGCACCGGGACTTGCGGGCGGAGGACGTGGCGGAAGCCCTGCGGCGGATCGCGTCGGCGAGCTGAGACCTCAGGTCTTCGCCGACCGCAGCTCCTCGCGCAGTTCGGCCAGCTCCGCCCGGACCAGGCGGAGCTCGGCCAGCGTGGCCTGCTCGGCGTCGGCCAGCGAGTCCTCCACGCCGCTCATCCGCTCGACCAGCCAGGACGCGATCGTGCCGGTGATGACACCCAGCAGGGCGATGCCGCCGACCATGAGCAGTGCGGCGACCAGTCGCCCCTCCCAGGTGACGGGGTAGCGGTCGCCGTAACCGACGGTGGAGATCGTCGTGAGCGTCCACCAGGCGGCGTCGCCGAACGTGGTGATGGTGGCGTCCGGGTGGTTGCGCTCCGCGTCCAGCACGGCCAGGGAGGCGCACAGGCCGACCAGGAAGGTGATGCCCGCGGCGTAGACGCCGACGCGTTTCCGGAAGTTGCCCGAGAACCGGCGGTTGAGCACCTTGAGGACGCTGATCAGCCGCAGCACCCGCAGCTGGCGGACCATCGGCAACAGCACCGCGAGCAGGTCGAACCAGTGGGTGACGAGGAACTTCCGCTTGTCGACGGCGAGCTTCAGGCGGACGGCGAAGTCCACCGCGAACACCAGCCAGACCAGCCAGAGGACGACCTCCAGCACCTCGTGCAGGCCGGCGGTCGCGCGGTTGTCGAGGACCTGCCAGCCGTAGACGAGCAGGAAGACGACGGCTAGGGCGGTCAGCGGCCACTCGGCGCGCTGCTCCCACCGGGCGAGGCGGCGGTCATCGGTCTCGAACACCGACCCATGGTGCGTCCCCGGTCGGCGATTTACCACCTCCGGGCGGAAATCCCGGCCCGATCAGGCCTCGTCAGGGCCCTTTGATGCCCTTCGGGCGCTTGCCGCTCTTGATGGCGCCGTACGCGGCGGTGCCGAGGAACAGCACGCCACCGACGATGGCGAGCCAGAAGACGCCTTCGATGACGGCGCCGAGCACGGTGATCACGAGCCACGCCGCGAGCAGCCACAGGATTATTCGCACCATGCCACCCGAACGTGTGGCATCCGTGATCAGTTCCCCCCGACCCCGCCGATCACGGGTACAACAGTCATCATGATGACGACAACCAAGGCCCCAGCCGCCGCAGCGCCTCCTCGATGTCGTGAGCCGCGCCGGCGAAGGACATCCGGACGTACTCGTGCCCGCGCACCGGGTCGAAGTCGATGCCCGGCACGATCGCGACCCCGGTGTCGTCCAGCAGGCGGCGGCAGAAGTCCATCGAGTCGTCGGTGAGGTGCGAGACGTCGGCGTAGGCGTAGAAGGCGCCGTCGGCGGGGGCGACCTTGTCGATGCCGAGGTCGGCCAGGCCCTTGAGCAGCACGTCCCGGTTGAGGCGGTACCCCTCGACCAGGCGTTCGGTCTGCGCGTACGACTCGGGCTCGAACGCGGCGACGGCCGCGTGCTGGGCCAGGGCGGGCGGGCAGAGCGTGAAGTTGCCCGTCAACCGGTCCACCGCCCGGCGCAGGTCGGCCGGGAGCACCATCCACCCCAACCGCCAGCCGGTCATCGCGAACGTCTTGGAGAAGGAGTTGACCACGATGGAATCCCGGGAGGAGGTCTCCCAGGCGCATGCGAGCGGCGTGCCGTAGCTGATGCCGTGGTAGATCTCGTCGCTGACCAACCGGACGCCGTGCTCGGTGCACCAGCCGGCCAACCCGGCCAGCTCGTCCGGCGCCAGCACCGTGCCCGTCGGGTTGGCCGGACTGGCCACCACCAGCCCGTCCAGCGGCCCGGTGTCGCGCGCGAGGTCGTCCAACATCGCCACGGTCGGCTGGAAGCGCGTCTCCGGCCCGCAGGGCAGTTCGACCACCTCACACCCCAACGCCCGCAGGATGTTGCGGTAGGCCGGGTAGCCGGGCCGGGCCAGCGCGACCCGGTCACCGGCCTCGAAAGAAGCGAGGAAGCCCAGCAGGAACGCCCCGGACGACCCGGTCGTCACCACGACGTCGTCGGCCGAGATCTCCAGGCCGTACTGCCGGAAGTAGTGGCCCGCCAGGGCTTCGCGCAGCTCCACGATCCCGAGCTGCTCGGTGTACCCGAGGGTCTGCTCCCTCAGGGCACGCTGAGCGGCCTCCAGCACGGGCGCGGGTGCGGGGCTGGACGGCTGACCGGCCGCCAGCGACACCACGTCCCCCACCGTCCGCTGCCGCCGCGCCGCAGCGGACAACACCTCCATGACGTGGAACGGAGGCACATCCGCCCGCCCGGAAACACTCAGCATGCCGGTCAGGCTAATGGACCCCGTCCCGGCCGACGGCCGCCCGCACCCGAACCCGTCCGTCCTACGCGGACCGTCCTCAGAGGAGGTGATCGAGCAGCGCGGTGACCCGCGCCCGGAGCACGTCGGGATCGGTGGGACCGTGAAAGCCGACCACGTCCGACGCCCGCGTCCGCCGTCCACTCCGGTCGATCGCGGCGGCACCGAACTGGCCGCGGAGGTCAGGCGCACCGACCCGGCCGTCCGGCAGGCGCGGGAGCAGCCCGACCAGTGCCGTGGCGAGGTCGCCGTCCACTTCGCACACGGTGAGGACGTCCCGGGTGAGCACCGCCAACAGCGACCCACCACCCCCAGCCGCCCTGCCGACGCCCGACCCACTGCCGACCGCTGACCCGGCGGTGCCACCCTCAGCACTCCCAGCAGACCCGGCGTTGGCAGACCCGCTGCCGCCCACCAGCCCTGCGATGAGGGACCCGGCGCCACCCACCGACCCGGCGGTGCCAGACCCGGCGATGGCAGACCCGCTGACGCCAACCGATCCGGCGGTGGCCGACCCGGCACGGCCTGCAGACCCGGTGTTGGCCGACCCGGCGTTGGCCGACCCGGCGTTGGCAGACCCGGCGTTGGCAGACCCGGCGTTGGCAGACCCGGCGTTGGCAGACCCGCTGCCGCTCACCGACCCTGCGATGAGGGACCTGGCGCTGCCGACTGACGCGGCGTTGGCCGACCCTCCGCCACCTACCGACCCGGCGGTGCCCGACCCGGCACTCCAAGCCGTCGCGGTGTTGGCTGACCCGCTGCCGCCAACCGGTCCGGCGGTGCCAGCCCTTGCGCCGCCAACAGTCACGGCACGGGCGGTCGGTGAGCCTGGGGCGAGCGCGGTGTTGTCTACCGACGCGGCCAGTGCTCGTACGGCCGATCTGCCGATGCCCAGCCGCAGGTCGGCGGAGCGCGGCGGGCCGGCGAGGAGCTTGAACACCGCGCCCAGCCACGGGTCCAGTTCACCGCCGCGAGCCAGTCCCAGCTCAGTCAGGTGGCTCCACGGCGCCGGATCGTCCTGGACGTGCAGGACGATCGGCATGGCACCGAGGTCCAGGTGTTCCCAGGCGGTGCGGAACGCGGTTGCGCTGAGGGTCGCTTCGGTCACCAGACGTCACTCCCGGACGACAGCGGGCGTTGCTCCCGGCCCCCCAGGCCCGCACCGGAACAGACGTACTGGAGGACGCCCGGGTTCCGTATCTGCCGGGGAACTCAAACTTCTTGCAGCAACTCCCACACGCACCCTGCAAGCCGGGCGTTGTCGATCGGAGTGATCGTGCTCCAACTGCGACCGTCCGAACTGGGCCGCACCTGGTGCAGGTACCGACCGGACGGGGTGTCGTGCCACGCGACCACCCGGCCGGCGCGCACGGGCGGCCCACCGCGCTGGGCGCGTTCGACCCCGAACTGGCCGCGGGTGCCCATCCCGTCGCACATGCCGGCCAACTCCTGCGCCTCGTGCAACGGCAACCCGTGCCGCTCCAACGCGAGGACCAGTTTCTCGGCGTCACGACCGGCCTCGTCGGACGCCGTGCGCAGCATGTCGTTCGGCAGGCTGATGGACCGGCCGTGACCGGCGGGCATGTCACCGGCCACCGACACCGCCGCCTCGGCCAACGCACTGGCGCGCGACTCGATCAGCCACACCTCGTCACCGTCCACCACGGCGAGCATGCCCTCGTCACCGGCCGCCGCCGCAAGACCTTTGATCTTGCGGCGGTCGACCCAGATCCAGAGGTCGATCGACACCTGCGGGTTGGCCAGCAGCGCGAACGCGTCGGCCAGCTCGGGCGTCAGCCGCCGGTTCTCCGCCAACCCGCGCGCGGCGAGCGAGTGCCAGGCCTGGTCGACCAGCACGGCCCGCTCGGTGTGCGTGATGCCGGGGCTCGGCACGTTCAGCGCGACGTTGCGCCGGGCGAGCCGTTCCCCCTCCCACGCGACGTCGAACTCCAGCGTGGACAGGACAACCGTGCCGCTCACTTCACTTCTTCTCGTGCTCGTCGCCGATGACCGACTGCACGACCATCCGCTCGTCGCCGAACACGTCGTCGGAGTCGACGCCGTACTTGCGGACGTGCTCGCCGTCCTCCTCGCCGGGCCCGCCCTTGGCGGTCGCGGCGGGCTGCATCATCGACGCGCCGGCACCGGCCTTGCCCGCCGCGGCACCAGCACCGCCGCGGCCGTGCAGGCGCTCGTCGGGGTCGATGGCGCCGATCGTCGCGGAGATCCCGGGCTTGCCGGTCAGCGCGCCGGGAGCCACCGGAACGCCACCCTTGCCGCCGGCGCCGCCGGTACCGCCGCCGGTGCCCTTGCCGCCGCCAGGACCGTCGGGCGCCTTGCCACCCGCGGGCCCAGCCGTGGACGGGTTGCGCACCAACCGCGGCCCACGGGCCTGGGTGGCCGCGAGGCCGAGGCCCAACCCGGCGGTCAGGCCGAGCCCCAAGCCCAACCCGAGGTTGGACGGAACGGCCTTGCCCAGCGCGGTGGGCGGCACGACCGGCTGGACACCCGTCGGACCGGGCAGGGTGCCGGTGGAACCGCCGGGCAGCTGACCGGGCAACTGCGGCGTCGGACCGACCGGGACACCGGGCGTGTACCCCGGGTTGCCGGCCGGCAACCCGCCGGGCACGCCGCCGGTGATCACCGGCACCCCGCCACCGGGCTGGACCACGGGGGCGACCGGCGTGCTGACGCTGGAAGCCGTCGTCACCTCGAACTGCGGCGGCTTGTTCATGCCCTGGTACTGGTCGAGCGCGTCACGGCTGGCATCGGTGTACTGGTCGAGCCCGCGGATCGCCTGCTCGCGCGCGGCCTCCGTCGCCTTGACCTCCTTGGCGTGATCGGTCTCGTACCCGAAGAACCCGCCGACGTCGTCCACGACGTTGGTGTCCGTGTCACCGCGCAACTTCTCCGGCTCGGGCATCCCGTTCCGGGTGTGGCTGTAGGTGGCACCCTGGACCGCCGTCGCCTGCGAGTTCTGCTGGGCCGCATCGGTGCCGGCGGTGGCCACGTCGGCCGACACGGTGACCGCCTCGCCGGCGTTGTCACCGGCCGCGCCCTGCCAGTCGATGCCGAGCTTCTTCAGCTCGGTCCGCAACGTCTGGTCGGTCTCGTCCAGGCTCGCGGCCAACTGGCGCAGCGCGTGCGACGCGTCGCTGAACTTCTGCGCCGCGTCACTCGTCTGGAATTGCGTGACCAGGTCCGCCAACCCGACGTTGGAGTACCCCTCGAAGCGGTGGTCGGTGATCTGTCGGTAGCCGCCCATACCTCCCCCTTACTTCAGAGTTCGCAGTGTCGTCAGCGCCAGTTCCGCGCCCTTGGCGGCGTTCTGGCACATCTGGTCCTGGGTGAAGCCGTCGCCGATCGGCAGGAAGGAGACGAACAGCTGCTGCCCGTCCGCCACGTCCACCGCGAGCGCGCAGTCAGCCGTGGTCGTGCCGGTGAGGGTGATCTGGTACGCGCCGAACCCGGCAACGGACTTCTGGACGACGTCGAGGTTGCCGCCGTCCTCCCAGTAGTCCACGCCCTCGTCGGCGACCAGTGCGACCTCGTAGCTGAACAGCGGTCGCGAATTGGCCTGGAAGCTGCAGCCGGGCGAGTCCTTGCCCTTGATCACGTCCTGCGGCTCGCTGATCGCCTCGTCGATCTTCAACTGCTGCTGCTGGTCCTTGGTCAACGCCGTGCAGGCGTCGCTGATCCCACCGAGCTCGATCTCCGCCGGCCTGGGCGGGAAGTCAACGGTGGGTTCGGCTGAGCCGGAAGTCGGCGCAACGGCGGTGGCCGTCGACTGCGGGCGCGGATCGCCGGGGGTGTTCGTGGCCGTGCAACCGGCCAGCACCGTCACCGCGGCGATCGTCGTGATCAGGGCCTTACTGCCGCGACGCACTCGCTGCCCCCATTGCCGCCTCGACTTCTTCCTCGGTGTGGCCGTACTGCTTGGCGGCACCGCGGAGCTGCTCGACGAGACCCATGAGGCTGTCGATGTACTGCTCCACGCGAGGTGCGTACGAATCGTCACGCCCGACCAGGCGGTCGTTCCACGCCGCGGCGATGTCCTTGTTGAGGTCGTCGAGCCCTTCGGGCGGTACCCGGAGATCGCGAAGGGCCGTGCGGTAGCTCTTGCGCAGCGCGTCGATCTGGTCGTTGATGATCGCGCCGGCCTGGAGCACCGTCTCCTTGGAGACTTCGAACTTCTGCCCGGAGCCGGGACCGGAGGCCATCGTCCGGCCCAGTCGCTCCTCCGCCGCGAACATGTCGCCGACCGCCTTGCCGATGGTCCCCCCCACGGCGGCGACGGCTCCCAGTAGGCCGCTCTCCTGTTCCACGACGTCCTACCCCCGTACGGTCGGTAACGGCTCGATCCCGGTCCGAGGCTACCAACGACCACGTGAACCAGGTCTGAGGTTGGACGAAGAAACCTCCGCGACGGTTCCCGCCGGGCGCGTGACCCGCCTGCGCCACCGGGAAGACCGTCGCGGTGCCGCAGGCGGGATCACCGCCGAGCCGTGCGGGTTCTAGGGAACGTCGATCTCGCCGTTGGCCGCGCGCAACGCGATGTCGGTGCGGTGGTGCGAGCCGGTCAGGTGGACGCCCGCCAGCCGGCGGTAGGCGTCGGCGCGGGCGTCGGTCAGCGTCGCGCCGGTGCCGACGACCGACAGGACCCGACCACCGGTGGACACGACGGCGCCGTCCTCGCGACGACGGGTGCCGGCGTGCAGCACGCCTTCCGCCTCCGCGCCGGTCACCACGTCACCCGTGCGGGGACGGCCCGGGTAGCCCTCGGCGGCGACCACGACCGTCACCGCGTAGCCCTCGGCCCAGTCCAGCGCGGGCGCGGCGCCGAGGGCACCGGTCGACGCGGCGTGGAAGAGGCCGGCCAGGGGCGTCCGGAGCAGGGCCAGCACGGCCTGGGTCTCCGGGTCGCCGAACCGGCAGTTGAACTCGATGACCTGCGGACCGGTGGTGGTCAGCGCCAGGCCCGCGTACAGCAGGCCGGTGAACGGGGTGTCGCGGCGCGCCAGTTCGTCCACGACCGGCTGCACGCAGGTCGACACGATGGTGTCCACCAGATCAGGTGAAGCCCACGGCAACGGGCTGTAGGCGCCCATGCCGCCGGTGTTGGGGCCCGAGTCGCCGTCACCGACGCGCTTGAAGTCCTGCGCGGGCAGCAGCGGGACCACGGTGGCGCCGTCCACCAGGCAGAACAGCGACACCTCCGGCCCGTCCAGGAACGACTCCAGCAGCACCGGGTGACCGTGGTCGAGCAGCGTCATGGCGTGCGCGCGGGCCACGGCGCGGTCGGTCGTGACCACCACGCCCTTGCCCGCGGCCAGGCCGTCGTCCTTCACGACCCACGTCGGGCCGAAGCGGTTCAGCGCCGAGTCGAGCCGCGCCGGGTTGTCCACCACCTCGGACGTCGCCGTCGGCACGCCCGCGGCGGTCATGACGTCCTTCGCGAACGCCTTGGACCCCTCGATCCGGGCCGCCGGGGCCGACGGGCCGAAGCAGGGGATCCCGATGGCGCGCACGGCGTCCGCCGCACCCGCCACCAGGGGCTGCTCCGGCCCGACCACGACCAGGTCGGCGTTCCACTCCTTGGCCAGCGCCGCGACGGCGGCCCCGTCGGTGACGTCGACGCCGTACGTCTCGGCGACACCGGCGATGCCGGCGTTGCCCGGCGCGCAGGCCAACGCGATCACCGAAGGATCCCGCGACAAAGCGAGGACAAGGGCATGTTCACGGGCGCCAGACCCGATGACCAGGACACGCACGGTGCGGAAGCCTAGATGACCCGACCGGTCATCCGCCCAGTGCGTCCAGCGAGCCGGGGTGCAGCGGCACCGGGTCGGTCATCCCGGCCTTCTCCTCGCGGATGTCCTTGGCCGCCGGGTGCACCGCTTCCAGCTCCGCCTTCTTCGCGTAGATGAGCTTGGTGACGGCGCACGCGTTGGCCTCCGGGAAGTCCGCCCGGACGAGCAGGACGTTCGGCACGACCACCGTCGCCACGCCCTCGGGCTGCCCGTAGGTCGTCGCCGGGATGGTGCCCCGGTCGTACACCTCGTTGACCTTCTTCAACGCGTCGAGCTGCGGCGTGATGTCGATGAACTTGACCTTGTCCTTCAACGACGTGGTGATGTCGGTGATCTGCGCGGTGGGCAGGCCGCCGGACCACACGAGCCCGTCGATGCTGCCGTCCTTCATCCCGTCCGCGGTCTTGGCCAGGTCGAGCCGCTGCGCCTGGACGTCGGTCTCCGGGTTCAGCCCGGCCGCGGTCAGCAGCCGGTTGGCGATCACCTCGGTGCCGGACTTGGGCGATCCGGTGGAGATCCGCTTGCCGCGCATGTCGGCCACCGAGTTGATCCCGGCGTCGGTCCGCACGAGGACCTGCGTGTAGTTCGGGTAGAGCCGGGTCAGCGCCTGCACCTTCTGCGGCTTGCCGTCGAACGCGCCCTTGCCCGCGACCGCGTCCGCCGCCGTGTCGGCCAGCGAGAACGCCATGTCGTAGTCGCCCGCGACCAGCTGCTGGATGTTCTGCACGGACGCGCCGGTCTCCGCGGCGGTGGCCTTGAGCTTGGTGTTGTCGCTGATCAGCTTCGCCAACCCGCCGCCGACGACGTAGTACACGCCGCCGGAGTTGCCGGTCGCGATGGTGATCCGGCCGTCCGCCGCCTCGCAGGCGGGTCCGCCGGCGTCGCCGTTGCTCGCGGCGGGTGTCTGCTTGCCGCCGCACCCGGCGGCGAGCAGGCCGACCGAGAGCACGCCTACGGCGGCCTTAAGCGTCCAGCTGCGCATGCTGTTCCTTTCCCGGTTTGACGATCTTCGGTAGGACGAGGTGCACCGCGACCGCGGCCAGGAGGAAGCCCAGGCCGACGGCGATGGTGACGGGTTGCAGGTAGAGCAGGGCCACGGCGGCGGGCGCGCACAGCACCCGCTCCGGCCACCGGGCACGGCGGAACAGCCACCCGCCGGTGACCACGGCCAGCGCCGCCACCCCCAGCGCGGAGACCGCGAACACCCACAGGGCGTCGACCAGCGACGTCCGGAGCAACAGGCCGGCGCCGTTGTCGGTCAGCACGAACGCCAGCGGCACGAGGAACGCGGGCAGCGTGTACTTCCACGTCCGCCACATCGTCTTCATCACGTCGCCGCCGGTGATGGCCGCGGCGGCCACGGCGGCGAGCGCGGTCGGCGGCGTGACCTCGGACAACACCGCGTAGTAGAAGATGAACATGGCCGCTTCCTCGCGCGCCACGCCCAGCTCGATCAACGCGGGCCCGATGATGACCCACGAGATGATGAACGACGCCGTGACCGGCACGGCCAGCCCGAGCAGGCTCACCGCGATCGCCGCCAGCACCACCGTGACGAACAGGACCACGGTCGGGTCGGACGAGATCGCGGCGGCGAGGTTTACCAGCGCCGACGCCAGCTCCTGGCCGAGACCGGTCCTGGTGATGGTGGACGTGATGACGCCCGCCGCCGCGCACACCGCGATCACCGGCAACGCCGACCGCACGCCCGCCGACAGCGAGTCCGCCATCGCCCGCAGCCACTCCCGCACGTTCCCGCGCTTGGCGATCAGCGCGAACAGCGCGGCCACACCCGTCGCGTAGACGACGGCCGAGAACACCGGGATGTCCAGCGCGAGGAACACGACGATCACCGCGAGCGACAGGAAGTGGTACCCGCCGCGCTTGAGCAGCGTCCACGGGCTCGGCGAGTCGATGTCCACCGGCTTGGCGCCGAACTTCCGCGCGTCGATCTCCACGGCCAGCGCGATGCCCAGGTAGTAGAGCAGGGTCGGCAGGATCGCCCAGATCAGCACCTGGAGGTACGACGTCTCCAGGAACTCGGCGATGATGAACGCCGCCGCGCCCAGGGTCGGCGGCGACAGGATCGCCCCGATGCCGGAGGCGGCGAGCAGCCCGCCGGCGCTCTCCTTGGGGTAGCCGGCCTTCTTCAGCATCGGCCACGTCACCGCGCCCAGCGACACGGTCGTCGCGGTGCCGGAGCCGGACACGGTGCCGAGCAGGAAACCGGCGGTGGCGGCGGTGCGACCGGGCGCGGTCCGGGACTTGCGGAACGCGGAGAAGCTGATGTCCACGAAGAACGCACCCGCGCCGGACGCGTTCAGCACCGAGCCGTAGATGGTGAACAGCACGATGTAGGTGGCGGCGACGTCCAGCGGTGTCCCGTAGAACCCGGTGGCGGCGTTGTAGAAGCCGCTGATGATCTGGCTGAAGTCGACGCCCGCGTGCGAGATCGCCCAGGACGGCGGCAGGAACCCGCCGTAGTACGCGAACGCGATGAACGCGAGGCAGACGATCGGCAGCACCCAGCCGGTGGTCCGCCGGCACGCCTCCAGGATCAGCACCAGCAGCACCGACCCGGCGACCACGTCCAGCGTGGTCAGCTGCCCCTGCCGGTCGAGGAACGCGTCGAACCCGCCGAACAGCGGGTAGGCGCCCACCACGAACGCGAGGGCCGCCGCCACCCAGTCCACGACACCGGGGTCGTCGCCCTCGCCGCGCCGGCCGCGCGGCCGGTAGCAGAGGAAGACCAGCGGCAGCGTGACCGCCAGGAAGATCACCAGGTAGTACTGGCTGCCCTTGCTGAACGGCCAGAACACCTGCTTGAGCACGAGCAGCGCGATGGCGAAGCCCGCCACCCACACGCCCAGCTCCCACCGGTGGGACAAGGCGCGCGACGGGCGCTCCTCGTCCAGCTCGGCGAGCAGTTCATCGACTTCGACCTGTGGTTTGGTCGCCACGCGCACCCCTTCGTGTCGCGCTGGATCAAGCGCTCCCGAAGCTACTTGTGTCGCGACTCACAGCCATAGACCGACCGTCTAAAGGGACTGTAAAGACGTTCAGACGACCCGTGAGTCCACGTAGCACCAGCGCCAGTCCTCGCCCGGCTCGAACGACCGCATCACGGGGTGGCCGGACGCGGAGAAGTGCGCGGTCGCGTGCCGGCGCGGGCTGGAGTCGCAGCACGCCACGTGCCCGCAGCCGAGGCAGATCCGCAGGTGTGCCCAGTTGCGCTCGCCCGCGGCGAGGCAGTCCGCGCAGCCCTCGGGGTCGTCCGGGTCGACCGACGGCGGCAGGTCTGACACGTGAGGACAGGTCATGCCGGCCATCATCACGCAAGATTGCGGCATGCACGGACCGGAACTGCTCCTGTTGCTCGTGGGCGCGCTGCTCGTCGGTGCCGGGGCCAAGCGCCTCAACTGGTCGGCGCCGCTGGTGCTGGTGGGCGTCGGGCTGGCGGTGTCGTTCATCCCCGGCCTGCCCGAGTTCGCCCTCGACCCCGAGCTGGTGCTGATCCTGGTGCTGCCTCCGCTGCTCTACTCGGCGGCGCTGGACAGCTCGTTCCACAACTTCCGGGCGAACCTGAGGCCGATCGGCCTGCTCGCGGTCGGCCTGGTGCTGGCCACCACGCTCGGCGTGGGCTGGGTGGCGCACCTGGTCCTGCCCGACCTGTCCATCCCGGCGGCCCTGGTGCTGGGCGCGGTGGTGGCGCCGCCGGACGCGGTCGCGGCGGTCGCGATCGGGCGGCGGCTCAACCTGCCGCGCCGGACGATGACGCTGCTCACCGGCGAGAGCCTGATCAACGACGCGACCGCGCTGACCGCGTACAAGGTCGCCGTGGCCGCCGCGGCGGGCGCCACCGCCACCTGGTTCGACGGCACCCGCACGTTCGTGATCAGCGCGGGCGGTGGCGTGCTGGTCGGGTTGGTGATCGGCTTCGGCGTGCGGTGGGTCCGGGACCGGCTCGACGACGGCGTGACGGAGAGCGCGCTCGGGATGCTCGTCCCGTTCGGCGCGTACATCTTCGCCGAGGAGTTCCACGCCTCCGGTGTGCTCGCGGTCGTCGTCGCCGGCCTCTACATCGGGCACCACGCCCCGCGCAGCTCGTACTACACGCGCCTGCAGGACACGGCGGTGTGGCGGGCGGTGGACGTGATGCTGGAGTCGTTCGTGTTCGCGCTGATCGGCTTGCAGCTGAAGAACGTGGTGCGCGACGTGGACATCACCGCCGGGCTGTTGTGGGCGGCGGCGGCCGTGCTGGCGGCGACGATCCTCGTGCGGTTCGTGTGGATGTACCCGGCGGCGTACCTGCCGCGGCTGCTGTCGAAGCGGATCAGGGAACGCGAGCGGGCGCCGGGGTGGCGTGGCGTGACCGTGCTGTCGTGGGCCGGGATGCGGGGCGTGGTGTCGCTGGCCGCGGCGAGCGCGCTGCCGCTCGACCTGCCCGGTCGGGACGTGATCGTGTTCTGCGCGTTCGTGGTCACCGTCGGCACGCTGCTGATCCAGGGCCTCTCACTGCCGCTCGTGATCCGCCGGCTGGGGTTCCGGGGCGACGAGGAGCGGGCGGACGCGCTGGCCGAGGCGCAGGTGCAGCACGCCGCCGCGCAGGCCGCGGTGCGGACCCTGGACGAGGTGATGGCCGGCGAGGGCGGCACGCCGGAGCACATCGTGGACCGGCTGCGGATCATGGCCGAGCACCGGGGCAACGCGGCGTGGGAGCGGCTGGGCCGGCAGGAGGACGAGAGCCCGGCCGCGTCGTACCGGCGGTTGCGCCGCACGATGCTGGAGGCCGAGCGCAAGGTGTTCGTCCAGGCCCGCGACGACGGGCAGATCGACGACGAGGTGCTGTACCGGGTCCTGCGCGAACTCGACCTGGAGGAAGCGGCCATATCCAGGGAGTGACGGTCGGGACTTCGGCCCCCACTCGTTCACCGTGACGTGGCCTGCGCTTCGTCCTACGGTGACCAGGACGTCGCGGTGCGCGACGAGGCTGCCGCGCGTTCAGGAATCTCTGAGGAGGTCGTCGATGGTGCGGACGAAGATCGTCGGGGCAGTGCTCGCGGCGCTCGCGATGGCGGCGGCGGCGGTGGTGCTGCCCTCGGCTTCGGCGAGCGGTGACGCCGACGTGGCGTCGTCCCGCAAGGGCCCGCTGGTGATCGGCCACCGCGGCGCGTCGGGGTACCGGCCCGAGCACACGCTGGCCGCGTACGAGCTGGCGGCGCGGATGGGCGCCGACTACGTCGAGCCCGACCTGGTCGTCACCAAGGACGGCGAGCTGGTCGCGCGGCACGAGAACGAGATCGGCGGCACCACGGACGTGGCGGCGCACCCGGAGTTCGCCGCGCGCAAGGCCACCAAGGTCATCGACGGCGCGCCGATCACCGGCTGGTTCACCGAGGACTTCACGCTCGCCGAGCTGAAGACCCTGCGGGCCAAGGAGCGCATCCCGCAGACCCGGCCGCGCAACACGCTCTACGACGGCCGGTTCGAGGTGCCGACGCTGGAGGAGGTCGTCGACCTGTCCCGCCGGCTGTCCCGCGAGCTGGGGCGTGACATCGGCGTCTACCCGGAGACCAAGCACCCGACGTACTTCCAGGAGATCGGGCTCCCGCTGGAGCAGCGCCTGGTCGACGTGCTGACCCGGAAGGGCCTCAACCGGCCCAACGCGAAGGTGTTCGTGCAGTCGTTCGAGGTGGCGAACCTCAAGCAGCTCAAGTCGAAGCTGCGGGTGCCGCTGGTGCAGCTGGTCAACTCGTCGGGCGCGCCGTACGACTTCGTCAAGGCCGGCGACAAGCGCACCTACCGCGACCTGGTGACGGTCGAGGGGCTGCGGGAGATCCGGTCGTACGCGTCCGGCGTCGGCGCGGCGAAGGACCTGGTCATCCCCCGTGACGCGGCGGGCTACCTCCAGCAGCCCACCACCCTCGTCCGCGACGCCCACGCGCAGGGCCTGGTCGTGCACGCCTGGACGTTCCGCAACGAGAACACGTTCCTGCCGGCCGACTTCCGCACGTCGACCGACCCGGCCGCGTACGGCAACGCGTTCGGCGAGTACGCGAAGTTCTACGCGGCCGGGCTGGACGGCGTGTTCGCCGACAACCCCGACACCGCCGTCGAAGCCCGCAACGGCTGATCCGCGGTTCCACCACGATCACCGGGGGACGCCCGCGCGACTGCGGACGTCCCCCGGTGATCAGGACCCCCGACCGACAGACTGCCGGAGCATTTCGCGTTCTCGCGCCGCTGCCGACGGCTCCGCGCAGGTCCCCGCCAACGGCTCCGCGCCGGAACAATGGACTTCGGACGCGTGGCAACACCGCTGTGGAAACCGACACGGTTTTCTCCCAGCGGACAGAGGAACGAGGACGCGCTGATCAGGCGGGTCCGAGTTGTGATCCACGACAGGGAGAAGTCAACGCGTCCCGGATGATGAAGAAGCCTCCGACGCCGATTGCTTCGGCATCGGAGGCTTCGAGTGGATTGCCCCGGGAGCGGTCGGTCAGATGATGTCGTGCCGCACGATCGTCTGGTCGCGGCCCGGCCCGACGCCGATCGCGGACATCCGGGCGCCGGAGATCTGCTCCAGGTGCTCGACGTACGCGCGGGCGTTCGCGGGCAGCTCCTCGTACGTGCGGCAGTGCGTGATGTCCTCGAACCAGCCCGGCAGCTCCTCGTACACCGGCACGGCGTGGTGCACGTCGGTCTGCGTCATCGGCATCTCGTCGACCCGCTCGCCGTCGATCGTGTAGCCGACGCAGACCGGCACCTTCTCCAGCCCGGACAGCACGTCGAGCTTGGTCAGGAAGTAGTCGGTGATGCCGTTGACGCGCGCCGCGTACCGGGCGATCACGGCGTCGAACCAGCCGGTGCGCCGGGACCGGCCGGTCGTCACGCCGAACTCGCCGCCGGTCTTGCGCAGGTGCTCGCCCATGTCGTCGTTCAGCTCGGTCGGGAACGGACCGGAGCCCACCCGCGTCGTGTACGCCTTGAGGATGCCGATCACCGTGGTGATCTTCGTCGGCCCGATGCCGGAACCGGCGCTCGCGCCGCCCGAGGTCGGGTTGGACGACGTCACGAACGGGTAGGTGCCGTGGTCCACGTCGAGCAGCGTGCCCTGCGAGCCCTCCAGCAGCACCGTCTCGCCGCGCTCCAGCGCCTGGTTCAGCAGCAGGCGGGTGTCCGCGATCCGGGAGGTGAACCTGGTGCCGTGCTCCAGCACGCTGTCGACCACCTGCTCGGGGTCGAGCGCCTTGCGGTTGTAGACCTTGACCAGCACCTGGTTCTTGAAGTCCAGCGCCGCTTCGACCTTCTGCCGGAGGATCTTCTCGTCCAGCAGGTCCTGCGCGCGCACGCCGACGCGGGCGATCTTGTCCTGGTAGCACGGGCCGATGCCGCGACCGGTGGTGCCGATCTTGGCCTTGCCCAGGTACCGCTCGGTGACCTTATCGATCGCCACGTGGTACGGCATGATCAGGTGCGCGTCCGCGGAGATGAGCAGCTTGCTCGTGTCGACGCCCTGCTCCTCGAGGCCCGCCAGCTCCTCCAGCAGCACGCCGGGGTCGACCACGACACCGTTGCCGATGACGCTGGTCACGCCGGGGGTGAGGATGCCGGAGGGAATCAGGTGCAGGGCGAACTTCTGCCCGTCGGGCAGCACCACGGTGTGACCCGCGTTGTTCCCGCCCTGGTACCGGACGACCCACTGCACCCGGTCACCGAGCAGGTCCGTTGCCTTGCCCTTGCCCTCATCGCCCCACTGGGCACCGATCAGCACGACGGCCGGCATGTGAAACTCCAAGCGGTTGGACGGACAGAGAGCCGAATGCCTGCGACGGCCTAGCCGTCAGTGGACGGCTGTTGAGGGTAGACCAGGAGATGATGGTGCGCGGAATCGTGCTGGCCTGCGGAAACTCGCAGTCGCCAATGATCACTGACGGTGACCGTTTCGAGGTCCGCCGGGTGGCGGCACGGCCGGGAAAGGCCGAAGTGGACCCGATTTTCGCCGAATCGGGTGACAAACGTCTCGTCGTCAACGGTACGGACGCGGACCTCAACGCCGTGGTGCTGCGGCTGCTGCGGACCGAACGCCTGGCCGACGTCCCGCTCGGGTACGTGCCGACCGACCCCGGTTCGGAGGTGGCGGCGCTGTGGGGCCTGCCGACCGATCCGGGCCGCGCGCTGGACCTCGCCCTGTCCGGTGACGCCGACCGGGTGCCGCTCATCCGGGACGACGTCGGCGGTGTGCTCGTCGGCCTCGGCTCGCTCGGCCCGGTGCGCGGGGTCGGCTACGGCGACGACACCGTGGTGCTGCGCGGCCAGGCGAGCCGGCTGGAGGTGACGCCGGACCCGGACGGCGGACCGGGTCTCGTCGTGCGGGTCATCCACAAGCGGCTGTTCGGCCGCAAGGTGGTCAGCACGCCGGCGCGCGCGTTCCAGCTCGGCTGCCTGCCCGTGCAGGTGGACTCCGACGGCATCCCGCACCCGCGCCCGATGGGCAAGTGGACCTGGTACCGCCACACGGAGGATTTGCGATTGGTCCGCGGGGTCCAGTGACGGAGGAATTTTCTCCCTCGCCATTCAGGCGTCACTGGAAAGCGTTGTAACCGAAGCAGGATTGACCCAAGGTAATTCCGAAAGCTTCCAACTAGGAAGGTCGGAATTATGTCAACGGTCAACTTAGCCGGGCGATTCCGCTCAGTGCGACTTCCGGCTCTTTCCCTGCTCCTGGCTGGTGCGCTGGCGGTCGGCCTGGCTTCCCCGGCGCAGGCGACGCCGCCGAACATCCCCAGCGCCAGTACCGCGCTCTCGGAGCTCGCCGCGCTCCGGGTGGCCTCCGAGGGGTCGATGACGGGCTACTCACGGGACAAGTTCCCGCACTGGATCACCATCTCGGGCGCCTGCAACACGCGCGAGACGGTGCTCAAGCGCGACGGCACGAACGTGGTCACGGATTCCAGCTGCGCCGCCACCTCCGGCCGCTGGTACAGCCCGTACGACGGCGCGACGTGGACCCTGGCGTCCGATGTGGACATCGACCACGTCGTGCCGCTGGCCGAGGCGTGGCGCTCCGGCGCGTCCTCGTGGACCACGTCCCGCCGCCAGTCGTTCGCGAACGACCTGGGCAACCCGCAGCTGATCGCGGTCACCGACAACGTGAACCAGTCCAAGGGCGACCAGGACCCGGCGTTGTGGAAGCCGCCGCTGAGCGGCTACTGGTGCACCTACGCCAAGATGTGGACGCGTTCGAAGTACCGCTGGGGTTTGACGGTGAACTCCGCGGAGAAGTCTGCCTTGCAGAGCATGCTCGGGAGGTGCTGACGACCGATGACTGACCGCTCTTCCCCCTTCGTGGCCGGACCCGGTGGCGTCATGACCGACGAGGTCGGCGTGGTGACCGGGGACCTGGAGCTGCGCACGTCGCTGGTCGACGGCGAACTGCGCGCGGCGGTGCGCTACGAGGGCGCGGAGGAGTGGTACGCCATCACGGGCGCGTCATGCCACCTGGCCGACCCTGCCGACCTCGATGCCGTGCACGCAGTACTGCTGGGCATCCTGAACCGCCCGGAAGGCTGACGCCCCACCAAACGCCGCCGTCCGCGGAGCAGCGGCGACCCGACACGGCCGATCAATACGGAGGCAGCGATTCCGCTGCCTCCGCCCGGGACAAACCGGTGGCCTGCAACAGGTCCACCGCCACCGACCGGACCTGGGCCAGCACCACCCTGGTCGAGAAACCCTCGCCGCCCAGCTCGTCGGTGGTGGCCGAGGCCACCGCGTCCCGGACCGCCGCACGGGCCTGCTTCGGCTCGACACCGCGCGCCAGCTCGGTGCGCAGCACGTCCACCGCCGCCGCGTACTGCCGCAGCACGGCGGGCAGCACGGCCGGCATCCGCTCGTCGTCCCGCAACGCCGCCAGCGCCCGCCGCGCGAGCACCCTGGTGTTGCGCAGCGCGTAGTCCACCGGCACGGCGGCCGTCTCGTACCGGCCCAGCTCGTGCCGCCGGCGCCAGCGGATCGGGGCGATGGTGGCGATCTCGCCACCGGTCTTCAGCGCCGACGCGAACTCGTCCACCGCGTCCTGGCTGGTCCGCAGCCGCGCCAGCACCCCGGCGGCCTGCACCGCGTCGTGGTCGGCCACCGCCGTCGCCACACCCCGCAACGCCTCGGTCAGCTCGCCGAACACCACCTTCGCCTGCCGTTGCGCCACGGTCAGCGGGTTCGCCGGCAGCAACGCCGTCACCGCGAGCCCGACCAGGCCGCCGATCAGCGCGTCCACCATCCGGTCCAGCCCGCCGCCCGCGCTCGGCGGCAGCAGCGTCGCCACCAGCACCGCCGACGATCCGGACTGGAGCGCGATCACCGCGCCACCGTCCAGCAGCACGGCCGTGGACATCGCGAGCGCCACGACGAGCGCGATCTGCCACGGCCCCGAGCCGATCAGCGAGATCAGCACGTCACCGACGCCGACGCCCACCGACACGCCGA
Organism: Saccharothrix sp. NRRL B-16314; assembly: GCF_000716595.1. Taxonomy (GTDB): domain Bacteria; phylum Actinomycetota; class Actinomycetes; order Mycobacteriales; family Pseudonocardiaceae; genus Actinosynnema. The sequence goes on from NZ_JNXC01000001.1 coordinate 493,486, forward strand.
CGACCAGTTCGACGACGCGCCGCAGCCGCTGCCCCAGTGACACGCCGAGGCAGACGACGGCGGCGATCGGCGCGAAGAACGGGTGCGCGTGGCCGACCACGTCGGTGGCGACCAACCAGGACAGACCGGCGGCGAGCGCGGCCTGGCCGATCGGCAAGGCCGTGCTCCGCCACCGCTTCAGCCTGCGCGCGACCTCGTCGCGCACGGCTCCCACCCGGTCAGCTCAGACCGAGGGCGGCGGGTGCCGAGGGGTCGCTGTCGCCGAGGAACTTCTTGCAGCGCTCGTGCTCCTCGGCCTCGCCGATCTCGTCGGCCGCGCGCGCCAGGGCCGCGAGCGCGCGGAGGAAACCCTGGTTGGGGCGGTGGGACCACGGCACGGGGCCGTGGCCCTTCCAGCCTGAGCGGCGCAGCTGGTCGAGGCCGCGGTGGTAGCCGGTGCGCGCGTACGCGTAGGCGGCGACCGGGTCGCCGGTCTGCAGCGCCCGCTCCGCGAGCAGCGCCCAGGCCTCGCTGAAGTCGGGGTACGCGCGGACGATCTTGGCCGGGTCGGTGCCCGCCTCGGCGGCGGCCTGCGCCTCCGGGCGGTCTGGCAGCAACGTGGGTTCGGGGCCGAGCAGGTTGTCCATGTGGTCAGCTTAGGAAGACCCGGGCCACGGCAGCGAACAGCGCCAGCACCAGCGCGGTCACGATGACACCGGCCACGACCTTCTTGCCCATGAAAGTGCTCCTCGGGTTCTCAGCGAACTCTCAGGGCGGCACCTTGCCGCGTGCGGCCGTTCAGGGCAACGAAGCTCACCCGTTCGCATTAACCACGAGGAAATGTCCTGGTCATCAACGTCCCTTAGGGGTCATTCAGGGAAAGACCAGGGCGGGTCACCCTTCCAGGGGATTCCGAGGAGACGCATCATGGGCGGGTGAACACGGGGGTAACCGAACGCGTCGCGCGTTTCCGCGACCAGTACTGGGAGCGGGGCGAGCCGGGACGCGAGACGCCGCCGGCTCTCGTCGCCGCGCTCTACCAGCTCTGGCTGGTCGGGCTGCTGCTGAAGCTGATCGGCTCGTCGTGGGACGTGGCCTGGCACTTCAAGTGGCTGCGCGACGAACTGGCGCCACCGCACCTGATCAACACCTTGGGCACGGTGATCGTGGTCGGGTTGACCCTGTTCCACACCTACACCGGCTACGGGGCGGACAAGACCGCGTTGCGGCTGATGCAGGCGGGCACCGGCGTCTTCCTGGTCGCGCTGCCCATCGACCTGATCAACCACCGGATCAACGGCCTGGACATCACGTCGTGGAGCGGGTCGCACGCCCTGCTGTACCTGGGCACGGCGATCATGCTGGCCGGCGCGATCCGGGGGTGGGTCAAGCTGTACCCGGCGGGCCGGTGGCGGGTGCCCGGCCTGGCCGCGCTGTGGTTCTTCTTCCTGGAGAACATCTGGTTCCCGAACCAGCACCAGGAGTACGGCGTGCTGGAGATCGCCTCGTGGGACCGCGGCGACCCGTACGCCGAGCCGATCCTGCTCCAGTTCGCCGCCGACCAGATCGGCCGCCCGGTCGACCGCGAGTCGATCGTCCAGTTCTCGCTGCCCATCCCGGACTGGGTCTACCCGGTCTGGGGCCTGGTCGCGGCGGCCCTCGTGCTGGTCTTCGCACGGCGCACGCTCGGCATGAGGTGGGCCGCGACGGCGGTCGCCGGCGGGTACGTCGCCTACCGCTGCCTAATCTGGCCGCTGCTCGCGGGCGCCGACTTCCCGCTGTCCGCCGTGCCGCTGTTCCTGGTGCTCGTCGGCTTCGCCGTGGACGCCGCCCACCTGGGCCGGGTGCCCGCGCCGGTGGCCGCGATCCTCGGTGCGGCTGCCGTCACCGGCCTCGGTTACGGCGGCATCCGGGCCCAGCAGGCGTTGGACGCCGCCCCGCCGATCCTCTACCCGTCGGCCGCCGTGACGTTCGTGGTCCTCGCCGCCCTGTGGTTGCTGGCCGACCGGGTCAAGGTGGGGAAGACCCCCGCACCGTCACTGGTGTCCGCCTGATTCACCCGCAGCCGACTTCCCCGAAGGATTGATCACCTCGGATCAACCAACGGGGGAGTCGGATGAGGACACTTCTGCGCACCACGACGGCAGCCGTCGCCGCCACCGCGGTGCTCACCACGGGCGCCGTCACGGCGTCCGCGACGGACCGGCTCGCCGGTCTCGCCGACGGCCTGGTCGCGGCGGGCGCGCCGGGGGTCGTCGTCCGGGTGGACGACGGGCGCCGGGTCACCGAGCTGGCCCGCCAGGCGCGCTGGACCACCCAGGACCACCGCCTGCGCCCGACCGACCAGTTCCGGATGGCCTCGAACACGAAGACGGTGACGGCGACGATCGCCCTCCAGCTGGTGGCGGAGGGCACGCTGACCCTGGCCGACCCGGTGGAGGAGTGGCTGCCGGGCACCGTCCCGAACGGCGGTGCGATCACCGTCGAGATGCTGCTCAAGCAGACCAGCGGCCTGTACGACTTCCTCGACGACCCGAGGTTGGTGCCGCTCGTCATCGGCCGGGAGCGGCACCGCTGGCAGCCCGCCGAGCTGGTCGCCGTCGCCGCCGAGCACCCGCCGCTCTTCGCACCGGGCGAGCGCTGGGACTACAGCAACACGAACTACACGCTCGCCGGCATGGTCCTGGAGAGCGCGTCCGGCCGGACCTACGCCGACCTGGTCGAGCAGCGCGTCCTCCGGCCGCTCCGGCTCACCGACACCCGCGTGCCGACCGACGCGACGTTCCCCGGCCGCCACGCGCACGGCTACGAGCCGGACGCCGAGCACCTGGCGCCGCACCTGCCGCCCGGCACGCCTCCGGGCACCGGTTTCGCCGGTCCCGAGCACGACGAGCACGTGGACGTCACCGGCATCGACATCAGCCCGGCGTGGGCGGCGGGCGGCATGACGTCGACGGCCCGCGACTGGCAGCGCTTCCAGTCCGCCCTGTTCTCCGGCCGGCTGCTCCCGCAGGAGCAGTTGCGGGACATGCTCTCGACCGTCCCGCAGGACCAGGGCACCGACCGCTACGGCCTCGGCGTGATGGAGATCAGCACCCCGTGCGGCACGGTCTGGGGCCACACCGGCGGCCTGCCGGGCTACTCCAGCTACAACTTCGCCGACCGCACCGGCACCCGCACCGTCTCCGTCCTCACCACGAGGATGAAACTCTTCGCCCCCGAGAACGCCGCAGCCGAAAAGGCTCTCTTCGAGGCCGCCGTCTGCCGCATGTACTCCTGACGAAAAGCGGAAGGCCTCCCTCCGGGAACACCGGGGGGAGGCCTTCGCCGTGAACCGTTCGTCAGCCCGCGATCATGCGGCCGGACGACTTCAGGTGCTCGCACGCCTGCGCGATGCGGGCGGCCATGCCCTGCTCGGCGGCCTTCAGGTAGGACCGCGGGTCGTAGGCCTTCTTGTTGCCGACCTCGCCGTCGATCTTCAGCACGCCGTCGTAGTTCGAGAACATGTGACTCACGATCGGCCGGGTGAACGCGTACTGCGTGTCCGTGTCGATGTTCATCTTGATCACGCCGTACGTCAGCGACTCGTGGATCTCCTCCAGCAGCGAGCCGGAGCCGCCGTGGAAGACCAGGTCGAACGGCTTGGAGCCGGCCGGCAGGCCCAGCTTCTCGGCCACCACGTCCTGACCCTGCTTCAGGATCTCCGGGCGCAGCTTCACGTTGCCCGGCTTGTACACGCCGTGCACGTTGCCGAACGTCGCCGCGACCAGGTAGCGGCCCTTCTCACCGGCGCCGAGGGCGTCCACCGTCTTCAGGTAGTCCTCGGGCGAGGTGTACAGCTTGTCGTTGATCTCGTGCGCGACGCCGTCCTCCTCGCCACCGACGACACCGACCTCGATCTCGAGGATGATCTTCGCCTTGGCGGTGAGGTCCAGCAGCTCCGACGCGATCTTCAGGTTCTCGTCGAGCGGCACGGCCGAGCCGTCCCACATGTGCGACTGGAACAGCGGGTTGAGCCCGCGGTCCACCCGCTCCTGGCTGATCGCGACGAGCGGGCGCACGTAGCCGTCGAGCTTGTCCTTGGGGCAGTGGTCGGTGTGCAGCGCGATGTTCACCGGGTACTTCTCGGCGACCACGTGCGCGAACTCCGCCAGCGCAACCGCGCCGGTCACCATGTCCTTGACCTTGGTGCCCGAGGCGAACTCGGCACCACCGGTCGAGACCTGGATGATCCCGTCGCTCTCGGCTTCTGCGAAACCACGCAGGGCCGCATTGAGGGTCTCGGACGAGGTGACGTTGATCGCGGGGTAGGCGAACTCGTTCGCCTTCGCGCGGTCGAGCATCTCGGCGTAGACCTCGGGGGTTGCGATGGGCATCGGTGGGTCCTCCTCGGGTGCCCGGAACGCGGTGTCGGCAGCATCCTACGGGCACCACCCGGCGAGAGAAGTCGATCAACGGCATAGTGGTCCCATGGCGACCGCGCGGTGGAACGGCGAGATCATCGCCGAGAGTGAGAAGACCGAGATGGTGGAGGGGAACCACTACTTCCCCCCGGAGTCGGTGCACGCCCAGTACCTCAGGCCCTCGGACACCACGTCCGTCTGCCCCTGGAAGGGCACGGCTAGCTACTACACGCTGCACGTGAAGGGTGAGGACAACGCGGACGCCGCGTGGTTCTACCCGGAGCCCAGCCCGGCGGCGGCGAACATCAAGGGTCACGTCGCGTTCTGGAAGGGCGTCGAGGTCTCCGAGTAGGAGGCCCCGGACCCTGTGACCGACCTCACCCCGGCCGGCCCGCACCTCGGCGCCGGCATTTAGTCCTGGCTGCTCCATTCGGCTCGGCGCGGCGCCGGACCTAGCTTCGCGGCATGACGAAACTCGGAACCAGCGACCTCGACGTGTCGCGCCTGTGCCTGGGTGGCAACGTCTTCGGGTGGACCGCCGACCAGGAGACCTCGTTCGCCGTGCTGGACGGGTACGCGCGGGCCGGCGGCAACTTCGTGGACACCGCCGACTCGTACTCGGCGTGGGCCGAGGGCCACTCCGGCGGCGAGTCGGAGACGATCATCGGCAAGTGGCTCGCGAGCCGCGGCAACCGCGACGGGATCGTCGTCGCCACGAAGGTCGGCATGCTCCGCGGCGCGGACGACCTCAAGGCGGCCACCATCGAGCGCTCCGCCGAGGACTCCCTGCGCCGCCTGGGCGTCGACCACATCGACCTCTACTACGCGCACCGGGACGACCCCGGCACGCCGCAGGAGGAGACCCTGGCCGCGTTCGACCGCCTGGTGCGGGCGGGCAAGGTCCGGCACGTCGCCGCGTCCAACTACACCGCCGAGCGCCTCACGTCCGCGCTCGCCGTGGCCGAGCGCGAGGGCTTCGCCGGGTTCGTCGCGCTCCAGCAGGCCTACAACCTGGTCGACCGGTCCTACGAGGGCGAGCTGTCCCGGGCGGTCGCCGACAACGGCCTGTCCTCCGCGCCGTACTGGGGCCTCGCGAAGGGCTTCCTGACCGGCAAGTACCGGCCGGGCGTCGAGGTCGAGAGCGCGCGGGCCGCCGCCGCCTCGAAGTACCTGGACGAACGGGGCCTGCGCATCCTCGGCGCGCTGGACGAGGTCGCCGGCAACCACGGCACCACCCAGGCGGCGGTCGCGCTGGCGTGGCTGGCCGAGCAGCCGACGGTCGCCGCGCCCATCGCGTCGGCGCGCACGGCGGACCAGCTCGCGGACCTGCTGCCCGCCCTCAGCCTGGAGCTGAAGGCGGACGAGGTCGAGGCCCTGACCACCGCCAGCCGAATTTAACTCTTCAGTAGCTTACTCGCGGTAAGTTGCGTTACGGTGACCTCCCGGCACAGCAGCCTGAGGAGGTCACCGTGGACGTTGCGGGCAAAGTCGTCCTGATCACCGGCGCGGCGAGGGGCATCGGCGCGGAGGTGGCGCGGCGCCTGGCCGCGAAGGGCGCGAAGCTCGCCCTGGTCGGCCTGGAGGGCGATCGGCTGCGCGAGGTCGCCGAGGAGTGCGGCGGCAGGGCGTGGGAGGCCGACGTCACCGACTGGGCGGCGTTGGAGGCCGCCGTGAACGGGGTGGTCGACCACTACGGGGGCATCGACGTCGTCCTGGCCAACGCGGGCATCGCCGCGACGGGCTTCGTCCGCTCGATGGACCCGGCCGCGTTCGAGCGGGTCATCGAGGTCAACCTGCTCGGGGTGTGGCGGACCGTCCGGACGTGCCTGCCGCACCTGATCGCGAGCCGGGGCTACTGCATGGTGGTGTCGTCGCTGGCGGCGATCGTGCACATCCCGGGCAACGCGGCCTACTCCGCCGCGAAAGCGGGCTGCGAGGCGTTCGCGGACAGCCTGCGGGCCGAGGTGCGGCACCTGGGCGTGGACGTCGGCGTGGCGTACTTCTCGTGGATCTCCACCGACATGGTCGACAGCGCCGACAAGCACCCGGTGATCGGACCGCTGCGCGGCGCCATGCCGGGACTGGCGGGCCGGAAGTACCCGGTCGCCGACGTCGGCAAGGCGGTGGTCCGGGCCATCACCCGGCGGTCCAAGGCGGTGCACGTGCCGGGCTGGGTCGGCGGCCTGAAGTTCTTCCGGGCGTTCACCCCGGCGGCGGTCGAACGGCGGGCGCCCAAGTCGTTGCCCGCCGCCGACCGCGAGATGGCGGAGCGCGATTCGTCCGGCCTCGTCGGACCGGGCGGTGCCGCCGCCGCCGCCGTCAGGAAGGACCCGGACCCGGCCGCCTAGACCGGCTCCGGCCGGCCCCGCTGGTCAGACCCAGGTGCCCAGCAACGTCTGCCACTCGTGCACGCGCGTCTCGGCGATCACGCCGGCGGACGTGTACGGGTCGGCGGCGAGGATCTCGCGCAACTCGTCCTCGTCCGCCGCCTCGTAGACCAGCAGGGCGCCGGTCTGGTCCGCGTAGGGGCCCGAGACGAGCAGCGCACCCCGTTCCACCAGCGTCGCCAGGTAGTCCCGGTGCGCGGGCCGGACCGCCAGCCGGGCGTCCTCGTCGTCCCCGTAAACCAACTCGACCGCGAACCTGGCCATCGAAACCCCGTCTCCGTTGTGCAGCGCCGCGCCGAAGCTACCCGGCGAGGAGGTAACGTCACTTCCGTGGTCGGTGCGGATGGGAACAGCGGTGGCATCGCGCGTGTCCAGGACACGCTGACGAACCTGCGCATCCAGGACGGCGCGGCCCCGGCCCCGACCGGCCCGCTGACCTTGGAAGACCTGTACCGCCAGCACCGGATGCGGCTGGTCAGGCTGGCGCTGCTGCTGGTCGACGAGCCGGCGACGGCGGAGGACGTGGTGCAGGAGGCGTTCACCGGCCTGCACCGGAACTGGTCCAACCTCCGGGACGCGCAGGCGGCCGTCGGCTACCTGCGGACGGCGGTCGTCAACGGGTCGCGCAGCGTGCTCCGGCGGCGCAAGACGGCCCGCGACTACACCCCGCCGCACGTGGCCAACGCCAGGTCGGCGGAAAGCCTCGCCATGCTCACCGCCGAGCACCAGGCGGTGGTGGCGGCGTTGTCGCAGCTGCCGCCGAGGCAGCGTGAGGTGCTCGTGCTGCGGTACTACGGCGACTTGTCGGAAGCCGAGATCGCCGAGGCCACCGGCATCAGCAAGGGCACGGTGAAGAGCACCGCCAGTCGGGCCCTGGACGCCCTGCAGAAGATCATGGCCGGTCGCTGAGCGAGCGGTAGGCCCACAAGCACCTGCCCCGCGCCGCCCAGCCGTGGACGCGGGCGCTGCGGACAGTTCCTCGTCCGGTGTTCCCCGCGCTCGACGCACCGCCCGCTCCGGCGTGCCCGGACGTCTCCGGCACCGCTTACCACGGCGTGCGCGACCTCACTGGACTAGCCCAATCCGCTACTTGGTATAGACCAATGCCGGTCGCATGCCGCACTATCGGTCCTCGTGGCGCGCACAAGACACGTGATAGCCGTCGACGTCGGCGGAACCGAGACCAAGGCCGCTCTGGTCACCGGCACCCCCACCGGGGTGCGGCCGGTGAAGCAGCAGCGACGTCCCACCAGGCACGGCGGGGACGCCGTGGTCGAGGACGTCACCGGCCTGGTCGACGAACTGCGCGCCGCCTCCGAGCACCCCGTCGACGCGATCGGCGTGGTCGTGCCGGGCATCGTGGACGAAGCCGCCGGCACCGGCGTCTACTCGGCGAACCTGGGCTGGCGGAACCACCCGTTCAGGACACGCCTGGAGGCGGCCACGAACCTGCCCACCGCCTTCGGCCAGGACGTCCGCGCCGGTGGCCTGGCCGAACTCCGCCAGGGCAGCGCCAAGGGCCTGCGCAACGCGGTGATCCTGCCGATCGGCACCGGTATCGCCGCCGCGCTCGTCCTGGACGGCCGGATCTCCACCGCGCCGGGCGAGATCGGGCACGTGGACGTCGGGCACGGCGACCCGTGCGCCTGCGGGCAGACGGGGTGCGTCGAGGCGAGGGCGAGCAGCGCGGCCATCGCCCGCCGCTACACCCGGCGCACGAACCGGCCCGTCAACGGCGCCGCGGACGTCGCCCGACTGCTCGATTCGGGCGACACGGACGCGGCGGCGGTGTGGACCGAGGCCGTGGACGCGCTCGCGAAGGGCATCCTGCTGCTGGCCGCGTTGTTGGGACCGGAGGCCGTGGTGCTGGGCGGTGGCCTGGCACTGGCGGGTCCGTTGCTGACGGACCCGCTGGGTGGACGACTGGACGAGCTGACGACGTTCCAGCGACGCCCGGAACTGCGGCCGGCGGCGTTGGGCGACGAGGCCGGGTGCCTCGGAGCCGCGCTGCTGGCCATCGACATGCTGGAGGACAGATGAGCACGTGGGGTGGACCCGTGGACGTGACCCTGACCGGTGGTCGGGTCGTCACGCCCGACGGGGTGCTCGAACAGGGGTGGGTCGCGGTGCGCGACGGCCTGATCGCGGCCGTCGGCGACGGGGTGGCGCCGGACGGCCCGACCCGGGACGTGGGCGGGGCCTGGCTGGTACCGGGTTTCGTGGACATCCACTGCCACGGCGGCGGCGGTGAGGCGTTCACCAGCGCCGACCCGGCCCGGGTGATCAAAGCGGCGAACGCGCACCGCCGGCACGGCACCACCACGCTGCTGGCCAGCCTGGTGTCCCGACCGATCCCGGAACTGGCCGACCAGGTCAAGGCGCTGACCGAACTCGTGCGGGACGGCGTCGTCGCCGGCATCCACCTGGAAGGCCCGTTCCTGTCCGCCGCCCGCTGCGGCGCGCACGACCCGGCCATCCTGTGCCCGCCGGACCGGGCGTCGATAGACCGGCTGCTCGACGCGGGCGACGACACCGTCCGGATGATCACCGTCGCGCCCGAGCTCGAACACGGCGTCGACGCGGTCCGCCACCTGGTGGACAGCGGCGTCCTGGCCGCGATCGGCCACACCGACGCCACCGAGGCGCAGATCCGCCCGGCCGTCGAGGCCGGCGCGACCGTCGCCACCCACCTGTTCAACGGGATGCGCCCCCTGCACCACCGCGAACCCGGCCCGATCGGCGCGCTCCTGGACGACGAGCGCGTCACCGTCGAGCTGATCTGCGACCTGGTGCACCTGCACCCGACCGCGGTCCGCCTGGCCGCGCGGCACGCGGGCGTGCGGCGGACCGTCCTGGTCACGGACGCGATCGCGGCGGCGGGCGTCGGCGACGGCGTCTACGACGTCGGCGGTCTCGAAGTGCGGGTGGTGGACGGCGTGCCGACGCTCGCCGGCGGCGCGTCCCTCGCGGGCAGCACGCTGACGATGGACGCCGCCTTCCGCAACGCGGTCCAGTCGTGCGGCCTCACCGTGGAGGAAGCCGTGCACGCCACGTCCACCCGGCCGGCGCGGCTGCTCGGCCTCCAGGACGCGACCGGCGAGCTGCGGGTGGGTCTGGCGGCCGACATCGTGGTGCTGGACGCCGAGTTGAAGCCGCGCGAGGTCATGGCGCGCGGCGCGTGGGTGGCCGCCGGTGGAGCGGGAGTTCAGGCGAAAGAGTGACAGACTGACCACGTGCCCGATGACCACGAGAAGCTGGTGGCCGACGCCCTCCGCGCGCAGGCCACCAGCTCCGGCGCGCACCCCCACCAGCCCGTCCGCGAGGCCCGCCCGTCGCTCGGCGCGGGGTGGGTGCTGCTGCTCGCGGTGCTGCTGGGGTTGGCGGCCGGCACGGTCGTCGCGGTAATCACGCTCGGTTGAGGCCTGTACCGTGGTCGCCGTGACGGTCGCGCTCACCTCCACGGTTGCCCTCGGTCCGGACTGGCTCGACCCGCAGGTCCTGCTCCAAGGGCTCGGGCCCTACATGCTGATCGGGTTGTGCTTCATCATCTTCGCGGAGTGCGGCCTGCTGGTGGGCTTCTTCCTCCCCGGCGACTCGCTGCTGTTCACCGCGGGGCTGTTCGTCGCCTCCGGGCTGCTGGAGTACCCGCTGTGGCTGGTGTGCCTGCTGCTCACGGTGTGCGCGCTGGTGGGCAACGTGGTCGGCTACTGGATCGGCTACCGGGCGGGCCCGGCGCTGTTCAGCAAGCCCGAGTCGAAGATCTTCAAGAAGGAGTACGTCGACAAGACGCACGAGTTCTTCGACAAGTACGGCGCCCGCGCGATCGTGATGGCCCGGTTCGTGCCCATCGTGCGGACGTTCATCACCGCCATGGCGGGCGTCGGCCGGATGGACCCGCGCAAGTACTTCACGTACTCGCTCATCGGCGGCGTCGCGTGGGCCGCGGGCCTCACGGTCCTGGGCTACTTCCTCGGCCAGATCCAGTTCGTCCGCGACAACCTCGAGATGATGCTGATCCTGATCGTGCTGCTCTCGGTGGTGCCGATCATCATCGAGGTGATCAAGGCGCGGCGGGAGAAGAAGTCGCTGCTCGCCCAGGAGGCGGCCGACATCACCCAGGTCATCGCCGCGGTGGACGAGACCCAGCAGATCAAGCGGATCGACTAGCGGTCCGGCTCGAACATCGAGCCGGGGTTGAACAGGTTCTCCGGGTCCAACGCGCGCTTGATCCCGCGGTGGACCCGCAGGCCGACCGGCCCGATCTCCTTGGCCAGCCACTCGCGCTTGATCTTGCCGACGCCGTGCTCGCCGGTGATGGTGCCGCCGAGCGCCAGCCCGAGCGCCAGGATCTCGTCGAACGCCCGCTGCGCACCGGCGAACTGGTCCGCCGACGACGGGTCGTAGACGATCGTCGGGTGCATGTTGCCGTCACCGGCGTGCCCGACCACGGCGATGCGCAGCCCGACCGACTCGCTGATCCGCTCGCACCCGGCGATCAGGTCGGCGATCCTGGTCCGCGGCACGCACACGTCGTCGGTGAGCCACGCGCCGTAGACCTCCAGCGCGGTCAGCACGGACCGCCGCGCGGTCAGCAGGTCACGGCCTTCGCCCAGGTCCTCGGTCGCGTAGACGAGGTCCGCGCCCGCCGCCACGCACGCCTGCTCGATCGCCGCCAGTTCCCGGCGCCCCGCCTCACCGCCCGAGTCCGACTGGCAGAGCAGCAGCGCCGCGCCCGCGTTCAGGTCGGTCTTGAGGTACTGCTCCACGGCCAGGATGGACGTCCGGTCCATGATCTCCATCAGCGACGGCACGATGCCCTCGGTCACCACCCGGCTCACCGCGACACCCGCGGCGGCCGTGCTGCCGAACGCGGCCACCATCGTCACCGGGGCCTGCGGCAACGGCCGCAGCGCCAGGGTGGCGCGGGTGATCACGCCGAGGGTGCCCTCGCTGCCGACGAACAGCTTGGTCAGGTCGTACCCGGCCACGCCCTTGACGGTCCGCCGGCCGGTCCGCAGCAGCTCGCCGTCCGCGAGCACCACGTCCAGCCCGAGCACCGAGTCGGTGGTCACGCCGTACTTCACGCAGCACAGCCCGCCGGCGTTGGTGGAGAGGTTCCCGCCGATCGTGCACCAGTCGTAGCTGGACGGGTCGGGTGGGTAGAACAGCCCGTGCTTCTCCACCGCGTCGCGCAGGTGGAGGTTCACCACCCCCGGCTCGACCACGGCCAGCCGGTTGTCCGGGTCGACCTCCAGGATGGCGTTCATCTTCGTCATCACGAGGACCACGCAGCCCTCGACGGCGTTCGCCGCACCGGACAGGCCGCTGCCGGCCCCGCGCGGCACGATCGGCGTCCGGGCCTTCGCGCACGCCCTGACCACCGCCTGCACCTGCTCGGTCGACGTCGGCAGCACGACGGCCAGCGGCCTCCCGTGGGGTGCCAGCGGCATCATGTCGCGCCGGTAGCTCGCGGTGACGTCGACGTCGGTCAGCACCGCGTCGGCGCCGACGGCGGAGCGGAGTTCGGCGAGCAGGGACTCCATGCACCCACGCTAACCCCGCAACCGCCGATCACTCCAGTACGTGTTCGGGTCCGCACGGTGCGCCACGACGCCGAGGCTTCGGCAACGCGTTATCCCCATGTCGCCCAGTCGACACCGCGGTCCCACGTAGGCTGCCCTTGTGGTGTTGTCCGCATCGACCGAAGCAGCAGCGTTCATCGACCTGGATTCCGCAGGGCCGCTGGCCGTGTGGCTGATCACGCTGAGCTTCATCTTCTTCGAGTGCGCGTTCATCTTCGGCCTGTTCCTGCCGGGTGACTCGCTGCTGTTCGCCGCCGGTGTGGTGCTCGCGTCGCACGACGGTGAACTGTCGGCCTGGCTGCTGTCGCTCGCCGCGCTCATCGTGGCCGTCGTCGGCAACCAGATCGGCTACTACATCGGCCGGCACACCGGGACGCGACTGCTCGCCCGTCGCGGCGGCAAGGTGCTCAACAAGGAGAACCTGGCGAAGGCCCGGGACTTCCTGGACCGGCGGGGCTTCTGGGCCATCGTGCTGGCCCGCTGGATCCCGTGGGTGCGCACGCTGGCGCCGATGATCGCCGGCGCGGCCCGGATGGACCCGAAGCGGTTCATGCTCGCCACGACCCTCGGCGCGATCGCCTGGGTGCCGACGCTGGTCCTGGCCGGCTACTACGGCGCCGGGCTGCTGACGGCCGTGCCGTGGCTGGAGACGGCCGCCGTGGTCATCAGCATCGCCTTCTTCGTCGGCGGCACCGGCTACGGCTTCTACCGCTACCGCCAGGAGATGAAGAAGCCGGTGGACGAGGACGCGGTCGTCGTCCGGCAGAGCTGACGGGCGTCACAGCACGTCACGGCCGGGCGTCGCAGCACGTCACAGCACTTCCGTGATCAGCAGGTCGGCGGCGGACTTCGACGCGTTCACCATGAGCGCGTTGACGTGGTCCGTCCCGTGCATCACGCGTTCCCTGGCGTCCTCCTCGGACCGCCCGTAGCGGACGTGCCGGTCGATCAGCCGGGCCACCCGCAGGTCCTCGTCGATCATCAGGAACCACGCCTCGTCCAGCACGACCCGCACGCGCTTCCACTTGTCGTACTGGAGCAGCAGGTAGTTGCCCTCGGTGACGACCAGCGGCACGGAGGGGTCGACCGGCACCGCGCAGGCGATCGGCTCCTCGATCTCGCGGCGGAACTCCGGCGCGTACACGACGTCCGGCCCGCACGCCTTCAACCGGCCGAGCATGTCGACGTAACCGGGGATGTCGAACGTGTCCGGCGCGCCCTTCCGGTCGGCGATGCCCAGCCGTTCCAGCTCGGCCTGTGCCAGGTGGAAGCCGTCCATCCCGACCAGCACGGCGTCCTCGCCGAGCGCGTCCACCAGCCGGCGGGCCAACGTCGACTTGCCCGAGCCCGGCGCGCCGCCGATGCCGAGCAGCCGGCGCTCACCGGTGTCCACCAGCCGCCGCGCGCGCTCGACCAGCTCGTCGAACCTCACCTGCTGTCCTGCCACCGTCCCAGCTCCTCCACCCAGTCCAACGCGGTGTGGCGCACGCGCACCGCGGCGACCTCGTTCGCCCAGCGGACGGCTTCGTCCACCGCCATCCGCTGCGCGACCGCGACCGCCAGCGCGCCGTGCCACACGTCGCCCGCGCCGTTGGTGTCGCGCGCCTCGACAACAGGTACCGGTTGCGCGCCCGTGGCACCACCGCGCGACCAGGTGACGGGACGCGGTCCGTTCGTCCGGATCACCAGCGGCACGCCGCGGTCGTGCACCTCGGCCTCGGACAGCTCGAAGGAGGCCGAGCACGCGGCGACGTCCACCAGGGGCAGCAGGTCGTCCAGCACGGGCTTCCAGCTGCCCGCGTCCAGCACCACCGGCACGCCCGCGCGTCGCGCCAGGTGGGCGGCTCGCAGGGCGAGCGGCCCGAGGTGGCCGTCCACCAGCACCACGTCGGCCGCTCCGACCAGCGCCGGGTCCACCTCGCCGGTGAGCCCGGACTCCGCCGCGTTGCGCGAGACGACGGTCCGCTCGCCGTCCCGCTCCCGCACCACGACCATGCTCAACGCCGGGCCGGCCCCGACCGAGTGCACCTCCACCGGGTGCAGCCGGGACCGCGCGAACCCGCCCAGCTCACCGTCCAGTGCGGTCAGCAGCACCGCGCGGTGCCCGAGGGCGGCTACGGCGCGGGCGGCGTTCGCGGCCGGGCCGCCGGGAGCCAGGTGCACGCCAAGCGACTGCACCTTCTGCCCCGGCCCGGGGAACTCCGCCACCTGCTGGCTGACGTCCACGGTGGTCAGCCCGACACACAGCACAGAAGCCACGGCACGTCCCTCCTACCAGGTAAAGTCCCCACGCAATCGCTTGCGCCGGCCCGAACGGGGACGAGTCCATGGTCACCATGCGGGAGGTCGCCAGTCTCGCCGGCGTCTCCATCACCACGGTCTCACACGTGATCAACGAGACCAGGTCGGTCGCCACCGCCACCCGGGAACGGGTGCTGAAGGCCGTCGAGGAGACGGGCTACACCGGCGACGCCATCGCGCGCTCGCTCGTCACGGGCGGCACGAAGTCGCTCGGCCTCGCGGTGTCGCTGGTGTCGCACCCGTACTTCGCCGAGCTGATCGCCGCGATCGAGAGCGAGGCGACCAGGTCCGGCTACACGCTGGTGCTGATCGACACCCGGGACACCGCCGAGTCGGAGCAGGCGGCGGTCCGGATGCTGCGCTCGCGCCGGGTGGACGGTGTGCTGCTCACGCCGACGTCCGGTTCGGCCGCGCTGCCCGAGCTGCGCCGGCTCGGCGTGCCAACCGTGCTGGTGGACCGGCTCACCGTGGCGCAGGAGGTCGACCAGGTCGGCCCGGAGAACGTGCAGGCCACGTCCACGCTGGTGAAGCACCTCGCGGAGCTGGGGCACCGGCGGATCGGCCTGGTGTGCGGTCCGACGGGCGTGCCGACCACGGACGAGCGCGTGCTCGGCTACCGGCTCGGTCTCGGCCGGGCCGGGTTGGCGTGGGACGAGGAGCTGGTGCGGCCGTCGCTCGACCCGCTGCTCGGGCGCGTCACCGGCGTGGTGGTGAGCGACCACCAGGTGCTGATGGACGTGCTGCGGACAGCTCGCGCGCGGGGCGTGCGGATCGGGTCGGAGCTGGCGCTGGTGGCGTACGACGAGGTCGAGTGGGCCGAGCTGGTCGACCCGCCGCTGACCGCGATGGCGCAGCCGGTGGAGGAGATCGGGCGGATGGCGGTGCGGCTGCTGCTGGCGCGCATCGAGGACCCGACCCGGCCGCCGGAGACGATCCGCCTGCCGCCGGCGTTGCGGCACCGCCGGTCCTGCGGCTGCCACTGACCTCCTCGTCACGGGTAGCGTTGCCGGCGTGCTGCTGCCCGGCCTGGTCTCGGTGACTTTCCGCGCGTTGTCCGTGCCCGAGGTGGTGGCGCTCGCGCTCGACTGCCGTCTCAAGGCCGTCGAGTGGGGCGGTGACGTGCACGTCCCCCTGAACGACCTGGTGGCGGCGAAGGACGCGCGGCAGCGGTGCGCGGACGCCGGGTTGACCGTCTCCTCCTACGGCTCGTACTACCGCGCGGGCGTGACGGACCCGGCCGCGTGGGACGCGGTGCTGGCGACGGCCGTGGAGCTGGGCGCGCCGCAGGTCCGGGTGTGGGCGGGCAACACCGGGTCGGCCACCACGTCCGCCGGGCAGCGGGCTGTCGTGGTCGACGCGATCCGCGCGGCGGCGGACGCGGCCGAGGCGGCGGGGGTGCGCGTGGCGTTGGAGTACCACCCGGACACGTTGACGGACGCGCTGGACTCCGCGACGCGCCTGTTCGCCGAGGTCTGGCACGGTTCGGTGGTGCCGTACTGGCAGCCGGGCGGCGCGCAGGACGTGGCGGACGCGGTGCGGGAGGTGCGGGCGCTGCTGCCCGCGTTGACGACCGCGCACGTGTTCTCGTGGGGTCCGGGCGGCTGGTCCGACCGGCTGCCGCTGGCCGCACGCGAAGACCTGTGGTCGCCCCTGCTGCGGGAGCTGGACCGGGACGGCGTCGACCGGTTCGCGTTGCTGGAGTTCGTCGCCGACGACTCGCCCGCGGCGTTCCGGGCCGACGCCGCGACGTTGCTGGGGTGGCTCAGCGCCGCGGCGGCGTGATCCCGCTGCGCTCCAGCAGGGCGGCGGCCTCCAACGCCATCCACCCGCCCAGCTGGACGGACAGGTCCCGCTCCGGTCCGCCGCGCGAGGGCCGGACGGCCGGCTTCGTCCACTCCGGACCGAACAGCGGCCCGCCCACCACCGCGGTCCGGTTCGCCCACACCGCCTCGGCCGAGCTGAACACGATGTCGGCCGCCCGTGCCGCTTCCGGCCGGTCGAGCCGCAGCGCCGCCTGGGCCAGGTACCGGGTGAGGATGCCGCTGAACAGGCCGCCGTCACCGCCGCCGTGGCCGCGCAGGACGCCGTCGGTGGCGAGGTGCTTGTCCACCGCGCCGACGATCCGCGCCGCCGCGTCCCGGTAGCGGGCGGAGTCCAGCTCCACGCACGCGCCCAGCAGCACGCCCTGGCAGTAGGTGTAGGTGTTCTTCTCGATCTCCCGGACCGAGCCGTCGGGGTGGACGTGCAGCCCGTCCCACGCCAGGCCGGTCTCGCCGTCCACCAGGCTGTCCTCGATCCAGTCCACGACGGACCTCGCGCGGCCGAGGTCGGCCGGGTCGCCGAGCCGGGCGAACAGGATCGCCGCCGGGCCGTTCGCCGGTACGTTCTTGAAGTCGTCGTTCCGCTTCCACCAGATGCCGCCGCCGCCGTGGTCGGTCCAGCCCGAGCGGAGCCGGTCCGCGATGGCGGCGACGGCCCTGGGCTTCGCGATCCCGGCTTCCCGCTCGGCGCGCAGCAGCGCGAGCCCGAGCCACGCCACGTCGTCGTAGTAGTCGTTGGTCCAGCCGACCAGGTTGCGCACCCGGATGCCGCGCACGAGCCGCTTCACCAGCGCCGCCCGTGCCGCGCGTGGTGCGCGGAGCTGCGCGTCGAGGACGCAGTCGAGCAGGTGCGCCTGCCACCAGTAGCCGAACCGGACGTGCAGCCGGCCAGGCCAGTCGACCGGCCACCCGACCACGCCGAGGGCCGTGCCCGGCAGTCCCCAGACCCGGCGCAGGTGCCGGGACTCGACCGCACGTTCGGCGACACCCGCGCGGGCGGCGTGGAGCTTCGGCGTAGTCACGCCACCAGCCTGCCCACTGGATCGCTCAAGAAGCCCGCCGGAACAGCTCCCAGTGGTAGAGGCCCATGGCGACGCTGGTGGTCAGGTTGTAGCTGGACACCTTGGGCCGCATCGGCAACGACACCACCAGGTCCGCCCGCGCCCGCACCTCGTCCGACAGGCCGTGCCGCTCCGACCCGAAGGCCAGCACCGCGTCGTCCGGTATCCGCGCGTCCCGCAGCTCCTGCCCGCCGGCGTCGAACGCGATCACGGTCCCCTCGACGTCCCCGATCCCCGCCAGTCGGCCGACCGGCAGCGCGAAGTGCAGCCCCGCGCTGCCGCGCAGCACGTTCGGGTGCCACGGGTCGACGTCGCCGAGCGAGACGACCCCGCCGGCGCCGAGCCCCGCGGCCACCCGGATCACCGCGCCGAAGTTCCCCAGGTTCCGCGGGTTGTCCAGCAGCACCAACGGCGCGGACCGGTCCACGTCGAGGGTTCCCGGCCGTTCGGCGACCCCGCCGACGCCCGTCGGGTGCGACCGCCCGACCACCCGCAGGAACCCGGCGGCGTCCACCACCTCGGCCCGCTCCTCGAACACGCCGACCAGGTCGGGCGCGTGCGACCGGGCCAAGCCCAGCGCCTTCTCCTTGTCCAGCACCACCACCCGGCCGACCGCGGCCCCGAACCGGACCGCGTGCTTGACCGCGTGGAACCCCTCGAGGATCACTCGCTCGGCCACGTCACCCCCGGCGTTGGAAGACCGGGGCGATCGTAGTCAGGCCGACTCGGCGCCGCGGTGGCCCGGTGCGCTCTGCTCGGCGCGGCGCTTGACGTGGTAACCGACCCACGACGTGACGACGACGAACCCCACCACGACCTGCACCAGCCGCGCGGCGGAATCCGGGTACAGGACGCCGTCGATGTAGGTGTCGATGAAGCCGCTCGCGAGCGGTGGCCGGCCCGCGGCCGTGCGCAGGGTGTTCTCCAGCCAGGTGAGGGGGCAGGCGATCGGGAACATCACGACCAGCAGGCCCCAGGTCGCCATCGCCAGGTGGAAGCGCAGCAGCTTCGGCCACCGCCAGGCCAGGAAGCCGCCGACGACCAGGAACAGCAGGACCCCGAAGTGAACCACCATGACGAGCTCGGCCAACGCGCGCGCGTTCATAGCGACCTCCCTGTTCCCAGAGTAGGCCGCCAAGCGATCACATGCCCCTCAAATATGAGGGTGTGACGAGGGAGCGGTCAGCCGCGCGGCAGTGCCTGCCAGGGCACCCGGCCCGCCACGTCCAGCAGCAGGTCGGCCAAGTGGCCCAGCGGCGCCTGCACCAGCGGGCCCGGCACGGCGGCGGCGAGGTTGTGCTCGTCGAACGCGATCGCCACCCCGTTCGCCCGCGGGTCGTGCAGCAGCGCCTGCGGCAGGCCCGAGCCGAGCAGCGCCGACGCGAACGCCGGGTTCCGCCGGCGCACCTCGTAGCGCTCGTCGAACGCCGGGTCGCCGCTGGGCACGAACTGCTCGAACAGGCCCCACACGGTGTCGTTGCGCGGGCTGATCAGCACCCACGGCCCCGGCATCGGCCGCGGCACCACGACCACCGCGTAGGTCCGGTACTCCGACGTCACCACGTTGTCCGCGCGGAACACCACCTCGACGGCCAGCACCGGCACACCGCGCCAGTGGCCGACGAGCTGGAACTTCACCCGGCTCCGGTCGGCCTCCAGCATCCGGCCGACCTGCGGCACGCGTTCCTGGAACCCCTGGTCCTCGGCCACGAACCGCCAGCCGAGGGATGCCTCCAGGGCCCGCATCCGCTGCTCCCACTCGCTCACGAACTGCTGGTTCGTGAACGGGTTCCGCTTGCGGCGCGACAGCCCCACCGCGATCCCGGCACCGAGGATCGCCATGATCACCAGGAGCAGGACCAGCGCGAGCACGTCAGGCCAGGCCCAGGTCGGCGAGGTCGAGCAGGTACCGGTACGGCAGCCCGGCGTCCTCGATCACCTCGCGCGCGCCGGTGCCGCGGTCCACGACGGTCGCGACGCCGATCACCGTGGCGCCGCCCTCCCGCAGGGCCTCCACGGCGGTCAGCACGCTGCCACCGGTCGTGGACGTGTCCTCGACCGCCAGCACCCGCTGCCCGGCCACCTCGATGCCCTCGATCCGCCGCTGCATGCCGTGCTGCTTGGCCGCCTTGCGCACCACGAACGCGTCCAGCACCTCACCGGCACCGGCCGCGGCGTGCATCATCGCGCAGGCCACCGGGTCGGCGCCCAACGTCAGACCACCCGCCGCGACGTAGTCCCAGTCGGCGGTGAGCTGCCGGAGCAGCCTGCCGATCAGCGGGGCGGCGGCGTGGTGGAGCGTCGCCCGGCGCAGGTCGATGTAGTAGTCGGCCTCTTTGCCCGAGGACAGCGTGACCTTGCCGTGCACCACGGCCAACTCGCTCACCAACCGCGCCAATTCGGCTTTCGCGGAGGCGTCCAGAACCACTTCAGCTCGCACGGGTCCCAAGAGTGTCATACCGGGCCGTACGCTGGCACACCGTGACCCTTCCCGGCACCGACACCTTCGTCATCGAGCAGCCCTGGGGCGTGCTGCGGCACGTGCTGAGCACCAAGTACCGGAACGACGTCTACGACGGGCGTGGCGGTGCGATCGCGACGGTCTCCGAACGCGGGTTCACTGGACCTCTGCGGAAGCTGTTGCGCGCCACGGCGTTCTCCGGCCGCACCAGGTTCGACCTGGTCCTGTCCGGCCACGGTCAGCAGCTGCTGCTGATCCGCAAGGGCGCCGGGAAGCCGCCGACGGAGGTGGCGCTGCCGAACGGCGCGGTGCTCGGTTCGGTGCGGCAGGAGGGGCACGGCGCGTACGGGCTGCTCGACGCGGGCGGGCAGCGGCTGTGCCTGCTGCACGAGGTGGCGTCGTTCAGCCTGGGTGCGATCACGAAGCGGGACGGGCGGCGGGTGCGGCGGGACGTGCTGAACCTCCGCCCCGGCACGCCGGACCCCGTCCGGTCGCTGGCGATCGCGGCGGCGGTGGCGTACGACGTGGTGCGCGGGGTCGGGACGAACCACACCAGCGGCGGCAGCTTCGACTTCCCCACCCTGACCTGACCCCCGGTCTCGCGGCTGGTCGTGGTGCGGCGAGGCGGCTCACCGTCCGGTGATCCGCCCCGTCCTCGCCCGCCGGCCGGCGCCGGTGTCCGCTGCCACCGACGCCCGACAGCTGCTACCAGGCGTCCTCGGTGAACTTGTTCGGCTCGTCGTCGTCATCGCGGGGACCGCTCGCCCGGGGCGTGCCCGCCGAGATGACGTCCTCGGGGTCGTCGCCCGCCTGGATCGCCGTGTACGCGCGCTGAAGGTCCGGCACACCGGTCTGCAGGGCCTTCTGCACGCCCTCGTCGTCCACCGCGCGCCCGGACGCGATGTCCTCCCAGGACATCTCGCCCGCGTCCACCCGCCGGGCCAGGTCCTTCAGCTCCTTCGGCGCACCCGGGCTGTTGGCGAACCGCGAGATCTCTGCGAAGTCGGCCTGCGTCAGCCCACGGGACCGCATCTGCACCTGGCTCGCCGCACGGGCGGTCTGCTCGACGTTCGCCATCCGCTGTTCCACGTCGGCGACCAGCGCGTCCAACCGGGCCTTGTCGTACGGGAACGTCACTGTCCTCCACCTCCACCGGAGGCCGCCGGAGCGGGTGCGGGCGGCGGTGCTGTGGGCGGCGGCGTGCTGTAACGGCCACTGGCCGCGTTCCCGGCCTTGCCGAGGCTGTAGGCGCCCAACCCGACACCGATCGCGCCGGACTTCGCCGCGGCCACGCCGTTGTCGTACTTCTCCTTGCCGTCCTGGTACCCGTCGACCACGTCCAGCAGGTCGCCGACGTCGCGCACGTCCTTCAGCTTCGACAGCGCGGTGCCCATGGCCACGACGCCGTCGATCATGCCCTGGACGCCCTCGATCAGCGTCTGGATGGAGATGATGATCTTGCGGATGGCGTCCACGATCTGGATCGCGTCGTACACCATCCACACCGCGCGGCCCCAGCCGACGACCGGGATCCACGCCGTCATCGCGGCTTCCATCAGCTTGCCGACGAGCATGTCCAGCAGCGTCAGCGCGAGACCGCACGCGGTGCGGCAGGTGCTCGCGGTCGACCGGAACTGGTTGCCGATGATCCGCGCGATCTGCGAGTCCGCCTCGATGGCGATGACCCACATCGTGCCCATGCGCGTCTCGAACGCCTTGGCCGCGTCGCCGTCCCAGTGCGGCGCCAGCTGCTCGGCGCCCGCGTCCACGTTGTGCCGCACGGAGTCGAGGGCCTTGGCCACCCGGTCCCACGCGTTGGCGTTCTCGTCGATCTTCTCGAAGTCGCCGAGCAGCGGCTTGATCAGCGCGTCCAGCAGGTTCTCGCCGGTGACCTTCTCGTAGATCCAGTTGACGCCCTGGATCTTCCAGCCGGCCTTCTCGATGAGCTCCTTGGTCGACTGCCGACCGGGCCGGTCCTCCGCCGCCGCGCCGAGCGCTGCCGACGGGTCTTCGACGTCCGCGTACGCGGTCATCGGCCACCTCCGAGCGAGGGCGCCTCGGCGACCGAGTGGAGCTGCGCGAGCACCTGGTCGATCAGGTTCATCACCTGCTCCTCGCCCTTCTCGTACATGTCGGCGGCCTGGCTGAGGGACTCGGCTTCCTTGACCATCATCTGGTTCGCGAAGTCGAGCGTCTCCCCGTAGAGGGAGGCGACGCCGGTGACGATGGGCTGCAACAAGGAGAGCAGACCGGTGAAGCCGGAGGTGTCGCCGCCCTTCGTGACCGCGTGCTCCTTGATAGTCATGAAGTGCTGCGCGTTGCGGGTGAGCAACTCGCTGTACCCGCGGAGCTCCGGCGGCTCCACTCTGAACTGTTCGCCCATGGACGGTTCCTCCCTGTTCCAACTAGTGGAGTGGGACGGACCGAACCGGGTTCAGGTTCCCGACGATCTAAGTGCGACCTCGGCCGCCCGCTGCGCGGGAGGCTAGCCGCCGCAGCAAGGCCCGCGGAACGAAACGCGCGAACAGCGTGATGGCCTTGTACTGGGCGCCCGGGATGGACAGCGGCTTGCCCGCGCGCAGGTCGGCGAGCGCGTCGTGCACCACGCGGTCCGCGTCGAGGTAGAGCACGTCGGGCGTCTTCGACATGTCGATCCGCGCGCGCTGGTGGAACTCGGTGCGCACGAAACCCGGGCACAGCGCCATCACGCGCACGCCGGTGCCCGCCGTGGCCATCGCCATGCCCTCGGAGAACGCCGTCACCCACGCCTTGTCCGCGCTGTACGTCGTGCCGCGGCCCGGCAGGAAACCGGCCACGCTGGACACGTTGACCACCGCGCCGCGGCCACGCGCCACCATGCCCGGCAGGGCGGCACGTGTGAGCCGCAGCACACTCGTCACGTTCACGTCGAGCTGGGACTGGAGCGCGAGCGGTGCGGCGGTGAAGAACTCGGCCGAGAGGGCGAAGCCCGCGTTGTTGACCAGCAGGTCGACCTCGCGCTCGGCCAGGAAGGCCTCGACCGCGGCCCGGCCGTCCGCGCTCGCCAGGTCGGCGGGCAACACCTCGGCCTTGATGCCGTGCGCCGCGCGCAGCTTCGCCGCCGTCTCCTCCAGCCGCTCCACCGTGCGGGCGACGAGCACCAGGTCGTGGCCCTCCGCGGCGAGGCGGCGGGCGAACGCGGCGCCGATGCCGGACGTCGCGCCCGTCACCAGGGCGGTCGGCGGCGTCACGGCTTGCGCCCGAACTGCGGGCGGTGCACTTCGCCGCCGGTGTCCGAATCGGGGTCCACCTCGAACGGGTCGATCACGTCGGCCAGCTCGCCGAGGTCGCGCAGCAGCCGTTCCAGCCGGGCGGGCGTGGAGTTGGGCGGCGCGGCGGCCAGCACCCAGTCGTCCTCGAGCCAGACCACGGTGACGTCACCGCCGATCTCCTCGGCGGCGTCCACCAGGTCGGGGGTGATGAGCTTGCGCGCGGCGGGCAGCTCGCTGACGAACGCGTACCGCGAGCCGACCGGGCCGAGCAGGTCGGGCATCTGGTCGCGCTGGAACGGGACGCTGGGCAGCCACAGCTCGACGACCACGGACAACGTCCGCCGGCAGCGCACGCCGACCAGCACCGAGTTGACCTTGCCGCCGGTTTCGTGGTCGAGCACGTAGACCTGGCGGCGGCCGTCCGCGGTGAACGTGGAGCCGGCGACCACGTCCTTGGCGACGCCGGTGCCGTAGTAGGCGATCGCGCCGCTCTCCCAGCGGGTGGGCAGCACGTGGTCGGTCTCCTCGAACTGCCAGCCGCGCAACGCCGCCCAGCGGCGGCGTTCGCGGTTACGCGCGGTTCGTTGCGCCCGGTCGGTGGCGAGCAGGGCGAACCCCGCGACGCCCGCTACCGCGGCGACGGTGAACCAGACCCACGCCGGTATGCCCACGGTGCGAGAGTAGCGGGCGGCGGTGAACAAACGAAGATCACTTGGGGCGTGGTTCGCGCAAACGGATCAAGCTGTTACCCGGATCGCGGAGGTCTGCCGGCGACGTCAGGGCGTCCCCCGGTTGTCCACAGGCCCACCCCTCGTCCACAGCCCACACCCGGACGGCTCGGGCGTGTCGGCCCCTTCTGGCAGTGTGGAAAACAGGGGTCCCCCGGAGAGTTAGGTGCGGTGTGGCCCTTCGCGGCGGTGGAGACCGCTGCGGGAGTTCACGCCGGGTGAGCTCGCGCGGCGGGGGCGACGCCGCCGCGCGGCTCGACGCGCCCGGCGGCCCTTCCCCTCCACCGGCCGTGGTGATCGGGTCGGAGTCGCCGCCGAGTGGGGAGAATCTGGGCTTCCGGCGTCGCGGCGCGTCCCGGTGCGGCACGATGACCGCACCGATCGACGTGACGCGGGAGGCTGGACGTGCCAGGAGGTTGGACCACCCAGCGGTGGACCGGGGTCTTCACCGAGCAGGCCGCGATGTTCCGGGCGGCGGTCGGCAAGGCCGATCCCGCCGCCAAGGTGCCGAGCTGCCCCGGCTGGACGTTCACCGAGCTGACCCTGCACGTCGGGCGGTTCCTGGAGACGTCGCTCGAATACCTCCGCACCGGCAGCACCGTGCAGCTGCGCCTGCCACGCCCGCCCGCCGACGTGCCACCGCTGGAGTACCTGGACGCCCAGCTGGCGAAGGCCGCCGAACTGCTGCCCGCCGTGCCCGGCAACCGCACCGCCTGGACGTTCTCCCCGGCCGCCCCGGACCTCGCGTGGGTCTGGCACCGCCGCATCGCGCACGAGCTGGACCTGCGCCGCTGGGACGCGCAGGCGGCCCTGCGCGAGCTGGTGTCCGGCGACGCGGACTTCGCGGTGGACGGCATCGACGAGGCGCTGACCACCCTGCTCGCCGCCAAGCACTCGACCGACGTGCCGCCGACCGCCAAGGGCACCGCCCTGGTCCAGCTCACGGACGTGCCCGAGGCGTGGGTGGTGACGTTCGCGCCCGGCGTCGTGCCGGAGGTGCGGTCGGCGTGGCCGGGCGAGGAGGCCGATCTCCGGATCACCGGCGAGGCCCAGCTCGTCCACTACGGCCTGTGGGGTCGCCTCCCGCTCAAGCACAGCGGTGACGAGCGGGTCCGGTACGCCCTCAAGCTCGACTGAAGGTGCGTTTGGTCACGTCGCAGGGGTTCTGATGGGGGTAGTACCACCCCCATCAGCCTTACACTCGTGGGTGCAGCCAGACCCTCGTCGCTAGGGAGCACCCGGTGGTCACCGACCATTCAGCAACCGGCCGCACTGACCCCGAAACCCAGGAAGAACGTGAACCCCGCGAGGAATGCGGCGTGTTCGGCGTCTGGGCACCCGGCGAAGACGTCTCGAAGCTCACCTACTACGGCCTGTACGCCCTCCAGCACCGGGGCCAGGAAGCCGCCGGCATCTCGGTCGGCGACGGCAGCCAGGTGGTGGTCTTCAAGGACCTCGGCCTGGTCAGCCAGGTGTTCGACGAGCAGGTGCTCCAGTCGCTGCGCGGCCACGTCGCGGTCGGGCACTGCCGCTACTCCACCACCGGTTCAACCACGTGGGAGAACGCGCAGCCGACGTTCCGCACCACGGCCACCGGTTCCGGGCTGTCCCTCGGCCACAACGGCAACCTGGTGAACACCGCCGAGCTGATGGCCCGCGCCCGCGAGGCGGGCGTCGACACCAGCCACGGCGCGACCACCGACTCCGACCTGATCTGCGGGCTGCTCGCCGCGCAGGCCGCCGACATCGGCATCGAGCAGGCGGCCTTGCAGCTGCTGCCGACGCTGCGCGGCGCGTTCTGCCTCGCGTTCTCCGACGAGTCGACCCTCTACGCGGCCCGCGACCCGCAGGGCGTGCGCCCGCTGGTCCTGGGCCGGCTGGAGCGCGGCTGGGTCGTCGCGAGCGAGACGGCGGCGCTGGACATCGTCGGCGCGTCGTTCGTCCGCGAGGTCGAGCCGGGCGAGCTGATCGCGATCGACGAGAACGGCCTCCGGTCCAGCCGGTTCGCCACGCCCGAGCCCAAGGGCTGCATCTTCGAGTACGTCTACCTGGCCCGCCCGGACACCACGATCGCCGGCCGTTCGGTGCACGCCACGCGCGTGGAGATCGGCCGCCGCCTCGCGGTGGAGCACCCGGTGGAGGCCGACCTGGTCATCCCGGTGCCCGAGTCCGGCACGCCCGCCGCGATCGGGTACGCCCAGGCCAGCGGCATCCCGTACGGCTCGGGCCTGGTCAAGAACGCGTACGTGGGCCGCACGTTCATCCAGCCGTCGCAGACGATCCGCCAGCTGGGCATCCGGCTGAAGCTGAACCCGCTGCGCGACGTCATCCGCGGCAAGCGGCTGGTCGTGGTGGACGACTCGATCGTCCGCGGCAACACGCAGCGCGCGCTGGTCCGGATGCTGCGCGAGTCGGGTGCGCTCGAAGTGCACGTGCGGATCGCGTCGCCGCCGGTGAAGTGGCCGTGCTTCTACGGCATCGACTTCGCCTCCCGCGCCGAGCTCATCGCGAACGGCCTGGACACCGACGGCATCCGCCGCTCGGTGGGCGCCGACTCGTTGGGCTACGTGTCGCTGGAGGAGCTGATCGCGGCCAGCGAGCAGCCGAAGACCCGGCTGTGCTGCGCCTGCTTCGACGGCGACTACCCGATCGAGCTGCCCGACGACGCGCTGATCGGCAAGCACCTGCTCGAAGGGATCCGGGGCGTCGCCGGCTCTGCCGCCCCCGTCCTGACGAACGGGTACGGTGCCGAAGACGCTCTTCAACGGCCCTGAGCGCCGGTTAGGCGGGTGCGCGCCCGTACGCGTGCCCAATGAAGAAACAGATGCCCTGAAAGTGTGGAGCACAGAGACGTGACGGACAGCGCCAAGGCGACCTACGCCGCAGCTGGGGTAAGCATCGAAGCCGGCGACGAGGCGGTGGAGAAGCTCAAGCCGTGGGCGGCGAAGGCGCAGCGTCCCGAAGTGCTCGGCGGCATCGGCGGCTTCGCGGGGCTGTTCCAGCTCAAGCTCGACCGCTGGAAGGAGCCGGTGCTCGCGTCCTCCACGGACGGGGTCGGCACCAAGATCGCGGTCGCGCAGGCGTTGGACAAGCACGACACGATCGGCATCGACCTGGTCGCGATGGTCGTGGACGACCTCGTGGTGTGCGGTGCGGAGCCGCTGTTCATGCAGGACTACATCGCGATCGGCCAGGTCGTGCCGGACAAGATCGCGGCGCTGGTCAAGGGCATCTCCGAGGGCTGCGTGCTGGCGGGGTGCGCGCTGCTGGGCGGCGAGACCGCCGAGCACCCCGGCCTGATGGGCGCGAACGACTACGACATCTCCGGCACGGGTGTCGGCGTGGTCGAGGCGTCCGCGATGCTCGGCCCGGACCGGGTGCGCGCGGGTGACGTGGTGATCGCCATGGGCTCGTCCGGCCTCCACTCGAACGGGTACTCCCTGGCCCGGCACGTGCTGCTGGAGATCGCCCGGATGCCGCTGGAGGGTCACGTCGAGGAGTTCGGCCGCACCCTCGGCGAGGAGATGCTGGAGCCGACCCGGATCTACGCCAAGGACTGCCTCGCGCTGGCCGCCGAGGCGGAGGTGCGCACGTTCGCGCACGTCACGGGTGGTGGCCTGGCCGCCAACCTGGCCCGCGTGCTGCCCGAGGGCCTGCGCGCCGAGCTGAACCGGGGCACGTGGACGCCCGCCCCGGTGTTCGCCCTGATCGCCCAGCGCGGCCGGGTGGAGCGCGAGGAGATGGAGAAGACGTTCAACATGGGCGTCGGCATGGTCGCGGTGGTCGCGCCCGAGGACGTCGACCGCTCCCTGGCCGTGCTCACCGCCCGCCACGTGCCCGCGTGGGTGCTGGGCGAGGTGGTCCGCTCGGACGAGCCGGGTGCCGCCCTGGTCGGCGACCACCCCCGCTTCTAGCCCCCGGCTCCTCACGGTTCGCGGCTGCGGCCCCGGTGATCCACCGGGGCCGCAGCCGTCGTTACAGCGCGTCGTTACGGCGCGTCGGCGCACTGTGTCCTCACACGGCGGCGTCGAGGCGTTCGCGCTGGTCGGCGGTCAACTCCAGCGACATCGCCGCGACCGCCTCGTCCAGCTGCCCGACCGTGCTGACGCCGACGATCGGCGTCACGGCCGGGCGGCCCCCGGTCAGCCACGCCAGCACGACCCGGTTGCGGTTGGTGCCGGTCTCGGCGGCGACCTCGTCGAGCACGGCGAGCCGGCGGGTGGTGCCCGGGTGGTCGTACTCCGCCGGCAGCGGCTTGTCCGCGCGGGTGTACCGGCCGCTCAGCAGGGGCGTGTACGCCCACAGCGCCATGTCCGCGTTGTGCTCCAGGTAGTGCAGC
Source organism: Saccharothrix sp. NRRL B-16314 (assembly GCF_000716595.1). GTDB lineage: Bacteria > Actinomycetota > Actinomycetes > Mycobacteriales > Pseudonocardiaceae > Actinosynnema. The sequence goes on from NZ_JNXC01000001.1 coordinate 521,798, forward strand.
ACCTCGTCGGTGACCGCGCCGAACCGGTGCACCACGGTGGGCTGGGTGGCGGGGCGTGGTTGCAGGTAGGTGTGGTGCTGCTGCACGGCCGTGAAGCCGGTGCAGCCGTCGGCCCGCGCGATCCGCCGCGCCCGTTCGACCTGCCACACCGGGTAGTTGGAGCAGCCGAGGCGGCCGACCGTGCCCGCCGACACCAGCTCGCCGAAGGCGGCGACCGTCTCCTCCAGCGGTGTGACCGGGTCTGGCTTGTGCGCCCAGTACAGCTCCACGTGGTCCGTGCCGAGCCGGCGGAGGCTGCCCTCGATGCCGTTCTTGATCACCGCGGCGGACAGCCCCTCGGCCGACTCCGGGAACTTCCCCGCCACGGTCGGCTCGCAGCCCACCTTGGTGCTGATCCGGACCCGGTCGCGGACACCCGGGCGGGCCGCCAGCCAGCGCCCGAGCACCGTTTCGCTCTGCCCGCCGAAGCCGGTCGGGTCCTCCCAGAACGAGTAGCAGTTCGCGGTGTCGATCCAGGTGCCGCCGGCGTCGACGAAGCGGTCCAGCAGCTCGAACGATCGGCGCTCGTCCTGAACCGTGCCGAAGAGCATGGCCCCCAGAGCCAGGTTGTCCGTCATGTCCGCCACGGTAGGTCGATCCGGATCGGCAGTACGCTCCAATCCCGTGGTGGTTTCCCAGACCAATTTCGCGTGGGCGACGCTGCTGGACGTCGGCCCGCCGGGGCGCGGCGGGCGTCGCCTCCACGATCGCCTGGCCCACGCGCTGCGCGCCGCGATCCGGGACGGCCGGCTGGTGGAAGGCGCCGCCGTGCCGCCGAGCCGGGCGCTCGCCGAGGAGTTCGGCTGCTCGCGGTGGGTGGTGACGGAGGCGTACGGGCAGCTCGTCGCGGAGGGCTACCTCGCCGCACGGGTGGGTTCCGCGACGCGGGTCTCGTGGTCGCCGGACGCCGTGGCGTCGCCGCCTCGCACGCCGCGCGCACCGGAGCCCGCACCGGTCCGGTACGACCTCGCCCCCGGCCTGCCGGACGTGCGGGCGTTCCCCCGCCGCCGCTGGGCGGACGCCGTCCGGGCGGTCACCGGCTCGGCCGTCCACTACGACCTCGGCCTGCCGGACCGCTCCGGGCACGCGGTGCTGAGGACGACCGTGGCGGAGTACCTGCGGCGCTCGCGCGGCGCGGACGCGGACGCCGCGTCGGTGACGGTGTGCGCGGGCGTCACGGACGGTCTGGTGCGCACGTGCCGGGCGCTGGTCGCCGAGGGGATCGCCGACCTGGCCGTGGAGGACCCCGGCTGGGGCCGGCTGAGGGACGCGGCGACGAGCGCCGGCATGCGCGTGCACCCGGTGCCCGTGGACCACGACGGCCTCCGCGTCGACGAGCTCGCCCGCACGCCGGCCAGGGCCGTCGTCATCGGTGCGGCGCACCAGTTCCCCACCGGCACGGTGCTGTCCCCCGGCCGCCGGGCACGGCTGGTGCGCTGGGCGCGCGAGGTGGACGGCTTCGTCGTCGAGGACGACTACGACGCCGAGTTCCGCTACGACCACCACCCGGTGGCCGTCGTGCAGGGGATGGACCCGGGCCGGGTGTTCCTCCTCGGCTCGGTCAGCAAGACGCTGTCACCCGCCCTCGGCCTGGGCTGGCTCGTCGCACCGGCCGCGACGACCCGCGCGCTCCGGGCCGCGAACCCGGTGGCCGCCGCGCCGCCGGTGCTGGACCAACTGGCGCTGGCCACCTTCATCGACCGCGGGTGGTACGACGCCCACCTGCGTGCGGCGCGACGACGGTTCCGCGCCCGCCGTGACCTGCTGGTCCGGACGCTCGCCGACCTGGTGCCGGAGGGCAGGGTCTCCGGCACCGCCGCCGGGCTGCACGTCCTGCTGCACCTGCCGGACGACGCCGACACCGGCGGCGCGGTCCGGGACGCGGCTGCCGCCGGTCTGCGCCTGACGGACCTGGACGACTACCGGGTGGAGGGGTCGGCGGAGCGCGCGCTCGTCCTCGGGTACGGCAACATCAGCGACACGGAGATCCCCACGGCCGTCGCGCTCCTGCGCGAAGCGCTGCGTCCGACCTGTCCGCCGTGACCGCCCGATGTGGACGGAGTGCGCCGGTCGCGACAACCTCCCGTGGCCGCCGATCCGTACTAATCGGCGACCGAGGAGGGTGAGTGGAACGCGATCGCGAGTTCGGTGAGTTCGTCGACGCCCGCGCGTTGGTGCTGCGGAGGACCGCGTACCTGCTGTGCGGCGACTGGCACCGCGCGGAGGACCTGGTGCAGACGGCGCTGACGAAGTTGTACGTCGTCTGGCCGCGGGTGCGTCGGCAGAGCGTCGACGCGTACGCCCGCAAGATCCTGGTGCGGGCGGCGATCGACGAGTCGCGGCGCGGGTTCAGGAGGCGGGAGACGGTGGTCGACTCCGTCCCGGAGACACCGACGTCCGGTACGGCGCCCGCCGACCTGGACGTGCGCCGGGCGCTGGCCTTGCTGCCGATGGGGCAGCGCACCGTCGTGGTCCTCCGCTACTGGGAGGACCTGAGCGTCACCGAAACCGCCCGACTGCTCGGTCGGACCGAAGGCACCGTGAAGAGCCAGGCGGCGAAAGGCCTCGCCGCCCTGCGCGACCTTCTCGGCGGCCACATCCTCGAGGAGCAGCGATGACCGACATGAAGCAGACCCTGGCGACCGCGTTCGACGACGAGCCGCCGCTGAGCATCGACCGGGCGGCGATCCTGAAGGTCGGCCGGCGCAAGGCCACCTTCCGCCGCGGCTACACCGGTGCCGCCGTGCTCGCCACCGTCGCCGCGGTGGCCGTCCCGGCGTTGCTCTGGTCGGGAGCCGGAGGGGGGAGCGGAGGGGCCGACCTCCAAGTGGCGGCGGGGCAGTCCTCGGCGACGACGGTGCCGTCCGAGCCGACGCTGACCACCGAGGCCGTGCCGGCCACCACCGAATCGGCGCCCGCGACCACGGAAACCACCAAGCCGGGTTCGTCCAACGCCCCGTCGTCCATGGCGCAACCGCAGCCGCCCAAGCCGGTGACGCCCGAGCGGGCCGCCGAGCTGGGCGTGCTGCTCGCCGGGTCGGGCGCGATCCCGGCCGACGCGCAGGGCACGCCGGTGCCGCAGTCCCCGATGGACCCGTGGACGTTCCGCATCAGCAACGCGAACGCGTACCTGTCGCTCACGGACGTCACCACCCCGGTGGGTCGGGGTTCGGTGCTGCTCCACCTGTACCCGGGCGAGGCGGCGTGCGAGGCCGCGGACACGTCGTGCCAGTCGCTGGAGTACGGCGGCAAGGCCGTCGCGGTGTCCACGCAGGAGCACAACGGCATCACGCTGGTCACGGTGAGGACCGCCACGCCCGACGGCGCGGTGATGTCGGCGCAGACGTCGAACAGCAGCGACAAGGCCACGAGCAACGGGACCGCGCCGCCGCTCACCTGGGAGCAGCTGGCAAAGATCGCGACACACCCGGGGTTCGCGTTCTAGCCTGTAGGGGTGCCTGAGGACTTGACCGTGACGCGGACGCTGGTGATACCGGCGGCCGAGTTGAGCGAGCGGTTCTCCAGGTCCTCCGGCCCCGGCGGCCAGGGCGTGAACACGGCGGACAGCCGGGTCGAGCTGAGCTTCGACCTGGCTGCTTCGCCGTCCGTGCCCGAGTGGCTGCGCGTCCGCATGGTGTCCAGGCTGGAGAAGCGCCTGGTGGACGGGGTGCTCACGATCACCGCGAGCGAGCACCGCGCCCAGCTCCAGAACCGCCAGGCAGCCCGTGAGCGGATGACGAACACCCTGCGCGACGCGGCTGCCGCGCCACCGCCGGTCCGGCGCAAGACCAAGCCCACCAAGGGTTCGCAGGAACGCCGCATCGCCGAGAAGAAGCGCCGCGCCCAGACGAAGAACGGTCGTCGCGGCGGCGGCTGGGATTAGGGTTCCGGGGCGTGACCGAGCCCGAATTCCTCACCATGGCCCGCACCGCCTACGACACCGTCGCCGACGACTACGCGGACGTTTTGCGCGACCACCTCGCGTCCAGCCCGGCGGACCGGGCGGTGCTCGGGCTGTTCGCCGAACTGGTGGACGGCCCGGTCGCGGACATCGGCTGCGGTCCCGGCCGGATCGCCGGTCACCTGCACGGCCTCGGCGTGGACGTGTTCGGCCTGGACCTGTCGCCCGAGATGGTCGCCGTCGCCCGCCGCGACCACCCCGACCTGCGGTTCGAGGTCGGCTCGATGCTCGACCTCGACCTGCCGGATGGTTCCCTGGGCGGCGCGCTGGGCTGGTACTCGGTGATCCACGTGCCGTGGGAGCTGCACCCCGAGGTGTTCGCCGAGTTCCACCGCGTCCTCGCGCCCGGTGGGCTGCTGCTGATGGCGTTCCAGGTCGGCGACGACGTCCGGCGGCTGGAGCAGGGCTACGGGCACGACATCTCGCTGGACGTGTTCCGCCTCGATCCCGACCGGGTTCTCGCCCAGCTCGCCGAGGCCGGCTTCGAGCCCCACACCCGCTTGGACCGGCAGCCGGTCGGCCCGGAGAAGACGCCGCAGAGCTACCTGATCGTCCGCAAGCCCGGCCCGAGCGACCCGAGCCGGAGCTAGCCGAGCTGGAGCTAGCCGTGCCGGAGTGAGCCCAGCCAGGGCCGGCCGGGTCAGGGTCAGCCGAGCCGGAGTGAGCCGAGCCGGAGCGAGCCCAGCCGCCAGGGCCGGCCGGGTCAGGGTCAGCCGAGCCGGAGTGAGCCGAGCCGGAGCGAGCCCAGCCTGCCGAGCCAGAGCCTGCAGAGCCAGGGTCAGCCCAGCCAGAGCCGGCCCAGCCAGGGGCAGCCCAGCCAGAGCCGGCCCAGCCAGCCGGCCGAGCCAGGGTCAGCCGAGCCAGACGTAGAGGCGTTCGGGCCGCCCGGTCCCGCCGTACTTCAGCCGCACCTCCGCCTTGCCGGTGCTCACGAAGTGCTCCAGGTACCGCCGCGCGGACACCCGGGCCAGTTCGGTCGCGTCCGCGCACTCGCTCGCCGTCACCGGACCTGCCCGCAGCACCCGCTCCACCAGCGCGGCCGTCTGCGCGGTCAACCCCTTGGGCAGCACGGGCGCGCTGCGCGGCCGTGCGCCGAACACCTGGTCCACGTCCGCCTGGCCGGCCGACGCCAGCTGGTCCAGCCGCCGGTCCAGCGCGGCGAAGTGGGCGAGCTGGTCGCGGAGCGCCGCGTACTCGAACGGCTTGATCAGGTAGTGCAGCACCCCGCCCCGCATGGCGCTGCGCACCGTCTCCACGTCCGTCGCCGCCGTGATCACGATGACGTCCACGTCGTCGCGCACCCCGCGCAGCTCCCGCAGCACCGTCAACCCGTCCACGTCCGGCAGGTAGACGTCCAGCAGCACCAGGTCCGGCCGCAGCCCGCGCACCAGCCGCACCGCGTCCGCGCCGGTGTGCGCCACGCCGACCACCTCGAACCCGGGCGTCCGCGCCACGTACCCGCTGTGGACCTTCGCGACCATGAAATCGTCGTCGACCACCAGGACCCTGATCACGCCGGCACCTCCACGGGCAGCCGTGCGGTGAACACCGCGCCGTTCTCGTTGCGCACCCGCACGGACCCGCCGCGCCGCAGGCAGGTCTGCCGGATGAGCGCCAACCCGAGCCCGCGCTGACCCTGCTCGGCGGCCTTCGTGGTGAACCCGTGCCGGAACACCTCCTCGGCCAGCCCGGCCGCGACTCCGGGGCCGGAATCCCGCACCACGACCAGGACCTCGTCCGGCGAGGACCGCACCGACACCTCGATCCAGCCGCCTCCGGACAGCGCGTCCAGCGCGTTGTCCACCAGGTTCCCGAGCACCGTGACGAGGTCCGTCGACAACTCCTCGTCCACCGCGCCCAACGAGCTGTCCGGCGCCATCCGCAGCCCGATGCCGCGTTCGGCGGCGAGGCTGGACTTCGCGATCAGCAGCGCCGCCACGGCCGGGTCGGCGATCTTCGAGCCGACCTCGGTCCGCCACGCGCCCTGCGCCGTGTTGATGCGGCTGATGAACCCGCGCACCTCGTCGTACTCGCCCAGCTCCACCAGGCCGGCGATGGTGTGCAGGCGGTTGCTGAACTCGTGCGCCTGCGCCCGGAGGGTGTCGGTGGCGTGCCGGTTCGCGTCCAGCTCGTCCCGCAACGTGGTCAGCTCGGTCCGGTCCCGCAGGGTCACCACCGCGCCGTGCACGTCGAGCGGCATGTAGTTCAGGGTCAGCACCCGGCCGCCGGTCAGCGCGAGCTGGTCCACGCCGGTCGCCCGCCCGGTGAGCACGTCGCGCAGCCGTTCGTCCAGGTCCAGCTCCGACACCGACCGCCCCACCGCGTCCGGCGGCAACGCCAGCAGGTCGCGGGCGTGGTCGTTGACCAGCGTGATCCGGTGCTGCGGATCGAGTGCCACGACGCCCTCCTTGATGCCGTGCAGCAGCGCTTCCCGGTATTCGACCAGCGCGGTGATCTCGTGCGGTTCCAGGCCGAGCGTCTGGTTCTTCACCCGTCGCGCCAGCAGCAGCGACCCGGCGACGCCGATGACCAGCGCCACGCCGAGCAGCCGCAGCGCGTTGTCCGGCGAGTCCAGCACACCCTCCCAGAACCCCGGCGCCTGCTGCCCGGCCGCGACCAGCCCGATCACCGCGCCGTCGTCACCGATCACCGGCACGTGCGCCACGGTCGCGCCGCCCAGCTCGCCGACCCACGACCGGCCCTGCAACGCGGTGCTGCCGCCGACGTCCAGCTCGCCGCCGACCTGGCTCGGATCGGGCGAGGTCAGCACCTTGCGGCCGGGGTCGGTGATGATCACGTAGCTGGCGCCGGACAGGCTGCGCGCGCTCTCCGCGAACGGCGCCAGCGCGTAGTGCCGCAGCGGGTCGGCCAACGACGCCCGCACGCCCGCCGTCGCGCCGACGTCCTCGGCCACGGACAGCATCCGGCGTCCCTCGGTCGTGCGGAAGTTGTTCCCCGCCTGGACGACCGACAGCACACCCACCGCGCACAACAGCGCCACGACCACCACCAGTTGCCACACGAGCAGCTGGCGCGCCAGGGATCCGCGACTGCCCATGACGACACGACCTCCTGGCAGATCGGCGCGCCCGGCTGTGACCACAAAGAACAAAAGAACCCTTAGGCGCGCAAGCGGGACTTCTCTGTTTACACGAGAGCAACATGTCGAACCACGCGGAAGAGAGGCGGGGATCACAGTGGGGATCACCGGGCGGTTCACGAACTGGCTCGCGGTCGTCGGCGCGTTGGCGGTCGTCGTCCTCGTGCCGCCGCTGCTGACGTCCGGAACGGGCGACACGGCGTCGTTGCGGAGCCTGCGCGTGCTGGTCCCGAACGCGCCCGGCGGCGGCTACGACATCACGGCGCGCACGGCGGCGAAGGCCATGGAGGACGCCGACCTGATCCGCAACACCGAGGTCTTCAACCTGCCCGGCGCGGGCGGCACGGTCGGGCTCGGCCGGATCGTCAGCGAGCGCGGCAACGGCAAGCTGGTGATGTCGATGGGCCTGGGCGTGGTCGGCAGCGTCTACACGAACAAGGCGCCGTCGTCGCTGCTCGACACCACGCCGATCGCGAAGCTCATCGAGGAGCCGGACATCGTCGTGGTCGGCAAGGACTCGCCGTACCGGACGCTGGCCGAGCTGGTCGACGCGTGGCGGGCGAACCCGGGGGCGGTGCAGGTCGGTGGCGGTTCGTCACCGGGCGGGCCGGACCACCTGGCGCCGATGCTGATGGCCAAGGCGGTCGGCCTCGACCCCCGGTCGGTCAACTACATCCCGTTCGACGGCGGTGGCGAGCTGCTGGCGTCGGTGCTGGGCGGGAAGGTCGCGTTCGGCGTGTCCGGCGTCGGCGAGTACCGGGACCAGATCGAGGCCGGGCAGATCCGGGTGCTGGCGGTGACCAGCGGTTCGCGGCTGTCCGGTGTGGACGCGCCGACGCTGCGCGAGTCGGGCGTGGACGTCGAGTTCAACAACTGGCGCGGTGTGGTCGCGCCGCCGGGGATCGGTGACACCGACCGGGCCCGGCTCGTCGACCTGTTCACCGACCTGCACGGCACCCCGCAGTGGCGGGAGGCGTTGGCCCGCAACGGCTGGACGGACGCGTTCGCGCCGGGGGACGAGTTCGGCGCGTTCCTGCGCGCGGAGAACGAGCGGGTGGCGACCGTGCTCAAGGACCTGGGGCTGGCATGAGTGGAGGGTTGGACGTGCACAAGGCCGTGAACGAGCCACCGAGCAAGACCCTGAGCCGGGCATGGTTCCGGGAGCGGTCGGAGCTGGGCGTGTCGGCGGTGCTGGTGGGGTTGGGCGTGGTGGTCCTGGTCGACGCGATCCGGATCCACACCGACTTCGCGCAGCGCGGACCGGTCGGCCCGAAGGCGGTGCCGGTGGTGGTCGGCGTCGGGTTGATCGTGGTCGCCGTGCTGCTCGCGCGGGACGTGCTGCGCGGTGGGCGCGGCGAGGCGGAGGGCGGCGAGGACGTCGACCTCACCGCGCCCGCGGACTGGCGGACGGTGCTGCTGCTGTGCGGCGCGTTCCTGGCCAACGCGGCGCTGATCGGGGTGGTCGGCTTCCCGCTCTCCGGCGCGATCCTGTTCTGGGGCGCGGCCTACGCGCTGGGCAGCCGGAACTTCGTCCGCGACCCGCTGATCGCGGCCGGGCTGTCGGTGCTCACGTTCGTCCTGTTCAACAACCTCCTGGGCGTGCCGCTGCCCGGCGGGCCTCTGGTGGGGATGTTCTGACGTGGACTCGTTCACCAACCTCCTCGAAGGATTCGCGACCGCCCTGACGCCGACGCACCTCGCGTTGGCCGCGCTGGGCGTGCTGCTGGGCACGGCGATCGGCGTGCTGCCGGGCATCGGGCCGGCCATGGCGGTGGCGTTGCTGCTGCCCGTCACCTACGGCCTGGAGCCGACCGGCGCGTTCATCATGTTCGCCGGCATCTACTACGGCGGCATGTTCGGCGGCTCGACCACGTCGATCCTGCTCAACACGCCGGGTGAGAGCGCGGCGGTGGTCGCGGCGATCGACGGCAACCCGATGGCGCGCAAGGGCCGTGGCGCGCAAGCGCTCGCGGCGGCGGCCATCGGGCACTTCGTCGGCGGGATCATCGGCACGACCCTGCTCGTGCTGCTCGCGCCGACGGTGGCGAAGCTCGCCGTGGACATCGGCGCGCCCGACTTCTTCGCGATCATGGTGTTGGCGTTCATCGCGGTCACGTCCGTGCTCGGCGCGTCCAGGGTGCGCGGGTTCGCGTCGCTGCTGATCGGCCTCACGATCGGGCTGGTCGGGCTGGACGAGATGACCGGCCAGCAGCGGCTGACGTTCGGCTCGCTGCACCTGGCCGACGGCATCGACGTGGTGGTCGTCGCGGTCGCGCTGTTCGCGGTCGGCGAGTCCCTGTGGGTGGCCGCCCACCTGCGGCGCAAGCCGGCGACGGCGATCCCGGTCGGCCGCGCGTTCCTGGGCCGCGAGGACTTCCGGCGGTCGTGGAAGCCGTGGCTGCGCGGTCCGCTGATCGGGTTCCCGTTCGGCGCGGTGCCCGCCGGTGGCGCGGAGATCCCGACGTTCCTGTCGTACGTGGCGGAGAAGCGGCTCTCCAAGAACCGGGAGGAGTTCGGCAAGGGCGCGATCGAGGGCGTCGCCGGTCCCGAGGCGACGGCCAGCGCGTCCGCGGCGGGCACGCTGGTGTCGATGCTGACGCTCGGGCTGCCGACGACGGCGGTGGCCGCGGTGATGCTGGCGGCGTTCCAGCAGTACGGCATCCAGCCGGGGCCGCTGCTGTTCGAACGGGAGTCCGCGCTGGTCTGGGGCCTGATCGCGTCCCTGTTCGTCGGCCTGTGCCTGCTGCTGGTGCTGAACCTGCCGCTGGCACCGGTGTGGGCGAAGCTGCTGCGCATCCCGCGGCCGTACTTGTACGCGGGAATCCTGTTCTTCGCCAGCGTCGGGGCGTACGCGGTGAAGGCCGACGTGTTCGACCTGCTGGTGATGTTCGTGATCGGGGTGCTGGGCTTCGTGATGCGCCGGTACGGCCTGCCCGTGCTGCCCGCGATCATCGCCGTCATCCTCGGGCCGGCCGCCGAGCAGCAGATGCGCCGGGCGTTGCAGCTGTCGGACGGCTCGCTGACCGGCCTGGTCAACACCCCGTTCTCGCTGGTCGTCTACGCGGTCGTGGCGGTCCTGCTCGCGTGGCCGCTGATCAGCCGCCTGTTCCGCAAGCCCGCGCCGCCCGCACCTCCCGCGCAGGTGGAGCGGCCGAAGGTGGACGCCTGACGCGGGTGGCTGCCTGGCGCGGGTAGCTGCCTGACTTGGGTGGACGTCTGGCGGGATGGCTGCCTGGCGCGGTGTCGGCCTGGCGCGGTGGACGCCTTACGGGGTGGCTGCCTAACGCGGGGTGGCCTCGGCCTAGTCCGGCGGGGTGAGCAGCCCGTCCAGCACGGCGTCCAGCCCGGGTTTGACCACCTCGGGCCGGGCGCCGCGGTGGGCGACCAGGTTCGCCGCCAGCGGCGCCAGCAGGGCGTCCGCGGTGAACGCGGCGTCCACGTCCGGTCGGGCACGGGCGATCAGCAGGGTCAGGTGGCGGTGGTGCGCGTCGTAGGCGCCGCCGAAGCGGGCGAACGGTCCGGCGGTCTCCGCCATCAGGAGCAGGTCGAGCTGGGCGAACGTGCGGTCCACCAACGCGTGCAGGAACGCCCTGATCCGCTCGGCCGGTGGCGCGCCGGGGCCGACCGGCGGCGGACCGGTGAGGAACGCGGCCTGGAACTCGCGCTCGGAGGCGTCGATCATCGCGTGGGCCAGGCCGGACCGGTCGCCGAAGCGGCGGTAGAGGGTGCCGACGCCCACCCCGGACGCGGCGGCGACCTCGGCCATGGCGAGGCCCTCGATGCCGCGCTCGGCCACGATGTCGGCGGCGGCGGCGAGGATCTTCGCCCGGTTCTTGGCGGCGTCGGCCCGCTCGCGCGTCACGCCGGCAGCTTAACGGCCCTCGACAACCGGAACTGGTTCCGCTTAAGCTGAAGCGGAACGAGTTCCGGTTAATGGGGGAAGCGATGAGGCAGCTGGCAGGCAAGTCCGCGCTGGTCACGGGTGGCAGCCGGGGAATCGGGGCGGCCGTCGCCCAGCGGTTGGCGCGCGAGGGCGCGAACGTGGCGATCACGTACGCGCAGTCCGGCGACCGCGCCCGTGCGGTGGTCGAGGAGATGACGGCCACGGGCGTGCAGGCGTTCGCGGTCGCGGCCGAAGCGACCGACGTCGCCGCCCTGCGCGCCGCCGCGGACCGCGCCGCGACCGCGTTCGGCGGGCTCGACATCCTCGTGAACAACGCGGGCATCGCCCCCTACGGGCCGTTCGAGGACTTCACCGTCGAGGACGTCGACCGAACCCTTGTCATCCACGCCCGTGCGGCGTTCGTGCTGGTCCAGGCGGTCGTGCCGCACATGAGAGCCGGCGGTCGGATCGTCGGGATCGGCAGCAGCCTGGTCGAACGGGTGCCGGACCCCGGCTGGGCGCTCTACGCGATGAGCAAGTCCGCGCTGATCGGGCTGACCAAGGGCCTGGCCCGCGACCTCGGCCCGCGCGGCATCACCGTCAACCTGGTCCACCCCGGCTCGACCGACACCGAGATGAACCCGGCCGACGGCCCCGACGCCGACGGCGAGCGCCGCCACACCGCGCTCGGCCGGTACTGCGACCCGGAGGACGTGGCGGCGGCGGTGGCGCACCTGGTCGGTGACGGCGGGCGCAACATCACCGGCGCGGCGCTCGTCGTGGACGCGGGAGCGGTGGCGTAGCCATGGCCTGGTTGCTGCTGCTCGGCGCGGCGCTGCTGGAGGTCGTGTGGGCCACGGCGGTGGGCCGGTCGGACGGTTTCACCCGGCTGTGGCCGACGGTCGTGGGCATCGCGGCGGCGGTGACGAGCTTCGTGATGCTCGCGATCGCCATGCGCGCCCTGCCCGTCGGGACGGCCTACGCCGTGTGGGTCGGGCTCGGTGCCGTCGGCGTGGTCCTGGTGGGCATCTCCGCAGGTGAGAGCGCGTCACCGCTGCGGCTGGCGTGCCTGGCGCTGATCGTCCTCGGGGTGGTGGGGCTCAAGCTGGCCTGACCGGCGGTGCGGTGGTGGTGCGGACGACCAGGGACGGGTGCAGCAGGTGGCGCACGGGCTCGTCGCGCTCACCCCGCACGCGTTGCAGCAGGGCTCCGGCGGCGAGGCGGCCGAACTCGTTGCGCGGCTGGTCGACCGTGGTCAGGGAGACGTGCCGCAACGCGGCCAGCGAGGTGTTGTCGTAGCCCACCACCGAGACGTCGTGCGGAACGCGGAAACCGGCTTCCTCCAACGCGGAGATCGCGCCGATCGCGTTGAAGTCGTTGCACGAGATGATCGCGGTGGGCAGGTCGTCCAGCAGGCCCTGGACGGCACGCGCGCCGCCCGCGTCGGTGTACTCGCTGCCCACCACGCGCGGCGGGAGGCCGTGGGACGCCATCGCGGTGAGGTACCCGCGTCGCCGGGGCGCGGCCTGCGTGCCCCCGCCGCCGTCGAGGTGCGCGATCCTCTTGTGCCCCAACGACACCAGGTGGTCCACGGCCAACCCGATGCCGCGCTCGCCGTCGTCGTTCACGGTGTCTACAGTGGACAGTCGGGACGATCGCGCCACCAGGACCACGGGAGTGTGGTCCGCCGCCTGCGCGATGTCCGCGGCCGGCACCACCGGCGACAGCAGGACCAACCCCGCCGGCCGGAACGACAGCAGGCTCCGCAACGCCCGCCGTTCCCGCGTCGGACTGCGCCCGCCGGTGTTGATGATCAGCTCGAAGCCCTGCTCGGCCGCCACCGCGTCGAGCCCGTCCACGACTTCCGCGAAGAACGCGTTGTGCAGGTCGGACACCATCACGCCGAGCACGTGCGACGTGCGGCTGGCCAGCGACCGCGCCATGGCGTGCGGCGAGTACCCCAGCTCCTCGGCCGCCTTCAGCACGGCCGCCCGTCGCTGATCGCTCACTTTCGGTGATCCCCGCATCACCAGCGACACCAGCGCGCGGGACACGCCGGCGCGCGCCGCGACGTCCTCCATCGTCGGTCTGACCACCGGCCCCTCCCCTCCACGGCCACCGTCGGACGTCACGAGCGGGAAACGCACCCTTGACACCCGTGTGACGGACGCTACAGCCTTAGAGCGCTCCAACAAATAGAGCGCTCTAACGTCAGACCGCCTCTACCAGGACGGAGACCAGCGGGATGCGCATCGGAGTTGCCGGCGTCGGTCGGATCGGCACCATGCACGCCACCAACCTGGCCACCCTCGACGAGGTCGACGAAGTGCTGCTGTTCGACCCCGTGCCCGGCCGCGCGGCGCAGGCGTCCGCCGCGCTGCCCGGCACCAGGAGCGTGGACGACCTCGACGCGCTGCTCACCGCCAGTGACGGAGTCCTGCTGGCCACGCCCACCACCACGCACCCGGCGCTGCTGCGCGAAGCCATCGCGGCGCGCGTCCCGACGCTGTGCGAGAAGCCCATCGCGGGCGACGTGGACGAGATGCGGGCGTTGGTCGACGACGTGGAGGCGTCCGGTGTGGACGTCCTGGTCGGCTTCCAGCGCCGGTTCGACCCGGCGGTGTCCGAACTGCACCAGCGCATCCGGGCCGGCGACGTCGGTGACGTCTACCTGGTCCGGGCGCTCGGCAACGACGCGCAGCCGCCCGACTTCTCCTACCTGCCGCAGTCCGGCGGCATCTTCCGCGACCTGCTGATCCACGACCTGGACGCGGTGCCGTGGCTGGTCGGGGAGCCGGTTGTGGAGGTGTACGCGTCCGGATCGGTGCTGGTGGACCAGGCGTTCGCCGACGCCGACGACGTGGACAACGCCGTGGTGCTGCTGAAGTTCGCGGGCGGCGCGCACGCGATGCTGGCCGGCGGCCGGCACGACCCGCTCGGCTACGACCACCGCATCGAGGTCCTGGGCAGCCGTGATTCGCTGACCGTCGGCCTCGACCCGCGCACGCCGCTGACGTCGCTGGAACCCGAGGGCCCGAAGGTCGCGGCCGACGCCTACCCCGGCTTCCCGGAGCGCTTCCACCGCGCCTACCTGAACGAGGTGGCCGTGTTCACGCAGGTGGTGGCGGGCACGGTGGCGAACCCGTCGCCCGCGAGGGAGAGTTTGATCAGCCTCCGGCTGGCCGAGGCGTGCGAGCAGTCCCGGCGCACCGGTGCTCCGGTGCGCGTCCACACGGAGGTCGTCGCGTGAAGATCGCCGGAGCGCCCATCTCCTGGGGTGTCTGCGAGGTGCCCGGGTGGGGTCGCGTGCTCGACCCCGCGACCGTCCTGGCCGAAATGGCCTCGCTCGGGTTGCGAGCCACCGAACTCGGTCCGCCGGACTACCTGCCCGCCGAACCACAGGCCCTGAAGGCCGTGCTGGACGGACACGGCCTGTCGTTGGTCGGCGGGTTCCTGGCCGTCCCGCTGCACACCGGCGATCAGTCCACAGTGGACGAAGCGGGCCGCGTCGCCGCGCTGCTGGCCGCGGCGGGTGCGGAAGTGCTGGTGCTGGCCGCCGCGACCGGCCTCGACGGCTACGACGAACGCCCCGCGCTCACCGACGACCAGTGGCGCACCCTGATCGACACCGCCGCCGCCATCCGCGACGACGCCGCGCGCCACGGCCTGCGCACCGTGCTGCACCCGCACGTGGGCACGCACGTCGAGCGCAAGGCCGAGGTCGAGCGGTTCCTCGCCGACTCCGACCTGCCGCTCTGCCTGGACACCGGCCACCTCCTCATCGGCGGCACGGACCCGGTCGACCTGGCCCGCCGGTTCCCCGAGCGGATCGGGCACGTGCACCTCAAGGACGTCCGCGCCGACGTCGCGGCCACCGTGCGTGCCGGGGACACCGGTTACACGGCCGCCGTCCAGCAGCGGATGTACGTGCCGCTCGGCGACGGCGACGTGGACGTGGCAGCCCTGGTGGCGTTCCTCGGGGACGCCGGCTACACCGGCTGGTACGTCCTCGAGCAGGACACCGCGCTCGGTGCCGACAGCCCGCTCGACACACCCCTGCGGGACACCGGGCGCAGCCTCGCGCACCTCACCCAGATCACCACCGCCTGATCATTCCCAGCGAGGAGAGACGATGACGTCCACTCGGAAGGGCCTGCGTGCGGGCTCCCTGCAACTCGGACTCGCGCTGTCCGGACTCGTGCTGCTGGCCGCGTGCAGCGGTCCCGGCGCGGACAACAGCGCGAACACCGGGACCGCCGCCGCCCAGGCGCCGACCGGCGACCTCCGCGTCGCCGTGATCACCCACGGCAGCGCGGGCGACGCGTTCTGGAACGTGGTGAAGAACGGCGCCACCGACGCGGGCAAGCAGCTCGGCGTCACGGTCGACTACAACTCCGACGGCGACCCCGGCCGGCAGTCCACTTTGATCGACAACGCGGCGTCGCAGAAGGTCGGCGGCATCGTCGTGTCGATGGCCAACCCGGACGCGCTGAAGACCTCGATCGAGAACGCGGTCAAGGCGGGCATCCCGGTCATCACCATCAACTCGGGCTCGGACAAGAGCTCTTCGTTCGGCGCGCTCGCGCACGTCGGGCAGGAGGAGAGCGTCGCCGGCGAGGAAGCGGGCCGCAAGCTCAAGGAAGCCGGCAAGACCAAGCTGCTGTGCGTGATCCACGAGGCCGGGAACGTCGGGCTCAACCAGCGCTGCGACGGCGCGCGCACCGGCTTCGGCGGCGCCGTCGCCAACCTCCAGGTCGACATCAACAACCCCACCGACGTGGAGTCCCGGATCAAGGGCGCGTTGCAGACCGATCCGTCCATCGACGCCGTGCTCGCGCTGAACCCGCAGGTCGCGGTGTCGTCGGTGAACGCGGTCAAGGGCGCGTCGGCCAAGGCGGCGGTCGCCACGTTCGACCTCAACGCCGACGTCACCGCCGCGATCAAGGCCGGTGACGTGCTGTTCGCCGTCGACCAGCAGCAGTACGAGCAGGGCTACCTGCCGATCGTGATGCTCAAGCTCTACCGCGACAACGCCAACACCGTCGGCGGCGGCAAGCCGGTGCTCACCGGGCCGGGCTTCGTCGACAAGTCCAACGTGGACAAGGTGGCCGAGTACGCCGAGCGCGGCACCCGCTGAGGATGACCCCCGTGACTCCGGCTCCACCGGTGGACGAGCGAGTCGGCTCGCCGAGGCTGCTCGACCGGCTGGTCCTGCGGCCCGAGATCGGCGCGCTGCTCGGCGCGCTGCTGGTCTTCGTGTTCTTCTCCGCGGTGACCGAGCGGTTCCTCAGCACCGGCGGGGTGGCGACGTGGCTGGACGACGCGTCCACGCTCGGGATCATGGCGGTGGCGGTGGCGCTGCTCATGATCGGCGGCGAGTTCGACCTGTCCGCCGGCGTGATGACCGCGTCCAGCGCGTTGGTCACCGCGATCCTCGCGACCAGGCTGGGCTGGAACGTGTGGCTCGCGCTGCTCGCGTCGCTGGTGTTCGCGCTGGCGGTCGGCGCGCTGAACGGGTGGCTGGTGATGCGCACCGGGCTGCCCAGCTTCATCGTGACCCTGGGGACGTTCCTGGCGTTGCAGGGCCTCAACCTCGGCGTCACCCGCCTGGTGACCGGGACCGTCCAGGTGTCCGGTATGCGATCCGCGGAGGGCTACTCCTCGGCCGGGTACCTGTTCGCGTCGACGTTCACCCTCGGCGGCACCTCGTTCTACGTGTCGATCGTGTGGTGGATCCTGTTCACGGTGATCGCGGCGACCGTCCTGGTGCGCACGAGGTTCGGGAACTGGATCTTCGCGGTCGGCGGGTCGGCGCTGTCGTCGCGGGCCGTCGGCGTGCCCGTGGTGCGCACCAAGATCCTGCTGTTCATGACCACGGCGGGCGCGGCGTGGCTCGTCGGGTCGATCAACATCCTGCGGTTCACGAGCGTGCAGGCGAACCAGGGCATCGGGCTGGAGTTCCAGTTCATCATCGCCGCGGTGATCGGCGGGTGCCTGCTGACCGGTGGCTTCGGCTCGGCGGTCGGCGCCGCGATCGGCGCGCTGATCTTCGGCATGGCCCGGCAGGGGATCGTCTACGCGAACTGGAACTCGGACTGGTTCCAGCTGTTCCTCGGCGTGATGCTGCTGGCCGCCGTGCTGGTCAACAACGCGCTGCGGCGGCGGGCGGAGAGGGCGCGACGATGAGTTCATCCCTCCTCGAAGTGCGCGGGATCGGCAAGACCTACGGCAGCGTGATCGCGTTGAAGGACGTGTCGACCGTGGTCAACGCCGGCGAGGTGACGTGCGTGCTCGGCGACAACGGCGCGGGCAAGTCCACGCTGATCAAGGTGTTGGCCGGGGTGCACCGGCACGACGCCGGTGAGTTCCTGGTCGACGGCTCGCCGGTGCGGTTCTCGTCCCCGCGCGAGGCCCTCGACCGGGGCATCGCCACGGTGTACCAGGACTTGGCGGTCGTGCCGCTGATGAGCGTGTGGCGGAACTTCTTCCTCGGGTCGGAGCCGACCGTCGGGTTCGGGCCGTTCCGGTTCATCGATCGGCGGAAGGGGCGGTCGGTGACGCGGACCGCGCTGGCCGGGATGGGCATCGACCTGCGGGACGTCGAGCAGCCGGTCGGCACGCTGTCCGGTGGTGAGCGGCAGTGCGTGGCGATCGCGCGGGCCGTGCACTTCGGGGCGAAGGTGCTGATCCTGGACGAGCCGACGGCGGCGCTCGGCGTCAAGCAGGCCGGGGTGGTGCTGAAGTACGTGGCGCAGGCTCGGGACCGCGGGCTGGGGGTCGTGCTGATCACCCACAACCCGCACCACGCCTACCCCGTGGGCGACCGGTTCCTGCTGCTCAAGCGCGGCCGTGCGCTGGGGACGTACGAGAAGTCGCAGATCAGCCTGGAGGAGTTGACCAGGCAGATGGCCGGCGGGGCGGAGCTGGAGGCCCTGGCCCACGAACTCCGCGGCGTCGAGGGCGACGGGGGTGTCGGGGGATGACCGTCGAGGTCCTGACCGTCGGCCGGGTCGGGGTCGACCTGTACCCGGAGCAGAGCGGCGTGCCGTTGGCGCAGGTGCGGACGTTCGCCCGGTCGTTGGGCGGGACGGCGACGAACGTGGCCGTGGCGGCGGCGCGGCTGGGCCGTTCTGCCGCGGTGCTGACCAAGGTCGGGCCGGACGGCTTCGGCCCCTACGTCCGTTCCGCGCTGGAGTCGTTCGGCGTCTCGTCCTCGTTCGTGGGAACCGCCCCGGACCTCCAGACCCCCGTCGTCTTCTGCGCGTTGGACCCACCGGAAGACCCACCGCTGCTCTTCTACCGCTCGCCCCTCGCCCCCGACCTGTCCCTGACGCCGGACGACGTGCCGTGGGACGTGGTGGAGTCCGTGCCCGTGCTGTGGGTGACCGGAACGGGTGTGTCGGCGTCGCCGGCCCGTGAAACGCAACGCCGAATCTTGGAACGCCGGGCCCGCCGCACCCACACCGTCCTGGACCTCGACCACCGCCCGATGTTCTGGCCGGACGTGCCGACCGCCCGTCGGGAGATCGGCTGGATGCTCGACCACGTCACGGTGGCCGTCGGGAACCGAGCGGAGGTGGAGGTGGCGGTGGGGACGGCCGATCCGGACGAGGCCGCCGCCCGCCTGCTGGCCCGGGGCGTCGAACTGGCGGTGGTGAAGAAGGGCGCGGAAGGCGTCCTCTTCGCGACCGAGGGGGAGTCGTGGACCATCCCGCCGCACCGGGTGGACGTCGTGTGCGGCTTGGGTGCCGGCGACGCGTTCGGCGGTGCCCTGGCCCACGGTCTCCTGTCGGGCTGGGACCCGGTCCGGACCGCCCGCTACGCGAACGTCGCCGGTGCCCTGGTGGCAGGTCGCCTGGCCTGCGCGGACGCCATGCCGACCCCGAGCGAGATCGAGGCGCACCTGTGAGAACCGCCCGCCAGGCCCGCCGACCCGTCAGGACCCGGTCGGCCGCGGTGTTCGCCCGAACCCGAGTGGACGGCGGTGCGCAGTGATCACGGACGAGCGGTGGCGGCAGCTGCTGGACACCAGGGCGACGAACCCGGCCGCCGTCAGGTTGGCCTACCAAGCCCGCCGCCGACGCCAACGGCTGCTGTCCGACCAGGGCACCCTGTTCCTGGTCGCCGCCGACCACCCCGCGCGCGGTGCGCTGGGGGTCGGCGCCGACCCGTTGGCGATGGCCGACCGCCGCTCCCTGCTGGACCGCCTGCTCACCGCGCTGGCGAACCCGGCGGTGGACGGGGTGCTCGGCACGCCGGACGTGATCGAGGACCTGCTGCTCCTCGACGGCCTGCACGACAGGGTCGTCATCGGCTCCATGAACCGCGGCGGCCTGGCCGGTGCGGACTGGGAGATAGACGACCGCTTCACCGCCTACGACCCCACGGCCATCGCGGGCAACGGGCTGGACGGCGGCAAGATGCTGCTGAGGATGGTCGACTCCGACCCCGGGACCGTGCCCACGCTGGAGAGCTGCGCGGCGGCCGTGTCGGCGTTGGCGGAACGCGGGCTGATGGCGATGGTCGAGCCGTTGCCGTACGCGCGGAACGCGTCGGGGAGCTTGGTGTTGCAGAAGGGCGCGGTGGCGTTGGCGCGGGCGGCGAGCGTTGCGGCAGGACTCGGGTCGACGTCGGCGTACACGTGGCTCAAGCTGCCGGCGTCCGCGGATGAGGTGTTGGACGCGACCACGTTGCCCGCATTGGTGCTCGGCGGTGTGCCGTCAGCTCGGCCAGAGGACGACCTCGCCTCCTGGGGCCGCTCCCTCCGTCACCCGACCGTGCGCGGGTTGGTGGTGGGGAGGGCGTTGCTGTACCCGCCGGACGGTGATGTCGGCGCTGCGGTCGAAGCCGCGGCGCAGGTGCTGCGCAGCGCGCGGGAGTCGGCGAACGTGATCCGGGAGACACCCGAGCGGACCGGTGCGTGATGAGGCCTGGGAAGGGGAGTGGGCGGATGAGCCTGCATCGGCCGTTGGGGACCTTGTCGCGCGGTGAGAACGCCGTCGAGCTCACGCCCGACACCGCCGGCTGGCAGCGAGCCGGCCTGCGGGTACTGCTGCTGCACCCCGGAGGTTCGGTCGAGTTCGACACCGGCGACCACGAAGCGTTCGTCCTCCCGCTCTCCGGTGGCTGCGTGGTCGAGGTCGACGGTGAGCGGTTCGAGCTCGAAGGACGGGATTCCGTGTTCAGCCGGGTCTCGGACTTCGCATACGTCCCACGGGATGCACGGGTTCGACTGTCCACAAAAGACGGTGTCGAGGTCGCACTGCCCACGGCGCGCTGCGAACGCAGGCTCGCACCGAAGTACGGCCCGGCCGAGAACGTCCCCGTCGAAGTCCGGGGCGCGGGCAGCGCCACCCGGCAGGTCACCAACTTCGGCGTCCCCGGCGTCTGGGACCACGCCGACCGCCTCATGGCCTGCGAGCTGATCACCCCGGACGGCAACTGGTCGTCCTACCCACCGCACAAGCACGACCACACCTGCGAAGTCGCCAACGAGGAGATCTACTACTTCCGCATCGCCGGCCGCGACAAGGTCACCCCGTCGCGTGAAGGTTTCGGCTTCCACCGCACCTACACCGACAACGGCGACGTGGACGAGAACGTCACCGTCCGCGACGGCGACGTCTTCCTGATCCCCCGCGGCTACCACGGTCCGTGCGTCGCAGCCCCCGGCTACCCCATGTACTACCTGAACGTCCTGGCCGGCCCCGGCCCCCAGCGCTCGATGGCGTTCTGCGACGACCCCGCGCACACCTGGATCCGGGACACCTGGCCGAAGCAGCGACTCGACCCGCGCTGCCCCGTCACCACAGCCGAAGGACGGGTGGAATGAGGCTCACCACCGCGCAAGCCCTGGTCCGCTGGATGCTCGCGCAACGAACCGAACTGCCCGGCGGCGCCGAATCGGCCAACGGCACCCAACCGCCCGGCGGCACCGGGCACCCCCTCTTCCCCGGCGTGTTCGCGATCTTCGGCCACGGCAACGTCCTGGGCCTCGGCAACGCCCTCGAAGAAGCGCGCGACGAACTCCCCGTCTGGCGCGGCCACAACGAGCAGGGCATGGCGCTGGCCGCGGTCGGCATCGGCAAGGCCACCCACCGCCGCCAGGTCGGCGTCGCCACCTCCTCCATCGGTCCCGGCGCGCTGAACATGGTCACCGCCGCCGGCGTCGCCCACGCCAACCGCCTGCCGCTGCTCCTCCTCCCCGGCGACACGTTCACCAGCCGCGCGCCGGACCCGGTCCTCCAACAGGTGGAGCACTTCGGCGACCCGACGACCACCGTCAACGACGCGTTCCGCGCGGTCAGCCGGTACTTCGACCGGATCACCCGCCCGGAGCAGCTGCTCAACGCCCTGCCGCAGGCCGCGCGCGTCCTCACCGACCCGGCCGACTGCGGACCGGTGGTCCTCGCGCTGCCACAGGACGTCCAAGCCGAGTCGTTCGACTTCCCGGACTCCCTGTTCGCGACGGTCGTCCACCGCCCGCCCCGCCCGCGTTCGGACGTGCGCGCCCTCGTCGAGGCGTCCGAAGTCCTCCGCCGAGCCCGCCGACCGCTGCTGGTCCTGGGCGGCGGCGTGCGGTACTCCCGCGCCGCCGGCCGCGCGCTCCGCTTCGCCGAGCAGCACGCGATCCCGATCACCGAGACGACCGCCGGCCGCACCCTCGTCCCGCACGACCACCCGCTGCACGCCGGCCCCCTCGGCATCACCGGCTCGACCTCCGCGAACGCCCTGGCCGCCGAAGCCGACGTGGTGCTCGCCGTCGGCACCCGCCTCCAGGACTTCACCACCGCCTCCTGGACGGTGTTCGCGCCGGACGTCCGGATCATCGCGCTCAACGCCGCCCGGTACGACGCGGTGAAGCACGGTGCCCTGTCCGTGGTCGCCGATGCCGACGAGGGCCTGCGCGAGCTGACCGACGTCCTGGACGACTGGCAAGCGGAACGGACCTGGGCCGCACGGGCGGCGCAGGAGCGGGCGAAGTGGGACGCGTACGTCGACGACCTGCGCGCACCCACCGGCGCGCCGACGTACGCGCAGGTGGTGGGCGTGGTGAACGACCTGGCCGCGCCGGAGGACTACGTGATGACGGCGTCCGGCGGCCTTCCCGGCGAGCTGATCGGCGGCTGGCGCGCGGTGGGCGAGGCGACCATGGACGTCGAGTACGGCTTCTCGTGCATGGGCTACGAACTGGCCGGCGCGTGGGGTGCGGCGATCGTCCGGCCGGAAGGCGTCGTCACCACGCTCCTCGGCGACGGCTCGTACCTGATGCTCAACTCGGAGCTGTTCTCGGCGGCGTTCGCCGGGCACGGTTTCGTCGCCGTGGTGTGCGACAACGACGGTTACGCGGTGATCCAGCGCCTCCAGACCGGACAGGGCGGCGCGGGTTTCAACAACCTCTACGACGACGTGCGCACGGCTCACGCCCGACCACCGCGCACCGACTTCGCCGCGCACGCCGCCTCGATGGGCTGCGCCACGTTCGCGGTGGACGATCTCGAGAACCTCCGCGAGGCCTATCGCGTGGCCCGTCGCGTGGCGAAGACGGAGCACCGCCCGGCCGTGGTCGTGATCCGCACGCGCCCGGACGCGTGGACGGACGCCGGCGCGTGGTGGGAGGTCGGCGTCCCGGAAGTCGCCCACCGCCCGGAGATCACCGCCGCGCACGACGAGGTGGCCGCCGGGAAGGCGAAGCAGCTCCGCTACCTCTGAGCTCCGCTACCTCCGAACGGCCCGGCAGGTCACAGGACGGCCGACGCCAAGGCGTCCGGAACGCCGAGGGCCCCGCTCAGCCGGGGCAGGGCGGGGCTGACCTCGTGCAGCACCGCGCGCAGCGGTCCGGCGGCCTCGGGGCGTTCCCACAGCATGGCGTGGATCGAACCGCGCCACTCGGTGGTGAACTCGGCCCGCGCGTGCTCCAGCCGCACCCGGGGCACCGCGACGAGCCGCAGGCGCGCCTCGTCCAACCGGGCGCTGACCAGCTCGAACAGGTCGGGCGCGAGCACCGCGACCACCCGCGCCCGCAGTTCGGGCCACTGCTCGGTGTCCACGGCGCCGGCGAGTGCGCCCGCGGCGGCACCGGCGAGCAGTCTCAGCGGTTCCTCGCGCACCTTCACGTCCCTCTCGTCCGTGTGCCGCCGATGCGCTGCGGACCGCACCGGCGCGAATTCCGCAGAATTGCGGCCTCGTGTCAGAACCCGGCGTATTTGCGCAGTCCGGCGAGATCCGGCACCAGCACGTCACGCCTGAGGTGACTCACCACCACCCCCGCCTTTCGCAGATCCGCGAACGCCTTCTCGGCCGTTCTGGGCTTCATCCCGGCGATGGAGGCGAGTTCCACCTTCGTCAACGGAATTCCCAACGTCCACCCGTGCGGCTCTTCCCGTCCGTAGGTCTGCACCAATTCGGCCAGCACCCGGGCCACCCGCTCGGAGGCGGGGTGGGACAGGAAATCGCGCCGGCGCTGGTTCGCCCAGCGCAGCCGGTCGTTGATCATCCCGATCAATTCGACGAACACGTCGTTGCGCCGGTGCAGGAACGTCATCAGCTCACCGCTGGTGATCAGCTTCGCGACCACGTCACCGCACGTGACGACGGTGGCGGAACGGGGTTTCTGGTCCAGCGCGGCCATTTCGCCGACGAGGTCCCCCGCGACCCTGATCGCGAGCAGCGCGGTGTCACCCGTCTCGTCCGTGGTCTGCACCTTGACCACGCCCTCGAGCAGGAGCAGGACATGAGTGTCCTTCGCATCCTGTTCGATGACCTCGCGGTCGGCCGTGTACCGCACGACCGTGCCGATGTTCAACAGCTCTTGTCGGGTGTTGTCTCGGAGTCGGCCCAGGAGGCTGTTGCTGGGCCACCCTGGATCCGGTGTCATCGTGGTCGGCATGGGCAGCATGTGGATCCTGTTACTGTCGTGACCGGCGGGACTTCGAATGGGCCGACCTGCGTCGGGCGCAAGTGATGGTCTCCCCGAACGTGGTGCGGACAGTACACCCGAATGGGCGTAACTGGTGGCCTCTTGTTCGGCGTTTTGCCCGCCGACCTCTCAGTCAAGATCACGTGCGAATGCACGCGCAATACCGAATCGAATGGAATTCCGCAGCTCCTGTCAGGTGGGACGGACACCACACCGGGGAACAAGCCGCCCGATCAAGGGCTTGGAACCCGTTGACGGGCCGATGGCCCCGTCCCGGTACCGGACCGTTCCGAGGAGCTTCACGTGAGCCTGCTGTTCACCCCGTTGACCCTCCGTGGCGTCACCCTGCCGAACCGCATCGCGGTCAGTCCGATGTGCCAGTACTCGTCCGTCGACGGCCACCCGGACGAGTGGCACCTGGTGCACCTCGGCTCGCGCGCGGCCGGCGGCGCGGGCCTGGTCTTCACCGAGGCCGCCGCGGTGCAGGCCGTCGGCCGCATCTCCCCCGAGGACGCCGGCCTGTGGGACGACGCGCACATCGCGTCGTGGCGGCCGATCGTCGACTTCATCCACGCGCAGGGCTCCGTCGCCGGCGTGCAGCTCGCCCACGCCGGCCGCAAGGGCTCCACCTACTCGCCGTTCGCGGAGCGGGACGGCGGTGTCGCGGACGCCGACGGCGGCTGGGAGCCCGTCGCGCCCAGTGCCGAGCCGTTCGACGGGACCTACCGGACTCCCGCCGAGCTGGACGCCGCCGGCATCGCGGAGGTCGTCGCCGACTTCGCCGCGGCGGCCCGGCGCGCGCTGGCGGCCGGCTTCCGGGTGATCGAGGTGCACGCCGCCCACGGCTACCTCCTGCACGAGTTCCTGTCGCCCCTCAGCAACCACCGCACCGACGCCTACGGCGGCTCGCCGGAGAACCGCACCCGGCTGACGCGAGAGGTCACCGCCGCCGTCCGGGACGCGGTGGGCGAGGACGTGCCGGTGTTCGTGCGCGTGTCCGCCACCGACTGGGTCGAGGGCGGGTGGACCGCGGAGGACAGCGTCGAGCTCGCCCGCGAGCTCGCGGCCCTGGGCGCCGACCTGATCGACGTGTCCACCGGCGGCAACGTGCCCGCGGCGGACATCCCGACCGGGCCCGGCTACCAGGTGCCGTTCGCCGAGGCGGTACGGCGGAAGGCCGACGTGCCCACCGGGGCCGTCGGCATGATCACCGACGCCCGGCAGGCTGAGCAGGTCCTCGCCGATGGCTCGGCCGACCTGGTGCTGCTCGGGCGGGAGTTCCTGCGCGACCCGTACTGGCCGTTGCACGCGGCACGGCAGCTGGGGGTGCAGTTCGACCCGCCCGTGCAGTACGCCAGGGCGTTCTAGGGCCCGCTGCAAAGGTTGGGCTGCCGGTAGGAGAACCGGCAGCCCAACCTCAGCAGCGGGTAGTGGATACGTCAGCGACGGTAGTCGTCGTAATCATCGTCCGACGGTTCGTCGAAGCGTTCATCGCTTCGGCGACCTGCGGCGGACTCGCCGCTGGACAGCTCGCGTTGCAAGGCGTCGACGTCGATGTTGTGAGAGCTGTATTTGAGCTCCCGCGCCACCTTGGTCTGCTTGGCCTTCGCTCGGCCGCGCCCCATGGCTCGACCCCCTCGCACAGGGACGGGGGCGGCCGGGGGAACGGCGGCCCCACTCGTCTCGACAACTAGTTCCTGGTAACTACCGTACCGTGTCGAAGGGGTTCCCCGCGACGCGGTAGGCGTGACACGCACCGCCAAATCCCGACATGGGAGGATGCGCGGGTGCCTCGACCGTTCGTCGCCTACCTCAGGGTGTACGAACCGCTGTCGGCTCTTGACGCACCGTTGGCCGATCAGGTGCGAAAAGCCCTGGAAAACGGGGCGTTGAGCCGTGCGGACGTCGGTGACCGCGAACGGGAGCTGTGGTTGCGATCACAGTTGGCCCGGCCGCGTCGCCTCCTGCCCGGTGAGCGGTCGGACGGACGCGTCTCCCCCGACGCGCCGTTCGACGTGATGACCATCAGTCCAGCCGAGGTACCGGGCGAAGTCGGTCCGGGCCCCCTGGTCTGCCCCCTCGACCTCCGGGCCCGCTCGGCCGCCGCGCTGGTCGGGTTCCTCGCCACGTCAACCGGTCCGCTCCAGGACGAGGCCGTGTCGGTCGAGCCCGAGGCGATCCGCGCGCGGGCGTCCTCGGTGATGGCCGAGCTGACCGGTGGGGCGGTGCACGTCATCTCCACCACCTGGACCGTGCCGCTGCCCTGGTTCGCCCTGGTCGACCCGGCCGCGCGGCGGGTGGTGCAGGCGCCGAAGGACGACCCGGAGCGCCAGGTGTCGTGGCGGGTGTCCATGGCGGACGCCCGGGAACGGGTGGCGCGGGCGCACGGCGTGGTGTCCCGGTCCCTGGGCGAGGCGGGTCCGGCCAAGGTGCTCGCGGACACCAAGCGCTGGCTCGACCACTTCTCGCCCGATTCGGCGGTGGAGCTCGACTACGGCGGCCTGGTGCAGCTGATCGACGACGAGGACCTGCTGGAGGACAGCTCGGCCACGGACGTGAACGCGATCGTGGACGCGCTGGAGGCCGGCGACGCCGAAGAAGTCGCCCTCCGCTACGAGCGGCTACGGGAGTTCTGGAGCGAGCTGGCGAGCCGCGAGCGGCACGGCTAGCAGCACGCGGGCGCCCACGGCCGCCGCAGCGGCCATCAGCAGGGCGGCGGGCCAGCCGATGCCGACCGCGACCCACCCGGCCAGCGGGGGCGTGACGGTCGCGCTCAGGTAGTTGGCCGTGTTCTGCATGCCGAGCGCGATCCCGACCCGGCCGGGCGGCGCCAGCTCACCGGCGGCGGTGATCGCGACCCCGTTCCAGCACAGCGCCAGGGCGGCGGTCGGCACGAGGACCGCCGCCAGCAGCCACACCGGCGCCTGGTCGAGGGCGGCGCACAGCGCGAACCCGACCGCGACCAGCACGCTCAGCACCTTCAGCGGTCCGACCCTGGTGGTCGACCGGTCCGACCACCAGCCGACCACCAGCCGACCCGCTCCGCCCGCGACCTGGGCGGCGGCGAACAACCCGGCCGCGAGCCCGACGGCGACGCCCCGGTGGTCGTGCAGGAGCTCCACCATCAGGGCGGCGGCGGTGAACTGCGGCACGACCAGTAGTCCGCTGGCCGCGCTGAGTCGCATCAAGGCCGGGTCCTTGAGCACGATCCCGTGCCGACCCGGACCGGAGCGCACGGCCCACGGCGGCTCCCGGACCAGCAGGGCGACGGCGACCGCCACGAACCCGGTGAAGCCCGCCAGCGCCAGGAACACCACCGGCACACCGGCCTGGAGCGCGATCACCGGCAGCGCCGCGGCGGCCAGCGCCGCACCGAGCGGGGTGGCGGTCTGCCGGAGGCCCATGGCGAACCCGCGGCGCTCGGCGGGGAACCAGGTCAGCACCGCACGGCCGCTGGCCGCGTTCACGCTCGCACCGAACATCCCGACGCCGACCAGCGCCAACCCGGCCACGACGGGCCCGTCGAAAGCCGCCAACGCGAGGCAGGAGGCGGCGCCGAACCCGCCGATGGCCATGACCAGCCGCTCACCGCGCCGGTCGGCCGCCGCGCCCCAGGGCACGAGGGTCAGCATCGTGCCCAGGTTGACCGCGCCCAGCAGCAGGCCGACCTGCGGCAGGGACAGCCCGAAGTGCTCCCGCAGCTGCGGGGTGATCGCCGGCAGGCCCAGGAACACCGCGGCGTTGGTGCCCTGCGCCACCGCGCCGACCGCGAGCACCACCCAGCGGTACCTCGGCGCGGCGGATCGTCGTAGTGCCATCACCGGCCACGTTAGGCGGCCGGTTCAGATTTTGGGACTGTGATCCTACTTCTTGGAACGACCGGGGTTGGTCGGCCAACCGCGCTCCGCGGCCAGCAGCTCGTCCACCGAGGCGCTGCCGTTCTGGTACCGGCCGGCGATCTCGGCGTTCAGGAAGTCGACCACGGCCTGCACCTCGCGCCGCCGTGACGACACCGAGGCCTCCTCGCCGATGAACACGCGCAGCGCCAGGTCCAACTTGTCGTCCGAGAGCGCGCTCACGTCCGACAGGTCGACGTCCGACACCAGCGCCTCGACGTGCCGCCGGTGCGCTTCCGCCCGGGACGGCTCCTGCGTCTGGTACCGGCCCAGACCGGTGGCCGGCCCGACCGCGTTCGACGCGAGGATGGTCGCCAGCTGGTCCACCACCGCCGAACCGCCCGACGTCCGCCGCTCCTGCTCGGCCCGCACGATGTCGATCCGCACGTGCAGCAGCCGCCGCAGGTACGACAGGTCGGTCTCCTCCTGCGCCGCCTCGTCGCGCAACGCGCGCACCTCGGCGAGCGGAAGTCGCTCGACCCCCTCCGCGTAGTCGGGGGCGAGCACCCGGTCGATACGGCGGCGCCCGCCGGGGCGCACCTCGATCACGTACTCATCCTGCGGTAGTTCGTGTCCACCCGCCAACACAAACCTGCTTCCAAAGTTGTCTCAAACCTGTACCGGACTGCGCACGCCGAGCAGTGCGCGTGCCTCCGCGGGCGACAGCGGCGGACGTTGGGCGATCTTCGCCAACCCGGCGGCGCGGGCCACCAGTTGCGCGTTGTCCCGCACCGGCTGGCCCTTCGCGTACGAGATGGTGTCCTCCATGCCCACCCGCAGGTGACCGCCCGCGGCCAGCGCGGTCAGCATCACCGGCAGGGTGGTCCGCCCGATGCCCGTCGCCGAGAACGACGCGCCCTCCGGCAGCAGCCGCAACGCCGCCACCAGCGTCTCCGCGTCACCCGGCATGCCGCCCGGCACGCCCATCACCAGGTCGACGTGCACCTTGCCGCCCGCCGGCAGCCCGTGCTGGTCCAGCAGCCGCCGCAGCGACGCCAGCTGGCCGATGTCGAAGATCTCGTACTCGGGGACGATGCCCCGCTCCTGCATCCCCTTGTGCAGCGCGACCACGAACTCCCAGCGGTTCAGGAAGACGTCGTCGCCGAAGTTCACCGTGCCCATGGTGCAGGACGCCGAGTCGGGCAGGGCGTCGAGCACCCGCAGCCGGTCCGCCTCCGGGTCGGTCACCGAGCCGCCGGTGGACAGCTGCACGATCAGGTTCGTGCGCTCCCTCAGCGCCGCGACCGTCGCCTTGAGCAGCCCCAGGTCCAACGTCGGCTTGGTGTCCGCGCCCCGGATGTGCACGTGGATCATCGTGGCGCCGACCTGCTCGCACGACTCCGCCGTGCCGACCAGCTCCTCCAGCGTGACCGGCAGCTGCGGGACGTCGGCCTTCGCGTGCTCGGCCCCGGTGGGGGCGACGGTCAGCAGCGTGCCGTGGGATCCGGGTCGGGACATGTCGTGATCCTGGCACACAACCCGCCCGGACCACCGAGCCGGCGACACCCGTTCGGCCCGGAACCGCAGGCAGGCGAAGTCGCCGGTTTTCCGGACCGGAATTCAGCGGCCCAGGTTGCGGGCCGCCTCACGGCCGAGTCCGGGGGTGTCCGGTGGCACCGAATCCGGGTCGACGGACGCCTGCACCCGGCGTTCCTCGGCACCGACCAGCAACTCCGTCTCCGGCGAGATGGACCGCTTGACCAGCGCCAACACGATCGTGCCCAGCTCGTGGTGCAGCGCCACGCTGCCGACCCGGCCGACCACGCGGTCGCCGGCCAGCACCGGGTCGCCCGTCTCCGGCTGCACCTCGAGCGAGCCGTCCAAGTGCAGGAGCAGCATCCGGCGCGGCGGGCGGCCGACGTTGTGCACCTTGGAGACGGTCTCCTGGCCCCGGTAGCACCCCTTGTCCAGGTGCACGGCGTCGCCGATCCAGTTCACCTCGTGCGGGATGGTCTTCTCGTCCGTGTCCACGCCCAGGCGCGGGTGCAGCGACTCGACCCGCAGCGCCTCGAACGCCCAGCTGCCGGCCGGCCGCGCGCCCGCGTCGGTGAGCTTCTGCCACCAGTCGGCGAGGTCGGGCCGCGGCACCACCAGGTCGACCGCGTCCTGGCCGGGCCACGCCATGCGGCGGGCGAACCCCGCACCCAGCGCGACGACGCCGTGCGGGCCGTCCGGCAGCGGCAGGTCCAGCTTGGTGAACAACCCGGCGATCTCCGGGCCGACCACGGTCAGCACCGCCAGCTCGGCCGTCGCGTCCCGCGGCTCGACCTTCGACCAGAACACCATCTTGGTCAGGTACGCCAGCAGCTCGGCCGACCGCGACGGCTCCGTGTCGAGGTAGACGACACCGCCGACGTTCGCCACCACGGCGTGGTGCTCGACCCGGCCCTGCACGTCCAGGATCAGCGCCTCGGTGCCCCGGTCCTCGCCGAGCGCGGTGAAGTGCTGGCTGGTCAGCGAGTGCAGCCACGGCAGCCGGTCGTCACCCGGCACCGCGATGACGGCCCGGTTCGACCGGTCGAACACCGCGACCGACCGCGCGGCCGAGCGCTGTTCGGCGAACGGGTCGCCGAAGTGCCACGGCACGCCCTGGTCGGGGACGCCCTCGAACGGGGCGACCGCACCCGGAGCGGTCAACAGCGGTGAATTCACTCGGACTCCTTCGGCACGCTCTGGGACACGCACTCACGGCAGGTGCCGGACAGCGCGAGGTGGCTCGCATCCAGTTCGAACCCGAACTCCGCCCTGAGTGTTCCCCCCAGCGGGGTGAGGAGTTCGCACGGCACCTCGTCCATCCGCCCGCACCGGTGGCAGACCAGGTGCACGTGCTCGTGCTCGTCGGCCGAGTAGTTCGGCGCGCCGTGCCCGAGGTGCGTGTGCCGGATCAGGCCGAGCCGTTCCAGCAGGTCGAGCGTGCGGTAGACGGTGGTGATGTTGACGGTGGGCGCGATGACCTGGACGCGCTGGCAGATCTGCTCCGGTGTGGCGTGACCCAGTTCGCGCACCGCGTCCAGCACGAGCTGGCGCTGGGGTGTCATCCGCATGCCGCGGTCGTGCAGCGTTTTGCGCAGGGCTTTCGGGGCGCTGGCGGTGTCCACGAATCCGATGGTAGGCCGTGAGTAGTCTCACGGTATGCGCGTGCTCGCACTGTTGAACGGAACCCTGGCCGATCCCGACGCCCCGCTGATCCGGGTCGACGACTTCGGCCTCATGCGCGGCGACGGGGTCTTCGAGACGATCCTCGTCGTCGACGGCAAGCCCCGAGAACTCGATCCCCACCTGGATCGACTCGCCCGCTCGGCGGCGATGCTCGACCTGCCCGAGCCCGACCGTGCCGCGTTCGAGCACGCCGTCGACCTCGTGCTGGCGAACTGGACGGGCGGCGCGGAGATCGCGTTGAAGCTCGTCTACACCCGTGGCGTCGAAGGCGGTGACGGGACACCCACCGGTTTCGCGCTGGGGATGGACATCGCGCCCAAGGTGATGGACCAGCGGGCCGAGGGCATCGCCGCGGTCACCCTGGACCGGGGGATCGAGCCGGGTCTGATGGACCGCGCGCCGTGGCTGCTGCTGGGCGCGAAGTCGCTGTCGTACGCGATGAACATGGCCGCGATCCGCGAGGCGGAACGGCGGGGTGCGGCGGAGGTCGTGTTCACCACGTCGTCCGGGTCGGTGCTGGAAGGCCCGACGTCCACGCTGGTCATGGTCCGCGGGCGCACCCTGACCACGCCGCCGTCCGAGCTGGGCATCCTGCCCGGCACCACGCAGGCCGCGCTGTTCCGCGCCGCCGCGCGCGAGGGCTGGACGGTCGAGGTGCGGCCGATCGCGGTGGAGGAGCTGTACTCGGCGGACGGTGTTTTCCTCGCGTCGAGCGTCCGCAAGATCACCCGCGTGCACACGTTGGACGGCAAGACGCTGACCGACTCGGCTGCGCTGCACGCCGAGGTCGCGGACCTGTACGAGTCGGAGTACTAGGACGTCGTGGCCCCGGGCTTGCGGGGCCACAGCCTCTTGCTCCGTGGCGGGCTGGGCGTTCCTGGCCCGCAGCGTCTGCTCCGCGGCGGGCTGGGCGTTCCCGGACCACAGCGTCTGCTCCGTCGTGGATCTCGACATCCGGCCCGCTGCGTCTGCTCCGTCGTGGATCCGGGCGTTCGGGCCACAGCCTTGTGCCCGGTCGCGGAGTGCTGATCGCCGTTCGTCCTGCCCGTCCGCCGTGCCGGGGTGGTTCGCCCTGCTCGGTGGGTCCGTTCAGCCCTGTGGGTTCGTTCAGGCCTGTGGCGCGAAGCGGAGCGGTGTGCCCGGCGCGGCCTGCCCGAGCAGCGGGAGGTGGTGCTCCGGGACCACGCCGATCACCGGGTAGCCGCCGGTCGTCGGGTGGTCGGCGAGGAAGACGACGGGCCGGCCGTCCGCCGGGACCTGCACCGCGCCGGTGACCAGGCCTTCGCTCGGCAGCTCCGCCGCGACCCGGCGCGCGACCCGGTCGAGGGACGTGCCGGTGAGGCGGATGCCGACCCGGTTGCTGCGGTCGGACACCGTCCACCGGCCGGCGCGGAGCTGCCGTGCCGGGTCGTGGAACCAGTCGTCTCGGGGGCCGAGGAACACGG
This sequence comes from Saccharothrix sp. NRRL B-16314, assembly GCF_000716595.1. Lineage (GTDB taxonomy): Bacteria > Actinomycetota > Actinomycetes > Mycobacteriales > Pseudonocardiaceae > Actinosynnema. The sequence continues at coordinate 554,200 of NZ_JNXC01000001.1, forward strand.
GCACGACCAGCTCGTCCGGCGCCTGGACGGGCACGAGCACGTCGACACCCACCGGCACGCCGGTCGGGTCGCCGAGGGGTAGTTCGTCGTCGGGCCGCAGTGGTGCCGGGCCGAGGCCGGAGAGCAGGTCGGTGGACCGGCTGCCCAGCTCGGCGGGAACGGTGATGCCGCCCGAGACCGCGACGTACGAGCGGAGGCCGCCGCTGGGCGTGCCGAGGGTCAGGGTCTCGCCGGGGGCGAGGTGCGTCGGCGAGTCGCGCAGGACGCCGTCGACGGACGTGGGCGTTGCCGGTCCGGTCACCGCGATCGTGCAGGAGGCGTTGGCGCGCAGCGACAGCCCGCCGAGGAGGACTTCGAGGCCGGCGGCGTCCTCGGGGTTGCCGACCAGGCGGTTGGCGAGCTTGAGCGACGGCCGGTCCACCGCGCCGGAAGGCGGGACGCCGAGGTGGGCGTTGCCAGGCCGGCCGAGGTCCTGGATCAGGGTCTGGGGGCCGGTGCTCAGCACGGTGAGGGTGCGTGAGCGTTGAATTCGGGGGTTCTGAACGTAGGACTCACGCGTTCTGAACGTAGGACTCACGGGGTGGTGGGTCATGGGGTGGCCTCGAAGCGGACGCGGTGGCCGGGGGCGAGCAGGGCCGGGGTGGGGCGTCGCGGGTCGAAGAGCGGCGCGTCGGTGCGGCCGATCAGGCGCCAGCCGCCGGGGGTGGCGCGGGGGTAGGCGGCGGTGAACTCGCCGGCCACGGCCACCGAACCGGCGGGCACCCTCGTGCGCGGTGACGGGAGGCGGGGCTGGCGCAGCGGCTCGGGCAGGCCGGTCAGGTACGCGAAGCCGGGGGCGAAGCCGCAGAACGCGACCCGGTAGGCGGCGCCGGTGTGCAGCTCGACCACTTCGGCGGGGGTCAGGCCGGCGGTGTCGGCGACCAGGTCCAGGTCGGGGCCGTCGTAGCGGACCGGGATGACCACCTCGGCCGAGACCGCCTCCGGCTGGTGGACCAGGGAAGCGGTGGCCAGGATCTTGCGGATCGACGGCAACGCGCCGGGTTTCGCGACGATCAGGACCGTTCGGGCGGCGGGCACGAGTTCGACCACGTCCGGCGACCCGGCCGCCGCGACCGCCGCGCGCACGGCCTCCACCTCGTCGAGCGAGTCCACCTCGACGAGCACCGCGTCCGTGCCGCACCGCCGCAGCTCCATGGGCACAGCGTAGGGTGGGATTGTTCAACAATCCAACCCGCGTCGACCGAGGGCCCGGCCGACCGGGGACCTCGTCGGCTGGGACCTCGTCAGCCGACGATGCGCTTCAGGTGGGCCGAGGTGTGGGGCTGGAGCGGTTGGCCGACCATGGCCCGCTCCTCGACGTACGCCAGGTCGCCGTTGTTGACGATGCCGTACAGGCGCTGCCCGCCGGTGACCTCCTTGGCGGTCGCCGTGCGGATCACCGCGTCGGTGGCCAGCTCCCAGGACGTCTGGTTGCGCGGCTTGCCGTAGTACAGCTCCACGACCCCGGTGTTGTGCGTGATCAACACCTCGATGGTGTCGTCCGCCTGCGGACGCCAGAAGCCGGTCTCGCGGGCGGCCTGGCGGATCACCGCGCCGTCCTCGTCGAGCAGCCACGCCCTGGCCTCGTAGTAGAGGAACGGCCGGCCGTCGTGCGCGAAGGTGATCTGCTGCCCGAACCGGTACGGGCCGTCGATCGTCGGGTACACGACCTCGCCCTCGCCGCGCCACACGCCGACCAGCGGCAGCAGCGCCAGGCACGCGTCGTGCAGCGAAGGCCCGCTGCGCAGGTTCGCGGTGTCCGCCGGGATCGGCAGGTCGTCGAACTGCGGCAGGTTCCGCGCGCCCGTCACCGCCGCACGCGAAGCGGCGGCCCGGACGGCCTCGTCACCACTGCCGGGGACCGGCGCGTCGCCGCTCATCGCTGGTCGGAGAACAGCCGGTACACGACGTACCCGGCGAACCACACGACCATCAAGGACACCACGACCAGCAGCGCTGTGAAGATGTGTTCCACCAGCCCAGTTTAGGCACCCACCCCCGAACGGCGGCGACCCCGGTGGCGAACGCCACCGGGGTCGGCGAGAGGTAGCGCCGGGCGGACCCGTGCACTCCTCCCCGCTGGGGGTGTGGACCGGTCAGGCCACCGCGACCTCGACCGGGTGCACGCCCGGCCCCTCCGCGTTGACCGACGCCTGCCCGTTGCCGGACCGGTGCAGCGCCCGGACGGTCCACGTGCCCGGCGCGGCGAAGAAGCGGAAGTCGCCGTCGGCGGAGGACACGACCTCGGCGGTGAACTCGCCGGACGAGTCCAGCAGCCGCACGAACGCGCCGCCGACCGGTGCGCCGTCGGCGCGGACCTTGCCGGTCAGCACGACCTCGTTCGCGCCCACCTGGATGTCCGCACCCTGCTCGGGTGCGCCACAGCTGCTGCTCATGATCAGGCCTCCTTGCCGCTGCCGAGCTCGATCGGCACGCCGATGAGCGAGCCGTACTCGGTCCAGGAACCGTCGTAGTTCTTCACGTCCTCGTGACCGAGCAGCTCGTGCAGCGCGAACCACGTGTGCGACGAGCGCTCGCCGATGCGGCAGTAGGCGATCGTCTTGCGCGAGCCGTCGAACCCGGCCGCGCCGTAGATCTCGGCCAGCTCCTCGTCCGACTTGAACGTGCCGTCCTCGTTGGCCGCCTTGCTCCACGGCACGTTGATCGCGCTCGGGATGTGGCCGCCGCGCTGCGCCTGCTCCTGCGGGAGGTGCGCGGGCGCGAGCAGCTTGCCGGAGAACTCGTCGGGCGACCGCACGTCGACCAGGTTCTTGTTGCCGATCGCGTCGACGACCTCGTCGCGGAACGCGCGGATCGCCTGGTTCTGCTCCTGGGCGGTGTAGCTGGTCGCCTCGCGGTCGACCTGCTCCTTGTCCAGCGGGCGGCCGTCCAGCTCCCACTTCTTCCGGCCGCCGTCGAGCAGCTTCACGCTGTCGTGGCCGTAGAGCTTGAAGTACCAGTAGGCGTACGCGGCGAACCAGTTGTTGTTGCCGCCGTACAGGATGACGTTGTCGTCGTTGGAGATGCCCTTGGCGGACAGCAGCTTCTCGAAGCCCGCGCGGTCCACGAAGTCGCGGCGGACCGGGTCCTGCAACTCGGTCTTCCAGTCGATCTTCACCGCGCCCGGGATGTGGCCACCGTCGTAGGCGGAGGTGTCCTCGTCCACCTCAACGAACACCACGCCGGGCGTGGCGAGGTTCTCCTCGGCCCAAGCGGCCGAGACCAGGACGTCTTCACGGCTCATCGAAGCTGCTCCAATTTTCTTCGTTCTTACTGCGACGGTGTCGACTGGGGTCGGGCTAGTGCGGGTGCGTGGCGGCGCAGGAGCAGGTACAGCTCACAGCCGAGGCACAGGCCGAGCGCGGCGTTGAGCAGCGCGGCGACGAGCGCGGCGGACGTGGCGACGACCCCGAGCGCGGTCAGTCCGGAGGCGTAGCCGACCGTGCCGATCAGCGCGAACACGAACCCGACGCCCTGCGCGAACCGCAGCGGGCCGGCTTCCTCGCGCTCGCTGGTCGGCGTGATCCTCGGCTGGACGGCGTACCGGTAGAGGTGGCCCCACGGGTTGAGCTTGAGCGAGATGAACGCGCACATCGCGAACAGCACGGTTTGTGCGGCGAGCAACCGCCACGACCCGGTCAGCAGGACGACCGCCAGCACGGCGGTGGTGATCCAGGCGCTGAAACGGGGACCTCGCGGGTCCACTGGGGCATCTTTCGGCACGGCGACCTCCTGACGGTGGACAAGACTGGGCAGTCCGTCTTCAGGCGGTGGTAGGGCAGGCGCACACGCCCGTCAAGGGCGTGCGGACTGCCGGGGACCGCCCGGTCAGCGCGCCGCGCGACACAGGCTGCTGCGCACGCGGCACAGGTCCACCGCGAGTCGCTTGGTCAGCAGCGTGGTCATGCGTTCGAGACTAGCCGCTCATCCCTGCTGTCGGGAGGGGCGTCCATCAGGTGGGAGTCGGCAGGTTCACCCGATCGGCCCAGGTAGGTGTGGGCGCAAAGCCGCAATCAGCGAATCCCGCTTGGGCACGCCGCCGACGCGCAGCAGTTCCGCGCCGGTCCCGTCGAGGGCCAGCGTCGTCGGCGCGCGCAGCACCCCGAGCTCGGCGGCGACGTCCGGCAGGTCGGTCACGTCGAGCTCGACGTGCCGCAGCCCTTCGGTGCGGTGGGCGAGCTCTTCGAGCAGCGCCTTGGTCTGCCGGCACGTGGCGCAGAACGTCGTGGACACCTGCAGCAGCGTGACGTGCGTGTTCGGGTCGAGGAGGGCGCGCACCGGCGCGGGCAGGCGGACACCGGGCCTGGCCGCCCGCACCCGACCGTTCCGCGTGCGCAGCACCGCGCCGATCACGGCCACCACCGCGACCGCGCCGAGCAGTGCCCAGACCCCGGTCATCTCAGCCTGCCTCGTTCAACGGGATGTCGCTGATGGCGCCTTCCACGGTCAGCGCGCCGCTCTCCACCTTGACAGCGGTCGGCGTCACCGTGAAGGGCAGCTCGCCGGGGTGGATGGTCACGCTCAGCGCCTCGCGCACCACGCCGAGCACCGCGTCGAGCCCGGCCAGCGACGTGTCGTCCAGCTCGACGTCGTTCATCGAGATCACCACGTCGCCGTTGGCCAGCGCCACGGTGCCGTACGCGGTGATCCGGATCTTGCGGCTGGCCACCGTGGTGTTGCCGGACAGCTTCACCGCCGCGACCGCCGGGTCCGCCTGCTGCCCGGCGGTCAGCTCGGTGCGGGTGTCCGGCTCGATGGCCATGTCGGTGAACGGCGTGACCTGGTTGACCACCCGGTTCAGGTCGTTCGCCTTGATCTTGACGCTGCCCTGCACCTGGTCGATCTTCGCGCCGCGGGTGTTGCCGGCCAGCAGATCCGACAGACCGATGCGGACGTGCCGGAGGTTGGCGTGGATCTCCAGGTCCCGGAGCTGGTCGCGCACGGGCACGCCGGTGGCGCTGATCTCGATGTCCCGGTAGTCGCCCGCGATGGCCTGCGTGACGAACGGGAAGCCGTTGATCCGCACCGACGGGTCCTCGCTCAGCCCGAGCTTCTGCCGCATCTTCTGCGCGACCTGGTACTCGCCCGCGGCGGCCAACCCGAAGTCGGCCGCGACCAGCAGCCCGCCGACCACCAGCGCGGCGATGATCAGCTTGCGGCCCCTGGTGGGACGACGCTTCGTCTCGGTCGCGGTCATCGCCTGCCCTCTGTCCGGTGGTCGGCCGTGTGGTCGCCGTGTGCGGTGTAGCCCGTGTGGTCGCCGTGTGCGGTGCGGTCGTTGTCGGTGTGCTCGTTGTCGGTGTGCTCGTCGTCGGTGGGGTGGTCGTTCCAGGCCGGCCGCGAGTGCTCGTCCAGCCAGATCGCCACCCGGTCTACCAGAGCGGGCGTCATCGAGGACTCGGCGTGCCTCATGCCGGGCTCCAGCCACAGCACCGCACCGCCGCCCGCCGCCTTGTGCAGCGCCACGGCGTGCGCAGGGCCGAAGTAGTGGTCCTCTTCACCGTGCACGATGAGCAGCGGGGTCGGGGTGATGCGGTGCACGACCTCCAGCGGGCTCTCCGGCGGCGTCGCCCACGGCGGGCCGAGGCGGACGCCCAGCGCGCGGGCGGCGAGCCTGCCGTGCGGCTGTTCCAGGAGCCAGTGCACGCGGCGCATGGCCACCGTGTCGCGCACCCACCAGCGCGACGGCGCGCTGACGGCCGCCACGGCGTCCGGTTTGTCGTCGTGCAGCCCCGCGTGGCGCAGGGCGATGGACGCGCCCATGGAGAAGCCGACCGTCGCGACGCGGCGGTAGCCGAGCCTCCGGGCGAGGGCGACGCCGGCCGCCAAGTCGTGGATTTCGTCATCCCCGACCGAGGAGCGCCCGGCGGACCTGCCGTGGCCGCGGAAGTCCAGCGCGACGACGCCGCCATGGTGCGCGAACCGCCGCAACACCCGGCTGACGAAAGGTTTTCGGACGTGGTTCGTGAAGCCGTGGCCCACCACGAAGGCGAGATCCGTCACAGAAGGTGTTGATCTCACATGCAGGCCGTGCAGGAGGACAGCGTCGTGTGACATGGATGTAACAGGCGTGACGCTTGTGGAAACAACTGTGACTCTGTCCTGCTGACCTGGGTCTTTCGTGGTGTGCACCGGTATCGTCTCCGTCATCCGCAGGCAACGGGGCCCGGTCACCGTACTTCGCTGATGCCTGGTCGGTGACCACGCACCGGCCGAACGAGAGGGCGCCGCGATGAGTATCGACGTGCTGCTGTTGACCACCGACTCCGACCCCGAGGCGGTCCTCCCCGCGCTGTCGCTCCTCCCGCACGAGGTGCGCCCGCTGCGCCCGGAGGTGTCGGCGCTGCTGGAAGCCGGCCCCCACGACATCGTGCTGGTGGACGCGCGGACCGACCTGGTCGCCGCCCGCAGCCTGTGCCGGCTGCTCGACTCCAGCGGGGTGGACGTGCCCGTGGTGGCGGTCGTCACCGAGGGCGGTCTGGTCGCGGTGAACTCCGACTGGAGCGTGGACGAGATCCTGCTCCCCACCTCCGGCCCCGCCGAGGTGGACGCCCGGCTGCGCCTGGTGCGCTCCCGGCGCGGCACCACGCAGCCCGGTGGCGACGGCTCGATCCAGCTCGGCGAGCTGGTCATCGACGAGGCGACCTACACGGCCCGCCTGCGCGGCCGTCCGCTCGACCTGACCTACAAGGAGTTCGAGCTGCTGAAGTACCTGGCGCAGCACGCGGGCCGGGTGTTCACCCGCGCGCAGTTGCTCCAGGAGGTCTGGGGCTACGACTTCTTCGGTGGCACGCGGACCGTGGACGTGCACGTCCGACGGCTGCGCGCGAAGCTCGGCCCCGAGCACGAGTCGCTCATCGGCACCGTGCGCAACGTCGGCTACAAGTTCGTCCGCCCGCCGCGCCCCGGCAGCGCCCGCCGCGTCGAGCACGCGATCGAGGCGCCGGAGACGACGATCGACGAGGCCGAGCTGATCTTCCGGGCGTGATGGCCGACGCTTCGCGGACGCGACCTCGCGGCGTGGCTGAGCAGGGGCGTGGCTGAGTAGGTTTGTGGGGTGGAATCGACGTGGATCGAGGAGCTGTCCCCCGAGCAGGCCGACGAGGTCACCGGTCTGCTCGGGGATGCCCAAGCCGCTGACGGTGTCGCACCCGTGGGCGAGGCCGTCGTGCTGCGGCTGCGGCCCGGCGCACCCGGCAGCAACCACCTGCTGGTCCACGACGGTGGCGCGCTGGTCGGCTACCTGCACGTGGACGTCTTCGGCGACGCGGACGGCAACGAGGTCGCCGAGCTGGCCGTCCACCCCGAGCACCGCCGTCGTGGCGTCGGCACCGCGCTGCTCGAAGCGGTCGCCGACCGCCCCAAGCCGCTCCGCGCCTGGTCGCACGGCGGGCACCCCGGCGCCGAAGCCCTCGCCGCCAAGTTCTCCTACCGCAAGGTGCGCGAACTCCTGCGCCTGCGCCGCCCGCTGGACGCCGACCTGCCCGAGCCCGTGCTGCCCGACGGCGTCACGCTGCGCCCGTTCGTGCCCCGCCGGGACGAGGCGGCCGTCGTCTACGTCAACCACCGCGCGTTCTCCTGGCACCCCGAGCAGGGCGCGATGAGCATCGAGGACCTGCGGCAGAAGGAGGAGCAGCCGTGGTTCGACCCGGCCGGCTTCCTGCTGGCGGTCGACCGCGACGAACGGCTCCTCGGCTTCCACTGGACCAAGACGCACACCGCGGACCTCGGCGAGGTGTACGTGGTGGGCGTCGACCCGGACGCGCAGGGCGGCGGCCTCGGCAAGGCGATCACCCTCGCGGGCCTGGCGCACCTCCGCGACTCGGGGCGCGGTGAGGTCATGCTGTACGTCGAATCCGACAACGGTGCGGCGCTGTCCGTGTACAACCGGTTGGGCTTCACGCGCTGGGACTCGGACGTCCAATACGCCCGGTAGTGACAAACCCATCACGCCATGCAAACGTGCAGGTCACGAGACACTCATTCGGCGGTGTACTCGGTCACCTCCCGTGTGGAGTTCACCTCTCGTTCACCTTCTCCTGGGGGCCTGTCCACCCTCGCTACCTACCGTCCGTGTCGAGCGGCGGATGTGCGCCGCGACATCCGTTCCGTAGCTGGAGGACTCCAGGTGAAGACCAAGCGACACGGCGCCGTTCTCGGCCTGATCGCGGCCGGTGCGCTTCTGCTCACCGCGTGTGGAAGCGACGCGAACACCCCGCAGGGCCAGGCGCCGGCGACCGGCGAGTCGTCGACCCCGGTCGACTGCGGCGGCAAGTCGAAGCTCAGCGCAGAGGGCTCTTCGGCGCAGAAGAACGCGATGGACACGTTCGTGCAGGCCTACCAGCAGAAGTGCCAGGGCGCTGACCTCGCGTACAACGCCTCCGGTTCCGGTGCGGGCGTCAAGCAGTTCATCGGTGGTCAGGTCGACTTCGGCGGCTCCGACTCGCCGCTGTCCGAGAGCAAGGGCGAGGTCGCCAAGGCGGCCGAGCGCTGCCAGGGCAACCCGGCGTGGAACCTGCCGCTCGTGTTCGGCCCCGTCGCGGTCGGCTACAAGCTGGAGGGCGTCACCGACCTCACGCTGTCCGGCGAGCTCGTCGCCAAGATCTTCAACGGCACCGTGAAGAAGTGGAACGACCCGGCCGTCGCCGCCCTCAACGGCAGCGCCAAGCTGCCCGACAAGGACATCAAGGTCGTCTACCGCTCGGACGAGTCCGGCACCACGGACAACTTCCAGCTGTACCTCGACGCCGCTTCGAAGGGCGCGTGGACGCAGGGCGCGGGCAAGCAGTTCAAGGGCGGTGTCGGCGAGGCCAAGGAGAAGTCCGCCGGTGTCGCGCAGGCCGTCGGCTCGGTCGACGGTGCCATCACCTACGTCGAGCTGTCCTTCGCCCAGGACAACAAGCTGTCCATCGCCAAGATCGACAACGGCTCCGGCGCGGTCGAGCTGAACGACGCGTCGGTCGGCAAGGCCATCGACGGCGCGAAGATCAAGGGCACCGGCAACGACCTGGTGCTCGACCTCGACTCGATCTACGGCTCCACCGAGGCGGGCACCTACCCGCTGCTGCTCGCCACCTACGAGATCGTCTGCTCGAAGGGCTACGACGCCGACACCGCGAAGGCCGTCAAGGCGTTCCTCACGGTGGCCGCGACCGACGGCCAGGCCGGCCTCGCGGACGCGGGCTACGCCCCCGTGCCCCAGGCCTTCCAGGAGAAGCTGCTGACCGCCATCAAGGCGATCGCCTGACCGGGCCGGCACACTTCTCGGGAACGCCATTGCGATGAACGACCGCACAGTGGCCCCACGCCCCGCGGGCACCGGTTCGACCGGTGCCCGCGCGGGCGTTCCGGCTGCCCGACCCGACTCGGAGGCTCCGATTCCCCCGACCACGGAAGCCGACCAGAAGACCATCGTCCGGCCGGGTGACCGGATCTTCGCAGGCCTGGCCACCGGGTCGGGCATCTTCATCGTGGTCCTGATCGCGGCGATCGGCGTCTTCCTGCTGCTCCAGGCCATCCCGTCGCTCGCGCTGGACCAGGTCAACTTCCTGACCAGCCGCGAGTGGTCGACCGGCGACGTCGACAACATGCGGTACGGCATCCTGGACCTGTTCCTGGTGACCGTGGTGTCGTCCGCGTTCGCCCTGGTCATCGCGATGCCGATCGCCCTCGGCATCGCCCTGTTCCTCACCCAGTACGCGCCACGCCGGCTGGCCCGGCCGTTCGCGTACGTCATCGACCTGCTGGCCGCCGTGCCGTCGATCATCTTCGGCCTGTGGGGCCTGCTCGTGCTCGGCCCGGTGCTCACCCCGATCGGCGAGTGGCTGACCTCGAACCTCGGCTGGCTGCCGCTGTTCGCCGAGGGCAACGTCAGCATCGAGCTGGGCGGCACCATCTTCACCGCCGGCATCGTGCTGGCCGTGATGATCCTGCCGATCATCACCGCGGTCAGCCGCGAGGTGTTCGACCGCACCCCGGTCACCCACGTCGAAGGCGCCATCGCGCTGGGCGCCACGAAGTGGGAGGTCGTGCGGACCACGGTGCTGCCGTTCGGCAAGGCCGGTTACGTCAGCGCCTCCATGCTCGGCCTCGGCCGGGCGCTCGGTGAGACGATCGCGCTGACGATCATCCTCAGCGGCACCGGCGCGGCGTTCGCGTGGAGCCTGTTCGACGGCGGCGCGACGTTCGCGTCGAAGATCGCGCTGGCCGCGCCCGAGTTCAACGACCCGCGCACCGCGGGCGCCTACATCGCCGCCGGCCTGGTGCTGTTCGTGCTCACCTTCGGCGTCAACGCCATCGCCCGGTCCATCGTCGCCGGTCACAAGGAGTACGAATGACGACCGACACGGCGGACCTGAACCGCCTCGCCACGCCGCCGACGTTCCAGAGCGTCTCCGGTGCGCGCAAGTTCAAGAACGCCGTCGCCACCGCGCTGGTGTACGGGGCGTTCCTCGTCGCGATCGTGCCGCTGATCTGGGTGCTGTTCGTGGTGGTCGAACGCGGGTTCCCGGTGGTGCTGGACGGCGACTGGTGGCAGAAGTCGCTGTCCGGTCTGCTGTCCCGCCAGCAGGGCGGCGGCGTCTACCACGCGATCTACGGCACGCTCGTGCAAGGCCTGGTGTGCGGTGTGCTGTCGGTGCCGCTCGGCCTGTTCGTCGGTGTGTACCTGGTGGAGTACGGCGGCCGGTCCAAGCTGTCCCGCGCCACCACGTTCATGGTCGACATCCTGACCGGCGTGCCGTCCATCGTGGCCGCGCTGTTCATCTACACGCTGTGGATCACGTACTTCGGCTTCGGTCGCAGCGGTTTCGCGGTGTCGCTGGCGCTGGTGCTGCTGATGGTGCCGGTGATCGTGCGGACCACCGAGGAAATGCTGAAGATCGTGCCGGACGAGCTGCGCGAGGCGTCCTACGCGCTGGGCATCCCGAAGTGGAAGACGATCGTGAAGGTCGTCATCCCCACGGCGCTGTCCGGGATCATCACCGGCATCATGCTGGCCCTCGCCCGGGTCATGGGCGAGACCGCCCCGGTGCTCGTGCTCGCCGCTTACGCGCCGTACATCAACTACAACCTGTTCGAAGGACCGATGGCGTCGCTGCCGCTGCTGATGACGTCGGAGCGGAACAACCCGACGCAGGCCGGTTTCGAGCGGATCTGGGGTGCGGCGATCACCCTGGTCATCATCATCACGCTGTTCAACCTGCTGGCTACCGTGATCTCGCGGTGGCTGGCTCCGAAGACGAAGTGAGCGGGCGGTCATGGCCAAGCGCATCGACGTGAAAGACCTCAACCTGTTCTACGGCAAGTTCCACGCCGTGGACGGTGTTTCGCTCGCCGTGCCGCCGAAGAACGTGACGGCGTTCATCGGCCCGTCCGGTTGCGGCAAGTCCACCGTGCTGCGGTCGTTGAACCGCATGCACGAGGTGGCGCCCGGAGCGCGGGTGGAGGGCACCGTGCTGCTGGACGGGGAGGACATCTACGCGTCCTCCGTGGACCCGGTGCAGGTGCGCCGGACCATCGGCATGGTGTTCCAGCGCCCCAACCCGTTCCCGACGATGTCCATCCGGGACAACGTGGTGGCCGGGCTGAAGCTGGCGGGTGAGCGGAACAAGAAGAAGCTCGACGAGGTGGCCGAGCGGTCGTTGCGCGGGGCGAACCTGTGGAACGAGGTCAAGGACCGCCTCGACCGGCCCGGTGGTGGGTTGTCGGGTGGTCAGCAGCAGCGGTTGTGCATCGCGCGGGCGATCGCCGTGCAGCCGGACGTGCTGTTGATGGACGAGCCGTGCTCCGCGCTCGACCCCATCTCGACCCTGGCGATCGAGGACCTGATCACGGAGTTGAAGAAGGAGTACACGATCGTCATCGTGACCCACAACATGCAGCAGGCTGCGCGGGTCAGCGACCAGACGGCGTTCTTCAACCTGCTGGGCGTCGGCCAGCCGGGTCGGCTGATCGAGGTGGACGACACCGAGAAGATCTTCTCGAACCCCAGCCAGAAAGCCACGGAAGACTACATCTCCGGCCGCTTCGGCTGATCCCGGTTCCCCCCGTCAGAGCCCTCCCGCCGCTGGTGGGAGGGCTCTTGCGCGTTCGGGTGACGGTGGAACCAGCGACCCGCCCCTAGCGTCAAAATCGAGACATGGTCCTCCTTTCGGGGGTACCGTGACGGCTGGGATCGGCAGACTTGCAGGGGGTAACCGTGGCGATGGAAGGTGCGTGGAGCGCACAGTCCATGCAGGCGATGACGGCCAACATGGTCGGTCTCAAGCAGGCCGCCGAGTCGGGCTCGTTCGCGATCAGCGAAGACGGTGCCCAGGCCTACCTGAAGGCGATCGACGCCGCTATGCAGGACCTGCGCAAAATCGACCAAGAGCTCGGCTTGTTGCGTCAGGACGTCAAGCTCGGAACCAGCCCGGACGGCACGGCCATGGCGCGCTACAACAAGGAGAGCGCCGAAGGTGGCGCCGGCACGACCGGCATCGTCCCGGCGATCGAGCAGTTGCGGACAGCGTTGGACGAGGCGCGTGGGGCGATGCAGAAGGCGATCGAGAACTATCGTGAGGTCGACAGCTCGAACGCAAGCACCTACAAACGCTACTGAGGGTGGAGTCAGTTGATCAAGGGATCTTCGGCCCGCGTCGTCTTGGCGCTGACAGTGCTGGGCGCTGTTGTCACCGGCTGCACCACCGGGGGAACGGCCACGCCGGGAACCAGCACGTCGTCGCCGACGGCGGAGCAGACGGCGAAGAGCACCACGACGAAGCCTCCCGGTGGTGGGGATTCGCTCGTGGACTTCGACTCGTGTGAGGTCCTGAACTCCATCGCGGCACAGTTGAACCTGACCGAGATCGAGGAGGAGAGCCGCAGCGCGTGCGGCGCCGAGTTCTCGGCGACCGTGAGCGTGTCGATCAAGGCTCAGCCCGAATTGGCGATCGCTGACGCTGTGGGTGACGGAAAGAAGACCGACACCTCCATTGGCTCGCGCAAGGCCAGGCTTGTCGAAGCACCTGGGACCAAGACCTCGTGCCTCGTGGCTGTGGAGGTTAGTCCGACGTCGAGGGTCGACGTGATCTCCTCCTCGGACAACTCGCTGCAAGCGGCTTGCGACGCTGCGACCAAGGTCGCCACCGCCATCGAACCGAAGCTGCCGAAGTAACCCCAGGGGGGAGAACGTCGTGACGCCGCCGAACTCGCAGCCGCCGTCTTACTCGCCGCCGCCGCAGCCGCAAGGCAACAGCCAGGCGACCCAGGTCACCTACGCCGGTGAGAACGAGGCCGCGTTGCGCGCCGAGTTCGAGCGGGGGCAACAGGACAACCCGGGCCTGTTCGGCATGTTCGAGACCGTCGCCGACTACGCCCGCTACAAGGCGCAGTCCGCGCAGTACCAGGCCGAGCAGGAGCGGCAGCTCGAGCAGGCGGTGGAGAGCTACCGCCCGCCGCTCACGCCCACCGGCTCGCACTACCTCGCCCGTGACCACAAAGAGCTGAAGGCCATGGTCACCGACAACATGGCCCCCAGCACCGCGAACGAGCAGGGCGAGGCCTGGACCAAGATCGGCAACACGCTGGCCGAGCTCCAGTCCAACCTCACGAGCGCCACCACGGCCAGCAAGGGCGCCTGGCAGGGCGCGGCGGCGGAGTCGGCCCAGGGGTACTTCACCAGCGTCGCCACCTGGTCCGGCAACGCGGCACAGGGCGCGCAGCTCACCGGCAACAAGCTCTACGCCCAGAGCACGGCCGCCGAGCAGGCCAAGAACTCGATGCCGGAACCGGTCGAATTCAGCACGGCCGACGCCTACAAGATGTTCTTCTCCGAGCCCAACCCCTTCAAGTGGGCCGAGACGATCGACCAGATCGAGCAGAAGTTCGAGGAGAAGCAGCAGGCCCACGAACGGGCGGCTGAGGTCATGACGACCATGTCCACGAGCTTCCAGGAGTCGGGCTCGACGATGCCCGCCTTCGCCCCGCCGCCGCCGATGGAGGGTGGTGGCGGCACCGGTGATCCGAGCCGGACGGGCACGGGTGAGGTCGGCGGACGGCCGACCATGCCGAGCGGCGTCGGCACGGGCACCGGCACCGGGACGGGTACCGGCACGGGCACGGGTACCGGCACGGGTGACTTCGGCGCGATCCCCGCCCCCGGCGGCAACACGAACCAGTCCGGCTTGAACGGCCCCGGCCCCGGCGGTGGCGGCCAGACCTACCCGTCCGGCCCCGGCGGCGGCCCGAACCTCCCGCCCAACACCCCCGGTCCCTACCCGCCCAACATCGGCACCTACCCGCCCAACGGCCCCAACGGACGGCCGAACATGCCGCCCACCGGACGTCCCACCGGACCGAACGGCCCCGGCGGCGGACGCTTCCCCACCGGCCCTGGCGGCAGCGGCGGTGGACGTGGCCCGGGTATGGGCGGTCCCGGCGGCCAGACGGCGGCGGGTCGCGGTGGCATGGGCGGCTTCGGTCCCGGCGGCAGCGCCGGCGCGCTCGGTGACTCCCACCGGTCCGGCGCGGGCGGCTTCGGCCCTGGCGGCAGCGGCGGTCCTGGTGGCGCCGGTGCGGCCGGTCGCGGTGGCGCGGCCGGCATGGGTGCGGCCGGCGGCATGGGCGGCGCGGGCGGTCGTGGGCAGGGTGACGAGGACAAGGAGCACAAGGCCGCGTCCTACCTGGTCGAGACCGAGGACGTCTTCGGCGACGGCACCATGGTCGCCCCGCCCGTCATCGGCGGGTGAGCGTGTTCTCGTTCGCCCTGTCGTTCGCGGCGGCCGACATGCTCTGGGAAGACCTGAAGCTCGGCAGCCGGCCCTACCCGTTCGAATTCCCGTACCTCGGGCACACGATGGACGAGCGGCGCGGCATCCGCAACGCCGTGTACCGCGACCTCGAACAGCGCGGCCTGGCCCATCGCGGCCGGGTCGCGCCCGAGGTGGAGGAAGCGCTCACCCTGTTGGTGCGCTTCGACTTCTCCCTCAACGCGGTGGCGTCGCTCGACGCCCGCAACGTCGAACGCCAGCTCCTCGCACGCGCCGGCGCGTCCGGTGAGAACGCGGCCCTCGCGGTGATGGACGACCGGCAGATCAAGGTCGACCTGATGCGCTCGGCCGCGGTGCTGCGCTCGGTCGTGGACCTCGTCCCACCGTCACGCCCCGGCCCCGGCCAGTCGATCACGGTGCCGATGCCGACGTCCGCACCGCCGCCACCGCCGCGCCGGGACGACGATTTCGGCCAGGCCACGTTCACCCAGGCCATGGCACCGCGCTCCACCGCGTCGACGCAGGTCCGCGCGCTGGAATCGGTGTTCGAACGCCCCCGCCTGCGCGCCGGCCAGTTCGGCGTCACGGTCCGCGGCAGGCACGGTCGGGAGCAGCGGGCTCCCCAGGTCGCGTGGTTCGACAACGACCTGGGCCGCTACATGTCGCAGACCCGGCAGGGGCAGGACGGCCAGAAGTGGCTCACCCACGCCCCCGCCGACAACGCGCGCATCGCCGGCCAGCTCGCGCAGGAGCTGAACGGCCTGCTCAACTGACGACGCTCAGGGCGACTCGGTGCCGGTGCCGTGGTAGCCGGGCATCCGGCCGGTGACCACGAAAACGGTGCGCTTGGCCACCGACACGGCGTGGTCGGCGAACCGCTCGTAGAACCGGCCGAGCAGCGTGGTGTCGACCGCGGCCGGCACGCCGTGCGCCCAGTCCTTGTCCATGATCACCGTGAACAGGTGCCGGTGCAGGTCGTCCATCGCGTCGTCGGCGTCCTCGAGCGACCGCGCCCGCGCCACGTCCTGGGTGCGGATGATGTCGGTCGCCTCGCGCGCCAGCTCGACCGCGATGCGGCCCATCTCGGAGAAGTACGGCCGCACCGTGTCCGGCAGCACCGGGTTCGGGTGCCTGCGCCGCGCGGCCTTGGCCACGTGCAGCGCCAAGTCGCCCATCCGCTCCACGCTCTCCGCCGCGTGGATCACCGCGAGCACGATGCGCAGGTCGGTCGCGACCGGCGCCTGCAACGCCAGGAGCGCGTACGCCTGTTCCTCGATGTCGGCGCGCACGTCGTCGATCTTGGTGTCGTCACCGATCACCTGCTCGGCGAGGGCGAGGTCCGCCCCGAGCAGCGAGGTGGTCGCTCGCTCCATCGCGTCGCCGGCCATCCCGCACATGTCGGCGAGCTGGTCGGCGAGGTGTCCGAGCTGGTCGTGGTAGGCCTCACGCATGACGTCAGACTACGGTGACGTCATCGCGGTAGCGACCCACCCCGGTGAACCCGTGGTGAACCCAAGACGTCCAGTCGGGCTCAGGCGCACGGGTCCTTCGCCGCGTTCACGATGTCCAGGTTCGGCGGCGGCGAGGGCTTGTTCGGCTCGGCTCCCGCGGGCTGCGGTGCCCGGACTTCCTCGTCCCAGCCGGGTCCGATGAGGAGCAGGACCGCGCCGCCCATGCCCGCGTCGAACACCAGCGTCGCGCCGGGCACCGAGGACTGGAGCGTCGCGGCGGCGTCCTCACCGCCGATCCCGTACTTGATGACGGTCTTGTCGGTGGGTGGCGCGTTGTCGCTGATGACCACGTCGTAGCCGAGCTCCCGCAGGGCTTCGGTGGTCTCGCGCGCCGCGCCGCCGTTGTCCGGATCACCGTTGCGCACCTGGACCTTCAGGCCCTTGTGGTCGACGATCTTGCCCTGCTTCGGGCCGGGTGCCGGCGCCGGCTCCTTCGCCTTGTTCGGGTCCGGCACCGTGGTGTCGGGCGTCTCGTCCGGCAGCGGCGTGCCGTCGATGATGGCCTGGAACAACGCCTTGGTCTCGGGTTCCCGCAACAACTCCAGGTTGTCGTCGGTCGCCAGCGTCTCGCCTTCGTCCGTCCTGCGCGGGACCGTGACGAAGCTGACCCGGCCCGCTTCCAGGCTCTGCATCGACTGCGCCAGCGTGAGCATGTCGTTCACGCCGACGTTCTGGCCGACGGTGGAGGCGGCGAACGCGTTGAGGAAACCGTTGAGCTTGCCCGGGTTCAGCAGGATCTCCGACGACAAGGCCTTGCGCAGCAACGCGGACAGGAACTGCTGCTGCCGCGTGACGCGGTCGAAGTCGGTCTTGCTCTCGCCCTCGACCTTGCGCGCCCGCACGTAGTCGAGCGCCTTGGTCCCGTTGATCTCGTACTTGCCCGGCTTGTCGAAGATCATGCCGAGCTCTTCGTCGTCCATCTGCTTCTGCACGCACACCTCGACGGTGCCGATGGCGTCGACCATGCCCTTGAAGCCGTTGAAGTCCACGCTGATGAAGTGGTTGATGTCCAACCCGGTCAGCTCGGTCATGAACTTGCTGACGCACTTCGGCCCGCCGACCGCGTACGGCTCGTTCGCCTTCACGCCCTCGGTCCGCTCCAGCTGGGTGCCGGTGTACTCGCCGGTGCTCGGGTCCCACGACTCGCACTCGGGGCGGGTGATCAGCAGGTCTCGCGGCACGGAGACGACGACCATGCGCTTACGGTCGGCCGGGATGTGCGCGAGCATCAGCACGTCCGAGCGCGCGCCCTGGGTGTTCTCGGAGTTCGGGTCGCCGACGCCGTCTTCCGGTTTGGCGCCCGCACGGGTGTCCGAGCCGATGATGAGGAAGTTCTCGTCGCCGAGCTGCTTCTCCGCTTGGTGCACCGCGGCGGAGTCGGTGTTCAGCGCTTCGATCTCGGTGAACTTGCTGTCGATGTAGAGCAGCGTGCCCCAGGTGAGGCCGGTCGACATGAACACCAGGATGGCGGCGGTCAGCGAGACGACCTTGATCAAGCGGACGATCTTGCTGTGCTTGGCCGTGCGACCGCGGCGACGTGGGCCGCCCTCGTCGGGGACGTCGACCGGTGAGGCGTACTCGGTGGCGTCCTCGTCCTCTTCCTGCGCCTTCCACGGCATGAGCTTCTGGCGGCGCTCCTTGCGGATGCGCTCCTGCTCGGCCAGTTCGTCGTGGACGGCGGAGAAGCGGGCCAGCGTGTGGTCGACCTCGCGACGCTTCTTGACGTCGTCGCTGATGGCCTCCATCTCCGTGGTGAGGCTGGACGGGTCGATGGCTTCGCGCGGCTCCGGGCGTCCGCTGGTGAGGCGGTCGGCGATGGGAGCCGGGACGGGCGGGGCAGCGGGAGGCGCGGCAGCGGCGCCGTCCGCGGCGAACCTCCGGCCGGCCACGTCACCGGCGGGACGCGGACCGCTGCCGTCGGGACGGCGGCCGGTGCTGTCGACCGGTTCGCCGGTCTCGGCGAGCCGTCGGGGTCCGCTGCCGTCCGGGTGGCGGCCGGTGAGGTCGTCGGCGGGAGGACCTTCGGCGAGCCGGCGCGGACGGGCGGCCGGGTCTTCCGGCAGACCGGAAGGGCCTTCGGCGAGGCGCCGGGGACCGCCCGCTGGGGGCCGGCCTCCGTCGTCGACCGGTGCGCCGCCTTCGGCGAGGCGTCGCGGTCCGCTGCCGTCGGGGCGGCGACCGGTGGGGTCTTCGACCGGCGCACCGGGCCTCGGCCCGTCGGCCGGGCGGCGCGGGTCGGCGGCCGGGTCTTCGGGGCGCGGACGTCGGCCGGTTTGGGGCCCGCCGGTCAGGTCGTGCGGTCCGCTGCCGTTCGCGGGTCGCCTAGGGGCGTCACCGGCCTCCGGGCGACGGGCGTTCTCGGGGCGACGGGGGCTGTCGGCCGGCGGGGGGCCGGGGTGCAGGCGCCGGCCGGTGTTCTCGCCGGGCCTCGGGGCGTCGCCGAGGCGCTGTCCGATGCCATCGGGCGCGATTTCGGCCCGGCGGTCCGGCGCGTCCGACCGGCGACCGGGTGCGTCCGGGGCCGGGTTCTCAGGACGTCGTCGCGGGCCGCTGCCGTCGGCCTGGCGGGAGGGTGCGTCCGGGGCCAGGCCTTCGGGGTGCCGGCGCGGGCCGCTGCCGTCCGGAGAGCGACCGGGTGTGTCAGGGGCGAGGTTCTCGGGACGTCGTCGCGGACCGCTGCCGTCCGGGAGCCGTCGACCCGGCTCGGCGCCAGGAACCTCGGGGCGCCGGCCCCCGCCGTCCGCGAGCCGTCGCGGCGCAGCGGTCGGGTCCTGCGGGCCGTGCGGCCCCGCTTCGGGGCGGGGCCGGCCGTTGGCCGGGATGCGCCTGCTCGGGTCGCCCGCCGCGTCAGGGTGCGCCGTGGGCGCGGGACGTCGGGGTTCCGCGTCGTCCGGTCGGCCCGCATAGCCGTTGGGCGCGCCGTTCGCGGGACGGGGGCCGCCGCGTCGTCCACCGTCTTCCGGACGTCGCGGTCCGGCACCGGGGCCGTCGGCCCGACGGCGGCCGTCCTCCGGGATCGGCCGGGGCGTCCGGTTTCCGGTGCCCTCGCCGGTCGGCGCGAAGAAGTCGTTCGACGGCGGCGCGGCGGCGCGGCGACCTGCGGGCGGTGCCCCGTTGGCAGGCGGGCCGTTGGTCGGCCTCGGCCGGGTGCCGGTGTCCTCCGGCACGGGTGGCGCGTAGTTCTGCGGTGGAGCCGGCCTCGGCGGCGGCTCGGGGGCGGCCCGGCGGCCGGTGCCCTCGTCGGCGCGGCGCCCGTTCTGGGGCGGCGCCGCGGGTCTGCGGGGCGGCTCGGGCTCGGGCACGGCGCGCCGCCCGGTGTCCGACGGGCCGGGAGGGACCGGACGTGGGATATTCGAGCGGCTGTGCTGCTCCAGCAGGTCGGACACGCTCAGCCCGCCGGCATCCAGGGACCTGCGTCGACGGCCGGTCGGCGGATCATCCTGGGAGGCCTGGTCACCTCCGGGTCCGGGGCCGCCACGGCGGGGCTCGTCGGGCACCCGGTCTCCCTTCAGCTTCGGTCATGAGTAGGTCGTCATCACGAGTTGACGACAGCAAGGACACATTGGTTGCACCAACGGCGTGTCACTTGCCTTGGCGATACTACGGATGACCGCCAGTCCTGACGACCACTCCCGGTGATACAGGGGTCGGCAGTACTCGGTTGCGCGCAGCAGGCTACGCCCGAAAGGGTGAGCGGTCGTGAGGTGTCAGTAACCGACTACCCGAGATTCGGCGATTCCGCGTCGCCCGGAAGCGGCACCCGCCAGACGGACGCGGCCGTTCTCGCGATAGGCGACGGCGTTGCGTCCTGACTGCTTGGCCGTGTAGAGCAGGCTGTCGGCGCGCAGCAGTTGTTGCTCGGGCGCGACCGCCGGCCGGGCCGGCGACTCCCCGGCGGCCGGCTCGTAGGCCAGCCCGATGCTGACGGTCACTCGCAAACCGGGCGCGAGGGAAGCCCAAGCGTGACGCTCGACACGCAGCCGTGCCGACTCGGCGATCTCCACCGCCGGCGACGCGTCGAGGCCGGGGAGCACCAGGACGAACTCCTCGCCGCCGTAGCGCGCGCAGAAACCGTCCTCCGGCAGCTCTTCCTGGAGCAGTTCGACCACGCGCTGCAACACACGGTCACCCAACAGGTGACCGAACGTGTCATTCACCTGTTTGAACCAGTCGAGGTCGATCAGCGCGATGGCGAGCCCGGCCGTCGCGGTGCCGCGGTGGGCGACCAGGTCGAGCAGCCGCTCGTCCAGGTATCTGCGGTTGTAGCTGTCGGTGAGGCTGTCCCGGAGGCTCTGCTCGCGCGCCTCGGCGTGCTCGCGGCGCAGCCGGTCGACCTCGCGCCGCAGCTGCTCGGGCACCTGCGGCTGGTCGTCCTGATCGGCGTAGACCAGGTCGAACGCGGAGCGCAAGTGCTGGTAGGCCTGCCGCCACTGACCGCGGGAGGCGAGCAGCGCGGCGATCGACTCGTGCAGCTGGACCAGCCCGGTGCCCTCGCTGTCGGACACGGGCAGGGTCGCTCCGCGCCGGCCGTCGCGGTCGGACTCGGCGACCTCGGGTCGCAGTGCGGTCATCACGCTCACCTCCCTACTTGCCAAGGTGTCGTCTAGTACGAGGCGGCGCTTGAGCCGGCGGGACACGTCACCGGAGGATTTCCCTCTACTGGTTGACCGTGCACTGCTCCGAACCGGTGACATTCGGTGATCAACTCGCCTCAGCGTGCGCCGAGCGTGTCCGAGAAGCAGCCGAGCCGAGCGTTGTCTCAGTTGACGCAGGGGGCGAAGCCGTAGGCCTTGCCGTTGAGCAGGACGACGTGCTGCGACCCGATCTGGCTGCCGATCTCGGTGCCTTCCTGCACCACCGTCAGCGTGACCGCGACGACCAGCACGACCCCTCGCGGGTGCTCGTCCTCGCCGGGCGGCGCCCACTGTGGGTCCAGTCTGAGCGTGGACATCGTCGGCTGCACTTTGATGGTGCCGGTGGGCAGCTCGCAGCTCTCGTCGCGGAAGTCCGGGTGCTGGGTGTCCTTGAGCAGGTCGCGCTGCTCGGACGAGCCCTGCCCACCCGCCTCGTTGAGGTCGGCGAAGTAGCCGGTCACCAGTTCCCGCTCGACGTCGGTGACCTTCAGCGGGCGCGCGGTGCCGGTGACGGCCGACGTGCAGCCGACCAGGGTGAGGGCACACGCCATCGCCGTGACGGCGCGTACGGCCATGTCACCCACCCGAGTGCATCTCGTCGGCGCCGACGGGCACCGTGGCGTCCTCGGGGTCGTCCAGCCAGCCCTCGGGCAGCACGACCTTGCCGGGTGAGCCCTGCCGGCCGCGCGGCTCGTCGGCGTTGTCCGGGAACTCCAGCGCCGGGTCGAGCCTGCCGACCAGGTCGTCCAGCTCGGCGAGCGTGGACACCATGGCGAGGCTGCGCCGCAGGTCCGCGCCGACCGGGAAGCCCTTCAGGTACCAGGCCATGTGCTTGCGCAGGTCGCGGATGCCCTTGTCCTCGCCGAGGAAGTCGGCGAGGAGCGCGCCGTGGCGCCGCAGGATGGCGGCGACCTGGCCCAGCCGGGGGCCGGTGGGGAGGGGTTCGCCCCGGAACGCCGCCTGCAGCTCGCCGAACAGCCAGGGGCGGCCGAGGCAGCCGCGTCCGACGACGACGCCGTCGCAGCCGGTCTTGGCGACCATGTCGAGCGCGTCCTGGGCGCTGAAGATGTCGCCGTTGCCGAGCACCGGGATGCTGGTCACGGCCTCTTTCAGGCGGGCGATGGCGGACCAGTCGGCCTGGCCGGAGTACCGCTGGGCCGCGGTGCGCGCGTGCAGCGCAACCGCTTGCGCACCCTCGTCCTCGGCGATGCGCCCGGCGTCCAGGTAGGTGAGGTGGTCGTCGTCGATGCCGATGCGGAACTTGACCGTCACGGGCACCCCGGCGGGCTCACCGGCGCGCACGGCGGCCCGCACGATCTGCCGGAACAGCTGCCGCTTGTACGGCAGGGCCGCCCCGCCGCCCTTGCGCGTCACCTTGGGCACCGGGCAGCCGAAGTTCATGTCGATGTGGTCGGCCCGGTCCTCGGCGACGATGATCCGGGCGGCTTCGGACATGGACTTCGGGTCCACGCCGTAGAGCTGCATCGAGCGGGGCCGTTCGCCCTCGCCGAAGGTGATCATCTGCATGGTCTTGGCGTCGCGTTCGACGATCGCGCGGGCGGTGATCATCTCGCAGACGTAGAGCGAGGTGGGGCTGCCGAACTCGCGGCACAGCTGCCGGAAGGCCACGTTCGTGATGCCCGCCATGGGTGCGAGCACGACGGCGGGATCGACCGGGAAGCGGCCGATCTTCAGTGGCTGGGTGGCGAGCGGTGCGGTGGACATCGCCGTCCATTGTCACCCAACCCGGTCAGTGCTCGTCGCCACACTGGCCGGGGCACCCGAACCCCCGCCCACGGGCATCGTGGTCGCGGTGGGAGTCCGGGTGCCGTTCGCCGTGATCCGACCGGCTGCCCTTACCGGGCGCGGAGCCGGTGCGGGTGCCGGTGCCGGTGCCGGTGCCGCACGATCGTCAGAACGGGACGTTGATGCAGGCGAGGCGGGCGCCTGCGGTTCCCGCGTGGCCGGGGTCGGTGTGGGTGTGCTCCTCGTGCAGGACGACGGAACGGGGCCGACGTTCGCCGAACTGCCAGTCGACCCGCGTGTACGACGTGCCGCGGCCGGTGGAGTCGGTGGTGAAGTCGAGCCAGATCTCGTTGCGGGGATTGGCGAAGGCCGGGTCGGTGGCACCGCCCTGGACGTGCTGGAAGTGCGGCCCGGAATCGGCCGGCAGCGCACCGCACGGGTTGACGTGCGCGTGGGCGCCGTACTCGCGGTTGGGCAGCAGGCCCTTGGTGTGGAGCAGCACGACAGTGCCGCCGCCGACGGGCGCCGACACCACCGCAGCTTGCGCTCCGGCGGGCACGCGCGGGTCGTAGCTGGTCAGGTCACCGGACACGGCGGTGAACGAGGCGGCGAGGGTGAGTGCCACAGCTAGGTGCATGTGATCTCTCTATCGGGCCGTGCGCCGACCGTGCCAGCGACATCACCCATCCGGCCGATTTACACCTACGTGAACTCGAACCGACCGCACACTCGGAACCACCGACAATCGTGGGCCGCCAGGGGCTCAACCCTGAACCCGCAGGTTGTGGATCTACCTCCCTCTCCTTACTGCGGTTCATCTGTTCCCACACCCAGAACGACCATCTTGTCCGCACAGGTTCCGCAGATACGACCTGTACCTCTTCGTCCCGCACGACAAACAGCAAGGTCATCTCCGGCCGTTCCTGATGCCAGGGCTGTGCCGTCACCCTGGCCGACGTGCAAGCCGCAGTGAACGTTCCCGATGCGTACGCGGCCACGCTCGCCGACCAACTCAACGCCACGGCCACCACCACCGGGCTCGCGGTCGCCGCCTGACCGTCCACCACTTCACGGGGGCATGGCCGAGAACGCCCCGGTCATGCCCCCGTTGTCTGGTCACCACCCACTATCGAAAGGGAGCGATCCTTGGTTCTCATCCTGCAAGACCGCATCGCCCGACCGAGTCCTGCGGACCTCGTCACATCCCGTCGACCCGTCACATCATCCTGTCGGTAAGCCCTACTATCACCGTGGCCACGCCGTCTTTCACCGCTGTAAGGATTGCATCTTTCGCCCCGCTTGCAACCGCCGTCCTCAGCGTCCTGAGCTTTCCGGGGTGAGATTCCACCGCAGTCACCAGTGCGCCGGGTTCGATGATGGTGCCGTTCTCGTTGACTATACCGTCATTTTTCAGCTGGGTGATGAACGCGCGTAACTCCGCAACCGCTTCGTCTAACTCTTCGCGCGACTGCGCAGTGGATTTGTGGATGGTGATTGAATTGTCACGGCCCTTGATCTTGTAGCTGTCCCCGCCGATTTTGTCTCCACCGACTACGTCCGACATGCGACCACTCCTCTCTTCTAGCGATTAATGCTGTTACCTGCGCCGTACTGGCCGAACTTATCCCTGCCGATCTTGTCGCCGAACACCACGTCGCCGGCGACATGAAGTACTCGCTCCCCAATGGGGGGATCTTCGATCGCGTTGGCGATCTCCTCTCTGATGCGGTCGATCTCCTGTTGATCGACGCCAGATAATGCAGTGTATTGCGCGCCCGCTGCTTCGAGCAGCAGGGCGTATCGCTGCCTTGTCCCCACTCGATGGATTAACACGCTGAGCACGTAGGCGGCGCGGATCATGAGGGTTCCGACAACTGCGATGGTCACCAGTCCGCGGAGCAGGCCGGATGCGGATCCCGCGCCATTCATCATTGCGAGCGCGGTCAAGATGGCTGCGAGTTCGACGGTGATGCGCGTATAGGTAAGGCGGGGTACGACCTTGTGCGTCTGAATTCTCGAGATATTGGCCAGGGGGTAGATCTGATCGCCAAGTCGGATCAATCTTTTGCTGATCCGAATTTTGTCGACCGGCTTTCTTAACATCCGCCACCTCCTCGTCAGTGCGGCGGATACAACTCTGGTCGATCGGCCGGGACGGTTCAAGGTCGTTCGTTCACTGTCGATGACAGTGAACGAACGACCACCCGTTCGGTCGCCCTATCCCGGCCTGGTCGTTACACGCGGCCCGCCGTATGGACTAACCCGGTCAAGGAACACCCAAGCCGACGGAGTCCGACCGGAACGAACGGCCCAGCCCCGCCTGCGCCGTTCACCGCATCCGAAAGGGAATAATCCTCTTGGTCCTCACGCTGCAAGATCACATTTCCGACCGGGTCCAACGAGCCGACTGCCGGGACTGGCGCGACAAGGTCACCGCCATCGGCGGATGGCGCCCTTCCTCGCGTGGCGCGCCCGCGGAACGCCAGGCCCGCTGGGCGTGCCGCACTACACGGGCGTCGGTCCTTCGACGTGGGTTAGGCATCAACGGCCAGCGGCACCCGGAGGGGACCGCCTTGATGAAGGAAAACCCTGAACACCGCGGTCAGCCCCTCCGAGCGGGGGATGGACCAGTGCGGGTCGTCGCGCGTCGGGCATTGATGGCGTAGGTGTGGGGCATGGTGTCTGCGGTGGTGTTCGACGTTGGCGAGACCTTGCTGGACGACTCTCGGGAGTGGGGGGCGTGGGCCGACTGGATCGGGGTGTCCCGGCACACCTTCTCGACGGTGTTGGGCGCGGTGACGGCGGCTGGTCGGGACAACGCTGAGACGTTCCAGTACTTCCGGCCTGGGTTCGATGTTGCTCACCAGCGGGAGTTGCGGGAGCGGGCTGGGGTGGGCGAGCAGATCGAGAGCGGGGATCTGTACCCGGATGTGCGGACCGGGTTGGCGGGGTTGCGGCAGGTTGGGTTGTGGGTCGGGGTGGCGGGGAATCAGACTGCTCGGGCGGGTGAGCTGCTGCGGGGGTTGGAGTTGCCGGTGGACGGGATCGCCACGTCCGGTGAGTGGGGTGTGGCCAAGCCTGCGGCGGAGTTCTTTGAGCGGGTTGTGGACATGACGCCTGGGGCGGCTGCGGCCGATGTGCTGTACGTCGGTGATCACCGTGACAACGACGTCGTTGCGGCGAAGGCGGCTGGGCTGCGTACCGCGTTGATTCGGCGTGGGCCGTGGGGGCACCTGTGGGCGGATGATCCGTTGGTGCGTCGTGATGCTGATTGGGTGATCGACTCGCTGCACGACCTGCCGGAACTGTTGGGGAAGGCGTAAGCCGGTAGCCCGGTGTGTTGGTTCAGCGCGCGCCGGCCCACGCGGCCAGGTCGAGTAGGCCGGAGCTGAGTGACGGGTTGGTGCGCAGCAAGACCGATAGGGCTTGGCGGACCTGCGGATGGTTGCGGTACTTGTAGGCCGCGCCGTCGGCGGCACGTAGGGCCAGTGTCAGCAGGGAGGAGACGTGACGCCGGTCTGCTGTGGTGAGGAGTTGGCGGGCGCGGGACAGTTCGCCGATCAGGCCGGGTAGGTGGCGTACGGTGGCCGGTGAAGGCATGTGGACCGATGACGACTGGCGGAACATGCGGACCGTGGCCGAGTTGCTGCTTGCCCGCATGGGAGATCTCAGCGACCGGTTGACCCGGATCGAGGATCGTCTGAAGTGCGGTCGAACAGCCCAACCTCGACACCGGAAACCGTTCATCACCCTTACGAGTACGAGTGGGTGACCGTCCGGCCGTCTCGGAGGGCGGGGCGCGACGCTGCTCGATGAGGCGGGCATGACGACTCGTCAGATCGCGGACCTCATCGGCCCCGCGGCCGTCGACAGGGCGTGCCGCTTTGACCAGCATCTTTGGTGGGCCGCCAGGGACTCGAACCCTGAACCCGAAGATTAAAAGTCTCCTGCTCTGCCAATTGAGCTAGCAGCCCTCGGGCGACAGCTTACCGAGAGGCCGACCCATCGACGGCGGGGGTAGTCGGGTCGGCGGTGTGGACGCGGTGGGGGCGTTGGTGTGGACGAGTGGCGCGGTGAGGGGTTGTGGCTGGTCAGGGGCTCGCGGGGGTGCGGGTGATCTGCGCGCGTCGGGCGCGCGGTCCGGTGGGGCGGGCTACGGTGGGACGGGTGCGGGTGGTTACGTGGAACGTGAACTCGGTCAAGCAGCGCGTGCCGCGGTTCCTGCCGTGGCTCGACCAGCGGCAACCCGACGTCGTCTGCCTCCAGGAGACCAAACTCGCCGACGACGCCTTCACCGCGCTCCTCGGCGACGAGCTGGCCTCCCGCGGCTACCAGGTGGCGGTCCACGGTGAGGGCCGCTGGAACGGGGTGGCGATCCTCTCCCGCGTCGGCCTGGACGACGTCGTCACCGGCCTGCCGGACGGCCCCGGTTTCCCGCACCCGGAGGCACGGGTGGTCGCCGCCACGTGCGGCGGGGTGCGGGTGCACTCGGTGTACGTCCCCAACGGCCGGGTGCCCGATTCCGACCACTACCACTACAAGCTGGCCTGGCTCGCCGCCTTGCGCGACGTCGTCGCCGCGGGCCCCGAGGCGGTCGTCGTCTGCGGTGACGTCAACATCGCGCCCGCCGACGCCGACGTGTTCGACCCGGCGGCCTACGTCGGCCACACGCACGTGACCGCCCCTGAACGCGAGGCGCTCGCCGCACTCCAGGCGACCGGCCTGCACGACGTGGTCCGCGACCGGTGGCCGACCGAACGCGTCTTCACCTACTGGGACTACCGCGCCGGCATGTTCCACCAGGACCTGGGCATGCGCATCGACCTGGTCCTCGCGTCCGACCCGGTGGCGGCACGGGTGGAGGCCGCCTGGGTCGACCGGCACGCGCGCAAGGGCACCGGGCCGAGCGACCACGCACCGGTGATCGTCGACCTGGACGAGGCCCCGGACGGCGACATCGGCCCGGTCGTGCCGCCGCCGTCCGCTCCCCGCTCCCGCAAGTCCGTGAAGCTGCCCCAGTCCTAGCCGGCGAGCTCGTCGGGTTCGAGGTCGGCGGTCCACGACTCCGTGCGCGCCCGGCGGCGCGCTGCCGCCGCCAGGGCCAACCGCAGGCAGGCGTCACGGACGCGGGTCAGCCGACGCACCCGGGCCAGCCGGTTGAGCTGGAGCGACCGCGCGGCGAGCCGCTGCGTCACCGGCCGCCGCGCCCGCTCGTACTCGCGCAGACCCGCCTCGACGCCACCGGTCAGGCACTCGGCCAGCACCACCCCGTCGATGATCGCCTGGCACGCGCCCTGCCCGAGGTCCGGTGTCATGGCGTGCGCGGCGTCGCCGATCAACGCCACGTTCCCGGACACGTAACGGCGCAACGGGGCCAGGTACAGCAGCTCGTGCCGCAGCACGTCCGATGCCGACGCGATGATCCGCGGGATCGGGTCGTGCCAGTCGGCGAAGCGCGAGAGGTCGTCGGCCATCGCGTACCAGTTGGTGCGCCCGCCTGCCTGCGGGGTGAGGCCGAACTTGACGCCCCTGCCCCACGTCTCGCCGCCCGCCGCGACCGGGAAGTCCACCGTGCCGCGCCAGCCGACCGCGCCGGAGGTGCGGACCTCCGCGTCGAACAGCTCGCCCCGCACCGCGCTGTGGATGCCGTCCGCCCCCACGACGAGGTCGTACCCGGCGCACTCGGCCAACCCCGCCGACGTCCCGAACCGCACCACCCCCGCCGGCAACGCGTCCGCCAGCACCCCGAGCAACGCGGGCCGGGTGAGGAGGTGGACGGAGTCCGCGCCGAGAGGTGCGATCAGGGTTCCGTCGGGCCTGCGCAAGGCGCCGTCGGGCTGCCGTCGACCGACGCGCCGCGCGGCACCGCCCACCCCGAGCCGGTCCAGCGCCGCCATCGCGTCGGGCCAGATCCCCAGCCCGGTGCCGACTTCGGGCAACGCGCCGGAGCGCTCGAAGACGGTCACCTCCCACCCGTTCCGGCGCAACCCGACCGCGGCGGCCAGGCCGCCGACCCCGCCACCGATGACCGCCGCACGTCGAAGTCCCATGCGCCCCAACGTACTACAGCTGTAGTGACATCACTACGGGTGTAGTGTGGCGCGCGATGACCAAGCAGCAGCAGGTGCTCGACGCCGCGATCCGCGTGCTGGGCACGGGTGGCATGCGCCAGCTCACGCACCGCGCGGTCGACACCGAAGCGGGTCTACCGCAGGGTTCGACGTCGAACCACTTCCGCACCCGCGACGCGTTGATCACCGGCGTCCTCGGCCGCATCCTCGAACGGGAGACCGCGCTCTGGGCCGGCCTCGCCGGTGACGGCACCACTCCGGGCGTCACCACCCCGGACGGCACCACCCCGGACGGCACCACCCCGGACGGCACCACCCCAAACGTCACCCCGGACGGCACCCCGGACGCCTTCGCCCGGACCGTCGGCGCCCTGATCGAACGGCTGGCCGCCGACCCCGCCGTCACCCTCGCCCGCCACGCGCTGCTCGTCGAAGTCGCCCAACGGCCGGAGTTGCGCCCCGAAGTGGAGCGGGCGCACCGCGAGATCGCCGGCTGGGCCGTGCCGCTGATCGCCGCCCTGGGCTCGTCCGACCCGCCCGCCGACCTCGCCGTGCTGCTCGGCCTGATCGACGGCCTGCTGGCGAACCACCTGGCCAACCCGCGCCGGGACTTCGACCCGACCGCGGCCGTCCGCAGGGTGCTTCGGGGAATCCTCGCCGGCTGACCGGTCCGCTCCGACATCATGTGCCGCGACCGGCACCGGCACCGAGGAGCAAGACGTGACCGACCACGTGACGCAGGCGTACCTGGACGACGAGAGCCTGCACGGGGTGATGGGCCGGCTCGACCTGCCACCGCACCTCGAAGCCGCCTACGGCCACCGGTTAGTGGGCCGGCCGTTCTTCCTGGACGAGTACACCGCGCACAGCGTCGCGGCCGACGTGCTGGACTTCTTCGAGCTCCTCTTCGCCCTGCCGAAGAAGATGTTCGACGGCAGCTTCACCCGTTTCGCCGACGCCCTCGGCATCCCGCCGGCCGAAGCCGCGCTGATGGGCTCCGACCGCCCGCCGATGCACGGCCGCGCGGACATCTACCGCGTCGGTGACGACTTCCGCCTGCTGGAGATCAACGCGGGCTCCTCGCTCGGCGGCCCGGACCTCGGCGAGCTGGCCCGCGCCATCCACGAGAACCCGGGCTTCCAGCCGTTCGTCCAGGAGCACGACCTGCGCTTCTTCAACCCGGTCGAGAAGCTGCTCGACGCCGTCGGCCGCGACCGCACCATCGCGTTCCTCGAAGAGGGCGGCATGCTGACGAAGTTCGCCAAGGGCTTCGCGTCCATCAGGGAAGCCTGCGCACGCCTGGGCGTCGACGTGCTGCTCGGCGAGCTGGACGAGCTGATCGAGCGCAACGGCCACCTGTACCTGCGCGGCACGAAGCTCGACGTGGTCGTCCGGTACTTCTCGGCGAAGCAGGCCGTCGCCCACGCGGACCTCCTGGCGAAGGGCCACAAGACCGAGCTGTACACGCCGTTCTCCAGTTACCTGTACGGCAACAAGTCCACCCTCGCGCTGCTGTCGGAGCACCGCGAGAAGCTGACCGACGACGAGCGCGCGTTGGTGGACCGGCTCCTGCCGTGGACCCGCTACCTCCGGGACGTGCCGCGCGACGAGGTCCGCGGCAACCGGGAGAACCTGATCGTCAAGGCGGCGGGCGAGTTCGCGGGCACCGGCATCCACCCCGGCTGGCTGATGACCGACAAGGAGTGGGCCGAACTCCTCGACGCAGTGGACAAGGAGCCGTACGTCGTGCAGGAACGCGTGCGCCCCACGGTGGACGTCATCCCCGGTGACGACCGCTCGTGGGTGACCGTGTGGGGCTGGTTCGTGACAGACACCGGGTTCGCGGGCATGAGCATCCGGTCGATGCCGTCCGAGGACGGCGCGGTGATCAGCTACGCGGGCAACGGGCTGACCAGGGTGTCGGGCCTGCTCGTGCACTGAACGGGTTGCCGCGACCGCGTTGCGTCATTCCGCTCAGATTCCCCTCAGCAACGGGTTAAAGTCCCGTGAAAGGGGGCCACATGGGGCAGTTCTTCACGGCGGCACTGGAATTTCCCGTCGTTCTGCTGACCATCCTGCTGGCCGTCGTCCTCGTCTTCTGGCTGCTGGCCGCCTTCGGGGTGGCGGACACGGACTGGGTCGAGCTGGACATCGGCGGCGTGCCGGCGACCATCGGCATCTCGCTGATGATCGCGTTCTCCTGGTTCGCGTGCCTGGCCGGCACCGTCCTGTTGCGACCACCGTCGACGGCGGTGGGCGCGGCCGTGCTCGGCGGGTCGCTCGTCGTCGGGTTCGTGCCGACGCGGCTGCTGATGACGCCGTTGAAACGACTGTTCCCGGCCGATCCGCCCGCGTCCCGCCTCGACTTCGTCGGCCGCCGGTGCGTCATCCGGACCGGCAGCGTGACGCAGACGTTCGGCCAGGCCGAGGTCACCGCCGAGGACGGCTCGTCGGCCGTCGTGCAGGTGCGGCAGCCGGGCCGGGACGCGCTGACCGCGGGCAGCGCCGCGGTGATCTTCGACTACGACGAGGACGGCGAGTTCTTCTGGGTCGCCGCCCTCTGGAACGAAAGCCCTACGACCACACTGGGGGACCACTAGATGGATGTCATCACCACCGGGTTCGGCATTCTCGTCGCCGTCGTCCTGGTCGTCGTGATCGGGCTCCTGCTCCTCGTCAGCCGCCTGTTCCGCAAGATCGACCAGGGCAAGGCGCTGATCATCTCCAAGGTGCGCAAGGTGGACGTCACGTTCACCGGCGCCGTGGTGCTGCCCGTGCTGCACCGCGCGGAGGTCATGGACATCTCGGTGAAGACCATCGAGATCCGCCGCGCCGGCCAAGAGGGCCTGATCTGCCAGGACAACATCCGGGCCGACATCCGCATCACGTTCTTCGTGCGGGTCAACAAGACCGTCGAGGACGTCATCAAGGTGGCCCAGGCCATCGGCACCGCGCGGGCCAGCGACGAGACGACGCTCCAGGAGCTGTTCAACGCCAAGTTCTCCGAGGCGTTGAAGACGGTCGGCAAGCAGCTCGACTTCATCGACCTCTACACCAAGCGCGACGAGTTCCGCGACCGGATCATCCAGGTCATCGGCACCGACCTCAACGGCTACAGCCTCGAGGACGCGGCCATCGACTACCTGGAGCAGACGCCGATGGCGCAGCTCAACCCGTCGAACATCCTGGACGCGCAGGGCATCCGGAAGATCACCGAGCTGACCGCGATCGAGCACGTCCGCACGAACGAGTTCACCCGGCACGAGGAGAAGGAGATCACCCGCCAGAACGTCGAGGCGCGCGAGGCGATCCTGGAGCTGGAGCGCCGCCAGGCGGACGCGGAGATCAAGCAGAAGCGCGAGGTCGAGACGATGCGCGCCCGCGAGGAGGCGGAGATCGCGAAGGTGCAGGCCGAGGAACGCCTCAAGGCCAACACCGCGCACATCCGCACCGACGAGCAGCTGGGCATCCAGACCGAGAACAAGGCGCGCGAGATCGCCGTCGCGGAGAAGAACCGCGAGCGGGTGATCGCGATCGAGACCGAGCGCATCGAGAAGGACCGGATGCTCGAGGTCATCGGCCGCGAGCGCGAGACCGAGCTGTCCCGGATCTCCGCGGACAAGGAGGTCGAGGGCGAGAAGCGGGCCATCGCCGAGGTGGTGCGCGAGCGGATCGCGGTGGAGAAGACCGTGGCCGAGCAGGAGGAGATCATCAAGCGGCTGCGCGCGGTCGAGGAGGCCGAGCGGACCCGCCAGACGATGGTGATCCACGCCGAGGC
The DNA here is from genome assembly GCF_000716595.1 of Saccharothrix sp. NRRL B-16314. Lineage (GTDB taxonomy): Bacteria > Actinomycetota > Actinomycetes > Mycobacteriales > Pseudonocardiaceae > Actinosynnema. The sequence continues at coordinate 586,729 of NZ_JNXC01000001.1, forward strand.
GCAGGCGCAGGAAGGCCTCGTCAAGGACATCAAGGCCGCCGAGGCCGCCGAGCAGGCCGCGAAGTTCAAGGCCCGCGAGGAACTGGTGCTCGCCGAGGCCCGGCAGCAGGCCGCCGAGCTGGACACCCGCGCCATGATCCGCCTCGCCGAGGGCAAGCAGGCCGAGGCGGCGGCGGCCGGGCTGGCCGACGTGCAGGTGCGCGAGCGGGACGCCGAGGCGATCGAGAAGGTCGGCCGCGCCGAAGCCGTGGTGGGCAAGGAGAAGGCGCTGGTCGAGGCGCTGGCGATCCGCGAGAAGCTGAAGGGCGAGGCCGAGGGCCTGGCCGACAAGGCGGGCGCGATGGCCGCGTTGGACGACGCCACCCGCGAGCACGAGGAGTACCGGCTGCGGTTGGAGACGGAGAAGGAGATCCGGCTCGCCGGCATCGACGTGCAGCGCCAGGTCGCCGAGTCCCAGGCGCTGGTGCTCGCCGCGGGCCTGGAGCACGCCGACATCGACATCATCGGCGGCGACAGCATGTTCTTCGACCGGATCGTCGGCGCCATGACGGTCGGCAAGCAGGTCGACGGGTTCGTCGAGCACTCGGACGTGGCGAAGTCGCTGGCCGGGCCGTGGCTGAACGGGTCGGCGAGCTTCACCGACGACATCGGCCGGCTGCTCGGCTCGCTGAACACCGGCGACGTGAAGAACCTGACCGTGTCCGCCCTGCTGCTCAAGCTGATCAACTCCGGTGGCCCGGACGAGGGCAAGCTGCGCGAGCTGCTGGACGCCGCCCAGCGCCTGGGTGTGGCCGAGCGGCCGGTCGCCTCGCTGTCGTGACGGCTCCAGTGGAAGCGGCGCCGGCGGGAGCGACGTTGGAGGCGGGCACCTACGAGGTGCTGCGGGCCCGGCTGGCCGACCAGGCCGCCGGGCTCGCCCGCCGGGCGGAAACCCTCAACGCGCGCCGGCTGGAGGTGTTCGGCAGCGCCGAGCTGACGTTGCTCGGCACCGAACGCATCCGCACCGAGCACAACTGCGTGCCGCGCGATGTCGTCCAGGTCGCCGGCCTGATGCTGTTCGGCTACAACGTCTTCATCGGCCTCAAGCCGGAGACGACGGTCGACGACGTGTTCTCGCTGCACCGCTTCACCCGCGACGGTGACGCGTTCCGGTTCGAGGACGCGGCGGACGACGAGCTGCCCGGCCTGCTCCGCGACCCGCAGTTCGAACGCGACTTCGCCGAGCTGTACCGGTACTACCGGGACACCCGGCTGATCCAGCTGCGCCGGATCGAGGGCAGGCTGCTGGCCGTGTTCCAGACCGGCGCCCGGATCGAGGACACCCGGGTGCTGCGCTGGCAGGTCGGCGTCGACGGCACCGTCAAGTACCTGGACAACCGGGGCGAACGCGACCACGTGTTCCCGCCGTCGCACGACTTCGAGTGGACACCGACGGGCCGCGAGCACCACGTGCTGGGCCGCCACCCGCACATCTCCATCGACGACGAGGTCTTCGTCGAGACCATCAACGGCGACCTCACCATCAAGGTGGAGAACAACACCGAGACCGGCGAGGGCATCTACCGGGAACCGGTGGACGAGCCGTTGCAGTCGTTGGCCGACGGCGAGGTGCACTACGCGCGGGTCGGCGCGCTGATCCTGCTGCGCGTCCGCCCGTACAACGAGACCGCGTGGCGGCACCTGGTGTTCAACACCCGCACCAGGTCCGTGGTGAGGCTGGACGGCATCGGCCAGGCGTGCCAGCGGCTGCCCGAGGACCAGGGCCTGATCTTCCCCGGCGGCTACTACCTGACCACGGGCATCAGCAAGACGTTCGACACCCCGGTGGACGAGCTGGAGTTCGAGCGGGTCATCCGGTCCACCAACGGCGAGGACGCGCTGTACGTCTTCCACGCCCGCCGTGACGGCCGGTCGCTGCTGCTGCCGTACAACGTGATCCGCAAGGAAGTGGCGAACCCGTTGTCGTGCCACGGGTTCTCCCTGTTCGACGACGGCACGCTGGTCGTGTTCCGCGCGTCGAGCGACGAGCCGACCCGCGTGCACCCGATGCAGGTGTGGCAGACGCCGTACCTGTCCGACACGTACACCGCGGCGCAACCCGTCGGCACCGGCCCGCTGGAACGGGTCGGGAACGCCGACCTGGTGCGCGGCATCTCCGACTGCCTGTCGGTGAGCCGGATGGTCGGCGAGATGGCGCCGTCCGTGCCCGTGTTCGAGGACCTGATCGCCTCGTGCACCAGGGTGTTCGACGCCTACCACTGGCTCGGCGAAGCGGCGCTGGAAGACCTGCGCACCCCGTTGACGGAGGTGCGCGCCACCGCCGAGCAGGTGCTGGACGAGTTCGAGACCGTGCAGGCGCTCACCGGCCAGGCTTCGACGGCGCTGACCGAGGCCGCCGACCGGATCGCGTCCATGGTCCGCCGCGTGCGCGGTGAGGTGCCGACGTCCGCCGACGCGTGGGTGCGGCAGCTGGCCGACCTGCGGCAGGCGCAGGGCCACCTGGTCACGCTGAAGGAGATGCGGTACGTCGACGTGGCGCGCATCGACTCCCTGGTGTCGTCGCTGGACGGCGAACTCGGGGAGACGGCGCGGCGTGCGGTCGAGCACCTGCGCCGCGACGACGCGTTCACCGGCTACCACGGCCAGGTCGAGGCGCTGGTCGGCAAGGCGGACGACATCCGCACGGTCGCCGAGGCCGCGCCGATCGTCGAGGAGCTGGGCGAGCAGCAACGCGGCCTCGAGGTGCTGACCGAGGTCGTCGGCTCGCTCGACATCACCGACGCCACCGTGCGCACGTCGATCCTGGAACGCATCGGCGAGGTGCTGGGCGGCCTGAACCGGGCGCGGGCCACGGTGGACGGCCGCCGGCGCACCCTGCTGGCCACCGAGGGCCGGGCCGAGTTCGCCGCCGAGTTCGCGCTGCTCGGACAGGCCGTCACGGGCGCGCTGGCGGTCGCGGACACCCCCCAGCGGTGCGACGAGCAGCTGGGCCGGCTGCTGCTGCAGCTGGAGAACCTGGAGTCCCGGTTCGGCGAGTTCGACGACTTCCTGACCCGGCTCGGCGACAAGCGGACCGACGTCTACGAGGCGTTCTCGTCACGCAAGCAGGCGCTGCTGGACGACCGGGCGCGCCGCGCCGACCGGCTCGCCTCGTCCGCCGACCGGATCCTGGTCAGCGTCACCCGGCGGGTGGCGTCGCTGGCGTCGTCGGACGAGGTCAACACCTACTTCGCGTCCGACCCGATGGTGACCAAGATCCGCTCGGTCGCGGACGAGCTGCGCGCGTTGGGCGACCAGGTGCGGGCCGAGGAGCTGGACGGGCGGGTGCTGGCCGCGCGGCAGGAGGCCGGGCGCTCGCTGCGCGACCGGCTCGACCTGTTCGACGGCGAGACGATCCGGCTCGGCAAGCACCGGTTCGCGGTGAACACGCAGCCGATGGACCTGACCCTGGTGCCGAAGGACGGCGCGCTGTCGTTCGCCATCACCGGCACCGACTTCCGCGCGCCGGTGCGCGATCCGGAGTTCGCCGACACCCGGCCGTTCTGGGACCAGCTGGTCGTGTCGGAGACCGCCGAGGTGTACCGGGCGGAGCACCTGGCCGCGTCGATCCTGGCCACCCACCCGTTGGCCGACCTGCACGCCGCCGTCACCGAGGAGCGGTTGCCGAGCCTGGTGCGGCAGGTCGCCGAGTCGCGTCTCGACGAGGGCTACGAGCGCGGCGTGCACGACCACGACGCGGCCCGGATTTTGGACGTGCTGCTCCGGTTGCACGCGGGCGCGGGTGTGCTGCGGTACCCGCCCGGCGCTCGTGCGGCGGCGCAGTTGTTCTGGGCCGAGGCCTCCGAGGAGTCGAGGACCGCGTGGTCGCGGCGGGCGGCGTCGTTGGGGCGGGCGCGGGCGGCGTTCGGGCACACGGCGGCGATCGACGAGCTGTGCGCGGAGCTGTCGTCGGCGGCCGGTGACCCGTTGGCCGGCGAATACCTGTTCGAGGAGCTGTGCAGTTCGCCGTTGGGGTTCGCCACCAGCGCCGGAGCGCGCGCTCTGGTGGACGCGTTCCACCGGGCGTTGGGCGGGCGCAAGGAGTTCGACGAGGACTTGCGGGCGTTCGCCGACACCGCCGTGCGACGTCGGCTGGTGGAGGGCTGGTACGAGGCGTTCCTCGCGGGCGACGCCGACAGGAGCGGCCACCTGCCGGACCTGCCCGAGGCGGTGGCCCTGGAGGTGTGCCGCGACCTGCCCCGCTACGAGTCGTCCGCCCAGTTGCAGTCCACTGTGGATGGTCTGCTCGGCACGCACCCGCGGATCACCGACCGGGCGATGGAGATCAGGCTGGACGAGCTGCTGACGCGGACCAGGGTGTTCCGGGACGAACGCGTGCCCGCCTACCGGGTCTACCAGCGTCGGCGCAACGAGGTCGTGGCGCGGGAACGGGCCCGCCTCCGGCTGGACGAGTTCCAGCCCAAGGTGATGAGCGCGTTCGTCCGCAACCGGCTGCTGGACGAGGTGTACCTGCCGCTGATCGGCGACAACCTGGCCAAGCAGCTCGGCGCGGCGGGCGACTCGAAGCGCACCGACCAGATGGGCCTGCTGCTGCTCATCTCACCGCCCGGCTACGGCAAGACGACGCTCATGGAGTACGTCGCCAACCGGCTCGGGCTGGTGTTCGTCAAGGTCAACGGCCCGTCGCTGGGCCACGACGTGACCTCGGTCGACCCGGCCGACGCGCCGAACGCCACCGCGCGGCAGGAGGTCGAGAAGATCTCGTTCGCCCTGGAGGCCGGCAACAACGTCCTGCTGTACCTGGACGACATCCAGCACACGTCACCCGAGCTGCTGCAGAAGTTCATCTCGCTGTGCGACGCGCAACGGCGGATGGAAGGCGTGTGGGACGGCGGCACGCGCACGTACGACATGCGCGGCAAGCGGTTCGCGGTGTGCATGGCCGGCAATCCGTACACCGAGTCGGGGCAGCGGTTCCGCATCCCGGACATGCTCGCCAACCGCGCGGACGTGTGGAACCTGGGTGACGTGCTGTCGGGGCGCGAAGACCTGTTCGCGCTGAGCTACGTCGAGAACGCGCTCACGTCCAACCCCGTGCTCGCGCCTCTGTCCACGCGTGACCGGGGCGACGTCGAACTGCTGGTGCGGATGGCCCGGGGCGAGGACGTGCGGGCGGACCGGCTGGTGCACCCGTACACGTCGGTGGAGCTGGAACAGGTGCTGTCCGTGCTGCGGAAGCTGCTGCGGGTGCAGGAGGTCGTGCTGGCGAACAACCAGGCGTACATCGCCTCGGCCGCCCAGTCCGACGCGTCGCGGGTCGAGCCGCCGTTCCAGCTGCAGGGCTCGTACCGGAACATGAACAAGCTGGCCGAGAAGGTCGTGCCGGTCATGAACGACGCCGAACTCGCCGCCGTGATCGACGACCACTACGTGGGCGAGGCGCAGACCCTGACGTCCGGCGCCGAGGCGAACCTGCTCAAGCTGGCCGAACTGCGCGGCACCCTCACCCCGGCCCAGTCCGCCCGCTGGCAGGAGGTGAAGTCGGCCTACGTCCGCGCCCAAGCCTTGGGCGGCTCCGACGAGGACCCGATGAGCCGCGCGGTGGGCGCGGTGGCCCTCCTGTCCGACCGCGTGGGCACCGCCCTGGACCGACTGGCCCCTCCCGAGCGTTGAACTCACCCGTTCCGAACGTAGGACTCACCCGACGCGAACGTAGGACTCACGCGAGGCCCGCGTGAGTCCTACGTTCAGGACACGCGTGTCCTACGTTCAGAACACCTGAATTCAACGCTCAGGACGGGGCACGCGGGTCAGTCGGCTTGTTCGCAAGCGATGTCGTCGTGGTCGCGGTCGAGGCCGTGGTGGTCCCAGCCGACGACCTCGATCCGCGTGGTGCCCTGGTCGTACAGCCACTCGCACTTGCGCCACACGCCACGCGGGAAGCGCCGCGGCACGCACGGGCCGTCGGTCACGTACTCCGGTGAGCAGTTCTCGTCCGAAGCCGGAGCGGAGGACGACGTGGTGGTCTCCTCCGGAACGCTGGACGACGGCGGTGACGTCGGCGAGGGCTCGGTCGTCGTCGGCGCGACGGTGGTCGTCGGCGGAGCCGGAAGCGGTCGCGGAGGCTGGGGCGGTGGGACGATCACCACCGCGGTCGTGGGACGAGTCGCCTGGATCGCGGTGGTGTAGCTCGCGCTGAGCACCCCCGGCACCAGCGGGCTCGCGTCCACCCGGCGCACGTCCACCGGCCGCGGCTCGTTGACCGAGAGTGCCACGGACACGAGTCCACCGGTCGCGAGTAACAGCGCGACCCCGGCGAAGGCGACGCTCTTGCCACTGCTCATCCCAGCACCCGCTCCGACGCTCCACGGTGTCACGTGAAATCGTTCACCAGGCTAAAGGCGTTACGTCCCAGACCGTTCGGGCCGCTCGACGGGGTGACGTGAACCGCCGCACATGACACCATCGGCCAAGTGGACGCAGGGCTGCTCGGACCCGGAACCGTGACCTGGCAGTTGCACGCCGACCCGGCCATGTGGGTCGCCGGCATCGCGAGCCTCTACCTCCAGGCCCTGCACCCGCGCGCCGTCGCCGCCGTGGTCCAGAACTCGAACTTCCAGCAGGACCCGCTCGGCCGCCTCAAGCGCACCGCGAGCTTCGTCGGCACGGTCAGCTACGGCTCCACCGACGAGGCCGAACGGGCCGCCGCCCGCGTCCGCGACCTGCACCGCACCCTCCGCGCGAAGGACGCCGCCGGCCGGACGTTCCGCATCGACGACCCCCACCTGCTGCTCTGGGTGCACTGCGCCGAGGTCCACAGCTTCGTCACCGTCCTGCGCCGCGCCGGCTACCGGCTCACCGACGCCCAGGTCGACCGCTACTACGACGAACAGCGCCGCACCGCCGCCCTCGTCGGCCTGCACGAGGACGAAGTGCCCGGCAGCGCCCGCGAGATGGACGACTACTTCGCCGCCGTGGTCCCCGAGCTGAGGCGCACCGAGGACTCCGAGATCGTGTACCGGTTCCTGCACCGCCCACCCGTCGCCGGCGTGCTGCGCCTCGGCCTGGACGCCTACGAACCGCTGCTCGGCCACCTCGCCTACTCGGTGCTGCCCCCGTGGGCCATCGCCCTGCACGGCCACCGCCCCTACCCGGAACCGGCTGCGACGGCACTCCTGCGCGGACTGCGGACCGCCGCACTGCTGGTGCCCGCGCCGATCCGCTGGAGCATGCCGGAAGGGCACGTCAACAAGGCCATCCGCCGGCTCGGCTGCCACGTGGCGCCCAGGCGCTCCCTCCTGCCCCGGTAGCTCCTGCCCGTCACCGGTCTCACAGCGCGGATTAGGCCGAACGGTGTAGTGAATTGGGCCACTGCGACCTTCATCGCACCGGCGTTCGCAGTCACTTTGCTTAGCATGGGCAACGTCCGGTGCGTCGATCCGCGCCTGCGCCGAGAGCCCCGAGTCCGAGCACCCCGAGAGGCCCCAGCTCATGCTGTTGCGAAGAATGCTGCCCGTGACCGCGGTGGTCACCGCCCTCGCGCTGACCACCGCGTGCAGTGGCGAGAGCGGCGACACCCTGGCCGGCAAGGCCGACGACGGCGAGCTGACCATCGGCATCCGGTTCGACCAACCGGGCCTCGGGCAGCGCAGGCTGGACGGCAAGTACGTCGGCTTCGACGTGGACGTCGCCAAGTACGTCGCGGCCCAGCTCGGCGTCGACGAATCCGGCATCACGTGGAAGGAAGCCCGCTCGGCCGACCGGGAGAAGCTGATCGCCGCCGGCGACGTGGACTTCGTCGTCGCGACCTACTCGATCACCGACAAGCGCAAGGAGCAGGTGTCGTTCGCCGGCCCCTACTTCCAGACCGGTCAGGGCGTGCTGGTGCGCTTCACCGAAGCCCAGATCACCGGCCCGGAGACGTTGAACGGCAAGAAGCTCTGCTCGGTCACCGGCTCGACGTCCGCGCAGAAGGTCAAGGACCAGTTCGCGCAGGACGTGCAGCTGGTCGAGTACGGCCAGTACTCCGACTGCGTCGTCGCCCTGCTCGCGGAGAACGTGGACGCGGTGACCACCGACGAGGTGATCCTCGCCGGGTACGTGGCGGAGAACCCCGAGCTGCTGAAGCTCGTCGGCGACCCGTTCACCACCGAGCGGTACGGCATCGGCCTCGCCAAGAGCGACGCGAAGGGCCGGGCGGACGTCAGCGCGGCCATCGAGAAGATGGTCGGCTCCGGCGAATGGCGGTCCGCGCTGGAGCGGAACATCGGCCAAGCGGACGTGCGGCTGCCCGAACCGCCCAAGGTGACCGAGAAGTAGATTCCCGGTTGACCAAAGGCTTCGGAGCAGTAGTGCTGAGCGTGGTCAACCGATACGCTCAGCCACGCAGGCCGTGGTTTCTGTGTTCGTGTCTCACGCTCGCGGAACGACACGCGGGCGTGCCGCCTCCGCTTCGGTTGGTGGGGGAAAACGCCCCGGGACGGCCGGGGCTGCACGGTGCAGCCCCAAGCTTCCCTGCGATGGAGGCAGGTACATGGCACTGGGCACTGTCAAGTGGTTCAACTCCGAAAAGGGCTTCGGCTTCATCGCGCAGGAGAACGGCGGGCCGGACGTCTTCGTGCACTACTCGGAGATCCAGGGCCAGGGATTCCGCACCCTGGAGGAGAACCAGCGGGTCGAGTTCGAGATCGGTCAGGGCACCAAGGGTCCGCAGGCCCAGAACGTGCGCAAGGTCTGATCGCGGCGATCGTTCCAGCTCCACCACGTCCGCGCACTGACGACGTTCGGCACGGCCGTTCCGCATGGCCGTTCAGCACGACGCTCCAAGCACAACGCTCCAAGCACAACGCTCCAAGCACAACGTTCCAGCACGACGCAGGCCCCCGACCGGGATGGTCGGGGGCCTGTCTGCGTGGTCGGCTCAGAAGCCGCGCTGGCGGGCTTCCCACTCCAGTCGCTGCATGACCCACTCGGTGGCCAGCGCCTGCGGGGACGTCTGCCGCTCGGCGGCCAGTTCCTTCAGCTGCTCGTTCGCCATCAACTGGAGGCGGAGCTGGTAGACCTGCGCGTTGCCGAAGCTGGTGCCGGCGGTCGTCTCCGCGTCGGTCGACTCCGGCGCGAGGGCCGCGAGGTACGACTCCAGCTCGTCGTCGGCGGGCACGACTTCGTCTTCACGATCGGACGGGCGGTGGCGGCCGGACTTCGACCGCCCAAGGGATCCAAGAGGCACCGCGCCACGATAACGGTTGGATTGCGGAGTCACCCAAACTGTGGCTTGGGTCACAGATGTGTGCATGGAGAGGCCCCCGCGCCAGGGGGAGGAACGCGGGGGCCGGAGGGGATCTCCACAGGCGCTGACCGGGGGTGTGTCAGCAATTCGGATTGTTGCACGCGCAGGTGGGACTGGGGAGTGGGTTGGGCCGAAATCTTCAGGTAGCAGATGGCGGAAACCCGTACCCGGCCCCGATGTGGGCCTTCGGGCCGCGCCGGCGGTGATACCCCTAGGGGGTAGTGGGAGCGTCGGGCGGGGGCTCCAGGTTCGTGATCTCGCCCTCGAGCCGCTGCACCAGGTCCTCCAAGCCCGCGAGCATCCCGTCGAGCTGGCTCATCTTGTCGTTCATCAGCCGGTCGATGTCCGCCTCGATCGCGGACAACGAGAGGCTGCCGAACAACTCCTGCGGGTTCGGCGGCACAGCCCCGGCGCCCGCTCCCGCTTCGGCTCCAGCCGCTTCGGACTGCGCCGCTTCGGACACCGCCGCTTCGGGTCCTACTGCTTCGGGTGCCACCCCTCCGGGCGCAGCCGGCGTTGACTCTGTTGACGTCGACTCCGTCGGCTCGACCCCCGCAGTCGCGGAGTTCGCAGAGTCGGGTCCGGTGGCCGCAGCGCCCGTCTCGTCCATCGCGTCCGTCTCGCCCGTCGCGTCCGTCCGGCGCGCCTCGGGCCTCTCGGACGTCTCGGGCGTCTCGGTTGGCTGCTGCTCAGCCGCGGGCGGGGTGGCGGTCACGGCATCCGTCACCGCGGGTTCCGGCGTCTGCCCCGGTACCGGTTCGGTCATGGGTTGCACCCTCCTCGTTCGCGTCAAGCACATCACGGGACGCTTGACACCGACTGGCCTACACGGAAAGTGACGCTCCGTCGCCCCTGAATCACTCTGCGGGGGGCTGCGGCGATCCGACAGGCTCGCTTAGCCTCGCGCCAACCTCAAGTCGGGGAGGCGTCATGAGCGGGTCCCTAGAAATGCGTCAGTTCCTGTGGAACCAGGACGACACGATGTCCAGGCCGGGCGGCGGTGGGGTGCCGACCCAGCGGACAGGTGAGCCATCGCGGATCTCGGACGAGCAGGTGCACCGGGCCAGGCTCTCGGTGGCTCGCGGTGCTACCAGTGCCGAGGACTGCCGGTTGCTGCTCGACATGCTCGGGTTGTCACCGGGCGAGGACGGGGGCGCGCCGCCCGTGCAGCGGTAGGACGTGCGGCCGTCGGCCCCTCCCCGCGCGTCCGGGAGGGGCCGACGCAGCCGCGAGCGCGGTGGAATCGCAGGTCAACAACTTGTTCCACCCCCGTTTTGGAGGTGTGGACACTCGTGCCCTATGCTTACGATGCTTCCACCGGACAGCGTGGAGGGCCTGGGAAGATGGTGGCCCAAGGGCTGCCGGAGGAACTAGGTCCCCATCGTCTAGCGGCCTAGGACCCCGCCCTTTCAAGGCGGTAGCGCGGGTTCGAATCCCGTTGGGGGCACGTAGTACAGTTAGTCGAGTACGGTGAGAAGCAGTAAGCAAGGCCCAGTGGCGCAGTTGGTTAGCGCGTCGCCCTGTCACGGCGAAGGTCGCGGGTTCGAGTCCCGTCTGGGTCGCAAGGCAGTTCGGCCGGTTGGTCGAGCCGCTACCTGGCCAGGTAGCTCAGTTGGTACGAGCGACCGCCTGAAAAGCGGTAGGTCGGCGGTTCGACCCCGCCCCTGGCCACCAGACCTGTTCGAGAAAGCCCCTCGCACCAGCGGGGGGCTTTTCTCATTTCTCCACAGAAAATCGGATGACGGCCAGCGCCTGGTCGTCGTGGACTTTCGGCCGCGGCCACTTCTGCCGATCGACGTCTTCCACTTCCGCCGCGCGAATCCGGTCCAAGACCGCTTCCGGACCATTCTCGGATGTGATGTCCAGCACGATTTTCCAGTTCTCGAACAAGTCGTAGTCGTCCACGCCGCAGGACACGCCGTCGGTCGCCATGAGGACCGCGCGCACCCGGTCACGCGGCCAACTCGCCCGGACGGCCCGGTGCGCGGCGGCGGGATCCGCTTCGGCCACCCACCAGCCGTGCTCGCGGTTGCGCCAGTCGGTGATCCGGTCGACCTTGCCGCGCAGGTCACGCAGGCGGTTGTCCGCGACGACCTCCGGGCCGGCGTCGGTGAACACCACCACCGGGCTGTCGGCGAGCACCAGGACGTCCACCGCGGTGTCGGTCCAGCGCGTGATCGCGACCGTGCTCGACGGGGAATCTCCGGGGGTCAGGCCGTGGTGACGGGCGAGGCGTTCGATGGCTCGGGCGAGGTGGTCGGAGAGGTCACCGTCCAGGCGGCCCCGAACGCCGACCACTTCTCCGGCCGCGTCGTCGGCCACTTTCCCGGCCGGTTCCCCGGCGAGTTCCAGGGCCAGGTGCCGCGAATGCCAGCCGCCGTCCCGTTCGCGCGGGGTCGGTGAGGTGGCGCCGTCCAGCAGGACCACGGCGTTCGGCAGTCGGACGATGCGGTCCTCGGTGGGGCGCGGCAGGCCGTCCCGGCCCACTCCGGGCCGTTCGGCGGTGGTGATCTCCGGCATCGACGTCGAGCGTAGTGCGTCAACCTGGGTTGACAAAGTCGCTCCTGTCAACCAAGGTTGACGACATGACGGAGGCAACCCAGCTCGCCTCGGCGGCGGGCGACCAAGACCCCAGGGTCGGGCTGCGAGCGGTGAGCGCGCTGCGCCGACTGCTGGAAACGCTCGAAGCCGTGCAGGTGCGCAACGCCCGCGCACGCGGTTGGTCCTGGCAGGAGATCGCGGCCGAGCTCGGGGTCACCCGGCAGGCCGTCCACAAGAAGCACGGGGGAGACCGATGATCGGGGAACGGTTCACCAGGGCCGCGCGGCAGACCGTCCACGAGGCGGTGGTGCAGGCCGAACAGCTCGACGCGCCCGAGATCGGGCCCGAGCACCTGGCGTTGGCGCTGCTCGACGCGCCCGTGCTGGCGGACTTCTCGCTGCCGCGCGACGAGGTCGTCGAAGCGTTCGCGGCGGCCCGGCGCAAGGGCGGGCTCAGCGAAGCCGACACCGAGGCGTTGCGCCGGCTCGGCATCGACGTGGACCAGATCGTGGCCTCGGTCGAACGGTCGTACGGGGAAGGTGCGCTGGCCGGTGCGCCCCGGCGTCGGCGGCGGTTCTTCGGCAACCACCTGCCGTTCACGTCGGCGGCGAAGAAGACGTTGGAGCGCAGCCTGGTCGAGGCGCGCGACCTCGGCCACGGCACGCTCGGCCAGGAGCACCTGTTGCTGGCGCTGCTGGCCGCGCGCGGGTTGGTGGCCGAGGTGTTGGAGGCGCGCGGGGTGAGTTACGCGGAGGTCAGGAAGCGGGTCGCCCGCTCACCCAGGTGACCAGGGGGAGGAACGCCTGGGTCAGCGGGCCGATCGTGACGGCGTAGAGGACGGTGCCCACGCCGATCGTGCCGCCGAGGAGCCAGCCGATCACCAGCACCGTCAGTTCCACGACGGTCCTGACCAGGCGCAACGAGGTCCCGGTCCGCGCGCAGAACCCGGTCGTCAGGCCGTCGCGCGGGCCGGGGCCGAGGCGGGCTCCGATGTAGACGGCGGCAGCCAGGCCGTTCAGCACGATGCCGGCGGTGAGGAAGAGGATGCGCGGCAGGAGTTCGGCCGGGTTCGGCAGGATGGCCAGGCTGACGTCCACCGCGACGCCGATGACGATCACGTTGCTGACCGTGCCGACGCCGGGTCTCTGCCTGAGCGGGATCCAGCAGAGCAGGACCACGACGCCGACGAGGGCGGTGATCGTGCCGAAGGACAGGCCGGTGATCTTGGTCAGGCCCTCGTGCAGCACGTCCCACGGGTCGAGGCCGAGGGTGGCGCGGATCTGGAGCGCCATGCTCGCGCCGTAGAGCCAGAGCCCGGCGAGCAGCTGGGGGACGCGGCGAAGCGGCGAGACGGTGACCGGGACCTGGGTGAGTGCGGCGAGCATGTGGCCATCCTTCGTCGCGATTGGCCTTGTATTCCAGAGCCAATCGGCAATAATTGGCCTTATGAATCCCAACGTCCCACCAGGTGGACGTATATCCGGTTTCCGCCTGGCCCGATTGCTCGGCGAGTGGCGTCGTCGTGGCACGCGTCACGGCTCGGCCGACTTGGCCGCCGCGGTCCGGATGCTCGTGCTGGACGGCCGCCTGCCCGCGGGCACGCGGTTGCCGGCGGAACGTGAGCTGGCAGAGGTGCTGCCGGTGAGCCGCACCATGATCACGGCCGCGCTGGACCAGCTGCGGGAGGAGGGGCTGGTCGCGAGTCGGCGCGGGGCGGGGTCGTGGATCAGCCTGCCGACCGGGGCGTTGGGGATGATCCCGGACACCCCGTTGGTGGGGCAGAGCATGGTCGACTTCGCCCGCGCCGCGCCGCCCGCGCTGCCGGGTCTGCTGGCGGCGTTCGACCAGGTGCGACTGTCCCTGCCGGAACACTTGGCGGATCACGGCTACTACGAGCACGGGCTTCCTGAGCTGCGGAAACGTATCGCGGACCGGTATGTGGCGCGTGGGCTGCCGACGTCACCGAACCAGATCGTGATCACCAGCGGCGCGCAGCACGCCCTCGCGCTGGCACTGCGCCTGCTGACCGGTCCGGGCGATCGGGTGCTCGTCGAGCAGCCCAGCTACCCCAACGCCCTGGACGCGATCAAGGCCGTGTCGGCCATCCCCGTTCCCGTGGCGATGACGGACACCGGTTGGGACCTGCCCGGCATCGCGGCGGCCCTCCGCCAAGCCGCACCGCGCATGGCGTACGTCGTGGTCGACTTCCACAACCCCACCGCCCACCGCCTGGACACCGAGGGGCGAGCCGAACTGGCCGACATCGCCCGCCGCGCCCGCACCCCGCTGGTGGTGGACGAGACCGTCGTCGAACTGGACTTGGACGGCGACCCGCTGGACGGCCCGCCCCCGATGGCGTCGTTCGCCGAAGACCTGGTCGTGACGTTGGGCTCGGCCAGCAAATCCCATTGGGGTGGCCTGAGGATCGGCTGGATCCGCGCCACCCCCGAAGTAGTCCACCGCCTGATCTCCACGCGCACGGCGCTGGACTTGGGCTCGGCGGTGGTGGAGCAACTGGTGCTGGCGGAGATGCTGGCGGACCCCGAACCGGCGCTACGCGAACGCCGCACCCAACTCGCGGCCCAACGCGACGTGCTGATCGAGGGCTTGCGCGAACACTGCCCCGCTTGGCGCTTCCGCACCCCCGCCGGTGGGCTCAGCGTGTGGTGCGAACTGGACGCGCCGGTGAGCACCCGCATCGCGGTCGTCGCCCAGAACCACGGCATCCGCTTGGCGCCCGGCTCGCGCTTCGGCGCGCACGGCGGCTTCGAACGCTGGCTGCGCTTGCCGTTCGTCCAACCCCCGGACGTCCTCCGCGACGCCGCCCGCCGGCTCGGCCTGGTGGCGGCGTCGGTGGCGGGAACCGGACTGGCGGGCGAGGCCGACGCCACCGTCCCTGTCGCCTGACCACCTCATCTGCAACCCCACCCCACTACACCCCGCCCCGCATCCCGTCTCCGGCACAGCTTTCCCTTGTCCGGCACAGCTTTCCGCTGACTGGCGGGGCGGTGTCCGGCAGGGCGGTGACCGGCGGAAGTGTCCGGCAGGAGTGTCCGGCGGGAGTGTCCGGCGGGAGTCGCGAGCGGGGAGGTGGCCAGCGGAGGTGACTGGCGGGGAGGTGGCCAGCGGAGATGGCTGGCAGGGAGTGGCCGGCGGAGGTGCTGGCAGGGAGATGGCTGGCGGGGAGGTGGTCAGCCGCTGCGATGCGGGGTGAAGTGGCCGGCTCAGTGGCGGTAGTGGTGGCGGTGGCCGGGTGGCGCGGTGTGGGGAGTGGGGTGGGTGGGGACGGTGGCTGGGGGTGTGTGGGTGGTTGGCGGGGCTCCTCATGGTTTAACCGAGGTGCGGTAACGGTGTTTTCGTACATATTTCGGCGATGAGCACCCGATTGTGTTTCCGATTCCCGTCGGGTTCCGGCGCAGCCCCTCGATGAGCCGGAACCCGACGGTGGAACGTGGACCTGCGGCGGGGACGCTCCAGGGATTGGCGTCCCCTGCCGCAGGTTCCCGTGCGGTCCCTTCGCTGCGGGGGCAGCGCTGCGATGGGACCTGTGCCCGTTCCTGCCAGGGCGCGGTCGGCAGGACGGGACGTCTGGGGTGTGCTTTCAGCGCGACGAGTGCCGTTGGGCGACTGTGCGGCTGCGCGACAAGGCGAATGCGAGATACGACCGGCAACGACCGTTTTCACGCGTGCTCAGGGCACACGGGTCCTGTCGTGCTCAGTCGGGTGACGTGCTGGGCAGCCCGGGGACACTGCCTGGAGACCGCCCACCGTCCCGCCGCTCGGTCGACCACGCTGCCAACGGCTTCAGGTCGGACTGGCTGCTGAACGACGCGATGAGGCCACCGCGGTGACCACCACCGCTGTCCGCACCGCTCGATGACGACGACGCCGTCGGCGCGCTGGGCGCCGGCGCCTGGTTCGGGGTGGGTGCGGGGGCACCGGGGTTCGGCGACTCCCAGACCACGTCCGCGTTCGACGCGGTCCGGGAAGCCTGTGATGCCGATGTGGTCGGCACGTCCGAGCCGGCCAGTGCGGTTACGCGCACGGCCGTCGGGGCCGGAGGTGCCGGCTGTGGTGCGACTGCGGGTGGCGGCGCGGCAGCTGCTGCCCGAGCCGCCGCCTTCGTCGCCACCTTCGCCTCGTACAGCGGGGCGGGCATGGTGTTCGACACCGAACCCGAGTGGCTGTAGTTGCTGCTCCCGGACGTGTAGCCGGGGTGGGTGTACTCGTCCTCGTACGGATCGTCGGACGGTGGGTCCGCGTACGGCGACGCGTACGGGGACGAGTACGGCGAACCCAGGTACACAGCGCCCGGGTTGTCAGTCGGAACCTCGCCCAGCAAGGACGTGACCCGGACTTCGAACGGGCGCTCGTCCACGACCAGCGGTCGTTCTAACGGGCGTTCGAGCAGCACGTCCAAGGCGGGGACGCCGAGCGGGAGCACGTCGGCGAGCGGCACGTCGGCGGTGGCCGCCTGCTGCTCGCCGAGCGCCACGTTCACCGCGTCGAGCTTCGCCGCGATCTCGTCCGGGTGGTCCTCGCCGGCCGACGCGAGCCCGGCGCAAGCGAGCCAGGCCGCCGTGGCCAACCCGCCGACGGCGAGCGCCCGGAGCAGCGCCGACCCACTGCGGCGCACCGCGTCGGAGACAGCCACTGCGGATCACCACCGTTCCGGGTACGGCGAACGGGACGGACCGTTCGAGGTCGACGTTCTGCTATGTCTAGCACTGGTAACCGAATTTTCGAACGTTCTGCGCCGGAACCCACTCGGAAGGGCGGTGCGGTGCGGCTGTCCGGGTTGCCACCCCCGCCGGTGAACACCGTCCGTCGTGCCACCGCACCGGACGACGTCCGCCAAAGTCCCTTGTGGACGCGGACCTCCTGTCCGCAGTGGACGTCTGAGCAGCGGTTTCGGCATCGGCGGTGGCACTAGTCCATTGGGGTGTCGTCCGGTCGAGTGCCACGGCTCATCCCGCGCCCACGCACACGAAGCCGAGATCCCCATGCCGGGCCTGCGCGTCCGCAAGCGCTTGCGCCGGGTTCGCCAGGTTGGCGTGCAAGTCGACCATCAGGTCCACCACCCGGTCGTCCGGCACGGCGCGGACGCTCTCGACGACCACCCGCGCGCCGCGCCTCAGCAGCACTCGGGCCAACCCGGACTCGCACGCCGAGAGCACCACGACCGACGGCACGCGCGTCAAGCCGTCGAGGTCGTTCCCGTCCAACGGCCCGTCGTCCAGCTGGAGGTACGAGAACGGGTCGTCCTGCCGCACGCCGTGCGCGGCGAAGTGCGCGACGTCCACGTGGGCCATCTCGCGCAACGCCTCGTCCACTGTGGAACAGGACCGGCCGCCGTGCGTCCTCCTCAGCGCCTCCACCTCCCGGTGCGCGTGCAGCAGGCTCGGCCCGGCGACCCAGAGGCGACTCGCGAGGGCCAGCGGTCGGGTGCTCGCCCGGTGCCAGCAGCTCGCCGACGGCGCCACCGACAGCGCCCTCCCGGCGGCGGACGGCAGGGCGGCCCACGGCATGCGTTCCAGCTCGGGGCTCGGCACGATCACCAGTGGCCGATCACCCGCCGGCCGCAGGAGGCGGTCGAGGTCGGCGACCGCGTGCGGCGCCTCGGCGAGCGACAGCGACCGGACGTGCCTGCCCGCGGTCCGGGCGTCGCCGAAGTCGTGCAGCCTGACCCGGCCCGCTGCCACGGACACCGCCAGCAACCGGCCGCGGTGGCTGATGAAGTGCAGCAAAGCCTTGTCCCCCAGCGAATCCACGACGTCGGCCAGCGGAACGGCCGGTCGCCGGGCCGTGCGCGGCACGTGGGACAGCACGCGGATCTCGCGTTCCAACCGCGCGATCCGGTCCCGGTCGCGCCGCACCCTCGCCAGGCGCAGTTCGGCCCGCACCTTGGCGAGGTCGGGCGGGGCGTCCGGTGGGCGCACCGTGCGGCGTTCGCCCCACCGCCACGCGGATCGGGCGTCTCCGCTGGTCAGGGCGTGGTCGAGGGCGATGTCCACCAGGTCTCCGTGTGTGTCGGGGTCGTGCAGCGCCAACCCGGCCCGGCACGCGGCCACCGCGTCGCGTCGGGTGCCCGCGAGCCGTGCGCGGGCCAGCCAGCCGATGGCCCGGGACCGGGCGGTGCCCCGGTGCCGGTGCGCCGCCGCTTCCGCGGGCGCGTGGGCGAGTCGCAGTTCGGCCGCGTCGTCGTGGTGGCCGTGCCGGTCGCACGCCTCGGCCACCGCGAGCGGTGATCCAGGCGCACCCGCGCGCAACGCCACGGCCTGCGCGGCCGGTACCCAGGAGGTGCGGTTCTCCGCGCGGAACACGGTTTCGGCTTCGATGGCCAGCGCACGAGCGGCGATGAAGTCGTTGTCCCGCAACGCACACCGTGCGGCGAGCAGGAGTGCTTCGGGCAGTCGGGAGAAGTTGACGGCCTGCCGCAGCACGACGTTCGCCTCACGCACCAGACCGGTGTTGAGCAGCGCTTCCGCCCGGCCGACGAGGGCGAGCGAACGGTCGGGCGTCATGCGACGAACCACGGTGTGGCGTGCTCACGGCCGTCACCGCGCAGCACGAACCTGACCGGTCCGAACGGCACGCGGTCGACGTGGAACCAGCCGGCCGCGTCGATCGCGGTCGCCGCCCGTCCGCCGAGCCAGTGCGCCACGGCGAGGGTTCCGAAGCGGGCGAGTCCGGTGGCGTGGAGGCCGGCCGGCACGCGGTCGAGCCGCAGGTCGAGGTCGGTGAAGGTCAGCGTGCGGGTGCTGCCCCTGCCCCGCATCCCGGGCGGATCGACCCGCGCCGAGTCGGACAGGAGCCGCATCGCGCTACCGCCGGTGCGCTCCCGAAGCGCCGATCGTGCCTGCGCGGCAAGGGTTCGCGGTGTCGGGTCGAGGTTGTCGACGAGGTGGGCGAGGGCGTCGAGGAGTTCGCGGTCGCTGGTCATCGGGCCACCTCGACGCCGATGCGCCGGCGCAGCACGGCCAGGCAGCGGCCCCGGGTCGCGCCGAGGCTGTTGACCGGGATGCCGACCGCTTCGGCGACCTGCGTGAACGACAGTTCCGGCGCGAACGCCGCCAACCGCAGGATTTCCCGGCACCGGTCGGTCAGCGTCGCGTACGCGCGCCACAACCTCGGCCCGGTGTCACCGGCCACCGCCGCGTCCTCGGGTGTCGGCCGGTCGTCGGGTGGTTCCCACAGGTCGAGCGGCTCCTCCCGACCGCGCAGGCGGAACACGGTCAGCGCTTCCCGCCGCGCCGTCGTGACCAGCCACGCGCCGAGCCGTTCGGGACGGCGGATGCGGGTCAGGTTCTCGGCGAGCGCCAGCCACGTGGCCTGGCAGACGTCCGCCGCGTCGTCGGGGTTCAGCCGGTGCGAGCGCGGCACCGCCCAGACCAGGCGCACGTACCGGCGGACGATCTCGTGCCACGCGGCTTCGTCACCGGTGTGGGCGAGGGCGAGCAGTTCAGTGTTGGTCCGATCTTGCATGCTCGTTGAGAGCACCGGTGCTGACCTGGGGATACCGGGGCCATCCGATGGTGTGGTCGGGGGAACCGGTGATCGTTTCCGCGCGTCGCTATTCGGTTCGCAGGCTGGTCGGGTGGATCGCCGTGCGCAACGCCGGCAGCGTGCACAGCGTCACCACGAGGACGACGACCGCCGCCGCGCCGACCGTGGTGGCGATCTCGGTCCAGTCGACGCGGAACCGCTCCACGGGCACCACGAGCCACGCCGTGCCGAGGCCGATCGGGATGGCCAGTCCGATGCCGAGCGCGGTCGGTATCGCCGACTGCCACAGCGCGGACACCGCGAGGACCTTCGGCGGCACGCCGTTCGCGGCCAGCACCGCGGTGGGCCGGCGGCGTTCGAAGACCTGGTCGACGGCCGCCGCCGCGAGCCCGATCACGGCCAGCAGCGTGAGCAGCACCGACCCGCCGATGACGCCGCTGCGCAGGGACTCGAACAGCTCGACCTGCCCGGCCGGGCGGCGCAGGGTGACGCCCCGGTCCGCGCGGCCGGTGGCGGCCAGCAGGCGGTCGCCGAACGACGCGTCCGGATCACCTCGGACGACGAGTTCGACCGGTGGGACGGCGGCGAGCACCGGATCGGCACCGCCCGCGACGAAGAGCGCTTGCACGCCCTCGTACACCGACTTGTGCTCCGCCACGGTCCACTTCGGCACGGTCCACTGCTGCCCGTTGACGGTCAGCGCGGTGCCGGGTGCGGGGCCGGGGCCCACCAGGTAGGCGGAGCCGGTCTTGCAGTCCTCGACGTCCAGCCGTTCGGCGATCTCCGTGCAGTCGGTGCTGACGATCTCGACGTCCTCGTCGGGGACCACCCGCACTTCGCTGACCTGCCGCACGCCACCGACCAGGGCGATCGCCTCCTCCAGCGACCGGACCGGGGTGCGGTCGGACAGGTCGAGCACCCAGCGGCCGGGGGTGTCGGACGGCGGCGCGGCGGTGAACTGGGCCGCCACGCCGAGCAGGACCTGGAGCGTCAACGACCCGGTGAGCACGACGACGACACCGGCCAGCACGCGCGGGGTGCCGGCGTCGAAGCGGAGGGTGCGCAGGGCGAGCAGCGGGGCGATGCCGTCCGGTTCCACGCCGTGCGCGACCTTGCCGACCAGCCACGGCAGCACCGCGCCCGTGCCGGCGAGGACCAGCGCGACTCCGATGCCGAGGCCGACCGCCAGGCTCGCGTCGGCCATCACCTGCCAGTAGCTGCCGACCGCGGTGATCACCACGATCAGCAGGGCGCCGGCGCCGATCAGCCCGAACCGCCACCACACCCGGTGCTTGGGGAGTTCGACGGCGCGGGACAGGCCGAGCGGCCCGACGTCCTCGGTGCGCAGGGCGAGCAGGGCCGACACCACGGCGACCACCGGCACGCCCAACGCGATCAGCGCGCCGAGCGCGGGGTCCGGCAGCAGGTCGGTCGGGAAGAACCCGACCCCTTCGACTTCGATGAACCTGGCCAGCGGCCGGGCCGCGAAGAACAGCGCCACGCCGACGAGCAGCCCGAGCACGGCGCCCGTCAACGTCTCGCCGCTCGCGATCCAGCGGATCTGGTTGCGGGACGCGCCGACCAGCCGGATCGCGGCCAGGCGCTGGGCCCGGCCGGTGGCACCCAGGCGGGTGGCGACCAGGACGAAGATGCCCAGCGGCACGAGGAGCGCCCCGATCGCGGCGACCATCAGCAGCCGGTAGATCGGCAGGAGCGTCGACCGGGGCCGGTCGCCGCCGAAGCCGGTGGCCGGGTGGGCGCTGTCGAGGTGGGCGTCGGGCAGGCCCGCGTAGAAGATCAGGGATTTCGGCCGGGGCAGGCCGGCGTCCGCGATGACGCCGACGACGCTCTCCGGGAAGCGGGCGCGCACCGAGTCGTCGGTGCGCATCAGGTGGAGCAGTTCGGGGGAGACGACCAGTTCGCCCGGTCCGGGGATGCGGCCGACGCCGGGTGGTGCGGGCGCGCTGGGTGTGGTGGCGGCCAGTTCGACGCCGGTGATCAGGCGGCCTTGCCAGGAGACGCTGACGTGGCGCGCTCTGAGGGTGGGTGCCGCGTTGGCGGACGTGACGGTCGCCGCTTGGACGCGTTCGGACTTGGCCTCGCGGGCCGGGCCGATGGACGCGGCGAGGAGCAGGACGGTGACGCCGAGGCCCACGCCGGCGGCGGTGAGCGCCAACCTGGCCCAGGACGTCCGGCTGCCCCCGACGGCCAGCCGGATGCCGAGGACCAGGTCGGCGGTCCACCTCATCGGAGCGCGTCCTGAGTGCTCCGGTCGCCCCTGCGGGCGACGTGGTGGGGATGGTGCTGTTGTGCGATCACAACTGAAGAGACGCGGCAGGGGGCGTCGACGTGGCTTCGGCGTACCGAGCGAGTTACTCGGAACGCAGGCCGAGGGCGCCGGTGGCCCGCCGCAGGGACGGCAGGGAGAGCACCGTCACCGCCACGACCAACAGTGCCGCGGCACCGCTGAGCAGGGCGATCCCCGGCCAGTCGAGGACGACGGGTTGGGAGATGACCTTCAGCAGCAGGACCGTCAGACTTCCGCCCACTCCCACGGCGACGACGAGCGCGAGCAGCAGCGGCACCGCGTTCTGCCACAGCAGGGACCTGCTCAGCGCTCCTCTCGGCACGCCGCTCGCGGCCAGCACGGCCAGTGGCCGCCGGCGTTCCCGGACCTGCTCCAGGGCCAGCACCAGCAGGCTGGCGCCCGCGAACAGCAGCGTGATCAGCGAACCCGCGAGCAGGCCGCGGCGGATGCCCTGGAACTCCTTCACCCGCTGGGCGACCTCGGCCTCCCCGAAGTAGGAGGTGTAGGTGCGCCAGGTCATCGACGCCACCGCGTTGCGGACGTGCTCGGCGACGTCCGGGACGTCCGGGTCGACCATCACGTGGAAGGTGGCGCGACCGGCGGCGAGGGGCAGGTCCCGCGCCAAGGACGGGGTGAGGAGCAGACCCGGCCGGTAGCCGAGCGAGTCGTCGGGCGCGGTGACCACGGTGTACTGCGGGATCGTCCACTGTGGACCGCTCTGCCCGCCGTCCGCGTCCTGCTTCGGGTTCACCGTGACCTTCTGCCCCGGTTTGAACGGCGCGGGTCCGCCGGCGTAGGCGGAGCGGTGCTCGACGTAGAACGAGTCGCCGTCCTGGCAGCTCGGCAGGACCGCCTGCGCCCTCAGGGCTTCGCAGGTGCCGACCCTCGCCAGGTCGAACTGCTCCGACGCGCCCGTGAACACGAGGTCGCGCATGGTGTGCACCTGCTCGACGCCCGTCGACCGCTCCAGCAGGTCCACCGTCCGAGCGGCCACCTCGGTCGTCGCCTCCCTCATGTCGATCACGATCCGGCTGTGGTCCGCCGGGCGCTGCGGCCGGTCCTCGACCTGGCTCGCCGCGCTGGCCATGATCGACTGGAGGGCGATGCCGCCCGCCAGGACCACCGCGACGCCACCGACCACGCGGGCCGCCGTGCCGCTTTCCAGCTGGAGCCTGCGGATCGCCAGCTGCCACGACGGCGCGCCGCCGCGCAGCCGGCCCACCGCGTGCTCCACCACCCACGGCAGCAGGACGGGGATGCTCAGCAGCAGCATCAGGATGCCGCCGATCACGACCGTCTCGGACGCGTTGTTCTGCGGGCCGCCGAGCGTGCCGGACTGGCTGATCAACGCCACCACGCCGACGACGGGCGGCACCAACCGCCACCACAGCACCCGCCGCACCGGCTTCGCCCGCCGCACCACGCCCAGCGGCTCGATCACGGTGTGGCGCATCGCCACCACCGACGTCACCACCGCCATGACCGGCACCAGCACGGCGATCACGACCGCGAACGGCAGCGACGGGGTCAGGTCGCTCATGAACACGCTGAGCCCCAGCAACCGCACGTCCTCCACGAACTGCCGTGCCACGAAGAACAGCACCGTGCCCACCGCCAGCCCGACGAACGCGCCGAGCAGCGACTCGCCCGCGGCGATCCGCCGCACCCGCAACGCCCCCGCGCCGACCAGCCGCAACGCCGCCAGCCTGCGGTCCCGCTCGGCGCCGGCCAACCGGGTGCTGATCCCGACGAACACCAGCACCGGGAACAGCAGCGCGACCACGCCCACCATGATCAGCAAGGTCAGCAGCGGGTCGAGCGTGCGTTCGTGCACCTGCCCGCCGAACCTCACGACGGCGGTCTCGGCGTCCTCCTTGACGGTCGCGTCACCGGCGTAGAACAGCAGGTCGTTCGGCGCGTTGAGGCCGATCTGCCCGATCGTGCCGACCACCCGCTGCGGGAACCGCTCGCGCAGCAGCCCGCCTTCCGGCGACTCCAGCAGCGCGCGCAGCGCGGGCGACGCGAACAACTCGCCGTCGCCGGGCACCCTCGACATGCCCGGCGGCACGGGTGCGTCCGGGCCGCTGCCCTTCACGAAGTAGCCGGTGACCGACTCGCCGCGGTACGCGGTGAACCACATCGTCGAGTACAGGACGTCGCCGGACGCCTTCTCCGCGTCGGCCGTGCCGCCGGTGACCTGCGCGCCCAAGGCCTCCCGCTCGGCGCGTTCGGACAGCACCGTCGGCACCGACGCCGCGGTCAGCAGCACGGCGACCCCGATGCCGATGCCCGCGCCCGTCAGCGCGAGCCGGACCCACGACGTGCGACCGCCGCCGAGGGCCAGCCGGACGCCGAGCGCGAGGTCGGAAACCCACTGCCTCACGTGATCGGCTCCATCTCGCGGGAACGGCCGTCGCGCACGACGACCTCGCGGTCGGAGTACGCGGCCACGCGCGGTTCGTGCGTCACGAGGACGACCGCGGCGTTCGTCTCCCGCGCGGCGGTCACCAGCAGCTGCATCACGCGCTCGCCGTTGAGCGAGTCCAGCGCGCCCGTCGGCTCGTCGGCGAACACCACGCGCGGTCCGGTCACGAGGGCGCGTGCGACCGCGACCCGCTGGCCCTGGCCGCCGGACGTCTCGCCGGGGCGCTTGTCCGCGACATCGGCGACCTCCAGCCGTTCCAGCCACTCGCGGGCCCGCGACTCGGCCTCCTTGCGCTTCACCGAACCGAGCCGGAGCGGGAGGGCGACGTTCTCCAGGCAGGTCAGCTCGGGCACCAGCTGGCCGAACTGGAACACGAAGCCGAAGTCGGTGCGCCGCAACTCGCTGCGCGGGCCGTCGCCCATCGCGCTCAGCTCGACGTCGCGGTAGCGGACCGTGCCCTTGTCGGGGGTGAGGATGCCGGCCAGGCAGTGCAGCAGGGTCGACTTGCCCGAGCCGGACGGGCCCATCACGGCCACCACTTCGCCCGGTCGCACGCTCAGGCCGGCGCCGTCCAGCGCGGGCGTCGGGCCGAACGACTTGTGCAGGCCTACGGCCTCCAGCAGCGTTCTCGCGGGTGCGGGTGCGGGTGCGGGTGCGGGGTGAGGTGTCAAGACGGGTGTCGTGTGCGGTTCCGTCGGTGTGATGTCGGCCGCCACGTCGGGTGCCGAGTCGGGAGTCGTGTCGGGTGCCGTGTCGCTCATCGGGTCACCGCCCGCTTCAACCGGCCGAGGCGTGCGGCGGTGAGTTCCAGCCAGCGCAGGTCCGCCTCGAGGTGGAACAGGGCGTGGTCGCAGATCAGCTGGTCGGCGAGGTCGCCGTTGGCCTTGCGCTTGGTCAGCTCGCGCATCGAGACCAGGTGGGCGGCGCGCTGGACGTCGAGCACCTCGTCCGCGCTGCGGCCGGACAGCAGGGCCAGCACGACCTTCGCGTAGAGCGTGTTCTGGAGGTAGGGCTCCGGTTTCTCCGGCGTGCCCAGCCAGTGCTCCACGTCCGTCACGCCGGCGTCCGTGATCGCGTACCGCTTGCGTTCCGGACCGTCGCCCGACTCGACTCCCGCCTCCTCGACGAGGCCGTTGCGGAGCAGGCGCGAGAGCGTGGTGTAGACCTGCCCGTAGTGCAGCGGCCGGTCATGGCCGAAGCGCTCGTCGTAGGCCCTCTTCAGGTCGTAACCGTGGCTCGGGCCCTTTTCGAGCAGGCCCAGCAGGGTGTGTCCGATCGACATGCGGGGGACTATACACACCGGGTATACACAGCATTCATAGCTCGAACGGCGCAGTGCGGGTGGTCGTCCGGTCCGACAATTGGGCTAACCGGTGATAATCGTTCGACGGTTACTTCGCCACATCGCGACCTTTCGACGCCTACAGTGGAGGGGTGACTGGTCTGGCGGCCGGCTGGGACCACGCGGCTTTCACGCAGGGTCGAGCCGGCGATGCGGAACACGATGTGGAGCTGCTGCTCGCTTTCCTGAACACCCGGGATCTCGAACTCGGCACGGACGTCCTGGACAGCGCCGCCGCCTGGCGCGCCTGGGTCACCGAACGCGGCCTCGGCCGCGCGGGTGATCCGGTCGAAGTCCGAGCCGCCCGCGCGTCGCTGCGAGCCTCGCTGGGTGAACGCCACGACGGACCCGATCCCACTCCCGCCGCGGGCCTCGTCCGCGTCGACCTCAGCCACGGCGTGCCGACGATGTCCAGCACCGACGCCCTCGGCGCGGTGCTCGGCGCGGCGGCGCGGCTGGCGGTCCTCGGGTCGTGGGAGCGGTTCAAGATCTGTCAGGCGGACGACTGCCGGTGGGCGTTCTTCGACCGTTCGCGCAACCGCTCGCGCACCTGGTGCTCGATGCAGACGTGCGGCAACCGGGAGAAGGCGCGCAACTGGCGGGAGCGGCGCGCCCTCAGCGTGTCCTGAGCGTTGAATTCGGGTGTCCTGAACGTAGGACACGGGTGTTCTGGACGTAGGACTCGCGCGGGGGTCAGGTGACCAGTTGGGCGACGGTGTAGATCACCAGGCCCGCGAGCGCGCCGACGACCGTGCCGTTGATGCGGATGAACTGGAGGTCGCGGCCCACCTGGAGCTCGATCTTGCGCGACGTCTCCTCGGCGTCCCAGCGCTCGACCGTGTCGGTGATCAGCGTGGTGATCTCGTCCCGGTAGTTGGTCACCACGTACCCCGCCGCGCCCTCGAGCCACCCGTCGACCTTCGCGCGCATCGACTCGTCCTCCACCATCCGGCGGCCGAACGACATCAGCCCCTCGCGGACCCGCTTGCGCAGCTCCGACGACGGGTCCTCGGCCGCGTCGAGCAGCATCTTCTTCGCCGTGCCCCAGGCCGACCCGATGAGCCGCTGCACGTCCGGGTGCTCCACGAGCTGCTGCTTGACCTGCTCGGCCCGCTGCATCGTCGCCGGGTCGGTCCGCAGGTCGCCCGCGAACTCGATCAGGAACTGGTCCACCGCCAGTCGCATCGGGTGGTTGGGGTCGGTCTTCACCGCCCACGCGAAGTCCATCAGCTCGCCGTACACCTTGTCGCCGAGCAGCGAGTCCACGAACTTCGGCGACCACGACGGCGCCCGGTCCGACACCACGCCCATGACCTTGTCGTAGTTGTCCCGGACCCAGTCGTACGCCCGGTCGCAGATCAGGTCCACCAGCTTGTGGTGCGCGCCGTCGGTGAGGACCTGCCCGAGCAGCTTGCCCAGCGGCGGACCCCACGGCTGGTCGACCAACCGCCGCACGAGCGCGTGCTCGACCACGGCCTGCACGTCGTCGTCCCGGAGGACGGTGACCGCGCCCCGCACGACGTTGGCCAGCTCGGACGTCACCCGTTCGGCGTGATCAGGGTCGGCGACCCACTCGCCGAGGCGCCGGCCGATGCCGACCCGCCGGAGCTTGTCCCGCACCACCGCCTCCGACAGGAAGTTCGTCCCGACGAACGACCCGAGCGCGTCGCCGAAGGTGTCCTTGCGGGTCGGGATGATCGCCGTGTGCGGGATCGGCAAGCCCAGTGGCCTGCGGAAGAGGGCGGTCACGGCGAACCAGTCGGCCAGTGCGCCGACCATGCCCGCCTCGGCCGCGGCGCGGACGTACCCGACCCACGCCGGGCCGTCGTCCTCGAACAGCAGTGCCACGACGAAGATCACCGTCGCGGCCAGGAAGAAGCCGGTGGCCACGAGTTTCATCCGGCGCAAGCCCTGGCGCTTGAGCTGGTCAGCGGCGGTCAGTTGCTCCA
The DNA here is from genome assembly GCF_000716595.1 of Saccharothrix sp. NRRL B-16314. Taxonomy (GTDB): domain Bacteria; phylum Actinomycetota; class Actinomycetes; order Mycobacteriales; family Pseudonocardiaceae; genus Actinosynnema. The sequence continues at coordinate 614,089 of NZ_JNXC01000001.1, forward strand.
CGCCGCCATTGTCCGTGAAGATTCGGGCTTGTGCGGGTACCAGCGCTAGTCCCCAGGATGCGGCCGTTCACCTCGACGATCTTCGCGGAGATGACCGCGTTGGCGAACCGGACCGGGGCGGTGAACCTCGGGCAGGGCTTCCCGGACACCGACGGCCCGGTGGGAATGCTGGAGGTGGCCAAGGCTTCGATCGACGCCGGGCTCAACCAGTACCCGCCCGGTCCGGGCATGCCGGAGCTGCGCCACGCGATCTCCGAGCACCGGGCGCGCTACGGCACGCACTACGACCCGGACACCGAGATCCTCGTCACGGTCGGCGCCACCGAAGCCATCGCGGCCTCGTTGCTCGCGTTGGTGGAGCCCGGTGACGAGGTCGTGCTCATCGAGCCCTACTACGACTCGTACGCGGCGTCCGTGGCGCTCGCCGGTGCGACGCGGCGGACCGTCGGCCTGGTCGAGGAGCCGGGCACCGGGCGGCTCGGGCTGGACGTCGACGCGCTGCGCGCCGCCATCGGGCCGCGGACCAGGGCGTTGCTGCTCAACTCGCCGCACAACCCGACCGGGACCGTGCTCAACTACGTGGAACTGGCCGCCGTCGCCGCGCTGTGCGTCGAGCACGACATCGTGGCGATCACCGACGAGGTGTACGAGCACCTGGTGTTCGACGGCCTCACGCACGTGCCGCTGGCGACGTTCCCGGGCATGGCGGAGCGGACCGTCACCATCTCCGGCGCGGGCAAGTCGTTCAACTGCACGGGCTGGAAGATCGGCTGGGTGTGCGGCCCGGCGGAGCTGGTCGGCGCGGTGCGCGCGGCCAAGCAGTTCCTGACCTTCGTGGGCGGGGCGCCGTTCCAGCCCGCCGTCGCGCACGCGTTGCGCAACGAGCTGGACTGGGTGGACGACCTGCGCACGTCGTTGCAGGACAAGCGGTCGCGGCTGTCCGACGGGCTGACCCGGGCCGGGTTCTCGGTGCGGCCGAGCGAGGGCACGTACTTCATCACCGCGGACGTCCGCCCGCTCGGCTTCACCGACGGCGCGCAGCTGTGCCGGGAGCTGCCCGAGCGGATCGGCGTCGCGGGCGTGCCGGTGCAGGTGTTCACCGATCACCCCGACGAGTGGCGGCACCTGGTGCGGTTCGCGTTCTGCAAGCGGGACGAGGTGCTGGACGAGGCGATCAGCAGGCTGCGGAAGCTAAGCGTCTGACTTGACCTCCGACGGGCGGGCGCCCGCGAGCCGGTCCTGCACCAAGGCGTGCCGGAACTGGTAGGCGGCGCCCGCCTGGCGCAGCACGCCGAGCTTGCGCGCGTCCTCCAGGAACACCATCAGCTCCCACGGCAGCTTGCCGCGCAGCGCCAGCCAGATCCGCGCCACGGTGAACCACCACCAGCGCAGGTGCAGCACGGACAGGGTGAAGCCGAGCATCAGCCCGGACGCCAGGCCGAGACCGACCATGCCCGACTGGGTCGGCCCGAACACCAGTCCGGCGGCGGCGCCGAACACCACGGCCAGCACCAGCGACCCGGTCCACACCGCGATCCGGTCCTGCGTCATCGTCCACTGAGGACTGGACGGGTGGCTCAGCTCGGCGGTGCTGGCCAGCGTGAACCGCAGCGCCACCGCCACCGCGATGCCCAGCCCGACGACCAGGCCCGCGGACAGCCCGTACAGCGCGCCGAACACCAGGCCTGCCGCCGTGCCCAGCACGCCGCTGACCACGAGGAGGCTGCGCCACACGCCCAGCCGGGGCTTCGGCACGCGGTTGTTGCCCGACGCGTGCAGCGCGGCCACGGCCACCGCGAGCCCGGCGGCCAGACCGGTGACCGGGGCCAGCTTCGGCGTGCTCGCGTACGCCATCAGCCAGGCGACGCCGAGCCCGCCGATGGCGCCGAGCACGACCGCGCCGAGCAGTGCCAGCCACACCGCGCCGACCGACCGGCGCAGCTCCCACCAGCCCAGTTCGAGCACACCGCGCCGGCGCATCGCGACCGCCAGGAACGCGAGCCAGCGGGTGGCCTTGTCGCGCGGCCAGACCTGGCTCGCACGGGCCTGGTGCGCGATGCCGCGGTCGCCGAACGCGCTGCTGACCAGCCGGTCCACCAGGTGGTCCTCGACCGCGCGGCGATCCGGGAACCGGCCGCGGTCCAGCAGTTCGCTCGGCTCGCCGTAGCCGTAGACGATGCCCGCCAGCCACAGCGAGAGCGGCGTGGACAGCGCCTCGGCCAGCCGGCCGTCCGGCTCGTCGCGCAGGTGCAGGAAGATCGGCTCCCAGCGGGCCGCGGTCACCGGGTCCGACACCGCCCGCAGGTAGCCCGCGACCTCCTCGTGGTCCAGCGGCTGGAGCTGCACGACCTGCGCGCCCTGCACCGGGACGCCCGCCTCGGCGAACTCGTCCGTGCGGCTGGTGAGCACCAGCGGGTGCGCGCCGGGGAACGCGCGGTTGATGCGGTCCAGCGCGTCGGCGCGGCGCTCGGCCGGGATCTGGTCGAGGCCGTCCAGCACCGGGAACACGCGGCGCTGCTCGACCAGCAGGTCACCGGCGTAGCTGCCGTACAGCTCGGTGTTGCGCAGGGCCGGGTGGTCCTCGTAGAGCCGCCGGGTCATCCAGGTGCGGACGTCCTCCGCGTTCGGGTCCCAGGTGGACAGGGGGAGCAGGAACGGCACCGGCCCGTCCGCCCGGCGGTCCAGCAGGCCCATGGTGAGGAGCATGGCCGTGGTGCTCTTGCCCGCGCCGGGTTCGCCCAGGAACACCAGGCGGGGGCTGCGCTGGAACGCGCGGACGACCGCGTCGCTGTGGCCGGGGCCGCCGTCGCCGTGACCGCCTTGCAGGGCGCTCCAGTGCACGTCGAGGAGGTTGTCGTGCAGGCCGCGGGCGCGGCACTCCTCGTTCCACTGCGCGTGCAGGGCGTTGGCGAGGGCGTTCGTGGCGGCGTCGAGGTTGTCGTCGGTGGCCAGACCCGCGGCGCGCTTGCGGTGCAACCACGGGTCCAGCGCGGCGAGCAGCACCAGGAAACCGAGGGCCAGGCCGGTCAGCCACAGTTCGGGTGCGATGCCGTAGTCGGTGACGAACAGGCCGGCCGCGGCGAGCACGGCGGCCAGCACGCACCCGGTGAGCACGGCCCGCTGGCGGAATCTGGACACCAACGCATCATGACTGACCTGTGACTGATGGTGGTGACACGGTCACCCCTGTGTCGTGCGTACCCTCGGAGATGTGATCTGTCCGAAATGCCAGGACCTGATGCAGACCATCAGCCGCGGTTCCGTGCACATCGAGCAGTGCGAGAACTGCAAGGGCGTTTTTTTGGACGGTGGCGAGTTGGAACAGATCATCGCCGCCGAGCGCGCGCACTACGCGCAGCCGTACCGGCCGGAAGGCGTCCCCCTGCCGCTCCCCGCACCCGTTCCCGTGCCCCTTGTGCCGGTGCCCGCCGTTCCGGTCGCGGTCCCGGTGGCGCAGGACCAGACCGTGCACGCGCCGGTCGAGGGTCAGGTGCCGGTCGAGGCCGCCGAGCCCGTGGACGGCGAGCAGCCGCCCGCCGTTCCGGCCGCACCCGCACCGGCGACACCCGCGCCGGCCGCACCAGCACCCCCGCCGGCGATGCCCGTGCCGATGGTCGAGCCGGCCGGTCCGCCGCCGCCCTACCAGCCGCCGCCCGGCACCCCGCTGCCCGGCGGCCTGCCCGGCGGTGCGCCACCCCCGTACCAACCGCCACCCGGCACCGCGCCCGCCCCGCCGCCCGCGTACCCGCCCGGGTACTACGACTACCAGCACCCCCAGCGCCGTCGACGCAGCTTCCTGGAGGAACTGCTCGACTGAACCGCCCGCCTCACCCGTCGGAGCTGGGCAGGGGCCAGGTGTGCGGGGTCTTGTCGAGGGCGAAGTACTGCTCGGTGGGCGTGGCGGTGAAGGTGAACTGGTGGCGGCGGGGTTTGCCGAGGGCCCGCCACTGGCGGTAGGCGGCTTCGGCCTCGTCCCACAGCGCACGCGGTCCGCCCTGGTCCACGACCGCGCCCCGGTGCCGGACCCACGAGCCGTCGGGGTGCACCAGGCGGATCGGGTCGGCCGCGATCGCGACCTCGGACAGCGCCAGGCCCGCGAAGAACTCGAAGCCGCTGGCGGGGTCCACGACGGCACGTGACGGCAGCAAGGTCGTGCGGGATTCGGCCGCCGGCGCGGTCAGGGCGTCCAGGAGGGCGTCGTCGGCCCACGACTGGCGGTGGGCGCGGAGCGGCATGAACCGGCCGTCCTCCAGCAGCACGCGGCCGGTGGCCCGGCCGTCGTGGACGGTGAGCCGGACCAGCCCGGCGCCGATGGCGCGGTTCAACGTGGTGACGATCAAGCCGCCCGGCGCGGTCTGCGCGAGCCACGCCGGAGGGATCCGGGACACGGCGCACGTACCGAGGACGCGGTCGTAAGGCGCACGGGGCGCGTACCCCTGCTCGCCGTCGCCCGCCACGCAGGTCGGGTGGTAGCCGGCGGCGGCGAGCCTCGCCTCGGCCCGCGCCAGCACGCCGGCGTCCACGTCGATCGACGTCACCAGGGCGTCGCCGAGCACGTGGCAGAGCAGTGCCGCGTTGTAGCCGGTGCCGGTGCCGATCTCCAGCACGCGGGCGCCCGGCGTGACGGCCAGGGCCTCCAGCATGATCGCCATGATCGTCGGCATGCTCGACGAGCTGGTGGGTACCCCGGTGGCGGCGTCGTTCACGAGTGCTTGCTGCCACGCCCGGTCGTCGCCGTCGAGCTGGGTCACGCAGACGTCGTTCCGGTACACGAGGGCGAGGTGGTCCGGGCGCGCGGACGTCACCGCCTCCCACGCGCCGTCCGGCCGCTGGACGAAGAACCCCGGCAGGAACACGTGCCGCGGGACCTGCCGAAACGCCTCCACCCAGCGCGGATCGCGGATGACAGCGGCGGCCACCATCGAGTCGACGAGCTGGTCGCGCAGGTTTGCCGCGAGGTCCACGCCCACCACCGTAGCGCTGTGGTCGAGCACACGGCCGGATCGCTAGCAGGACGCTTGCAACTGCTAGCACCCCCGCGTACCGTCGAATACGGATCGAGGAGGTGCCGCAAATTTGGACAAGTCCATCGACAAGGCGGTGGCCGATCTCGGCCGCGACATCGGCGAGTACATCCGCGAGCAGCGCAACACCGCGAAGATCTCGTTGCGGCAGCTGGCCAAGCTCGCCGGGGTCTCCAACCCGTACCTGAGCCAGATCGAGCGCGGGCTGCGCAAGCCGAGCGCGGAGATCCTGCAGCAGATCGCCAAGGGGCTGCGGATCTCGGCGGAGGCGCTGTACGTCGAGGCCGGGATCCTGGAGCAGCGCGAGGGCGGCGCTCTCACGGACGCCATCGTCACCGCCCCCGACCTGACCGAGCGGCAGAAGCAGGTGCTGCTCGACGTCTACGAGTCGTTCCGGCGGGAGAACACCGCCGCCAACCAGACCAAGCCGGAGGAGTGATCCCCATGCCGAACATGCCCACCACCGAGGAGCTGCGGAAGGCCGGCGAGCAGGCCGTCGCCGCCGCCCGCACCCCGTTGCTCGCCGCCCTCGGCGCCGGTGACCTGGCCGCGAAGGCCGTCATCGAGGCGCTGACCAAGGCCCGCGAGCGCGCCGAGGAGGCGCGCAACGCCGCCGAGTCGGCCGACCTGAAGAAGGACCTGCTGGAGAAGCTGGACCCGGCGGAGCTGCGCAAGGTCGTCGACGCGTACACGCAGTCGGCCCTGAACCTCTACCAGTACCTCGCCCAGCACGGCGAGGAGGCGCTGGAGAAGCTGCGCACCCAGCCGCAGTTCCAGAAGGCGCTGCACCAGGTCGAGGAAGCCGTCGAGAACGCGCAGAAGCGCACCGAGGCCGCCGCCGCCGACGCCCGCGTGCTGGCCGACGACGTGCTCGGCAAGGTCACCCGCCGCACCCGCGAGGTCGGCGAGAAGGTCGCCGGCGACCTGGACGACGCGAGCGAGAAGCTGGCCGAGGCGGTCGTCGAGGTCGGCGGTGACGTCGCCGCGGAGGTGCGCGACACCACCCGCAAGGCGGCCGACCGCACCGCGCCGACGCCGCGCAAGCCGGCCGCGGTGACCAAGCCCGTCACCACCAAGGCCACGACGCCCAAGGCCACCGGCACCCGCCCGGCCGCGGCGAAGAAGCCCACCGACACCACCAAGTGACCGGTACCGGCTCGGGGCGTCCCACCAGGGGCGCCCCGTTCCGCTGTACCGGGGACCTCGAACGCACGTAGGCTGAACTCGTGCTGCCCTCATTCCCGGACTTCAGCCCGCTCTACCTGGACGCCTGGGTCATGTTCGTGGCGTACTACGCCGCCTTGGTCCTGGGCGTCTTCGCGTTCGCGCACGCCCTCTCGCAGCGGGCAGACGCGTACACGGCGGCCGAGCGCATGACGAAGCCCGCCTGGCTGGGCATCACCGGCGGTGGCACGTTCGCCCTGCTGCTGTTCCACCCGTTCTCCGCCGGCGGCATGTTCTGGCTGGCCGGGCTGGTCGCGGTCACGGTGTACGTGGTCGACGTCCGGCCGCGGCTGATCGAGGTCCAGCGCGGCCCCCGGTGGTGACGTTCCGGAGCTTCGGCTCCGGAACGCCGGTCACGCTCGTCGGACACGGCCTCGGCGCGACACCCGGTGAGGCCCGGCTGCCCACGTCCGGGCTGCCGGGCACGAAAGTCGTGGTCACCCTCCCCTCGCACGGCGACGCCCCCGACGCGCCCGAGGGGTACTGGAGCTACCGGCGGATCGCCGCCGACCTGCGCGGGGTCGCCCGGGAAACCGGTGCGACGCAAGCGATCGGCGTGTCGCTGACCGCCGGCGCGCTGCTCGCCGTGCTGGCCGGTGAACCCGCCGCGTTCGACCGGGTGGCGTTGCTGCTGCCCGCCGTGCTGGACGAGCCGAGGCCGGTGCTCGACCGCGAGGACGCCATCACCGCCGTCGGCGGCCCGCCCGGTTACCAGGCCGAGCGGCGTCTCGCGTTCGACCGCCTGGACGGTGCGCTGGCGGAGCTGCCCGGCCAGGTGGCGCTCACCGACCGCGCGGCGTTGGCCCAGGTCACGGCCCCGGTGCTGGTCGTCGGAGCGACCCGTGACCCGCTGCACCCGGAGGACGTGGCCAAGCAGGTGGCGGCGGCGTTCCCGAACGGCCGGCTGGAGCTGGTGCCGTCCTGGACGACCCACCGGGCCGAGGTCCGCGGGTGGTTGCTGGACTTCCTGCGCGGGTAGCCGATGCGCATGGCCGAACAGAAGAAGATCGCATTCCTGGTCGACACGGAGGGCATCGAGCAGGTCGAGCTGACCGATCCCTGGCAGCACGTGGAGAAGGCCGGTGCGCTGCCGAGGCTGCTCGCGCCCAAACTGGGGCAGGTGCAGGCGTTCGACCACCTGACGCCCGCCGACACGTTCACCGTGGACGTGCCGTTCGCGCACGCGGACCCGATGGACTACGACGGCGTGGTGATCCCCGGCGGGGTGGCGAACGCCGACTTCCTGCGGATGGACCGCGACGCGGTGCAGTTCGTGAAGCGGCACGTGGCCGCGGGCAAGCCGGTCGCCTCGATCTGCCACGGGCCGTGGCTGCTGGTGGAGGCGGACGTGGTGCGGGGCAAGAAGCTCACGTCGTTCCCGAGCCTCGCCACGGACATCCGCAACGCCGGCGGCGAGTGGGAGGACAGCGAGGTGTGCGTGTCCGGCGCCGGCGGTTGGAAGCTGGTGACCAGCCGCAAACCGGACGACCTGCCGGCGTTCAACCGCGAGGCGTTGAAGGCGTTCGGACTGCAGGGTCTCTGACGGCCTGGAAGGTTCCGACGCCCGGTCCACGGGGATGTGCACCTCCCCGTGGACACCGCGCTAGAGCCTGGCCTGCGCGTAGGCCGCGATGGCGTCGCGGACGTACTCGCCGAAACCCTCGGCGTGCGCGTCGAACTGCGCCTTGAACTCGGGGGAGTCGACGTACAACCGCCCCAGTCCGGTGTACGACTCCCGGTTCGGCGTCCAGCTCAGGCTCAGCCACCGGAAGTGCCGGTCGGTCACGTCCAGCGCCTGCGGCGAGTCCACCGCGACACCGGCGTCGAACAGCTCGGTGTAGGCCTGGTAGATCGCCCGCCACTCCGCCATGAACCCGTCGGCGTCGGACTTGCTCCAGCCCTGCATCCGGCGCTTGCCCTCGTCGATGTGCTCCTGCGCCTGGTCGCCGTAGCGCTCCACCAGTTCCGCCTCGTAGCGGGCCTGGCGGTCGGCGTCGAAACCGTCGAACAACTCTTCCATCTTCATGCGATAACCCCCTTCCAGTTCCTCGATCGTCCGGGACACGGTCCTGGCCAGCCGCGCCAGCCGCTCCTGCTCCTCGGCCAGCCGCCGCGCGTGGTTGCGCAGCACGGCGACCGCCGGGTGCCGCCCGTCCAGGACCTCGCCGACGGTGTCGAGGCCGAGACCCAGGTCGCGCAGCAGCAGGATCTGCTGGAGCTTGAGCAGCTGCTCGCGCTCGTAGTACCGGTAGCCGTTGCCGCCGATCCACGCCGGTTCGAGCAGGCCGATCGCGTCGTAGTGCCGCAGCGTCCGCGAAGTCACCTTCGACATCCGCGCCACCTGTGCGATGGACCAGGCCATTCCCGTGCTCCCTCCCTGTGCCGATTACGCTAGAGGTTGACGCAGCGTCAACGTCAAGGCGAGCCGGCAGGATGGTCGGCGTGTGGACGATCGCAGGAACCCTGACCCCCGTGCCCGCCCTCGACCGGCCGGACCTGGTGGCCGCTCCGGTCGCCGCCGCGCTCCGGGCGATGGCGGACGGCGCGCGGTTCGCGGTCGCGGAGATCGATCCCGCGCTGGCGGACACGGCCGAGTTCTGCGCGCACTACGGCTCGCCGCTGGCGGCGTCGGCGAACTGCGTCGTCGTCGCGGGCCGGCGCGGGGACACCGTCCGGTACGCGGCGTGCGTCGTGCTCGCGACCACGCGGGCGGACGTGAACGGTGTCGTCCGGCGTCGGTTGGACGCGCGCAAGGCGTCGTTCGCGCCGATGGACGACGCGGTGTCGCTCAGCGGCATAGAGTACGGCGGCATCACGCCCGTCGGCCTGCCCGCGGACTGGCCGGTGCTGGTGTCGCCCGAGGTGGCGGCGGCGCCGGAGCTGGTGATCGGCAGCGGCGTCCGGGGCAGCAAGCTGCTGGTGCCCGGCGAGGTGCTGGCGAAGCTCCCCGGCGCCGAGGTCGTCGAAGGTCTCGCCCGCTAGGCGTCAGCTCGTGGGGTGTCGGCTCGTCAGGTGACCGTCGAGCACCTCGCGCGCCTGGTCGTGCGTGAGGTGCCCGATGAGCACGTGCGCGGTGAGCCCGTCGGCCAGTGCCAGCAGCGTGCGTGCCCGGGTCCGGTCGCCCAGGAGCCGGGTGAACATGGCTTCGAGGTCGGCGTAGCTCGCGCGCAGGACGGGCGCGAGCGCCGGGCTGACGGCGGCCTGCGCGACGAACGCGAGCCACACCCTGGCTTCGGCGCGTTCGGGCAGCGCGATCGCCCGTGCGGCCTGGGTGGCGCTGTCGCCCGCCCGACCCAGGACGCGCTTGCCCACTTCTTCGAGGGCGAACCGCAGCATCTCGTCCCTGGTGCGGAAACAGCGCTGCACCGCGCCCATCGACACGTCGGCGCGCGCCGCGACGTCCCTGAGGGTCACGCCTTCGAGGCCGCGTTCGTCGGCCAGCAGGAACACCGCGTCGGTGATCTGCCTGCGTCGGGATTCGTATTCGACCTTCTTGGGCACCCGTGGATAGTATCCGATGCAGTTGCATCGAAACGGGGGCGTCATGTGGGACTGGACGGCGGCGGAGCAGGCCGCCGCGGTGCGATCGGGCCGGGTCACGGCGGTCGAACTGGTGGAGAGCCACCTGGAGCGGATCGCCGCGGTGAACCCGGTGGTCAACGCGATCACGCGGTCGTTGGCCGAGCAGGCGATCGCCGAGGCGGCGGACGTCGACCGCGACGGCGCGCGCGGGCCGTTGGCCGGGGTGCCCTTCACGGTGAAGGAGAGCATCGCCATCGGCGGCGTGCCGACGACGCACGGAGCGGTGCGGTTCAAGGACTTCGTGACACCGCTGGACGCGCCGCCGGTGGCGCGGCTGCGCGCGGCGGGCGCCATTCCGATCGGCCACTCGAACATGCCGACCCTCACGTTGGCCGGCATGCACACGCGCAGCGAGCTGTTCGGCGACACGGTCAACCCGTGGGACCCGGCCGTCACGCCCGGCGGGTCCAGCGGGGGTGACGGGGTGGCGGTGGCGACTGGTATGGCCGGGTTGGGGCTGGGCAACGACTCCGGCGGTTCGGTGCGGATCCCGGCGGCGTTCTGCGGCGTGGCCGGGTTGAAGCCGACCTACGGGCGGTTCCCGGCCGACCACCGGCTCGGTCCGGACGACCCGCCGCTGGGCGCGCAGCTGTTCGTGGTGGACGGGCCGCTCGCCCGGACCGTCGGCGACCTGCGGTTGGCGTTCGGTGCGCTGGCGGGCACGTCGCCGCGCGACCCGAGGGCGGTGCCCGTGCCGCTGACCGGGTCGCCGGTGCCGCGTCGGGTGGCCGTGGTCGCCGATCCCGGCCGCACGGGGGTCGACCCGGTCGTGCGGGCCGCGGTCGAGGACGCCGCCGGGGTGCTGTCGGACGCCGGGTACGAGGTGGTCGAGGCCGACGTGCCGATGCTGGACGAGGCGCTGTCGGCGTACGGGCACATGCTGATGACCGAGTTCACGCCGAGCTGGCCGGTGGTGCGCACGCTGCTCGGCGCGGAAGGCCACCGGTACATCGAGCTGTCGATGGCGAAGGCCGAGCCGGTGGACGTCGCCGAGTACCTGCGGCTCACCGGCGTGCTGCTGGGCGTGAAGCGGGCGTGGGCGGAGTTCCTGGACCGGTTCCCGCTGGTGCTCGGGCCGGTGTTCACCGCGCGGCCGCCCGAGCCGGGGCTGGAGTCGCGCTCGCGCGCGGGGCACGACCTGGTGACCGGCGCGATGCGGCTGTGCACCGCGACCAGCTTCGCGGGCCTGCCCGCGGTGGCCGTGCCGACCGGGGTGGTCGACGGGCTGCCGGTCGGCGTCCAGCTGATCGGGCGGTCCTACCGCGAGGACGTGTGCCTGGACGCGGCGGAGGTGGTGGAGCGGGTGATCACGCCGCGTACGCCCGCAGGAAGCTGACCGCCTCGTCGACGTCGTCGGTGACGAGGATCCACCGCTCCGCCTCGCGGCCCTCGGCCAGCTTGCGGACCAGTGGTGCGGCCGGCACCTCGTCCACCCAGAAGTCCTTGCCCAGGAACACCATCGGCGCGGCCGGGCCGACCGAGCCGTAGTGGTTCTGGCAGTAGTCCTGGAAGACCTCCTGCACGGTGCCCGCGCTGCCCGGCGTGTAGATGATGCCGCCGGTGGCGACGGTGAGCAGGCCCTCTTCGCGCACCGAGTTGGCGAAGTACTTGGCGTGCAGCTCGCACGCCGGGTTCGGCGGTTCGTGGCCGTAGAACCAGGTCGGGATGCCGATGGTGCGCGGCTTGCCGGAACCGGACGGGTCGGACGTCGGCAGGTCGGTGGGGCACGCGGCGATCCAGCGGCCGATGGACGCGGCGTCGTCGCCGAACTTCGGCGCGCGGGCCAAGTCCTTCAGCGTCGGCTCGTCCACGCCGACCCGCACGCCCAGCGGCACGGCCTCCATCACGCCCGGTCCGCCGCCGGTCAGCACGGTGAACCCGGCGTCGCCGAGCGCCGCGCCCAGCCGCACGGCCCGCCGGTAGCCGTCCGTGTCCCGGCCCAGCGCGTGCCCGCCCATCACCGCGACCGGAGTGCCGAGCAGCGCGTCCGCCAACGCGTCGGTGATCGCGTGGTCGTGCAGGCGTTCGGCCAGCGCGTGCAGCGGGTCCGGGTTGTGGCCCTGCGCCCGGCTGTGCTGGTAGATCAGGGCGTCCGGGGTCTTCGCGTAGGAGACCGGGTCGGCCGGGTCGAACCCGGCGAACAGCTCGGCCGGCGTGTAGAGCCGCGACCGGTACACGTCGTACGGCAGGTTCGGGATCGCCGGGAACACCAGCGCACCGGCCGCCGCCGCGCGCCGTTGCCCGACCGGCGAGAGCGTGCAGCCGAGGAACAGCGCGCCGTCCATCGGCACGCCCAGGTCTTCGTCGCTCAGGTCGAGACCCACGAGCACGGCGTGCTTCAGGTCGCCCGCCGCGCGGACCTGGTCGGGATCGGTGAACTCGGTGCGCACCGGCGCAGCCTACGACCCGCGCCGGCCGCGCACGGCCGTTTCCGCGGTGCCCGCACGGGCCCTCAGAAGATGACGGTCTGGTTCCCGTGCACCAGCACCCGGTCTTCGAGGTGCCAGCGCAGACCGCGCGCCAGCACCACCTTCTCGATGTCACGGCCCTTGCGGACCATGTCGCCGACCGAGTCGGCGTGGTCCACCCGGATCACGTCCTGCTCGATGATCGGGCCCTCGTCGAGGTCCGCCGTCACGTAGTGGCAGGTCGCCCCGATCAGCTTCACGCCACGGCTGTGCGCCTGGTGGTACGGCCGCGCGCCGACGAACGACGGCAGGAAGCTGTGGTGGATGTTCAGCGCCCGCCCGGCCCAGTCCGCGCACAGCTCCGCGGGCAGGATCTGCATGAACCGCGCCAGCACCACCGCGTGCGGCTCGTGCGCGTCGACCAGCTGCCGCAGCTGCGCGAACGCCGCCTGCTTGCCCTCCGGGTCGTTCACCGGGAACGGCACGTGGTGGAACGGGATGCCGTGCGCGCGGGTGATCCAGGCCATCCCAGCGTGGTTGCCGATGACCGCCGACACGTCCACGTCCAGCTCCTGCGCCGCCACCCGGCCCAGCAGGTCGTACAGGCAGTGCTTGTCCTTCGACACCAGGATCACCACGCGCTTGCGCTCGGCGGTGTCCGTGACCCGCCAGGAACCGGGCAGCGCGCCCAGTTCCCGGGCCACCTCGGTGAACCGGGTCCGCAGCTCGTCCACGCCGAACGGCAGCGAGTCCGCCCGGACCTCCTGGCGGGTGAAGAACCAGCTGGTGGTCGGGTCGGTGTGGTAGGCCGCTTCGACGATCCACCCGCCGTGCTCCGCCAGGAACGAGGAGATCCTGGCCACGATGCCGGTCCGGTCACGGCAGCCGAAGGTGATCACGTAGCGGCGTTCAGGCAGGGACACCACCGAAGTATCTACGGTCGCGGCAGCCCGTCCAGCAGCGACCTGTCACCGGATGTGATGGCTCCGCTCGGCCGCGCCCACGCCGCCCGGTACAGCGCGTCGGCGGTGCCCGCGACGGTGGCGTCCTCGTCGGTGGCCGAACCGGTGATCGGGCCGACCTCCGGCGGCTCGCCCGGCGTGAGCCGCACCTCCCAGGCACGACCGGCGTCCGCGGCGTGGAACAGCACCCGGCCGGCCAGTTCGACCGGCTTGCGCTCGGCGGCGCGCACCATCATCCGGGTCAGGTACTCGTCGACGCCGTCCGCCGCGAACTCCACGTCGAACAGCAGCGACGGCACGTCCGAGCCGTGCAGGGCGTGCTCGGCGTCCAGCCGGTGGATCGCCGTCTCGTGCGCCTGCCGGCGGGACCAGAAGCCGAAGTCCTCCGCCTCGGAGAACGACCACGCGGGCGTGTTCGACGGGCTGCCGGCCAGCGTGTCCGCCAGCTCGGCGAACTTCGCCTCCCACCACGGGAGCAGGTCGTCCCAGTCCGCGGGCCGCTCGTCGGCGTGGGGCCACTCGGCGCCCGGCGCGGTGTGCAGGGCCCGCAACGCCCACGAGTGCACCCGCGCGACGTGGTCGACCAGGTTGCGCACCGTCCACCCCGGGCACGTCGGCACCGGCGCGTCCGGCCCGGCGGCCACGGCCGCGTCCCGGAGTGCTGCGTACTGGGTCCTCATCTGCTGCACGAAGTCCGCGTGGTCCACTCCACACAGCCTAGGGACTCACGACGTCCCACGACACGGTGACCTCGCCGAGCCTCCAGCGCTTCCGGTCGTCCAGCACCGGCCAGCCGCGCGCGGCCAGCAGCCGCACCGACTCCACCCAGCGGGCACGCGGCCCGTAGGGGGCGAACGGCGCGGCCGTCGCCCAGCACGCGTCCAGCTCGCTCAGCAGCGCGTGCACCTTCTCGCCGGGAACGTTGTGGTGGATCAACGCCTTAGGCAGCCGTTCGGCCAGGTCGCCCGGTGCTTCCAGGTCGGCGGGCAGGCACGACAGCGTGAACGTTCGCGGTCCTTCGGCGGTCAGCGCGACCCAGGAGCAGCGGCGGCCGATCTCGTCGCACGTGCCCTCGACCAGCACACCGCCCGGCGCGAGGCGGCCGACCATGGTGTCCCACGCCTCCGCCGCCTGCTCCTCGGTGTACTGGCGCAGCACGTTGAACGCGCGCAGCAGCACCGGGCGGGCGCCGGCCAGCTCGAACCCGCCGCGCCGGAAGTCCAGCCGCGGCGGGTCGGCGACCTCCTTGCCCGCGGCGACCCGGTCCGCGTCCAGCTCCAGGCCGAGCACCCGGACGTCCGGGGCGACCTTGCCGAGCCTGGAGGCCAGTTCGACCGTGGTGACGGGCGACGACCCGTAGCCGAGGTCCACCACCAGCGGCTGGTCGTGGGACAGCAGCAGGTCGCGGTAGGCGTGCGCGACCCACCGGTCGACCCGGCGCAGGCGGTTCGGGTTGGTCGTGCCCCTCGTGGGCAGGCCGAGCGCGCGTGCCCGGCCCGCGGCTAGGCGCGGCGATCGAGCCATTCGGCGGTGAACTCGGTTTCCTTGTCCAGCAGCAGGGCGACCTGCTCGGCGATCAACGTCTCCAGCTTCCCGCCCATGAGCGGGATGCCTACTTTTACCTGACCCGTGAGGGTGAGTTCACTCCCACTCGCGGTGTCGGCGAGCGTGATCGTGCCGTCCAGCCGGCCCGGAACGCCGTTCAGCGTCACCTCGACCGTGCCCGCGTAACCGGCCTCGGTCCACGACTCGGCGCGGTCGATGACGAGGTCGCCGCCGAGCAGACCGCGTGCCACCGACGGCAGCTTGTCGGCCGGGACACCCTGCTTGAGCTGGTACGACGTGCTCGTGCCCGTGGTCGTGAAGGCGACCAGTTCCGGGTCCGTGCCGCCCAGCGCGGCCAGCCGGTCGCGCAGGTGCGTCTCGTCCACCAGCGCTGCGTACACGTCCCGCGCGGGCCGGCGGGACGTGGTTCGGTGCTCGATGCGGCGTGCCATGTCGCGGAGGCTACCGTTCACGGTCGTGACAACCCCGCCCTCCAGTACCCGTGTGCCGCTGGCCGAGTGCACCACGCTCAGGCTCGGTGGCCCCGCGGCGAGGTTCACGCGCGCCACCACGGCCGCCGAGCTGGTCGAGACCGTGCGCGAGTTGGACGCGTCCGGTGAACCGCTGCTGCTGCTCGGCGGCGGGTCGAACCTCGTGGTCGCGGACGCCGGGTTCGCCGGCACGGTGGTGCGGGTCGGCACGGCCGGCCGTCGGCTCGACCCGCTGGGCGACGGGCTGGTGCAGCTCACCGTCGAGGCGGGCGAGGACTGGGACTCGGTCGTCGCGGAGGCCGTGGCGCAGGGCCTGGGCGGGCTGGAGTGCCTGTCCGGCATCCCCGGCCTGGTCGGCGCGACGCCCGTGCAGAACGTCGGCGCGTACGGCGTGGAGGTGGCGCAGGTGCTGACCTCGGTCGACCTGCTGGACCGCCGCACCGGCCGGGTGCACCAGGTGCCCGCCGACGGGCTGGGGCTGGCCTACCGGACGAGCGTGCTGAAGGGCACGGACCACGCGGTGGTGCTGCGGGCACGCTTCGCGCTGACGGCGGGCGGTCAGTCCGCGCCTATCCGGTACGCCGAGCTGGCGCGGGTGCTGGGCGTGGCGCCGGGCGACCGGGTGCCCGCCGACGCGGCCCGCAAGGCGGTGCTGGAACTGCGGCGCGGCAAGGGCATGGTGCTGGACGCGACGGACCACGACACGTGGAGCGCGGGCTCGTTCTTCACCAACCCGCTGGTGGACGACTCGACGTTGACCGGGGTGCTGATCCGGATCGCCGAGCGGCTCGGGTCGCACGTGGACGTGCCGACGTACCCGGCGGGCGCCGGGTTCTCGAAGCTGTCGGCGGCGTGGCTGATCGAACGCGCCGGCTTCCACCGCGGGTACCGCGGGCCGGGCGGTCGGGTGGCGCTGTCGGGCAAGCACACCCTGGCGTTGACGAACCGCGGCGGGGCGTCGACCGAGGACCTGCTGGACCTGGCGCGCGAGGTGCGCGACGGGGTGCGGACGGCGTTCGGCGTGGAGCTGCGCCCGGAGCCGGTGTTGGTGTCCTGCGACCTGCGGTGAGCCCGCGGACCGGCCGCCGCGACCTGCCGGGCCCGTCCTCCACCGTGTCGGCTGGACAGCCGAACGGGTGACTGCGTGTGACGAAACCTCACTCCGCGCGTTTCATGGTGGTAGGGGCACCCGTTGGAGGTCGCCATGGCCTACCCGGACGACGAGCGAGCGGCGATCAGGCCGATCAAGAAGCTGGTTGAGGACGACTTCCTGAGCCGGCCCGGCGTGGTGGGTGTGGACCTCGGCGAGAAGACCGTCGCCGGTCGGCCGACCGGCGAGTCGGCCATCGTCGTGTTCGTCCGCCGCAAGGGCCCGGCCGCCCAGTTCACCATCCCGCCGGACGTGCTGGGCGTGCCGACCGACGTGGTCGAGGACTCGTTCTCGCCGCACCACACCATCGCGTCACCCGAAGGCGTGAGCGGGGCGGAGCGGCACGAGCTGCTGCTGGGCGGGATCGGGATCGGGCCGAGCCGGGCGATCCGGTTCGTGCCGCCGGACGTCCCCGAAGTGGACGACTACGTGATCGCCGGGACGTTGGGCGCGTTCGTCACGCCGCGCCGCCGGCACATGGTCATGGCGCTGACGTCGTTCCACGTGGCCTGCGTGGACGACGCCTGGGCGGTCGGTGACCCGATGGTGCACCCGTCCCGGGTCGACGGCGGGCACCCGGTGCACGACCGCGTCGGCGCGCTGGCGCGGGCCGCCCTGGCCGGCGCGGTGGACGCCGCCGCGATCATGCTCACCACGCCGTGCGTGCGGCTGGACGTCGTGGGGCTGGGCCCCGTGCTGGGCCAAGCCGAGGCGCGGGTCGGCCGGCGCGTGCGCAAGCGCGGCCGGACGACGGCCGTCACCGAAGGCCTGGTCGCCTCGACGGACGCCGTGATCAGGCTGGACTTCGGCGTCGGCATCGGCGTCCGCACCCTGTACGACCAGATCCGGGTCGAGACGCCGGGGTTCGCCGACCACGGCGACTCGGGCGCCGTCCTGCTCGACGACGGCAACCGGGTGGTCGGCCTCTACTGCGGCGGCAGCCCGCACCGCGGTTTCGCGAACCCCATCGGCCCGGTGCTCGACCAGCTCGACGTCGACCTGCTCACGCCCGGTGCACGCGGCTCGCCGACGCCTGCGCCCGGGGCTTGAGCACGATCTGGTCGAGGTTCACGTGCGAGGGCCTGGTCACCGCGAACGCGATCACGTCCGCCACGTCGTCCGCGGTCAGCGGGGTCACGCCCTGGTAGACGGCGGCGGCCCGCTCGGCGTCGCCGTCGAACCGGTTCACCGAGAAGTCCGTCTCCACCATGCCCGGCAGGATTTCGGTCACCCGCACCGGCTGCCCCAGCAGCTCACCGCGCAGCGTCCGGTGCAGCGCCGACTGCGCGTGCTTGGCCGACGTGTACCCGGAACCGTTGTCGTAGGCCTCGAAGGCGGCGACCGAGGTCACGGTGACCACGTGCCCGTCACCGGAGGCGATGAGCTTCGGCAGCAGGCCCTTGGTGACCCGCAGCGTGCCCAGCACGTTCGTCTCCCACATCCACCGCCAGTGCTCCTCGTCGGCTTGCGCCACGGTGGACATGCCACGCGCGCCGCCGGCGTTGTTGACCAGCACCCGGGCGGCGGGGACGGCGTCGACGAACGCCTCCACCGACGGCGCGGACGTGACGTCCAGCTCGACCGCCGTGCCCCCGATCTCGTCCGCGATAGCCTGGAGGCGGTCGATCCGCCGGGCGCCCAGCACCACGTGGAAGCCCTCGGCGGCGAGCCTGCGGGCGGTGGCCTCACCGATGCCCGCGCTGGCTCCGGTCACGACTGCGATAGGACGGTTCACGCAGGCGATCCTAGGTGTGTGATGCAGATCACCCACACCGAACGCCGTGCGGGACGTCCTTCGATCGGGAGGTCGTAACGTGCACAGGAGATTGGCGGCTCTGCTGGTCGGCTTGGCCCTGCTGGCCGGCTGCTCGGCGCAGGTGGAACAGGGCACGGCCAAACCGGTGGGCGGCGACAACCCGCCGGTGGCGAAGGTCACCACCGCGCCCGCCGACGGCGCGGCCGACGTGCCGGTGACCGTGCCGGTGCAGGTCACGGTGGCCGAGGGCGTCATCGACGAGGTCAAGCTCACCAACCCCGAGGGGCAGCCCGTCAAGGGCAAGCTCGCCGACGACAAGAAGTCCTGGTCGAGCACCGAGCCGCTGGGCTACGGCAAGAGCTACACGTACGCGGGCCGGGCCACCGGCACCGACGGCAGGCCGGTCGACCTCACGGGCACGTTCAGCACCATCACGCCGGCCGTCCAGGTGCGCGCCACGCTGTTCCCCGGCGACAACCAGACGATGGGTGTCGCGGTCCCGATCAAGGTCGAGTTCGACGCGGACGTCGCCGACCGGGCCACCGTGGAGAAGGCGCTGACGGTCACCAACTCGGCGGGCGTGCAGGGCAGCTGGGGTTGGCTGAACTCCCGCGCCGTGCACTACCGGCCGGAGAAGTACTGGCCCGCGAACACCCGGGTCCACGTCGAGGCGAAGCTCTACGGCGTCCCCTACGGTGGCGGCGCGTTCGGCCGCGCGGACGTGACCAGCGACTTCACCATCGGCCGCAACCAGGTCGTGAAGATCGACACGCCGTCGCACCAGCTCGTGGTGCAGCGCGACGGGCAGACCGTGGCGTCCTACCCGGCGTCGTTCGGCAAGGACGCGGACCCGGAGCTGACCACGCCCAACGGCACGTTCGTGGTGATGCAGAAGGACCCGCAGTTCAGCTTCGACAACCCGCGCTACGGCTACACCAACGTGGTGAAGAAGTGGGCCGTCCGGTTCTCCAACCACGGCGAGTTCATCCACGAGAACAACGACAACGCGGCGAACATCGGCAAGAACAACACCTCGCACGGCTGCGCGAACCTGCTGGAGGCCGACGCCAAGGCGTACTACGACAGCGCGCTCGTGGGCGACCCGGTCGAGGTCACCGGCTCGATCACCACCCTCCCGCCGCAGTTCGACTGGTACGACTGGCAGATCCCCTGGGCCCAGTGGCAGACCATGTCCGCGCTGTGACGGACTGCCACGGCAGAAATCCGCTTGCGTCGGGAAGCGACAGGATGACCCGAGCGTTGTCCTAGATCGTGCAGAACACTCTCCTCGACGCCGGTGGCGTCCGGCTGGCGGTCCGCGAAGCGGGCCCGGTGGACGCCCCGGCGGTAGTGCTGGTGCACGGTTGGGCCCAGTCCGGGGAGGTGTGGCCGCCTGATCCGCCGTACCGCTCGTACGCGCTCGACCTGCGCGGTCACGGCGACTCGGAGGTCACCGAGGGCGGCTACCGCGACTCGGCCGCCTGGGCCGCCGACCTGCGCGCGGTGCTCGACCACGTCGGCAGGCCTGCGGTGCTGGTCGGCTGGTCCTACGGCGGGTTGGTGATCACCGACTACCTGCGCGCGCACGGCACGGCGGGGGTGTCCGGGGTGGTGCTGGTCGGCGCGCTCACCGAGCTGGGCGAGGGCCGGCCCGGCGGGCTCACCGGCCGGTTGTCGAAGGCCATGCTGCCGGACTCGTTGTCGGAGGACCCGGCGGTGGCGGTGCCCGCGTTGACCGGGTTCTACCGCGACCAGGCGCCTGGTGTCCCCGGCGAGCTGGTGCAGCGGATGCTGGGCACGGCGCTGCGCGTCCCGCCGCGGGTGCGCCGCGAGATGTTCAAGCGCGACGTGGAGAGCGCCGCCGTGCTGAAGGCGGTCGACAAGCCGACACTGGTGGTGCACGGCACCGCCGACGAGGTGGTCGACCCGGCCGCCGGCGAGTACGCGGCAGCCATGATCCCCGGAGCCGACTTGCGCCGCTACGACCGCACGGGACACGCGCCGTTCCTCGAACAGCCCGAACGGTTCGCCGCCGACCTGGCCGGCTTCGTCGCGGAGGTCTCCCGGTGAAGCGGGTCGCCGTGCTCTCCGTGCACACCTCGCCGCTGGAGCAGCCCGGCACGGGCGACGCGGGCGGCATGAACGTCTACATCGTGCAGACCGCGACGCGGATGGCGCAGCGCGGCATCGAGGTGGAGATCTTCACCCGGGCCACCTCGTCGGACCTGCCGCCGGTCGCCGAGCTCGCGCCGGGCGTGAAGGTCAGGCACGTGGTGGCGGGCCCGTTCGAGGGCCTGGGCAAGGAGGAGCTGCCCGGTCAGCTCTGCGCGTTCGCCGCGGGCGTGCTGCGCGCCGAGGCACGGCACGAGCCGGGCCACTACGACGTCGTCCACTCCCACTACTGGCTGTCCGGCCAGGTCGGCTGGCTGGCCCGGGAACGCTGGGCCGTGCCGCTGGTGCACACCGCGCACACCCTGGCGAAGGTCAAGAACCTGGCGCTGGCCGCGGCCGACACGCCCGAGCCCCGGATGCGGGTGATCGGCGAGGAGCAGGTCGTCACCGAGGCGGACCGGCTGCTCGCCAACACCGACGTCGAAGCCGCCGAGCTGATCAAGCTGTACGACGCGGACCCGGACAAGGTGCTGGTGGTGCCGCCGGGCGTCGACCTGGAGCGATTCCGGCCGGGCGACCGGGAGGCCGCGCGGTCGGCGTTGGGGCTGGGGCCGGAGTCCGTCGTGCTCGCGTTCGTGGGGCGCATCCAGCCGTTGAAGGCGCCGGACGTGCTGCTGCGCGCCGCCGCCGAGATGCTCGCGCGCGAGCCGGCGCTGCGGTCGCGGCTGGTCGTCCTGATCGTCGGTGGGCCGTCCGGCTCGGGCATGAAGACGCCGGACCAGCTGGTGCGGCTCGCGGCGGAACTGCGGATCTCCGACGTGGTGCGGTTCCTGCCACCGCAGGGCGGCGCGGACCTGGCGCGGATCTACCGGGCGGCCGACGTGGTCGCCGTGCCCAGCTACAACGAGTCGTTCGGCCTGGTCGCGCTGGAGGCGCAGGCGTGCGGCACACCGGTCGTCGCGGCGTCCGTCGGCGGGCTGCCGGTGGCCGTTCGCGACGGCGTGTCCGGCGCGCTGGTGGACGGCCACGACGCCGAGCCGTGGGCGCGGGCGCTGTCCGACGTCGTGCTGAACCCCGGCTACCGGGAGGAGCTGGCCGGCAACGCGGTCGGCCACGCCCGCAGGTTCTCGTGGGACCGGACGACTGATTCACTCCTCGCGGGGTACGCCGAAGCACGCGATGTGTTCCGCGAGGAGGTGTTCGCTTGAGCCGGGAACCGGAACAGGACCTGGACGACGTCATCCGGTCCACTTTGGACGAACGGGAGCTCGGGTACGACCGCAAGGGACCGGGCCGGTTCTTCGTGACCCTGCCCGGCACGAAGAAGCTCCAGACGAACTGCTGGCTCGTGGCCGGCCGGCACGCGCTGGTCGTGGAGGCGTTCGTGTGCCGCAAGCCCGACGAGGCGCACGAGGACGTCTACCGGTTCTTGTTGCGGCGCAACGCGAAGCTGTACGGCGTGCACTACACGATCGACACGACCGGTGACATCTACCTGGTCGGCCGGATCGCGCCGCACGCCGTGACGCCCGACGAGCTGGACCGCGTACTCGGGCAGGTGGTCGAGGCGGCCGACGGCGACTTCAACACGCTGCTGGAGATCGGGTTCGCCGGCGCCATCCAGCGGGAGTGGGACTGGCGGGTCTCGCGCGGCGAGCCGCTGGCCAACCTCCAGGCGTTCCGCCACCTGGTGTCCGAATCGTGATCGCACCCGCGCAACTGCGGTGAGCCCGAGTCCCGTCCCACCGGTGAACCGAGGGAGGGCAAGTGGGCAGACGGGTGGGGCTGGCGGTCGCCGCGTTCGCGGTGGTGGCGCTGGCCGGGTGCGGAGCGGATTCGTCCTCGTCGGGGTCGGCGGCCGACATGGCCGCGCCCGTGCCGGCGCAGCAGAACGCGCAGCCGGGCGGCGGGACGCCGAAGCAGGAGTCCGCGGGCAAGGCCGGGGCCGGCGAGGCCCAGCAGGCGGGTTCGTCGGCGCAGCAGAACCGGCAGCTCGTGCGCACCGCGACGGTCGAGCTGCGCGCGACGGACGTCACCGCGGTGTTGGCGCAGGTCAAGGGCCTGGCCATCGCGGAGGGCGGGTACTCGGCGCAGGAGAGGTCGCAGGCGCAGAGCGCTTCGGTGACGGTGAAGGTGCCCGGCGACCGGCTGGACCAGGTGCTGGAGTCCATCGGCCGGCTGGAGGGCGTCGAGGTCTCCCGGCGTGAGCTGCAGACCGAGGACGTGACCGAGCAGGTCGTGGACGTCGAGGCCCGGTTGGCCAACCAGCGGGCCAGCGTGGAGCGGGTGCGCGGGCTGCTGGACCGGGCGTCCACCACGGCGGAGATCACCGACGTCGAGGCCGAGCTGACCAAGCGGCAGTCCGAGCTGGAGTCGTTGCAGCGCCGGTACGAGACGCTGAAGGGTCAAGTCGCCATGTCGACGTTGACGGTCGTGATGTCGTCGCAGCGCGCGCCGGTGGTCGTGGCGGAGGAGGAGAACAACTTCCTGAGCGCGTTCGCCGGTGGTTGGGAGGCGTTGCTGGCGGCGTTCGGCTGGCTGCTGGTGGTGCTGGGCGGCGTGCTGCCGTTCGCGGTGGTGCTCGGCGTGCCCGCGTTCGGGTACCTGTGGTGGCGTCGCCGGCGGCGCAGGACGGCCGTGGAACCCGCAGTCACGGCCGCGACGCCGTAGCCCCATAGGGGTAGTGGTTCCTGGCGAGAAGTCTACTGAGAGCAACATCGCGCGGGAGCGCGGGGCGGCTTGGGAGAGAGGGGGATTCACGAGCTCAAGCCGCCCCGCGACAGTCCCCGCTGCGGTGGATCCGGGCGGGGGGAGCCCGGTTTTCCAGAGCGGGCCGCGGCCCGACGGGGGGATGGCAAGCCGCGGTTCGTGCCGCGCCGGTCGTCGGAGTGCGTGGGAGCCGACCTGCGGGGCTCTGCCAACTTGGCAGATCGCCGGCGATCACCACAAGAGCCGGCGCTAGTCCATTCGTGTTGTTCTTAGCCGAATTAAGTAACGGCGTAGCGTGATCTTCGACGACCTTGACCGGCGGTGTGGGTTGACTCACGATGACGGGATCACGGCCCCCGGATGAATGAGGCAGCCGCATGGTCTTCCGCAGTCCGTTCCCCGATGTCGCGGTCCCGGACGTCTCGCTGCACGAGCTCCTGTTCGCCGACCTCGGCGACCGCGCCGACCGGGTCGCCCTGGTCGACGGCACCTCGGGCGCGTCGCTGACCTACCGGCAACTGGCCGGCGCGGTCGACCGCCTCGCCGCGGCGCTGGCCGCGAAGGGGATCGGCAAGGGCGACGTCGTCGGCATCCTGAGCCCGAACACCCCGTACTACGCCGTCGTGTTCCACGGCATCCTCCGCGCGGGCGCCACGGCGACCACCATCAACGCCCTGTACACGGCGGACGAGGTCGCGCACCAGCTGGCCGACGCGGGCGCGAAGATGCTCTTCACGGTGTCCGTGCTGCTGCCCAACGCCGCGCCGGGCGCCGAGAAGGCCGGTGTCGCCGACGTCGTCGTGCTGGACCAGGCCGACGGATACCCGAACCTCTCGTCGTTGCTGGCCAACGACGCGCCGGTGCCGGCGGTGTCGATCGACCCGGCCGAGGACGTGGCGGTGCTGCCGTACTCGTCCGGGACGACCGGCCGCGCCAAGGGCGTGATGCTGACCCACCGGAACCTGGTGGCCAACATCGTCCAGTGCGGGCCGCTGCTGGCCGTCGGTCCCGAGACGAAGATCCTCGCTGTGCTGCCGTTCTTCCACATCTACGGCATGCAGGTGCTGATGAACTGCGGGCTGAACGCCGGTGCGACGGTGGTGACGCTGCCGAAGTTCGACCTGCCCGAGTTCCTGCGGGTGATCCAGGACCACCGGACCGACCGCGTCTACATCGCGCCGCCGGTGGCCGTGGCGTTGGCCAAGCACCCGCTGGTCGACCAGTACGACCTGTCCGGCATCGGCACGGTCTTCTCCGGCGCCGCGCCGCTGGACGAGGACCTGGCGGCGGCCGTGGCCAAGCGCCTCGGGTGCCGCGTGTCGCAGGGCTACGGGATGACGGAGATGAGCCCGGTCAGCCACGCGATCCCGGACAGCCGCGACGACATCCCGGTCGGCACGGTGGGCGTGATCGCGCCGAACATGGAGTGCCGCTTCGTCGACCCGGCCACCGGTGAGGACGTCGGCGTCGGCGAGCGCGGCGAACTCCTGTGCCGCGGGCCGAACGTGATGAAGGGGTACCTGAACAACCCGGACGCCACGGCCGTGACGCTGGACGACGACGGCTGGCTCCACACCGGTGACGTGGCGGTGATCGACGCGGGTGGTCTGGTCAGCATCGTGGACCGGGTCAAGGAGCTGATCAAGTACAAGGGCTACCAGGTGCCGCCGGCCGAGCTGGAGGCCCTGCTCCTGACCCACCCGGACATCGCCGACGCCGCCGTCGTCGGGGTGCGCGACGAGGAGGGCGAGGAAGTCCCGAAGGCTTTCGTCGTGCTCCAGCAGAATGCGTCGCTCGACGCCGCCGGCGTGATGGAGTTCGTCGCGTCCCAGGTCGCGCCGCACAAGAAGGTGCGGGTGGTGGAATTCATCGAGGCGATCCCGAAGTCCGCCTCGGGCAAGATCCTCCGCAAGGACCTCCGGGCACGGGAGGCCAGCTCACAGGGCTGATCGACGGTTCTTGTCCTCCGACGGGTGCAATTACCACCCGATGGTGTTGTTGTCGGCTGATCGCCGTGCCGGCTCGGCGGGTCGTCACAATCATGTCGGGTGCAAATCACGCATCCACACATCGGAGAACATACGCATGCGCATGCTTGGAAAGCTGGCCGTCGCGGTCGGCGCCACCGCTGTGGTCCTGCTCGGGGCGCCGGGAGCCAACGCGGCCGAGGCCGACGTGACCCAGGGGCTGTCGAAGTCCGTCGCCACCGTCGACCAGAAGGCGGGCCTCGGCGGTCTCGCCGGCGTCGAGGGCGTGCCGATCGTCAGCCAGGTGCTCGGCAAGGTGGTGAACGGCGTCGCGGGCGGCGTCCTCGGCGGCCTCGTCAACACCTGATCGGATCGTTGCGGCAGTTCCGGGCCGGGCCGTTCGCGGCCTGGCCCGGAGCCGTTTCCGGAGTCGTTCCCCGAAGCCGTTCCGGGTGCGCCGAGCTGCACCGATCAAGCTCACAGCGACCACCCTCGTGAACAGGGCGGGCGCATCTGGCAGGCTGACGGCCATGGCTGTCGGAACCCTGGTGCTGCTCCGCCACGGCGAGAGCGTCTGGAACGCGGAGAACCTGTTCACCGGCTGGGTGGACGTCCCCCTCTCGGAGAAGGGCGTGAACGAGGCGAAGCGCGGCGGCGTGCTGCTTCGCGAAGCGGGCGTGCTGCCCGAGGTGGTGCACACGTCGTTGTTGCGGCGGGCCATCGGCACCGCCAACCTCGCGCTCGACGCGGCCGACCGGCACTGGATCCCGGTCCGCCGGGACTGGCGGCTGAACGAGCGCCACTACGGCGCGCTGCAGGGCAAGAACAAGAAGCAGACCCTGGACGAGTTCGGCGAGGAGCAGTTCATGCTCTGGCGCCGCTCGTACGACACCCCGCCGCCGCCGATCGAGCCCGGCACCGAGTTCAGCCAGGACGCGGACCCGCGCTACGCGGACCTCGGCCCGGACCTGCCGCTCACCGAGTGCCTGCTCGACGTGGTCAAGCGGATGATCCCGTACTGGGAGTCGGAGATCGTGCCGGACCTGCGCGCGGGCAAGACGGTCCTCGTCGCCGCGCACGGCAACTCGCTGCGCGCCCTCGTCAAGCACCTCGACGGCGTCTCGGACGAGGCCATCGCGGGCCTGAACATCCCCACCGGCATCCCGCTGCGCTACGACCTCGACGAAGACCTCCAGCCGCTCAAGCCGGGCGGTCAGTACCTCGACCCGGACGCGGCGGCCGACGCGATCAAGGCCGTGGCCAACCAGGGCCGGTAACCCGGCTCGACTCAGACCAGGCCCAGTTCACGGGCGCGGGCGCCCGCCTGGAAGCGGGACGACGCGCCCAGAGCGGTCATCAGCTCCGCCACGCGACGGCGGTACGTGCGCAAGGACATCCCGAGCGCGCGTGCCGCCGTCGCGTCCGTCCAGCCCTTGTTCAACGCGTCCAGCACCCTGGGCGCGAACGCCCGCAGCTCGTCCATGTCCGCCTCGTGCACGGCCAGCTCGGTCCCGGACCGCCACGCCGCCTCGAACAGCGACGTGATCCCGTGCACCACCTCGGGCTGCGTGATCACGCTGTAGCTGCGCGCGCCGTGCGACTCGTCGCCCGCCAGGATCACCACCCGGCCGTCCAGCACGATCGTCTCGTTCACGTCGTGCGCGCTGACCCGCACGTCCGCGCCGTGCTCGGCCATGATCCGCGCGTGCGGCCCCCACCTCGGGTCGAGCATGGTGCTCAGCCGGAACAGCTTGCGCACCCGCAGACCCGGGCGGTGCCGCGCGATGCCGGTGCGCGGGTGGGTGCCCGTCCACGTGCGCAGCGCGTTCGCCGCGCACAGCAGCTCCTGCTCCGTCGCGGCGAAAAGGTGCGCCGTCCGCTCGTACAGCTCGGCCTCGCCGCGCACCACGGTCACCGTCCCCATGGCGTCGAGCATGGCAGCTAAGTGCCAATCGGCGCGGCCGTGATCGCGGACGGCGATCGTGGACCGCATGTTGAACCTGAACCGAGTCGGCTACGGCGCCATGCAGCTCACCGGCACCGGCGTCTACGGCCCGCCCGTCGACCCGGACAACGCGAAGGCCGTCCTGCGCCGCGCCGTCGAGCTGGGCGTGGACCACATCGACACCAGCGACTTCTACGGCCCGCACGTGGTCAACGAGCTCATCAAGGCCGCCCTGCACCCCTACCCGGAGGGCCTGACGATCGTCACGAAGGTCGGCTACCGCCGCACGCCGGACACGAGCTGGGTCACCGCGCGTGAGCCGCGTGAGCTGCGTGACGCCGTGCACGACAACCTCCGCCACCTCGGCCTGGAACGGCTCGACGTGGTCAACCTCCGGATCGGCGGCGAGCACGACCCGGCGTCCGTCGAAGAGCCCTTCACCGTCCTCGCCGAGCTGCGCGAGCAGGGCCTGATCCGCGACCTCGGCCTGAGCAACGTCCGGGAGCACCACCTGGACCAGGCGTTGGCCATCGCGCCGGTGGTGTGCGTGCAGAACCTCTACAACGTCGCCGACCGCACCGACGAGAAGGTGCTCGACCGCACCACCGCCGAGGGCATCGCGTACGTGCCGTTCTTCCCGCTCGGCGGCTTCACGCCGGTCCAGCACGACGTCCTGGAGGAGGTCGCCGCCCGGCACCGGGCGACCGGCCGCCAGGTCGCCCTGGCGTGGCTGCTGCACCGGGCGCCGAACGTGCTCCTGATCCCCGGCACGTCCTCCGTGCGTCATCTGGAGGAGAACCTGGCTTCCGCGGAACTGCACCTGTCCGAACAGGACCTGACCCGATTGGACACGATTGGGTGAACTGCGGCCGTCCGAAGGGAAAACATCGCCTCCGGACATGTCGCGGGAGTCACGAACCAGGCTTCCGCTCTAGGCCGTACCCGCCCTGACCTGCTTACGATGCGCTCGTGACCGCAACGGGTTACTTCGTCCTGTCGATCGGCGCTCTGCTGATCGGCGGCATGGCGTTTCTCATCGGACGCACGAGTGCGCGTCCCGGCGAGAACCGCCCCAAAGGCCTCACCGTCGCCGATCTGATGGCCATGGTCGTCCGCTCGTCCCCCGACGGCATCGTCGTGCTGAACGGTTTCGGCGACGTCGTCCTGCACAACGCCCGTGCCGAAGAGCTGGGCGTCGTGCGGAACAACCGGGTGGACGACCGGGCCAGGCGGGCCGCCGAGCTGGCCCGCCGCCACGGCGGCGTCATCTCGGTCGA
The DNA here is from genome assembly GCF_000716595.1 of Saccharothrix sp. NRRL B-16314. Classification (GTDB taxonomy): domain Bacteria; phylum Actinomycetota; class Actinomycetes; order Mycobacteriales; family Pseudonocardiaceae; genus Actinosynnema. Next base: position 642,241 of record NZ_JNXC01000001.1, read on the forward strand.
CCTGTCGACGCTGGAGGTCGTGAAGGGACGCCAACCGGCGGCCGTGCACGCCACGGTCAAGGTGCTGACCGAGGGGTTCGTCGTGGTCGACGCCACCGACGAGTCCGAGTCGGTCCGGCTGGAGGCGACCAGGCGCGACTTCGTGGCCAACGTCAGCCACGAGCTGAAGACACCGGTCGGCGCGCTGGCGCTGCTGGCCGAGGCGGTGCTGGACGCCGCGGACGATCAGGAGGAGGTCCGCCGGTTCAGCGCCAAGATGATGCAGGAGGCCACCCGGCTGGGCACGCTGGTGACCGAGCTGATCGCGCTGTCCCGGTTGCAGGGCGCGGAGAAGCTGCCGGAGCTCAGCCGGGTGGACGTCGACGTGGTCGTGGACGAGGCGTTGAGCCGGTCCAGGCTGGCCGCCGAGTCCGCCGGCATCCAGATCACCACCGACGAGCCCGGCGGCCTCGAGGTCGAGGGCGACCGGACGTTGCTGGTCACGGCGTTGAGCAACCTGCTGGAGAACGCGGTCGCGTACTCGCCGCCGGGCAGCCCGGTGTCGATCAGCCGCAAGCTCGTCGACGGGTTCGTCGAGATCGCCGTCACCGACCGCGGCATCGGCATCGCCGAGGACCAGCAGATCCGGGTGTTCGAGCGCTTCTACCGGGTCGACAAGGCCCGGTCCCGCGCGACGGGCGGCACCGGGCTCGGGCTGGCCATCGTCAAGCACGTCGCCAACAACCACGGCGGCGAGGTGAAGCTGTGGAGCCTGCCGGGCACCGGTTCCACGTTCACCCTCCGCATCCCGGCTCACCCCGACGAGGAAGAGCCCACTCAGGACCTGCCCAGGCAGGACTTGGCCAAGCAGGAAACGGCCAGACAGGAAACGGCGAGACCCGTGCCGAGCGGTGCGGTCAGCAAACACGGAGGAGAGCTGTGACCAGGGTGCTCATCGTGGAGGACGAGGAGTCCTTCGCCGATCCGCTCGCCTTCCTGCTGCGCAAGGAGGGCTTCACCGCGGCGCTCGCGGCCACCGGCCAGGAGGCGTTGGAGGAGTTCGACCGCAACGGCGCCGACATCGTGCTGCTCGACCTGATGCTGCCCGGCATGAGCGGCACGGACGTGTGCAAGCAGCTGCGCGCCCGGTCCGCCGTGCCGGTGATCATGGTGACCGCCCGGGACAGCGAGATCGACAAGGTCGTCGGCCTGGAGCTCGGCGCGGACGACTACGTGACGAAGCCGTACTCGGCGCGTGAGCTGATCGCCAGGATCCGCGCGGTGCTCCGCCGCGGCGGCGAGTCCGAGGAGCTGTTGCCGCAGGTCCTGGAGGCGGGGCCGGTGCGGATGGACGTCGAGCGGCACGTGGTGACGGTGGACGGCGGCGAGGTGAACCTCCCGCTGAAGGAGTTCGACCTCCTGGAGTACCTGCTGCGCAACGTCGGCCGGGTGTTGACCCGTGGCCAACTGATCGACCGGGTGTGGGGCGCGGACTACGTCGGGGACACCAAAACCCTTGACGTGCACGTCAAGCGGCTGCGCTCGAAGATCGAGCCGGACCCGTCGACCCCGCGTCACCTGGTGACCGTGCGCGGACTGGGCTACAAGTTCGAATCCTGACAATCCCGACCGGGTACGGTGCACCGCGTGCGCCTAGGGGTGCTTGATGTCGGGTCCAACACCGTCCACCTCTTGGTGGTGGACGCTCATCGGGGTGCCCACCCGACGCCGATGAGTTCGGAGAAGTCCGTGCTGCGCCTCGCGGAGCAGCTGGACGGCTCCGGCATGCTCGGCCGTGCGGGCGCCGACCAGCTGGTGCGCGCCGTCGCCGCGTCCAAGGCGGCGGCGGAGCGACTGGGCTGCGAGGACCTGATGGCGTTCGCGACGTCCGCGGTGCGCGAGGCGGGCAACTCCGTCGACGTGCTGGAGCGGGTGCGCGCCGAGACCGGCGTCGACCTCCAGGTGCTGACCGGCGAGGACGAGGCGCGGTACACGTTCCTCGCGGTGCGCCGCTGGTACGGGTGGTCCGCCGGGCGGCTGCTGTGCCTGGACATCGGCGGCGGGTCGCTCGAGCTGGCGGTCGGCGTGGACGAGGAGCCCGAGGAGGCGTTCTCGGTGCCGCTCGGCGCGGGCAGGCTGACCCGGACCCGGTTCCGCAACGACCCGCCGAGCCGGGCCGAGGTGAACGAGACCACCGAGTGGCTGGCCGGGCAGCTGGCGCCGGTGGCGAAGAAGATCCGCCGGGTGGGCACGCCCGACCGGGTGGTGGCGACGTCGAAGACGTTCCGCACGCTCGCCCGGTTGACCGGCGCGGCACCGTCGTCGGCCGGTCCCCAGGCACGGCGCGTGCTCACGGACGCCGGTCTGCGGCAGCTCGTCGCGTTCGTCTCCCGGATGTCCGCGGCCGACCTGGCCGATCTCGAAGGGGTGAGCGCGAGCCGGGCCCACCAGCTCGTCGCGGGGGCTCTCGTGGCGGAGGCCACGATGCGAGCCCTGTCACTCGGCGAGCTGGAGATTTGCCCCTGGGCACTTCGGGAAGGTGTCATCCTGCGTCGGCTGGACCACACTAATGGCTCGGACCAGGGCAGCATGCCGGGTCGCGCCCGCACGACGGGTGACACTGGACGGACTGGCCGCCACGGGGCACGGTGGAGTTGATGAGTCGAGAGAGCGAGTCGGAGCAGACCCAGCGCACCGTCGCGGAGTTGCTCGCCCAATACGGCGCGGGCTCCGGCGAGGTGACGCCGCGTCGGCGACGCCGCCGTGCCGAAGAGGCCTCGGAGACCGGTCCGCAGGCCATCATCGACCGGGTCAACTCGGACAGCGGCCGGCTGATGCCGATCCGCGACGAGCCCGCTGCGCCACCACCGCCGCCGCCACCGGCTCCGTCGCCCCCGCAGTCGCCGCCCGCGCGGTCGCAGCGGCAGCGAGGCGTCGAGACCGAGCGCACGGCCTACCAGCCGCCGGTCGCGCCGCCGCCTCCCGTCGCGCCGCCGCCGGCAGCCCGGCCCGAACAGCTGTCCAGACCGGACCTCTCGCGGCTGGAGCCGTCGAAGGCCGAATCCGGCCGTCGCCGCGCGCCGGACGTCGACCCGGCCGAGGAGACGCGGGTCGTCCCGCCGATCGTGGCCGACTACCCGGCTGAGAAGTCCCGGCCCAACCTGTCGAAACCGCAGGTCAAGCCGTCGAACCTGCGACCGGCGCCGCCTGTCGCGCCACCTGGCGCGCCGCCGTTGGCGAAGCCGCCCGCGCGGGAGCCGGTCACCGAGGTGATGCCGCGCATCACGGACAAGCTCACGCCGAACGTGCCGCTGGAGTCGTTGCCGACCGAGTCGGTGCTGATCGTGCCGCCCGCGCCGCCGAGGCTGCCCGAGCCGTTCCCCGACCAGACCCCCGAGGACTGGTTCGGCGACGACGACGAGCCCGAAGGGGCCGCGGAGCAGGAGAGCACCCAGTTCCACCAGTACGTCGACCTGGACGAGGAGGACGACGCCGCCGACGACTACCAGCGCCGTGACTTCCCGCGGCGCGAGCCCGAGCGGCGCGAGTCCCAGCGGCGTGACTTCGAGGACGAGCCCGCCGGGCTGGCCGACGTCGAGGACGACGAGGAGCCGGTCGAGCGCTCGGCCGGCAAGGAGTGGCTGGTCATGATCGGCCAGCTCGCGGTCGGCGTGCTCGGCGGCGCGGCGCTGTGGCTCGGCTTCAGCTTCCTGTGGCGCACTGCCGCCCCCGCGGCGCTGGTCGTGGCGCTCGGCGTGACCGTGGGCCTGGTGATGGTGGTCCGCAAGATCCGTCGTGCGGACGACCTCCAGACCACCGTCCTGGCCGTGCTGGTGGGGTTGATCGTCACGGTCTCGCCGGCGGCGATGCTCCTGGTGAAGTCTTGATCCCGGTCGGGCTGTCCACCGCGGCCGTGTGGCCGCAACCCGCGGGCGCCGCGTTCCAGGCCGCCGCGGACCTGGGCTACGACGGCGTCGAGGTCATGGTCTGGGCCGACCCGATCAGCCAGGACGTGAAGGCGCTCGACCGGCTGGCGAAGAGCAGCGGGGTGCCGGTGCTGGCCGTGCACGCGCCGTGCCTGCTGATCAGCCAGCGGGTGTGGTCGCCCGACCCGGCCGAGCGGCTGCGGCGGAGCGTGCAGGCGGCGAGCGACCTGGGCGCGCGGACGGTCGTGCTGCACCCGCCGTTCCTGTGGCAGCGGAAGTACGCGGACGGGTTCGCCGACCTGGTGGCGTCGTTGGAGGACGCCAGCGGGGTCGCGATCGCGGTGGAGAACATGTTCCCGGTGCGACGCGCCCTGGGGCGGGGGCGATCGGTGCAGGTCACGGCGTTCCGGCCGTCGATCGACCCGACGGACGTCGGGCACCGGCACTACACGCTGGACCTGTCGCACGCTTCGGCCGCGCACGCGGACGTGATGGAGCTGGCCAAGCGCATGGGCGACGGGCTCACCCACGTGCACCTGGCGGACGGTTCGGGCCTGCCGAAGGACGAGCACCTGGTGCCGGGGCGGGGCACTCAGCCGTGCGGCGAGCTGCTGTCCCACCTGACCAGCACCGGCTTCACCGGCCAGGTCGTGCTGGAGGTCAACACCCGTCGCGCCCGCACCACCGTCGAACGCGCCGAACTGCTCGCCGAGTCCCTCCTCTTCGCCCGCCTCCACCTCTGACCCCCGCGTGAGTCCTACGTTCAGAACGCGTGAGTCCTACGTTCCGAACACCCGTGTCCTACGTTCAGGACCCCTGAATTCAACGCTCGGAACATCGCGCGCCCTGTGCTCGGGCACCGCGCCCTCACCGTTCAGGCACCGTGGGTCGTGCGTTCCCGCACGGTGAACGCGGTGTTCAGGCGGGTCGGGCAGGTCGGCCCCGAACTCCACATCCGCTCCGGCTCACCCCAGCGGCTAGGGTCTTGATCGTGAATCCGTTGCGCACGTTGATCCTCGCGGCTGCGGGCAACGACACGGTGCGCCGGGTCGTCGCGACCGCGCCGGTCAGCCGTGACGTCGTGCGCCGGTTCGTGGCCGGCGAGAAGATCACCGACGCGATCGACGCGACCAGCGAACTCGTCGGTCGGCACAGCCTGCGCGTCACCCTGGACTACCTGGGCGAGGACACCACCGACCGCGCGACGGCCGAACGCACCGTGCGCGCGTACCTGGAGCTGCTGGACCAGCTGCACGACGTGGGTCTGGCCGCCGACGCCGAAGTCAGCGTGAAGCTGTCCGCCGTCGGCCTGGCCCTGAGCGAGACCTCGGCGCTGGACAACGCGTCCCGCATCTGCGCGGCGGCCGAACAAGCCGCCACCACGGTCACCGTCGACATGGAAGACCACACCACCACCGACGCCACCCTGCGCGTGCTCGCCGAACTGCGCCGCCACTGGCCGACGGTCGGCACGGTGCTCCAGGCGTACCTGCGCCGCACCCTGGACGACTGCCGCGAGCTCGCGGACACCCGCGTCCGGCTGTGCAAGGGCGCGTACGCCGAACCCGCGTCGGTGACCTACGTCGACCCGCACGAGGTCGACCTCAACTACGTGCGCTGCGCCAACGTCCTGCTGGCCGGCTCCGGTTACCCGATGTTCGCCACCCACGACCCGCGGCTGATCGAGATCATCGGCGAACGCGCCCGCTGGTACGACAAGGCGGTCGAGGACTTCGAGTTCCAGATGCTGTACGGCGTCCGCACCGGCGAGCAGCTGCACCTCGCGGCGGAGGGGCACGTCGTGCGCGTCTACGTGCCGTTCGGCGAGCAGTGGTACGGGTACCTGATGCGCCGGCTCGCCGAACGGCCGGCGAACGTCGCCTTCTTCCTGCGCTCGCTGGTCGGCCGTTCGTGAGGAGCCCTGTGTCCTTCTCGGTAGCCAGTGCGGTCCGCCCCCTGGGCGACGGCACGTACACCGCGTCCCTGCCCGCCGAGTGGACGGTCGGTCCCAAGCCGCACGGCGGGTTCCTGCTGGCCCTGGTCGCGCGGGCAGCGGTGGACAGCGCGCGGGCGGCGGTGCCCGGCCCCGACGACCTCGCGCCGCTGGCGGTGAGCACGCAGTTCCTGCGCGCGCCGGAGGTGGGGCCGGTGCTGCTGCGGACGCAGGTGCGCAAGGCCGGGCGGACGGCGACCGTGGTGACGTCGTCGCTGGAGCAGCGCGGGCGCAGCTGCGTCGAGGCGGTGGTGACGGTCGGGCGGATGCCCGACGGCGTGCCGGACTACGTCGACCTGCCGGACATGGCCGCCGCGCCGCCCGCCGACGCGATCGACCTGGCGTCCACGGGGTCCGGTGGCGTGTACAAGCTCGGGTCGGTGTGCGACGTGCGGCTGGACAAGGAGGGCGCCGGGTTCCTGGAGGGACGCGTGGGCGACCCGTTGGTGCTGCGGCTGTGGGTTCGTCCGCTGGGTGAGCGGCCGGATCCGTACTTCGCGCTGATCGCCGGGGACATCTCGATGCCGGTGACGTTCAACCTGGGTCGGTTCGGGTGGTCGCCGACGGTGCAGATGACGTCGTTGCTGCGGGCGCACCCGGCGCCGGGGTGGCTGCGCGTGCGGGTGTCGTGCAGCGCGGTGCACGGGCAGTGGTTCGACGAGGACGCCGTGGTGATCGACTCCTCCGGGCGGCTGGTGTGCCAGGCGCGGCAGCTGGCGTTGACGCCGGCGGGCTGACCGGCCCGCCGTGCCTGACCGGAGCTCTCCCGCGTCCTGAGCGTTGAATTCGGGTGTTCCGAACGTTGGACTCACGCGTTCTGAACGTAGGACTCACGCGTTCTGAACGTAGGACTCACGGGTTTTGGGCGTTGGACTCGCGCGCTCGGGAGGTACGGCTCGCGCGGGGTGGGCGTGGCAGGCTTGGGGCATGACGACCATCGCCGTGTTGGGGGCTGGCAAGATCGGTGAAGCCCTGCTGTCCGGGCTCCTGCAAGGGGGCCGCAAGGCCGACGAGCTGCTCTTCACCGAGAAGCACCCGGACCGCGCGGCAGCGCTGACGGCGCAGTACGGGGTGGAAGGCCTCGACGTGCCGGGCGCCGCGCAGCGGGCCGACGTGCTCGTGGTCGCGGTCAAGCCGCAGGACATCGAACCCCTGCTGGACGAGCTGGCGCCGGTGATCAAGCCCGGCACCCTGGTCGTCTCGCTGTGCGCGGGCCTCCCGACGTCCCTGTACGAGCGCAGGCTCCCCGACAGCACCCCCGTCGTCCGGGTCATGCCGAACACCCCGATGGTCGTCGGCGAGGCGATGAGCGCCATCTCGGCCGGCCGGTACGCCACCGACGAGCACCTGAACCTGGTCGAGGAGCTGCTGCGCACCGTCGGCCAGGTCGCGCGCGTCCCGGAGAGCCAGCAGGACGCCGTCACGGCCCTGTCCGGCTCCGGCCCGGCCTACTTCTTCTACCTGGTCGAGGCCATGATCGACGCGGGCATCCTGCTCGGCATCCCGCGCGACCTCGCGGGCCGGCTCATCATCCAGTCGGCGGTCGGCGCGGCCACCATGCTGAACGAAGGCGACCAGCACCCCGTCATCCTCCGCGAAGCCGTCACGTCACCCGCCGGCACCACCATCATGGCCATCCGCGAGCTGGAGAAGCACGGCGTCCGCGCGGCCATGCTGGCGGCCATCGAAGCAGCTCGCGACCGTTCGGTGGAACTGGGACGGGACCACGAGGCGGACTGATACCGCCATTGGCCGTCGCACCAGTCCCACCTGTCCCGTTACCCTCAAGGGAGCACGTGCGTGTCGAACCGTCGGTGGGGAAGCCGACGGCACGACGCGTGTCGAAGGACGCGGTGATCCATGCCTGCGGAGGAGAAGTCGCTCGGCCAAGTCAGGTTCCTGACGGTCGCCGAGGTCGCGCTGATGATGCGCGTGTCGAAGATGACGGTGTACCGGCTGGTTCACTCCGGTGAGCTGACGGCGGTGCGCGTCGGCAAGTCGTTCAGGGTGCCGGAGAAGGCGGTCCACGAGTACCTGCGGAACGCCTACTTCGACGCCGGGTGAGGCCGGGCTCGGAGCGGCGGGTAAAGTGATAGGCCGTTCGTGCCTGGTGTCGGCGCGCCCTCTTGACGGGTGTTTCCACCGGCGCGTGGAGACCACCAACGTCTAGTAGTGAAGGAACCCGCATGGGCTCGGTCATCAAGAAGCGCCGCAAGCGCATGTCGAAGAAGAAGCACCGCAAGTTGCTGCGCAAGACGCGGGTCCAGCGCAGGAAGCGCGGCAAGTAACCCCTGCGGGTTCTCGCACCGCCAGTCCCCCGGCGACCAGCCGTGGGACTGGCGGTGTTGTCGTTCCGCCCCGGCCCGCGCGCACCGGCCGCCCCGGCCCGCGCGCACCGGCCATCCCGGCCCGCGCGCACCGGCCGTCGGAGCCGCCATCCGGGTGATTGTCCGGTGAAGCCCTGGTGACCTGCGTCAAGACGCCGCTCCTCGTCCCGGGTCGCCTCCGGTTCCCGGCTAGCATCGACGAGTCGCACCACCCGCACAGGGAGTCGCATGGCGCCCAAGGTCGTTCTCGTCACCGGTTGCAGCCGGTTCCTCGGCGGTCACCTCGCCGCGCGCTTCGCGGCGAACCCGGACGTCGACCGGGTCCTCGGCGTCGACACCGAGCCGCCGTCGCGTGACCTGCTGCGCCGCATGGGCCGCGCCGAGTTCGTGCGCGCCGACATCCGCAACCCCCTCATCGCCAAGGTCATCGCCACCGCGCAGGTCGACACGGTCGTGCACGCGTCGGTGACCGCGAACCCGGCCGGGCCGACCGGCCGCACCGCGATGAAGGAGATGAACGTCATCGGCACGATGCAGCTGCTGGCCGCGTGCCAGAAGTCGCCGCACGTGCGCAAGCTGGTGGTGAAGTCGACCAGCGCGGTGTACGGGTCGAGTTCACGCGACCCGGCGGTGTTCACCGAGGACATGGGGCCGAAGGACCTGCCGTCCAGCGGGTACGCCAAGGACGCGGTCGAGGTCGAGGGGTACGTGCGCGGGTTCGCCCGGCGCCGGCCGGACGTCGACGTCACCGCGCTGAGGTTCACCAACTTCATCGGCCCGCGCATCGACACGGTGCTGACCAGGTACTTCGCCCTGCCGGTCGTGCCGACGGTGCTGGGCTACGACGCCAGGGTGCAGTTGCTGCACTCCGAGGACGCGCTGGCCGTCCTGGAACGGGCGGCGCTGCACGACCTGCCCGGCGTGTACAACGTGGGCGGTGACGGCGTGCTGATGCTGTCCCAGGCCATCCGCCGGGCCGGGCGGGTCAACCTGCGGGTGCCGAGCGCGTCGGTGCCGACCGTGGGCAGGTTGTTCCGCGGTGCCAGGCTGGTGGACTTCTCCCCGGACCAGATGAGGTTCCTCAACTGGGGCCGGGTGGTGGACACGACGCTGCTGAAGCAGGAGTTCGGCTTCACCCCGAGGTGGACGACCCAGCAGGCGTTCGACGACTACGTGAGCGGGCGCGCCCTGCGTCCGCTGATCGATCCCGAGGTGGTGGCTTCGGTCGAGCGGGGCGTGCTCGACCTGGCCGCCAGGTTCCGTTAGGCGCCGGTGGACGGCGAGGAGGTGGACGCGGTGGCAGAGGCACGGGTGATCCCGCTGCACGGTGCGGACCGGGAGGCACCCCGACGACGGCGCGGCGCGGTCCAGGCGCGACCCCCGGCCGTCGTTCCCGAGCCCGCGGACGAAGTGCCGGAGGAGCTGTCGGGGGAGCCGGGGCGTGAGCCCGCAGCGTGGGAGCGGCGTCTGGCGGAGCTGCTGACGTTCGCCCGCAGACGCCTCCAGGGCGACTACGAGGTGGACGAGTTCGGCTTCGACCCCGACTTGACCGACCACGTCCTGATGCCGCCGCTCCGGCCGCTGTACGAGAAGTGGTTCCGGGTGGAGACGATCGGCATGCACAACGTGCCGGGCGAGGGCGGCGCGCTGATCGTCGCCAACCACTCCGGCACGCTGCCGCTGGACGCGACGATGACTGCGTTCGCGATGCGGGCGGACCACCCGAAGCACCGTCACCTGCGGATGCTGGGCGCGGACCTGGTGTTCAAGACGTCGGTGCTGGGTGCGCTGGCGCGCAAGTCGGGGCAGACGCTGGCGTGCAACCCGGACGCGGAACGGCTGCTCGGCTCCGGTGAGCTGGTCGGCGTGTGGCCGGAGGGCTTCAAGGGCATCGGGAAGCCGTTCAAGGACCGGTACAAGCTCCAGCGGTTCGGGCGGGGCGGGTTCGTGTCGGCGGCGCTGAACACCGGTGTGCCGATCATCCCGTGCTCGATCGTGGGCGCGGAGGAGATCTACCCGAAGATCGGCGACATCAGGTCGCTGGCGAGGCTGCTGGGGCTGCCGTACTTCCCGGTGACGCCGTTCTTCCCGTTGCTCGGGCCGCTGGGCGCCATCCCGTTGCCGTCGAAGTGGTACATCGAGTTCGGCGAGCCGATCCGGACGGACGTGTACGGCGAGCACGCGGCGGACGACCCGATGCTGGTGTTCAACCTGACCGACCAGGTGCGGGAGACCATCCAGCAGACCCTGTACCGACTGCTCACGCAGCGTCGGAACGTCTTCCTGGGCTGAGTACCGGCCCGGGTGTCGGCGGGGCACGGCAGCGCAGTGGGCTGAGTCCGGCCTAGTGCCGGCGGGAGGCAGCGGCAGCGCAGTGGCTGAGTCCGGCCTAGTGCCGGCGGGAGGCAGCGGCAGCGCGGTGGGCAGGCAGCGCGGTGTGCAGGCAGGGTGGGGCGGTCGGCGGTCGGCGGTCGGCGGTTGTGGGCGGGGTCAGCGGTCGCGGCGGCGGTAGGCGAGGGTGGCGGCTACCGCGCCCGCGAGGGCGCCCGCGCCCAGGACCGACGGGACGCCGATCTTCGCCGCCTTGCGGCCGGTGCGGAAGTCGCGGATCTCCCAGCCCCGCTTGCGGGCGGTCTCGCGGAGTCCCGAGTCCGGGTTCACCGCGACCGCCGTGCCGACCACCGACAGCATCGGCACGTCGTTCACCGAGTCCGAGTACGCCGTGCACCGCCGCAGGTCGAGCCCTTCCTTCGCCGCCAGCGCCCGCACCGCGTGCGCCTTCGCCCGACCGTGCAGCAGGTCGCCGACCAGCCGACCGGTGTAGATGCCGTCGGTGTTCTCCGACACCGTCCCCAGCGCACCCGTCAGCCCCAGCCGCTTGGCGATGATCTGCGCCAGCTCCACCGGCGTCGCCGTCACCAGCCACACCCGCTGCCCGGCGTCCAGGTGCATCTGCGCCAACGCCTGCGTGCCGGTCCAGATCCGGTCCGCCATCAGCTCGTCGTAGATCTCCTCGCCGAGCGAGACCAACTCCGCCACCGACCGGCCGGCCACGAACGACAACGCCTGCTCGCGGGACGCGGCGACGCTCTGCGGGTCCTCCCGCCCACCGACCCGGAACTTGAGCTGCTGCCACGCGAACCCGGCCAGGTCGGAGTTCTTGAAGTACTTGCGCGCGGCGAGCCCGCGGGCGAAGTGGAAGATCGACGCGCCCATCATCATCGTGTTGTCGACGTCGAAGAAAGCCGCCGCGGTGAGGTCGGTGGACGCGCTCCCAGGCGGGCCGACCACCGCCAGCGCGGCAGCGGCCGAAGCCTCACCGGCCAGCGCGGCGAGTCTCTCCCGCTCGGCCGAGCCCTCCACCACACGCCTTTTCACCACGTCAGCGCCTCCCGCGGTCCGATGGGGACAGGGTAGCGATCAGCCGCCGAGGCCGGGCAGGGGCAGCGACGGGAGCGGCAACGTGGGTACGGGCAGCGCCGGACCGCTCGTGGAGATCGACGGCGCGGACGGCGTCGTCAGCGTCGAAGGCGGCACCCCGACGCTCGGCACGCCGGTCGACGTGCCGCCGGGCACACCGCCGGACGTGGTCGGCGCGACGGCGGACGTGGCGTCGGGTGCGGACGGCCGGTGTTCCGGTGCCGTGCCGGGCACCACCGGCTGGGGCACGCACTCGTCCTCGGCCGGCACCGGGCCGACCTGGTCGACCTGCCCCGAGGTCACGGACACGCAGTCCGTCCGGGCCTGCAACGCGGACGCGCGCTGGGCGATCCGGTCGAGCAGATCCAGCGACGTCCCGGCCCGATCGGCGGCCTCGGCGGGCAGCGCGGCCCGCAGCCCGGCCAGCCGGGTCTCCTGCGCGAGAGCCCAATCGCGCAGCTCCGCTAGGGCGCGCTGATCCGAGTTCGACCCGAACGCGGCCAGCACGCGGGAACCGGCCGCGGCGTCGGCGTCGAAGTCGGTCAGCGCGGTCAGGTAGCCGCCGAGCGGTCCGCCGGCGGGCTCGCGGTACCGGTCGACCAGCGTCTCCAGCTCCGCGACGCGCGCGGCGGCGAACTCCAGGCGCTTGTAGCCCTTCGACTCCTCGCCGAAGGTGAGGCCGAGCGAAGCCGTCTCGGCGGTGCGCTTGACGCCGTACAGCGCGTCACCCGGCAGCGCGTCCTGGCTGAGCAGCAGGCTCATCCCGGTCAGCGACAGCAGCAGGCACAGCGCGGCGGCGAGGGCCACCGCTAATCGGCCGCGGGCTCCCGTGCGGTGCCGGCGCAGCTCTTCCTTGGGCTGGTCGAACTTGGTGGGCGGCGGTGCGGTCGCGCCGAGCACCCTGGCCCGCATCCGGGCCTTCGCGGCCTCGTCCGGTCCGCTCGTGACTGCGGCTTTCCGCAGCAGTGCGACCACGGCCAGCTCTTCGGCGAACTCACCGCCCGCCGGGTCGGGCTCGACGGCACCGGGGCGGGCCGGATCGGGGCGTGCGTCGATGGCGCGGGCGAACTGCTCGCGCTGCCTGTGACGCCATAGCGGCGTGATACCTCTGCCCACCATCCCGCTGGCCAACCGTCCCGCACCGTCCCGACGACCGTGCGCCGAGGATCCTGCCCGAGTAACGACCCGGGACGGCCCGGGGTTACGCGGGCACGAGCGGTGCGACGGCGGTCACCGCAGCCACGTGGGCAGCAGTTGGGCCAACCGGCGCACCGCTCGGTGCTGGAGGGCCTTGATCGCACCCTCGTTGCGGCCCATCCTGGCCGCCGTCTCCGCCACGGACAACCCCTGGATGAACCGAAGGGTGATGCATTCGCGCTGGTCGTCGCCCAGTTGGGCGACGCAGCGGAGCAGTTCGGCGTTCGTGGCGTCGGTGAGGACTTCCTGCTCGGGGCCGTCGGTGACCTCGCGGTTGTCCGCGAGTTCGGCCGTCGTGACCTCCAACCGGTACCGGCTGGATTTCACGTGGTCGAAGACGATGTTCCGCGCGATCGTGACGAACCAGGCGCCGACGTCGCGGCCCTGGTAGCTGATCGACCCGATGCTGCGGAGCGCGCGCAGGAACGTCTCACTGGTGACGTCCTCCGCGAGCGTGCGGTCGCCGACCCGGAACAGCACGTACCGGTACACCACGTCGACGTACCGGTCGTAGAGCGCGCCGAACGCGTCCGTGTCGCCGCCCTGAGCGGCGCGGACCAGGTTCCACGGCTCGGTCGCCGCGTTGCTCTCCACGCTCTCGATCGTGCTGGACTGCCCTCCCGCGCTCCACCTGGAGCGCAGCGTCCGGATCGTTCGGACGGAGTTCTCGCGTGCCCGTGCGGTCATCGGCTCGCGGCACCTCCACAGGGTCGCCGTGCCGGCAGCATACGTGTTGTTACTCCGTAGTAGGTAGCGGCAAGTGGGGTCGAATCGGGGACGGGGGCGGAGCCACTGCGTGACGCCGCTCCCGCGTGACAGACTGCGCGGAGATCCGCTGTGGTTCACCAGGAGGTCATGTTGACCACTTCCGCAAGCAACATCGCCGACCTGGTTCGCGCTTCCGCGCACCGTGGACCCAAGCACGTCGCACTGGTCGATGTCACGGCCTCCGGCGATCGGAGTGCCCCGACCAGCCACACCTGGGCCGAACTCGACGCCGCCGTCGACGCCGAGGCGCACCGCCTGGCGCGTGCGGGCGTGGAGCCGGGCGACCGGGTGGTCGTGCGGCTGCCGGCCGGTGTCGCGTACTGCGTCGCGGTGTTCGGCGTGCTGCGCGCCGGAGGTGTCCTCGTTCCGGCCGGACCGGGACAACCGGCCCGTGAGCTGCAAAGACTGGTCGCGGACAGCGGCGCGAAGCTGCTCGTCGGTGACGGCGGCGGCGCGGACGTCGAGGTGCTGCCCGCCCCGACCGCGGACCCGACCGCGGAGCCCGGCGAGGAGTTCGCCGCCATCGGCTCGGGCGAGGACCTGGCGGTGCTCGGCTACACCTCCGGCACGTCCGGCGCACCGCGCGGCGCGATGCTCTCGCACCGGGCGCTGCTGGCGAACGTCCGGCAGTGCGCGTCCCTGCGTCCCGCCCCCGTGACGCCGGGCGACCGGGTGCTGCTGGCGCTGCCGCTGTTCCACGTCTACGGGCTCGGCCCGGGGCTGCTCCAGGTCGCGGGCGCGGGCGCGACGGCCGTGCTGCTGGAGCGGTTCGACCCGGACGCGGCGCTGACCGCGATCCGCGAGCACCGGGTGACCACGGTGGTCGGCGTGCCCCCGATGTACGCGGCGATCCTGACCCGGCCGGTGGACCGGCTGCGCGAGGACCTGGCCACGGTCCGCCTCTTCACGTCCGGTGCCGCGCCGCTGGCGCCCGGCCTGCTGGACGCCATGCGCGAGGCGGTCGGCCTGCCCGTCTACGAGGGCTACGGGCTCACCGAGACGGGCCCGGTGCTGACCACGACGCTGGCCGGCGGCGTGCCGAAGGGCGGTTCGGTCGGCCGGGCGCTGCCGGGCGTGGAGGTGCGCCTCGTCGACACCGACGGCCGTCCGCTCGACCAGGACGAGGACGAGCCCGGCACCGGCCTGGTCGCGGCCAGGGGCGACAACCTGTTCAGCGGGTACTGGCCGGACGGCGCGCACGGCCCGGACGCCGACGGCTGGTTCCGCACCGGCGACGTCGGCTACCTGGACGAGGAGGGCGACCTGCACCTGGTCGACCGGGCCAACGACCTGATCATCGTCAACGGCTTCAACGTCTACCCGCACGAGGTCGAGCACGTTTTGGCCGAGCTGGACGGGGTGGCCGAGGCGGCGGCGGTCGGCGTGCCGGACGAGCGGACCGGCGAGGCGGTCAAGGTCGTGGTGGTGCCGGCCGAGGGCGCCGAGCTGACCGAGGACGCGGTGCGGGACCACTGCGCCGGGCGGCTGGCGAAGTTCAAGGTGCCGACGGTGGTCGAGTTCGCCAACACCCTGCCGCACTCGCCGACGGGGAAGCTGGCGCGGTCCCGGCTGCGGCAACCCCTAGCCTGAACGGCGTGAGCCACCACGTCACCTTGATGAGCCGGGTCGACTGCCACGCCTGTGAGCAGGCCAAAGCCGACCTGGAGCGGATCTGCGGCGAGCTGGGCGTGCCGTGGGACGTCCAGGACGTCGACGCGGACCGCGAGCTGCGCGCCGAGTACGGCGACCGGGTGCCGGTGATCCTGGTCGACGGCGAGGAGCACGGGTACTGGTCCGTCGAGGAGGACCGGCTGCGGGCCGCCCTGCGCTGACGCCGCCGGCGGGCGATTACCGGGCGCTTACGAAATCGGCGCACCGGCCGCCATCGGGTGTCGAATCGACTCATGAACCGCTGGACCGCCGCCCTCATCGGAATCGTCGGCGTGGCCGCCGCCCTCGCCGCCGGGCACCTCGTCGCGGGGCTGGTCGGGCCGTCGGCCTCGCCGTTCCTCGCCGTGGGCAACACCGCGATCGACTTCACCCCGAGCGCGGTGAAGGACTTCGCGGTCCGCGCCTTCGGCACCTCCGACAAGCTCGTGCTGCTGCTCGGCATGGCGGTGGTGCTCGTCGTTCTGGCCGCGGTCGCCGGGCTGCTCTCGCGCCGTTCCCCTACGCCCGGCACGGTCCTGGCGGTGGTGATCGGCCTGCTCGGCGTCGTCGCCGTGCTCTACCGGCCCGACCTGGGACAACTCGGCGTCCTCGCCCCGATCGCGAGCCTCGCCGCCGGGGTCGCGGTCTTCCGGTGGCTGCACGGCAAGGCGTCGGAGACCTCGACCGTCGAGGGCAGGCGCACGTTCCTCATCGCGTCGGGCGCGACGGTGGTCGGCACCGGGCTGGTCGGCCTCACGGGGCAGCTGATCGGCGGCCGGGTGGACGTCGAAGCGTCCCGTCGTGCCGTCGGCGACCTCACGCCCAGCGCACCAGCGCCGGCGATCCCGGCGGACGCGGACTTCGCCGCCGAAGGCACGCCGACGTTCATCACCCCGAACGAGGACTTCTACCGGATCGACACGGCCCTGAGCGTGCCGAGGGTGCGCGCCGAGGACTGGGTGCTGCGGGTGCACGGCATGGTCGACCGCGAGCTGACCCTCCGCTACGACGACCTGCGGCGGCGTGACCTGGTGGAACGCGCCGTCACCCTGGTCTGCGTGTCCAACGAGGTCGGCGGGCCGTACATCTCCACCGCGAACTTCGTCGGCGTGCCGCTGCGCGACGTGCTGCTGGAGGCGGGCGTGCACCTGGACGCCGACCAGCTGTTCTCCACCAGCGTGGACGGCTGGACGGCGGGCACGCCGACCGCCGTGGTGCTGGAGCCGGACCGGGGCGCGCTGATCGCGCTGGGCATGAACGGCGAGCCGCTGCCGGTGGAGCACGGCTTCCCGGCCCGGCTGGTCGTGCCCGGCCTGTACGGCTACGTCTCGGCCACGAAGTGGGTGGTCGACCTGGAGCTGACCACGTTCGCCGACCGGCAGGCGTACTGGCTGGAGCGCCGGTGGGCGCGGGAGGCGCCGGTGAAGGTGATGTCCCGGATCGACAGCCCCCGGCGCCAGTCGAAGGTGTCCGGCCGGGTCGTGGCGACCGGCGTGGCGTGGGCCCAGCCCACCGGCGTGGCCCGGGTGGAGGTCCGGGTCGACAACGGCCCGTGGCGGACCGCGGCGCTGTCCGCCGACGTCAGCGACTCGACCTGGCGGATGTGGCGGGTCGAACTCGACCTGCCGCGCGGCGGCCACACGATCGAGTCACGCGCCACCGACAAGGCCGGTGCCACCCAGCCCCAGGCCCGCCTCGACCCCCTGCCGGACGGCGCGACCGGCTGGCACTCGGTCTTCTTCACCGTCGAATGACACGCCCGGACCTGCGGGGTTCACCCCAACGTGAGACGGGGAGCGCAAAGGCGTTCCGGGAGCCGACGACGCAGGCAGGGGTCCGGACCGTCAACTTTGTGCAAGCGTTCACAAGCGGTACGGTGGGTGCATCACACCGCTGGTGAAGGTGCCCGGCGGGTCAGTGCGACGGATGTCGAGGAGTACCAGCGTGGCGGCTCAGCGGGGCGAGGGTGACGGTGTCGTGACCCGCCCGGGGGTGGCCGGAGCGGAAGCGCCCGCCGACGTCCGGGAGCGGGCCCGCGCGATCCCCGAGGCGGCGGTGGCGCGGCTCGCGGTCTACCTCCGCGTCCTGTCCGGCATGGTCGAGCAGGGCGTGACGACGATCTCCAGCGAGGAACTGGCGGGTGCGGCCGGGGTCAACTCGGCGAAGCTCCGCAAGGACCTCTCCTACATCGGCTCGTACGGCACGCGCGGCGTCGGCTACGACGTCGAGGTGCTGGTGGGTCACATCGAGCGGATCCTCGGCCTCACCCGCAAGCACTCGGTCGCGGTCGTCGGGATCGGTAATCTTGGTCACGCGCTCGCGAATTACGGCGGCTTTCCGAGCCGCGGTTTCCCGGTCGGCGCGCTGTTCGACGTCGACCCGGATCTGACGGGAGTGCCGGTAGGCGGCATACCGGTCAACCACATCGACGACATCACGACGGTCTGCGCGGAACGCGAGGTGTCGATCGGCGTCATCGCGACACCGCCGCAGGCAGCTCAGGCGGTCTGCGACCGTTTGGTATCCGCCGGAGTCCAGTGCATCCTGAACTTCGCACCCGTCGTGCTCCAAGTGCCGGACTACGTCGAAGTGCGCAAGGTCGACCTGGCGGTCGAAATGCAGATCCTGTCGTTCCACGTGGCGCGACGGGCTGACGAGGCCGCCGGCGACGTGGTCAACGGCATCGGTGTGGACGGGGTGGTGATTCGCCCGTGATCGTGCGGGTAGTGAGCCGATCGGTGGTGACGGCATGAGCATCCTTGTCGTCGGGCTTTCCCACCGGACCACCCCGGTTCCCGTGCTGGAGCGCGTCGCCGTGGCCGACGCCGACCGCCTCAAGGTCCTCGACCAGCTGCTGAAGGCGCCGAGCGTGTCCGAGGCCGTGCTCCTGTCGACCTGCAACCGGGTCGAGGTGTACGCGGTCGTCGAGACGTTCCACGGCGGCATGAACGAGGTTGTCGAGGTGCTGGCCCGCCAGGCCGGCGCCGAGCCCGTCGAGCTGTTCGAACACCTGTACGTGCACTACTCGGCCGCCGCGGTCGAGCACCTGTTCTCGGTGGCCGGCGGCCTGGACTCGATGGTGGTCGGCGAGGCCCAGATCCTCGGTCAGCTGCGCAACTCGTACAACGCCGCCGACGAGGCGGGCGTGGTCGGCCGCACGCTGCACGAGCTGATCCAGCGCGCGTTGCGGGTCGGCAAGCGCGTGCACACCGACACCGACATCGACCACGCCGGCGCGTCCGTCGTCTCCGAGGCGCTGAGAGACGCGGACGAGGTGCTGCGGCGTGCCTCGGGCGGCACGGCGGGCCTCGACGGGCGCAAGGCGCTGATCGTCGGCGCGGGCTCGATGGGCGGCCTGGCCGCCGCGCACCTGCGCCGCGCCGGCATCGGCGAGGTCGTCGTCGCCAACCGCACCGCCGCCAACGGCGAACGCCTGGCCACGGCCCTGCGCGCGGACGGCGTCGACGCCAGGTCGACCGGCCTCGACGACCTGGCCGACGAGATCGCCGGGGCGGACGTGCTGTTCGCCTGCACCGGCTCGGTCGGCACGGTCATCGGCGCCGAGCTGATCGGCGAACGCGAGCCGCACCGGCCGCTGGTCGTCTGCGACCTCGGCCTGCCCAAGGACGTCGACCAGGCCGCGACGCTGCTCGACGGCGTCCGCGTGGTCGACCTGGAAACCCTCCAGCGCAGGCTGTCCGACGCCCCGACCGGGCAGGACACGCTGCGCGCGGCGGAGATCGTGGCCGAGGAGGTCCGCGCCTACCTGGCGGGGCAGCGCTCGGCCGAGGTCACGCCGACCGTCACGGCACTGCGCAAGCGGGCCGCCGAGGTCGTGGACGCCGAGCTGCTGCGGCTCGACTCGCGGCTGCCCGAGCTGGACGGCGCGGTGCGAGACGAGCTGACCAAGACCGTGCGCCGGGTGGTGGACAAGCTCCTGCACGCCCCCACGGTGCGGGTGAAGGAGCTGGCCGCGGCGCCCGGTGGCGCCGGCTACGCCGAGGCGCTGCGCGAGCTGTTCGGGCTCGACCCGCAGGCGCCGTCCGCCGTCAGCACACCCCATTCGACGCAACCCAAAGGTGAGAAGCGGTGAACCGCACCCTGAGGATCGGCACCCGCGGCAGCGCCCTGGCGCTCGCGCAGACCGGCCACGTGGCCGACGCGCTGCGCGAGGCAGGCGCGGCCGTGGAGATCGTCACGATCTCCACCCCCGGCGACCGCTCGTCCGCCCCCATCGCCGAGATCGGCATCGGGGTGTTCACCTCGGCGCTGCGCGACGCGCTCGCCAACGGTGAGATCGACGTCGCCGTCCACTCGTACAAGGACCTGCCCACGGCTCGCGACCCGCGCCTGTCGCTGGCCGCTGTGCCGCCCCGCGAGGACCCGCGCGACGCGCTGGTCGCCCGGGACGGCCTGACGCTGGGCGAGCTGCCCACCGGCTCGAAGGTGGGCACCGGCTCGCCGCGCCGCGCCGCGCAGCTCGACGCACTCGGCCTGGGCATCGAGGTGGTCCCGCTCCGGGGCAACGTCGACACCCGGATCCGCAAGGTGGTCGACGGTGAGCTGGACGCCGTCGTCCTCGCCCGCGCCGGTCTGGCCCGCCTGGGCCGGACCGCCGAGATCACCGAGACCCTGGAGCCCATCCAGATGCTCCCCGCGCCCGCACAGGGCGCCCTCGCGGTGGAGTGCCGGGTCGACGACGTCGACACCGAGCACCTCCTCCAGTCCACTCTGGACGATTCGGCCAGTAGGGCCGCTGTCGCCGCCGAGCGCGCCTTGTTGGCCGCGCTCGAAGCTGGTTGCAGCGCGCCGGTCGGCGCACTGGCCGATGTGGTGGAAGACCTCGCTGAAGACGCGGACGGGTCGACGCGAGTCGTTCTCCGACTGTCCCTGCGCGGGGTCATGGCGACGGAGGATGGCGACCTCCTCCGTGCGTCCGCCACCGGTGACTTGACCGCAGCAGAGGAACTCGGCCGCGCGCTGGCCGCCGAGTTGCTCGACCTCTCCGGCCACGCCACCGCGTCGCCGGCGGGGCGTAGTTGATGGGGAGTGCCCTGATGACCCGCGCACGCAAGACCCCCGGCCGAGTCGCGTTCGTCGGCTCAGGTCCGGGCGACACCGGGCTGCTCACGGTCCGGGCCCGAGACCTGCTCCACAAGGCGGAGCTGGTGGTCACGGACCCGGACGTCCCGGCCGAGGTGGTGGCGCTGGTACCCGACGGCGTCGAGATCCGACCCGCCGTGGGCGACCCCGCCGACGTGGCGAAGGACCTGGTCGCCGAGGCGAAGAACGGCCACGCCGTGGTCCGACTGGTCGCCGGTGACCCGCTCACGCAGGACTCGGTGGTGAAGGAGGCGCAGGCCGTCTCCCGCACCACGATCGCCTTCGACGTCGTTCCCGGCGTGCCCGCCGGCACCGCGGTGCCCGCCTACGCGGGTGTCGCCCTCGGCGCCGTCCACACCGAAGCCGACGTCCGCGGCGTGGTGGAGTGGTCCGGCTTGGCGTCCGCGCCCGGCACGCTCGTGCTGCACGCCACCGGCGGTCACCTGGCCGAGGCCGCGTCCTCCCTGGTGGAGAACGGCCTGGCGCCGCAGACCCCGGTCGCGGTGACCTGCGACGGCACCGGCTTCGGCCAGCGCACGGTGGACACCACGCTGGCGTCCCTGGCCGCCGACGCCGGTGACCTGGGCGGCCCGCTGGTCGTCACGGTCGGAGCCGCCGTCGCCGGACGCCCGAAGCTCTCCTGGTGGGAGTCGCGAGCCCTGTACGGCTGGCGGGTCCTGGTGCCGCGCACGAAGGAGCAGGCGGGCGCGATGAGCGACCGGCTGCACGCGCACGGCGCCATCCCGGTGGAGGTGCCGACCATCTCGGTCGAGCCCCCGCGCAGCCCGGCGCAGATGGAGCGCTCGGTGAAGGGCCTGGTCGACGGCCGCTACCAGTGGGTCGTCTTCACCTCGACCAACGCCGTGCGCGCCGTGTGGGAGAAGTTCCGCGAGTTCGGCC
This sequence comes from Saccharothrix sp. NRRL B-16314, assembly GCF_000716595.1. Classification (GTDB taxonomy): domain Bacteria; phylum Actinomycetota; class Actinomycetes; order Mycobacteriales; family Pseudonocardiaceae; genus Actinosynnema. The sequence goes on from NZ_JNXC01000001.1 coordinate 663,504, forward strand.
TGGACGCCCGCGCGTTCTCCGGCGTGAAGATCGCCTGCGTCGGCGAGTCGACGGCGGCGAAGGTGCGCTCGTTCGGGATCATCCCGGAGCTGGTCCCGTCCGGCGAGCAGTCGTCCGAGGGCTTGCTGGCCGACTTCCCGCCGTACGACGACATACTGGACCCGGTGGATCGCGTCCTGCTCCCGCGAGCGGACATCGCCACCGAGACCCTGGCGGCCGGTCTGCGCGAACGCGGCTGGGAGATCGACGACGTGACGGCCTACCGGACCGTCCGCGCCGCCCCGCCGCCCGCGGACACCCGCGAGATGATCAAGTCCGGCGGGTTCGACGCGGTGTGCTTCACCTCGTCGTCCACGGTCCGGAACCTGGTCGGCATCGCGGGCAAGCCGCATGCGCGCACACTGGTGGCGTGCATCGGCCCGCAGACCGCGGAGACGGCACGCGAGTTCGGCCTCCGGGTCGACGTGCAGCCGGAGGACGCCAACGTCCCGGCCCTGGTGGACGCCCTGGCGCAGCACGCCGCGAGGCTGCGCGCCGAAGGCGCCCTACCGCCACCGCGCAAGACCAAGCGCTTGCGCCGGTCGTAAGAAGTTCGAAGTGAGTCGGGGTCGCCTTCGTGCGGCCCCGACCTCGTTCCAGGGAGTACCACCGTGTTCCCAGCCCACCGCCCCCGTCGCCTGCGCACCACGCCGGCCATGCGCCGCCTGGTCGGCGAGACGACCGTGCGCCCCAGGCAGCTGGTGCTGCCCATGTTCGTCAAGGAAGGCGCGGACGCGCCGGTCGAGATCAAGAGCATGCCCGGTGTGGTCCAGCACACCCGCGAGTCGCTGCGCAAGGCCGCGGTCGAGGCGGTGCAGGCCGGTGTGGGCGGGCTGATGCTGTTCGGCGTGCCCGCCGAGCGGGACGCGGTCGGCTCCGGCGCGACCGACCCGGACGGCATCCTGAACGCCGCCCTGCGCGACCTCCGCCACGAACTCGGCGACGCCACCGTCCTCATGTCCGACTGCTGCCTGGACGAGTTCACCGACCACGGCCACTGCGGCGTGCTCACGCCCGACGGCGCGGTCGACAACGACGCCACGCTGGAGGTCTACGGCGAGATGGCCGTGGCCCAGGCGCAGGCCGGGGCCCACGTGGTCGGGCCCAGCGGGATGATGGACGGCCAGATCGGGTTCATCCGCACCGCGCTGGACGAGGCCGGGCTCACCGACACCGGCATCCTCGCCTACAGCGCCAAGTACGCGTCCGCCCTCTACGGACCGTTCCGCGAGGCGGTCGAGTCGCAGCTCCAGGGCGACCGCAAGACCTACCAGCAGGACCCTGCGAACGCCCGTGAAGCGCTCCGCGAGGTCGCGCTCGACCTGGCCGAGGGCGCCGACATGGTCATGGTCAAGCCGGCGCTGCCGTACCTGGACGTGCTCAAGGCCGTCGCCGAGATCTCCGACGTGCCGGTCGCGGCGTACCAGATCTCCGGCGAGTACGCGATGGTCGAGGCCGCGGCCCGCAACGGCTGGATCGAGCGCGAGCGGACCGTGCTGGAGACGCTGACGTCGATCCGCCGGGCCGGCGCGGACATCGTGCTCACGTACTGGGCCGTGGAAGCCGCCGCCTGGCTGGACCGGGAATGACCGCGCCGAACCGGTCCAAGCCCGGCAAGCGCGCCAAGCCGCCGAAGCCGACGCCGCCCAAGCCGATCGACCTGGCGCGGTGGCTGTTCATCCTCAGCGCCGTCGTCGGCATGGGCCGCTTCCTGCACCAGCTCTCCGACCGCGAGACGCTGATCGCGATGCTGCGCGAGGACCTGGTGGCGCGCGGGATGAAGGCCGGTCAGGACGAGCTGGACGCGGCGATGACCGGCGCCATCGGGTTCGGGCTGCTGCTGGCGATCGCGTTCGTGCTGGTCTACGCCCTGTTCGCGAACAAGATGGCGGCCGGGCTGAACTGGGCGCGGATCGTGGTGACCGTGCTCGCGGGCATCGGGGTCGCCTTCGGTTCGCTGCAGCTGCTCGCGGTCGCCGCGGGCGGGTTGGCACTGGCCGAGTTCGCGGTGAGCCCCGTCGTGCTGGTGCTGAGCGGGGTGACGATGGTCATCGACGCGACGGTCATCGTGCTGATGTACCGGCCATCAGTTTCCGGGTACTTCAGATCAGTGCGTTCCGTCAGCGTCAATCCACCACATGTAGCTAACGGATTGTGATTTCTGGTCGACGGAGTGGCGCAGTCCACCTACCGTCCGTCGCATGACCAATCCGAACGACCCTTACAACCAGGGCGGCTACAACCAGGGCGGGCAGCCCCAGCAGCCCGGTTACCCGCAGCAGCAGCCCGGCTACCCCCAGCAGGGTGGGTACCCCCAGCAGGGTGGCTACCCGCCGGCCGCGCCGCCGCTGAGCCAGAGCGAGCTCAACGCGCCCGCGCGCCCGAAGTCCGTCGACACGGCGTACCTGCTGTGGCTCATCGCCGCGGGCATCGGCATCCTGGCGAACCTGATCGGCTTCTTCACCGCCGAGGCGCTGGCCAAGCAGACCCTGGAGTCGCTCAACCTCGACGCCTCGGGTGTCGAGATCGAGCCGAGCTACGGCTCGCTGATCTTCAGCCTGGCGATCTCGCTGGTGTGGATCCTGGTCGTGATGCAGATGCGCAAGGGCGCCAACTGGGCCCGGATCCTGCTGACCGTGCTCGGCGGCCTCTCCATCCTCTTCGGCCTGATCGGCCTGCTCGCGATCGGCCTGCTGTTCGCGATCGGCGCCATGGGTGCGATCCAGGGCCTGCTGGGCGTGGCACAGCTGGCTGTGATCATCGGCGCCATCGTCTTCATGTTCAAGTCGGACTCGAACTACTACTTCAAGGCGAGCTGACCTGAGGTAACAGGTGTGCTGTCCACCGCCTGTCGTGGTGGACAGCACCCCGAGCCCGCCCTAGCGTTCCCAGGCGTGACGACCCCTCACGACCCCGACGAACCGCCACCAGGGAGCCGGGCCGACTCGTCCGCCGAGCCCGCCCTGACGCGGCCCCGGGAGTTGACGCTGTCCTTCTGGCTGTGGCTGACGGCCGCCGGGCTGCTCCTCGTGTCCTCGCTGTTCCTGGTGACCCAGCGCGACGCGTTGGTCGAAAGCGCCCGTCAGGCCAACCGGGGCCGGGACTTCACCGAGGATCAGCTCCAGGCGGGGGCGACCGGTCTGCTGATGATCGTCCTGATCGGCGCGCTGGTCGTGGGTGGCCTCATCGTGTTCTTCGCGATCAAGAGCCGGACCGGGCGCGGTTGGACGCGGATCGCGTTGACCGTGATGGCACCGGTCGTGTTCCTGTACGGGATGTTCCTCGCCATGCCCGAGTTCAGCCTGGTCATCACGCTGGTGGTGGCCGCTGCCGTGGTGACGATGTACTTGCCCGCCTCGAAGGCGTACTTCGACGCCGTGAAAGAGGCCGGATGACCGGGCAGCCGCCGGCGGTGGTGCGCGGTGCGGTCGGCGTGTGGTTCGCGCTGGGTGCGTTCGGCCTGCTGACGAACATCTACCTGTGGTTGCGGCGCGACGAGCTGGAGGAGTCGGCGGTCCGCGCCGGCGACGACCCGGCGAACGTGACCGGCATCCTGGCGCAGTTGACCATCGTCGCGGTGGGCTTCGCGCTCGGCTACGGCCTGTTCGGCTGGCTGCTGAAGCTGGGCCGGCGGTGGGCCCGCGGCGTGCTCACCGGAGTGGCCGTGCTGCACGTGCTGTGGATCGTGCTGCCGGGGGCGAGCGCGGTGAACACGGTGACGTTGTTGCTGATCGCTGTCGGATTGGCCCTCACCTGGCTGCGCGGTACGGCACAGTGGGTGAAGCAGCACTGAACCCCGCGGAGATGCCCATGTCCGAACGGACCCGTTCACCTCGCCCCGCGAGATCACGCCCCTTCCGCCCGGCGGTGACGGGATGACCCATCCACCTTCCGGGCCGGAGCAGCACGGGCAGCAGCCCTTCGACCAGTACGGGCAGTCCATGCGGCCGGTGGACTACCCGCAGGCCGGGCCGCAGCCGTCCGGCCGGTTCCCAGGCCAGTTCCCCGGTCAGCACTACCCCGGCCCGCAGTTCCCCGGCCAGATGCGGAACGTCGACCAGTTCACCACGGCGCTCGTCCGGCCGCGGGCGGTCGTGGTGGCGTTCGTGCTGTGGTTGCTGGCGGCGTTGTCGTGGCCCGTGGGCACGGTGCTGCGGACGTTGGCCGAGGACGGGTTCGACGGGTTCGGCACGATCATGACGTTGTTCTTCACCGGGTGCCTCGGCATCGGCGGGGTGCTGGGCGCGGTGGCGTTCGTGGGTGGCAGCTACCACGCGCGGCTCGCCCTGGTCGGCGGCTCGATGGTGATCGGTGTCTTCGCGCTCGCCGCCGCGATCGTCGCGGCCCGGGACGGTGGGACCGAGACGGTCGCGTGGGTGGTGATCGTGTCGCGGCTGGTGCTGCCCGCGGCGGCGGCGGTGTGCAGCTTCCTGCCGGGTACCAGGCAGTTCTTCGCGGGGAACCTCGGCTAGTGGACCAGCCCACGCTGTACGTCGAGTCGGGCGCGTCCTGGTGGCCCCTGCTGTGGGGTCCGGTGTTCGCCCTGCTCGGGGTGGGGGTCGAAGGGCTGACCGGCACGTTCCGGCCGCTGTTGTGGTTCGTGGTGGCGCTCGGGTTGTTCCTGCCCACGGTGCTGTGGGTGCAGGGGCGGCGGCGGCTCTACGCCGTACGCCTGACGCCGGTCGCGCTGCACCAGGGGCGGGAGGAGCTGGCGATCGGGGACGTCGAGACGGTCGACGGCGTCGAGCCGCGGGCCGGGGTGAAGGTGCTGGGCGGTGGCTGGGACCTGCCCCGTGGCACGGAGGCGGTGCCGATCCGGCTGGTCGACGGCACGGTGGTGATGGGCTGGGCGCGGGACGCGGACGCGTTGCGGACCGGGATGGCGAGGCTGCTGGAGCTGAAGGGCGCTGACGGCCGGTGACGAGCGCGGCGAACCCGGAGGCCGGCGGTCTGGAGCCTGGTGGCCCAGAGCGCGATGGTCCGGAGCGCGCTGGCCCGGACCCCGCTGGCCTGGACCCCGTTGGCCCGGAGCGCGGTGGCCCAGTGCCCAGCGGTCCGGAGCGTGGTGGTTCGGGACAGGGTGGTTCGGAGCAGGGCGAGCTGCGGCCGGCTGGTTCGGAGCAGGAGGGTCGGGGACGTGAGAAGCTGACCGACGTGACTGCGGCCACCGTCGACACCGAGACCGAGCCGGAAACCGGCGAGCCCACGCTGCACCAGCCGAAGCGCGCGTACATCGCCGTGGGCGAGGTGGTGCTCGTGGCGCTGCTCGTGCCGGCCGCCGTGTGGTGCTGGCACCAGGGTGTCGTCCACTACAGCTTCCCCGTGCCCGACCAGCCGCCGCTGGAGTCGACCCGGTTCAGGGGCAACTGGATCGGCGCGTCGGTCGGCCTGGTCACCGTGGCCGGCGTCCTGCTGCTCGACGCGGTCCGCCAGACCGTGCTCGCGGTCCGCACCCGTGGTCGGAAGCAGGTCGAAGAACCCGACGTGTGAGACTGGACCCCGTGACAGCGACGCGATCCCAGGAACTGTTCGAGCGCGCGGCGGCGGTGATCCCAGGTGGCGTGAACTCCCCGGTCCGGGCCTTCCACTCGGTCGGCGGCACGCCGAGGTTCATGGTCCGCGGCGAGGGCCCGCACCTGTGGGACGCCGACGGCAACCGGTACGTCGACCTGGTGTCGTCGTGGGGCCCGATGATCCTCGGGCACGCCCACCCGGACGTCGTGAAGGCGGTCCGGGACGCGGCCGTGCACGGCCTGTCGTTCGGCACGCCCACCGAGGGCGAGATCGAGCTGGCCGAGGAGATCATCGACCGGGTCGACCCCGTGCACCAGGTCCGGCTGGTCAACTCCGGCACCGAGGCCACCATGAGCGCGATCCGGCTGGCCCGCGGGTTCACCGGCCGCCGCAAGATCGTCAAGTTCGCCGGCTGCTACCACGGCCACGTGGACGCGCTGCTCGCCCAGGCGGGCTCCGGCGTCGCCACGCTCGGCCTGCCGACCTCGCCGGGGGTCACCGGCGCGCAGGCCGCGGACACGCTGGTGCTGCCGTACAACGACATCGAGGCCGTCCGGCAGGCGTTCGCCGAGAACGACGGCGAGATCGCGTGCGTGATCACCGAGGCCGCGGCGGGCAACATGGGTGCGATCGCGCCCAAGCACAACGCCGAGCTCAAGGAGCTGTGCCGGGCCAACGGCGCGCTGCTGATCATGGACGAGGTCATGACCGGCTTCCGCGTGTCCTACGCCGGCTGGTACGGCCTGGAGAACGTCGAGGGCGACCTCTACACGTTCGGCAAGGTGATGTCCGGCGGCCTGCCCGCGGCGGCGTTCGGCGGCCGGTCCGACGTGATGGCGAAGCTCGCACCGGCGGGCCCGGTCTACCAGGCGGGCACGCTGTCCGGCAACCCCGTCGCGGTGGCGGCGGGCCTGGCCACGCTGCGCGCCGCGACCCACGACGTCTACCGCCTCCTCGACGCCAACGCGACCCGTCTCGGCGCGCTGTTCACCGCCGCGCTCACCGACGCGGGCGTGCGGCACCGGGTGCAGTTCGCGGGCAACCTGGTCAGCGTGTTCTTCACCGAGGACGAGGTGACCGACTACGCGGGCGCGCAGGCGGCCGAGACGTGGCGCTTCCCACCGTTCTTCCACGCCCTGCTGGAACGGGGCGTGTACCCGCCGCCGAGCGCCTACGAGGCGTGGTTCGTCAACGCGGCCATGACCGACGAGGACTTCCAGGTGATCGCGGACGCCCTGCCGCACGCCGCTCGGGCCGCCGCGGAGGCGACAACGTGACACGGACCGTCATCCACATGCTCAGGCACGGCGAGGTGCACAACCCGACGGGCATCCTGTACGGCCGCCTGCCGGGCTTCAAGCTGTCCGAACGCGGCCAGAAGCAGGCGCTGACGGTGGCCGAGCACCTGGCCGACCACGACATCGCGCACGTCGTGGCGTCACCGCTGGACCGGGCGCAGCAGACCGCCTCACCGATCGCCGACTCGCACCGGCTGGAACTGGCCACCGACGACCGGCTGATCGAGGCGGACAACCAGTTCGAGGGCCTGCGGGTGGCCGTCGGCGACGGCGCGCTCCGCTCGCCGCAGCACTGGCCGAAGCTGGTGAACCCGTTCCGTCCGTCGTGGGGCGAGCCGTACCTGGAGATCGCGCACCGGATGCTCGGCGCGGTCCAGCGGGCGCGGGCGGAGGCCGAGGGCCACGAGGCGGTGTGCGTGTCCCACCAGCTGCCGATCTGGACGCTGCGGCGGTTCCTGGAGGGCAAGCGGATGTGGCACGACCCGCGTCGGCGGGAGTGCTCGCTGGCGTCGTTGACGAGCCTGGTGTTCGACGGGGAGCAGCTGGTCCGCGTGGTCTACACGGAACCGGTCGGCGCGACGAACCCGAGGGTGACCGGGGCATGAGAGTGGTCAAGGCGGCGCTGCTGGCGGCGTTGTTGCTGGTCACGTCCTGCACGTCCGGTGGGGACGAGCCGGTGGTCGGGTCGGAGTTCCAGCTCGTCGCGCCGAACGGCGAGACGCGGCTCCGCTACGACGGCGACGAGCGCAAGGGCATCAAGGGACTGACCGGCCCGAGCCTGATGGAGGACGACAAGACGATCTCCCTGGACGACTACCAGGGCAAGGTCGTGGTGGTGAACCTCTGGGGCGCCTGGTGCCCGCCGTGCCGTACGGAGGCGCCGGAGCTCCAGAAGGTGCAGGACGAGACCGGGCCGCTGGGCGTGCAGGTGCTGGGCATCGACGTCAAGGAGAACTCGACCGAGTCGCCGCGCGACTTCATGACCAACCGCGGCCTGACGTACCCGTCGATCTACGACGAGTCCGGGCGGGTGATGCTCTCGTTCCGCGGGCTGCCGCCGAACACCGTGCCGTCCACGTTCGTGCTGGACAAGCAGCACCGCGTTGCGGCGGCGTTCCTCGGCGGCGTGATCGCGTCCGACCTGCTGCCGCTGGTCAAGGAGCTGGCCGCGGAGGCGTAGCGAGTTCGGGGACCTTCTCCTCGAACGCCTCGACCATGGCGTCCCGGCCGACGAGGTTGAACTCGCGGCCGAGCGTCCGCATGATCGAGTTCTCGGTGGGCCGGTACAGGCCGGTCAGGTGGTAGCGGGCGCCTTCGAACGCGCCGACCACGCCGCCGTCGGGCGAGGTCCGCCCCAGGTAGGCGGACCACTTCGCGCCGGCGGGGTCCGCGGTGACGTTGACCTCGGTCGGCTCGCCGCCGCTGTACCGGTCGTACGGGTAGTCGTACTCGTCGGCCAGCCCGCCGATCGAGTGCCCCAGCTCGTGCACCGCGATCTGCCCGGCCTGGTCGTTCGCACCGGCCGCGGTCGCCACGCCACCGCCCGCGCCGCCGTACTTGGCCGTGTTGCCGAGCGCGATGACCTGGTCGGCCTGCGGTGCGAGGGCGGCGAACTGGGCCGCCTTGGTCTGGTTCACGCACAGCAGGCGTTCGGTCTGGACGTCCCGGCCCTGGCACCAGAAGCCCATGTCCAGGGCGGTGTCGCGGTCGCTGCCGAGAGCGGGGTCGTGGTCCACGCCGGACTCGTTCGACACGACGTCGACCTGCCAGACGTTGAAGTACTGGCGGTAGGACTCGAACGGCTCCACGGCGGCCAGCTCGGTCCACTTGTCCACCACGTGGGTGTGGAAGGCGTCGAGTTCGGCGGCCGTGTAGCCGTCGCCGACGAACACCAGGTCGAACCGCTGGTCGGACGGGCCGGTCTGCTGCACGGGGACGACGTCGGCCGCCACGTCGGCGGGTTCGGCGGCGGATTCGACGATGCGCGGCACCGGGGTGCGGGAGATCGCGCCGTCCGGCGAGAAGACCTCCACCCACTCGACCTCGGGCGGTGCGGTCGGCGTCGGCTCCGCGGCGTCGCCGGGCAGGGGCACGGCGACGACGGCGAAGGCGACAGCCAGCACGGGCAGGGTGAGCCGGTGTGCGCGCATGCCGTCACGCTATGAAGTGGGCTGATCACCCACAAGGGTGGATGGTCGGGTTTAAGGCACCACTCGATCGGGTAAGAGGGCCGCCGTCTCACACGCTGCGCTGCTGGCCGTGGTGCGCTTCCCCCGTGTGATGTGGGTCGCCCATAAGGGATGCCGGTGGACGGCGTCAAGTCACGTCTACCTACCCTGGACGACGTGAACCCGACCGATCTGGCCACCTCGGGCCCGATCCTGCTCGCGACCGGGGTGGCGGTGCTCGCCGGGGCGATCTCGTTCGCCTCGCCCTGCGTCGTCCCGCTGGTGCCGGGCTACCTCGCGTACCTCGCGGGCCTGGTCGGGGCGGACGCACCCGCGGTCGCCGACGGCGAGGACCGGAAGACCGGCCGCTGGCGGGTCGCGGGCGCGGCGCTGCTGTTCGTCCTCGGCTTCACGGTCGTGTTCTCCCTGACGTCGTTCGTGGTGCTCGGCCTGACCGACCTGTTCTGGTTCCAGGAAGACCTGCTCCAGCGCATCGGCGGCGTCATCACCATCGCCATGGGCCTGGTGTTCATCGGCCTCGTACCCGCCCTCCAGCGGGACGTCCGCGTGCGCCGCACCCCGAACGCGGGCCTGATCGGCGCACCACTGCTGGGCGGCGTCTTCGCGCTCGGCTGGACCCCGTGCCTCGGCCCGACGCTGATGGGCGTCATGGCGCTGGCCCGCAGCAGCGAGGTCGGTCCGGCCACCGCCCGCGGCGCGGTGCTGGTGCTCGCGTACTGCCTCGGCCTCGGCCTGCCGTTCATCCTCATCGCGCTGGGCGCGCGCTGGGCGGTCCGGGTGACCGGCTGGCTCCGCACCCACGTCCGCCAGGTGCAGGTGTTCGGCGGCGCGCTGCTGATCGCGGTCGGCATCGCCCTGGTCACCGGCCTGTGGGGCGATTTCGTCGGCTGGCTGCGCGACGCCGTCGTCAACGACCTGAAACTGCCGTTGTAGTGAGAGCCGTCCTCGCCTTCCTGCGCAACACGTGGCGCGGTCTCACGGCCATGCGCACCGCGTTGACCCTGCTGTTCCTGCTGGCCCTCGGCGCGATGCCGGGCGCACTCCTGCCGCAGCGGTCGCTGAACCCGCGCAGCGTCGACGAGTACATCGCGGACAACGGCTGGTGGGGCCGGTTCCTGGACGACCTCCAGTTCTACGACGTCTACGCCAGCATCTGGTTCTCCTCGATCTACGTGCTGCTGTTCGTGTCCCTGGTCGGCTGCCTGCTGCCGCGCACCTGGGAGTACTTCAAGCAGATGCGGGCCAAGCCCGTGCTCACCCCGCGCAACCTGGCCCGCATGCCGCACCACGCCACGGCGGAGACCACGGCGAGCCCGCAGGCCGTGATCGAGCACGCCGAACGGCGGCTCAAGGGCTGGCGCAAGGTCACCGCCGAGGAAGAGGACGGCGTCCGCACGATCAGCGCCGAACGCGGCTACCTGCGCGAGACCGGCAACCTGGTCTTCCACTTCTCCCTGCTGGGCCTGCTGATCGCGTTCGCGCTGGGCAAGATGCTCGGCTACGAGGGCCAGGTCATCGTGCAGGCGAACGGCGGCCAGTTCTGCAACTCGGGCGTCTACAACTACGACACGTTCCGGCCCGGCCTGCGCGTGGACGGCACGCAGCTGAACCAGTTCTGCGTGCGGGTGGACGACTTCGACGCCGCCTACCTGCACAGCGGGCAGGCGGAGAGCTTCCGCGCGGACATCCAGTACCAGTCCGGCGCCGACCTGGAGACGGGCACCTGGCGGCCGTACCCGCTGGAGGTCAACAGCCCCCTGCGCACCGCGGGCGACCGGGTCTACCTCCTCGGCCACGGCTACACGCCGCTGTTCACGGTCACCTTCCCGAACGGCCAGACCCGCACCGGCACCACCCAGTGGCGACCGGTCAACGAGGTCACGCTCGCGTCCGAGGGCGCGACGAAGTTCGACCCGCCGGACGTGCCGGACGCCGAGCAGCGCCGCAAGAGCCAGCTCGCGATCACCGGCCTGCTCGCGCCGACCGCCGTCTTCCGCGGTGAGCTGCTGGACTCCGGCTTCCCCGCGGCGAACGACCCGGCGGTGGCGATCGACGTCTACCGCGGCGACCTCGGCACCGACTCCGGCCGCGGCCAGTCCATCTTCTCCATCGACCAGAAGATGGTGGCGGACGGCAAGCTGGCCAAGGTCGCCCGGGAGAATCTCCGGCAGGGCGAGCAGCTGACGCTCGACGACGGCACCGTGATCCGCTTCGACGGCGTCCGCGACTGGGTGTCGCTGCAGGTGTCGCACGACCCGACCCAGGTGTGGGTGCTGCTGTTCTCCGTGCTGGTCATCCTGGGTCTGGGTGTGTCGCTGAGCATCAAGCGCCGCCGCGTCTGGGTGCGGGCGGCACCAGGCGGGGACGGGCGTACCGTTGTCGAGGTCGGCGGCCTCGCACGCACTGATCAGGCCGGTTACGGCGAGGAGTTCACCTCGGTGTCCCGGGACTTGCTCGCCCACGAGGAGGAGAGCTGATGCCGACCGCGACCTTGGCGACGTACAGCGACTGGACGTACGGCGCCGCTGTGGCGATCTACTTCTTCGCCGCGGTCCTGTACCTGTGCGAAGCGGCGTTCGCCCGGCCCGTGAAGGCCAGGGAACTCGAATTCGTCGCGGCGGGCGGCACCCAGGCCGACGGCACGTGGACGCCCGGCCGGGTGACCAAGCCGGAGGTGTCCCGCGCCGAGCGACTGGGCGGCATGGGTGCGGCGCTGACCGTGCTCGGCGCCGCGCTGCAACTCGGTTCCCTGGTGCTGCGCGGCCTGGCGACCGAACGCGCGCCGTGGGGCAACATGTACGAGTACGGCTCGCTGTTGACGCTCGCGGCCGTGGTGACGTGGCTGGTGCTGTCCCGCATGTTCCCGGTGCGCCGGCTCGGCGGGTTCGTGCTGGTGCCGATCGTGATCCTGATGTTCCTCGGCGGCACCGTCCTGTACGCCGACGCCGCGCCCGTGCAGCCCGCGCTCCAGTCGTACTGGCTCGTGGTGCACGTCTCGGTGATCTCGGTGTCCAGCGGCGTGCTGCTGGTGCCCGGTGTGGCCAGCGTCCTGTACCTGCTGAAGTCCTCGGGCCGCGCGCGGTTCCGCAAGCTGCCCGATTCCGACGTGCTGGACCGGCTCGCGTACCGCAGCACGGTGTTCGCGTTCCCGCTGTTCACCATCGGCATCATCTGCGGCGCGATCTGGGCCGAGGCGGCGTGGGGCCGGTTCTGGGGCTGGGACCCGAAGGAGACGGTCGCGTTCGTGTCGTGGGTCGTCTACGCGGCGTACCTGCACGCGCGCGCCACCGCCGGGTGGCGTGGCCGGCCCGCCGCCTGGATCAACTCGCTCGGCTTCGTGCTGACCGTGTTCAACCTGTTCTTCATCAACCTCGTAACGACTGGGCTGCACTCGTACGCGGGCGTCGGCTCGCCGTAGACCATCACTTATGCGTGCCGTGCGCCCCGCCGCGCGGGTGGGTGGGCGCACACACCCAGTGAGATGGAACCACTGGTCGCCGACTACCGTCGGACGCGTGGGGTCGGGGAGGTCTCGATCCGCTTTGCTCAGGGAGGACCCCAGCGGTGACCGGTCGCTACGAGAATCCTGAGCCGTCGTGGCCCCAGTCGGCCGGAGCGGACGGGCAGCAGCCCAACCCGAGCCAGTCCGGTGGCTACCAGGTCGAGCCGGGGTCGGGTGCCCACTACGTCGACGCCCAGAACCAGAGTCCTCAGAACCCGAGTCCTCAGCACCCGACTCCGCAGAACCCGAGTTCTCAGCACCCGACTCCGCAGTACGCCGATCCGCAGTACGCCGAGCCCCAGTACGCGGACCCGGGCACCGTTTACATCGACCCGGCGCAGTCCGGCCCGGTGACCGGTCCGCCGTCCGGCGGGTTCCCGGCGCAGTCCGGTCCGTACCAGGTGCAGGGGCAGCAGTCCGGCTCGTACCAGGTGCAGGGCCAGCAGTCCGGTCCGTACCAGGTGCAGGGCCAGCAGTCCGGTCCGTACCAGGTCCACGGGCAGCAGTCCGGGGCGTACCAGGTCTCGGGCCAGTCGGGCGCGTACCAGGTCTCGGGTGGCCAGTCCGGCCCCTACCCCGCGCCGGGCCAGCCGGGACCGCACCAGTCGGGACCGCACCAGTACCAGGGCGGGTTCCCCAACAACTTCCCGCAGAGCGTCCAGCCCCAGGCCGCGCCGCAGCCCCAGCGGGCCAACGCGAACGACATGTCCTCGCAGCAGCTGATCAAGCGCGCGAAGCGCCCACCGCAGTCCGGCTGGCGCAAGACCGTGCACTCGGTCACCGGTGGCCTGGTCAACCTCGGCGAGAGCCCGGCCGACCTGCGCCGGCGTGAGCTGATCGCCCGGATCAACCAGCCCCTGCGCGGCTGCTACAAGATCGCGATGCTGAGCCTCAAGGGCGGCGTCGGCAAGACCACGACGACGACCACGCTCGGCTCGACGTTCTCGTCGCTGCGCGGCGACCGCGTGATCGCGGTGGACGCCAACCCCGACCGCGGCACGCTGGCGCTGAAGGTGCCGAGGGAGACCACGGCCACCGTGCGGCACCTGCTGCGCGACGCCTCGAAGATCACCCGGTACAGCGACGTGCGCGCGTACACCTCGCAGTCGCCCAGCCGCCTCGAAGTGCTGGCGTCCGAGCAGGACCCGGCGGTGTCGGAGGCGTTCAGCGACCAGGACTACCTGCGCACGGTCACGTTGCTGGAGCTGTTCTACAACATCGTCCTCACCGACTGCGGCACCGGTTTGATGCACTCGGCCATGAAGGGCGTGCTGGACCAGGCCGACTCGCTGGTGCTCGTCTCGTCCGGCTCGGTGGACGGCGCGCAGACGTCGGCGGCGACGCTGGACTGGCTGGACGCGCACGGCTACCGGGACCTGGTCGCCAAGTCGGTCGCGGTGATCAACTCGGTGCGGCCGGGCTCGGGCAAGGTCGACCTGGACAAGCTGGCCGCGCACTTCGCGCAGCGCTGCCGCGCCGTGGTGCGCATCCCGTTCGACACGCACCTCGAAGAGGGCGCGGAGATCGAGCTGGACAAGCTGGGCCCGGAGACCCGCCTGGCCCTGCTGGAACTCGCCGCCACGGTGGCCGACGACTTCCCCAACAACTAGCTGCTACCCGGACTGGGCTTCGGCACGACAAGGGGCCTCACTCGCTGAGGCCCCTTCCCGGTCACTCTTCGTCGTCCGGCTTCTTCTTGCGCTGTTCACCGAGCTTGCGCAGGAAGTCGGGGTCGTCGTCCGGTGCCAACGCGCGACGACGGCCGGGGGCGATCTCGACCCTGTTCGGCCCGAACGCACGCCACAGCAGCACGGCGATGGTGAGCGCACCGATCATCGCGAGCACGTAGATCATGGTCGCCACCTCCTTTGCCACGAGATTACCCGTGTCGCGGAGGTGCACGTCCTCAGTGCCGGACCGGTTCGGTCGCCTCGGTGGTCAGCTGCGTCAGGAGCTGCTGGACTTCGGACTCGCGGAACCGGCGGTGGCCGCCCGGGGTCCGGATCGAGCCGATGCGGCCCGCGGTCGCCCAGCGGGTCACCGTCTTCGGGTCTACCCGGAACAAGGTCGCGACCTCACCCGGTGTGAGCAGCCGTTCCCCCTGGTGTCCCTGCGTCAAGGTCACAGTCAATCCTCCCCGGTGGCGAACAGACGTACCGGACGCATCGTGGCATCCCACCCGTCGGGTACTCGAACGCTTGGGTGATGGTAAAGAGGTAGTAAGGGACGAAGCGCGCGGTTCGGACATGCCGCCCGCGGCGTGCGCGAACGCCCATGGGCCTACCCTGTGACCGGTGGACGCTCTTGATCGCCAGATCATCGCCGCCCTGCGGGAGAACGGTCGGGCCACCTACGCCGACCTGGGCCGCAAGGTGGGCCTGTCGGCCTCCGCCGTGCACGAGCGGGTCGGCAAGCTCGAATCCACCGGCGTGATCGTCGGCTACCACGCGGTGGTCGACCCGAGCGCCGTCGGTCTCGGCGTGACCGCGCTGGTCAGCATCCACCCGACGGACACGGCGGACGACGACGAGCTGGCACTCGCGCTGGCCGAGCTGGTCGAGGTCGAGTCGTGCTACCGGGTGGCGGGTGACGAGTCGTTCATCGTCAAGGTGCGGGTCGCCACGGTGGACGACCTGGAGCGCGCGCTGGGGCGGTTGCGGCGCATCCAGGGCGTCGCGCGCACCCGCACGACGGTCGTGCTGTCCACCCGGTTCGAGGGCCGTCCCAACACCGCGGCGGCCGGTCCCGCGGGCGACGCGTAACCTGGTGAACCGTGCACCTGGGTCGTGATGTGACGCTCTACATCGGCGCGCGCCTGGGCATGGTCGCCGCGGTCACCGCGCTGCTCGTGCTCGCCAACGTGCCGCTCCTGGTCGCCCTCGCCGTCGGTGTGGTGGTGGCGCTGCCGCTGTCGCTGTTCGTGTTCCGCGGGTTGCGGACGCGGGTCGCGCAGGGGCTGGAGGAGAAGCAGGCCGTGCGCCGCGCCGAACGCGAGAAGCTGCGCGCCCAGTTGCGCGGCGACACCACCGCCTGACCCCGGCTCCCCGCTAGACGACCAGCAGGATCGCCCCGCCGAGGTTCGCCAGCACCATCACGGCCAGCACCGCGCCGACCTTCGTGCTCCCGCGCAGGTGCAGGGCCAGCGCCAGCACCCCGATCGGCAGCGTCACCGGTCCTCGTTCCCGGTGCGCCACGCGGACCGCGCCGAACGCCACGCCCAGCGGGCTCAGGCCGAGCTCCCGGGCGCCCTCCACGTCGGCCCGCCACTGCTCCAGGTAACGGTCTCTCTGCGCCTGTGGGAGCAGCGTGGCCGCCGCTCTGACCACGGCCAGGGCGAATCGGGTCATCGGGCGGCCTCCGGTCGGGTCGCGGGCACGGGCCTGGCCTTCTTCGCGCACACCTTGATCGCCTCGCGGGCGCCTCCGGGGGTGAGCACGTACATCCGGCGGCGCGGGCCGCGGCGTTCGCTGTCGTCGTCCCAGGACGACGTGACCCACCCGGCCCGTTCCAGGCGGTCGAGCAGCGGGTACACGCTGCCGGACGGGCGTCCGGTCAGCTTGATGATCTCCAGGCCCCAGCGCGGCTGGTCGCTACCGAGCAGCACTCCCAGCACGTCGACCGTGGCCCCTCCGATGCGTCCGAGTGGCTCCACGCCTTCAGTCTACCTATGTAGATTAAGGCTTGTCCACCGGTTTGGGCGCTGTGGAGGTGGCCAGTTGGTAAGTACCGTTCTGATTCGCCACCACGTAATTCTGTGGCAATCCCCGGTATTCCAAGTGGTGAAAGGGCATCCCTGTGATTCGTGCTCTTCGATTAGCCGGCGCGTTCGTGCTGGCGTTCGGTCTCTTGGTCCCGTCCCTGAACTCCGCCGCGGCATCCGATCTCGCCGCCACCTCGTCCGTCGACGCGCCGCGCGTCGCCGCCGGCCTGGCCGAAGCCCTCGGCCGCGACCTCGGCCTCACTCCCGACCAGGTGCGGACCCGCCTCGCCCAGGAGGAGAAGGCCCGCGCCGTCGAGGACACCGCCCGCAAGGCCCTCGGCGACGCGTACGCCGGCAGCTGGTACGACGACCGGTCGGGCGAGCTGGTCGTGGCCGTCGCCGGCGTCGCCTCCGCCGATCTGGACGCGAAGGTCGTCCCGGTCGCGCACACCCTGGCCGAACTCGACTCCGCGAAGGCCCGCATCGACCGCCTGGCGGGCAAGGCCGCGCCGGCCGCGGTCAACGGCTGGTACGTCGACACCCGCACGAACACCGTGGTCGTCACGGTGAACCGCACCAAGCTCGACCCCGCCGCCCGCGCGTTCGTCGCCCTGGCGAAGTCCGCCCACGGCGCCGTGCGCGTCGTGGAGGAGGACCACTCGCCGAAGCCGCTGGCCGACGTGGTGGGCGGCTGGCCGTACTGGATCAACTCCGCCGGCCGCTGCTCGGTCGGCTTCTCGGTCTACGGCGGCTACGTCACGGCGGGCCACTGCGGCCGTCCCGGCGACGTCACCAGCGACGGCAATGGCGCCGTGCTCGGCTCGTTCGCCGCGTCCTCCTTCCCGGGCAACGACATGGCCTGGGTGCGCACCAACGCGGGCGTGACCCTCTGGGGTTACGTCGAGGGCTACGACGGTTACTGGTACTACGTCCGCGGTTCGGCGCAGGTCCCGGTCGGCTCGGGCATCTGCCGTTCGGGCTCCACCACCGGCATGTGGTGCGGCACGATCGTCGCCCGCGGCCAGACGGTCAACTACCCGCAGGGCGTGGTCTACAACCTGACCCGCACCACCGTGTGCGCCGAGCCCGGTGACTCCGGCGGGTCGTGGCTGAGCTCGAACCAGGCACAGGGCGTGACCTCGGGCGGCTCGGGCAACTGCTCGTCCGGCGGCGTGACCTTCTACCAGGAGGTCAACCCGATCCTGTCCACCTACGGCTTGTCGCTGATCCTGTCCTGATCCGCGGTGGCCACGCCGGACGGTCCGCAGTGGGCCGTCCGGTCGGTCACCCGGCGAACGCCGCGACCGCTTCGCCGGACAGGCGTTCCACCACGTCCCGGAGTTCCAGGTCGCTCAGCCAGTGCGGCGGGATCGCCTCCACGCCGTCCCGCGCGCCCAGCAGGTTCCCGCACAGCGCGCCGGTCGAGTCGCTGTCCCCGGAGTGGTTGACCGCGAGCAGCAGCCCGTCCGCCAGGTCGCGCGCGGCCAGCGCGGCCAGCACCGCGATCGCCAGCGCCTCCTCGCCGACCCAGCCGCCGCCCAACGCCGTCTCGATCACCTCCGGCGTCGGCCGCACGCCGCTCGTGCCCAGGTCCACGGCCAGGTCCAGCAGGCTCGACTGCTCCTCGTGCCCGTCCCACGTGACCAGCTCCGCGCGGGCGACCTCGATCGCGGACAGCAGCGGCACGCCCGCCAGCACCTGCTGCACGAGCACCGCCAGCACGCCGGCCGACAGGTAGCCGCTCGGGTGGCCGTGGGTGAGCGCGCCGGTGGCGGCGGCCAGGTCGAACACCTCGTGCACGTCGTCCGACCACAACGCCACGGGCGCCGCGCGCATCACCGCGCCGCAGCCCTTGGAGTCGTTGATCGGCGTGTCCACCGTGCCCAGCACGCCCGAGCGGAGCGCGGTCAGGCACGTGTTGCCGGGTGCGCGCAGCTGGTGCAGCTCCGGCACGTCCAGCAGCCACCCGTCGGGCCTGACGTCCGGACCGCCCTGCGTGCGCAGCCACCGCCCGTACGCCACGCGCACCTCGTGCACGGGGTCGCTGCCGCGCTCCTTCGCCAGCAGCAGGCCTTCCAGCGTGAACAGGGTCATCTGGGTGTCGTCGGTGATCGCGCCCAGCCTGCCGTAAGCGGGCGCGTAGTCGGTGAGACCCGAGGGGCCGAAGCGGCCCCGGATGCGGTCGATCCGGTCGAACTCGATCGAACCGCCCAGGGCGTCGCCGACGGCGCCCGCCACCAGGCTGCCGGTGAAGGAACCGCTCGCACGTGAGGTCACGTCGCAGAAGTTATCGTGCCGACGTGACGACTTCGGTAGACCGATGTAGCTCCCAGACCCGGGAATGGGTGTGCGAGGCCGTCCGCATCATCGAAGCGGACGCCAACCGCAGCGCCGACACGCACCTGCTGCACTTCCCCCTCCCACCGGAGTGGGGAATCGACCTGTACCTGAAGGACGAGTCGACCCACCCCACCGGCTCGCTCAAGCACCGGCTCGCCCGCTCGCTGTTCCTGTACGCGATCTGCAACGGCTGGGTCGTCGGCGGCACGCCGGTGATCGAGGCCTCGTCCGGCTCGACAGCGGTGTCGGAGGCCTACTTCGCACGGCTGCTCGGCCTGCCGTTCATCGCGGTGATGCCCCGGTCGATCAGCCGGGAGAAGGTCGAGCTGATCGAGCGCCAGGGCGGCCGGTGCCACTTCGTGGACGAGCCGGGCGCCATCTACGACGAGTCCCGGCGGCTCGCGGCGGAACTCGGCGGGCACTTCATGGACCAGTTCACCCACGCCGAGCGGGCGACGGACTGGCGTGGCAACAACAACATCGCCGAGTCGGTGTTCCAGCAGATGTCGCTGGAGGCCGCGCCGGAGCCCGAGTGGGTGGTGGTCGGCGCCGGCACGGGTGGCACGAGCGCCACCATCGGCCGGTACATCCACTACCGGAAGCTGCGGACCCGGTTGGCGGTGGTGGACCCGGAGCACTCGGTGTTCTACGACGCCTGGTGCGACGGTGACCAGTCCCTGACCGGGACGCGGGGCTCGCGCATCGAGGGCATCGGCCGGCCGCGGGTGGAGCCGTCGTTCATCGGCAACGTCATCGACCGGATGATCAAGGTGCCGGACGCGGCGTCGGTGGCGACGATCCGGCACGTCGAGGAGGTGCTGGGCCGTCGGGTCGGCGGGTCGACCGGCACGAACCTGTGGGGCGCGTTCCAGCTGATCGCGGAGATGCGGGCGTCCGGGTCGCGGGGCAGCGTGGTGACGTTGCTGTGCGACGGCGGTGAGCGGTACGGGCACACTTACTACGACGACTCGTGGGTGGCCGCGCAGGAGATGGACCTGGAGCCGCACCTGGCCACGCTGAGCCGATTCCGGTCCACTGGCAACTGGTCCGGTTGATTCAGACCACGCGGGAACGCACGGCGGCCGTCGTGCGTCCCAGCGTGATCGGTGTGCAGGAGGGGGTTTGCGGTGAGCGCGTGGCGGACGGCGGAAGTGCTCACGGCCGAGGACGTGCTGGCGAGGTCGGTCGCCGACGCCGAGAAGGCGATGCGCGAGGCGGCGAAGCTGCGCCACCCCCAGCGCGAGCCGTCGGCCGAGGACGTGCGGCGGGTGATGCAGTTCGCCAAGTCCAACGAGGCGTCGCCGGAGCTCCAGGCGCTGCAACGGCGGATCGCGGGCGGCTACCTGAGCTGGCGCCAGGTGCTGATGGGTGAGGCCTCCGCCGACCGCGGCGTGAAAGCGGCCCTCGAAGCGGACCGCGACAAGCTCGCCGCGCTGTGCCGGGGCGAAGAGCGCCGCGTGGCCCCGCCCAAGCCCAAGCCGCGCGACGACGACGAGCCGATGTCCTTCACCGAGGACGCCTGGTAGCCGGCCCCTGGTCCGGCTGGGTCACGACCGTCCGCAACGAGTCGCGCAGGTCTTGCGCGGCCTGAGGGCTGAGCGACGCCAGGAACGCGCGCTCGGCCTCGTCGGTGGCCTCGGTGGCCCGGCGGAGGGTGTCCTGCCCGCTGTCGGTCAGTTCGACCACGTTGCGGCGTCGGTCCTCCACGTCCGGATGACGTGACACCAGGCCCTTGCCTTCGAGCGCGTCGAGCAGCGCGACCATCGTCGTGCGGTCGATGCCGAGACGCTGCGCCGCCTGCTGCTGGGACATCGGCTCACCGCCGGCGAGCGTCAGCAGCACGCCCAGCTCGCGACCTTCGATGCCGTACGGCGTCAACGCCCGCGCGGTCAGCTCGGCCATCCGGAAGTGCGCGTGCTTGAGCAGGTAGACGAGGTTCCTGCGCAACTCCGGGCCCGGCCCGTCTTCCCTTGCCACCCGCCGAGCCTATCGCTAGCCTGATCGTCAGTAGGACTGATAATCAGTCGAACGACAGGAAGGCGGGGCGATGATCCTGGTCACCGGAGGTCTGGGCTTCATCGGCTCCCACACCGTGCGGGCGCTGCTCGACCTGGGCGAGGGCTGCGTGCTGGTCCAGCGCCGAGCCGCCGAGGTGCCGGCCGACCTCGCGGACGAGCGGGTGGCGGTGGAGCGGGCCGACGTCACGGACCTGGCGGCGCTCCTCGACGTCGGCACCCGGCACGAGATCACCGGCATCGTGCACCTCGCGGGGTCGATGCCCTGGCCGCCCGGCGGGGACGAGCCCGTGGAGGCCACCCGGGAGGCGATCGGCGGGCTGCTCAACATCTTCGAGGCCGCCCGGACCTGGGGCGTGCCCCGCGTCGGCGTCGCGAGCACGATCGGCGTCTACTCGGGCGTCGCCGGTGCGGGCGCACTGCGTGAGGACATGCCGCTGCCGCTGACGTCACCGCACGTGATCCCCAGGTTCAAGAAGATCGGCGAGCTGCTCGGCGAACACCTCTCCGCCGCGACCGGCATCGAGGTCGTCGACTACCGCATCTCCGGCATCTGGGGACCGCGCGAGCCGCACGGAGCGTTGTTCTTCGCCGCGCCGGCGCTGATCCACGCCGCCGCCCGCGGCACCGAGCCGGACCTCTCACCGCTCCACGGGACCGCGCACGCGGAGGACGCGCTCGACCTCTGCTACGTGAAGGACTGCGGCCGGGCCATCGCGCTGTTGCAGCTCGCGGACCGCCTCGACCACCGCACGTACAACGTCGCCTCCGGTCGTGCGACGTCCAACGCCGAGATCATCGCCGCGATCAGGAACGTCGTCCCGGACGCGAAGGTCGACCTGCCGACCGGTGGCAGGGGCGGTGCGAGCTACCTCGACATCAGCCGCATCCACCGGGACACCGGCTACCGCCCCGCCTACGACACCGAGCGCGCGGTCGCCGAGTACATCGGCTGGCTGCGTGCGGGCAACGCGCGCTGAGCGCGCCAGCCCGGGAACAACGTCAGCCCCGGAGCAACGTCAGCCCCGGAGCAACGTCAGGCCCGGAACAACGTCAGGCCAGGAAGAGCGCGGCGGGGACGGTGATGCCCCAGACGAGCATGGCGAGGCCGGTGTCGCGGAGGACCGGGATCAGGTCGTGGCCCTTGCCGCCCATGACGACGCGGCGGGCGCCGAGGATCACCAGCGGCAGGGCCAGGAAGCCGATGAGGGCCAGCGGAACCCGCAGGCCGAGCACCGGCGTGATCAGGAACGGGATCGCCACCAGGGCCACGTAGAGGCGGCGGGAATCCTTGTCCCCCAACGTGGTCGCGAGGGTGCGCTTGCCCGCCTGGACGTCCGTCGGGATGTCGCGCAGGCTGTTCGCGATCATCACGCCGGTGGAGAACGCGCCCATCGCGATCGCGCCGCCGATGCCGATCCCGGTGATCTCGCCGGTCTGCACGTACAGCGTGCCGAGCACCGCCGCCGGCCCGAAGAACAGGAACACGGCCAGTTCGCCCAGACCCGAGTAGCCGTAAGGCTTCCGGCCGCCGGTGTAGAACCACGCCGCGGCGACGCACACCGCGCCGAACGCCACCATCCAGTACCGGCCGGACAGGAAGATCAGCACCAAACCGGTCGCCGAGGCGACGCCCAGGGCCGCGAACGCCGCCGCGCGCACCGCCTTGGGGTTGGCCGCACCGGACCCGACCAGCCGGAACGGGCCGACCCGGTTGGCGTCGGTTCCGCGAATCCCGTCGGAGTAGTCGTTGGCGTAGTTGACGCCGATCTGGAGCGCCACCGCCACCGCGAGCGCCAGCAGCGACCAGGTCGGGTTGAAGCCGTCGATGTGGTCCGCGGCACCCGCACCGACCAGAACTGGCGCGATCGAGTTCGGCAGCGTGCGGGGGCGGGTCCCCGATACCCACTGGGCGACTGTGGCCATACCGGACATCCTCCGACATGGTCACCGGGGACCCGCCCCCGGGTGCTTCTGCCGAGCCGCAGGCTGATCAGCAGGCGGTGGCGCCGGTGACGCCCGACACGTACGCCCGTGCGACGTACTTGCCCGTGGCGATCCGGAACCAGATGCTCGACGTGCCCTGGGAGCCCGTCACCGTCTGCCCGGTGAGCTGGCACTCGACCCGCACCTGGGCGTAGTTCGCGGCCAGGCCGACCTGCGTGGCCGCCGAAGTGGCGCCGCTGCGCACGTTCAGCGGGTCGCCGGCGGTGCGGACGTAGCCGGCCGGGCCCGAGCCGGTCCACGAGTACGTGACGGTGACCCAGGAGTTGTCGCTCAGCTTGAGGCCGTCCCAGAACGTGCCGTCGGCCAGGTCGATGCCGGCCGGGTTGGCGACGACGCGGCCGAACTGGTCGCGCCCGCCGTTGTAGCCGTCCTGGTACGCGGCCTGTGCTTCCGGCTTGCCCTGCGGCAGGTCCTTCCACATCTCACGGGTGGACGACGGGTTCCAGTAGTCGTCCTTCGTGTTCCACGGGCCGACGTCCCACACCGGCGCCCACTCGCAGCGGCCGTTCCCCGCGCACACCCGGACGCTGTACGTGCCGGTGCCCTTGGCGGACAGGCCGCGCCGGGACGGCAGGGCGACGAAGTGGTCGCGGCTCACGATCACGTGGCCGTTGGCCGTGGTGCCGCCGACGAGGCCTTCACGGGTGGCGTAGACCCGGTAGGACCGGCCGGCCGCCTGCGCCTCGACGTCGGCGGTCCTCGGCGCGGTGAACGCCCTGAGGTCGACCCGGCTGACCTCGGGCGTGGCCTTCTCGGCCGTCAGCGCCAGCCGGACCTGCACGGTCGTGACGGCGGTCGGCAGCACGGCCGGCTCCTCCGGGCGTGCCTCGACCCACTCGGTCCACTGGTCGTCGCCGAGCGCGCCGCGGACGTCCACGGCGAGTTCGGCGCCGGCGGGGACGTGGCTCTTGACGGTCGCGGCCACGGCGTTGACGGGGGAGTCGAACGTGCGCGGGTCGAGTTGCAGGAACCCGGTGCGCACGGCGGCCCGCGCGCTGGCGGGCGTCGGCGCGGCGCGGTCGAGGCGCACCGTGCCGTGGTGGGAGGTGACGCCGTTGTCGTCGGCGTTCACGGTGGAGAGGTCGGCCGTCCACTCGCGGTCGCCCTCGGCGGCGGCGGGCGCCGCCAGTCCGGCGGTCAGGACGGTGGCGACAGCGAGCGGTATCAGGTAGCGCCTGGTCATCGCAGCACTCCTCGTCCGGACACGCGGTGCGGAGGGGACCGCGGCAGGGCCGCGTGTCACGGCGTGCCGAGCCAATCGCCCGGAGTAGTTAGCTGTCAACCAACAACAAGGCTAACAAGACAGAAACTCACCCAAACGAGCTAGCGACCGCCTTCCGATCCACCTTGCCCGGACCGCGTTGTGGCAGTTCAGGCACGAAAACCAGACGCTTCGGCATGGCGAACCGACCGACCTCCTCACCGACCGCCGCGCACAGGTCGTCCGCGTCGGGTGGTGCACCGGGATCGTCCGCCACGACGGCCGCGGCCACCACTTGACCCCATTCCGGGTCGGCCAGCCCGACGACGCACGCCTCGCGCACGCCGGCCTGGGCGGTGAGCACGCGCTCGACCAGGGCGGGAGCGATGTTCTCCCCACCGCTGATGATCACGTCGTCGGCGCGGCCCAGCACCTCCAGCGCGCCGTCCGACCCGATCCGCCCCAGGTCACCGGTGCGGAACCACTCCCCGAACCGCTCGCCGCCCTGGTAGCCGAGGGCGAGCACCGGGCCGCTGACCTCGACCCGGCCGTCGGTCAGCCGGACGTGCACGCCGTCGAGCGGGAGGCCGTCGTAGACGCAGCCGCCGGACGTCTCGCTCATGCCGTACGTGGTGACGACCCGGACGCCCAGCCGGCGTGCGCGGTCGAGCAGGGCGGGCGGGGTGGCGGCGCCGCCGATGAGGACGGCGTCGAACTCCCGGACCGCGGCCAGCCCGGGGCCGTCGATGGCGACCAGGCGGGCCAGCTGGGTGGGCACGAGGGCGGTGTAGTGGCGGCCCGGTGCGGCGAGGACGGCGTGGGCGGCGGTGGCGAAGCCGGAGGCCCGGAAGCCGGTGGCGAGGTCCATCACGCCGGGTTCGGTGCCGGCCACGACGGACCGGACGAGCACCTGGACGCCGGCGATGTGCGTGGTGGGGAGCGCGAGCAGCCACGTGCCGGGTCCGCCGAGGCGGGCGTGGGTCAGCTCGGCGGAGGTGGTGAGGGCTGCCGCGCTCAGCAGAACGGTCTTCGGCTCACCACTGGACCCCGAAGTCGGCACGGCGACGGCAGCGCCGGTTTCCCAACCCCGGAGGGGCGGGAGCGGGCGGTCGGACGGCTGGGCCACCAACACGTCGGCGCGATAACAGCTGCCGGACGGTGCGAGCACAGCGCGCAGTCGATCGACGGTGATCATGGCGGTCAGTAGTAGTACGGGTAGTCGGACCAGTCCGGGGGGCGCTTCTCCAGGAAGGCGTCCCGGCCCTCCACCGCCTCGTCCGTCATGTACGCGAGCCGGGTCGTCTCACCGGCGAAGATCTGCTGGCCCACCAGGCCGTCGTCGATCAGGTTGAACGAGTACTTCAGCATCCGCTGCGCGGTGGGCGACTTGCCGTTGATCTCCTTCGCCCACTCCAGCGCCGTCGCCTCCAGCTCGGCGTGCGGCACCACGGCGTTGACCGCGCCCATTTTGACCATGTCCTCCGCGCTGTACGTCCGACCGAGGAAGAAGATCTCCCGGGCGAACTTCTGGCCCACCTGCCGCGCGAGGTACGCCGAGCCGTAGCCGCCGTCGAAGCTGCCGACGTCGGCGTCGGTCTGCTTGAACTTCGCGTGCTCCTCGCTCGCCAGCGTCAGGTCGCACACGACGTGCAGGCTGTGGCCGCCGCCGGCCGCCCAGCCCGGCACCACCGCGATCACGACCTTCGGCATGAACCGGATCAGGCGCTGGCACTCCAGGATGTGCAGCCTGCCGGCGCGTGCCGGGTCGACGGTCTCCGCCGTGTCACCCGACGCGTACTGGTACCCGCTGCGCCCCCGGATCCGCTGGTCGCCGCCCGAGCAGAACGCCCAGCCGCCGTCCCGCGCCGACGGGCCGTTGCCGGTGAGCAGGACGCACCCGACGTCCGAGCTCATCCGGGCGTGGTCCAGCGCGCGGTACAGCTCGTCGACGGTGTGCGGGCGGAACGCGTTGCGCACGTCGGGCCGGTCGAACGCGATGCGCACCGTGCCCTGGTCGACCGCGCGGTGGTAGGTGATGTCGGTGAAGTCGAAGCCCTCGACCAGCTTCCAGCGGGTGGGGTCGAACAGCTCGGAAACGTCCTGATCTGCCACGGCACGGACAATATGCCTGCGCCGAAGCTGAGGGCCGGCCCGGTTGCCGGCGGGTCGGGACGACGGGTCGGCGCTGGTGGGGCATCCCGCCCCGAACCCCTCGAACACGCGTTCGCTCAGCAAGGCGAATCACCTGATCGCGCACTGCGCGACAATGGTTCGGTGAACCCGTCCACCGCGCAGGCCACGGTGCTCGTCGACGAGCTGATCCGCAACGACGTGCGGCACGTCGTGCTGAGCCCCGGATCGCGCAACGCCCCGCTGTCCTTCGCCCTGCACGAGGCCGCCGCGGCCGGACGCCTCACCCTGCACGTCCGCGTCGACGAGCGCACCGCCGGTTTCCTCGCCCTCGGCCTGGCCAAGGGCGGCAACCAGGTCACCGCCGTCACCTGCACCTCCGGCACCGCCGTGGCGAACCTGCACCCGGCGATGCTGGAGGCCAGGCACGCGGGCGTCCCGGTCATCGCCCTCACCGCCGACCGCCCGGTCGAGCTCTACCGCACGGGCGCCAGCCAGACCGTCGACCAGCAGCGCATCTTCGGCATGGACACGCTCCAGTTCCCCATCGCGGAACGCCGGGAGAACCAGAACGGCCTGTGGCGCTCGCTGACCTGCCGCGCCGTCGTCACCGCCCGCGAGCAGGGCCCGGTGCACGTCAACGTCCCGTTCCGCGAGCCGCTGGTGCCCGACCGGGACGACGACTGGCCGGAGAGCCTGGACGGACGGCCGTTCGACGTGCCGTGGACGCGCGCCATCCCGCGCACCACCACCTCGCTGCACCCGGCCGACCACCTCGGCCCGCGCACCCTGGTGATCGTCGGCGACACCGATCACGACATCTCCGACCTGGCCGAACGCGCGGGCTGGCCGGTGGTCGCCGAACCCACCGGCCACGGCCTGCGCCACGGCGGCCTGCTGCTCAACGCGGGCGACCTCCCCGACCACCTCACCCCGCGGGCCGTCGTGGTGGTGGGCCGGGCGACCCTCTCCAGGGGTGTGCTGAGGCTCATCGCCCGAACACCGGTCGTGCACGCCCTCTCCGACGACCTCGACTGGCCCGATCCCCAGTTCACCGCCACGCACACGTCCACCGACCTGGCGCTGGGCGAGCACGAGGTGGACGACGACTGGCTCACCGCGTGGCAGCACGCGGACAAGGCCGTCGCGGACCTGGTGGACGACCTGCTCGCCAAGGAGCCCTGGCCGACCGGCCTGCACGTGGCCCGCGACCTCGTCGCCGCGGTGCCCGCGGGCGCGAGCCTGTTCCTCGGCTCGTCCAACCCGATCCGCGACGTCGACCTGGTCGCCGCGCCGCGCCGCGACGTCCGGACCTACGCGAACCGCGGCGTGGCGGGCATCGACGGCAGCGTGTCCACCGCCGCCGGCATCGCGCTGGCCCAGGGACCCACGTACGCCCTGATCGGCGACCTCACGTTCCTGCACGACGCGAACGGGCTGATCGTCGGCCCGCACGAACCGCGCCCCGACCTGACGGTCGTCGTCCTCAACGACGACGGCGGCGGCATCTTCACGTTGCTGGAGCAGGGCGCGAAAGAGCACGGGACCGCGTTCGAACGCGTCTTCGGCACACCGCACGGCGTCGACCTGGCGGCGTTGTGCAAGGCGCACCACGTGCCGCACACGACGGCGCGGACGCCCGAGGAGTTCCGACAGGCACTCGGTGTGCCGAACGGAATTCGCGTGGTGGAAATCCGGGCGGAGCGGAACGAATTGCGCGAACTGCACACCCGGTTGAAGAGCGCGGTGTCAACCGCATTCCACTGGTCGGAGGAATCCTACTGACGGGGGTACAGACCGTCAGGGTGCCGGACTAGTTTCGCCGCATGTCCCTGAGAGCCAAGCTGACCCTCGGTACCGCCACCGCGGCGTCCCTGCTCCTGCTCGCCGGCACGGCGACGGCGGCCGAACCGGGAGCACCGGGCATCGGCGACCCGTACTACCCGAACGCGGGCAACGGCGGGTACGACGTGTCGCACTACGACATCAGGCTCAACTACCAGCCGGCGGACGACAACCTCTCCGGCACGACGACGATCCTGGCCAAGGCCACCCAGAACCTGAGCCGGTTCAACCTCGACTTCCTGCTGAAGGTCAGTTCGGTCCGGGTCAACAACAAGGTCGCCGAGTTCTCGCAGTCGGGCGGCGAACTCGTGGTCGACCCGCGGGGCAACCTGAACAAGGGCGCCCACATGACCATCGTGGTCACCTATTCCGACACGCCGTCCGCCTACGCGGTCGACGGCTACACGTCGTGGAAGCGCACCCCCGACGGCGCGCTGGCGATCGACCAGCCGGACATCGCGCCGTGGTGGTTCCCGAGCAACAACCACCCGACCGACAAGGCCAGGTTCGACGTGTCGGTGGCCGTGCCGACCGGCGTCGAGGTGATCTCCAACGGCATCTTCAACGGCACCGCGCAGCAGATCAACGGCTGGACCCGGTGGCGTTACCGCAGCTTGCAGCCGCAGGCGACGTACCTGGCGTTCATCGCGATCGGCCAGTTCGAGATCCGCCAGTCGACCGCGCCGAACGGCCAGCCGGTGCTGAACGCGTACTCGGAGCGGCTCGGCGCGGACTACGACGCGTCGGTGGCGAGCATCGAGCGCACGCCCGAGATGACGGAGTTCCTGGAGACGCAGTTCGGGACCTACCCGTTCGAGGCGCAGGGCGGCGTGGCGACGCCGGGCATCGGCTTCGCGCTGGAGAACCAGACCCGGTCGACGTACGACGGCGGCTTCTTCCGCCGTGGCGCGAACACCTACGTCGTGGCGCACGAGGTGGCGCACCAGTGGTTCGGCGACTCGGTGTCCGTGCGGGGCTGGAAGGACATCTGGCTGAACGAGGGCTTCGCGAGCTACGCGGAGTGGCTGTGGTCGGAGCACGTCGGCGAGGGCACGGTCCAGGAGAACTCGGACTACGTCTACTCCCTGTACCCGGCGGACAGCCCGTTCTGGCAGGTGCTCCCCGGTGACCCGGGCGCGCCGAACCAGTTCCACGGCGCCGTGTACGACCGCGGCGCGCTGACCGTGCACGCGTTGCGCGGCGAGATCGGCGACGAGGCGTTCTTCAAGCTGCTGAAGCAGTGGCCGAGCGAGAAGCGCAACGGCAACGCGTCGACGGAGGAGTTCATCGCGTTCGCGGAGAAGCTGTCCGGCAAGCAGTTGGACGAGCTGTTCCAGACCTGGCTGTACACGCCGGCCAAGCCGGCCGTCGCGCCGGGCGCCGCCGGGTTCGCCGCGCGTGCCGCGACGGTGACCGAGCCGAAGGCGTTCCAGAAGATCCAGGAGACGCACGAACTGCTCGCGGGCCACCACCACTAGGCACCGGGCACTGGGCGCTGGGCAAGAGACTGCGGGGCCGTCCCTCACCAGGGGCGGCCCCGCGTCGTGCGTCGGTCACATGCCTTCGAGAGCTTCGCGAAAGGGCAGCATCTTGGCGTGCGCCTCCCGCACCTCGGAGTCCGGGTCGGACTCGGCGACCAAGCCGCAGCCCGCGTACAGGCGGGCCGTGCGGCCCTCCACCTGGGCGCAGCGCAGCGCGATGCCCAGCTCGCCGTCGCCGTTGCCGTCGATCCAGCCGACCGGACCGGCGTAGCGGCCCCGGTCCATGCCTTCCAGCTCGTCGATCATGGTGATGGCGTCGGCGCGCGGTGTGCCGCCGACGGCGGCCGTGGGGTGCAGCGCCTCGCCCAGCGCGAGCAGCGACGGCGTGCCGCTGAGCGTGCCGATCACGTCGCTGGACAGGTGCGAGACGTTCGGCAGCCGCAGCACCGACGGCCCGTCCACCGACATGGTCGAGCAGAACGGCCGCAGCGTCTCCACCAGCGACGTCACCGCGTACTCGTGTTCGTCGAGGTTCTTGCCGGACGACAGCAGCGCGGCGGCCAGCTCGTCGTCGGACATCCCGTCGTGCGGCCACGTGGTGCCCGCGAGCACGCGTGAGTCGACCACCGACCCGCTGCGGCGCAGCAGCAGTTCCGGGGTGGCGCCGATCAGGCCGTCCACGGCGTACACCCAGCACTCCGGGTACCGGCGGGCCAAGCCTTCGAGCACGAACCGGTGGTCGATGTCGATGTCCGCGACGGCCAGCAGGTCGTGCGCGAGGACGACTTTGTCCAGGTCACCGGCCCGCATCCGGTCGACGGCGGTGCGCACGGCCTCGCGGTAGCCCGTGACGGGCACCTGCCCGTCGGCGTAGCGCACCTCGGTCGGCCTGCGCACCGGCTCGACCCGCCACCGGCCGCCGGCGCCGATCGTGGTGGTCCAGCTGTGCCCGTTGCGGCGGCCGACGACCACCTCCGGCACCACCAGCACCGAGTGCCCCGGCCGGTCGGAGAACGCCATGCTCAGGAACGCGACCGGGCCCGTGCCCGGCACGTCGAGCTCGTCGTCCACCTCCAGCTCGTCGGTGAACTCCCGCCACCAGCGGTCCGCCGCCGCGAACCGGTCCGGCCCGGAGGCCTCGAACCGGGCCGCCTCACCCCACCCGACCAGGCCTGATCCGTCCCGCACCCAGCTCAGCGCACCGGTCGGCGCAGGCAGCCTGCCCAGCAGGTCGTAGCCCGCTGCGCGCCTGGTGTGCGCGCGCAGCCGTTCTCGGGTCCGCGAGGCAGGAGCTGTGGTCACGGCTTCGAGAGTATGGAGTCGTCGCTGAGATTCGACGCGTAGGCCGCCCTAGACTCCTCAGTTGTGGTGGACGACGCAGTGCGGACAGGCGCCCGACCGAAGGCTCGGCTCCTGGTCAGCCGGTCGCTGCTGGTGTTCGGCGCGGTCGTGACCCTGATCGGGGTGATCCTGCTGGCGGCGTGTTGGCGGGACGACCTGATGATCGAGAAGCGGCTGGGCAAGGCGACCGCCGAGGTGGTGTCCGTCTCGTTCCAGCGCACGGTGGTGCGCTTCGCCACACCGGACGGCGCCGTGCACAGCCCGTCGCAGGGCGTGCTGTACCCGGAAGGGCTGGAGCCCGGTCAGCTGGTGCGGATCGAGTACGACACGGCCGATCCGGAGGTGGCCAGGGTCGCCGGGCGCACGGCCGCGCTCGCGCTGCTGCCGATCGGCACGTTCCTCCTCGCGGTCTGGGCGGTGCTGGCGCCGCTGGTCTGGTGGCTGTCCCGCGGGGGCGGGCGGAGGGGCCGCAAGCAGTAGTTGTGACAGTTCTCCTCAAATTCGGCCTCCAGGTGTAACATCGAGGCATGGACCTGGAGGCACAGTTCGAGCGCGCGGTCGAGGCCGAGCAGCGCGTCGAGCCGCGTGACTGGATGCCCGACGGCTACCGCCGCACGCTGGTCAGGCAGATCGCGCAGCACGCGCACTCCGAGATCATCGGCATGCAGCCGGAGGGCAACTGGATCAGCCGCGCGCCGTCGCTGCGCCGCAAGGCGATCCTGCTGGCCAAGGTCCAGGACGAGGCCGGGCACGGCCTCTACCTCTACGCCGCGACCGAGACGCTGGGCGCGGACCGGGACGACCTGACCGGGATGCTCATCTCGGGCAGGCAGAAGTACTCCTCGATCTTCAACTACCCGACGCTGTCCTACGCCGACGTCGGCGTGATCGGCTGGCTGGTGGACGGCGCCGCCATCTGCAACCAGGTGCCGCTGTGCCGCACGTCCTACGGGCCGTACGCGCGGGCCATGATCCGCATCTGCAAGGAGGAGTCCTTCCACCAGCGGCAGGGCTACGAGCTGCTGATGACGATGATGTCCGGCACCGACGCCCAGCGCGCGATGGTGCAGGAGTCGGTGGACCGCTGGTGGTGGCCGTCGCTGATGATGTTCGGCCCGCCGGACGCCGAGTCGTCCAACACCGAGCAGTCGATGAAGTGGCGCATCAAGCGCAACACCAACGACGAGCTGCGGCAGAAGTTCGTGGACATGTCCGTGCCGCAGGCGCAGAAGCTGGGCGTGACGCTGCCCGACCCCGAGCTGAAGTGGAACGCCGAGCGTGGGCACCACGACTTCGGGCAGCCCGACTGGGAAGAGTTCTGGCAGGTCGTCGGCGGTAACGGGCCGACGAACGCCCAGCGCGTCGCGCACCGGCGCAAGGCGCACGAAGACGGTGAATGGGTCCGTGCGGCGGCTGCGGCGCACGCCTCCCGTCGCGTTGCCCGGGAAGGTGTGGCATGAGTTCGTCGTGGCCGCTGTGGGAAGTGTTCGTGCGCGGCAAGCGCGGGTTGAACCACGTGCACGTCGGGTCGCTGCACGCGCCGGACGCCGAGATGGCCGTCCGCAACGCGCGTGACGTCTACACCCGGCGCAACGAGGGCGTGTCGATCTGGGTCGTGCCCGCGGCGTCGATCACCGCGTCGTCGCCGGACGAGAAGGACCCGTTCTTCGAGCCCAGCGGGGACAAGGTCTACCGGCACCCGACGTTCTACGAGATCCCCGAGGACGTGCCGCACCTATGACCCGGGTGCGGGTGCCCCGCAGGACACAGCGACAACGCCCCCACTACGAGCGTGCGGTGACACGATGAGTTTTGACAACGCCTACGAGTCGCTGATCGACCACGAGGACGCGCACTGGGCGTTCGGCACCGGGTTCACCGAGGCGTTGGCCGGGGTCGACCGGGACGTGCCGGACGTCGACCGCGCCGACCTCGCGGCGTACTGCCTGATGCTCGGCGACGACGCGCTGGTCCTGTCCCACCGCTTGGCCGAGTGGTGCTCCCGCGCGCCGGAGCTGGAGGAGGACGTCGCGCTGGCCAACATCGCGCTCGACCTCCTCGGGCAGGCCCGGCTGCTGCTGACCAGGGCGGGCGAGGTCGAGGGCGAGGGGCGGGACGAGGACGCGCTGGCGTTCCTGCGCGACGAGCGCGACTTCCGGAACGTGCACCTGGCGGAGATCGAGTGCGGACCGTTCGCCGGCGGCGACTTCGCCACGACCGTGGCCCGGCTGCTGGTGTTCTCGTCGTGGAAGATCGCGCAGTACTCGCGGCTGCGGGGGAGCGCGGACCCGGTGTTGGCGGCGGTGGCCGCCAAGGGGCTGAAGGAACTGGCCTACCACCGCGACCACGCCGCACAGTGGGTCGTGCGGCTCGGTGACGGGACGGACGAGTCGCACGAGCGGATGCGCGCCGGGATCGAGCGGGTGTGGCCGTTCCTGGACGAGCTGTACGCACCGCACCCGGTGGAGACGCGGTTGGCCGGTGTCGCGGTCGACCCGGCCGAGCTGCGGTCCGAGGTGGACGGCGTGCTGGACGCGGTGCTGTCGGCGGCCGGGCTGACGCGACCGGCGGACGTGCCCGCGGCGCGGGTCAACGGGCGTGCCGGGCGCGACGGCGTGCACACCGAGTCGTTCGGCTACCTGCTCGCGGAGATGCAGCACCTGCACCGGTCGTTGCCGGGGGCGAAGTGGTGACCGCGACCAGGACGAGGACGGCGCTGGAGGTCGCGGCACAGGTCCGCGATCCGGAACTGCCGGTGCTGACGCTGGCCGACCTCGGCGTGCTGCGCGACGTGACCGAGGAGGACGGACGGGTGTCGGTGACGATCACGCCCACCTACTCGGGGTGCCCGGCGCTGGACGAGATGGGTGCCGACCTGCGGCGGTCGTTGCTGGCGGCCGGGTTCTCGGCGGTGGACGTGCGGCTGTCGCTGGCGCCCGCCTGGACCACGGACTGGATCAGCGAGGACGGGTTGCGCAAGCTGCGGGAGGCGGGCATCGCGCCGCCGTCCCGGCTGGGTCCGCGCTCGACCGGCCCGGTGCCGCTGAACCTGACACCGCCGTCGCAGCGGGTGCCGTGCCCGCGTTGCGGGTCGTTCCGCACATCGGAGCTGTCGCGGTTCGGGTCGACCGCGTGCAAGGCGCTGCGCCGGTGCGCGGACTGCGCCGAGCCGTTCGAGCACGTGAAGGAGATCTGATGGCGCGGCCGGTGTTCCACAAGCTGACGGTCGCGTCCGTCGAGCAGCTGTGCTCGGACGCGGTCGCCGCGACGTTCGAGGTGCCGCCGTCGCTGGCCGCGGACTTCGCGTTCTCCCCCGGGCAGTACCTGACCCTGCGCAACGGCGACGAGCGGCGGTCGTACTCGATCTGCGCGCCCGCCGGCGGTCCGCTGCGGATCGGGGTGCGGCGGGTGGACGGCGGGTTGTTCTCCACGCTGCTGGTGGACCGGGTGCAGCGCGGCGACGTGTTCGAAGTCCTGCCGCCCCTGGGCAACTTCACGCCGGCCGGCGGCTCGCACCACGGGTTGGTCGTCGCCGGGTCCGGGATCACGCCCGCGTTGTCCATCGCCGCGTCGGTGCTGGCCGACGGTGCGCGGGTGACGTTGCTGTACGGGAACCGGCGGACGGACACGGTGATGTTCGCCGACGAGCTGGCGGACCTCAAGGACCGGTACCCGGCGCGGTTCCAGCTCGTGCACGTGCTGTCGCGGGAGCCCCGGGACGTCGAGCTGTTCACCGGGCGGCTGGACGCGGCGAAGCTCCGCGCGCTGTTCGGGACGGTGGTGCCGTGGGCCGACGTCGACCAGTGGTGGGTGTGCGGGCCGTACGGGATGGTGCGTGACGCGGAGGACGTGTTGGCGTCCTTGGGCGTGCCGGCGTCGTCCGTGCACCACGAGTTGTTCTACGTGGACGAGCCGCCGCCCCCGCCGCGCCGCGAGTCCGCCGCCGTGACGGCCGCCGCCACGGCGACCGTGATCCTGGACGGGCGGACGACCGTCGTGCCGGTGCCGGCGGACGTGCCGATCCTCGACGCGGCGCAGCGGGTGCGCGCCGACCTGCCGTTCGCGTGCAAGGGCGGTGTGTGCGGGACGTGCCGGGCGCTCGTCGTGTCGGGTGAGGTGGAGATGCGGCGGAACTACGCCCTCGAGCCGCGCGAGGTGGAGGCCGGGTTCGTGCTGACCTGTCAGTCCGTGCCGGTGACCTCGTCGTTGACCGTGGATTACGACGCCTGATCTGGCACATTGAGCGCCATGGGACGAGCGGCGCTGTGGGGCTTCGTCATCGGCTCCGCGCTGATGACCACCCTGCTCCTGGTGGGGCTGGTGTCGTCGGACGACGACCCCGGCGGGATGTGGCTCGCGTCCTTCATCGCCTCCGGGATGGTCGGCGTGTTGATGGGCGGCATCCCCGGCACCCTCATCGGCTTGGTCGTGGGCGCCGTGCGCCGCCGCCCCAGGCCTGTCCTCCCACCCATGCCCCCGCCGCCGCTCCCGCCGCTCCCGCCGCCGCCGGTGAACGACCGGTGGGCCGCGATGGTGGGCCGGTGCGAGCTGGCCGTGCGGCGGGCACATGCGGCGGTGGCGACGGTGCCCGCGTCACCGGCGCGGGAGTGGCTGGAGCGGATCGCCGGGCAGTTCGGCGGCGAGCTGCCCGCCGTCCAACGGATCGCGGACCTCGGACGTGCCCTGGGCGCCGACCAGAACCACCCGGTGGCCCAACGGATGTCCGCCGCCGTCCGCGATTTCACGTCCTTCGAGGACGAAGTGGGCCGCGTAGCCCTCCAAGTCCTCGACCGCCCCACCCTCGACGCCGTCCGCACCCACCTGGAAGTACTCGAACAACAGTTGCCACACCTGGGCCACGGTTAGCCCGAATGCAGTAGCGCGTTGGTCCTTTGAGATCATCTCGCCATGTGGCACGCATTCCTCGACGAATCCCGTCGCGGCCCCACCTACCTGGTCGCCGTGGTCGTGGTCCAAGCGCACGACTGCAACGAGGCGCGAGCGGCCATGCGTCGGTTGACGAAGCCCGGCCAGCGTCGTGTCCACTTCAACGTCGAGAGCGACCGGCGTCGCCGAGACCTGCTCGCGCGGATCGGCGATCTCGGTCTGAGGGGGCGCGTGTGGCACTGCCGCGACAGCGATGACGTCACGGCCCGCCAAGTGTGCCTGAGCGCCGTCGTGCCCAAGATGATCGACCTGCGGGTGTCGAGGCTCGTCCTGGAGAGCTGTCAGCACCAGGACGTCCGCGACCGTCGAACGCTCGCGGAAGCCGTTCGCAAAGCGGGTGGGGAACTGGGCTACGAGCACTTCCGGCCAGCCGAGGACGCGTTGCTCTGGGTGAGCGATGCACTGGCGTGGTGCCACGGGGCCGGCGGCGAGTGGCGGCGGCGCGTCTCGGCACTGCTCGATGAAGTGGTCGACCTCGACAGGGTTTAGACAGCGCGAAACCCGGCAACCCGTCGTCCGGCGGGTGAACCGGGTCCACTTCCAAGCCCTAGTGGGCCTGGCGGAAACGACTTTACCGCAGATGATCGGAACGGGCAAACGGCGTAGCCGCAATGGCGCAAAGCCCGGCAATCGGGTTAACGAGCGGTGGAGGATTGCCACCAGGCCAGGACTTCTTCGGCCACTTCCGGCATCGCCACGAGCAGGCCGTCCACCGGCAACGGGTCGTCCTCGCCTCTTCGGTCCAGCACGGCCGCGCCCGATTCGACCGCCAAGGCGACCGCGCCCGCCACGTCCCACTCGTGGTAGCTGTGCAGGACCGCCGCGGCGGCGTGGCCCAGGGCCACCTGCGCCACGGCCAACGCCTTGGAGCCGAGCACGCGAACGCCGGTGCCCGCCATCGCCGCCCGCGAGATGAACTCGCCCATCCCCGGCCACGGACCCGTCCGCGTCATCTCCGTGCACACGATCGAGCTCACCGCCTGGTCGCCCAGCTTCACCGGCGTGCCGTTCGCCCGCATCCCCCGACCACGCGCCGCCGCGTAGATCTGCGCCCGGTACGGGTCCGCGACCACGCCGACGACCGGCCCCCACCGGTCCACCAGCGCCAGGCTGTACGCGCACCACGGCACGCCGGCCACGTAGTTCGCCGTCCCGTCGACCGGGTCCACCACCCAGCGGTACCCGACGTCGCCGGCCACGTCCTCGTCCACGTCCTCGCAGAACACCGGGATGTCCGGGAACTCCGCCGTCAGCACCCGCCGCGTGTGCCGCTCCAACGTCCGATCCGTGTCCGTCACCCAGTCGAACGGTGACGCTTCGTCGTCGGGCCGCGCACCACGTCCGGCCGTCGCCATGATGACGTCGGACGCGTCGTTGGCGAGTCGCCCCGCTATCTCCAGCGCGATCGACACCAGGCCGGGATCGACGGGCTGCGCGGGTCGGGACGACAAGACGGTCATGCCGACCTAGTGTCACCGCATCGAGTGACCACGATGCGTACACAAGGTGAAGCCGGGGACAACGTCAACCCCGACGCGAGGAGTTCGACAGGCGTTCGCAGAGCTGTCACGCCGGCGTGTCCTTCGCACCGCAGGGTGACCTGGTGCGCGTCGCGATCGTCACCGAGAGCTTCCTGCCCCAGGTCAACGGGGTCACCAACTCCGTCCTCCGCGTCCTGGAGCACCTGAGAGCGCACGGTCACCAGGCGCTGGTGGTCGCGCCGGGCGCGGGCGCGGACCACCACCTCGGCACGCCGGTCGTCCGCGTGCCCGCCGTGGACCTGCCGAGGCTCAGCTCGCTCCCGGTCGGCGTCCCCACGCGCAAGGTGCTGACCGCGTTGGCCGACTTCGAGCCGGACGTGGTGCACCTGGCGAGCCCGTTCGTGATGGGCGCGCGCGGCGTGTCGGCGGCCCGGCGGCTGGGCGTCCCGACCGTCGCCGTCTACCAGACGGACATCGCCGGGTTCGCCGGCCACTACGGGCTCGGGCTCACGGCCCGCGCCGCCTGGCGGTGGACGCGTCGGCTGCACGCCCAGGCGGACCGCACGCTCGCGCCGTCGAACTCGGCCGTGGAAGCGCTCCGGCAGCACGGCGTGCCGCGCGTGCACCGGTGGGGGCGGGGCGTGGACGTCGAGTTGTTCAACCCCGGTCGGCGGGACGACTCGTTGCGCGCCGAACTGGCACCCGGTGGTGAACTGCTCGTCGGGTACGTCGGCCGGTTGTCGCCGGAGAAGCAGGTCGACCGGCTGGCGGTGCTCGGTGATCTCCCCGGTGTGCGGCTGGTCGTCGTGGGGGACGGGCCGGAGGAGGAGCAGCTGCGGCAGCACCTGCCCGACGCCGCGTTCCTCGGCTTCAAGAGCGGTGCGGACCTGGCGACCGCGTACGCGAGCCTCGACGTTTTCGTGCACACGGGGCCGCACGAGACGTTCTGCCAGGCGGTGCAGGAGGCGTTGGCCAGCGGTGTGCCGGTGGTCGCGCCGGACGTGGGCGGCCCGCGCGACCTCGTGCAGCCGAACACCGGCTACCTGTTCGCGGACGACGCGCAGCTCCGGCAGGCCGTGGTGGAGTTGGGTGATCCGTTGCGACGGCGGCAGTTCGGCCAGGCGGCGCGGCGTTGGGTGCGCGGACGCACGTGGTCGGCCGTGTGCGACGAACTGCTCGGCCACTACGCGGCGGTGCTCGACGTGCCGGAGCGCAGTGCTGCATGAGGATCGGGCAGGCATGAGGATCGGGCACACATGAAAATCGTGCAGCTGGCCAACTTCTACGGCCCGCGTTCCGGTGGTCTGCGCACGGCGTTGCACCACCTCGGCGGCGGTTACGCGGCGAACGGCCACCACGTC
Source organism: Saccharothrix sp. NRRL B-16314 (assembly GCF_000716595.1). Taxonomy (GTDB): domain Bacteria; phylum Actinomycetota; class Actinomycetes; order Mycobacteriales; family Pseudonocardiaceae; genus Actinosynnema. Next base: position 701,895 of record NZ_JNXC01000001.1, read on the forward strand.
ACGCTCGTCGTCCCCGGTGCGGCGCATGCCGACGAGGAGCTGTCGCGGGGCGTCCGGCGGATCACGCTGCCCGCGCCGCGCATCCCCGGCACGGGCGGGTACCGGGCGGTCGACCCGTGGCGGGTGCGGACGTTGCTGGACCACCTCGAACCGGACCGGCTGGAGGTGTCCGACCGGTTGACGTTGCGCGGCATGGGGCGGTGGGCGGCGGAGCGCGGCGTGCCGAGCGTGGTGATCTCGCACGAGCGGTTGGACCGGTTGCTGGAGCAGTTCCTGCTGCCGAAGGGGTTCGCGCGGAGGGGTGCGGACTGGGCGAACGCCCGGATGGCCGCGTCGTACGACACGGTGGTGTGCACGACGGAGTTCGCGCGGGAGGAGTTCGACCGGATCGGGGCGCGCAACGTGGCCCAAGTGCCGCTCGGCGTCGACCTGCGGACGTTCACGCCGACCCGGCACGACCGGTCGTTGAAGGCGGACCTGGCGCGGGGTGCGGACGCGCTGCTCGTGCACTGCGGTCGGCTTTCGCCGGAGAAGCACGTCGAGCGCAGCGTCGACACGGCGGCGGAGCTGCACGCCGCCGGGCACGACGTGCGGCTGGTGATCGCGGGTGACGGGCCGCGGCGCGAGGCGTTGGAACGTCGTGCCGCCGGGCTGCCGGTGACGTTCCTCGGGTACGTCGGACGGCGCACGGAGGTCGCCGACCTCCTCGCCACCGCGGACGTGTCGCTGGCGCCCGGTCCGCACGAGACGTTCGGCTTGGCGGCACTGGAAGCCCTCGCGTCGGGCACCCCGGTGGTCGTGTCGGCGTCTTCGGCTCTGAAGGAGATCGTCCGCCCCGGCTGCGGCGCCGCCGTGGCGGACCACGCACCGGCGTTCGCGGGCGCCGTGAACGCGCTGCTGGACGACCCGGAACCGGCCCGCCGCTCCGCTGCCCGCGCGCGTGCCGAGGAGTACCCCTGGCAGGCGGCCGTCGACGGCATGCTCACCGCCCTCCGCGCCTCAGCCCCCGCGTGAGTCCTACGTTCACGCCCCGTGTGTCGTCCCTTCCGGTCACCCGTGTCCTACGTTCACGACCCCCGAATTCAACGCTCGGAACGCGCGGGCAGCTGGCCGCGGCGCCCGGCCGTAGCGCCTGGCCGAAGCGCCCGGCCGTTCTGAGCGTTGAACTCACGCGTTCCGAACGTAGGACTCACGGGTTCTGAACGTAGGACTCACGCGGGTGGGTGGTGGGGGGAGGGAGGAGTGTGGGTGATGCGGGCGGTCACTTAGGCTTCCGGCATGTCGCGTGCAGGTTTGGACAAGAACCCCCGCGAGGTCGCCGAGATGTTCGACGGCGTGGCCAAGGGGTACGACCGCACGAACTCCGTCATGACCCTGGGGTTCGACCGGCGTTGGCGTGAGTGGAGCAGGCGGGTCCTGGACGCCCGGCCCGGCGAGAAGGTGCTGGACCTGGCGGCGGGCACGGCCGTCTCCACGGTCGAGTACGCGGCCACCGGCGCGTGGTGCGTCGCGGCGGACTTCTCCCTCGGCATGCTCCAGACCGGGGCGCACCGGCAGGTGCCGAAGGTCGCCGCCGACGCCATGCGCCTGCCGTTCGCGGACGACTCGTTCGACGCGGTCACCGTGTCGTTCGGCATCCGGAACTTCAACGAGCCCGAGGCCGCGCTCCGCGAGATGGCCCGCGTGGTCCGCCCCGGCGGCCGGCTGGTGGTGTGCGAGGTGTCCACGCCGACGTTCCGCCCGTTCCGCTTCGTCTACAAGCGCTACCTGCTGTGGATTTTGCCGTTCGTCAGCCGGTTCGTGTCCTCCAACCCGGAGGCGTACAAGTACCTCGCCGAGTCCATGCGCACGTGGCCCGACCAGCGCGAGTTCGGCGAGATCGTGGCCCGCGCCGGCTGGGAGGACGTGGCCTGGATGAACCTCACCGGCGGCCTGGTCGCCCTGCACCGCGCCACCAAGCCCGCCTGACCCCGGGAGCACCGCACGGACCTGAAAGTCCTGGTCGACCGCTCCCGGATAACTCTCAGGTGCCCGCCAGTAGACTCGCCGTGGACTTTGTGAACACATGCACAAGGAGCGGGGATGACGACTCCCAGCCGCCGCAAGGCAGGCGAGGACGCCGAGGTGATCGTGGTCGGGGCGGGCCCTGCGGGCTCCACCGCGGCCACCTACCTGGCACGCGCGGGCCTGGACGTGGTGCTGCTGGAGAAGAGCACCTTCCCCCGCGAGAAGGTCTGCGGCGACGGCTTGACCCCGCGCGGGGTCAAGCAGCTCATCGACCTGGGCATCGACACCAGTGAAGAGGCGGGCTGGCTGCACAACCGCGGCCTGCGGGTGGTCGGCGGCGGGGTCAGGCTCGAACTCGACTGGCCGGACCTGGCCTCGTTCCCGCCCTACGGCGTGGTCCGGCCGCGGCAGGACTTCGACGAGATGCTGGCGCGCACCGCCGTCGCCGCGGGCGCCCGGATGCACGAGCAGACCAACGTGAACGGCGCGCTGGTGGAGCACGGCCGGGTCGTCGGCGTCACGGCCAAGCAGGGCCCCGACAAGACCCCGGTCACCTACCGCGCGCCGATCGTCGTGGCCTGCGACGGCGTGAGCGCACGCCTGGCGCTCAGCCTCGGCATCCAGAAGGACGACCGCAAGCCGATGGGCGTCGCGGTCCGCCGCTACTACGCCAGCCCGCGCACGAAGGACGACCACCTGGAGTCGCACCTGGAGCTGTGGGACCGGGCCAACAACGTCCTGCTGCCCGGCTACGGCTGGATCTTCGGCATGGGCGACGGAACCGTGAACGTCGGCCTCGGCATCCTCAGCACCTCGAAGGCCTACGGCACCACGGACTACCGCGCGCTGCTCAAGAGCTGGCTCGACGGAACGCCGGAGGAGTGGGGTTTCCGCGAGGAGAACGCCACCGGCAAGATCGGCGGCGCCGCGCTGCCGATGGGCCTGAACCGCAAGCCGCACTACCGCGACGGCCTGCTCCTCGTCGGCGACGCGGGCGGCATGGTCAACCCGTTCAACGGTGAGGGCATCGGCTACGCCATGGAGTCGGCGCGGATCGCGGCGGAGACCGTGGTGCAGGCCCTGGCCCGCCAGGGCGCGAGCCGGGAACGGGCCCTGCGCGGCTACCCGGTCCACATCGAACAGGCCCTGGGCAGCTACTACCGGCTCGGCAACATCTTCAGCAAGCTGATCGGCAACCCGATCATCATGCGCACCGCCACCAAGTACGGGCTGCCGCGCAAGACCCTGATGAAGCTCGTCCTGAAGCTCCTCGCGGGCCTTTACGACCCCAAGGACGGCGACGCGTTCGACCGCATCATCACGGCGGCGACAAAACTCGCCCCAACGGCCTAACGGACTTCCTCCAGCCGCCCTCTGGCGGCCCTCTCGCCGACGCAGCGCCGCCCTTCGGGGACGGCGCTGTTTCGTTTTCGGTGTGCCGCCGTTCACACCGCCGCCGTCCATCTGTTGATCTGCACCGTAAAAGACCAGGTCAGACGCTATGGCGGGGGTGCCCGTCACGCCTCTGTGTGACGTTCTACACTGACCCTCAGGTCTTGTGAATCAGTTCACAACCGGCTGAGATGCCTTGTGAAGTGATTCACAAGCGACCTGCGGATTGTTAGGCGTGCCTAACCTCCGGAGGCCGCAAGAACACCCTTTAGGGTGCGCAACGGTCGGCGGTGCACCACCACCGCGACGCGAGGAAAGGACGACGGAGAGTGCTGGACCCTTACCTCCCCCTCGTATTGATGTTCGCCCTCGCCGCAGGCTTCGCGCTGTTCTCGGTGACGGCCGCGCCGTTCATCGGACCCCGCCGCTACAACCGGGCGAAGCTCGACGCCTACGAGTGCGGCATCGAGCCGTCGCCGCAACCGGTGGTGGGTGGTGGCCGCATGCCGGTCGCCTACTACCTCACGGCGATGCTGTTCATCCTGTTCGACATCGAAATGGTGTTCCTCTACCCCTTCGCGGTCTCCGCGGACCGGCTCGGCCTGTTCGGCCTGGTGGAGATCGCACTGTTCGTCGCGACGGTCGGCTTCGCGTACGCCTACGTGTGGCGTCGCGGCGGCCTCGACTGGAACTGAGGGGGAAGATCGAAGTGGGTCTCGAAGAGAAGCTCCCGAACGGCATCCTGCTCGCCAGCGTTGAGAAGCTGGTCAACTGGACCCGCAAGTCCTCGCTCTGGCCGGCCACCTTCGGCCTGGCCTGCTGCGCGATCGAGATGATGACCACCGGCGGACCGCGCTACGACCTCGCGCGGTTCGGCATGGAGGTCTTCCGGGCATCGCCGCGCCAGGCGGACCTGATGATCGTCGCGGGCCGGGTGACCAACAAGATGGCGCCGGTGCTGCGCCAGATCTACGACCAGATGCCCGAGCCGCGCTGGGTGCTGGCCATGGGCGTGTGCGCGTCCAGCGGCGGCATGTTCAACAACTACGCGGTCGTGCAGGGCGTGGACCACGTCGTGCCGGTCGACATGTACCTGCCCGGCTGCCCGCCGCGGCCGGAGATGCTGATCGACGCGATCCTCAAGATCCACGCGAAGATCATGGACGAACCGCTCGGGCCGAACCGGGCCTCGGTGCTGGCCGCGTCGGGCCACACCACGGACCTGATCCCGTCCTCCGAGCGCTTTGCGAAGAAGTGAGCATCCGATGACCGAGCCAGGGGACATTGGTTCCAGCGCCGAGCGCGCCGTCGAAGGCCTGGAGCCGAACGGCGCCGCCGAGCAGGCGCCGATCGTCGCGGGCAAGGCCCGCAGGGGGATGTTCGGCATCTCCGGCACCGGCGACACGTCGGGCTTCGGCGGCCTGCGGCTGCCCGCCCACGTGGCCGCGCCGTCCGAGCGGCCCTACGGCGGCTGGTTCGACGAGGTCGCCGACGAGCTGCTGGCCGCGATCCGGGAGAAGGGCCTGCCCGCCGACACGGTCCAGCAGATCACCGTGGACCGCGGCGAGATCACGTTCTTCCTGCGCCGCGAGAACCTGGTCGAGGTGGCCCGCGTGCTGCGCGACGACCCGGCGCTGCGGTTCGAGCTGTGCAGCTCGGTGTCCGGCGTGGACTACGGCGTCGACGCGCCGCAGCGGCTGCACTCGGTCTACCACCTGACGTCGATGACCTACCGCCGGCGCATCCGGCTGGAGGTCGCGGTCGACGTGGACGACGCGCACATCCCCAGCGTGGTCGCGGTCTACCCGACCGCTGACTGGCAGGAGCGCGAGGCCTGGGACATGTTCGGCATCGTCTACGACGGCCACCCGGGGCTGACCCGGATCCTCATGCCGGACGACTGGGACGGCCACCCGCAGCGCAAGGACTACCCGCTCGGCGGCATCCCGGTGGAGTACAAGGGCGCGGAGATCCCCCCGCCAGACCAGAGGCGGTCCTACTCATGACCGAACGGCTTTCCGACGTGACCACGGGCACCGACACCAGTTCACACGGGTCGGACACCGACGGCCGGCAGAGCGACCCGTACGACGCGAGCTCGCGCCAGACCACCGAGGGCACCGTCTACACGGTGACCGGCGGCGACTGGGACGAGGTGCTGGCCGAGGCCGCGGGTGACGAGCGCATCGTCATGAACCTGGGCCCGCAGCACCCCTCCACGCACGGCGTGCTGCGCCTGGTGCTGGAGCTGGAGGGCGAGTCGGTCACCCAGGCCCGCAGCGTCATCGGCTACCTGCACACCGGTATCGAGAAGAACGTCGAGTACCGCAACTGGACGCAGGGCGTCACCTTCGTGACGCGCATGGACTACCTGGCCCCGCTGCACAACGAGGCCGCGTACTGCATGGCCGTCGAGAAGCTGCTCGGCATCACCGTCCCGCAGCGGGCGCAGGTGATCCGGGTCATCCTCATGGAGCTGAACCGGATCAGCTCGCACCTCGTGGCGCTGGCGACCGGCGGCATGGAGCTCGGCGCGCTGACCGGCATGACCGCGGGCTTCCGCGAGCGCGAAGAGGTCCTGCACCTGCTGGAGTTCCTGACCGGCCTGCGGATGAACCACGCGTTCATCCGGCCCGGCGGCCTGGCGCAGGACCTGCCGGAGGGCGCCGAGCAGAAGATCAAGGACTTCATCAAGGTGATGGACTCCCGGCTGCCGCAGTACGACAAGCTGCTGACCGGCCAGCCGATCTGGCGCAACCGGCTCGCGGGCATCGGCTTCCTGCCGGTGGACGCGTGCCTCGCGCTGGGCATCACCGGTCCGGTCCTGCGGTCCGCCGGTCTGCCGTGGGACATGCGCAAGGTCGAGCCGTACTGCGGTTACGAGAACTACGAGTTCGACGTGCCCACGTCGAACGCCGCCGACGCGTTCGCCCGCTACCTGCTGCGCCTGGAAGAGATGCACCAGTCGCTGAAGATCGTCCGGCAGGCGGTGGACAACCTGACGCCGGGCCCGGTCATGGTGGAGGACGCCAAGGTCGCCTGGCCCGCGCAGCTGACCATCGGCTCGGACGGCATGGGCAACTCGCTGGAGCACGTCCGCAAGATCATGGGCCAGTCCATGGAGTCCCTGATCCACCACTTCAAGCTGGTCACCGAGGGCTTCGCGGTGCCGGCGGGTCAGGTGTACGTGCCGATCGAGTCGCCGCGCGGCGAGCTGGGCTACCACGTCGTGTCCGACGGCGGCACCCGGCCGATGCGCGTGCACGTGCGCGAACCCAGCTTCGTGAACCTCCAGTCGATGCCCGCGATGTGCGAGGGCGGCATGGTCGCCGACGTCATCGCGTCGGTGGCCTCTATCGACCCGGTGATGGGTGGTTGTGACCGATGAGCACTTCCGAAGAGGTCTACGCGGCCTCCGCGCTGGACCCCGTCGAGACGCAGCGGCTGGTGACCGAGGAGCCGGCCGCCGGCGCCCAGGGGTCCGACACCGGCGTGTTCGACCAGTCGACCGTGGACCGGGCGCAGGCGATCATCGCGCGCTACCCGCAGTCGCGGTCCGCGCTGCTGCCGATGCTGCACCTGGTGCAGTCGGTCGAGGGGTACGTCAGCCAGGCCGGCATCACGTTCTGCGCCGACCAGCTCGACCTGGCCAAGGCCGAGGTCAGCGCGGTCGCGACGTTCTACACCATGTACAAGCGCCGCCCGTGCGGCGAGCACCTGGTGAGCGTCTGCACGAACACGCTGTGCGCGGCGCTCGGCGGTGACGCGATCTTCTCGAAGCTCAAGGAGCACCTGGACGTCGGCCACGAGGAGACCGCGGGCGAGCCGGGTTCGCCGGGCTCGATCACGCTGGAGCACGCCGAGTGCCTCGCCGCGTGCGACCTCGGCCCGGTGCTCCAGGTCAACTACGAGTTCTACGACAACCAGACGCCGGAAGGCGCCCTGGACCTGGTGAAGTCGTTGCAGGCGGGCGAGAAGCCCCACCCGACCCGCGGCGCGCCGCTGACGGACTTCCGCCAGGCCGAACTCCAGCTCGCCGGGTTCTTCGAGGGCCGCGACGCGGACCTGGACGGCCCGTCGGCCGCGCCGGAGACCGTGCGCGGAGCCAAGATCGCCGCGGACCGCGGGTGGACCGCTCCGGCCATGCCGGAGCACGCGGAGTTCCCGCCGTTGCCGGAGAAGAAGTAGGTAGGGGAGCTGACATGGCCGCTGTAACCAATGGTGCCTCCGCCGGCAAGAGCACGTCGGCACCCCTCACCCCCGTCCTCACGAAGCGCTGGCTGTCACCGCGCTCGTGGACGCTGAGGACCTACGAGCAGCTGGAGGGGTACACGGCGCTGCGCAAGGCGCTCACCGCCCACCCGGACCAGCTGATCCAGCAGTGCAAGGACTCCGGGCTGCGCGGTCGCGGCGGCGCGGGCTTCCCCACCGGCATGAAGTGGGGCTTCATCCCGCAGGGTGACGGCAAGCCGCACTACCTCGTCATCAACGCCGACGAGGGCGAGCCGGGCACCTGCAAGGACATCCCGCTGATGATGGCGGACCCGCACTCGCTGATCGAGGGCGTCATCATCACCTCGTACGCGATCCGGGCGAACTTCGCCGCGATCTACGTGCGCGGCGAGGTGCTGCACGTGATCCGCCGGCTGCACGCGGCGGTGCGCGAGGCGTACGAGGCGGGCTACCTGGGCAAGGACATCCTCGGCTCGGGCTTCGACCTCGACGTGGTGGTGCACTCCGGCGCGGGCGCGTACATCTGCGGCGAGGAGACGGCGCTGCTGGACTCGCTGGAGGGCAAGCGCGGCCAGCCCCGGCTCAAGCCGCCGTTCCCGGCGACGTCGGGCCTGTACGCGTCGCCGACCGTGGTGAACAACGTCGAGACGATCGCCAGCGTGCCGTACATCGTCAACGGCGGCGCGGACTGGTTCCGCAGCATGGGCCGCGAGCGGTCGCCCGGCCCGAAGATCTTCTCCCTCTCCGGCCACGTCGAGCGCCCCGGCCAGTACGAGGCGCCGATGGGCATCACGCTGCGCGAGCTGCTGGACCTCGCGGGCGGCATGAAGGACGGCATCCCGCTGAAGTTCTGGACGCCGGGCGGCTCGTCCACCCCGCTGTTCACCGCCGAGCACCTGGACGTCCCGCTGGACTTCGAGGGCGCGGCCGAGGCGGGCTCGCTGCTCGGCACCACCGCGTTGCAGATCTTCAACGAGACGGTGTCCGTGCCGTGGGCGGTCATGAAGTGGACCGAGTTCTACAAGCACGAGTCGTGCGGCAAGTGCACGCCGTGCCGTGAAGGCACCTACTGGCTCGTGCAGATCCTCCAGCGGATGGTGCGCGGCGAGGGCACGGCCAGCGACATCGACACGCTGCTGGACGTCTGCGACAACATCATGGGCCGCTCGTTCTGCGCGCTCGGCGACGGCGCGACGGCACCCATCACCAGCGGCATCAAGTACTTCAAGCACGAGTTCCTGGCTTTGTGCGACAAGAACTCTCAGGTCTTGGCTGGAGCAAGCGCATGACGATGGCGCCGGAAAAGAGCACCGAAGTCGTGGTCCCCGAGGGCCACGTCAAGCTCGTGATCGACGGTGTGGAGGTCGTCGCGCCGAAGGGCGAGCTGCTGATCCGCACCGCGGAGCGGCTGGGCACGGTCATCCCGCGGTTCTGCGACCACCCGCTGCTGGAGCCCGCGGGCGCCTGCCGGCAGTGCCTGGTCGAGGTGGAGATGGGCGGCCGGCCGATGCCGAAGCCGCAGGCCTCCTGCACCATGACGGTCGCCGACGGCATGGTGGTCAAGACCCAGCTGACCTCGCCGGTGGCGGACAAGGCGCAGCAGGGCGTGATGGAGCTGCTGCTCATCAACCACCCGCTGGACTGCCCGATCTGCGACAAGGGCGGCGAGTGCCCGTTGCAGAACCAGGCGCTGGCGCACGGCCGGTCGGACTCCCGGTTCCACGAGCACAAGCGGACGTTCCCGAAGCCGATCCCGATCTCGACGCAGGTCCTGCTGGACCGCGAGCGGTGCGTGCTGTGCCAGCGCTGCACGCGGTTCTCCGCGCAGATCGCCGGTGACCCGTTCATCGAGCTGCTGGAGCGCGGTTCGCAGCAGCAGATCGGTGTCGCGCAGGACAAGCCGTTCCAGTCGTACTTCTCCGGCAACACCATCCAGATCTGCCCGGTTGGCGCGCTGACCAGCGCCGCGTACCGGTTCCGGGCCCGGCCGTTCGACCTGATGTCCACGCCGGGCGTGTGCGAGCACTGCTCGTCGGGCTGCTCCACCCGCACCGACTGGCGGCGCGGCAAGGTGCAGCGGCGGCTCGCGGGCGACGCGCCCGAGGTCAACGAGGAGTGGACCTGCGACAAGGGCCGCTTCGCGTTCACCTACGCCACCGGCGAGGACCGCATCCGCCGCCCCATGGTGCGCGACGCGGAGTCCGGCGAGCTGCGCGAGTCGTCCTGGACGGAAGCGCTGCAGTACGCCGCCGAGGGCCTGGCGAAGGCGCGTGACGGCAAGGGCGTCGGCGTGCTGGCCGGTGGCCGGCTCACCGTGGAGGACGCGTACGCGTACTCGAAGTTCGCCCGGATCGCGCTGCGCACCAACGACGTCGACTTCCGCGCCCGCGCCCACTCGGCCGAGGAGCTGGAGTTCCTGACCGGCTCGGTGCTCGGCACGAACCCGGACAACGGCGGTGTGACGTACGCGGGCATCGAGGCCGCGCCCGCCGCGCTGCTGGTCGCGTTCGAGCCGGAAGAGGAATCGCCGATCGTGTTCCTGCGGCTGCGCAAGGCGGCCCGCAAGAACCGGATCAAGGTCTTCCACCTGGGCCAGTTCACCTCGCCCGCGGTGGAGAAGACGAACGGCGTGCTGCTGGCGTGCGTGCCCGGTGGCGAGCCCGCCGCGTTGAACGCGCTGCCCGAGCACGCCGCGGACGTCGTGGACGAGCTGGCGAAGCCGGGTGCGGTGATCCTCGTCGGCGAACGTGCCGCCGAGGTGCCCGGCCTGTTCTCCGCGGTCGCCGCGCTGGCCGAGCGGACCGGCGCGAAGGTCGCCTGGATCCCGCGTCGCGCCGGTGAGCGCGGAGCGCTGGAGACGGGCCTGCTGCCGACGTTGCTGCCGGGCGGTCGCCTGGTCGGTGACGAGGCCGCCCGCGCCGAGGTCGAGCGGGCGTGGGGCATCGAGCCCGGCACGCTGCCCGTGAAGGCCGGCCGCGACACCACGGGCATCCTGACCGCCGCCGCGAGCGGTGAGCTGGACGCGCTGGTCGTCGGCGGTGTCGACCCGGGCGACCTGCCGGACCCGGAGCTGGCCGAGCGCGCGCTGGACTTCACCGGCTTCGTGGTCAGCCTGGAGCTACGGCACAGCGCGGTCACCGCGCACGCCGACGTGGTGCTCCCGATCGCCCCGGCGGTCGAGAAGGCGGGCAGCTACCTGAACTGGGAGGGCCGCACCCGCTCGTTCACCACCACGATCGACGGCACCGGCGCGCTGCCGGACGGCCGGGTGCTGGACACGCTGGCCGTCGAGATGGACGCGGACCTGTTCACCCAGACCCCGGCCGCCGCGGCGGCCGACCTGGCCAGGCTCGGCGTCGCGACCACGAGCGCCACCGCACCGACCGTGCCCGCGCCGCTGCTGCCGCAGCCCAAGCAGGGCCAGGCGGTCCTCGCGACCTGGCGGCGGCTGCTGGACAACGGCTCGCTGCAGGACTTCGAGCCGAACCTGGCCGGCACCGCGCGCCCGGTGGTGGCGAAGCTGTCCGAGGCCACCGCGCGGAACCTCGGCGTCGAACTCGGCGGTGAGATCACCGTCGCCACCGACCGGGGCGAGGTGGTGCTGCCGGTCGAGGCGGCCGACCTGCCCGACGGCGTCGTGTGGCTGCCCGGCAACTCGGGCGCGGTCACCGTCCGGCGCAACCTGGTCGCCGGCCACGGTTCCCTGGTGGCGGTGTCCCCGGCCGCCACGGGCTCCGCTGAGAAGAACACGTCCGCCGGAGGCAAGGCATGAGCAGCGCTGAACTCCTCGTCGACGATCCGCTCTGGCTGATCCTCGTCAAGGTCGTCGGCATCTTCGCGTTCCTGGTGGTCATGACGCTGTTCATGATCAACTGGGAGCGCAAGGTGGTGGCCCGGATGCAGCAGCGTCCCGGGCCCAACCGGGTCGGCCCGAACGGCTGGCTCCAGTCGCTCGCCGACGGCCTGAAGCTCGCCTTCAAGGAGGACATCCGGCCGGTCCTGGCCGACAAGTGGGTGTACTTCCTCGCCCCGGTGATCTCCTGCATCCCCGCGTTCGTCGCCTTCTCGGTGATCCCGCTCGGCGGCGAGGTCTCCATCTTCGGCGAGTCCACCGCGCTCCAGCTGGTCGACCTCCCGGTCGGCGTGCTGGTCGTGCTGGCCTGCTCCTCGCTCGGCGTCTACGGCATCGTGCTGTCCGGTTGGGCCTCCGGCTCGCCGTACCCGCTGCTGGGCGCGCTGCGCTCGGCCGCGCAGGTGATCTCCTACGAGATCGCGATGGGACTGTCGATCGTCGCGGTGGTCATGCACTCGCACTCGCTGTCCACCGCCGAGATCGTCGACGCGCAGAGCACCGGCTGGTACTTCTACCTGCTGCCGGTCAGCTTCATCATCTACCTGATCTCGATGGTCGGTGAGACCAACCGCGCGCCGTTCGACCTCCCCGAGGCCGAGTCGGAGCTGGTCGGCGGTTTCCACACCGAGTACAGCTCGCTGAAGTTCGCGCTGTTCTTCCTCGCCGAGTACGTCAACATGGTGACCGTCTCGGCGCTGGCCACCACGCTGTTCCTCGGCGGCTGGCGGTTCCCGTTCGTCGGCGACGACCACGTGCTCAACAGCGGCTGGTTCGGCCTGCTGTGGTTCGTCATCAAGACGCTCGCCTTCCTGTTCGTGTTCATCTGGCTGCGCGGCACGCTGCCCCGCCTGCGCTACGACCAGTTCATGCGGCTGGGCTGGAAGTTCCTGGTCCCGATCGCGCTGGTCTGGTTCGTCGCGGTGGCGTTCGCCCGCTACCTCCGCCAGGAGGTGGAGGCCAGTGGTGGTCTGGAGACCGGCACCTGGCTGATGCTGATCGGCGGGTTCCTCGCGGTGGTGCTGCTCATCGCGTTCCTGCTGCCGGACAAGCGCGAGCCGCACGACCCCAATGCCGTGCCGGTGACCGGCGGCGGCTACCCGGTGCCGCCGCTGGACCTCCAGGTCCCCAAGTCGCCGCCGCGCCGGCAGGTGCCAGTCGCCGAGCTACCGGGCGATCAGACGAAGGAACCGGCAGCGGTAACCGCAGCTTCACAAAAGGAGGCCAGCGATGGGCGTGTTTGATCCCGTCAAGGGCTTCGGCGTCACCTTCGGCACGATGTTCAAGAAGGTCGTCACCGAGGAGTACCCCGAGGTCAAGAAGGTCACCGCGCCGCGGTTCCACGGCCGTCACCAGCTCAACCGGCACCCGGACGGGCTGGAGAAGTGCGTCGGCTGCGAGCTGTGCGCGTGGGCCTGCCCCGCGGACGCGATCTTCGTCGAGGGCGCGGACAACACCGAGGACGCGCGCTACTCGCCCGGTGAGCGCTTCGGCGCCGACTACCAGATCAACTACCTGCGCTGCATCGGCTGCGGCCTGTGCATCGAGGCGTGCCCGACCCGGTCGCTCACCATGACCAACGAGTACGAGCTGGCCGACGACGACCGGCAGAAGCTGATCTTCACCAAGGAAGACCTGCTCGCGCCGCTCCTCGCCGGCATGGAGCAGCCGCCGCACCCGATGCGGCTCGGCGAGAACGAGCAGGACTACTACGTGAACGGGCCTCAGCTGGCAGCACAGGGCAACCAGGCGCAAGCGGCGCAGACGCCGGGAGCGGGTCGATGATCTCCTCCCTCCTCGCGCAGCAGCCCGACGCCGTCGAACGCGTGGTGGACACGGTCACCACCGGCGAGGCGGTCTCGTTCTGGGTCCTCGGCCCGCTCGCCCTCGCCGGCGCGCTGGGCATGCTCTTCGCCCGCAACGCGGTGCACTCCGCGCTGTGGCTGGTGCTCACCATGCTCAGCCTCGGCGTGCTCTACATGGTCCAGCAGGCGCCGTTCCTCGGCTTCGTGCAGATCATCGTGTACACCGGCGCGATCATGATGCTGTTCCTGTTCGTGCTGATGCTGGTCGGCCGGGACAGCTCGGACTCGGTGGTCGAAGTCCTGCGCGGCCAACGGCTCGCCGCGGTGGTCATCGGCGTCGGCTTCGCCGGCCTCGTGGTCGCCTCGATCAGCCGCGCGCTGACCGACGTGCAGCCGGTCGGCCTGGCGGCGCAGAACACGCAGAACGGCGGCAACGTCGCCAACATCGGCGAGGCGCTGTTCACCGACTACCTGTTCCCGTTCGAGCTGACGTCCGCGCTGCTGATCACCGCGGCGGTCGGCGCCATGGTGCTCGCGTTCACCTCGCGCACCGGCCAGGACGCCAAGAAGACCCAGCGCCAGCTGGTCGAGGAGCGCTTCCGCGGCAACCGCCCCGGCTCGCTGCCCGGCCCCGGCGTGTTCGCCACCGCCAACTCGGTGGCCACGCCCGCCCTGCTGCCGGACGGCTCGGTCGCCTCCGAGTCCCTGTCCGAGCTCATCGAGACGACCGCCAAGGAACGTCTCGAGGACGACGTCGCGGAGGTGTCCGGCACCGGGCACGACCCCGACGCGCACGCGCTCAAGGGAGAGTCGTCGTGACCCCTACGTACTACCTGCTGCTGTCCGCGCTGCTGTTCAGCCTCGGCGCGGTGGGCGTTCTGGTGCGGCGCAACGCCATCGTGGTGTTCATGTGCGTCGAGCTGATGCTCAACGCGGTGAACCTCAGCCTGGTCACGTTCGCCCGCATCAACGGGCAGCTGGACGGCCAGGTGATGGCGTTCTTCGTGATGGTCGTCGCCGCGGCCGAAGTCGTGGTGGGTCTGACGATCATCATGGCGATCTTCAAGACGCGTCGCTCGGCCTCGGTCGACGATTCCAACCTGCTGAAGTACTGAGAGGTCGACGGTGACGGAAACTGTTGCCGCCAGCGGGATCGGCGGTCTCGCCTGGTTGTTGCTGGCCCTGCCGGCCTTCGGCGCGCTCGTGCTGCTCTTGGGCGGCAAGCGCACCGACAAGTGGGGGCACCTGCTGGGCTGCGCCACCGTGATCGCCGCGTTCGCGTACGGGGTCGCGCTGTTCTTCTCCACGCTGGGCCAGAGCCCGGACGAGCGGACCACCGAGCTGCACCTGTTCGACTGGGTGCCGGTGAACGCGCTGAACGTGGAGTTCGGGCTGCGCCTCGACCCGCTGTCGCTCACGTTCGTGCTGCTGATCACCGGCGTCGGCGCGCTGATCCACATCTACTCCATCGGCTACATGGCGCACGAGGCCGGGCGGCGGAAGTTCTTCGGCTACCTGAACCTCTTCGTCGCCGCGATGCTGCTGCTGGTGCTCGGCAACGGCTTCGTGACGCTGTACTTCGGCTGGGAGGGCGTCGGCCTCGCGTCGTACCTGCTCATCGGCTGGTACCAGCACAAGCCGGAAGCGGCGTCGGCGGCCAAGAAGGCGTTCCTGATGAACCGGGTCGGCGACCTGGGTCTGGCGATCGCCATCTTCATGATGTTCAAGACCCTGGGCACCACCCAGTACACCGAGGTGTTCGCCCGCGTCGGCGAGTTCTCCTCGGCCGAGGTCCTGGCCATCACGTTGCTGCTGCTGCTCGGCGCGTGCGGCAAGTCCGGCCAGTTCCCGCTCCAGGCGTGGCTGCCGGACGCGATGGCTGGCCCGACGCCCGTCTCCGCCCTGATCCACGCGGCGACGATGGTCACCGCCGGCGTCTACCTCATCGCCCGCGCGAACCCGATCTACAACCTCAGCGCGGACGGCCGGCTGGTCGTGATGATCATCGGTGGGCTGACGCTGCTGATCGGCTGCATCATCGGCTGCGCGTACGACGACTTCAAGAAGGTGCTGGCCTACTCGACGGTCAGCCAGATCGGCTACATGATCCTGGCCGTCGGCCTCGGTCCGGTCGGCTACGCGCTGGGCATCATGCACCTGCTCACGCACGGCTTCTTCAAGGCGGGCCTGTTCCTCGGCGCCGGTTCGGTCATGCACGGCATGAACGACGAGGGCGACATCCGGCGGATGGGCGGCCTGGCGAAGAAGATGCCGATCACGTTCTTCACCTGGACGCTCGGCTACCTCGCGCTGATCGGCTTCCCGTTCCTGTCCGGCTACTTCTCCAAGGACGCCATCATCGCGGCGGCGTTCAGCGAGCCGGGCTGGCGCGGCTGGGTGTTCGGCGGCGTGGCGGCGCTGGGCGCGGGCATCACCGCGTTCTACATGACCCGCCTGCTGTTCCTGGTGTTCCTGGGCAAGCCCCGCTACACCGAGCTGAAGTCGGCCGACGGCCGCGAGTACCACCCGCACGAGTCGGGCCTGTCGATGACGGTGCCGATGATCCTGCTGGCGGTCGGCTCGGTCGGCGCGGGCTGGTTCTTCGAGTCGAACCACAACCTGTCCGGCTGGCTCGCCCCGTCGCTGGGCGAGCTGCAGGAGCAGCACGGCGTGCTCTCGCACAGCGTGGTGAACTTCCTGGTGCTCGGCCTGTCGGCGCTGGGCGTGCTGGTCGCGTTCCTGCTGTTCGGCCGCAAGCCGCAGCCGGTGGAGCGCCCGGTGCGGGTGTCGTTCCCGGTCCGGGCCGCGCGTGCCGACCTGTACGGCAACGCGCTGAACGAGGCGCTGTTCGCGCGGCCGGGCACCTGGCTCACCCGCGCGCTGGTGTTCGTGGACAACAAGGGCGTCGACGGCCTGGTCAACGGGTCGGCGGCGTTGCTGGGCGGTAGCTCGGGCCGGCTGCGCAGGATGCAGACCGGGTTCGTGCGCTCGTACGCGCTCTCCATGCTCCTGGGTGCGGTCTTCGTCCTGGGTGCGCTGCTGATGGTGAGGTTCTCGTGAGCTGGACGCTGATCGCGCTGCTCCTGCTGCCGCTCGTCGGCAGCCTGGTGGTGGCGTTCCTGCGGGGCAACGACCGGTTGGCCAAGACGGTCGCGCTGGCGTTCTCGCTGGTGGAGCTGGCGCTGGCGGTGCTGGCGTGGACGGCGTTCGACCCGGGCGGCGAGCGCTTGCAGCTCACCAGCTCGGCCGACTGGATCCCCGCCTTCGGCGTGCACCTGTCGTTCGGCGTGGACGGCATCGCGCTGGTGATGATCGCGCTGATCGCGTTCCTGGTGCCGGTCGTCATCGGCGGCTCGTGGGCGGACAAGCTGCCCGAGGGCCGCAGCGCGGGCGGGTTCTTCGCCCTGCTGCTGGCGATGCAGACCGGCATGGTCGGTGTCTTCGCGGCCACCGACGTGTTCGTGTTCTACGTCTTCTTCGAGGCCGTGCTGGTCCCGATGTACTTCCTGATCGGCCGCTTCGGCGGGCCGAACCGGCAGTACGCGGCGATGAAGTTCTTCCTGTACTCGCTGCTCGGCGGCCTGATCATGCTGGCCTCCGTGATCGGCCTGTACGTGGTGAGCGCGGACAAGATCGGCCAGGGCACGTTCGACTGGGCCACGCTGGTCACGGTCACGCGGGAAGCGCCGCTGTCCACCCAGATCTGGCTGTTCCTCGGCTTCTTCATCGCGTTCGCGATCAAGGCGCCGCTGGTGCCGCTGCACACGTGGCTGCCGGACGCCGGTGCGGAAGCGCCGGTCGGCGCGGGCGTGCTGCTGGTCGGCATCCTGGACAAGATCGGCACGTTCGGCTTCCTGCGCTACTGCCTGCCGCTGTTCCCGGCGGCCAGCAAGGAACTCGCGCCGCTGGTGCTGATCCTCGCCGTCGTCGGCATCCTGTACGGCTCGCTGCTCGCCGTCGGCCAGTCGGACATGAAGCGGTTCGTGGCCTACACGTCGATCGCGCACTTCGGCTTCATCGCGCTGGGCATCTTCGCGTTCAGCTCGCAGGCCGGCACCGGCGCGGTGCTGTACATGGTCAACCACGGCATCTCGACCGGCATGCTGTTCCTGGTCGTCGGCATGGTGATGGCCCGCGGCGGGTCGCGCCTGATCGAGGACTACGGCGGCATGGCCAAGCTGACGCCGGTGCTGGGCGGGCTGTTCTTCGTGGCCGGCCTGTCGTCGCTGGCGCTGCCGGGCACCAACTCGTTCGTGAGCGAGTTCCTGGTGCTCATCGGGTCCTACCCGAACGAGCCGGTGTACACGATCCTGGCCGCCATCGGCATGGTGCTGGCCGCGCTGTACGTCCTCTGGCTGTACCAGCGCGTGTTCCAGGGCCCGGTGCGCGGCAACGCGCTGGTGGGCCTGGCCGGTGGACCCGGCGCGGCGGTCGACCCGGAGAAGGCGCCGGTGGCCGACCTGAACAAGCGCGAACTGGCCGTGCTCGCGCCGCTGGTGGCACTGATCCTGGTGCTCGGCTTCTACCCGAAGCCGGTGTTGGACGTGATCACCCCGTCCGTCGGGGCGACGCTCAGCGAGGTCGGGGTCGCCGACCCGGTCGCGCAGGAAGGCAAGTGACGTGACGACGTTCCTCTCGCAAGTGGAGCGGCTGCAAGCCCCGGAGATCGACTACGGGGCCGTCGCACCGTTGCTGATCGTGCTCGGCGCGGCCTGCCTCAGCGTGTTGGTGGAGGCGTTCCTGCCGAAGGCCTCGCGGTGGGCGGCGCAGGTCGTGCTGACCTTCGCCACGCTGGTCGCCGCCGGTCTCGTGCTGCTCCAGTACGCGGTGGCCGAAGGCACCCCGAAGCAGGGCACGATCACCTTCGCGGGCACGGTCGCGGTCGACCAGCCGGTGATCTTCCTGTGGGCGACGCTGCTCATGCTCGGCCTCGGCTCGGTGCTGCTCATCGCGGACCGGTCGGTCGAGCCGGGCGGCGCGATCGTGGCGGACGCCTCGATCCTGCCGGGCGCCGTGAACGGCCTGCGCGAGCAGCTGCGCCGGCGCGAGATGCAGACCGAGGTGTTCCCGCTGACGCTGTTCGCGCTCGGCGGCATGATGGTCTTCGTCGCGGCGAACGACCTGCTCACCATGTTCATCGCGCTGGAAGTGATGTCGCTGCCGCTGTACCTGATGGCGGGCCTCGCGCGCCGTCGTCGCCTGCTGTCGCAGGAGGCCGCGGTCAAGTACTTCCTGCTCGGCGCGTTCGCGTCGGCGTTCTTCCTGTACGGCGTCGCCCTGCTGTACGGCTTCGCGGGCTCGGTGAAGCTGGCCGACATCGCGAGCGCGACCACGGCGACGGACCGCTCCGACACGCTGCTGTACGCGGGCTTCGGGCTGCTGATCGTGGGCCTGCTGTTCAAGGCGTCCGTCGGCCCGTTCCACTCGTGGACGCCGGACGTCTACCAGGGCTCGCCCACGCCGGTGACGGCGTTCATGGCGGCGTGCGTGAAGGTCGCCGCGTTCGGCGGCATCCTGCGCGTGCTCTACGGCGCGTTCGAGCGGTCCAGCTGGGAGTGGAACGGCGTGCTGTGGGCCGTGGCCATCGCGTCCATGGTGATCGGCGCGGTGCTCGGCCTCACCCAGACCGACGTGAAGCGGATGATCGCGTACTCGTCGGTGGCGCACGCGGGCTTCCTGCTGATCGGCGCGATCTCGCTGAACGACGCCGGCCTGTCCGGCACGATGTTCTACCTGCTGGCCTACGGCTTCACCACGATCGCCGCGTTCGGCGTGGTCAGCCTGGTGCGCAACGCCGACGGCGAGGCCACCCACCTGTCCCAGTGGGCGGGTCTGGCCAAGCGGTCGCCGGTGGCGGCGGGCGTGTTCACGTTCCTGCTGCTCGCCCTGGCGGGCCTGCCGCTGACCAGCGGGTTCGTCGGCAAGTTCGCGGTGTTCGCGGCGGCCATCGAGGCCGGTCTCACGCCGCTCGTGGTGGTCGCGCTGGTGGCGAGCGCCGTGGCGGCGTTCTTCTACCTGCGGGTGATCGTGCTGATGTACTTCAGCGAGCCCGCTGCCGACGGCCCGACCGTGAGCGTGCCGGGTGCCTTCACGGCGATCGCGATCACCCTCGGTGCGGCGATCACGCTCGTGCTCGGCGTCTACCCGCCCGACGTCCTGGAATGGGCGGGGGCAGGAGTGTTCATCTTCTAGTGGTACGTAGGCTCTGCCCCTGTGACAAATAGCGAGCGGGCGGGTGCGGGGTTCCGTATTGAGAACCCCGCGCTCGCCGAGTTGGTACAGGGCGGGCTCGCCGAGGTGGAGGAGTTGCTGCGCGACGTCGTGCAGAGCGAGTTCCACCCGGTGATGGAGACGTCACTGCACCTGGTGACCGCAGGCGGCAAGCGCATCCGCCCGCTGTTCACCATCCTGGCCGCCCAGTTCGGCAGCACCTGGGACCGGGACAGCGTCGTCAAGGCCGGTGCGGTCATCGAGTTGACCCACCTGGCCACGCTCTACCACGACGACGTCATGGACGAGGCCACCATGCGCCGCGGTGCGGAGTCGGCCAATGCGAAGTGGGACAACAGCATCGCCATCCTCACCGGCGACTACCTGTTCGCGCACGCCTCGGCGTTGGTCGCCGATCTCGGCACGGGGGCGGCGCGGATCATCGCGGAGACGTTCTCGGAGCTCGTGACCGGGCAGATGCGCGAGACGATGGGTCCGCGTGCCGGTGAGGACCCGGTGTCGCACTACCTGACCACGATCGCGGAGAAGACGGGATCGCTGATCGCCACGGCGGCCCGGTTCGGCGGGATGTTCTCCGACGCCACGGAGGAGCAGGTCGAGGCGCTGGGCGCGTACGGCGAGGTCATCGGGGCGGCGTTCCAGATCTCGGACGACGTCATCGACATCGCGTCGCCGCCGGAGGAGTCCGGCAAGACACCCGGCACCGACCTCCGCGAGGGCGTCAAGACGCTGCCCATGCTGTACGCGTTGCAGGACGCGCCGGACTCGCGCCTGGCGGAGCTCCTGGCGGGCCCGATCGCCGACGACGCCGAGGTCTACGAGGCGTTGGACCTGCTCCGCGCGTCACCGGGCCTCCAGCGCGCCCGCCAGACCCTGGACGAGTACGCCGACCGTGCCCGTTCCACCCTCCAGGCCCTCCCGCAGGGCGCCGCCCGCGACGCCCTCGCCGCCGTCAGCGACTACGTGGTGACCCGCACCCACTAACCGCAAGTCCCGTGAGTCCTACGTTCACGACCCGTGAGTCCTACGTTCGGAACCCCCGAATTCAACGCTCAGAACACGCCTCGGACCGTGCGGGCGTTCTGAGCGTTGAATTCGGGGGTCCTGAACGTAGGACATGGGTGTTCTGAAGGGACGACTCACGGGTCGTGAACGTAGGACTCACGCGGGTCAGGTGAGTTCGGGGGCTGGGACGGGGAGGCGGCGGCGGGCGCGGACGGCGTCCACGGTGAAGATCGCCAGAGCCACCCAGACCAGGGCGAAGCCGAACCAGCGGGACGCAGGCATCGGCTCGTGCATCACGAACACGCCCCACGAGAACTGGAGCACGGGCGCCAGGTACTGGAGCATGCCCAACGTGACCAGCGGCACGAGCCGCGCGCCCGCCCCGAACAGGATCAGCGGGATCGCGGTGACCAGCCCGGCCGACGCCAGGATCAGCGCGTGACCCCAGCCGTGCGAGGCGAACGTCCCGGCCGGCCCCAGCCAGATCAGGTAGCCCACCGCGATCGGCGCGAGCACCAGGCTCTCCGCCGTCACGCTCGCCGTCGCCTCCAGCGGCACGGTCTTCTTCAACAGCCCGTACAGCCCGAACGAGCACGCCAGCACCAGCGAGATCCACGGCAGCCGGCCGTAGTCCACCGCCAGCACCACCACGGCGGTGACGGCGATCGTGAGGGCGGCGTACTGCGGCAGCCGCAAGCGTTCGCGCAGGACGAACACCCCGAGCAGCACGCTCACGAGCGGGTTGATGAAGTACCCGAGAGCGGCCTCCACCACGTGCCCGGTGTTGACCGCGTGGATGTAGACGCCCCAGTTCACCGCGATCAGCACGGACGCCGCCGCCACCATCGCCCAGCCGCGCCGCGACAGCCTGCGGATACCCGCCCAACGGCCCAGCGCGGCGGTGATGACGGCCATCACGACCAGCGACCACGCGATCCGGTGCGCCAGGATCTCGACCGATCCGGCGGGCTGGAGCAGCGGCCAGTACGCGGGCACGATGCCCCAGAGGAAGTAGGCGCCGACTCCGAAAGCGATCCCGCGGTTCGGTCTGTTGACTTCCGTCGACACGGCGGAGGAGTTAGTCAACGGCGGCACAAGGGCTACTGTACGCGAGCCGTTTTGCCAGGTCAGTTGCTCCGAGTGGCCTACTATCGGAGGGTGGCCGCAGGTCCGGCCGGCCCCACGCGCCGGACCGGGCGGTCAGGGTAGTTTTGCACGGCTCCCCAACCGGGTGAATATCCGGGAGCGGAGCGCGTCGGGGTGTGTGACAAGTAGCAGTGGGAGGGTCTCCCGTGAGTTCGCTCTTCGGACAGGTGTGGCTGTGGAGCCTGCTGTCCTTCGTGGCAGGCGCCGCACTGACCTGGCTGGTCCTGGTGCGCCCGGCCAAGCGGGAGCTGGAAGACCTGGAGGAACGCCTCCTCACGTCGCCGCGCCCCGCGTCACCCGCGGGCCGGTCGGCCGGGTCGACCGCCGCGCCGTCGGACGAGTTCGACAACTGGCACGTCGAGGCGTCCCGTTCGCTGGCGGACGACGTGCTGACCCCGGAGCCGCCGCGGTACGAACCCGCCGAGCGCACGAGGTACGAGGCGTCCCTCGACGCGTCCGAGGCGCCGCGCTACGACGTGACGAACGTGAAGCTCGACCAGCGCGAAGCCCTGCTGGAGGAGCTGGACGACGAGCACCGGCCGCTGTCCGACTTCGAGGAGCAGCACGACTTCCCGGAGTTCGACGCCGCGCCGCCGCGCAGCCTGTTCGAGCGGCCGGCGCCGGAGGACGCACACGACACCCGGAACGCGCCCGGGTCGGACCGCGGACCGCGTCGGTACGAGGACGAGCCCGAGCTGCCCGCCGAGGCGACGACCGTGATGCCCGCCGTGCCCGCGACGCCGGTCGCCGCGGTCGCGCCGCCGTCGCCGGAGCCGACCGCCCCGCCGGAGGTCGCGGTCTTCCAGCCGCGCGAGGTGTGGCGCGAGGAGCCCGTCCAGGAGGTCTACGACGAGGACGAGGTCACCGACGGCCACGAGGAGGAGGACGAGCCGGAACGCCGGCCCTCGCTCACCGAGGAGACGTCGCTGATCCCGGCCACCGCGCTGGCGCAGGCCATCGCCGAGGTGGACGGCGAGCGGCGGCAGTCGGAGGACCCGGAGCCGCAGGTCTGGCCCGAGCACGACCTGACCGGCCACTTCACGCCCGTCCGCCAGGACGAGCCGGAGGAGTCGGACGAGGGGCCTCGGACCGAGGTCATGCGGGCCGTGGTCGACTCCGGTCCGACCGGGGCGCCCGAGGCCGTGGAGCCGGCCCGGTCGGAGCTGTTCCGAGAGCCCGAGGCCGTCGAGGCCCGAGCCGCCGAGCCGGAAGCGGCGGCCGAGCCCGAGGTGGTCGACGAGCCGCCGTTCCAGCCCACGTTCGTGCCGCCGGCGGACGCCGAGCCCCAGCACGCCGAACCGCAGCACGCCGAACCGCAACACGCTGAGCCCCAGCACGCCCAACCGCAGCACGCCGAACCGCAGGACAAGGCCGCGGAGCCCCAGCACGCGGAGCCGAAGAAAGCCGAGCCGAAGAAGGCGGAGCCCACCCGCCCGCGCAGCCTGTTCGAGCCGCTGCCGGAGTCCGAGCACGAGCAGGAACCGGAGCCCGACCAGCCGCGCCCGAACCGGCCACCGATCGGCGACGACCAGCCGTTCGTGCCGACGCTGTCGCCCGAGCTGCTGGCCGGCAACCCCACGCCGCTGACCGCGAACGGCCTGCCGCAGCGCGGGAGCCGCCAGGCCGGCCCCCCGCGCACGCCGCCGCCCGCACCGCTCGCGCCGAAGCCGGCCACCCCACCGCCGGCACGTCCCGTGCGCCCGCGTCCGGTCGGTTTCAGCCCCAGCACCGGCGGCAGGCCCGCACCCGGCAGCACCCGCTTCCAGGGCCAGCAGGAGGGCTTCAACCCGCGCTCCCCGTTCGGCCCGGGTTCGGTGCTGCCGAAGTCCGACGGCCTGGCGCCCGCGCCGGAGTTCCAGGTGAAGGCGACCCTCACCGGCCGCCGCTACTTCACCGACGGGTCGGCGAACTTCCGCGAGACCCGGGCCGACGTCTGGTTCCGCACCACCACGGACGCGGAGAAGGCGGGCTTCCGGCCGGCGCCGTAGCCCCCGAAGCTTCCCTGGGGAGGGAAAGCAGAAGGACCCCTGTTCCGCCTCCCGGAACAGGGGTCCTTCTGTCTGGGAAGGTGGCTCAGCCCGCCACGGTCCAGGTGTCCTTGCCGTGCAGCAGCCCCGCCAGGTCGGGCTTCTTGGCGGCCTTCGCCCGCTCGACCTGCTCGCGCGCCGCGTCGTCGTACGTGGTCCGCGCGGTGTTGCGGAACACGCCGGTCACGGTGTGCTGGAGGTCCTGCGTGGAGAGCCGCGACAACGCGAACGACAGGTTCAGGTCCGTCGCGTCGTGCACCACGATGTCGTCGGGCGACACGTCGGCCGTCTTCGCCACGCCGAGCCCGAAGCCCTCGCGCACCACCGCGTAGTCACCGCCGCCGAACGTGATCGGCTGCCCGTGCACCACGTTGATGATCCGCCGCGCCGCCTCGGCCTCGTCCTTCAGCACGTCGAACGCGCCGTCGTTGAAGATCGGGCAGTTCTGGTAGATCTCCACCAGCGCCGAGCCGCGGTGCTCGGCGGCCTGCCGCAGCACCTCGGTCAGGCCGACCCGGTCCGAGTCCACGGCGCGGCCGACGAACGTGGCCTCCGCGCCCAGCGCCAGCGACACCGGGTTGAACGGGTGGTCGAGCGACCCGAGCGGCGTGGACTTGGTGACCTTGCCCTCCTCGGACGTCGGGGAGTACTGGCCCTTGGTCAGCCCGTAGATCCGGTTGTTGAACAGCAGGATCTTGAGGTTGACGTTGCGCCGCAGCGTGTGGATCAGGTGGTTGCCGCCGATGGACAGCGCGTCGCCGTCACCGGTCACCACCCACACCGACAGGTCCGGCCGGGCGACCGCGAGACCGGTCGCGATGGCCGGCGCACGCCCGTGGATGGAGTGCATGCCGTAGGTGTTCATGTAGTACGGGAACCGCGATGAGCAGCCGATCCCGGACACGAACACGATGTTCTCGCGCTTGAGGCCCAGCGTGGGCAGGAACGACTGCACGGCGTTGAGCACCACGTAGTCGCCGCAGCCGGGGCACCAGCGGACTTCCTGGTCGGACTTGTAGTCCTTGGCCTTCTGCGGCTCGTCGGCCGTGGGCACGCCGACCAGGCCCCCCAGGGCGGGCAGACCCAGTTCCGTCGCCGTCATTCGGACACTCCCTTGATCACGTCGGCGAGCACGTCCTGAAGCTCTTCGGCCTTGAACGGCAGGCCCTGCACCTTCGTGTAGCTGATCGCGTCGACCAGGTACTTCGCGCGCAACAGCAGCGCCAGCTGGCCGAGGTTCATCTCCGGCACGACGACCCGGTCGTACCGGCGCAGCACCTCGCCCAGGTTCTTCGGGAACGGGTTGAGGTGCCGCAGGTGCGCGTGCGCCACCGGCATCCCCAGCTTGCGCACCCGGCGTGCGGCGGCGCCGATCGGGCCGTAGGACGAACCCCAGCCGACGACCAGGACGCGCGCCTCGCCGGACGGGTCGTCCACGACGACGTCCGGCACCTCGATGCCGTCCACCTTGCGCTGACGCAGCCGCACCATGTGGTCGTGGTTGGCCGGGTCGTACGAGATGTTGCCGGTGCCGTCGGCCTTCTCCAGGCCGCCGATGCGGTGCTGGAGGCCCGCGGTGCCGGGCACGGCCCACGGGCGGGCCAGCGTCTCCGGGTCGCGCAGGTACGGCCAGAACGTGCCGTCCGGCGCGTTGGGCTCGGTGGCGAACGTCACGGTCAGGTCGGGCAGGTCCTCGACGTCCGGGATCAGCCACGGCTCCGAGCCGTTCGCGATCGCGCCGTCGGACAGCAGCAGCACCGGCGTCCGGTAGACGAGCGCGATGCGCGCGGCCTCCATCGCGGCGTCGAAGCAGTCCGAGGGCGACTGCGGCGCGACGACCGGCACCGGCGACTCGCCGTTGCGGCCGTACATCGCCTGGAGCAGGTCGGCCTGCTCGGTCTTGGTCGGCAGACCGGTGGACGGGCCGCCGCGCTGAACGTCGATGATGATCAGCGGCAGCTCGGTCATCACGGCGAGGCCGATGGTCTCGGACTTCAGCGCCAGGCCGGGGCCGGACGTCGAGGTGATGCCCAGCGCGCCGCCGTAGGAGGCGCCCAGCGCCGCGCCGACGCCCGCGATCTCGTCCTCGGCCTGGAGCGTGGTGATGCCGAAGTGCTTGTGCTTGGACAGCTCGTGCAGGATGTCCGACGCCGGCGTGATCGGGTACGTGCCCAGCACCACGGGCAGCCCGGACTGCTGACCGGCCGCGACGATGCCGTAGGCGAGCGCCGTGTTGCCGGTGATCTGGCGGTACGTGCCCTGGTTGAGCTTGGCCGGCGCGACTTCGTAGGTCACCGCGAAGGACTCGGTGGTCTCGCCGTAGTTCCAGCCCGCCCGGAACGCCAGCACGTTGGCCTCGGCGATGTCGGGCTTCTTGGCGAACTTCTCGCGCAGGAACCGTTCCGTGCCCTCGGTCGGCCGGTGGTACATCCAGGACAGCAGGCCGAGGGCGAACATGTTCTTCGCCCGTTCCGCGTCCTTCTTGCCCAGCCCGGTGTTCTCCAGCGCGCCGATGGTCAGCGTGGCCATCGCGACCTTGTGCACCTGGTAGGTCTCCGTGAGGGAGTGGTCCTCCAGCGGGTCGGCCGCGTAGCCGACCTTGGTCAGGTTGCGCTTGCTGAACTCGTCCGTGTTGACGATCAGGATCCCGCCCTTGGGCAGGTCGTCGATGTTCGCCTTGAGCGCCGCCGGGTTCATCGCCACGAGCACGTCGGGGCGGTCGCCGGGGGTGAGGATGTCGTAGTCCGCGAAGTGCAGCTGGAAGCTGGACACGCCCGGCAGCGTGCCCTGTGGCGCCCGGATCTCGGCCGGGAAGTTCGGCTGGGTGGCGAGGTCGTTGCCGAACGCGGCGGCCTCGGAGGTGAACCGGTCACCCGTGAGCTGCATGCCGTCGCCGGAGTCGCCGGCGAACCGGATCACCACTCGGTCGAGCTTGCGGACCTCCGTGCCACTTGGCGCGGCGCCGTTACCAACATCGGTACTCATGTCCTACGCCGATCCCTTTCCTCACACCCACTCAGGGGCTGATGCCCCTCCCCCTCTGCGAGGGTAGTCGTGCCCGACAACGTGCCGGTTTCAGCTGTACCACTGTGCGGGACGCCTCGTCCCACCTGGTGCGCTTCGGTCCACTCCGGCGGCAATCAGGTGGTACTCCCGCAGTTACGGCGTCGTACTGGCCAGTAACTGTTACCGGAAGTTACAGGTACCAACAGCGCCTGTCCAGGTCACTCCCGGCTGCTGATCCGCGCCTTCATGGCCGCGAGCCTGGCCTGGAACTCCGGGGTCCCGATCGAGGCCACCTGCGGTACGAGTTCGGTGTCCACGGCCTGAGTGTGATCGGCCAGCGCGGCGGTCGTGCGCATAGTCGCCTTGATAGTGCGGACCAGTTCACGCGAAGCTTCGGCCGAAGGTCGCGCGAACCCGACCGCGGCGGCCACCAGCTCGTCGTGCCCACCGTCGACCCGTGCCCAGGCCAAGCCGTGGGATACCGCCGTGTCGGCGCTCAAAACCTGGTTGAACAGCGTCATCGCGGTCGCGGTCTGCGGCCCCACGAGCCGTTGCAGCATCCACGTCATGCCGCCGCCGGGGTGGATGCCCAGCTGGAGGAACCGCGCGTCGAACTTCGCCTTCCCGTTGACGATCCGCACGTCGCACGCCAGCGCCAGGTTGAGCCCCGCGCCGACCGCCGCGCCGCCGACCGCCGCGATCGTCGGCAGCGTGCAGTGCGCCACAGCGAGGAAACCGGCGTAGATGCGGCGCAGGCCCTCTTCACGGGCCTCGCCCAGCGCCGTCAGGTCCGCGCCCGCGCAGAACGCCGGCGGTGTGCCCGTGACCACCACGGCGTGCACGTCGGGATCGTCCTCACAGCTCTTCACCGCTGCCGCGAGCTGGTCGGACAAGTCGACCGTGAGCGCGTTGCGGCGTTCGGGGTCGTGCACGGTGATGACCGCCACGCGGTCGGAGCGTTCCAGGAGCACCTCGGCCATGCGCGAAGACTCTAAGGGGCCTGCGGTCGGTCCAAGAGGCGGGACAGCACCACCGTGGAGACGGTCCGATCGATGATCTCCACGGCGCGCAGCCGCTCCAGCGCGGTCTCCAGGTGGTGGATGTTCGCCGCGCGCAGGTGCACGATCGCGTCCGCCGCGCCGGAGACGGTGTAGGCGGCCCTGACCTCGGCCATCGTCTCCAGGCGCTGCTGGATGTCGTGCGGGGCGACGTTGCCGCGGCAGTGCACCTCCACGAACGCTTCGGTGCCCCAACCCAGCTGCTCCGGGTCCACCACGGCCGTGAAGCCGCGCAGGACCCCGGTGTCCAGCAGTTTGTCCACGCGGCGCTTCACGGCGGGGGCCGACAGCCCGACCTCCTTGCCGATGTCGGCGTAGCTGGAGCGGGCGTTGGCCATGAGGCGCGAAATGATTCGCTGGTCGATCGTGTCCACACGCAACATAGTGCCCTAGAAGACGCAAGGTCGCGGCGTTGTTCGAGGGTCAGATGGCAATCTACATTTCGATCCATGACCTCGGTTTCCTTCGCGGGCCCCGGTGACGAGCCGATCGTGCTCGACGTCGCCACGCCCGCCGCGCAGGTGCGTGTGCCGACCACCCGTCGGTACCTCATGTGCCCACCCGCGTACTTCACGGTGGAGTACGTGATCAACCCGTGGATGGATCCCACGGAACCGATCGACACGGCGCTGGCGATGGCGCAGTGGACGGCCCTGAAGGAGACCTACGAGCGGCTCGGGCACCAGGTGTCGGTCATCGACCCGCAGCCCGGCCTGCCGGACATGGTCTTCTCGGCCAACTCCGGCACCGTCATCGAGGGCAAGGTCCTGGGCTCCCGCTTCCGCGCACCCCAGCGCGCGGCGGAAGCCGACCACTTCCGGCGGTGGTTCCTGGCGAACGGCTACGGCACTGTCGTGATGCCCGAGCGCACGAACGAGGCCGAGGGCGACTTCGCCTGGACCGGCAAGTACCTGTTGGCGGGTACGGGTTTCCGCACCGACCCGCTGGCGCACTCCGAGGCGCAGGAGGCGCTGGGCGTCCCGGTCGTCTCCCTGCAGCTCACCGACGCCCGGTACTACCACCTGGACGTGGCCCTGTTCGTCCTGGCCGACGACCTGGTCGCGTACTACCCGGAGGCCTTCTCGCCGGGCAGCCGCGCAGTCCTCCGCCGCCTGTTCCCCGACGCCGTCATCGCGACCGCCGAGGACGCCGCGTGCCTCGGCCTCAACGCGGTCTCCGACGGCCGGCACGTGGTCCTGCCGGTGGAGGCGACGTCGCTGGCCGAAGAGGTGGCCCGGCGCGGCTTCGAACCGGTCTTCGTGGACATCTCGGAACTCCGCAAGTCCGGCGGCGGCCCGAAGTGCTGCTCGATGGAACTCCGCGACTGATCGCCCGCGCGCTGGTCGGCCCGGTTGCGCCGGGCCGACCAGCTGCGTCAGGTGTCGATCGTCACGTCTACGGCGTGCGGCCGGTGAGGCCGACGATCCGGTCGATCAACGGCGCGTCCGCGGGCACCGGCACCTCCGGCCCGAAGAGCCCCATGTCGCGCCCCATCGGCGCGGTCGCGACCAGGTCGGCGTGCACGAACGCCAGCAGCCCGTCGTCCCACGTGGGCGCCTGACCGGTGGCCCGCGCCAGGTCCCAGGTGTGCACGACGACCTCGCCCACCACCATCGCGCCGATCACCTCGGCGGGCATCTGCTCCGGGCTGCCGACCGACGTCAGGCCCGTCCACGCCGACGGCCCGCCCCACGCGGTCGCCAACGACCGGAAGTGGGCGGCCAGGTCGGCGGCCCAGTCGCCCGCCGTCAGGTCCACCCGGGACTCCGCCTCCGCCACGGGCGCCACCTGCTGCTTGCGCCCGGCACCCGCCAGGGGCGGACCCCAGAACAGCAGGTGGTTCACGAGCTTGCGGACGTCGAACTCCGTGCACGGCGTCGGCGCGTCCAACTGGTCGGGCTTGATGTTCTCGACGACCTCCAGGGCGGTCGCCACGGCCTGGTCGATCAAGTGCTCACGGGACATGCGGCCACCCTAGGAACGGCCGCCGCGGGTGTATTGAACAAAGGCGACATACCCTCGCCGACGTGACCCGGGACGCGCGCGAACTGTCCTGGCGGGAGCACCAGCGCCACCAGGTCCTCCCGCCCTCGCCCGACCTGGCCGGGCTGGTGGCCCGCTACTGGGTGGTCGAGTGGCGCTACGACCGGCCGTACCGCCAGCTGATCCTGCCCTACCCGAACGTCCACCTGTCGTTCCACGACGGCGCCGCACCCGAGGTGCACGGCGTGTCCAGCGGGCACGTGTTCAAGGACCTCGAAGGCGAGGGCCGGGTCTTCGGCGTCGCCTTCCACCCCGGCGCCTTCCGCCCGTTCCTCGGCGCACCCGTCCAGTCGATCACCGACCGCTCCCTCCCGGCGGCGGCCGTCTTCGACCGCGTGCCCGCCGAAGCGGACGTCCTCGAGGTCGAGGACATGCTCCGCCGCAACTTCCCCGGACCCGACCCGAAGGCGCGCCAGGCGGCGGACGTCGTGAACCTCGTCATCGCCGACCCGCGGATGAC
Source organism: Saccharothrix sp. NRRL B-16314 (assembly GCF_000716595.1). GTDB lineage: Bacteria > Actinomycetota > Actinomycetes > Mycobacteriales > Pseudonocardiaceae > Actinosynnema. The sequence continues at coordinate 732,158 of NZ_JNXC01000001.1, forward strand.
CCGGGTCGACGTGCTGGCCGACGCGGTGGGCACGAGCGTCCGCCAGGTGCAGCGGCTGTTCGCCGAGCACGTCGGCGTCGGCCCGAAGTGGGTGATCCGCCGCTACCGGCTGCACGAGGTCACGCAGCGGATGGAGGCGGGCGGCCGGATCGACTGGGCCGCCCTCGCCGCGGACCTCGGATACGCGGACCAGCCGCATTTCGTCCGGGATTTCACCACCATGTTCGGTGAGACCCCCACTCGGTACGCCGAGCGGTACGAGGCCCCGACCGCCGACCGCACCGGGGGCGCCGCCCGTCACCCATAGGGTTGATCGCTCTAGCGGGCCGACCCCTGTCGGTGCTCGGATCGACGGCACTCGCTGTCGACCAAGGTAGGGAGCGCGCCATGAACGACCTGGACGCCCAGCGCCCGTCGCCCCGACCGCAGCAGGAGCAGGAGGAGCCCGTGGAACGCCAGAAGCCTGAGGTCCCGAAGCAGCTCACCGGCACGGAGTGGCTGGTGCGCCAAGCACGGAGGCGCCGCGAGGAGCGCCCGTCCGACACGGCGCGTTAGACCTGGTCGGACTGGTCCCGACTAGTCCGACACCTCGCGCTGGAACGCCGCCCAGAGCAGGTTCAACGGGTGGTCGGCCGGGAACTTCGCCCGCTCCTCCTTGCGGGCGAAGACCCCGACCAACCGCTCCAGCTGCGGCTTCCGGTCGTTCTTCAGCTCGACGACCCGAAGGCCCGACCCCTCGCGCAGCTCGTTGTTCGCGGCCACCACGCCCAGGCCCGACGTGACGATCATGCAGCCCTCCACCAGCCCGGACCGCAGCAGCGACATGCCGTACTGGATCTCGTCGATCTCCGCCGCGATGTCCAGCTCGTTGCGGTAGTCCGGGCCGAACCACCCGCGCAGGAACTCGGCGATCAACCCGTCGCCCGGCACCACCAGCGGCAGCTTCGGCAGCTCACCGGTGCCGATGGCGGACCCGAGCCGGCTCTCCGGCATGTTCGTCAGCAGCGCCAGCCCGCCGCGCCGCCACTCGATCACGTCGAAGTCCTCGAACCCGTTGTTCCGGCCCGCGTGCGTCACCACGCTGCCGCACACGATGTCGACCTCCTTGGACTCCAGGCTCGTCCAGATGTCCTTCGTGCGGATGTGCACGACCTTCAGCTCCACGTCCCGTCGGCGGAAGTCGTCCGCCACGTGGTGCCACGCCTTCGCCAGGGGGTCGAGCATGAACCGCGTCGTGCCGACGGTGAGCGTCGTGCCGAGCTTGCGCCGGCACTCGTGAATCGAATCGAGCCACTTGCTCAACGTGGTCCGCGCCAATTCGACCAACGCCTCACCGGTCTGCGTGATCAGCACATCTTTTCCCCGGCCCTGCTTGACCACCAGCGGCTCACCGCACAGCGACTTGAAGTTGCGGTTGAGCGTGTCGATCTGCTTCTGCACACTGGACTGCTCGCGGCCGAGCACCCGTGCCGCGCGCAGTGCCGATCGCGTCTCGTAGACCGCGATCAGCGTCCTGAGCTGGTCCAACGTGGTGTCGAGCAGGAGCGGCGAGGTGTGCAGGAGCCTGCTCAGCTGGTTTCCCACCGGCAGGAGCAGTTGGGCCGAGGTCGACATGCAGGGCCTCTCGGGTCGGAGCGTGATGTTCTACCGATTAGTTGTACTGAACTTGACCGCAGTTCGTGCTGAAATTATCCGAAGATCTTGTCCGCTTTCCCTGGACAGGTATACGCGATCCGTAAGAGACTTCTCCCGCAACCAGGTGCGTGTTCACCTGGGCGCAATCAGGGGGGGTATTGGGGGGTTGGGGGCCCGCCGGGCAGCAGCCCGACGGGCCCCCACGTATTAGCCTCACCCGAGTGACGGTTTCCACCTTGGACTGGGGTACGACGTACCGGGTCACCGTGCTCGACCTCGGCCTGGCCTGCTGCGGCGTCGAGGTCATGGCCGCGCTCGAAGGCCACCGCCCGGAGCACCTGGAAGCGCTGGGGGTCGATCCGGTGCACTCGGCGGGCGAGGCGCACGTCCTCGTGGTCTCCGGCACGGTCACCGACGTCATGTTGCCCGCGGTGATCGCGACGTACCAGGAGATGCCGGAACCGCGTTACGTGATCTCCGTCGGCGCGTGCAGCAACACCGGCGGCCCGTACTGGGACTCCTACTGCGTCACCAAGGGCATCGACCAGGTGCTGCCCGTGCACGTCGCCGTCCCCGGCTGCCCACCCCGTCCCGAGGCGCTGCTCGACGGCCTCGCCGCGCTGCACCGGATGGTCTCGTGAGCGCCGCGTCCGAGGCGCTCGCCGCCCGCATCCCCGGCGCGCAGGCCAAGACCGCGTTCGGCCAGACCACCGCGCACGTCGCCCTGCCCGGGTGGTCCGAGGCGGCCCGCTACGCCCACGACGAGCTGGGCTGCACGCAGTTCGACTGGCTCGGCGTCGAGGACGCGGGACGTCCGGGCGCGGCCGGTCAGCGGCACGCCGTGCTGCTGCACGTGATCGACCCGGAGACGCGGAACGGCGTGCTGCTGCGCACCGAACTCGGCCCGGACGACGCGCTGCCCAGCGTCGCCGCGCTCTGGGCCGGGGCGGCGTGGCACGAGCGGGAGGCCGTGGAGATGTTCGGCATCACCCTCCACGACGGCGAACCGGCCCACCTGCTGCTCCCGGACACCTTCAGCGGCCACCCGTTGCGCAAGGACTTCGTGCTGGCGTCCCGCGTGGTGCGCCCGTGGCCCGGCCGGCTCGAACCGGGCGAGGACGGCACGTCGTCGCCCAGCCGCAGGCGCGCCGCGCCGCCCGGCGTCCCCGACCCGTCGTGGGGACCGCGGTACGAAGGCGATCGGACGGAGGACACCCGTGGCTGACCTGCCCCCGCGCACCCGCGGCGTCATCGCGCTGCTGGAGGCCAACTGCACGGTGTGCATGATCTGCGCCCGCGAGTGCCCCGACTGGTGCATCCACATCGACTCGCACACCGAGGTGGAGGAGCAGCCCGGCTCGGCCCGCCCGCGTGCGCGCAACGTGCTCGACCGGTTCGCCATCGACTACGGCCAGTGCCTGTACTGCGGCATCTGCGTGGAGGCGTGCCCGTTCGACGCCCTGCACTGGGCGCCCGACTTCTCCTACCCCGGAACGGGTGGTCCCGAGGGTGACGGCGCGGTCGCCGAACTCGTCCACGAACGCGACGTGCTGGCCACGTGGGTGACGCACGTGCCGCCACCGCCGCCGCTCGACGCGGGCGCCGAACCCGCGCCGGAGGCCACCGCCACCCGCCCGGCACGTCCGGGTACCGGAACCACGCGCAGGCCGGGAGCGTTGAGGGAGGGGAAGTAGGACAGCCGGAGGCGAGACGACGTGCACAAGCACTACAACGCGCTGAAGACCGCGTTGCTGCTCGGTGCCATGAGCGGCCTGATCGTGGCGATCAGCTCGTTGTTCGGGCGAACCGCCCTGGTCATCGGCCTGGTCGTGGCGCTGGGCGTGAACGCCTACGCGTACTTCAACTCCGACAAGTTGGCGTTGCGCGCCATGCGGGCGCGGCCCGTGTCCGAGGTCGAGCAGCCCGCGATGTACCGGATCGTCCGCGAGCTGGCCCAGGCCGCGCGTCAGCCCATGCCCCGGCTCTACCTCAGCCCCACGGCCGCGCCGAACGCGTTCGCCACCGGCCGCAACCCGCGCAACGCCGCCGTGTGCTGCACGACCGGCATCCTCGAACTGCTGGACGAACGCGAGCTGCGCGCCGTGCTCGGGCACGAGCTGTCGCACGTGTACAACCGCGACATCCTCATCTCGTGCGTGGCCGGGGCGTTGGCCGGCGTGGTGAGCACGCTGGCGAACCTGGCGATCTTCGCCGGCGTCTTCGGCTCCGACGGTGACGAGGACCGGCCCAACCCGTTCGCGCTGCTGCTCATCGCCGTGCTCGCCCCCGTCGCCGCCTGCATCGTGCGGATGGCGGTGAGCAGGTCCCGCGAGTACCAGGCCGACGCGTCGGGCGCCGAGCTGACCGGCGACCCGCTGGCACTGGCCTCGGCGTTGCGGAAGATCGACCACGGCGCGCGCGCCGCGCCGTTGGCGCCCGAACCGGCCGTGGTCGCGCAGTCGCACCTGATGATCGCCAACCCGTTCCGGCCGGGGGAGCACCTGGCCAGGCTGTTCTCCACCCACCCGCCGATCGCCGACCGCGTGCGCCGGCTGGAGGAGCTGGCCCGCAAGTCCTAGCGGGCCTCTAGTGCGACGTTCATCACGTACTGGCCGTAGCCGGACTTCGCCAGCTTCTCGCCCAGCGCGTAGCAGTGGTCGGCGGTGATGAAGCCCATCCGCAGCGCGATCTCCTCGAGGCACGCGATGCGCACGCCCTGCCGGTGCTCCAGCACCTGCACGAACTGGCCCGCCTCCAGCATCGAGTCGTGCGTGCCGGTGTCCAGCCAGGCGAAACCGCGGCCGAGGTCGACCAGCCGCGCCCGGCCCTCGCGCAGGTAGGCCAGGTTGACGTCGGTGATCTCCAGCTCGCCGCGCGGTGACGGCTTCAGCGACCGGGCGATGTCCACGACCGCGTTGTCGTAGAAGTACAGGCCGGTGATGGCCTTGTTCGACTTCGGCTGCGCGGGCTTCTCCTCGATGGAGACGAGCCTGCCGTCCGCGTCGACCTCGCCCACGCCGTAGCGCTCCGGGTCCTTCACCGGGTAGCCGAACAGCACGCAGCCGTCGAGCGTGGTGGCGTGGTGCTGGAGGACCTTGGAGAAGCCCTGGCCGTAGAAGATGTTGTCGCCCAGGACCAGCGACACGTCGTCGTCGCCGACGAAGTCCGCACCGATGACGAACGCCTCGGCCAGGCCGTTCGGGTGTGCCTGCTCGGCGTACTCGATGCTCAGGCCGAACTGCGAGCCGTCACCGAGCAGCCGCTGGAACAGGGGCAGGTCGACCGGCGTCGAGATGAGCAGGATCTCCCGCACGCCGGCGAGCATCAGCACCGACAGCGGGTAGTACACCATCGGCTTGTCGTACACCGGCAGCAGCTGCTTCGACACCGCCTGGGTGATCGGGTGCAGGCGCGTGCCGCTGCCGCCGGCGAGGACGATCCCCTTCATCACCGGTAGTTGGTGAACTGGAGCGCGATACCGAAGTCGGAACCCTTGAGCAGGGCGATGACGTCCTGCAAGTGGTCCTTCTTCTTGCCGGAGATGCGCAGCTGGTCGCCCTGGATCTGCGCCTGGACGCCCTTGGGCGCCTCGTCGCGGACCTTCTTCGCGATCTCCTTGGCCTTCTCGCTGGTGATGCCCTGGACCAGGTTGCCGGTCACCTTGAACACCTTGCCGGAGAGGGTCGGGTCGCCGATCTCGAAGGCCTTCATCGAGATGCCGCGCTTGACCAGCTTCTCCTGGAAGACGTCGATCGCGGCCCGGCAGCGCTCCTCGGTCTCGGACTGGAAGGTGATGGCCTCCTCGCCCGCCCAGGCCACCGAGGTCTCCGTGCCGCGGAAGTCGAACCGCGTGCTCAGCTCCTTGGCGGCCTGGTTGAGCGCGTTGTCGACTTCCTGGCGGTCGACCTTGCTCACCACGTCGAACGACGGATCTGCCACGTGCCCGGTACCTCCGCGTCTGTGGGTCTTGAACCGACCGGAAGCCTACCGGGGTATCCCGGTTGCGCAGGGCCCCACGGGCTTATGTATTGTCTCCACCGCACCCGGCACCACCGGGGGCGGGGCGGGTTGCCCGAGCGGCCAATGGGAGCGGACTGTAAATCCGTCGCGAAAGCTACAGAGGTTCGAATCCTCTACCCGCCACATCAGGACGAAGACCCCGTGACCAGGAAAGACAGGTCACGGGGTCTTCTCGTTCATGTCCGGCCGTGTCCGACCGGGACCGGCCCTCTACGGGTGGCTGTACCGAGGACGTACCGACGTGGCCCGGCGTTCGGATCCGGATGAACCCCGCGAGACGATCGTGCTATAGGCGACATGCTGTTGGTTTAGACGGCTAAGTTCGAGCCCACCACGCCCAAGGCTAGAAGTGACATGCATCACATGCCTGCGTGTCCCTTACTCGCGCTTGCTACGTGGAAGCGCTGTGGTGCGACCGTGCTCAGATGGTGGCCGTCTAACTGAGCGTCGTACCGTAGGTCTATCCGGTGTCTAGTCGACTCGCGGTTGCTCCGGCGGGCTTCGAAATCACCCAGCGGCAGTGGCTGAGGCGGAAGCTTGCAAGACTGGTCAGCGGCGAAGCACCTAGCTACCTGCCTGGCAGCGGTTACTCACCGCATAAGTGACGATGCTTGATGAAGGGAGAGTCATCGAGGTGTATGAGGACGCCGCACGTATGCGCGCTACTGAGGCAAAGCACTTGGCGGACGGCGGCCACCTCTGTGGCGCTCTGTATCTAGCTGGGTATGTGATCGAGTGCAAGCTAAAATGTTTGCTTATTCGCTCGGGCAAGCCATTTCCTCAATCGGGACAAGCCGGGCACGACCTTCACGGATTGTGGGAAGCGGCTGGGCTTAGGTCAGATGATCTCGGAGGGCATAAGCGAGCATTTCTCGACTACTGGAATACGAGTATCAGATATACCAGCGTGGTGGATTCGAAGCATGCGCCGAAGGATTTGCTTGATGGAGCGATCGCGTTAGCTGGAATCGTAAGCAATCGAATCAGGTACGCGCGCCCGATCCGACGCAGCGGAAGGAAGTCATGAATCCTCATATGCTCGATGCAGATACCGTGAAGCGCATGCTCAGGGAAAACTCCGCTAGCAATAGTATGGTCATCGCTAACATCTACGTGACGCGAGGATTGGAAACCGGGTGGCGAATTCGAGTTGTCAGTGATTCTTTGGCCGGACTTTCGGATGCAGAGCGACGCAGCCTTTTGTTGTCCGGTTTGGAGGAGTGGATCGAAGCCGCTGAGCTACTTACTTCCGCCGAAGAGGGCTGGTACGGCCCGCCGCCTCTGGAAATTGATGGACCATTGCCAATTTGGTCTGAGGCGCTGAAGCAGTCATCAAGTCAACCGCTCCTCTTTGCTAGCGACCTCGACGAAGACATTAAGTCACCTGCAATCGTTACTTTCTACAGTCTTCGTGGCGGTGTCGGACGTACGACTGCGCTTGCTGCTGCCGCTAAGTTGCTTGCCGCTCGAGGGCGACGAGTTCTGTGTGTCGACATGGACTTCGAAGCTCCTGGGCTTCACTACATGTTCCACCTTGATGAGCCAAGAACAGAACAAGGCGTCATTCCTTTGCTCCTTGCTCTTGAGCGAGGCGAGTCGGTTGATATCAGGGACCATGTACAGCGAGTAAGCGAGGCTGACGAACTTTATTGTTTGCCCTCCGGTAGGCTAGGGGTTGACTATGCGCAGCGCCTTCGCCTGATCGAGCCAGAGAACTGGTATAGAGAAGAGCGTAACCCGCTGCATGCCCTACTCGAACTAGCTTCTGAATCATCTATTCAACCGGAAATTATCCTACTTGATTCGCGTACTGGAATATCGCCGATCAGTGCTCCCTTGCTCTTCGATATTTCGGACTTGGCTGTCGTATGCTTCTTTCCGCACCCTCAAGCGCACCTCGGCACTGAACTACTTGTGCAGTCGCTTTTGGCGGCTAAAACGAGGCGTTCAGATGCTGGGCATGCCATCTCTCCAGAGCCGCGTTTCTTGGTTTCACCGATCCCTCCCGGACCATCTGCTGCTAGATTCCGCGAACGCGCAGTGTCCTGGATCGATACGTGGCTGGCAAGAGTAGGCGACCGGAGATCTTCAGATACAGGGCCTCTTCAAGCTGACGAGCTCACGCACGTCATTGGATACTCACCTGAGACAGCATTCAAAGACTTCATGGATACCTCGGTGATTGTCAATGAAACTTACGGTCCTGTTGCTGATTGGCTGGAGCAACTACTGCCTCGACCTGTGGCCCCAAGCACAGTTCGATCAGTGGATAAGCGCGAAGCTCTGGTAGAATTGAACTTTTCGCGCGGCCAAGCTGAAGAGCAAGAAAACCTTCTGGACGACTTCGTCAAGACACGGGTGGCCGTACAAGCGTCGGATCCGCAGTATCCGCTCGTAATCGGGCGGAAGGGTACGGGCAAGACCGCCGTATTTAGGTGGTTGTTGGATCGCCCCGGTGGGGATGCGCCGGTCGTAGTGATGTGTCCCCACACATTTCGAAAGAGGTTCCCATGGGTGCTTGGGGCCGAAGGATTTGCGGCGATTGACAATGCTTTGACTGAGAACCAAGCAGGCTGGTCGCGATTCTGGGCGTGCTACACAGCGCTTGCTACCTTCCTGTCACTGCCTAGGCAACCAGGAACCTTGCCGCCAGAGCGATTCGGTCTAGACCTTGAGAATCTGGAAACCTCTGATCGAGCCGATGAACTCTTTGTCGTTGAAACAGTGACAAAGATGATTTCAGATGCGCAAGCCGGACTGCTTGCCGGTAGGTGGCTTCGGGAACTTGATGCGAGCCTCTCCTCATCGAGATTCCTCTTGTTCGATGGGTTGGACACCGGTTTTGGCAATGATGTAACTAGTAGGAATCGACGGACCGACGCCGTTGCTGGCCTATTTACTTTTCTTACCGAGTCGGAAACTAGACTGGATCACCTTTCGTTCAAGGTGCTATTGCGATTCGATATCTGGCAGCAACTGAGGTTCGAGAATAAAAGCCACCTGTTCGGTCGCTATGTGCAGTTGCTGTGGAAAGATCAGGCAGACTACTTCAAGACTGTACTTAAGCAAGCTGTTCGGAGCTCAGCATTTCAGAACTTGTTGTCCCAAGTTGGTGTTGGCCCAAATGTCGACTCTTGGCGTTCGGAAGAAGTTTATCAAGCTTGGAATGTCCTCGTCGGTGAGCGGATGAAGGGTGCAAAAACTACATTCACTCGAAACTGGGTGTGGAATCGACTCGCTGACGGACAGGGCGATCATAGCCCTAGGACATTGTCGCAGCTATTTGCTGCCGCAGTGGAGTGGGAGTCGCGAGAGCGCACGTCGTACGATCAGAGTGTTGTCCGGCCGCGTGCTCTAGTTCCAAGCCTTGAACGGGTCAGCGATGAGGCGGTTGGGGCATTGCACGAAGAGTTCCCCGAGCTTAAGTCGATCGTCGACGCTTTGGAGACAATCGGGCGCACCCCTCTAGTGCCCGGCGACATTGAATCGGTGAAACCTGGCGCGTTGGAACACCTTGAATTGGCTCTAGAGGTTGGTCTGATCGCCGTGCATGAAGGTACGCAGGAAGAAGTTCGCCGCTACCGTGTGCCTGACCTATATCGGCATGCTCTTGGTATGACGCGTAGAGGGCAGGCGTAATTTATTCAAGCGAATTTACTATGGCAGGATTAGCGTGTACTCGCGGTCAAGGTCTGTCGGCCGCGAGTACACGCTAATCAGCAGTTAATTCGTCGTGGAGGTAAAACTCCACGTTCATCGATAGGTGTTGGGCATGTGATAGCGTGGCGATGCCATGGTGACATATTGGTCTTATAGCGTATTTGGATAAGCTGCCGGGCGCGCTCCTCTCCACCGTCGAGGCACTTCGCGTAGACCCGCATCAGGACGTTAAGGCTGTGGCCTGCCCACTCGGCGACCCGTGGAGTCTCCACACCCAGGTTGAGCCACGTCGAGACGCATGCATGACGGAGGTCGTAGGGGCGCTTGGCGAGTGGGGAGGCCATCACGTCGGCAGTGAAGACCGCTTCGCGTGCCAGCGCCCACACCCGCCCGTAGGTCGAGCTGCCGATCCGTCCCCCGCGCTCGGCGACGAACAGCAGCCCGCTCGGCGCGGTGCAGAACCGGTCGAAGTGCTCGTAGAGCAGCACTGCCAGTTCGGGTGAGAGCGGCACTGTGCGGCCTTCGCCGTCCTCTCGGTGCTTCAGCCCTCGTTCTTCGCTGCGTCGGCCGCTGTCGGTCCACTCAGCGCCGATCTCGGGCGCGGCCTTGGCCAGGTGGATGTCACCCCACTGAGTGACCCGCCACCGGCCCGCCTCCTGGTCCCACTCCCGTGGTGGCATGACCAGGTCGCTGCGACGCAGTACGGAGGCTTCCTCGGGACGCAGAGCGGCGAGGTACATCAGGCCGAAGAACGCCATGAGCTTGCGACCGGTCCGCCCGATGCCGGGTACGGCCTGGAGCAGCGTCCGGGCCTGGACAGGGTTGGCCACCGAACGCCGGTCGACCTGGTGGGCGACGTTCTTGCGCTTCTTCGTCGTCACCTCCTTCAGCGGGTTCGCGCTCAGCAGCTCCTTCTCCACCGCGTAGTTCAGCGCGCTGCCGAGCGTGATCCGGCGCAGTCGAATCGTGTCCGGCGCTGCCCGCGTGCCGTCCAGCTTCCGTTCGACATCGGCCAGCAACGCCCGGAGCACGTCCGGTTTCGCCAGGTCGGACACTGGCCGGGTGTTCTGCGACAGCCACACCAGCGCCGCGGCTACGTCCGCCGGCTGTCGGGCGTCACGGCGACTGGTGTTGAACGCCACCCGCATCGCGCGGCGGAGCACGTCCCCGTCCGGCCTGCCTCGCGTCCCCGTGAGCAGTGCCGAAGTGATGGGCGTCAACGCGTCGGCAATCGTCCGGCGCTGCCCCGGTGACGAGTCCCGCCACTTCATGTCGACGAACGTGCACGAGAACGCGAACCACGACGACGTGGCGTTCGTCTTGCGCACCATCGACACCGGGAGCCCGCTATCCCGGTCGAACGCCTCGCCCTTGTTGGCCGCACTCAGCAATTCCGAGCGAAAGCTGTTCGCCAGCGCAGACGTCCGAAACGGCTCCTTGAACCGCTTCCGTGCCACCGACCACTGAACCCAATGGGTCGTCTTCTGCTTGCCCTTGTAGACGTCGATGACGTAAATCCGCACGTCATAGCTCGTGTCGGTCATGCGGCCACTTCCTGTCCGTCGAACCACGTGTCGATGTCTCGGCGGTCCAGCCGCAACTGACCGTTCGGCAACTTCCGCACCCGTGGCGCGGTGCCCTTGGCCAACCAGTCATAGAAGGTCGAGCGCGCCACCTTGAACTCGGCGCAGAACTCGGCGACGGTCAGCAGCTCACGTCGGCTCATGGCTAGTTCTCCCCCTTGTGTTCGGCGGGCAGGTAGCGCGACCAGGCGTCGGCGAGCCCGTTCTCCCCGTTGACCATGTAGCCCTTGACCGTGCCGCCGTTGTGCTTGAACGCCTTGGCGCTCACGCCGTAAGCCCTCAGTTCGGCGGAGAGCGCGCGAGCGTTGAGCGGCTTGCCGTGGAAGTCGGCCCACGGCGATTCGTCCAGCTCGTGAAGCGCCAACAGGATTTCCACGGTGCTCATCCGGTCGGCGTGCCGTTCGCCGAACAACGTCCGGAGGTCGGAGAGCAGCCGGACTCCGTCCGACACGGGCACGGCGGTGGCCTCGGCGACGAAGTGGCGGCAAGCGGCTCGCGCGGTTTCCGGCCAGTGCCCACCGGCCGCGTCGGCAATCGCCAGCAGCGGTTCCCAGATTTCCGCTGGTCGGTCGGTGACGCCTTCCGGCATGACGGGCGTTGCCGTTCCGACCTCTTCGCCGACGCTGGTCATCCAGTCGGCCAGTGCTTCCCGGATCGGTGCCGACTCGATGGCCACCAGGCGCTCACGGAAGGCGTCCACACGCTCCTCACGGCGTCGGCGACGCAGGTTGATCGTGATGGCGCGCGTGGTGATCGTGGCGGGCATTCCACCGGCGATTCCGGCCAGCGCGGCCGGTGCGTAGACCGCGAACCGCTCCACGATCATGTTGTTGGCGTCGCCCTTGCACCGGGCGACCGTGGCGGACCGCTTGTACCCGGCGTTGAGCAGCGCCCGGAGGTCTTCGTTACCGCTGCCCATCTTCGTGAAGATGGCGTCGACCTCATCGAACAGGATCGTGATGGGCGCGCTGCTGACCATCCGGAACAGCGCGGCCGGACTCGCCGAGAACGTCATCTCAGGCGACTTGACCAGGTACTGGGCGACCTCCAGGACGCGGGTCTTGCCCGATCCGGGTTCAGCAGAGGACAGCACGAGCCGCGGCGTGACGTAGAACTGCTCCACAGCCCACGTGTGGGCGTACCAGAGCGCCGGCGCACCTGCGGCAGTTCGCGAAGCACGAGAAGCACGACGTCGAAGCGGGAATCCTGCTCCGCGCCGACGTGCACGTGTTGTTCGACCGCGGGCTGATGGCCGTGGACCCGGCCACCAAGCAGGTCTGCGTCGCGCCGGTGCTGCACGTCTACGAGTCGTACGCGCCGCTGAACGGTCGGCGCGCGACGTTGGTCGGAGTGGACCTCACCGCGGTGCGGGAGCACTTCGACGTGGCCGTCGCCACCTGGGGCCCCGCGTAGGTGGAGCCCGGTGTAGGTGAGGCCGGCGCGCAAGCGCTTCCTCTCGCTTGCGTGCCGGCCTCGCGATGCAGCATAACCCATATCGAACGCATGTTCGAGAGTTAAGCGATCGCGGCTCTTCCCTCATCGGTCAGCTCGGCGTCCGACCGCTCGTCCAGGCGCACCGCCCGACGCGCCCGCAGCAGCCCCGCGTGCACCAAGTCGTGCGTGACCATCTGGTCGCAGCACGGCAACCCGTCCACGTAGAGGTCCGGCTCGCATCCCCCCGACAGCTGGCCCCGCCCCGCGGCAACAGCGCGGAGCATGGCCTTGGCCCGGCCTGACAGCTCCTTCACGACAATCATGGCGACCCCCTCGCCCGTCCTTCGCATCCTGCTTCCTTGTCCTGTAGGAGGTCTCGACCTGCCCTTCGAGTACCCCGACGCGGCGAGTTCACCCGGCTGGACGAGGCCTTCCCCACTCTGCCCGGCTGAGCCGTTCGGACCACGACGCCACGCCGACCGGTTGCCCTGTTCAGCCCAACCGAACTGCCCGCGACCGGCCGGCGCTCGGATCGACCCGTCGCCGCCGATCGGTCGGGCCGCCTCCGGCACGGCCACGAGACTGAGCGCATGAGCGAAATCCTCATCGCCGTCACCGCCCTGGCGACCGGCGTCGCCCTCGGCCTGGTCGTCCGCTTCACGGGACGGCGTCGCTCGTCCGGCCAAGCCCGGCGCACGAACGCGCGTGAACTCCTCTACGCCGCCGACGACCTGGAGTACGGGCTGAACACCGTGCTGAACTTCGGCCCCCTGTCGCTGTCCGAGCTGACCGCGGTCGACCTGCCCGCGAAGCTCGACCGCGTCGCCGCGACCGGAGGGGTGGCCGCGGCCGTCCTGGCCACCCTCAAGACCCACACCGAGAAGATCGCCCTGCACCCCTACCCCGAACAGCGGGACCTGCTCACCGCGGTACGGGAGGACGAGGCCGCGGTGTGGTTGGCGCTGCGCGACGCGGTCGGCAGCGGTGCGGCGCAGCGCCTTGCGGCCACGGAGGCGCGGCGGGTGCTGGACGGCATCCGCGACGGGCTGCGGCGCGAAACCAAGGTGGAGAAGGAGCTCGTCCGGGCCTGACGTGCGGGGCGGTGGCTAGAGCGCCGGGCGGCGTTGCCAGGTCGTCCACAGCGGCCGGTAGCCGTGCGAGTACCAGAACGGCGTGGACAGCGGGTTGGGCAGGGCGTGGTGCAGCAGCGTCACGCCCACGCCCGCCTCGTCCAGCAGGCCGTGCGCGTGGTCGGCCAGCGCCGCGCCGATCCCACCGCCACGCGCGTCCGGCCGCACCCCCAGCAGCCCGAGGTACGCCACCGGCCGCACGGACGTCCGCCCGGCGATCCAGTCCGAGTACCCCGGCAGGTCGTAGTACAGGAACCCGACGACCTCGCCTTCGCTCTCCGCGAGCCAGGCGCACGGCTCCGGACGGTCGAACATCCCGGTGATGTGCTCGCGCAACCGCTCCGGGGTCGACGGCCGGGTGGTGACCATGCCGAACCGGCTGTCGTACCGCGTGGTCTCGACGTTCAGCTCCACCGCGGCGTCCAGGTCGTCGTGCGTCAACGGCCGGATCTTCACCGTCGAACCGCCGCCGCGCCCACGTCCGGGCAGCCGGGCGGCGATCACGAGCAGCGGCGAGAAACCGTGCCGCACCAACGTGTCGGCGGCGTCGACCGCACGGCTGGGCACGGTCACCAGCGCGGCGGTGTCGTGATCACCCGTGCCGGTCAGCTCCCAGTGGCGCAGCTGGTCGTCCAGGTCGGCACCGGGGTGCCACGTCAGGGCGTGCGTCCGCAAGGCACCCCAGCTCGCGCTCAGCGAGTCCTCGGACAGCTCCGAGAACGAGTACGGGTCGTCCACGGGCGGGAAGCCGGGCAGCAACGGGTCCACCTTCTGAAGCTAACCCGCGCGGCAACCGCATTGCCCGCCGTGCCCGGCCCCCGTGTGATCCTCGCCGCACCCGCGGCTGAACCGCGCCGAGCCGTTGCCCCGGCCCCTCCTACGGAGTCCCGGAGGGTCTCGTAACCGGTTCCGCCCACCACGCGCCCGCCCTGTGGAGAACGCCGGGGCTCGCCTGCGCCGACCTGCCGGGAGACCGCGCGGCGAGCCGCGGAGGGCTGGTCCGGGCCGCCCTCGACCAAGATCGGGTACGGCTCTCCGGCCGGCTCGCGACGGCGATGAGGGGCCGACTGATCGTGTGAGCCGTTCCGTTACTTCTCGTGGCAATCCGCTACTCGACCTGCCATTTCATCCCCCGACCGGGGTACATTGGCACCCTTGGAGGGGTCCTGGTCGTTGTTCGGGACCCCTCAGTCACGCTCGGAGCCCGAAGGCCGCGACCCGGCCTACCGCGACGACGGCCGACGAGGAGGCTGGATGTCCGACCACGCGTCGGCCACGGCGCCCAACGCGCCGACCCGGTCCACGAACCGCGCTTTCAGCGTGTTCGCGGGCCTGCTCCTGGTCGCGGGCGTCCTGACCGCCATCGCCGTCGGCATGTGGCTGCCCGACACCTCCCCGGACGTCGACCGGCTGTGGACGACCGGCCCGCTGCTCGTCATCGGCTTCCTGCTCGCCGAGCAGCTGGCGATCAACGTCGACGTGCGCAGCGGGGTGGCCTGGACCATTTCGTTCACCGAGATCCCGCTCGTGCTCGGCCTGCTGGTGGCGCCGTTCGAGATCGTCCTGGCCGCGCACGTCGTCGCGGGCGTCGGCACGCTCCTCGGCCGCCGCGTGCTGGACCGCGCCGTCTACAACGCGGGCCTGATGTTCATGGAGATCTCGGTGGCCTTCGCGGTCGCCGAGTGGATCAAGCGGCTGCTCGGCTCGGAAGGGCCGTTCTGGGCGGGCGCGTTCGTCGGCACCATCGCGGTGCCGCTGCTGGCCAGCGTGCTCGGCCTGACCGCGTTGCGGATCATGGGCAAGGGCATGCGGGTCGCGCCGAGCCTGCGCCTGGTGCTCCAGACCCTCGTGGTCGCCCTGCTGAACACGTCCGCGGGTCTGGCCGGCTACGAGATCGCCGACAAGGCGCCGTGGGGCGGCCTGCTGATCGGCCTGGTCTTCCTCGGCATCACCGCCATCTACCTCGCCTACTCCGGCCTGCTGCGCGAGCAGCGCGACCTGGAGGCGCTGAGCGAGGTCTCGCTGCGGGTGGCCCGTTCCGGCAGGCACGCCACCGGACCGCGCGGCACCGCGCCGGAGGACGGCGAGGGCAGCGAGAACGACGAGTGGCAGCTCATCGCCGAGCGCATCCGCGAGCAGCTGAACGCGAACCGGGTCGTGCTGCGACTGCGCACCGACCCGCAGGCGCCGATGCGCACCCTCGTCGCGGGTGAGCCGCTGTCACCGGGGATGCGCCGCGACGACCCGCGCGTGCTGCGCGAGGACGCGATGCTCCAACTGCCCGGCAACTCGGTGCGCTACTACCGCATCGTGGACGCGGGCGAAGAGGTCTCCGAGGCGCTGACCCGCCGTGACGCGCAGGAAGCGCTGGTCGTGCCGCTGCGCGGTGCCACCCAGCTGCTCGGCGCGGTCGAGGTGCACGACCGGCTCAGCCGGTGGCGCGGCTTCGGCAAGGCCGACATCCAGCTCCTGCGTACGCTCGCGAGCCACCTCTCCACCGCCGTCGACAACCGGCGGCTGCTCGCCCGGCTGCGCCACGACGCGTACCACGACCCGCTGACCGGCCTGCTCAACCGGCCCGGCTTCCGCGAGGCCGCGAACGAGCCGATGCGCGAGGCCGACACCGCCGTCGTGGTCCGGATCGACCTGGACGTGCTGTCCACCGTCTCCGACGCGCTCGGCCAGGCGTGGGGCAACCGGATGGTCGTCGCCGCCGGACGACGGCTGCGCGACGAGCTGGGGCCCGAGGTGCCGCTGGCCAGGCTGGAGGGTGGCGCGTTCGCCGCCCTGATGCTGGACCGGCAGGCCGAGCGCATCCAGGAGATCGCCGAACGCCTGCGCGCCGCCCTCTCCGTGCCGTACCCGGTCGACCGGCTCACCGTCGAGGCGGGCGCGGTCGTCGGCTGGGCCACCACGGCGGACTGCGAGGTCGACGAACCGGACCCGGACGCGCTGCTGCAGCGGGCCGACGTCGCGGTGCGCGCGACGAGCGAGAACGAGCCGCTGCGCCAGTACGCGCCGAGCATGGGCCAGATCTTCCTGCGCCGCTTCCAGCTGGTCACCCAGTTCCGGTCGGCGGTGGAGAACGGCCAGATCTCCGTGCACTACCAGCCGAAGGTCGCGCTGCCGAGCCGCCAGGTCGTCGGCGCGGAGGCGCTGGTGCGCTGGAAGCACCCCGAGTTCGGCCGGGTGGACCCGGACGAGTTCGTGCCCGCCGTCGAGGCCACCGGCCTGATCGACGTGCTGACCGACTTCGTCATGGACAAGGCGCTGGCCAGGGTGCGCCGCTGGATCGACCGCGGGCTGCGGATGTCCATCGCGGTGAACCTGTCGGTGCGGACGCTGGCCGACGAGGAGTTCCCGGACCGGGTGGCGGCGGCGCTGAAGCGGCACGACGTGCCGCCGGAGCTGCTGACGTTCGAGCTGACGGAGTCGGGCGTGATGGCCGACCCGGAGCGCGCCCTGCCGGTGTTGAGGCGCCTGCACGCTATGGGCGTCGTGCTGGCCGTCGACGACTTCGGCACCGGCTACTCGTCGCTGGCCTACCTGCGCCAGCTGCCGGTGGACGAGGTGAAGATCGACAAGAGCTTCGTGCTCGGCATGGGCACCGATCTGGGCGACATGGCGGTGGTCCGCTCGATCGTCGAGCTGGGCCACTCGCTGGGGCTCATCGTGGTCGCCGAGGGCGTCGAGGACGACGCGGCGCGCGACCAGCTCGTCGGCATGGGCTGCGACGTGGCGCAGGGCTACCTGATCTCCCGGCCGCTGTCGGAGGACCGGTTCGAGGCGTGGCTGCGGGCCCGCACCGTGCAGGTCAGGGGTGCGCGGGATGAGACGGTGCTCACGTTGGTGCACTGAGCGGGCACCCCGATTTCCTTCCGGCGCGGGGCCTGTTGTAGAGTTCTCCTCGCTGCAAGAGCGCAACAGCAAGCCCCTTTAGCTCAGTCGGCAGAGCGTCTCCATGGTAAGGAGAAGGTCTACGGTTCGATTCCGTAAAGGGGCTCAACAACCGGCCGCGGTGCTCAAGCATCGCGGCTGCGTTGTCTCAGCGGTGTAGCTCAGTTGGTAGAGCAAGCGGCTCATAATCGCTGTGTCGCCGGTTCAAGTCCGGCCACCGCTACTCAGCAGGATCCCCGCCAGGCGGTAAGCCCGTACTGGGGAATCGGGGCAGACGAGCTCTGGAAAGGCAAGGACCGTGGCTGCAACCGACGTACGCCCCAAGATCACCCTCGCGTGCGAGGAGTGCAAGCACCGGAACTACATCACCAGGAAGAACCGGCGCAACGACCCGGACCGCCTGGAGATCAAGAAGTTCTGCCCGAACTGCAAGACCCACCGCGCTCACAAGGAAACCCGCTGAGCCGGTAGTCGCTCTTCCGACGAGGCCCGTCCCGGAATCCGGGGCGGGCCTCGTCGCGTGCGACCCGCCGCGTATAACCTTTTCCGGTGCCACTCGACCAGTCGTTCGCCGGACGTTCCTACCCGCCGTCGCCGCCCTACGAGGTCGGCCGCGAGAAGATCCGCGAGTTCGCGGACGCGGTCGGCGAGGCGAGCCCGGTGCACCGCGACCCCGAGGCCGCCCGCGCGGCCGGCTACAAGGACGTCATCGCGCCGCCCACGTTCGCCGTCGTGCTGTCCCTGAAGGTCAACGACCTGCTGATCGACGACCCGGACCTGGGCCTCGACTACGGCCGCGTGGTGCACGGCGACCAGTCGTTCGTCCACCACCGCCCCATCACCGCGGGCGACCGGCTCCGGGTGGAGCTGCACGTGGACGGCGTCACGACCCGGATGGGCAACGACATGCTGGCGCTGCGCGCCGAGATCACCACCGAGGACGGCGAGCCGGTGACCACCGCGAAGTCCACGCTCGTGGTCAGGGGGGAGAACGCGTGATCACCGCATCGGAAGTCTCCGTCGGCGACCAGCTGCCGCCGCTGTCGGTGCGCGTGACCCGCGCCGACCTGATCCGGTACGCGGGCGCGTCCGGCGACTTCAACCCGATCCACTGGAACGAGCGGTTCGCCGACGAGGTCGGCCTGCCCGGCGTGATCGCGCACGGGATGCTCACCATGGGCCTGGCCGGCCGGATCGTCACCGAGTGGGCGGGCGACCCCGGCGCCGTCGTGGAGTACGGCGTGCGGTTCGGCAGGCCCGTACCGGTGCCTGACGACGCCGAGGGCGCGTTGATCGAGGTGACCGCGAAGGTGGCCAAGGTCCTGGAGGACGGGACGTTCAAGATCACCGTGACGGCGTCGTTCGAGGGCAAGTCCGTGCTCGGCGGCGCTTCGGCCCGGGTTCGGCTGCCCCAGGGCCTCTAGCCGCTGTCAGAAGCTGCACAAGGCGCTGGTGCTGGCGTCGGTGGCCGTGGCCGAACGCCGGACGACGTCGGCCACGCGCACCTCGCACGCCACGTTCCCGCCGTCCGGCCCGATGGTGACCGTCAGGACGCCGTGGTCGGGTTCTTCGGCGGCGATGATCTCGATGCGCCAGGGGAGCGCGGTCAGCTCCTCCTGGCGCGTCTCGACGCCCTGGAAGGTCGAGTAGGTGACGGTGGCCCGGGTCGCCGTGCCGCTGACCTGGTAGACGACCCGGACCGGCGGGTCCGGGGACGTGGTCAGCAGGACCAGGACGAGCGCGCCCAGCACGAGCGCCGCCGAGGCCGTGATCACCAACCACCTGCGGCCGGGATGCTCGCGCAGGTCGGACTCCGTCATGCGTTGCACTCCTCGGGTGAATGTCCATGCGACTGGAAGGACCATCGATGTAGTTCTACCGAGGGTTACTCGCATCACCCAAAGGGGTTACGCAGCGTCAGAAGTTCGAGCAGCTCGCCAGCGCGTGCGCACCGGTGCCGGTCGCGGTCTTCTTCTCCACGCCGTCCACGGTGATCTTGCAGGTCACGGTGCCGCCCTCGGCGCCGGTCATGACGGTCAGCGTGCCGCCGCTGAACAGGCCCTTGACGGTGAACTCCTTGGTCCACGGGAAGGATGTGACGTCCTCGTCGTTGGTGGAAGACCCGCTGTCGCTGAACGTCGAGTAGCTGACGGTCGCGGACGGCGCGTCACCGGTGATCTCGTAGACCAGCACGGACTCCTTGTTGGCCTGCGCCTCCAAGTCCGCGATCGCGTCCGTGGCGTCGGACGCGGCCTTCGTGAACACCGCCGCCCACAGGATGGAGACCACGAGGCCCACCGCGGAGAGCGTGATGCCCGCGATGGCGAGGCCCTTGTTGTTCGCCTGGCCCTTGTTGGCCTTGGACAGCCCCACCAGGCCGAGGATCAGGCCGAGGATGACGAGCGGCCACGCGATCACGCCGATGATCGGGATGAAGCTGAACAGCAGGCCCAGCAGACCGAGCACGAACCCCGCGGTGCCGAGGCCGTTCTCGGGCGCCGGCGGCGGGGCGGGCTGCTGGTACTGCATCATCGGCTGCTGGGGGTGGGACATGTGCTCTCCTGTCGGGGGCGGCTCATGGGGCGAGCCGGACCTCCGATCCATCGTGGTGCCACCCAAACCATTACCGCCCGTGATCGAACTGTGTCCGAACACGACGAAAGGCACCCGGATCGGGTGCCTTTCGTGACGGTGCGTCGGTCTTGTGCTAGTCGACCTCGGCCAACAGCTCGGCCATCCGGGTCACACCGGTCTTCAGGTCGTCGTCGCCCAACGCGTACGACAGCCGCAGGTAGCCGGGCGTGCCGAACGCCTCACCGGGCACCACGGCCACCTCGACGTGCTCCAGGATCAGCGCCGCGAGCTGCACCGTGTCGGTGATCTCCACCCCGCGCAGCTTCTTGCCGATCAACGCCTTCACCGACGGGTACACGTAGAACGCGCCGCGCGGGGTCGGGCACTCCACGCCGGGGATGGCGGACAGCATGTCGACGATCGTGCGGCGACGGCGGTCGAACGCCACGCGCATCTCGTGCGCGGCGTCCAGCGGCCCGGACACGGCCTCCAGGGCGGCCCGCTGCGACACGTTCGCCACGTTCGAGGTCAGGTGGGACTGGAGGTTCGCGGCGGCCTTCACCACGTCCGCCGGGCCGATCATCCAGCCGACCCGCCAGCCCGTCATCGCGTACGTCTTGGCCACGCCGTTCAGCACGATCGTCCGGTCCGCCATCGCGGGCACGGCCACCGGCAGCGACACCGACTCGGCGCCGTCGTACACCAGGTGCTCGTAGATCTCGTCGGTGATCACCCACAGCCCGTGCTCCAGCGCCCACTCGCCGATCGCGGTGATCTGCTCGCGGGAGTAGACCGAGCCGGTCGGGTTCGACGGCGAGCACAGCAGCAGCACCTTGGTCTTCGGGGTGCGCGCCGCCTCCAGCTGCTCCACCGTCACCAGGTAGTCGGTCGACTCGTCCGCGGTGACCTGCACCGGCACGCCGCCCGCCAGCGTGATCGCCTCGGGGTAGGTGGTCCAGTACGGCGCCGGCAGCAGGACCTCGTCGCCCGGGTCCACGATCGTCGCGAACGCCTGGTAGACCGCCTGCTTGCCGCCGTTGGTGATCAGCACCTGGGCGGCGGTCACCTCGTAGCCCGAGTCTCGCTTGGTCTTGGCGGCTACGGCCTCCCGCAGCTCCGGCAGCCCGCCGGCGGGCGTGTAGCGGTGGTTGCGCGGGTTGGCGCAGGCCGCCTGAGCTGCGACTACGATGGCCTCGGGGGTCGGGAAGTCCGGCTCGCCCGCGCCGAAACCGATCACCGGTCGGCCCGCGGCCTTGAGCGCCTTCGCCTTCGCGTCGACCGCGAGGGTGGCGGACTCGGCGATGCCGGCGATCCGCTGCGAGACGCGAGGGTGCTCGGAGGTACTGGTTCCGGTGGTCGTTTCAGGCGTGCCCATGGCCCCAATCGTGGCAGACCGCACAACCGACTCGGCTTCCGGCACCCCCTCTGACCGGGCCAGTTGGAAGGACGGCCCCTTGGTGCCGTATGCTTCCGGTCTTGGAACGTCCAGTCGCTGCCTCACGAGCCACGTGAGGAGGGTGGGGGGCGTCTCCAGCCAGGAGGTTCTGGTCCCAGAACCTCAAAGGGGTGTAGCTCAACTGGCAGAGCAGCGGTCTCCAAAACCGCAGGTTGCAGGTTCAAGTCCTGTCGCCCCTGCGTCGAAGCGCGATGGTTGAAGCGGAGGACGGCATGAGCGAGGGCCGCGAGCAGGACCAGCCGGAAGAGCGCGAGAGCGCGTCCCGGCCGGTTACCGCCGCAGCGCGGCGTGAGCGCCGTGGCTCCGCGCGACCGGCGGGCCGCAAGGACGCCGAGGCGAAGAAGGCGGCTGAGGCCGACTCCGACGCCGAGGAGGCCAAGAAGGGTCGTCCCACGCGCTCGCGGGCGGATTCGGAGAAGCGGGCCGGTTTCTTCGCCCGGATCGTCCGGTACGTCCGCGAGGTGGTCAGCGAGCTGCGGAAGGTCATCTGGCCGACCCGCAAGCAGATGATCACCTACACCGGAGTTGTGTTGGTCTTCGTGGCCTTCATGGTGGCGTTTGTGTTCGGCCTTGATACGGCCTTCGCCTGGGGCATGTTCAGGGTGTTCGGCTGAGCCGAGCGCCCGCCGCCCCGGGTGGCGGCGGACATGTGATGCATGAGAGGAAGCGAGACCCACAGTGACCTCCGACAACGGCGGCGTTGACGCCCAGGAGCTGAACGACCTGACCGACGAGCAGGACTTCGACGGTGGCGTCGAGGACGTCGAGCAGGCGGAAGCGACGGAGGACACCGAGGAGTCCGCCCCCGTCGAGGCCGAGTCCGAGTCCGACGGTGACGACGAGGCCGGTGACGACGTCGAGTCGGCCGGTGACGTCGAGTCCGGTGGTGACGTCGAATCCGGTGGCGATGTCGAGGACGTCGACCTCGCTGCCGTCGACATCGACGCCGAGCCCGCGGACCCCGCCGAGGAGATGCGCGAAGCACTGCGGCGCGCCCCCGGCGACTGGTACGTCGTGCACTCGTACGCGGGCTACGAGAACAAGGTCAAGACGAACCTCGAGACGCGCATCCAGACGCTCGACATGGAGGACTACATCTTCCAGGTCGAGGTGCCGACCGAGGAAGTCACCGAGATCAAGAACGGCCAGCGCAAGCAGGTGCAGCGCAAGGTGCTGCCCGGCTACATCCTGGTCCGCATGGAGCTCAACGACGCGTCGTGGAGCGCGGTGCGCAACACGCCGGGCGTGACGGGTTTCGTCGGCGCGACGTCGAAGCCGTCGCCGCTGACCATCGACGACGTGCTGAAGTTCCTGCTGCCGCAGGTCGAGCAGAAGCCCGCCGCCGGCAAGAAGAGCGCCGCGAGCCCGACGAAGTCCGCCGTCGAGGTCGACTTCGAGGTCGGCGAGTCGGTCACCGTCATGGACGGCCCGTTCGCCACGCTGCCCGCGACGATCAGCGAGGTCAACGCGGACGGCCAGAAGCTGAAGGTGCTGGTGTCGATCTTCGGTCGCGAGACCCCGGTCGAGCTGTCGTTCAGCCAGGTCTCCAAGATCTAGCCGAAGGTCCAGCCAGGACAACAAGAACTCCGGTGCCCCTCTGACGGACAGGCGCCGGCAGCCACGCTGCGGCTGGCAGGGCCGCGCGCGGACACCGCAATAAAGGAACCGAGATGCCTCCCAAGAAGAAGAAGCTCGCAGCTGTCATCAAGCTGCAGATCAAGGCCGGGGCCGCGAACCCCGCGCCGCCCGTTGGTCCCGCGCTGGGTCAGCACGGCGTCAACATCATGGAGTTCTGCAAGCAGTACAACGCCGCGACCGAGTCGCAGCGCGGCACTGTCGTGCCGGTCGAGATCTCCGTGTACGAAGACCGCTCGTTCGACTTCAAGCTCAAGACCCCGCCGGCCGCGAAGCTGCTGCTCAAGGCCGCCGGTGTGGAGAAGGGCTCGGGCGAGCCGCACCGCCTCAAGGTCGCCAAGGTGACCATGGACCAGGTGCGCGAGATCGCGCAGAACAAGATGGTCGACCTCAACGCCAACGACGTGGACCAGGCGGCGAAGATCATCGCCGGCACCGCCCGCTCCATGGGCATCACCGTCGAAGGCTGACCCTTTCTCTTTCGTAGTCGTGGGAGAGCCACGCGCTGGCTCGTCACCACAGCTGATCCACTCTTAAGGACAGAAGCATGAAGCGCAGCAAGGCGTACAAGAACGCTGCTGAGCTGGTTGACCGGGAGCGGCTGTACTCGCCGCTGGAGGCAACCAAGCTCGCCAAGGAAACGTCCAAGGTGAAGCTGGACGCGACCGTCGAGGTCGCCATCCGGCTCGGCGTGGACCCCCGCAAGGCCGACCAGATGGTCCGCGGCACCGTGAACCTGCCGCACGGTACGGGCAAGACCGCCCGCGTGATCGTCTTCGCGACCGGTGACAAGGCCGCCGAGGCCGAGGCCGCCGGTGCGGACGCGGTCGGCTCCGAGGACCTGATCGAGCGGATCCAGGGTGGCTGGCTCGACTTCGACGCCGCGATCGCCACTCCCGACCAGATGGCGAAGGTCGGTCGCATCGCCCGCATCCTCGGCCCGCGTGGCCTGATGCCGAACCCGAAGACCGGCACCGTGACGCCCGACGTCACCAAGGCCGTGAACGAGATCAAGGGCGGTAAGATCAACTTCCGCGTTGACAAGCAGGCGAACCTGCACCTCGTCATCGGCAAGGTGTCGTTCGACCCGGAGAAGCTGGTCGAGAACTACGCCGCCGCGCTGGACGAGATCCTGCGGGCCAAGCCGTCGGCGGCGAAGGGGCGGTACCTGAAGAAGATCACCGTCTCGACCACGATGGGCCCCGGCATCCCGGTCGACCCGAACCGGACCCGGAACCTCCTGACCGACGACGCCACCGCCTGATCTCGGCACGTCGAAGCACCCAGCAGCGCCCCTCGGCCTCCCGCCGAGGGGCGCTGCTGCTTCCGCCAGGGGTCACGGACCGACGCAGTCCGCGGGCTCGGCCTCGTAGCCGGTGATCACCCAGGTCTTGTTCTGCTGCGCGGACAGCACGAACTTGCCCAACCGCGGCCCGCCCCTCACGTCCAGCGCGCACGAGCTGACCTCGACCGACCCGCCTGTGGGCACTTCGCGCATGGTGCTCGGGAACCTGATCTGCCGGTAGTCGACTTCACGGGTGACCTTGCCGTGCAGCCCGTGCACGGCGTCCTCGCAGTTCGGTGCGCCGAACGCGGTGGCGAACGCCTTCTTCGCGTCGTCTTCCGAGAACAGCAGGCACGCGCGGCCCGAGTCGTCGTTCATGACGTGCTTGTAGAACAGCGCAACCGTGCCCTGGAGGCCGTACGGGGTCTGGGGCGCGATGATGTTGCCCTTGTCGCCGCCGCTGTCGACCGCGATGTCACCGGGGTCGTCACCGCCGAAGTACCTGTCGTAGAAGTACGACAGCACGAGCAGCACGACCGCGAGGTAGACGAGGCGGCGGACCAGTCGGCTGTGCAGGAGGATCTTCCACAGCGGCTTGCGCGGGGGTTGGACGGTCGGGGGTTGGCCGGTCGGGGGTTGGCCGGTTGGGAGTTGATCGGTCGGGGGTGGGCCGGCATGAGGTGGGCCGGCAGGGAATGGGGCTGCGGGTGTGGTGCCGGGAGGCAGGCTCGGCGGTAGTCCTGCGCCCTGGGCCTGCTGGAAGCGCTGGAACTCCTGGAACCGTTGGAACTCCTGGAACTGCCGGAGCTGTTCCGGGTCGATGTCCGGCGGCGGCGGGTTCCTCGGGGGCTCTTCGGTCACGGGTCACATCATGCCGATTTGGAGCCGCGACGACACATCCCGTACTCTTGCCGATGGTTCACCAAAGACCGCTGGTCGTCCTGGCCCTTGTCGGCTGGGAGCGAAGGTCCCGCGATGCGGGCGGCCCGCGCAGGAGAACGAGGAAGACTTAGGCGTTCACGCGTCTGTCACGCCCCGTGCTGCTGCGCTGGGGCGTTTTTGCTTTGCGCGGCCTCTCGGCTCGACCGGTGCGTCACAAGCCCAGAGAGGAGGCGATCATGGCGAAGCCCAGCAAGGTTTCGGCCGTCGCCGAGCTCACGGACAAGTTCCGTGGAAGCTCGGCCGCTGTCGTGACCGAGTACCGCGGCCTCTCCATGGCGCAGCTCACCACGCTGCGTCGCGCTCTCGGCGCGGGCACCACGTACACCGTTGCGAAGAACACGCTGGTCAAGCGTGCCGCCGAGGACGCGGGCGTCGAGGGTCTCGAGGCCCTGCTCGTCGGCCCGACCGCGATCGCCTTCGTCGAAGGCGAGCCGGTCGACGCGGCGAAGGCGCTGCGTGACTTCGCGAAGGACAACAAGGCCCTGGTCATCAAGGGCGGCTACATGGATGGCCGTCCCCTCTCGGTCGAAGAGGTCTCCGCGATCGCGGACCTCGAGACCCGCGAGGTGCTGCTCGCCAAGCTGGCGGGCGCGATGAAGGGCAACCTGGCCAAGGCCGCGGGTCTGTTCAACGCCCCGGCTTCCCAGGTCGCTCGCCTGGCTGCTGCCCTCCAGGAGAAGAAGGCCGCGGAGGCGCCTGCCGCCGCCGAGGCCGAGGCTCCCGCCGAAAGCTGATCACGCCCGAAAAGCTGATCACACCCAGACACTCCGCGTCCCGGCCGCAGTTCGGGCGTTGAAAGAGAAAGGACCGCCATCATGGCGAAGCTCAGCACCGACGAGCTGCTCGACGCGTTCAAGGAGATGACGCTCCTGGAGCTGTCGTCCTTCGTGAAGCAGTTCGAGGAGACCTTCGAGGTCACCGCCGCCGCTCCGGTCGCGGTTGCCGCTGCCGGCCCGGCCGCCGCTGCCGCCCCCGCCGAGGAGGAGAAGGACGAGTTCACCGTCGTCCTCGAGGGCGCCGGCGACAAGAAGATCCAGGTCATCAAGGTCGTCCGCGAGGTCGTCTCGGGCCTGGGCCTGAAGGAGGCCAAGGAGCTGGTCGAGGCCGCTCCGAAGCCGCTCCTGGAGAACGTGGCGAAGGACGTCGCCGACGCCGCCAAGGAGAAGCTCGAGGCTGCCGGCGCCAAGATCTCGCTCAAGTGATCTGATCCCGCAAGGGATTCGAACACCGCGCGCCGCTACGAGGGCGGGCACCCACACCGGGTGCCCGCCCTCGTGCTGTCTGCCACCGTTACTGACCTGAGACCGCGTTAGCCCAACTGGTGAGTAACCGGGAGGGGGGCTCCTCGTTGCACCGGTATGACGCCGGCCTGTCCGGCGTCTGGGCGTTGTTGCCGGTGACCAGGAGGTGCGATGGGCGTCGAGGTGGTCGTCGAAGGCCTGACCAAGTCCTTCGGCAAGCAGACCATCTGGCGGGACGTCACGCTCACCCTCCCGCCGGGCGAGGTCAGCGTGATGCTCGGCCCGTCGGGCACCGGCAAGTCGGTCTTCCTCAAGTCCCTGGTCGGCCTGCTGAAGCCGGAGCAGGGCAAGATCACGATCAACGGCACGGACCTGGTCCGCTGCTCGGAGCACAAGCTCTACGAGATCCGGAAGCTCTTCGGCGTCCTCTTCCAGGACGGCGCCCTCTTCGGCTCGATGAACCTCTTCGACAACGTCGCCTTCCCGCTCCGCGAGCACACCCGCAAGACGGAGGCCGAGGTCCGGCGGATCGTGCTGGAGAAGATGGAGATGGTCGGCCTCGTCGGCGCGGAGAAGAAGCTCCCCGGCGAGATCTCCGGCGGTATGCGCAAGCGCGCCGGCCTGGCCCGCGCCCTGGTGCTCGACCCCGAGATCATCCTGTGCGACGAACCGGACTCCGGCCTCGACCCGGTCCGCACGGCCTACCTGAGCCAGCTCCTCATCGACCTGAACTCGCAGATCGACGCCACCATCCTGATCGTCACGCACAACATCACCGTCGCCCGCACGGTCCCGGACAACCTGGGCATGCTCTTCCGCCGCGAACTGATCATGTTCGGCCCCCGTGAAGTCCTCCTGACCAGCGACGAACCGGTGGTCGAGCAGTTCCTCAACGGCCGCCGCATCGGTCCGATCGGCATGTCGGAGGAGAAGGACCAGGCGACGATGGCCGCCGAACTCGCCCACCGCGACGCCGGCCACGCGGACGGCTCGCCGGACGAGGACGTGCGCGGCGTGGTGCCGCAGTTGGAGCCGACGCCCGGCCTCCCGCCGCGTGGCGCGGTCCGGCGGCGCAAGGACCGGGTGATGAGCATCCTGCACACGCTGCCGCCGGAGGCCCAGCAGGGCATCATCGCCAGCCTGACCCCGGACGAGCAGCGCCACTACCGGGTCGCGGTCGGTGCCGTCCCGGCGGCGCCCAGCCCGTCGACTCCCAGCCCGTGGCCGCGTCGAGGGGGCGTCCTGTGAGCGCACGGGCGACGTTCCCCGGCGTCGGCGCGCTGCGCGAGACGGGACGGATGTTCTCGCTCGCCATCGACGTCGTCCGCCTCACGTTCCGCCGCCCGTTCCAGCTCCGCGAGTTCATCCAGCAGTGCTGGTTCGTGGTGAGCGTGACGGTGCTGCCGACGGCCCTGGTGTCGATCCCGTTCGGCGCGGTCATCGCGCTCCAGATCGGCTCGCTGACCCGCCAGATCGGCGCGCAGTCCTTCACCGGCGCGGCCAGCGTGCTGGCGATCATCCAGCAGGCGAGCCCGATCGTGACGGCCCTGCTCATCGCCGGCGCGGGTGGCAGCGCGATCTGCGCCGACCTGGGCAGCCGCAAGATCCGCGAGGAGATCGACGCGATGGAGGTGCTGGGCGTCTCGCCGATCCAGCGCCTCGTCGTGCCACGCGTGCTCGCCGCGATGTTGGTCAGCGTGCTGCTGAACGGCATGGTCAGCGTGGTCGGCGTGATGGGCGGCTACTTCTTCAACGTGGTCCTCCAGGACGGCACGCCCGGCGCTTACCTGGCGAGCTTCAGCGCCCTGGCCCAGCTGCCGGACCTGTGGATCTCCGAGATCAAGGCGTTGATCTTCGGGTTCCTCGCGGGCATCGTCGCCGCCTACCGCGGCCTCAACCCGGCGGGCGGACCGAAGGGCGTCGGCGACGCGGTCAACCAGGCCGTCGTCATCACGTTCCTGCTGCTGTTCTTCGTGAACTTCGTGCTCACCACGATCTACCTCCAGGTCGTCCCGGCGAAGGGGAGCTGAGATGGCCACGGTCAACGACCGCCTGCGCAAGGTGGCGAACGCGCCGCTCTCGATGCTGGACACGTTCGGCGACCAGCTGTGGTTCTACCTCCGCGCGCTCGCGTGGACCCCGCGCACGCTGACCCGCTACCTGCGCGAGACGCTGCGGCTGCTGGCCGAGGTCAGCTTCGGCACGGGCGCGCTGGCCGTCATCGGCGGCACGATCGGCGTGATGGTCGGCCTGTCCGTGTTCACCGGCACGGTCGTGGGCCTCCAGGGCTTCACCGCGCTGAACCAGATCGGCACGTCGGCGTTCGCGGGCTTCGTGTCCGCGTACTTCAACACCCGCGAGATCGCGCCGCTGGTCGCCGGGCTCGCGTTGAGCGCCACGGTCGGCTCCGGCTTCACCGCCCAGCTCGGCGCGATGCGGATCTCCGAGGAGATCGACGCGCTGGAGGTCATGGGCATCCCCAGCCTGCCGTACCTGGTGACCACGCGGATCATCGCCGGGTTCATCGCGATCATCCCGCTGTACGTGATCGGCCTGCTCACGTCGTACCTGGCGGCGAGAGTGATCACCGTCCAGTTCTACGGGCAGTCGGCGGGCACGTACGACCACTACTTCAACCTGTTCCTACCCCCGGTCGACGTGCTCTGGTCGTTCGGCAAGGTGCTCGTCTTCGCGGTCGTGATCATCCTGACGCACTGCTACTACGGCTACCGCGCGAGCGGCGGCCCGGCGGGCGTCGGTGTCGCGGTCGGCCGCGCGGTGCGCACCGCGATCGTGACGACGAGCCTGCTGGACTTCTTCCTCAGCATGGCGATCTGGGGCACCACGACGACGGTGAGGATCGCGGGATGACCTCGGACGTGTTCTTCCCGGCGGCGGTGGCGCCATGCTGAAGATCCGGCTCCTGGGCGTCGCGTTCCTCGCGATCATCGCCCTCTTCCTCACCCTCACGGTGGCGCTGTACAACGACGCGTTCACCGAGGTCGTGAAGGTGACGCTGAAGACCGACCGGGTCGGCAACCAGCTCCAGCTGGACTCGGACGTGAAGGTCCGCGGCATGATCGTCGGCGAGGTCAAGGCGATCCGCACCGCGGGCGACGGCGCCGAGCTCGACCTGGCGCTCGACCCCGAGCAGGTGCGGCACATCCCGGCCAACGTGTCCGCGCGGCTGCTGCCGAAGACGTTGTTCGGCGAGCGGTACGTGAACCTGGTGCTGCCGAAGCAGGCGCGGCAGCCGCTGGCCGAGGGTGACGTGATCGCGCAGGACCGCTCCAGCAGCGCCATCGAGCTGGAGCGGGTGCTCGACGACCTGATGCCGGTGCTCCAGGCCGTGCAGCCGGAGAAGCTGGCCACCACGTTGACGGCGCTGTCGCAGGCGTTGGAGAACCGCGGCAAGCCGCTCGGCGAGACGCTGGTGCAGCTGGACGCGCACCTGGGCGAGTTCAACCCGCAGCTGCCCGCGCTGAAGGAGGGCATCAGCCGCCTCGCGGACGTCACCGACGTCTACGCCGACGCCGCGCCGGACCTGGTGCAGGCCCTCACCGACGCCACGGTCACCAGCCGCACGCTGGTCGAGCAGCGCGACAACCTGCAGGCGATGTACGGCACGCTGACCACGACCGCGCTGGACATGAACAGCTTCCTCGCGGTGAACAAGAACAACCTGATCCAGCTCGCCGACGTCAGCCGCCCGACGTTGGAGCTGCTGGCCAAGTACTCGCCCGAGTACCCGTGCCTGCTGAAGGGCCTGGCCGAGTTCAAGCCGATCATGGACCAGGTGTGGGGCAAGGACACGGACGAGCCGGGCCTGCACATCACGCTGGAGGTCACCGCCAACCGCGGCAAGTACGAGCCGGGCAAGGACGAGCCGGAGTACGCCGACAAGCGCGGCCCCCGCTGCTACGACGTCGTGCCGCGGCCGGACCCGTTCCCGCAGTACCCGCCGGAGGGCCCGGTGAAGGACGGGTCGTCGAGCCCGCCGCCCGCGCGCTCCGCGCACGACGGTGTGCTGCCGCCCGCGTCCTCCCAGGGCGGCACGACGTCGCCGTCGACGTTCCATGGCGTGCCTTCGCTGGCCAACTCGCCGGAGGAGCAGGACTTCCTGGCCGCACTGCTCGCGCCGCAGTTCGGGATGCGCAAGAACGAGATGCCGAGCTTCACGTCGTTGTTGCTCGGCCCCCTGTACCGGGGTGCGGAGGTGACGGTGTGAGGTCCCTGGCCGCACCGCTGGTCAAGCTGGCCGTGTTCGCCGCGATCACGATCCTGGCGACGACGCTGCTCGCGGTGACCATCTCGAACGTCAACTTCAACGGCGCCACCGCCTACACCGCCAGGTTCACCGACGTGACCGCGCTCAACGAGGGCGACGACGTCCGCATCGCGGGCGTCCGGATCGGCCAGGTGGAGGAGATCCGGGTGGTCGACCGGCGGGTGGCCGAGGTGGACTTCTCGCTGGAGGGCGAGCGGACGCTGCCCGCGTCGGTCACCGCGACGATCAAGTACCGCAACCTCGTCGGCCAGCGGTACATCGCGCTGGAGCACGGCGTCGGCGACGCGTCCCCGCTCGCGCCGGGTGACGTGATCCCGTTGGAGCGCACCAAGCCCGCGCTGGACCTGACCGTGCTGTTCAACGGTTTCAAGCCGCTGTTCCAGGCGCTGAACCCGGACGACGTGAACCAGCTGTCGAACGAGATCATCCAGGTGCTCCAGGGAGAGGGCGGCACGATCGACAGCCTGCTGCGCCACACCGCGTCGCTGACGTCGACGCTGGCGGGCCGCGACAAGGTGATCGGTGAGGTCATCACCAACCTGAACGCGGTGCTGGAGACCGTCAACTCGCGCACCGAGCAGGTCTCCACGCTGGTCACCACGCTGGAGGAGCTGACGACGGGCCTGGCGGGCGACCGGCAGCCGATCGGGGACGCGATCAGCGCCCTCGGTGACCTGACCACCACCACGGCGGGCCTGCTGGAGGAGTCGCGGCAGCCGCTCAAGGAGAACATCGCGCACCTCGGCCTGGTGTCGCAGACGCTCGCGGACAACGAGGCGGTCGTCGAGGGCGTCATCCAGCGGCTGCCCGGCAAGATCGAGGCGATGTCGCGGACCGCGTCCTACGGGTCCTGGTTCAACTTCTTCCTGTGCGAGGGCTCGGGGACGATCAGCGTGCCCCCGGTCGTCAACGACCCGATCACGATCACGCCGTTGCCGATCACCCAGCCGAGGTGCCGCCCGTGAAGACCGAACGCAACCCGGTGACCGTGGGCGCGGTGAGCCTGACCGTGATCGCCCTGCTGATGCTGGCCGCCTTCTACTCGGACGACCTGCCGCTCATCGGCGGCGGCACCACGTACTCGGCCGAGTTCACCGAGGCGGCCGGCCTGATCCCGACGAACGAGGTGCGCGTGGCGGGTGTGAAGGTCGGCAAGGTGACCAAGGTCGAGCTGGACGGCGACAAGGTCAAGGTGTCGTTCAAGGTCAAGGACGCGTGGGTGGGCGACCGCACCACCGCGACCATCCGGATCAAGACCCTGCTCGGGCAGAAGTTCCTGGCCCTCGACCCGCAGGGGTCGGAGCCGCTGAACCCGGGCGTCCCGATCCCGCGCGAGCGCACGCTGTCGCCGTACGACGTGCAGGAGGCGTTCAACGGCCTGGCGTCCACGGTCGGGCAGATCGACACCAAGCAGCTCGCGGACAGCTTCGAGGTGCTGTCGGAGACGTTCCAGGGCTCGGGGGAGAGCGTCCGCGGCGCGTTGGACGGCCTGTCCGCCCTGTCGAAGACGATCTCCTCGCGGGACGAGCAGCTGGCGCGGCTGCTGGCGAACACGAACCAGATCACCAAGACCCTGGCCGACCGCAACGAGCAGTTCGAGAACCTGCTCGCGGACGGCAACCTGCTGCTGGGTGAGCTGCGCAAGCGCCGGGACGCGATCTCGGCGCTGCTCACCGGCACCCGTGAGCTGTCCCGTGAGCTGTCCGGCCTGGTCGCGGACAACTCCGCCCAGCTGCGGCCCGCGCTGGAGCAGCTGGACCGGGTGACCACGATGCTCCAGCGCAACCAGGACCAGCTCGAACGCAGCCTGTCGCTGGTGGGGCCGTTCTACCGGGTGTTCGCGAACACCCTGGGCAACGGCCGCTGGTTCGACACGTACATCTGCGGGCTGCTGCCGCCGGCGGTGAACCTCGGCGCGGTCGGGTTCAACGAAGAGGGCTGCCTCCCGCCCGGCGTGCAGAGTCCGTCACCGACGGGTGGTAACTGACATGGCGACCACGAGGATCGGCCGCGACCTGGTCCGTGCCGTGTCGATCGCCTGCGTGCTCGCCCTCGTCGCCGCGCTGGCCGTGTGGTGGATCTTCGCGGGCGCCAACAGCCGCAAGGGGACGGCGGTGTTCGGCGCGGCCGTCGGCGTGTACGAGGGCTCGGACGTGCGGGTGCTCGGCGTGAAGGTCGGCACCATCGAGGAGGTCGAGCCGCAGGGCACGACGGTGAAGGTCGTCATGTCGCTCGACCGCACGGTGAAGGTGCCCGCGGACGCGCAGGCGGTCGTGGTCGCGCCCAGCGTGGTCAGCGACCGGTACGTGCAGCTCGCCCCGGTGTACACCGGCGGCCCGGCGATGGGCGAGAACGCGACCATCCCGCGTGAGCGCACCGCCACCCCCGTCGAGCTGGACCAGCTGTACGACAGCCTCAACAAGCTCACCACCGCGCTCGGCCCGAACGGCGCGAACAAGGACGGCGCGCTGTCCGAGCTGCTCGACTCGGCCGCGGACAACCTCGACGGCAACGGCCAGGCGCTCGGCGACACCATCAAGCAGCTCGGTGACGCCACCCGCACGCTGTCCGGCTCGAAGGACGACCTGTTCGGCACGGTGGACAACCTCCAGAAGTTCACCGGCATGCTCGCCGCCAACGACAGCCAGGTGCGCGACGTCAACCAGCAGCTGGCCGAGGTCGCGGGTTTCCTCGCCGACGAGCGGGAGAACCTGGGCGGCGCGCTGAACGAGCTGGCCTCCGCGCTCGGCCAGGTGCAGGGCTTCATCCAGGACAACCGGGCCGTGCTCAAGTCGAACGTCGACAAGCTCGCCGGCATCACCCAGATCCTGGTGGACCAGCGCGCCTCGCTGGCCGAGGCGCTGGACACCGCGCCGCTGGCCCTGGGCAACCTCCAGAACGCCTACAACGCGACGTCCGGCACGCTCGACGTGCGCGCCGACATCAACGAGCTGAACCAGCCGCCGATCGTGCTGGTCTGCAAGATCGTCCAGGGCCTCGAACCGGGTCGCGTGCCCGGCCCGCTCGCGGACGTGTGCCGTCAGCTGGAACCAGTCCTGAGCGGAGCGGTGCCGTTGAAGACGCCCGCCGAAGTGCTGACCGACCTGTCCCAGGGCAAGGTGCCGCTGCCCCTGCCACTCGCGGGGGTGCCCCAGTGAGGCGTTCATGGCGCACTTCGGCGCTCCTGGCGAGCGCCCTGGCTCTGACGGTGCTGACCGGCTGCGGCTCGGGTGGCTTCGACGGCGTCTACAACATGCCGCTGCCCGGCGGCGCGGACGTCGGTGACCGGCCGTACCAGGTGAAGGTCCGGTTCAAGGACGTGCTGGACCTGGTGCCGCAGGCGGGCGTGAAGGTCAACGACGTGCCGGTCGGCCGGGTGGACCGGATCGACCTCGCCGCGGACGGCTGGACCGCCGAGGTGACCGTGCTGGTCAACGGCGGCGTGAAGCTGCCGGGCAACGCCGTCGCCCGGCTGCGCCAGTCCGCGCTGCTCGGCGAGAAGTACGTCGAGCTGGCCGGGCCGGTGGAGGGACGCGAAGAGGGCGCGCTGGGCGAGGGCTCGGTCATCCCGGTCGAGCGGACCAACCGCAACCCCGAGGTCGAAGAGGTCTTCGGCGCGCTGTCCATGCTGCTCAACGGTGGTGGCGTCGCCCAGCTCCAGGACATCAGCCGGGAGCTGAACGCGGCCATGGAGGGCAACGAGCCGCAGATCCGGTCGCTGCTGCACAACCTGGACACGCTGGTCGGCGAGCTGGACGGGCACAAGGACGAGATCACTCGTGCGTTGGACGGCTTGAACCGCCTCGGCGGCGCGCTGAACGTCCAGCGCGAGCAGATCGCCGGTGTGCTGGACGGGCTGGAACCGGGGCTCAAGGTGCTCAGCGAGCAGCGGACCCAGCTGGTCACCCTGCTCCAGTCGCTGGACGCGCTGTCCGACGTCGCGGTGGACACGGTGAACAAGTCGAAGGACGACATGGTGGCCGACCTGAAGGCGTTGGCGCCGACGTTGCAGAAGCTCACCGAGGCGGGCACGAACCTGCCCAACGCCTTCGAGCTGCTGCTGACCTACCCGTTCCCGGACTCGTCGATCGACGCCATCAAGGGCGACTACACGAACCTGTACGTGGACATGGACCTGAACCTCGGCACGATCCTGGACAACCTGGGCCGGTCGCGGCAGTCCCCACTGCCCGCCCTGCCCGGTCTGCCCGGCATCGACGGCCACGCGCCGTCCCTGCCGCTGCCGCTGCCGAACCTGCCCCTGCCCGGCACGTCCGGCACGTCGTCGGGCCTGGGTGACGTGCTCGGCGGACTGCTCGGAGGTGGGCGGTGATCCCCGGCAAGGTCAAGGTCCAGATCGGCGTGTTCGTGCTGATCGCGCTGCTCGGCGTGAGCTACGTCGGCGCCCGGTACGTCGGGCTCGGCAGGCTGTTCGGCGCGTCCGGGTACGTGGTGACGATGCAGCTCGCCGACTCCGGCGGCGTGTTCACCAACGCCGAGGTCACCTACCGCGGCGTCGCGGTCGGGCGGGTCGGGCAGATGAGGCTGACCGCCGACGGCCTCGAGGTCGACCTCGACATCGACCCCAGCGCGCCCGACATCCCCGCCGACCTGGAGGCAGTGGTCGCCAACCGGTCCGCGGTCGGCGAGCAGTTCGTCGACCTGAGGCCGCGCGGCGAGGACGGGCCGTACCTGGAGGCCGGTGCGGTCATCCCGCGGTCGGCGACCAAGACGCCGCCGCCGGTCGACGCGCTGCTCACGAACCTCGACTCGTTCGCCAAGTCGGTGCCGACGGAGTCGCTGCGGACCGTGGTGGACGAGTTGGACCTGGCGTTCAACGGCACCGGGCCGGACCTCCAGGTGCTGCTGGACAACACCCGGGCGTTCACCCAGGCGGCGACCGAGCACCTGCCGCAGACCAAGGCGTTGATCAACGACGGGCTGGTCGTGCTGAACACGCAGGCCTCGCAGGGGAGCGCGATCCGGTCGTTCTCCACCGACCTGCGGGCGCTGGCCGAGCAGCTGAAGAACTCGGACGCCGACATCCGGCGGCTCATCGCGGTGTCGCCGCAGGCCGCCGAGCAGGTGTCGGCGCTGCTCCGGGAGAGCGGGCCGAACCTCGGCGTGGTGTTCGCCAACCTGCTGACCACCGGGAACATCCTGGTGAGCAGGCTGGACGGGCTGGAGCAGATCGCCGTGACCTACCCGATCGTGGTCGGCGGCGGGTTCACCGTGGCCAAGGGCGACGGCACGGGCGCGCACTTCGGGCTGGCCCTGAACGTGTTCGACCCGCCGCCGTGCACCGTCGGCTACGAGGGGACGCCGGTGCGGACCGGCACGGACACCAACCCGATCGGGTTGAACACCCAGGCTTACTGCGCGCTCGCGCGGGGTAGTGCCACCAGCGTGAGGGGTGCGCAGAACGCCCCTTACGGCGGCACGCCCGGCACGCCGGTCGGCGACGCGACGTCGCAGCCGGGTCGGGAACCGGCCGCGGACCCGGGTTCGGGTCGGGCCGTCGAGGCGCCGGTGCTCACCAGCCTGGGGCAGTTGCTCGGTCTGCCGGGCTGAGGGAGGTTTGCGGATGCACGTCCGACGTTGGGTGCTGCCGGTCGCCGCCGTGCTGGCGGTGCTGGCCGCCGGGTACGCGGTGTGGGCCGGGGTGTCCTGGTGGAGCGCGTCGTCCGACGAGTCGGTGGCGTTCTCGCGGGAGCGGGAAGAGGTGCTCCGGGTCGGGCAGGTCGGGATCGCGAACTTCACGACGCTCGACTACAAGAAGGTCGACGAGGACCTGGACCGGTGGCTCGACACGTCCACCGGCGAGTTGCGCTCCGAGGTCGAGGGCGATCGGGCGACCCGCAAGAAGCAGATCGAGGACGCCAAGACGGTGACCGTGAGCCGGGTGCTGGACGCGGCCGTGACGGAGTTGGACGCGCGGGCCGGGAAGGCGCACCTGATCGCCGTGGTGGAGACGACCGTGACGCCGGAGGGCGGGCAGGCGGTGAAGAAGGTCAACCGGTACCAGACGGACCTGGTCCGCACCGATGCCGGTTGGAAGCTCAGCGCGCTGGGGCCGGTCGCGGCCGGCGGCGCGTGACCCGAGGAGATGACGTCAGTGCCACCGCCACCGCCGCCCCGCCGCCGCCCCGTCCCGACCACGCCGACCACCCGGCCGCGCGTCGCCGGCCTGCGCAAACGCCCCGGGGCGACGCCTGCCGAGGTCGCCGGTCCTGAGACCGGGCCCGAGTTCACGCAGGTCGACGACACCAACCCCGAAGTCGCCAACCCCGAAGGCGTCACCACCGACGACTCCACCAGCGACTCCAACACCGAGCCCGTCGCTGCCGGGTCCGTCGCACAGCAGGCCGCCGAGCCGGACGAACCGCTCAGCGAGGCCGAACGCCGCCAGGAGTTGCGTGCCGAGGCCGAGCGCGCCGAGCGCCGCCAGGTGGAAGCGGCCGGCCTGATCGAGCCCGGTCCGGACGAGGTCGAGGACGAGCACGACGAGGTCGAAGACGACGAGGTCGAAGGCGGCGGAATCGAAGGCGGCGAGGTCGCGCCCACACCGCTCGCCCGCCCGACCGGTCGTCGCAAGCGCACCGGCGAGCCCGTCCCGGCGAGCGTGTTCACCGACATCAAGCGGAAGCACGGCAGGTCGGGCACCGCCCACGCCGACTGGACCGACCGCGCCGCCGACCGCACCGCCGACCACAGCGCAGCGCACACCGCCGACCGCACCGACCGGCACGGCCTGCTCCTCCCGATCGCCCTGGTCGTGCTCGCCGGTCTCCTGGTCGGCCTCGGCCTGTGGTTCCGGCACCAGGCGGGCGACGTCCGCTACAACCAGGCCCTGGTGGACAGCGCCGGCACCACCGAAGTCGCCGGTCAGACCCGGGAAGCCGTCGAGAAGGCGTTCTCCTACAACTTCGCCGACGTCGGCGCGACCGAGAAGGCCGCCAACGAACTGCTGGTCGGCAAGGCACAGTGCCAGTACAACGCGATCTTCGACCCGGTCCGCAAGCTCGCGCCCGAGCAGAAGCTCGTGGTCACGGTGAAGGCCGTTTCCACCGGTGTGACCTCGCTCGACGACGACCGCGCCACCGTGCTCCTCTTCCTCGACCAGGTCGCGCTCCGCACCACCGACAACCAGAGCAGCGGCGGCATCGCGATGATGCGGGTGGGCGCGCAGAAGGTCGACGGCCGGTGGAAGGTCGACAACATGGAGATGTTCGGCCAGGCCGGTGATCAGGCGGTCGAGACCGCCAAGTGCTGACGGGTCGGACCTCCGGACGTCCGACCAGGACTCCTGACCCCCATGTTTGACCTTCGCACAACGTGATCTGCATCACACTTCAAGCCGGTAACCGAGCGGCGTCGTCGACATGTCCCTTCGGGGGTCGCGCACCTGCCAAAGGTTCACGCAGGCTCACGCCCCGGCGTTTTCGCAGGTCACGGCGGTAACTCCGCGTTATCACCGTTTGCGCCAGTGGAGTGATCGCCGCGTGGCATCTTGACTGTGGGCGTCGGCGGGGTCACTCTGTCGGTGAGCACGAGAAAGGTCCTTCCAGGTGCCTCTCGACAGTTGCCGCGCGCGTGGCTAGACTGCTCCTTTGCGCTGCCCTCTTTCCGTTTGCCCTTCGCCGAGAGCTGGATTGCCGGGCATCGCCGCACCCTTGACAGCCGTGCTAGTTCCGCTGACTAGCCAGCTACCTGTCCCTGGAAGGACGCATCTTGGCGATCTCTCGCGCGACCAAGGCCACTGCTGCGACCAACTCCACGTCGGGGATTCCCGGAGCGCCGAAGCGAGTCTCTTTCGCGAAGATCCACGAACCGCTTCAGACGCCCAACCTGCTCGACCTGCAGATTCAGTCGTTCGAATGGCTCACCGGCGACGAGGCGTGGTTCCAGCGCCGCGTCGACGAAGGTGACGAGGCGCCGATGGGCGGCCTTGAAGAGGTCTTGAACGAGATCTCGCCGATCGAGGACTTCTCCGGCTCGATGTCGCTCTCCTTCTCCGACCCACGCTTCGACGAGGTCAAGGCCTCGACCGAGGAGTGCAAGGACAAGGACATGACGTACGCCGCCCCGTTGTTCGTCACGGCGGAGTTCACCAACCACACCACTGGCGAGATCAAGAGCCAGACGGTGTTCATGGGTGACTTCCCGATGATGACCGACACGGGCACGTTCATCATCAACGGCACCGAGCGGGTCGTGGTCTCCCAGCTCGTCCGCTCGCCGGGTGTCTACTACGACACCGCGATCGACAAGACGACCGACAAGGACGTCTTCAGCGTCAAGATCATCCCGTCCCGGGGTGCCTGGCTGGAGTTCGACGTCGACAAGCGCGACACGGTCGGTGTCCGCATCGACCGCAAGCGCCGTCAGCCGGTGACCGTGCTGCTGAAGGCTTTGGGTTGGACCACCGAGCAGATCCGGGAGCGCTTCTCGTTCAGCGAGACGCTGCTGACGACGCTGGAGAAGGACCACACCGCGGGCACCGACGAGGCACTGCTCGACATCTACCGCAAGCTGCGTCCGGGCGAGCCGCCGACCAAGGAGTCCGCGCAGGCGCTGCTGGAGAACCTGTTCTTCAAGGACAAGCGCTACGACCTGGCGAAGGTCGGCCGGTACAAGATCAACAAGAAGCTGGGCCTGGCCTCCCCGATCTCCACGGGTGTGCTGACCGAGGACGACATCGTCACGACGATCGAGTACCTGGTCCGCCTGCACGCCGGTGAGACGACGATGCAGCCCGGCGACACCGAGGTGCCGGTCGAGGTCGACGACATCGACCACTTCGGCAACCGCCGCCTGCGCACCGTCGGCGAGCTGATCCAGAACCAGATCCGGGTCGGCCTGTCCCGCATGGAGCGCGTCGTCCGCGAGCGCATGACGACCCAGGACGTCGAGGCCATCACGCCGCAGACCCTGATCAACATCCGTCCGGTGGTGGCGGCGATCAAGGAGTTCTTCGGCACCTCGCAGCTCTCGCAGTTCATGGACCAGATCAACCCGCTCGCGGGCCTGACCCACAAGCGCCGCCTGTCGGCGCTGGGCCCGGGTGGTCTGTCCCGTGAGCGCGCCGGCATGGAGGTCCGCGACGTCCACCCGTCGCACTACGGCCGCATGTGCCCGATCGAGACGCCGGAAGGCCCGAACATCGGTCTGATCGGCTCGCTGTCGTCCTTCGGGCGGGTGAACCCGTTCGGCTTCATCGAGACGCCGTACCGCAAGGTCGTCGACGGCCGGGTCACCGACAAGATCGACTACCTGACGGCCGACGAGGAAGACCGGTACGTCAAGGCGCAGGCGAACGCCAAGATCGACGAGGACGGCAACTTCACCGAGGACCGCGTCCTGGTCCGCAAGAAGGGCGGCGAGGTCGAGTTCATCGACCCGGGCGACGTCGACTACATGGACGTGTCGCCGCGTCAGATGGTCTCCGCCGCGACCGCGCTGATCCCGTTCCTCGAGCACGACGACGCGAACCGCGCCCTGATGGGCGCGAACATGCAGCGTCAGGCGGTGCCGCTGCTGCGCAGCGAGTCCCCGCTGGTCGGCACGGGCATGGAGCTGCGCGTCGCGGTCGACGCCGGTGACGTCGTCGTGGTCAAGAAGACCGGTGTGGTGGAGGAGATCTCCGCCGACTACATCACGGTCATGGCCGACGACGGCTCGCGGCAGACCTACGCGCTGCACAAGTTCCGCCGGTCCAACCAGGGCAGCTGCATCAACCAGAAGCCCATCGTCAACGAGGGTGACCGGGTCGAGGCGGGCCAGGTCATCGCGGACGGGCCGTGCACCGAGAACGGCGAGATGGCCCTGGGCAAGAACCTGCTCGTGGCGATCATGCCGTGGGAGGGCCACAACTACGAAGACGCGATCATCCTCTCCCAGCGCATCGTCCAGGACGACGTCCTGACCTCGATCCACATCGAGGAGCACGAGATCGACGCGCGGGACACCAAGCTGGGCGCCGAGGAGATCACCCGGGACATCCCCAACGTCTCCGAGGAGGTCCTGGCCGACCTCGACGAGCGCGGCATCATCCGGATCGGCGCCGAGGTCCAGCCGGGCGACATCCTGGTCGGCAAGGTCACGCCCAAGGGCGAGACCGAGCTGACCCCGGAGGAGCGCCTGCTCCGCGCCATCTTCGGCGAGAAGGCCCGCGAGGTCCGCGACACGTCGCTGAAGGTGCCGCACGGCGAGCGCGGCAAGGTCATCGGCATCCGCGTGTTCAGCCGTGAGGACGACGACGAGCTGCCCCCCGGCGTCAACGAGCTGGTCCGCGTCTACGTCGCCCAGAAGCGCAAGATCCAGGACGGCGACAAGCTCGCCGGCCGCCACGGCAACAAGGGCGTCATCGGCAAGATCCTCCCGGTCGAGGACATGCCGTTCCTGGAGGACGGCACCCCGGTCGACATCGTGCTGAACACGCACGGTGTGCCGCGTCGTATGAACATCGGCCAGGTCCTGGAGACCCACCTCGGGTGGATCGCCAAGCAGGGCTGGAGCATCAACGGGGACCCGGACTGGGCGAAGAACCTGCCGGAGAGCCTGTACGAGGTCGACCCCGACACCAAGACCGCGACCCCGGTGTTCGACGGTGCGCGCGAGGACGAGCTGATGGGCCTCCTCGGCTCGACGCTGCCCAACCGCGACGGCGAGCGCCTGGTGAAGGAGGACGGCAAGGCGGTGCTCCTGGACGGGCGCAGCGGCGAGCCGTTCCCGTTCCCGGTGTCGGTCGGCTACATGTACATCCTCAAGCTCGGCCACCTGGTGGACGACAAGATCCACGCCCGCTCGACCGGCCCGTACTCGATGATCACACAGCAGCCGCTGGGTGGTAAGGCGCAGTTCGGTGGCCAGCGCTTCGGTGAGATGGAGTGCTGGGCGATGCAGGCGTACGGCGCCGCGTACACCCTCCAGGAACTGCTCACCATCAAGTCCGACGACGTGCTCGGCCGCGTGAAGGTCTACGAGGCCATCGTCAAGGGCGAGAACATCCCGGAGCCGGGTATCCCGGAGTCCTTCAAGGTGTTGCTCAAGGAGCTCCAGTCGCTGTGCCTCAACGTCGAGGTGCTGTCTTCGGACGGCGCCGCGATCGAGATGCGCGACGGCGACGACGAAGACCTCGAACGCGCGGCGGCGAACCTCGGCATCAACCTGTCGAGGTCCGAGTCGCCGTCCGTGGACGACGTCGTCAACTGACCCTCGTCGGTCACCGCGGGTGCCTGCCCTGCGAATCGAGGACAGGCACCCCGCGGTGGCCCCGCCACCAGCTCCCAAGCACCGCCTTCCGGGGCAACGAAACAAATAAGGGGAAGAGAGTAGACGTGCTAGACGTCAACTTCTTCGATGAGCTCCGCATCGGTCTCGCGACCGCGGACGACATCCGCCAGTGGTCCTTCGGCGAGGTCAAGAAGCCCGAGACCATCAACTACCGCACGCTCAAGCCCGAGAAGGACGGCTTGTTCTGCGAGAAGATCTTCGGTCCCACCCGGGACTGGGAGTGTTACTGCGGCAAGTACAAGCGCGTCCGCTTCAAGGGCATCATCTGCGAGCGCTGCGGCGTCGAGGTGACGCGCGCCAAGGTGCGCCGTGAGCGGATGGGCCACATCGAGCTGGCCGCGCCGGTCACGCACATCTGGTACTTCAAGGGCGTCCCCAGCCGGTTGGGCTACCTGCTCGACCTGGCGCCCAAGGACCTCGAGAAGATCATCTACTTCGCGGCCTACGTGATCGTGGGCGTGAACGCCGACCTGCGCCACAACGACCTGCCCACGCTCGAGAGCGAGATGCAGGTCGAGCGCAAGCGCGTCGAGAACCGCCGCGACGCGGACGTCGAGGCCCGGGCGCAGAAGCTGGAAGCCGACCTGGCCGAGCTGGAGGCGGAGGGCGCCAAGTCCGACGTCCGCCGCAAGGTCAAGGAGGGCGGCGAGCGCGAGATGCGCCAGCTCCGCGACCGCGCCCAGCGCGAGCTGGACCGGCTCGACGAGATCTGGTCGACGTTCACCAAGCTCGAGCGCGCTCAGCTCATCGCGGACGAGATGCTGTACCGCGAGCTGTACGACCGCTACGGCGACTACTTCACCGGCGCCATGGGCGCCGAGGCCATCCAGCGGCTCCTGGGTGAC
Source organism: Saccharothrix sp. NRRL B-16314 (assembly GCF_000716595.1). GTDB lineage: Bacteria > Actinomycetota > Actinomycetes > Mycobacteriales > Pseudonocardiaceae > Actinosynnema. Next base: position 775,078 of record NZ_JNXC01000001.1, read on the forward strand.
TACGACGTGGACGCCGAGGCCGACGTGCTGCGCGAGACCATCCGCAGCGGCAAGGGCCAGAAGAAGCTCCGCGCCCTCAAGCGGTTGAAGGTCGTGGCCGCCTTCCAGGCGACCCGCAACAACCCGCAGGGCATGGTGCTGGACTGCGTCCCGGTCATCCCGCCGGACCTGCGCCCGATGGTGCAGCTCGACGGTGGCCGCTTCGCCACGTCCGACCTGAACGACCTGTACCGCCGGGTCATCAACCGGAACAACCGCCTCAAGCGGCTGATCGACCTCGGCGCGCCCGAGATCATCGTCAACAACGAGAAGCGGATGCTCCAGGAGGCCGTCGACGCGCTGTTCGACAACGGCCGCCGCGGTCGTCCGGTGACGGGTCCGGGCAACCGGCCGCTCAAGTCGCTGTCCGACCTGCTCAAGGGCAAGCAGGGCCGGTTCCGCCAGAACCTGCTCGGCAAGCGCGTCGACTACTCCGGCCGTTCGGTCATCGTGGTCGGCCCGCAGCTCAAGCTGCACCAGTGCGGCCTGCCCAAGCAGATGGCGCTGGAGCTGTTCAAGCCGTTCGTGATGAAGCGGCTGGTCGACCTCAACCACGCGCAGAACATCAAGTCCGCCAAGCGGATGGTGGAGCGTGCGCGCCCCGCCGTGTGGGACGTGCTGGAAGAGGTCATCACCGAGCACCCCGTGCTGCTGAACCGCGCGCCCACGCTGCACCGGCTCGGCATCCAGGCGTTCGAGCCGCAGCTGATCGAGGGCAAGGCCATCCAGCTGCACCCGCTGGTCTGCGAGGCGTTCAACGCGGACTTCGACGGTGACCAGATGGCGGTCCACCTGCCGCTGTCGGCCGAGGCGCAGGCCGAGGCCCGCGTGCTGATGCTGTCGTCGAACAACATCCTGTCGCCCGCGTCGGGCAAGCCGCTGGCCATGCCGCGTCTGGACATGGTGACCGGCCTGTACCACCTGACCCGGCACAAGGACGGCGACCTCGGCGAGGGCCAGGCCTACTCCTCGCCCGCCGAGGCGCAGATGGCGTTCGACCGCAAGGTCCTGGGCCTCCAGGCGATGGTCAAGATCCGGATCACGGACAAGAACCCGCCGAAGGGCCAGGAGCCGGAGGGCTGGGAGCCCGGTCGCCCGTGGCTGGCCGAGACCACCCTCGGCCGGGTGCTGTTCAACGAGATCCTGCCGCCGGACTACCCGTTCATCAACGAGGTCGCGCCGAAGAAGCGGCAGGCGATGGTCATCAACGACCTCGCCGAGCGGTACCCGATGGTGACCGTCGCCCGGACGCTGGACAGGCTGAAGGACGCCGGTTTCCACTGGGCCACCAGGTCCGGCGTGACGGTGGCGATCTCGGACGTCCTCATGCCCGCCGCCAAGCAGGGCATCCTGGACGAGTACGAGAAGCTCGCCGACGCGGTGGAGAAGCGCTACCAGCGTGGTCAGCTCTCCTACACCGAGCGCAACAACGAGCTCGTCAAGGTGTGGACCAAGGCGACGGAAGAGGTCGCCGAGGCCATGGAGGCCAACTTCCCCGAGGACAACTCGATCCGCATGATCGTGATGTCCGGGGCGGCGGGCAACATGACCCAGGTCCGCTCGCTGGCCGGTATGCGCGGTCTGGTGACCAACCCGAAGGGCGAGTACATCCCGCGTCCGATCAAGAACTCGTTCCGCGAGGGCTTGTCGGTGCTGGAGTACTTCATCGCCACGCACGGCGCCCGCAAGGGTCTGGCCGACACCGCGCTGCGCACCGCCGACTCGGGTTACCTGACCCGTCGTCTGGTGGACGTCTCGCAGGACGTCATCATCCGCGAGGTCGACTGCGGCACTTCGCGCGGCGTGGTCATGACGGTCGGCGAGAAGCAGGGCGACAAGGTCGTGCTGGCCGAGTTCGCGCAGACCAGCGTGTACGCGCGGACGCTCGCCGAGGACATCACCGACGCGGGCGGCGACCTCGTGCTCAACCGCGGTGACGACCTGGGCGACCCGGCGCTGGCGACGCTCGTCGAGGCGGGCGTGACCAGGGTCAAGGTGCGCTCGGTGCTGACCTGCGAGTCCGCGGTCGGTGTGTGCGCGTCCTGCTACGGCCGCTCGATGGCGACCGGCAAGCTGGTCGACGTCGGCGAGGCCGTCGGCATCGTGGCCGCGCAGTCCATCGGTGAGCCCGGCACGCAGCTGACGATGCGCACGTTCCACCAGGGTGGTGTGGCCGGTGACGACATCACCACCGGTCTGCCCCGTGTGCAGGAGCTGTTCGAGGCCCGGGTGCCGAAGGGCAAGGCGCCCATCGCGGACGTCGACGGCCGGGTGCGCATCGAGGACGGCGACCGTTTCTGGAAGATCACCCTCATCCCGGACGACGGGTCCGAGGAGATCCTCTTCGAGAAGCTGTCCAAGCGTCAGCGGCTCGCGAACACGGTCACCGGCCCGCTGCAGGACGGCGACCACGTGGGCGTCGGCCAGCAGCTGCTGGAGGGCACGCCCGACCCGCACGAGGTGCTGCGCGTGATGGGTCCGCGTGAGGCCCAGCTCCACCTGGTGGGCGAGGTCCAGAAGGTGTACCGGGCCCAGGGCGTGGCGATCCACGACAAGCACGTCGAGGTCATCGTCCGGCAGATGCTGCGCCGAGTGACGATCATCGACTCGGGTGCGACCGAGTTCCTGCCGGGTTCGCTGGTCGAGCGCGCGGAGTTCGAGTCGGGCAACCGGGCCGTGGTGGCCGAAGGCGGCGAGCCCGCTGCCGGTCGTCCGGTGCTGATGGGTATCACGAAGGCGTCGCTGGCCACGGACTCGTGGTTGTCGGCGGCCTCCTTCCAGGAGACGACGAGGGTGTTGACGGACGCCGCCATCAACGGGCGTTCGGACAAGCTCATCGGCCTGAAGGAGAACGTGATCATCGGCAAGCTGATCCCGGCCGGCACCGGCATCAACCGGTACCGGAACATCCAGGTGCAGCCCACCGAGGAAGCCCGCGCGGCTGCCTACGCCATCCCGAGCTACGACGACGGCTACTACACGCCGGACGTCTTCGGCACGGGTACCGGCGCGGCCGTCCCGCTGGACGACTACGACTTCGGCCGCGACTACCGCTGAAGTCGAACCGCATGAGCCAGAGGCCCCGGAGCACCGCTCCGGGGCCTCTGGCCTTTCCGGCTCGTCATGCCGAGCGCGATCCCGCCGCGGCCGAACCGTCCAGCTCGTCCATGACGTCGCGGCCGACTTCCAGGTCGGTCGGGTTGTCGAACGGGAACCAGGGACCGGCGGACGGCACCGCCGTCACCGGCACCGACCGGCTCCGGACCAGTCGGGCGAGCGCGTCGCCGACGCCGAGGCCCTCGGTCTGTCCGGTGTCCCGCATCCGCCGCAGCACCTGCCACGAAGCGGGGGTCAGCTTCACCAGTCGCAGCCACTGCCCCTGCGCGACCGGCCCGTCGCCGGGACGGCCCCCCATCCGCGCCACGTACCGCCTGCTGCGGTCCAGGACGACGGGGTCGGCGTCCGACCGCGGATCGTCGCGCCGCCGCGCCCACAGCGCCCGCCAGTGGGGGTCGAAGGCGACGGCCAGCGGACCGGGGGCCGCGCAGAGCCGCCGGATGGTTTCCGCCGAGCACACGACGTTGCCGAACTGCACCACCACCGTGGCGCGGCGCAGCCAGTCGTCGGCCACGGCGAGTGAGTCGAGCGAGGTGGTGCTCGCCCAGAGGGGGTTCTCGAACAGCGTCAGGTCCGTGCCGTGGAAGCCGTCCGTGCGCCAGCCGACGACCGCGCCGATCCGCCACACACCCGCGCGGCGCAACGCCGCCTTCTGCCTTCTGATCAGGGTGTCGCCGCGAACCTCGACGAGGCTCGCCGGGCGGTCCGCGGTAGCGCGCCCCAGTTCCGCGCTTCGACCCGCGGTGAGTATCACGGCCCTCGGCGACGAGGACAGCCGGGCCAGGGGCAAGACGTGGGATGTTTGCCGCATACTGGCAACATTCGTCGTTCGCGCCGGTCATCGGCAGTGTTGAGCCGTTGACTCTTGCGGTAAACATGGCCGGCGATCCGCGCACCGCCGCGTCGACGGCAGTGGGCGGCCCGCTGGATGATCGATTCCACGGGATCAGTAGCCCATAGGCGACCAGTGGGCGCTTGACCGGTTGTCCGGTCTTGTCGTTGTGCCACATGGCGGCGGTGAGGGCGAGGATGCGTTGCAGGACGCGGACGATCACCCCGGCGGGGGTGCGTCCGCCGTGCCGTTCCAGGTCGAGCTGTGCCTTGAAGGTCTTTGATCGACTCGATGGTCCGGCGCAGCGGCTTGAACAGTCGCGCGTCGGGCCGTTCGGGCTCGCCCTTGCGGGCCGGGCGCAGCAGGTCGACTCCGGCGTCGGCCAGTGCCCGTTCGAAGTCGCGGCCGTAGTGGTGGCGGTCGGCGATCAGGGTCTGGCCGGGTCGTTCCGTCGTCAACGCGGGGTGTCGATGTCGGTCGTCACAACCGATCGTCGACACCCCGTCTCACGTCACGGGCCCGGCCATCCCTCGGAATCAATCGTCCAGGGCGGATCGTCGTTCGAGGCGGGCACTGCCGCCGCGAGATGCGCCCGGTCGTCCTCGTGCTCCGCCCGTTCGGCCGCGAACAAGGCCAGCAGCTCGTGCAGCCGGTAACGGTCGCCGCCCAGGTGTTCGAGCATGTGCGCGACGACCAACGAGTACAGCACTTGTTGGGCCCGCTCGTGCTCCAGTCCCGCCAGCACGCCGACCGCAGCCGCGGTGATCTCCGTGTGCCCCAGGGTGCTGATCATCCGCAGCACGCGGCGCTCTTCGACGTCCAAGCGGCGGTAGGACCACGAGAACACGGTCCGCACGGCGACCTGGTCGTCCAAGGCGAGCACGTTCAGCCTGTTGTCCTCCTCGGCGAGGTGCCGCACCAGGTCGCCCACGGACAGCAGCGGGTCGGTGATGAGGTGTTCGGCGGCGATCCGCAGCGCCAGTGGCAGGTGGCCGCACCGCCGCACCAGCTCGGCCAACGCCGCCGGCGCCGAAGGGTCGGCGGCGAGCCGTGCCGTGCCGAGCGCCTCGCGCAGCAGTTCCTCCCCCTCGGCGTCGCTCAGCCGACCCAGGTCCAGCCGTTCGCCGTGGGTGCGCACCGCCAGGGCGGGCAGTGAACGACGGCTGGTCACGACCACGAAGCAGCAGCCGGAACCGGGTAACAGCGGCTGCACCTGGTCGGAGTCGGCGGCGTTGTCGAGCACCAGCAGCACCTCGCGGTCGGCGAGCATCGACCGCAACAGCGCGGCCCGGCGGGTGAGGTCCAGCAGGCCGACGTCAACGGGGGAGCCGAGCCCGAGCAGCAACTCCTCGAGCACGTCCTCGGGCGTGGCGGGGGAGTGGTCGTGGGAGAACCCGCCCAGGTCGACGAAGAGCTGGCCGTCCGGGAAGCGGTGCGAGACGTCGTGCGCCCAGCGCAGCGCGAGAGCGGTCTTGCCGACGCCCGGAGCGCCCTCGATCACCGCGATGCGGGAGGCGCCGGGGCGGTGCAGCTTCGCCAGCAGCGCGTCGAGCTGGTCCAGGTGGCCACGCCGCCCGACGAAACCGGCGACGGCCGCCGGCAGTTCCGCGGGCCGGGGCACGGTGCTGCCGACGAGCGCGAGCAGCGTGCCGCGGGCCTCCAGCAACTCGTCGCAGCGCCGGGCGAAGTCGACCGACGGCGGAGTGCCGTTCTTGATCTTGCTCAGCCAGCCGGGGGTGTACCCCGCCAGATCGGCGAACTTCCGCCACGACATCCCCCGGCGTGCGAGCAGTCGTTCCAACTCCGCGGCGAACGGCCCGTGTGCCCGTCCGGCTTTGGAACCCACGATGTGCCTCCCCTGGGCCGTGCCGACTGTTGTCTTTAGGTAACCAGATAACTACTCAGAGCGGTAACGGCTGGAATTCGGGTACCGGTCGTCCGCCTCGGCGATGTCCCTCGTTCGGTGGCGGCGACGAGAGCGGGCCCGTTGTTACGTTGCGATCAAGTGGATCTCCGAGCAGAGGGAGCTGTGTCCGGATGAGTGACGAAGCCGGGGAGGACGCCGCCGTCGTGAGGGAGGTGGCGGCGATGTCCACGCTGTTCACCCCGTGGTCGGTACGCCTGGCCGTCACCTGCCGGCTGCCCGACCTGGTGGCCGGGGGCTGCACCGGTGTGGCCGAGTTGGCCGAGCGGTCGGGCACCGACCCCGGTGCGCTGCGCCGCGTGCTGCGCCACCTGGTGAACCTGGGGCTGTTCACCGAAGCGGGACCGGACCGGGTGGAGCTCGCGCCGCGCGGCCGGGTGCTGATGGCGGACCACCCGGCGCGGTTGGCGTGCCTGCTGGACCAGTCGAACCCGTGGGCCGAGCGGACCGACCGCGCGGTGCCGGGGCTGCTGGAGTCCGTGCGCACGGGCACGAGCGCGTGGCCGTCGGTGTTCGGCCGGCCCTTCTGGGAGGACCTGGCTGCGGACGCGGAGTTCTCCAAGGCGTTCGACGAGGTGATGGCCGGGCACGCCGCGGTCTTCGGGCCCGCGGTCGCCTCCCGGTGGGACTGGTCGGGCGTGACGCGCCTCGTGGACGTCGGCGGGGGCACCGGCCTGCTGCTGGCCGACGTGCTGCGCCGCCACCCGCACCTGCGCGGGACTCTCGTCGACCTGCCCGGCACCACGCGGCGGGCGCACACCACCTTCGAGGCGGCCGGTGTCGCCGACCGGGTGGAGGTGGCCGCCGGCAGCTTCTTCGACCCGTTGCCCGCCGGTGGAGACGTCTACCTGCTGTCCAACATCATTCACGACTGGGAGGACGCCGACAGCGAGCGCATCCTGCGGCGCTGTGCCGAGGCGGCCGGGCCGGGCGGCACGGTACTGCTGGCGGAGCGCTTGGTCGGCGACGGGCACGACCTGGCGGCGCGCACACTGGTGAGCCAGCGGGACATGGCGATGCTGGTGCTGCTGGGTGCGCGGGAGCGCGGGCTGGACGAGTTCCGGGCGTTGGGAGTGGCGTCGGGTCTCCGACTGGAGTCGACGACTCCGCTGGTGCCCGAGCAGGGCGCGCACCTGCTGGTCTTCACGGTCGCCCGCGACTGAGGCCCCCTGCGTCGGCGGTCTCGTGTCGACGTCGTGGTGCGGACGGCCGAGCCCCGGACCGCCTCAGCGGGCCCACACCGGGCGGATCGGCAGTGCGCGCAGGCCGATCGCCTGCCGGGGGTCGACCTCCTCGACGCCGTCGCCGAGGCGGAAGTCGCTCCAGTCCGCGAGCAGCGCCTCCAGCGCCACCTTCTGCTCCAGCCGGGCCAGGGGCGCGCCGATGCAGAAGTGGATGCCCCGGCCCAGGGCCAGGTGCCGGTTCGGCCGGCGCCGCGGTCGGAACTCGTCGGCGTCCGGGAACTGCCGCTCGTCCAGGTTGGCCGAGGCGACCCACACCAGGACGACGTCGCCCGCCGGTATCACCTGCCCGCCGAGGGTGACCTCCCGCGTGGTGCGCCGCGCGGTCGCGGGGAGTTGCCCGCGCAGGCGCAGCACCTCCTCGACCGCCGCCGGGATCGCCGACGGCTCCGTGCGCAGCGCATCGGCCACGTCGGGCCGGGTGGCCAGCAGGTGGACGGCGTTGCCCAGCACCATCGTCGTCGTGATGTGCCCGGCGACCAGCAGGAACCCGCAGACGCCGAGCACCTCCTCGTCGGCGAGCTGCTGCCCCTCGTCCTCGGCGAGCAGCAGTTGGCTGATCAGGTCGTCACCGGGTCGCTGTCGCCGGTCTGCGATGACGTCGAGGAAGTAGGCGTTCATCTCACCGATCTGCGGCTCGACCGAGCGCAGCATCTCCTCGGTCGGGATGATCACCGGGTCGTCTCCCCGCCCCTGGTAGAACAGCGCGTCCGCCCAGCGGCGGAACCGCTCGCGCTCGCTCAGCGGGATGCGCAGCAGTTCCGCGATCACCGCCAGCGGCAGGGGGTAGGCCAGTGCGTCGATCAACTCCACTTCCGGCCGGCCGCGCACCTCGTCGAGCAGTTCGCGGGTGATGCGCCGCACCACCGGCTCCAGGGCCTCCACGACCCTGGGCGTGAACGCCTTGCCCACCAGGCCGCGCATCCGGCGGTGGTCGGGTGGGTCGAAGCCGTTGAACGCGCCGCGCGCCACGATCGCGAACTGCTCGGGCTGCACGACCAGGTCGCGCAGGTCTGACGAGTACGTCTCGTGGTCGGTGAGCACGGCCGTCGCGTCGGCGTGGCGGAACACGTGCCAGTGGCCGAGGACGCGGTCGCGCCGGATCGGGGCGTGCTCGCGCATGTGCGCCCACCACGCCTTCAACGCTTCGTAACCCGCGGGCTGGTCGGACAGGTCGAGTCCCGGAACGGTGTCGAGCACCACGAGCTCCCTCCGGACGCGGTACGGGAAATGGTGAATCACGGCGATCGGTGCCGCCTCGATTCGACGATCATAACGTTGCATTCCCCGTCATTGGACAATCCGCCGCCCGGGTGACGGGGGTCGCGGTGCCGGTCAATGGTCCGTTAGGGGGAAGTTTTCGGCTGGTACAATTAAGGATCTACCCGGTCTCGCAATTACCCGATCGGTCTATTGAGGTGCTCCCGGTCAATCGCTAGAAATGTAGTGGGCGTAGTTTGCGGGTAATAGTCGGCCGGCTCATCCGGTGTCTGGGGTAATTCACTCGTCATCTTACTGCGCCATTTTTCGGCCGACGCCGCCCTGGGCGCCGATTTCGGTATGCCGATTTCAGGTGTGCACGTCCATCTGGCAAGGAGTGATCAGTGGAAACGACCTGGTTGTCCGACCGCACCGAGTGGCTGGCGAGCCGCACGGAGTGGATGTCCGACCGCACCGAGTGGCTGGCGGGCCGCACGGAGTGGATGTCCGACCGCACCGAGTGGCTGGCTCCCCGGGCCACCGCCGTGGCGGGCGCTTACGAGTTGGTCTCCGTTCGGTGACCCGACGCGCCGGGGCGGCTTCCGCCGCTCCGGCGCACGGTCGTCGCAACAGGCCGTCTCGGCACGGAGGACCGGAGGATTCGTTGTTGGTCCCACTGGGGGTTCTGCTCGTGGCCGTCGCCGCGGTCGCGCACGCGGGGTGGAACGTGTGCGCCAAGCGGGTATCGGACGGCGGCGCGGGTTTCGTGTGGCTCTACAAGATCGTCGGCAGCCTGCTGGTCTTGCCGGTCGGCCTGGTGTTGCTGTTCCGGGAAGGCCTGGTGGACCTGCCCGCTGTGCTGCTGGCCGTCGCGGTCGGCGCGTTGTTCCAGCTCGCGTACTACGTCCTGCTGCAACTCGGCTACGCGAAGTCCGACCTGTCGGTGATCTACCCGCTGTCCAGCGGGATGGCGCCGCTGTTCTCGGTCACGGCGGCGGTGGTGCTGCTCGGTGAGCGACCAGGACCGCTGGGGCTGGTCGGAGTCCTGGTGGTCGTCGTCGGGGTGGTGATCATCAGTGCCTACCGCTCAACCGGTGACTCCACCCGCACCGCGAAGATCTACGGCGTCGCGTTCGGCACGCTGATCGGGCTGGCCAACACCGCGGCGACGCTGTGGGACAAGCAGGCCGTCTCCGGACTGGGCCTGTCGCCGTTCCTCTTCTACTGGGGCATCTCGGTGTTCGAGGTGCTGCTGCTGGCGCCGGTGGCGCTGCGCGACCGACCCCGGTTGCGCCGGCTGTGGACCCACAACCGGCGCGAGGTGCTCCTGGTCGGCGTGTTGGCCCCGACCGCCTACGTGATCGTGCTGTTCGCGTTGCGCATCGCACCGGTCAGCGTCATCGCGCCCGCAAAAGAGTTCAGCGTCGTCATGGCCTTGGTCGGGGCGTGGCTCTTCCTGAAGGAGAAGGAACTCGCCCGCCGGTTCGTAGGCGCCCTCGTGGTGACCGGCGGGGTGTTGATGCTGACTTACTCGTGATCCGCCGGTTCGGCTCGACGAACCCACGACCGGCATTTTTGAACTGTTCCTGTCCGCTCGTTCGCAAACATGGGAGAAGTATGTCCGCCAAGCATGTCCTGGTTACCGGTGGCGCGGGGTTCATCGGCCGAAACATGATCCGGAGGATGGTGCGGGACGGGTACGAGATCACCTCGCTCGACAACTACAAGATCGGTGGCAAGGAATTCCTGCCACCGGACGTCCGGGAGAGCGTGAACTGGGTGGAGGGCGATTCCCGCGACCACCGGCTGGTGGCCGAGGCGGTGAAGGGCAAGGACGCCGTCATCCACCTCGCCGCGCCGTCGTCGTTCCTGATGTACGAGGAGGACCCGATCGACGGGGCCCACGTGACGACGCACGGCTTCCTCAACATCCTGGAGGCGGTGCGCCGCAGCGACGTGGAGAAGCTGGTCTACGCCAGCACCAGCGCCGTCTACGAGGGCAACCCGGTGCCCTACGTCGAGGGCATGGAGATCAAGCCGCCGGACCTCAAGGCGCTGTCGAAGAAGTGGAACGAGGAGGCGGCCCGCCAGTACTCCGAGCGGTACGGCATCAAGGCCATCGGGATGCGGCCGTTCAGCGTGTACGGCCACGACGAGTTCAGCAAGGGCGGCTACGCCAACGTCATCTCCCTGTTCGCCTGGGCCGCGCTCAACGGCGTCCGCCCGGTGTTGTGGGGCGACGGGAACCAGACGCGGGACTTCATCTACGTCGAGGACGCGGGCTACGCGTTCCAGCTCGCGCTGGAGACCGACCTGGAGACGCAGGAGTTCAACGTCGGCACCGGGATCGAGACGACCTTCAACGAAGCGTTGGCGTTGGTCGGCGAGGAGATGGGCGTCGAGCTGGAGCCGGAGTACGTGCCGGTGCCCATCGCCATCTACGCCGAGCGGCTGCTCGCCGACACCACCCTGGCCGGTGAAGTGCTGGGCTTCGAGCCGACGATCAGCGTCCGCGAGGGCGTGCGCCGGGTCGTGGAGGCCGGTCGGGAGGCCAAGTCGCAGTGGCCGGACCTCGGCTCGATGCAGATGTACTTCGAAACCCTCCCCAAGTCCTGAGCGGACTGCCGCACCTGCCCTCCACCGGCAGGTGCGGCCCCCGCCCGTCGCCACCCGCCCGAGACGCACACCCGCCCCGAGACGACCAGGAGCGCGCGTGACCACAGTGCTGGCGCTGACCGACGCACCCGACGACGTCGAGAAGTTCTGCGTCGAGGGGGAACTCCTCCTCTTCCGCATCGCGCAACTGCCGACCGACCGGCACGACTTCGCCTTCTTCGAGCAGCAGTACCGGACGCTCGCCGAGTCCTGCGACCTGTCGAAGGTCGACCTGGTCATCGCCGAGTACGTGGACTCCCTGCCGCTGCTGTACTTCATGCGCCGCGACGGCTACCACTGCCCGGCGCTGATGATCCCGCACACCAATCCGTACCCGCTGAACATCCTGTTCTACTTCCTGCTCGTCGCCGCGCACCCGCACCCGGCCGACCTGGTGATCTGCGGCTCCACCAACGCGGCCAACGCCTACCGGCGGCTGACCGGCATCCCGGCGCGCAACATCTGCACGTTCGGCATCAAGAACGTCTACCGGCCGCGGGACCGCGCCGCGAGCAGGCGTGCGCTCGGTCTGCCGGAAGACCGCCGCATCCTGCTGTACACGGGCCGGTTCATGAACGACAAGGGCCTGGGCCCGCTGCTGGAGGCGTACGAGCTCGTGCGGGAGTCACGGCCGGACGCGTTGCTCGTCATGTCCGTGACGCACGTCGACCCGCCGTACTACAACCGCCTCGCACCCCGGATGGGCGACGCGGTCCTCTTCCAGCGGCTCGAGCGCGCGTCGACCGTCGACCTGTACAACTCGGCCGACGTCTACTGGTCCGGCGCTACGAGCATCTTCGAGACCTACGGCAAGGCGCCGCTGGAGGCCCTGGCGTGCGGGGTGCCGGTCGTCGTGCCGCGGTGGGACGGCTTCCCCTACTTCATCGGGTCGCACAACGGGGCGCTTGCCGAGGTGGAGGCGGTCGCAAAGGGTGTCAGCCCCTACGACTTCGCCCGCGTGCGGCCGGACGGCCTGGCCGCCGCCTGCGTCGACGTCCTCGACCGAGCCGCCGACCTGCGCGTCGAGCTGCCCGCGTGGGGCACCTACGACCACACCATGGTCGTGCTCACCGCCCTGGTCCGCGACCTGACCGCGACCGGCCGGGCCACGGAGCCCGTCGACGCGGACCGCGGGCTCCACGTCGACGGGCTGCCGGAGTCCGTGCGGGCCGTGCTCACCCACCACGGGCTGCGCACGACCCGGGACATCGTCGTGGAGGCGCAGCGGCAGGGGCTGGTGGACCGCCGCTCGGTCGGCGACCCCGTCCTGCTGCGCCGCCTGCACGAGGACGTTTTCGGGCCGATGGCAGCCGATCCGGCCACGGTCGCCGCAGAAGAGCCGCTCGCGGTCACCACATGACCTCACCGCGTGACAAGGAGGCAATTGCCATGCCGATCGAACCCGACAGCTCCAGGTGCGTCCGATGCGGGATGCCGCTGTCCTACGACCGGTACGTCGCCACGGTGGAAGGCGATCCGGTCTCGCCCGACCCCGAGCTGTGCGCGCACTGCGCGGGTGTCGCCGCACCCTCACCGGAGGTCGAGCGGCCGGTCGCCGAGGACCGCAGCGCGCAGTTGGACCTGCTCCTGCGCGTCTACCGGGAGAGCGCGGCCTGGCCACGTGACGCCGGTGCGGTCGCCCGTGAACTGGGCGTGCCCGCGGACGCGGCGCCCGCCGCGCTGATCGAGAGCGTGCCCGAACGCAGGTCCGGCTCCCGCTACGACGCCGTCGTGCTGTTCAGCGGCGGCAAGGACTCCAGTTGGATGCTCATGAAGCTGGCCCAGCGCGGCGACCTGAGGGTCGTGGCCTGGATGCTCGACCAGGGCTACCAGTCGCCCGCGGCACTGGCCAACGCCGAGTCGCTGTGCGAGAAGCTCGGTGTCGAGCTGGTCATCACCCGGCCGGAGCAGGACCCGATGAACACGCTGTTCCGGCTCGGGTTCGCGGTGAACGAGGAGCAGGACCCGCACCTGCTGCGTGCGGCGATGTCCTACGGCCCCGCGTGCTGGCCGTGCTTCTCCACGATCGTGGCGCAGTCGTCGGTCTTCTGCCACGAGAAGGACGTGCCCCTCTGCTTCATCGGCACCCAGAAGGGGCAGAACCGCACCAACATGCGGGGCAAGCCGTACGTGCCGGGTGGGGCGCTGCCCCCGTTGGACGCCGCGGTCGAGGACATGGTGTCGATGCTGCGCGCCCATGCCGAGGCCAAGGCGCCGGAGGCGGCCGAGCTGCTGCGCACGTTCCGCACCCGGACGGTCATGGTGCCGTTCTACGAGTTCATCCCCCAACCGACCCTGGAGCGCAAGATCGCCGACCTGGAGGCACTGGGTTGGGCCGTGCCGCGCAACACCGGCTCGTGCAGCACCAACTGCATGATGAACGAGCTCGGCTACCGGATCATGCGCAACCAGTACGGCTTCGACATCTACCAGATCATGGAGGCCCACGAGCGCCGGCTGATGCCGGACCCGACGCCCGCGGGCATCGCCGTGCTGGACGAGGAAGCGATCCGGCGCGGGGCGAAGCTGATCCAGCTCACCCCGGTCGAACGCCTCAAGTGGGGTGTGGACAGGGGCCCGGCGTGAGTCCGCCGGGTCCGCCGTCATGGGACCAGGTCCGCGCGGAGTTCCTGCTCGACCCGTCCTACGCGCACCTGTCGATGTCGCTGGTCGCCTCGCACCCCGGTCCGGTCCGGGCAGCGGTCGAGCGACACCGCGCGGGCCTGGACGCGAACCCGGCGCTGTACTTCCACCACCGCGACGACCTGGTGCGCGTGGTGCTCGACCGCGCGGGCGCCTACCTCGGCGCCGCGCCCGGCGACATCGCGCTCACCGACAGCACCACCGCCGGCCTGGCCGTCGTGCTGGCCGGTTTTCGGCTGCGGCCGGGTGACGAGATCGTCAGCACCGCGCACGAGCATTACGCCGCCTCCGAGATGCTCCGGTTCAAGGCCGCCGCCAGTGGCGCGCGGCACCGGGTGATCCGGCTCTACCGGGAACCCCGGCTGGTGACGGAGGAGGAAGTCGTGTCCGCGCTGCGCGAGGGCATCTCCGACGAGACCCGGCTGCTGGTGCTCACCTGGGTGCACTCGGGCACCGGCGTCAAACTGCCGCTCGGCCGGCTCGGCGAGCTGGTCGCCGAGGTCAACCGGGGCCGGGCGGAAGGCCGTGAGGTGCTGGTCTGCGTCGACGGCGTGCACGGCTTCGGCGTGGAGGACTTCCGGGTCGCCGACCTGGGGTGCGACTTCTTCGTCACCGGGTGCCACAAGTGGCTGTTCGGGCCGCGCGGCACCGGCCTGGTGTGGGGCAGCCGGCGGGGGTGGGACGCGGTCACCCCGGTCTCGCCGTCGTTCGACGTGGAGGTGTTCTGGCCCTGGTACCTGGGGTTCTCGCCGGACGACGTCGCGCCCCCGGGACGGAGGTTCAGCCCAGGCGGGTTCCCCGCCTTCGAGCACCGGTGGGCGTTGGCCGAGGCGTTCGAGTTCCACACCGCGATCGGCAGGACCGCGGTGGCAGCGCGGACCAGACAGCTCAACGACCGCTGCCAGGAGGGCTTGGCCACCGTGCCGGGAGTGTCGGTGCGCACCCCGGTCGACCCGGCGCTGTCGGCGGGGATGGTCTGCTTCGACGTGGCGGACGTGCCGCCGGACGTGGTGGTCGAACGGCTCCTCGAGGCCCGTGTCGTCGCCGGTCAGACGCCCTACCGCAGCAGCGCCGTCCGCTTCGCCCCGAGCGTGGTGAACTCGCCGGCCGACGTCGACCGCGGCGTCGAGGCGTTGAGCGCCCTTGTCCCCGGTCTCACCGATGCCGAGAGGTGATCACCTTGTCCGATGTCCGACCGGTGCTGCGTGCCGCGTTCGACGCGGTCGCCGACCGCTACGACCCCTTCGACGTCGACTACTTCCAGCCGGTGGGACGCCGAGTGGTCGAACTGGCCGGAATCCGCGCCGGCGACGCGGTGCTGGACGTGGGGTGCGGGCGGGGTGCCGCCCTGTTCCCGGCCGCCGCCGCGGCAGGCCGTGACGGCCGCGCCGTCGGCATCGACCTGTCCGAGGCGATGGTGGCGGCGACGGCGGCCGAAGTGCGTGCCCTCGGCCTGCCCGGGGTCGAGGTCCTGCGGATGGACGGCCAGGACCCGGACTTCCCGGCGGGCTCGTTCGACGCGGTGATCGGCAGCATGAGCGTGCACATGCTGCCGGACACCGGCGCGGCGTTCGCCCGGTTCCGGGAGTTGCTGCGGCCCGGCGGCAGGCTGTGCGTGTCCGCCCCCACCACCGTGCTGACCCCGCGCCCCCTGATCTTCGGCCTCGCCTCGATCGCCAAGTGGGTGACGGAGTACGAGTCCGGCACCCGCGTCTACCCCCAGTCCTCGGCGTTCGGCGGGGAGGAGCGCGTCCTGGCCGACCTGCGGACCGCAGGGTTCCGCGTGGCCGCCGTGCGCGACGAGGTGCTGCACCTGACGGCGGCCTCCGGCCGGGCGCTGGTCGACTGGACCTGGACGCACGGCATGCGGCTGTTCTGGGAGCGGGTGCCCGCGGACCGGCGGGCGGAAGTGGCGGCCGACATCGAGGCCGAGGCCGAGACCCACCGCGATCCGGACACGGGACTGGTGACGATCCCGACGATGGTCAGCTACGTCGTCGGCCGGTGACCCGTGAGCGCGTCCGGGCCGGCGCGGGCCGTGCCCGGGCGCACCGCGGTCGGCGCGGGCCGCCGCACCCGTCTCACGGCCGCCGGCGGGACTTGGCCAGGGCGCGGGCTCGCGCCACCAGGTCGTCGACCAGGTCGGCGTCGGCGACGGGGGGAGCGGCGTCCTCGCAGCACGGCGGTTTGGTGCGCTTTTCGGTCAGTTTCGGGCGCACGCCGGCTAGTTCGTACAAAGTCTCGTAAAGGTCCCGGCCGGGATCGTCGTCGTGCGGTCCGACGAGCAATATCCACGCGGTCCGGGGGGTGGGGAATGCGACTATCACGCGATCGGCGCCGCGGAGGTGTTTCACGCAGAGCCGGGGCAGTGGTTCGGGGCCCGTCACGCGGTACCCGAGGGCCAGGCAGCCGCTGTGCGCCAGTTCGTCCAGGAACCTCTCGTACGCCACCCGCGCGGCACCGCGCAGGCCTGCCGCCTGGTGACTGGCGACCGGCGTCTCGACGACCTTGATCAGCGCACCACGCGTCCTTCACCGCGGTGCATCTGCGCCAGGCTGTCGGCCAGGTCGCCGCGCTCCAACAGCGCCGAATCGCTCAACCGCCGGTGCACCTCGTCCAACAGCGCGCGGCTCCTGCCGGCCCGCCTCAGGTCCGCCACCACGTGCAGCACCTCGTGCAACCGCTCGGCGTCCAACAGCATCCGCGGCTCACGGCTGTGGATGGCGAGCACGCCCTCGCGCGCCCACGCCTTGACCGTCTTCTCGGTCAGGTCCAGCAGCTCCCCGGCCACCACCGGACGCACCGGTGGCGCCTTGCGCAGCGTCTTCGTCACCACGCCGTGCAGCTTGTGCCGCCGCTCGTCGCCCTCGGCCAGGCTCGACGCGACCTCTTCGATCTCCTCGATCCGATCGAACAGGTCACGGATCTGCGCGGCCTCGGTGGCGACGGACATGACGGACCTCCTCCGGTCACTACCGATTATCACCTGGTTTTTCGGTAGTGGCAACGGTGGCCCCGCGCACGAGGCGCGGGGCCACCACCGCTGGACCGGACCGGGAGATCAGGACGAGAAGAACAGCCCACCCAGGCCGCGGTGCTTCCGGTGGCCGTAGTGACCGCCGTGGCCGTACCCCGGCGCGGCGCCCCAACCCGGCTGGACCACCGGCTGCTGGACGTAGTGCACCTGCGCCGGCTGCGGCGCGGCGGGCGGCGGGGGCGGCGCCATCTGCTGCTCCAAGCGGGTGATGGCCTCGAGCTCGCCGTAGTCGAGGAAGACCCCGCGGCAGCCATCACACTGCTCGATGTGCACGCCCATGCGGTCGAAGGTGCGCATGTTCGCATGACACTTGGGACACTGCATCGTGTGAGCCTCCTGCTCTTGACGCGATAAATCCGATATTAGCCGCGCGGAATGGGTTCGTGTGCCGACACGATGCGGGCACACGCGTCGATCAGCGCTTCCTGGGCTTCGGTCAGCTCCTTCTCGTCGCGCTGCGCAGCGGAAAGGGCACGCGCCGCCATCTGCACGACCAAAGCGCGCGCTGGCGCCTCCAGCACCGACCACGGGTCGTCCCGCGGCACGCCCGCGCCGCCCGCGTCGAGGTACGCCCCGAGCAGCCGTCCCCAAGCCTCGGCGTCCAGCACCCCCGCGGCGTGCAGCGCGGCCGGTCGGGCCAGGTCCCACGCCGGGTCGCCGACGCCCAGGTCGTCCACGTCGATCAACCGGTACCCGTCCCGCCACACCAGTTGACCGAGGTGCCAGTCGCCGTGGATGAGCGTGGTCCCGGCCGTGCCGAACGCCGGCAGCGTCGCGAACGCCCGGCGCACCAGCCGCGCGGCGGGCGTGTCCAGGGTCAGATCGCGCACGGCCCGTTCCATCCGGGGGTGCGCGCCGGCGAGCGGCACGGGCGGCGCGAAGTCGTCGGCGGTGAACCGGTGCAACGCCGCCAGCATCCGCCCGGCCGCCTCCATCGGCAGGTCCTCGGGCTCGCTCTGCGGCACCGGCGTGCCCATCGGCCACGCCGTGACGACCCGTCCGAGCACCACCGCGGGCGCCGACCGGGGCGCCAGCAGGAGTTCACCCAACCGCGGGTCGCCGGCCAGCCGGAGCCGCGCCGCGAGCACCGCGAGGTCGGTGCCGGCCTCGTGCGCCTTGAGCACCACGTCCGCGACCCGGACCACCACGACGTCACCGCGCACCGCGAGCACCTCGGGCGTCGCGTCGGCGGCCACCAGCGCCGCCATGCCCGCGATGAGATCAGAGTTCACCGGACCAGTGTGACCCGGCTCAGGCCTCGGCCAGGCAGACGGTCGTCGCCGGCTCCCGGTAGACTCGGGGCTCGGCACCCCCGGCGCACAGCGTCCGGTCGGCCTTCCCGCCACACCTCGACCACCTTGACCGCACCCGCACCGCACCGCACGCAGGCGACCTTCTCGTACAGGCTGGCCTCGCCGAACGAGGTCTTTCACGCGAGCGGCTCGCGTCGGCCGCCTGGCCCTGCCGGCTCGCCAGGCGCGGAGGCGATGACCGCCTCGGCGTCCCACCCCGAATGTCATGCCGTCCCTCTCAGCGCAGGATCGAGCCGCCGAAGTCGTCGTCCGGGTCATGATCTGGCGGCGGTGCGGGACGGCACGGGCGGCTGCGGCGCGGCCGGCTGGCCGGGGGCATCGGCCGACCGGCAGGCGGCATGGGCGGACGAAGCGGCGGTGGCGGCTGGGCGTTCGCCTGCTGGGCGAACGACGCCCCCGGCGCGGGCGCGTTCAGGTGCGGTGGCGCCTGCTCGGCCGGGTCGTTGCCGAACACGTCCTCCTGCACCTTGTTCACCCTGGCCACGACGCTGATCGCCCGCGAACTCCTGCACGACCTCGGCCGACCGGCGCGTGGACTCGGCGAAGGCCTGCTGGAGCGTGCTCATGACGGCGCGGAACAGCGCGTGCGACGGGATGCGTTGCGTCTCCGGCTGGAGTTGGACGTCGAGGTCGGAGCCACCCGGTCCAGCGACGACGCTCACCACTCGATCGGGTGAAACTGCCGTCACGCGGAGCTGCGTCATCCGCTCCGTCATGTTCTGATAACCCGCGAGACGCCGGGCACGTGCGTCCGTCACGGACCTACCCCCGGTGGTTCGCAGCTTCCGGGTGTTGTCTGCTCGATCGGGCCGCGTCGCGGATCCGTTTTGACCCGTGGGAACTAAGCGGGGTATCTTTGGTACTCGTGCCCGACCCATGTCGGGCCGCTCCGCGTGCCTACGCGCCAGTGGTGCTGGAAAGCCGGCCGCGGTGACCTCCACGCGTAGGGGCATCCTGGGATGTCGCCTGCGGACCTGAGGGGATGGCGTTGCCTTTCGGCGGCGCCGAGGGCAGCGACACGCCCGACCTCGGGTGCAGAGAGGGACCAAGTAAACAGCGCTCGTCGCCCACGCGGCGGGCACGCAAACGGAAGAAGCAGCCGGCGTATGCCAACGATCCAGCAGCTGGTCCGCAAGGGCCGGCAGGACAAGGTCGCCAAGCAGAAGACCGCGGCGCTCAAGGGCAGCCCGCAGCGGCGCGGTGTGTGCACCCGCGTCTACACGACCACGCCCAAGAAGCCGAACTCGGCGCTGCGCAAGGTCGCCCGCGTGAAGCTGACGAGCGGTATCGAGGTCACGGCTTACATCCCCGGTGAGGGCCACAACCTGCAGGAGCACTCGATGGTGCTCGTGCGCGGCGGTCGTGTGAAGGACCTCCCCGGTGTCCGCTACAAGATCATCCGCGGCTCCCTCGACACGCAGGGCGTGAAGAACCGCAAGCAGGCTCGCAGCCGGTACGGCGCGAAGAAGGAGAAGAGCTGATGCCCCGCAAGGGACCGGCCCCGAAGCGGCCGCTGATCTCCGACCCGGTCTACAGCTCTCCGCTGGTGACCCAGCTCATCAACAAGGTGCTGGTCGACGGCAAGCGCTCCGTGGCCGAGCGGATCGTGTACGGCGCCCTCGAAGGCGCGCGCGAGAAGAACGGCACCGACCCGGTCGTCACGCTCAAGCGTGCGCTGGACAACGTCAAGCCCGCCCTCGAGGTGAAGTCCCGCCGCGTCGGTGGCGCCACCTACCAGGTGCCGGTCGAGGTGAAGCCGGGCCGCTCGACCACGCTCGCGCTCCGCTGGCTGATCACCTTCTCCCGGCAGCGCCGTGAGAAGACCATGATCGAGCGCCTGATGAACGAGCTGCTCGACGCGAGCAACGGCCTGGGCGCGAGCGTCAAGCGCCGCGAGGACACGCACAAGATGGCCGAGTCGAACAAGGCCTTCGCCCACTACCGCTGGTGACGTGCCGCCAGGCGGGCAGCCCCGAGTTGCCCCGCCTGGCGCCTCCCGGCCCTAGTGAGCCTGCTACCAGCTAGCTCAAGACAGGGGAAGAAACCCGTGGCACAGGACGTGCTCACCGACCTGGCCAAGGTCCGCAACATCGGGATCATGGCCCACATCGACGCGGGCAAGACCACGACGACCGAGCGGATCCTGTTCTACACCGGGATCAGCTACAAGATCGGCGAGGTGCACGACGGCGCCGCGGTGATGGACTGGATGGAGCAGGAGCAGGAGCGCGGCATCACGATCACGTCGGCCGCGACGACCTGCTTCTGGAAGAACCACCAGATCAACATCATCGACACGCCGGGCCACGTCGACTTCACCGTCGAGGTCGAGCGGAACCTGCGGGTGCTCGACGGCGCCGTCGCGGTGTTCGACGGCAAGGAAGGTGTCGAGCCCCAGTCCGAGCAGGTCTGGCGCCAGGCCACCAAGTACGACGTCCCGCGCATCTGCTTCGTCAACAAGATGGACAAGCTCGGCGCGGACTTCTACTTCACCGTCCGCACCATCCAGGAGCGCCTGGGTGCGAAGCCGCTGCCGATCCAGCTCCCGATCGGGTCGGAAAGCGACTTCATCGGCGTCATCGACCTGGTCGAGATGCGTGCGCTGACGTGGCGCGGTGAGGTCCAGAAGGGTGAGGACTACACGGTCGAGGAGATCCCGGCCGACCTCGCCGACAAGGTCGCCGAGTACCGCGAGCAGCTGATCGAGGCCGTCGCCGAGACCGACGACGACCTCATGGAGTCCTACCTCGCGGGCGAGGAACTGACCGTCGAGCAGATCAAGACCGGTATCCGCGCGATCGTCAAGAACCGCGCCGGCTACCCGGTGCTGTGCGGCTCCGCGTTCAAGAACAAGGGCGTCCAGCCCATGCTCGACGCGGTGATCGACTACCTGCCCGCTCCGCTGGACCTCCCGCCGGTCGAGGGCACGCTGCAGGACGGCGAGACGCCGGCCTTCCGCGCGCCGAAGACCGACGAGCCGTTCGCCGCGCTGGCGTTCAAGATCGCCGCCCACCCGTTCTTCGGCAAGCTCACCTACATCCGGGTCTACTCGGGCAAGGTGGCCTCCGGCACCCAGGTCATCAACTCGACCAAGGACCGCAAGGAGCGCATCGGGAAGATCTTCCAGATGCACGCCAACAAGGAGAACCCGGTCGACGAGGCCATGGCCGGCCACATCTACGCGGTGATCGGCCTGAAGGACACCACCACCGGTGAGACGCTCTGCGACCCGCAGAACCCCATCGTGCTGGAGTCCATGACCTTCCCCGAGCCGGTCATCCAGGTGGCGATCGAGCCCAAGACGAAGGCCGACCAGGAGAAGCTGGGCACGGCGATCCAGAAGCTGGCCGAGGAGGACCCGACGTTCCGGGTCAACCTGGACCAGGAGACGGGCCAGACCATCATCGCCGGCATGGGCGAGCTCCACCTGGACATCCTGGTGGACCGCATGCGCCGCGAGTTCAAGGTCGAGGCCAACATCGGCAAGCCGCAGGTGGCGTACCGGGAGACGATCCGCCGCAAGGTGGAGAAGTACTCCTACACCCACAAGAAGCAGACCGGTGGTTCGGGCCAGTTCGCGAAGGTCCTCATCGACCTGGAGCCGCTGGAGAAGACCGAGGACGGCGCGCTCTACGAGTTCGTCAACGCGGTCACCGGTGGTCGCATCCCGCGGGAGTACATCCCGTCCGTGGACGCGGGTGCCCAGGACGCGATGCAGTACGGCGTGCTGGCCGGTTACCCGTTGGTGGGCGTCAAGCTGACGCTGACCGATGGCGCTTACCACGAGGTCGACTCGTCCGAGATGGCGTTCAAGATCGCCGGTTCCATGGCGCTCAAGGAAGCCGCCCGCCAGGCGAGCCCGGCCATCCTCGAACCGCTGATGGCCGTCGAGGTCACCACGCCCGAGGACTACATGGGTGACGTGATCGGCGACTTGAACTCCCGCCGTGGCCAGATCCAGGCCATGGAAGAGCGCAGTGGTGCCCGTGTCGTGAAGGCGCTGGTCCCGCTGTCGGAGATGTTCGGGTATGTCGGCGACCTGCGGTCCAGGACCCAGGGTCGCGCGAACTACTCGATGACCTTTGACTCCTACGCCGAGGTTCCCGCGAACGTCGCGAAGGAGATCATCGCGAAGGCTACGGGCGAGTAACCCCAACCGGAGCACCGCAGCACCACGCGGGCTCTCCGGGGGGATGCCCCGGGGTCCGCACAACCGACCCTGACGTGACGCCCGGCGGGCAGTGATCCGCCCGCCGGGCTAAGCAATAGAAGTCCAGGAGGACAATCCAGTGGCGAAGGCGAAGTTCGAGCGGACGAAGCCGCACGTCAACATCGGCACCATCGGTCACATCGACCACGGCAAGACGACGCTGACCGCGGCGATCTCCAAGGTGCTGCACGACGAGTTCCCGGACCTGAACCCCTTCACGCCGTTCGACCAGATCGACAAGGCGCCGGAGGAGAAGCAGCGCGGTATCACGATCTCGATCGCGCACATCGAGTACCAGACGGCGAACCGGCACTACGCGCACGTCGACTGCCCCGGTCACGCCGACTACATCAAGAACATGATCACCGGTGCGGCGCAGATGGACGGCGCCATCCTGGTGGTCGCGGCGACCGACGGCCCGATGCCGCAGACCAAGGAGCACGTGCTCCTGGCCCGCCAGGTCGGTGTGCCCTACATCGTGGTGGCCCTGAACAAGGCCGACATGGTGGACGACGAGGAGATCCTGGAGCTCGTCGAGCTCGAGGTGCGCGAGCTGCTCTCCGAGTACGAGTTCCCCGGTGACGACCTGCCGGTCGTCCGCGTCTCCGCGCTGAAGGCGCTGGAGGGCGACGCCGAGTGGGGCAAGGCGCTGCTCGGCCTGATGGCCGCCGTGGACGAGAACATCCCGGAGCCGGAGCGCGAGGTCGACCGTCCGTTCCTGATGCCGGTCGAGGACGTCTTCACGATCACCGGCCGTGGCACCGTGGTGACCGGTCGTATCGAGCGTGGCATCGTCAAGGTCAACGAAGAGGTCGAGATCGTCGGCATCAAGGAGACCTCGAAGAAGACCACGGTCACCTCGATCGAGATGTTCAAGAAGTTCCTCGACGAGGGTCGCGCCGGCGACAACGCGGCGCTGCTGCTCCGCGGCGTGAAGCGCGAGGAGGTGGAGCGCGGCATGGTGATCGTGAAGCCGGGCACCACGACCCCGCACACCGAGTTCGACGCGCAGGTCTACATCCTGTCGAAGGACGAGGGTGGCCGCCACACGCCGTTCTTCAACAACTACCGCCCGCAGTTCTACTTCCGCACCACCGACGTGACCGGCGTCGTGACCCTCCCCGAGGGCACCGAGATGGTCATGCCGGGCGACACCACGACCATGGCCGTGAAGCTGATCCAGCCGATCGCCATGGACGAGGGTCTGCGGTTCGCCATCCGCGAGGGTGGTCGCACCGTGGGTGCGGGCTCGGTCACCAAGATCATCAAGTGATCTGGCTCTAACTGCACACCCCCGATTTGGTCTGGGCACGCACGTGTGCGACCATTGACGGGTTGCTCGTCGGGGCGGCCGGTTCGAGTTCTGGACTCGGCCGCCCCGTCACGAGCGGGGTTTGATCGAGAAAGACAATCCCACACGTTTGAGCAGTGGGACCGGTCTATGTGTTGGGGCGCGACACGCCCGACCGCGTGGACCGGGCACCGTGACACCGCTCGGTGTCAATCCTGAATAGGGGGCGGAGCGCGCCGGAGGTCCCGTGACCTCGTGCAAGGTGCCCGCACCGCAGCGGTACTAGAAGCAGAGGAACGGCAAGCCATCATGGCGGGACAGAAGATCCGCATCCGGCTCAAGGCCTACGACCACGAGGCGATCGACGCGTCCGCGCGCAAGATCGTCGAGACCGTGACGCGCACCGGCGCTCGGGTCGTCGGGCCTGTGCCGCTGCCCACTGAGAAGAACGTTTACTGCGTCATCCGCTCGCCGCACAAGTACAAGGACTCGCGCGAGCACTTCGAGATGCGCACGCACAAGCGTCTGATCGACATCCTCGACCCGACGCCGAAGACGGTGGACGCGCTCATGCGCATCGACCTGCCGGCGAGCGTCGACGTCAACATCCAGTAAGCGTTGGACGCGGCAGTGTTGATCCCATTTGGGGCGGAGAGTAACGAGACCCATGTCTGACAGGCAGGTTAAGGGCCTCCTGGGCACCAAGCTCGGCATGACTCAGGTCTTCGACGAGAACAACCGGATCGTTCCGGTTACCGTCGTCAAGGCCGAGCCGAACGTGGTCACCCAGGTTCGGACCCAGGAAATCGACGGCTACTCGGCCGTGCAGTTGGCGTTCGGCGCGATCGACCCGCGCAAGGTCAACAAGCCCGTCGCGGGCCACTACGCCAAGGCGGGCGTCACGCCCCGCCGGCACCTGGCGGAGCTGCGCACCACGGACGCGTCCGAGTACACGGTCGGCCAGGAAATCACCGCCGAGGTCTTCGAGGCCGGCGCGGTGGTCGACGTGGTCGGCACCACCAAGGGCAAGGGCACCGCGGGCGTCATGAAGCGCCACGGCTTCCACGGCCTCGGCGCGAGCCACGGCACGCAGCGCAAGCACCGTTCCCCCGGTTCCATCGGCGGTTGCGCCACTCCGGGTCGGGTGTTCAAGGGCATGCGCATGGCGGGCCGCATGGGCCACGTCCGCGTGACCACCCAGAACCTGAAGGTGCACCGCGTGGACGCCGAATCCGGCCTCCTGCTCATCAAGGGCGCGGTTCCCGGCCCCAAGGGCGGCACCGTGTTCATCAAGACCGCTGCGAAGGGTGGTGCCTGATCATGACTTCCGTTGAGATCCGCACCCCGGCAGGCAAGACCGACGGTTCCGTCGAGCTGCCCGCCGCGATCTTCGACGCACAGGCGAACGTGGCCCTGCTGCACCAGGTCGTCGTGGCCCAGTTGGCCGCGGCCCGCCAGGGCACGCACGCCACCAAGACCCGCGGCGAAGTCCGCGGTGGTGGCAAGAAGCCGTACCGGCAGAAGGGCACCGGCCGCGCCCGTCAGGGCTCGACCCGCGCGCCGCAGTTCGCCGGTGGTGGCGTCGTGCACGGTCCTCAGCCGCGTGACTACAGCCAGCGCACCCCCAAGAAGATGAAGGCCGCCGCCCTGCGCGGTGCCCTCTCCGACCGGGCGCGCGCCGGCCAGGTGCACGTGG
The DNA here is from genome assembly GCF_000716595.1 of Saccharothrix sp. NRRL B-16314. GTDB lineage: Bacteria > Actinomycetota > Actinomycetes > Mycobacteriales > Pseudonocardiaceae > Actinosynnema. Next base: position 800,276 of record NZ_JNXC01000001.1, read on the forward strand.
TGAGCGGTTTCGTCGAGGGCGACGCCCCGTCGACCAAGACGGCCCGCAAGGTGCTGGAGACGGTCAGCGAGGCACGTCGCGTGCTTGCGGTGCTGCTGCGCACGGACGAGGTTTCGTGGGTCAGCCTGCGCAACCTGCCGCACGTGCACATCATCGCGCCGGACCAGCTGAACACCTACGACGTGCTGGTCAACGACGACGTGGTGTTCACCAAGGACGCGCTCGACGTGTTCCTGGCGAGCAAGGCCCAGCACGGGCAGGGCTCCGCCGAGGCCACCGCCGAGTCGTCCGAGTCGGACGAGGAGGCCGCGAAGTGATCCCCGACCACCGGGACATCCTGCTCGCGCCGGTCATCTCCGAGAAGTCCTACGGGCTGCTCGAGGAGAACAAGTACACCTTCGTGGTGGCCACCGGCTCGAACAAGACCCAGATCAAGATTGCCGTGGAGAAGGTCTTCGGCGTCAAGGTCGTCAGCGTCAACACGCTCAACCGCCAGGGCAAGCGCAAGCGGACCCGGACCGGTTATGGCAAGCGCAAGGACACCAAGCGCGCCATCGTGACGCTGTCCGCCGAGAGCAAGCCGATCGAGATCTTCGGCGGCCCGGCCGCCTGATGACGACGAGGACTGCGTAGAGATGGGCATTCGCAAGTACAAGCCGACGACCCCCGGTCGTCGCGGTGCGAGCGTCTCCGACTTCGCCGAGATCACTCGGTCGACGCCGGAGAAGTCGCTGATCCGTCCGCTGCACGGCCGTGGTGGCCGCAACGCTTCGGGCAAGATCACGACGCGGCACAAGGGTGGTGGCCACAAGCGGGCGTACCGCCTCATCGACTTCCGCCGCACCGACAAGGACGGCGTGCCGGCCAAGGTCGCGCACATCGAGTACGACCCCAACCGCACCGCGCGCATCGCGCTGCTGCACTACCTCGACGGTGAGAAGCGGTACATCATCGCGCCGTCGAAGTTGTCGCAGGGCGACATGGTGGAGAACGGCCCGAAGGCTGACATCAAGCCGGGCAACAACCTGCCGCTGCGCAACATCCCGGTCGGCACGGTGGTCCACGCGATCGAGCTCCGCCCCGGTGGCGGCGCGAAGATCGCCCGGTCGGCAGGCGCCAGCGTGCAGCTCGTCGCCAAGGACGGCCCCTACGCCCAGCTGCGGATGCCCTCGGGCGAAATCCGCAACGTGGACGTCCGGTGCCGCGCCACGGTCGGCGAGGTCGGCAACGCCGAGCACCAGAACATCAACTGGGGCAAGGCCGGCCGGATGCGCTGGAAGGGCCGCAAGCCCACCGTCCGCGGTGTGGCCATGAACCCGGTGGACCACCCGCACGGTGGTGGTGAGGGCAAGACGTCCGGTGGTCGCCACCCGGTGAACCCGGCCGGTAAGCCCGAGGGTCGCACCCGTGCCCGCAAGAAGCCAAGCGACAAGCTCATCGTCCGGCGTCGTCGCACCGGTAAGAAGCGCTGAGCAGGGAGGGAGTGAAGGATGCCTCGCAGCCTTAAGAAGGGCCCCTTCGTGGACGACCACCTGCTCAAGAAGGTGGACGTTCTCAACGAGTCGGGCAAGAAGACCGTGATCAAGACCTGGTCCCGCCGGTCGACGATCATCCCCGACATGCTGGGCCACACGATCGCGGTGCACGACGGCCGCAAGCACGTGCCGGTGTTCGTCTCGGAAGCGATGGTCGGGCACAAGCTCGGCGAATTCGCCCCGACCCGCACGTTCAAGGGCCACATCAAGGACGACCGGAAGTCGCGCCGTCGCTAGGCGACGAACTAGAGGAAGAGCAAGGGGAAGCAGCGATGAACGCCCGTAACGAAGCCGAAGCGCCGGAGTTCCCGCGCGCCGTGGCTCGGGCTCGCTACGTCCGTGACACGCCCATGAAGGTGCGTCGCGTCGTCGAGCTCATCAGGGGTCGTAGCGCCAGCGAGGCCCTGGCCGTGCTCCAGTTCGCGCCGCAGGCGGCAAGTGAGCCGGTCCGCAAGGTGCTGCAGAGCGCCGTGGCCAACGCCGAGAACAACCTGTCCCTGGACCCCGACACCCTGTGGGTGTCGAAGATCTACGTGGACGAGGGCCCGACCCTCAAGCGGTTCCGCCCGCGCGCCCAGGGCCGTGCGTACCGGATCCGCAAGCGGACGAGCCACATCACCGTCGAGGTGGAGAGCCGTCCGAAGAAGACCAGCGCGAAGGCCGGCGCTGACAGGAAGGGGGCTCGGTAGTGGGCCAGAAAATCAACCCGCACGGCTTCCGACTTGGTATCACCACGGACTGGAAGTCCCGCTGGTACGCCGACAAGCAGTACGCCGAGTACGTGGCCGAGGACGTCAAGATCCGCAAGCTGCTCTCGAAGGGCATGGAGCGGGCGGGCATCTCCAAGGTGGAGATCGAGCGCACCCGTGACCGGGTCCGCGTCGACATCCACACCGCCCGGCCGGGCATCGTCATCGGCCGCCGCGGCGCCGAGGCCGACCGCATCCGCGGTGAGCTGGAGAAGCTCACCAAGAAGCAGGTGCAGCTCAACATCCTCGAGGTGAAGAGCCCCGAGTCGGACGCGCAGCTCGTCGCGCAGGGCGTGGCGGAGCAGCTGTCCAACCGGGTCGCCTTCCGCCGCGCGATGCGCAAGGCCATCCAGTCGGCCATGCGCTCGCCCCAGGTGAAGGGCATCCGCGTGCAGTGCGGCGGCCGTCTCGGCGGTGCCGAGATGTCCCGTTCCGAGCACTACCGCGATGGCCGTGTGCCGCTGCACACGCTGCGCGCCGACATCGACTACGGCTTCTTCGAGGCCCGCACCACGTTCGGCCGTATCGGCGTGAAGGTGTGGATCTACAAGGGCGACATTGTCGGTGGCCTCAGCGCCAAGCGTGAGCGTGACGCCGCTCCGGCGGCCGACCGCGCGCCGCGCCGCGACCGCGACCGTGCCGACCGCCCGAACCGGGCGCGTCGTTCGGGCGCCAGCGGCACCACCGCGACCAGCACCGAGGCCGGCCGGGCCGCTGCGGGCGACCAGGCCGCCGCGCCGACCGAAGAGAAGACGGAGGGCTGAGTCGTGCTCATCCCGCGCAGGGTTAAGCACCGCAAGCAGCACCACCCCGGACGGTCCGGTGCTGCCAAGGGCGGCACGAGGGTCACCTTCGGCGAGTTCGGCATCCAGGCTCTGGAGCCCGCCTACGTGACCAACCGGCAGATCGAGTCGGCTCGTATCGCCATCACCCGGCACATCCGCCGTGGTGGCAAGGTCTGGATCAACATCTTCCCGGACCGCCCGCTGACCAAGAAGCCCGCCGAGACCCGCATGGGTTCCGGTAAGGGTTCGCCGGAGTGGTGGGTGGCCAACGTCAAGCCGGGTCGGGTGCTCTTCGAGATGAGCTTCCCGAACGAGGCTGTGGCCCGCGAGGCGCTGCGTCGCGCGATCCACAAGCTCCCGATGAAGTGCCGCATCGTTACGCGTGAGGGTGGTGAGTTCTGATGGCAGCGGGTACCACCGCTTCCGAGCTGCGTGAGCTCACCGAGGAAGAGCTCGTGCTGCGCCTGAGGGAGGCGAAGGAGGAGCTGTTCAACCTCCGCTTCCAGATGGCCACCGGGCAGCTCGACAACAACCGCCGCCTGCGCACGGTCCGGCATGAGATCGCCCGGATCTACACCGTGATGCGGGAGCGGGAGCTGGGCCTCTCGGCCTCCCCCGACGCGGTTTCCACTGGTGAGGGTGCGGCATGAGCGAGAGCAACGAAGTGAAGACCGAGGTGCGCAACGACCGCAAGGTCCGCGAGGGCTACGTCGTGTCCGACAAGATGGACAAGACGATCGTGGTCGCGCTCGAGGACCGGAAGAAGCACGCCCGGTACTCGAAGGTCCTGCGCTCCACCACCAAGGTGAAGGCGCACGACGAGCAGAACACCGCCGGCGTCGGCGACCGCGTCCTCCTGATGGAGACGCGTCCGCTGTCGGCTACCAAGCGCTGGCGTCTTGTCGAGATCCTCGAGAAGGCCAAGTAAACCCACACGGGTGCAGCGGACCGAGCCCGTCAGGTCGGAAATCTGGCGGGCCAGGAATGGTCAAGGAGTAGGTAAGTGATCCAGCAGGAGTCGCGGCTACGCGTCGCCGACAACACCGGTGCGAAGGAAATCCTCTGCATCCGTGTTCTCGGTGGCTCGGGCCGCCGCTACGCGGGCATCGGGGACATCATCGTCGCGACGGTGAAGCAGGCCATCCCGGGTGCCGGCGTCAAGAAGGGCGACGTCGTCAAGGCGGTCATCGTCCGCACCGTCAAGGAGAAGCGCCGTCCCGACGGCTCTTACATCCGGTTCGACGAGAACGCCGCGGTGCTCATCAAGAACGACAACGAGCCGCGGGGCACCCGCATCTTCGGCCCCGTCGGTCGTGAGCTCCGCGACAAGAAGTTCATGAAGATCATCTCGTTGGCGCCGGAGGTGCTCTGATCATGAAGGTGAAGAAGGGCGACACCGTCGTGGTTATCGCCGGCAAGGACAAGGGTGCTCGCGGCAAGGTCATCATGGCCTACCCCGCTGAGAACCGCGTCCTGGTCGAGGGCGTCAACCGCATCAAGAAGCACACCCGGATCACGCAGACCCAGCGCGGCGCGCAGTCGGGCGGCATCGTGACCCAGGAGGCCCCCATCCACGTGTCCAACGTGATGGTGGTCGACTCGGACGGCAAGCCGACCCGTGTGGGCTACCGGACGAACGACGAGGGTAAGCGGGTCCGCATTTCCCGTCGTAACGGGAAGGACATCTGATGACCACCGTTGAGAAGACCCTGCCGCGGCTGAAGACGCGCTACCGCGAAGAGATCGTCGTCGCGCTGCGCGAGCAGTTCGAGTACGCCAACGTCATGCAGATCCCCGGCGTGGTGAAGGTCGTCGTCAACATGGGTGTCGGTGACGCCGCCCGCGACGGCAAGCTGATCGAGGGCGCCGTCAAGGACCTGTCGATCATCACGGGCCAGCGGCCCGAGGTCCGCAAGGCCCGCAAGTCCATCGCGCAGTTCAAGCTGCGCGAGGGCATGCCGATCGGTGCGCGCGTCACGCTGCGCGGCGACCGCATGTGGGAGTTCCTGGACCGCCTGCTGACGATCGCCCTCCCGCGTATCCGCGACTTCCGCGGTCTCTCGGGCAAGCAGTTCGACGGCAACGGGAACTACACGTTCGGTCTCAACGAGCAGTCGATGTTCCACGAGATCGACCCGGACGCCATCGACCGCCCCCGCGGCATGGACATCACCGTGGTGACGACCGCGACCAACGACGAAGAGGGCCGGGCGCTGCTGAAGCACCTGGGCTTCCCGTTCAAGGAGAACTGATCATGGCCAAGAAGGCGCTGATCAACAAGGCCGCGGCCAAGCCGAAGTTCAAGGTGCGGGGTTACACCCGCTGCCAGCGTTGCGGTCGCCCGCACTCGGTGTTCCGCAAGTTCGGCCTGTGCCGGATCTGCCTCCGCGAGATGGCGCACCGGGGCGAGCTGCCCGGTGTGAACAAGTCCAGCTGGTAAGTCCGGCTCGGCGGCAGGTTTTTCTGAGACTCATCACTTCGCTGTAGGCCCGTCCACGACCAGCCGGCCGCAAGGTCGGCTCGGACCCTGGCTGGGGAACCGCAGCGAGAAAGGTTGACCAGGTCACCATGACGATGACCGACCCGATCGCAGACATGTTGACGCGTCTGCGGAACGCGAACTCGGCTTATCACGACAAGGTCGTGATGCCGCACTCCAAGTTGAAGGCCAGCATCGCCGAGATCCTCAAGCGCGAGGGTTACATCGCGAGCTACCGCGATGAGCAGGGCGACGTGGCGAAGAACCTGGTGATCGAGCTGAAGTACGGCCCGAACCGGGAGCGCAGCATCGCCGGCCTCCGCCGCGTGTCGAAGCCGGGCCTGCGCATTTACGCGAAGTCGACCAACCTGCCGAAGGTGCTGGGCGGTCTGGGCGTCGCGATCATTTCGACCTCTGGCGGTCTGATGACCGACCGCCAGGCCAACAAGTCGGGCGTGGGCGGAGAAGTCCTCGCCTACGTCTGGTGAGGAAGGGGGACTAGGCAATGTCGCGCATCGGAAAACTGCCGATCACCGTCCCCTCCGGGGTCGACGTGAACATCGATGGCCAGGCTGTCAGCGTCAAGGGCCCGAAGGGCACCCTGTCGCTGAACATCGCTGAGCCGATCATCATCGAGAAGGCCGAGGACGGCACTCTCGAGGTGAAGCGCCCGAACGACGAGCGTCGCAGCCGCTCGCTCCACGGCCTGTCGCGCACCCTGGTGCAGAACATGGTCGTCGGCGTGACGCAGGGCTACGAGAAGAAGATGGAAATCCACGGTGTCGGTTACCGCGTGGCGCTGAAGGGTTCCGACCTGGAGTTCGCGCTGGGCTACAGCCACCCGGTGAAGGTCGAGGCCCCCGCGGGCATCACCTTCGCGGTGGAGACCCCGACCCGCTTCTCCGTGGCCGGCATCGACAAGCAGCTCGTCGGCGAGGTCGCCGCCAACATCCGCAAGCTGCGCAAGCCCGACCCGTACAAGGGCAAGGGCGTGCGCTACTCGGGTGAGAAGATCCGCCGCAAGGTCGGAAAGACGGGTAAGTGACATGAGCGAGACTGCAACGAAGCGCAAGCCGGTGGGCAAGGACATCTCGACCACTCGCCGCATCGCCAAGACGCGCCGTCACTTCCGCCTCCGCAAGAAGGTCAGCGGCACGGCGGAGCGCCCGCGCCTGGTCGTGCACCGCTCGTCGAAGCACATCACCGTGCAGATCATCGACGACATCGCCGGCCGGACCCTTGCGGCTGCCTCCTCCGTGGAGGCGGACGTCCGGGCGATCGACGGCGACAAGAAGGCCCGTGCGACGAAGGTCGGTCAGCTGGCCGCCGCGCGTGCCAAGGACGCCGGGATCACCAAGGTCGTGTTCGACCGGGGCGGCAACGCCTACCACGGTCGGATCGCCGCTCTGGCCGATGCCGCCCGCGAGGCGGGGCTGGAGTTCTGACAATGCACATCACCGGAATTGAGAGGGACGCCTGATGCCAGGACGCACGCGTCGCGAAGGCGGCGGGGGCGAGCGCGGAGAGCGCCGCGACCGTCGTGACGGTGGCCGCGGCGGAGCGGCCCAGGAGAAGACCCCCCACCTGGAGCGCGTGGTTGCCATCAACCGCGTCTCGAAGGTCGTGAAGGGTGGTCGTCGCTTCAGCTTCACCGCGCTGGTCGTGGTGGGCGACGGTGACGGCATGGTCGGTGTCGGCTACGGCAAGGCCAAGGAAGTGCCCGCGGCGATCGCCAAGGGTGTGGAGGAGGCGAAGAAGAACTTCTTCCGCGTCCCCCGCATCGCGGGCACGATCCCTCACCCGATCCAGGGCGAGAAGGCGGCCGGTGTGGTGCTGCTGCGCCCGGCTTCGGCCGGTACCGGTGTCATCGCCGGTGGCGCGGTCCGCGCGGTGCTCGAGTGCGCCGGTGTCCACGACGTGCTGAGCAAGTCGCTGGGCTCCGACAACGCGATCAACATCGTGCACGCCACGGTGGCGGCCCTGAAGGGCCTCCAGCGTCCCGAGGAGGTGGCCGCCCGTCGCGGTCTGCCGCTCGAGGATGTGGCTCCCGCCGGCATGCTCCGTGCACGTGCAGGGGCGGTGTGACCATGGCCGAGCTCAAGGTGACCCAGGTCAAGAGCAGCATCGGTACCAAGCGCAACCACCGTGAGTCCCTCCGGACCCTCGGTCTGCGCAAGATCCGCCAGTCGGTGGTCCGCGAGGACACGCCGCAGGTGCGCGGTTTGATCCAGACCGTGCGCCACCTGGTGGTCGTCGAGGAGGTCCAGTCGTGACCATCAAGATCCATGACCTGCGTCCGGCCCCCGGCGCCAAGACCGCGAAGACCCGTGTCGGTCGCGGTGAGGGCTCCAAGGGCAAGACGGCCGGTCGCGGTACGAAGGGCACCGGCGCGCGGAAGAACGTTTCCCCGCGCTTCGAGGGTGGCCAGATGCCGCTGCACATGCGCCTGCCGAAGCTGAAGGGCTTCCGCAACCCGTTCCGCACGGAGTACCAGGTCGTGAACGTGGGCGACATCGCCCGCCTGTTCCCGAACGGTGGCCGGGTGGACGTGGACGCCCTCATCAACGCGGGCCTGGTGCGCAAGAACGAGCTCGTGAAGGTCCTCGGCAACGGTGACCTGGACGGCGTGAAGGTCGACGTCGTGGCGAACAAGTTCTCCGGCAGCGCGGTCGAGAAGATCGCCGCCGCCGGTGGCACCACCACCGTGCTCTGACACGCACGAAGCACTGTCGAACGGCCCCCGGAGCCTCCCGCTCCGGGGGCCGTTCGCGTTCCGAGCGTTGAATTCGGGGGTTCTGAACGTAGGACTCACGGGTTCTGAACGTAGGACTCACTGGTTTTTGACGGTTGCCGGCGTTCGGCGAGGGGCGTCCCGCCGGCGGACGAGGGCCTGAAGTGCTGCTGAGACGGACGTTCGCGCACGGCGTAAACCCGCTTGGCCGCCGGGTTAGCGTGCACTCATGTGGCTCGCTGTTTTCTTCGGCGCCTCGGTGCTGGTCGCACTGACCCCTGGCGCCAACAACCTCCTCGGGATGCACCACGGGGTCCACCACGGTCCGTTGCGGGCCGCTACGGCGCTCCTGGGCCGCCTTGCGGCGTTCTCCCTGATGGTCGGCGCGGTCGTCGCGGGGCTCGGGCCACTCCTCGCCGCCAGCCAGACCGCGTTGACGGTGGTCAAGTGGGCCGGCGTCGCCTACCTCGTCTACCTGGCCGTTCGGCTCCTGTCAGCCGAGCCCGGCGGCGGCGAAACCCCCGTCGCGAAGGGCACGCCGCTGCGCAAGGAGTTCCTGGTCGCGATCACGAACCCCAAGGCGCTGCTCATCTTCACCGCGTTCGTGCCCCAGTTCGTCGACCCGGCCCGCGGCCCGATCCCGTGGCAGCTCGCCACCCTCGGGCTGGTGTACCTGGTCGCGGAGGCGCTGGCCGGCACGGCGTACGTGGTGCTCGGCGCGGGCATCCGCAAGGCCGGGCTCACCCGGCGGGCCAAGGCGAGGTTCGACAAGGGCACCGCGGCTGTTCTACTGGGCATGGCAGGCGTGCTGGCCACGAGTCGAACTTGATCCATTCGGGGGCTTGCCGGCGGTGGTGGCCGATCATGTACGAAGTGTGCAGGAAGACTGACTACGGCTATCGGCCAAGTGACTGTTAAAGTCGCGGGCTGAACCCGGATGCCCTCCGGGTCGGTCGCGGCCACCCGTCGCTTCCGCCACCGTCGGCGATGGTCGACGGCACGTCCGCAAGACTGTGCCGGCAACACAGCCGGTACCGCAGGATGCCGACCCCAGTGGGGCGGCAACGCTGATGGAGGTTCGCGTGCTCGGCGCATTCCGCTCGGCTCTCGCGACGCCGGACCTACGCAAGAAGATCCTTTTCACACTCGGGATCGTCGTGGTGTACCGGTTGGGCGCGACCATGCCCGCGCCGGGCGTCTCCTTCAAGAACGTCAAACAGTGCGTCGAGGCGGTCGACCAATCGGGGATCTACTCCCTGATCAACCTGTTCAGCGGCGGCGCGCTGCTGAACTTGTCGATCTTCGCGCTGGGCATCATGCCCTACATCACCGCCAGCATCATCGTGCAGCTGCTCACCGTGGTGATTCCGCGGTTCGAGCAGCTGAAGAAGGAAGGGCAGGCGGGTCAGGGCAAGCTGACCCAGTACACCCGCTACCTGACCATCGCGCTGGCGGTCCTGCAGTCCACGGGCATCATCGCCCTGGCCGTGCGAGGGCAGCTGTTCCAGGGCTGCGAGTTCGACGTCATCCCCGATGACAGCATCTTCAACCTGGTCGTCCTCGTGGTCGCCATGACCGCCGGCACCAGCGTGATCATGTGGCTCGGTGAGATCATCACCGAGAAGGGCATCGGCAACGGCATGTCGCTGCTGATCTTCACCGGCATCGCGGCGCGCATCCCGATCGAGGGCAAGCTCATCCTCGACCGCGGTGGCCTGACGTTCTTCCTGGTCTGCCTCGCGGCACTGCTGATCATCGCCAGCGTCATCTACGTGGAGCAGGCGCAGCGCCGCATCCCGGTCCAGTACGCGAAGCGCATGATCGGCCGCAGGATGTACGGCGGCACGTCGACCTACCTGCCGCTCAAGGTGAACCAGGCCGGTGTCATCCCGGTCATCTTCGCCTCGTCGCTGCTGTACCTCCCGGACCTCATCTCCAGGCTGACGACGTCCAACGACGGTTCCGCCCCCGGCTGGTGGGCGACGTTCGTGCAGACGCACCTGGTGAGCCAGTCCAGCCCGGTGCACATCGCGCTCTACTTCCTGCTGATCGTCTTCTTCACCTACTTCTACGTCGGCATCACGTTCAACCCGGACGAGCGCGCGGACGAGATGAAGAAGTTCGGTGGGTTCATCCCGGGCATCCGGCCGGGCCGTCCCACCGCCGAGTACCTCCGCTTCGTGTTGGGGCGGATCACGCTGCCGGGCTCGCTCTACCTGGGCATCGTCGCCATCCTGCCGAACCTGTTCCTCGATCTCACCGGTCAGGGCCAGAACCAGAACTTCCCGTTCGGCGGCACGGCGGTGCTGATCATGGTCGGTGTCGGCCTCGACACCGTGAAGCAGATCGAGAGCCAGCTCATGCAGCGCAACTACGAAGGGTTCCTCCGCTAGTGCGACTCGTTCTCGTCGGCCCGCCTGGAGCGGGCAAGGGCACCCAGGCAAAGACGCTCAGCGATGAGCTCGGCGTGCCGCACATCTCCACCGGGGACCTGTTCCGCGCGCACATCAGCGAGCAGACCGATCTGGGCAAGGAAGTCCAGGAGTACCTGGACTCGGGCGAGCTGGTGCCGGACGAGGTCACCAACGAGATGGTGCGCGTCCGGCTCGCCCAGCCGGACGCGGTGAACGGCTTCCTGCTCGACGGCTTCCCGCGCAACACCGCCCAGGCGGGCGTGCTGGGCGGGATGCTGGCGGCCGAGGGCCACGCCCTCGACGCGGTGCTGGAGTTCCAGGTCCCCGAGGACGTCGTGGTCGAGCGGCTGCTCGCCCGCGGTCGCACGGACGACAAGGAAGACGTGATCCGGCACCGCCAGCAGGTGTACCGGACGGAGACCGCACCGCTGCTCGACTACTACGCGGACATCGTCGTGACCATCGACGCGGTCGGCGAGGTCGACGAGATCAGCGAGCGCGCTGTCCGCGCGTTGCGCGACCTGAAGTGAGCGGTGGACTTGTCGGTGCGCTGCGTCGGATCGTCCCCGGTCGGGACCGCATGATCGAGATCAAGAGCCGCGGGCAGCTCGAGGCCATGAGGGCCGCCGGGCTGGTCGTGGCGCGGACGTTGGCGCTGCTGACCTCGCACACCAAGGCCGGGGTCAGCACCGCCGAGCTGGACGAGCTGGCGGAGCAGACCATCCGCGACGCCGGCGCGATCCCGTCGTTCAAGGGCTACCACGGGTTCCCGGCGTCGATCTGCGCGTCGGTGAACGAGCAGGTGGTCCACGGCATCCCCAGCCGCACGCAGGTGCTCGTCGAGGGTGACCTGATCTCGATCGACTGCGGCGCCATCCTCGACGGGTGGCACGGCGACTCGGCCGTGACGCTGGCGGTCGGCGAGGTGTCCGACGCGGAGCTGAAGCTGTCCGACGCGACGCGGGCCTCGATGCTCGCGGGCATCGAGGCGGCGGTGCCCGGCGGTCGGCTGAGCGACATCTCGTTCGCGATCGAGTCGGCCACGATCCTCGCCGGCGAGGAGCACGGCATCGAGTACGGGATCGTGGAGGGCTACGGCGGCCACGGCATCGGCACGAAGATGCACATGGACCCGTTCCTGCCGAACTACGGCAAGCCCGGCAAGGGCCCGCGCCTGAAGGTCGGCATGGCGATCGCGATCGAGCCGATGCTGACGCTGGGGTCCGAGCAGACGGTGGAGCTGGACGACGGCTGGACCGTCGTCACGTCCGACGGCTCGCGCGCGGCGCACTGGGAGCACTCGGTGGCGATCACCGACGACGGTCCCTGGGTCCTCACCGCCCTCGACGCCTGACCTTCCCGCTCGGCCGTGCCGGGTCCGGCCTCCTCGTGGACGGCTCGTGCGGTCGGATCGAGCGGTGAACCGGCCAGTCCGGCCCGAAGACGTCCGGGCCTCCGACGTCCGGGCCTCCGACGTCGAACGCGAACCGGTCCGGCAGTGGTTGCACCGCGCACACGCCGAGGGCAGCCTCGACCTGGCCGAGTTCGACCCGGGGTGGTGCGGGCCTGGGCGGCCAGGACGCGGGGTGAGCCGGCCGACCTGCCGGGCGTCCCGCCTGTCCGGCCCGCCGCCCACGCCGTCGCGGTCACGGCGCCGACGTCACCCGATCCGGTGAAGTCCGGTCGTGGGGGGATAGGCGTTGAAGGCGCTCACCGCGATCTGGCCCGGCACCCGGGCACGCCCGCAGCGGCGATTTCAATCGTAACGCCGTTCTCGTAGGCGCCCAACGACGTCGGCCGCCGGTGGCGCTGTGCCGGGTCACCTGGCCGATTTGGGCGTTCGCGCCGACCCGCGTAGTATGGACGGGTGGCGCACACGTCGCGCCGGTTCCGTCATGCCCGGGGAGCTCTTCCCCGGTGCTGACAGGGTTCGCAAGGGCCTGGAGGAGTCGGGGCGCTGCGTGCCCGCACTTCGGAAGCAACACCCACCGTCACGAAACGCGGAGGACATGGGCAAGAAGGACGGGGCCATTGAGGTCGAGGGCCGCGTAGTCGAGCCGCTTCCCAACGCGATGTTCCGCGTCGAGTTGGAGAACGGTCACAAGGTCCTGGCACACATCAGCGGCAAGATGCGTCAGCACTACATCCGCATCCTCCCTGAGGACCGGGTTGTCGTGGAGCTCTCGCCCTACGACCTGTCCCGCGGGCGCATCGTCTACCGCTACAAGTGACCTCCGGCGTGCTCGCACAAGGGCACGCCGGCTGACGCAGGAGAAGCTCAGGCGTGAAGGTCCAGCCGAGCGTCAAGAAGATCTGCGACAAGTGCAAGGTGATCCGCCGTCACGGCCGGGTCATGGTGATCTGCGAGAACCTGCGCCACAAGCAGCGCCAGGGCTGACCAGACCAGCACGAGTCGAGTCTTCAGCGGACGCGACACCGAGTAAGCCTCCTCGCACCTGCCGCACGAGGAACCACGTGCGGCACACCCCCGGACTCCAGGCCGGGGCCGGGACACCGGTCGCGAGAGCGAACGGACACTGACACAGCGAGTCAGTCCCGGGATCGGGCGAGGAGCAGACCTGGAGCGACACCACTGTTAGGAGCAAGCGCCGTATGGCACGACTCGCTGGCGTCGACCTCCCCCGCGAAAAGCGGTTGGAGATCGCGCTCACCTACATCTTCGGCATCGGTCGGACGCGCTCGAAGGAGCTGCTGACCGCCACCGAGATCTCCCCGGACATCCGGGTGAAGGATCTCGGTGACGACGACCTGGCGAAGCTGCGGGAATACATCGAGAACCACTTCAAGGTCGAGGGTGACCTCCGCCGCGAGGTTCAGGCCGACATCCGCCGGAAGATGGAAATCGGCTGCTACGAGGGGCTGCGCCACCGTCGCAACCTGCCCGTCCGCGGGCAGCGCACCAAGACGAACGCGCGCACTCGTAAGGGTCCGAAGAAGACCGTCGCCGGCAAGAAGAAGGCCGGAAAGAAGTAAGACCTCGCGTCTCTAGCAGTAGGAGTTCACCCAGACATGCCACCCAAGTCCCGCACGGGCGCCGGGGTCAAGAAAGTCCGGCGCAAGGAAAAGAAGAACGTCTCGCACGGCCAGGCGCACATCAAGAGCACGTTCAACAACACCATCGTGTCCATCACGGACCCGATGGGCAACGTGATCAGCTGGGCGTCCGCCGGCCACGTCGGCTTCAAGGGCTCTCGCAAGTCCACGCCGTTCGCCGCGCAGATGGCCGCCGAGAACGCCGCGCGCAAGGCCGCCGAGCACGGTATGCGCAAGGTGGACGTGTTCGTGAAGGGTCCCGGCTCCGGCCGCGAGACCGCGATCCGTTCGCTGCAGGCAGCCGGCCTCGAGGTCGGCACCATCCAGGACGTGACCCCGCAGCCCCACAACGGCTGCCGCCCGCCCAAGCGGCGCCGGGTCTGAGGCACGGGGAGGAGTAAGACACTATGGCTCGCTATACCGGACCGGCCACTCGCATCTCGCGCCGTCTCAAGGTCGACCTCGTCGGCGGGGACCAGGCGTTCGAGCGTCGTCCTTACCCGCCCGGCCAGCACGGCCGCGGTCGGATCAAGGAGTCCGAGTACCTGCTGCAGCTCCAGGAGAAGCAGAAGGCTCGTTACACCTACGGCGTGCTGGAGAAGCAGTTCCGCCGCTACTACGAGGAAGCGGTTCGCCGCACCGGCAAGACCGGTGAGAACCTGCTCCAGATCCTCGAGTCCCGGCTCGACAACGTGGTGTACCGCGCGGGTCTCGCGCGCACCCGTCGTCAGGCCCGCCAGCTGGTCAGCCACGGTCACTTCATCGTGAACGGCCAGAAGGTCAACATCCCGAGCTTCCGGGTGTCGAAGTTCGACATCATCGACGTGAAGCCGAAGTCGCTGCCCACGCTGCCCTTCGAGGCCGCGCGCGCTTCCTTCGGTGACCGGCCGATCCCGGCGTGGCTCCAGGTCGTGCAGTCCAACCTGCGCATCCTGGTGCACCAGCTCCCGGAGCGGGCGCAGATCGACACGCCCGTCACGGAGCAGCTCATCGTCGAGCTCTACTCGAAGTGATCCTCCTGGAGGGGAATCCGACCTGGTCGGATTCCCCTCCAGTCGGGTCCCGCGGCGGCACGGAATGGTGTGTCGCATGCGTTTGCCGGTCTCCGCGACCGGCTTCCACGACGTCAAATAGCGGGCGTCGGGGTAAGAGAGGAAGAACCCAGTGCTGATTTCCCAGCGTCCCTCGCTCAGCGAGGAAGCGGTCAACGAGACCCGCTCCCGGTTCGTCATCGAGCCGCTGGAGCCGGGCTTCGGCTACACCCTCGGCAACTCGATCCGCCGCACCCTGCTGTCGTCCATCCCCGGCGCGGCCGTGACCAGCATCCGCATCGACGGTGTGCTGCACGAGTTCACGACCGTCCCCGGTGTGAAGGAAGACGTCACCGACATCATCCTCAACCTCAAGGAGCTGGTCGTCAGCTCCGAGGAGGACGAGCCGGTGACCATGTACCTGCGCAAGCAGGGGCCGGGCGCGGTGACCGCGGGCGACATCGTGCCTCCGGCCGGTGTCACCGTGCACAACCCCGACCTGCACATCGCCACCCTGAACGGCAAGGGCAAGCTGGAGATCGAGCTCGTGGTCGAGCGCGGTCGCGGTTACGTCCCCGCCGTCCAGAACAAGCAGGCCGGTGCCGAGATCGGCCGCATTCCGGTCGACTCGATCTACTCGCCCGTCATGAAGGTGACCTACAAGGTCGAGGCCACCCGTGTCGAGCAGCGGACCGACTTCGACAAGCTGATCCTCGACGTCGAGACCAAGCCGTCCATCACGCCGCGTGACGCTGTCGCGTCGGCTGGTAAGACGCTGGTCGAGCTGTTCGGTCTCGCTCGCGAGCTGAACGTCGACGCCGAGGGCATCGAGATCGGCCCCTCGCCCGCCGAGGCGGACACCATCGCGGCGTTCGCGATGCCGATCGAGGACCTGGACCTCACCGTCCGGTCCTACAACTGCCTCAAGCGCGAGGGCATCCACACCGTGGGCGAGCTGGTCTCGCGCAGCGAGGCGGACCTGCTGGACATCCGCAACTTCGGTGCGAAGTCGATCGACGAGGTCAAGATGAAGCTCGTCGGTCTCGGCCTCGCGCTGAAGGACAGCCCCCCTGGGTTCGACCCGTCGGCCGCCGCGTCCGACTACCCCGCCGAAGGCTGGGGCACGGACACCGCCGTGGACAACCACGACGACGGCCAGGACTACGCGGAGACCGAGCAGCTCTGAGGTCGCTTAGCGGCCGGGCCGGAGCAGAGGATCAGAAAGAAATCCGAGGAGCAATTCGATGCCCACCCCCACCAAGGGACCCCGTCTCGGGGGCTCGCCGGCCCACGAGCGGCTGATGCTGGCCAACCTGGCCACGTCCCTGTTCACCCACGGTCGGATCACGACCACCGAGGCGAAGGCGAAGCGGCTCCGCCCGTACGCCGAGAAGCTGATCAGCAAGGCGAAGGTCGGTGACCTGCACAACCGTCGTGAGATCCTCAAGGTGATCCGCGACAAGGACATCGTGCACAAGCTGTTCGCCGAGATCGGTCCGCAGTTCGCCGACCGCCCCGGTGGCTACACCCGCATTACCAAGACGATGCCGCGCAAGGGCGACAACGCGCCCATGGCCGTCATCGAGTTGGTCGCGGAGCAGACCGTCACCTCCGAGGCGGAGCGCGCCCGCAAGACCAAGTTCGCCAAGGACGCGGCTCCCGCCAAGCAGGACGAGGCTGCCGCCGTGACCGAGGAGACCGAGGTCGAGGACGTGCAGGACCAGGACGCCGACGCGCCCGAGTCCGCCACGAAGGACGCTTCCGAGGAGCCCGCCGAGGGCGCCGACGAGGCTCCGAAGGACGAGAAGAAGGACGAGTCCTGACGGACGCGAACTTCACCGACGAGCCCGTCGTTCCCGCTGGGGACGACGGGCTCGTTCGTGTGCGACTGGACCTGGCGTACGACGGCACGGACTTCTCCGGGTGGGCGCGGCAGCCCGATCGCCGGACGGTCTGCGGCGTGCTGGAGGACACCATGTCGACGGTGCTGCGCGAGGACGTGCAGCTGACCGTGGCGGGCCGCACGGACGCCGGTGTGCACGCGTCCGGGCAGGTGGCGCACGTCGACCTGCCGTCCGGTGTGGACGTCGGCGGGTTGCCCAAGCGCCTGGCGCGGGCGCTGCCGGCGGACGTGCGGGTGTTCTCGGCGCGGGTCGTGCCCGCCGCGTTCGACGCGCGGTTCGCCGCGTTGCGCCGGCACTACGAGTACCGGGTCACCGATGCCGCTTCCGGCGCGCACCCGTTGCGGCGGCTGGACACGCTGGCCTGGCCGCGCCCGCTGTCACTCGACGCGTTGAACGACGCGTCGCAGTTGTTGCTGGGCGAACGGGACTTCTGCGCGTTCTGCCGGCGGCGCGAGGGTGCGACGACGATCCGCGAGCTGCAACGCCTGGAGTGGGTGCGGGACGGTGACGTGCTGACGGCCTTCGTGTCCGCGGACGCGTTCTGCCACTCGATGGTGCGCAGCCTCGTCGGTGCGCTGCTCGCGGTGGGCGAGGGGCGCAAGCCGGTGGGCTGGCCCGCGTCGCTGCTGTCGCTCACGGCGCGGTCGAGCGAGGTCACGGTGGCGCCGCCGCACGGGTTGGCGCTGGTCCGGGTCGACTACCCGGCGGACGACGAGCTGGCCGCGCGGGCCGCCGTCACCCGGAACGTGCGCGTCGCGCCGACCAGCCGAGCCACGTGACGGCGCCGAGCGGTATCTCCACCAGGTAGGTGAAGAACGCGAACAGCAGCACGCCCGCGACGGCCGGAGCTGCTGGTGCGCCGAGGCCGACCAGCAGCGCGATGGTGCCGTTCTCGGTGATCCCGAACCCGCCGGGCGTGATCACGGCCAGGGTGAGCAGCCGGCTGACCGCGAACGCGGCGACCGCCTGCCCCGGTTCGAGCTGGACGCCGGCGGCGGCCAGGCAGCACCACAGCAGCACGCCCTGGAGCAGCAGGTAGGCGAGCATGGCGGCGGTGAGCTGGGGCCAGCGGTCCCGGACGACCTGGCCGGTTTCCCGGCGCAGCCGCAGCAGGAACCGGGTGGCCCGGCTCCCGAGCAGCCGGCCGAGCCACCGCAGGCGGAGCAGGACGACCACGGCGGTCAGCAGGCCGGCGGTGGCGCCGATCGTCGCGACCAGGACTCCGTCGCCCGGCACGACCGCGCCCTGCACGGCCAGGGCGACGATCGGCAGTGCCGCCCGGGACAGGGTGTTCCACAGGCCGCTGACGATCGCCGACGTGGTGATCGCCCGTGCGGAGTGGCCCCAGCTCGACGCCATCACGGCTGTGAGCGCCACGCCGGCCGCGCCGCCGAACGGCAGCACGTTGCTGATCGCGCTGCCCGCCGCGTTCAGGGTGAACGCCTGGGTGTTGCGCAGGCCGGGCAGCGACCCGGTGAGCACGTAGGTGTACGCCCAGAGGCCGGCCAGCCACAGGACCGTCAGCCAGAGCGCCGTGCCGGGGCCGACCCGGCGCAGTTGGTCGCCGACGGCGGTCCACGCGACGCCGCCGACCGCGGGCACCAGGGCGATCACCAGCCACGTCGCCAAGCCGAGTGACGCCAGCGACGCGCCGAGCCGGGACCACCGCCTCATCGGGCCCGCAACCGTTTGCGCTCCACGAACCACTCGGTGCCCAGCACCGCTTTGAACAGCGGCGGCGGCAGCGTGAGCAGCGCGGCGAGGGTTCTGGTCGACTCGCCACCGGTGGTCTGCGTGGCGTGCGCCGCCATCGCCGCCCGCTTCGCGTGCGCATACCGCCGCACGTCCACCGAGTGGGTGATCTCGTGACGTGCGGTGAAGGCCTGCTCGAACGGGGCCAGGTCGAACTTGCGGGCCAGCCGGGCGAGCTTCAGGCCGCGCAGGAGCAGGGTGCGGTCGACCGTCGCCTCCCACACGCGGGGTGTGCCGGCCAGTTCGGCGGCCAGCGTGCCGACGCGGTGGACCTGGACGTGGTCGGGGTGCCCGTAGCCGCCGTGGGGGTCGTAGGTGGTGACCAGGTCGGCGCGTTCCTCGTGCAGGAGCTCGGCCAGCTTCCCGGCGGCGTCGGCCACGTCGGCGCGGGCGAACCCGTCGTCGCCGTCCCGGCCGGACAGCCCGGAATCGGCGTACCCCAGGAACTCCACGCGTGCCGCGCCGAGCGCGCGGGCCGACGCGTGCGCCTCTCTGGTGCGGACGGCGCCGAGGTCGGTGTGCCGGGCGCTCAACCCCCGTTCACCGGCGGTCGCGATGACGAGCACCACCCGGTGGCCTTCCCCGGCGAGGCGCGCCATCGTGCCGCCCGTCAGCAGGGCTTCGTCGTCGGGGTGGGCGTGGAAGAAGACGCACGTTCGGCTCACGGGTGCAAGAGTGGCAGTTGGTCCGTTCGGCGGCTTGACGGGAGCGAACTTGTCGATCATCCACGTCACCGACTGCTTCCTGCCGCGGCTGGGCGGGATCGAGGTGCAGGTAGCGGGTCTGGCGCAGGCGCAGGCGTCGAGCGGCGAGGAAGTGCACGTGGTGACCGCGACGAGGCTCGCGTCGCCGGGTGACGGGTACTCGGTGCACCGGATCGCGGTCCGGGTGCCGTGGGACCTGCCGGTGCACCCCGGGCGGGGTCGCACCTCGACCGGGTGATCGTCCCGCTGGTGCCGTCGGTCGTGTACGTGCACGTCGGCGCCATCTCGCCGTTCGCGTGGTCGGGGGTGCGGTCGGCGTTGCGGCTGGGGTTGCCGACGGTGGTCGTGGTGCACAGCATGTGGGACCCGGTGGTGCAGTGGTGCTACCGCGCGCTGGACCGGCTCGCGTCGTGGAGTTCCGCGCCGATGACGTTGGCGGCGGTGAGCCGGGCGGCGGCGGACCGGATGCGGGACGCGGTGCCCGGGATCTCGGTCGGGGTGGTGCCGAACGGGATCACGCCGTCGCGGTGGCGGGGAATCCCGACGCAGCGGCCGGACGACGCGGTGCACGTGGTGTCGGTGGGTCGGCTGGCGGCGCGGAAGGAGCCGATGGCGTTGCTGGCGGCGTTGCGCGCGGTGCGGGTGGACGTGCCGCTGCGGGCGACGTTGGCGGGGTCGGGGCCGGAGATGGCGGTGCTGCGGCGGTACGTCGAACGGCACGGGATGGGGTGGGTCAGCCTGCCCGGCCGGCTGGACCGGGAGGGTGTGGGGCACCTGCTGGCGGGGGCGGACGTGTTCGTGAACCCGGCGGGGCAGGAGGCCTTCGGGCTGGCGGCGTTGGAGGCGCGGACGGCGGGGGTGCCGGTCGTCGCGCGGCCGGGGACGGGGGTGGCGGACTTCGTGCGCGACGGGGTGGAGGGGCTGCTCACCGACGACCTCGCCGGCGGGATCACGCGGCTGGTGGTGGACCGGGAGGAGCGTGCCCGGATCGCCGAGCACAACCGGGGGACCGAGCCGACCCACTGCACCTGGCCACGGGTGCTGGAGGCGCTGCGCTCGTGCTCGGCGCGGGTGTGAGGGGTCGGAAGTCCGGTTCGCCCGGGTCGACGGCGCTCGGAACCGGTGCCGCCGTGGTGGTGGTCACCGGACCCGGGACCTGGACCACCTGCTCGAGTCGACCGTCCACAGGAAGGGCACACCTGCCGACGCGTAGGCGGCTGTTTTCGCATCTCGCTCGCCGCGCGTGTCGCCGGGCGACCCCACCTCCACCGCCGGCAGCCGCGCGTCGGCAGGGAAGGCCACGTCGGCGAGTCCGTTGACGATCACGACGTCCGGGATCAGACCGGTCCGCGAGGTCGCGGAGACCTTCACGTTGACCGCCGGGACGACGCGCAGGTCGTTTCGCCCGGCCGCGCGTATCGCGATGCGGATCTGTACTGCCAGCTCGAAGGCGACCAGGTGAAACGTGGAGCGGCCCCTCACCGGCGGGAGGGGTGAGGGGCCGCTGGGGGTGGTGGTCGGAGGGTCAGAGGTCGAGGGTCCAGGTGTCGATGTAACCGGTGTCCTGGCCGTAGGTGTCACGGACCCGCAGCTGCCAGGTGCCGTTGGCGTTCTCCGCCGACAGGTTCACCGTGTACGTCGCGTCGACGTTGTCCGCGCTGTCCGAACCGGACTGCACCTTCAGCTGCTTGACCGCACCGCTCGGCGTCACCAGGTCGATCACCAGGTCACCCCGGTACGTGTGCTTGACGTGCACCTCGACCGTCGCCGCCGCACCCGCCTTGCCGCCGCAGTCGGCCACCGTGATCGGGCTGGACGCCACACCGAGGTCCGGCACGGCCACGTCGGTCGCGTTGGTCTTGGCGGCGCACCCGCCGGGCGGCGGGGTGGACTCGCCGACCACGCGCAGCAGCTTGTTCGGCGACCCGGTGCCCGCGTTGCCGACGACACCGCTCGTCGCGCCGTTCACCAGCGCGTCCCGCACCTGCTGCGGCGTCGCCGCCGGGTTCGCGGCCAGGTAGACGGCCGCCGCGCCGACCACGTGCGGCGTCGCCATGGACGTGCCGCTGATCGTGTTGGTGGCGCTGTCACCGGTGTGCCAGGCCGACGTGATGTTCGAGCCGGGCGCGAAGATGTCCAGGCAGGTGCCGATGTTGGAGAACGACGACCGGGCGTCGGTGTTGGTCGTGGAACCGACCGTGATCGCCTCCAGCGTCCGCGCCGGGCTCGTGTTGCACGCGTTCGCGCCGCTGTCGTTGCCCGCCGCGAGCCCGTACGTCACGCCGGACGCGATGGAGTTGCGCACGGCCTGGTCGACCGTCGCGTCCGCGCCACCACCCAGCGACATGTTCGCGACCGCCGGCTTGACCGCGTTCGCCGTCACCCAGTCGATCCCCGCGATGACGCCCGCGTACGTGCCGGAACCCGAGCAGTTGAGCACCCGCACGCCGACCAGCTTGGCCTTCTTCGCCACGCCGTACGAGCCACCGGCGACGGTGCCCGCCACGTGCGTGCCGTGGCCGTTGCAGTCGGAGGCGTCGTTGTCGTTGTCGACGGTGTCGCGACCGCTCACGGCGCGACCGCCGAAGTCCGCGTGCGAGAACCGGATGCCCGTGTCGATGATGTAGGCGGTGACGCCTTCACCCTCGTTGGGGTACGTGTAGGAGTTGTCCAACGGCAGCGCGGCCTGGTCGATCCGGTCCAGGCCCCACGACGGGGTCGGCGCCTGCGTGCCGGAGATCGTCACCTCGCCGTCCTGCTGCACGTACGACACCGACGGGTCGGCGGCCAGCTTGCGGGCCTGCGCCTCCGTCATGGTGGCGGAGAAGCCGCGCAGCGCACTGGAGTACCGGTGCAGGACCTTCGCCTCGTACTTGCCGCTCAACGCGTCCACGCTGCTCGCGCCGACGTCCTTCAGCACGACGATGTAGCTGTCCTTCACGGAGTTCGGCGCACCCAACCCGAGGATGGCACCCTCTTCGGCCGCCGACGTGAAGGTGGTCAGCGCGGCGGTCACCGCGAACGCCGTACCCGTCGCCAGCCCGACGCGGGCCAACCGTTTCGTCCAGGACGCGCGAACGTCTCCCATGGCAGGGGGTCTCCTCTTCGCAGGGTGGGTGCCAGGCCGGTGTCACCGCGAAACCGACCGGACACGGTGAGTTGTTCCTAGTTCGCCCTGCGGGTGGGGCGCAATGATTTGCCGGCAATACCCGACGATCCGCTCCTCCACAGATTTTGTCGCGCTGTGAACGCATTGCTGCGGGGAGTGACTGGACCTACCGCGAAAAATGTGCCCCCGGACAACCGTCCAGGGGCACATCCGGCACGTCGGTGCTGTCGGGGTCAGTCGCCGCGGCGGACCGCACCCAGGATCTGCTGCTCACCGGGAGTGGTGACCAACCGCAACGGCCGCCACAGGTTCGCGCCGAGCGCGATCACCTGGTCGTCCTTGAGCGTGGTGAGCTGGTGCGCCATCTGCGGCGGCAGCCGCCAGATCTGCGACGCCAGCTGCGCCTGCCCGAGCGGCAACCGCTGGAGCAGCACCAGGTCCGCGGAATTCGCGGTGTTCGCCGCCTGCGGGTGCAGGTAGGGCAGCACGTACATGGTGGTCTGCCACGGCGACCGCGGCGGGAACAGCTCCTGCGGCACGTGGCCGCCGTCGTGCACGACCAGCAGCGGGCTGTCCTCGGACGGCCGCGGCAGCTCCACCGGGCTCAGCCGGCGCAGCTGCACCAGCGGCGAGGGGCGGCCGTCCGGGCCCGCGCCCGCCGCGCGCACCACCGGCTGCCAGGCCGCCGGACGACCCGTCGCGATGGTGATCCACGCGCCCGTCGCCATCGCCCGCAACGCGATCTGCCGGGCCAGGTACAGCCCGCCGACCACGACCATGCGGGTCGGCGCGGACCGCAGCACCGAGATCGTCAGCGGCTCGCCCTGGAGACCCGAGCCGAGCACCATGCCGCCGCGGTCGCCCGACGGGCTCACCACGTCCAGCAGTTGCGGCGACACCAGGAACTCCGGCGCCACGCCCTTGCCCTGCGAGTTCAGCAACCGGGAGTTGCTCACGCCACACCTCCCAGCGGCAGCGTCGCGGCCAGCCCCGCGACCTGGAGGCCGTTCAACGGGGTCAGCGTGATGTCGAGCTTGTCGGCCAACGCCTTGAGCCGGTCGTCCGCGCGGTCCAGTTCGGACGGCGTCCGCGCGCTGACCCGCACCATGCCGCGCAGGCCGACCTGGCCCTGCTCGCTGCTCGGCGAGATCGTCATGGACAGCGTCGAGGACAACGCGCGCACGCCGGTCAGCGCGTTCAGGTTGTTCCGCATGCCCTTGGCGGGCCAGCCGGTGATGGCGTAGCTGGCGTGGCCGACGCCGCCCGCCGTCACACCGGACCACTTCTCCCGCAGCGACACCGACTTGTTGGCACCGGCCACCGAGGTCAGCTCGGCCGCCGAGATGCCCGCCCGGATCAGCTCGTCCGGGTCGAGCGGGCGGATGGAGACGCCCGTCGACTCCAGCGCGTTGCGCACGCGTGACAGCGCGCCGATCAACGCGCGGTGCGCGCCGACGACGCCGCCGCCGCGTTCCCGGATCGCCGCCGCGCACCGCCGCGGGTCGAGCCGCACCGCGATCCACGTGGTCCGGCGGGCCGCCGCGGGCAGCGGGCCGAGCACTTCGAGGTAAGAGTTGAGCGCGGGGGAGTTCACCGGCAGGGCCGCGCTGCCCGGGTAGCAGTGCCAGATCACGGAGATCGCGTCCAGCACCACACCGCGGTCTTCCAACGTCGGCGCGAGCGCGCCCAGCGGCAACGACGGCGCGCTGCCCACCGCGGTGATCAGACCCGGCGCCGGGTCGACCAGCAGCACGGCGGTCCACGCGCCCTGGTGCCAGGCCATGCCCAGCGGGCGGCGTTCGTGGTCGACGCCCCTGGCCACCACCAGGTCCGGCACCGCGAGGCGCAGCAGGGCCACCCGCGGGTCGTCCGGGCCGATGACCGAGGACTCCTCCTCCGACGGAGGCTTCATCTCCACCGGGCCGCTGCGCTTGGCCGTGCGGCCGTGCGAGCGGAAGCTGTACCGCGCGACGAGTCCGATCCACTGGGTCAGCCAGCGACCCCGTGACCTGGTGAACGCGAGGATCAGCGCGATCAGCACGATCCCACCCGCGATGTACATGAGGACGGGCTCGATCCCGTCGCCGGTGGCGCCGATCGCCAGCAGGACCAGGGCGATGGCGACGCCGACCTCGAGCACAACCAGGTTGGCGACCGGCAGCGCGCCCAGGCTCGCGCCTGCGGTGCGGCGCCGTGCCCGGAGCAGCGCGGCGCGCACGGCGCCACCTGCGGCCTGCGCGCGCGCCATGGCGGGGTTGGGTTGGCCCGGATGTGGGGTGGTCACGGACATCCGCTCTGGTTCTCTTTCCGTCGGCGTGCGCCGGGTGGACCGACCGGGTCTGACCAACCCGCACACGGACCACCCGCCGTCCGGCTATCGTGCAGACCGTACCGCGACTGGGAGAGCAGCGAGCCGAGAATGGCATCAACACCCACCACCAAGTCACAGGTCCAGGCCTACCGCTTCGTGCTGCGCAGGATGCAGTCCGCCCTGGTGCGCAGAGACGCGGTGATGCTGCACGACCCGATGCGCACGCACTCTCGCGCGACCGCGGTGGGTGTCCTGCTGGGCATCATCGGCATGATCGGGTTCCTCATCTTCGGCTTCTTCTCGCCGGACCCGCAGCTCGACAAGGACACGCAGATCGCCATCTCCAAGGAGACCGGCCAGGTCTACGTCGTGCGCGAGATCGGCAACGCGAGGACGTTGGTCCCGATGACGAACCTGGCGTCCGCGCGGCTGTTGCTGTTGCAGCTGCAGACCCCGGACACGAGCCAGCAGTCGGTCGGCGGCGGTGACGCGGCGGCCGGTGCGGTCAACCAGGCGCCGCAGGTCGCGGGCGGCACGCCGAAACTGGTCAGCGAGAAGGCTTTGTCGAAGCTGCCCAAGGGCCGGTTGACCGGTATCCCGGACGGCCCGGACGTGCTGCCCAAGCCGGAGGACCGGATCGGTTCGGACTGGTCCGTGTGCGACACGCTGCACTTGGACGAGTCGCTGAACGACCCGTCGGCGCCGGGCAAGTTCACCACCACCGTGCTGGCCGGCATCAGCGGCGGCGGCGAGCTGCTCGACGGCAACCGCGCCCTGCTGGTGCGGGCGGGCACCGACGACAAGCAGGCGTACCTGATCTACAAGGCGCCGGTGAACTCCAAGATCACGTCGACGTCCACGGTGCGGGCGAAGGTCGACCTGAGCAACGCCGAGGTCCGCACCGCGCTGAACCTGGCGAACAAGAAGCCGCGGGCGATCAGCACCGGTCTGCTCAACGCGATCCCCGAGGCGAAGCCGTTGGTGGCGCCCGAGATCCCGAACCGCGGCCAGCCGGTGACGTACATCACCAGGCCGAGCGGCCTGAAGGTCGGCGCGGTGATCGAGGTCCGCCGGTCCGGCGCGGACTCCGAGTTCCACGTGGTGCTGAAGGACGGCCTGCAGAAGGTCAGCCGGGCCGCGGCCGACCTGCTCCGCGCGGCCTACGCGCAGGGCGCCGAGCCGAAGCTGGTCGACATCGCGGACATCAACGACGCGCAGACCACCGAGCAGCTCGACTTCGCCGACTACCCGCCGGACGTGCCGGAGGTGTTGGAGGCCAACCAGAACAACCGGGTGATCTGCCTCGGCTGGCAGGCGAAGGACGTCACGTCGGACAACAAGTCCCAGCACACCAAGGTGACCATCGCGCCGTCGCTGCCGATCCCGGCCGACGCCCGACCGGTGTCCATCAACCAGGTCGGCGCGACCGGCGAGGTCGTCGGCGAGTTCGTGATGATGCCGGGCAAGTCGGCCGTGGTGCGCAGTTCGACGTCCACCCAGGACTTCGGCAGCGGACCGATCCACCTGATCACCGGCCGCGGCGTGAAGTACGGCATCCCGGACACGACGACGAGCGGCGCGCTGGGCTTGGGCGGGGACGGTTTCGCACCCGGGCCGGAGTCGATCCTGCGACTGCTGCCCAACGGGCCGCAGCTCAACCGCAACGAGGCCGCCCGCAGCTGGGACTCCATCCCGGCGCCGAAGAGCAACAGCCTGCTGCCCGAGGAGCAGGCGAAGAAGCAGGGCAGCTGACCCCGTTCGGCGGAACCGGCGTGGGCCGGTTCCCGTCAGAGGTGCGGGAGGTGTCGTGGTGAACGAGGTCACACGCAGGCCCGCGGTCGCGGCGACGGGCACCGGGCAGGTGTCGGTCGACCCGCGGTGGGTGGAGCTGTACGCGAAGCGGGTGGACGAGGCGGCCGAGGAGCTGACCCGTGCGCGGGCCGAGCTCCGGGAGGAGCCGGTGCGCCCGCAGAGCTTCGGTGAGCTGGGGCGGACGTTGCGCAACGCCGAGGCGTACGGCCGGGCGGCGGCGATGCTGAACCAGCAGCTCGACCGGGCGTGCGAAGTGCTGACGTCGGCGGCGAAGGGCCTGCACGAGGTGGCCGAGCACTACGGCGCGCAGGACGACGAAGCGGTCGCGATGATCAAGGCCGTGGAACGCCGGACGGGGTCGCTCTGATGCGGGGCAAGGACGGCAGGCAGATCGCCGCCGCGGTCGGGCCGGAGCTGGACTACCTGTCCGGGATCAGCCGGCGGCTCGGCGTGCGCGACCTCGTGGCGGACTACTTCACGCCGGTCGTCGGCGACTGGAACGACCTGAGCGACGAGGCGGAGCGCTGGCGCAAGGCCGGGCTCGTCGCCGAGCACGTGACGCGCGACCTGACCAAGCCGCTGGGCAAGCTCGACTCGGCGTGGCAGGGCAAGGACGCGGATTCGTTCGTGGAGCACATGCGCACGGTCGGCTTGGCCGGGCACGACATGTCCGACGCGATGCACGCGATGGGCGAGGCGCTGGACCACACCGCCGACGGCATCCGCGACATCGTCGAGGACATGTCGCGGGTGTTCGCCGACGCGGCCGACGCGGTGTCCGGCGCGGCGGCGTTGCCGGTGGACGGCGACCGGCGCGTGGTCGAGGCGCTGGACGAGCTGCACGACCCGGCGAAGGAGCTGCACGAGTCGGTGCGCGACGTGCTGGAGGCGTTCCTCCGGCTGTGCGACGGGGTTTCCGGCTCGTCGGACTTCGCCGACGTGAAGATGGAGCACAAGTACCCCGAGCAGAACTGGGCGTTCACGGAGCCGGCCAAGCCGGACAAGCCGACCGTGCCGCGAGCCCCGGCCACACCGCCCGCCGAGACCAAGCCGGCCGCCGCTGGTTCGGGCTCCGGCGGCGGGATGCCGGGTGGCGGTGGCGGCGGTGTTCCCGGCGGCGGCGGTGGTGGCGTGCCCGGTGGTGTGGCCGGCGGGGGTGCCCCGGAACGCATGCAGCAGGGCGGTTCGACGGCGGTGGCCGAGCCGCACCCCGTGGAACAGGGCGCCCGTCCGGCAGCCGCCGCGGCGGCGGGTCCGTCCGGCACGCCGTCCGCCGGTGGTGGCGCCGGGATGATGGGCGGCATGGGGATGATGGGCGGCGCCGGCGCGGGCGGTCAGCAGGGCGGCGAGAAGGAGCACAAGTCGAAGGTCCAGCTGGCGGGCTCGACCGAGCAGGTCTTCGGCAAGCCCAAGAAGTCCGCACCGCCCGTCCTCGGCGAGGACTGAGCGCGGACGGCGCGGCAGGCGAACGACGGCGCGGCAGGCGAACGAAGAAGGGCCGCCCGAGGTGGGCGGCCCTTCTCCTGTCTCCAGTGGACTAGATCGACGAGCGTCTCGCGGGGACGGTGGCCCGCCTGGCCCGGTTGCGGTTGACGGTGTGCACGATGAAGAGCGTCAGCAGCAGGAGCCCGACGCCCGCGCCCGTGCCGGACAGCGCCACGATCATCGGCGCGTTGTTCGGCGGGTCCAGCGGGTCGAGGGTCGTCATCAGCTGCGTGGGCTTCACCGGCTTCGCGCCCTCGCGCTCGGACGGCAGTTCGGCGGTCAGCGCGGCGACCGGGTTGATGATCCCGTAGCCGACCTTGTGGTTCCGGCCGCTCGGGTTGCCCGGGTGCTGCGCGGTGGCCTTGATCCGGTCCATCACCTGGCGCGCGTTCAGGTGCGGGAAGCGCTCGCGCACCAGCGCCGCCACGCCCGCCACGTACGGCGACGCGAAGCTGGTGCCCTGGATGAGGGAGAGCTGCCCGTTGGGGTCGGCGTTGGCGTCGGTCAGGCCCTTGCCGGCCGGGTCGAGCGTGACGATGTTCTCGCCGGGCGCGGCCACGCTGACCCACGGGCCCCACACCGAGAACGACGACACCTCGCCGTCGATGTTGACCGACCCGACGGACAGCACGTCGTCGGCGTACCACGGCGGTGACGCGACGACCTTGACGTTCGCCGGGTTCTGGTTGTCGTTCTGGGCGGCGCACCCGCCCTGCGAGTCGATGTTGCCCGCCGCGGTCACGATGACGACGTCCTTCTCGTTGACCGCCCAGTCGATCGCGGCCTGGAGCTGGCGCTCCTGGTCGCTGGGCTCGCGCGGCGGTTCGCACGCGGTCAGCGAGATGTTGACGACCTTCGCGCCCTTGGTCGCGGAGGCCACGATGGCCTGCGCCAGGGTGCCGACCTTGCCCGCGGACGCCCGGTTGTCCAGCTTCGCCGGGTCCTCGTAGTTGTAGTGGTCGCTGGTCTGGCGGATCGCCAGCACGTTCGCCTCGGGTGCGGCGCCGACGAACCCGGTCTCGTCGTCCCGGCTGGCCGCCGCCACGCCCGCGACCTCGGTGCCGTGGCCGTCGCAGTCGACGATCCCGCGGTCGTTGGTCTCCACGTAGTCGCCGCCCGGCGTGACCCGGCCGGCGAGCCGCGGGTGCTCGGCGTTGACGCCGGTGTCGATGATCGCCAGCATGACGCCCTTGCCGGTGGCGAAGCGGTGCGCTTCCTCCAGCCGGAGCTGCATCTGGCCCCAGGGCTTGTTCGGGATGCGCTTGTCACCCGTGCCCGAGGTGATGCACTGCGTCTTCTTCTGGTAGTTGACGTCTTCTTTGGGGTCCGTGAACGGCCTGAAGGCGCCCTTGTCGACGGGCGGCGGCTGCGAGTTCGGCCGGCTGTCCTGGTTCGTGGTCGTGGTCGGCTGGGCGTGCGCGCCCGGCGCGCTCACGAGCGTCACCGTGACCGCGGCCAGCGCGGCGATCCTGCGGATGCGCATCACGGCCTCACGCGGGGATGAGCTGGCGCATGGCCACGTAGAGGTCCATCACCGCCAGCGCCAGCGGCAGCACCGCGGCGATCAGGATGGCCTCCAGCACGTCGACCGTGCGCCGCAGCACCGGGGAGAACTTCTGGTTGGGGAAGATCACGCCGAGCACCAGCGCGCCCGCGCCGAGCAGCACGAGGGTGCCGAACACCCACAGCAGCCGGTCGCCCGGCGAGGACTGCACCAGCCACCCCAGCAGCACGCCCGCGCCCGCGACGAGGCCGCTGGCCAGCAGCGCCACCGCCTGCGCGCCGTTCGCGTAGGACCGGCCGCGCAGCAGCAGCACCAGCGTCACCACGATCGCCAGCAGCGGGCCCCAGATGGAGCCGTTGCCCGCGGCGATCACCGCGAACAGGGCGGCGATGCCGCCGCAGCCGATGATCATGCCGGTCAGGTACTCGTGCGCGTTGGCCGTGCGCCGCTCGATCACGGAGTACTCCGGGAAGCCGGTGTCCTCCTTGAGGTCCTCGGCGCTGCCCGGCACGGTCGGCAGCGGCAGCTTGGCCAGCTGGATCGTGAGCCGGGGCAGCGCGGACAGCGCGGCCAGCGCGACGGCCGTGGTCGCCGCCGCGATGCCGTGCATCGGGTGGTCGACGAAGATGCCGATCAGGAACGCGATGGCGCTCAGCGCGCCGGCCGTGGCGGCGGCGATGAACACCGTGATGCCCCGGCCGATCAGCATGATCGCGGCCGAGGCGAAGATCAGCACCAGCACGCTGGCCAGCAGCAGGCTCGGCCGTTCGAGCGGGCCGGGCACGATGTAGAGACCCGCCACGTACGCCATCGGCAGGCCGCCGGCCGCGGCGATCAGCACGCCCGTGCCGGTCGCGTTGTAGGACCGGGCCACCACGGCGCCCGCGGCCAGCGCCGCGATGGCCACCACGCCCGCGCAGATCGCCGGTGCGAGGTTGCCGCCGCCGCCGAACGGGCCCGCCATCAGCACCGCGACGGCGGCCGTGATGAGCGCCAACGCGCCCGCGAGGTGGCCGTAGCGCCGGGCCGTGTCCTTGGTCCACGGGCGGAAGCTGTCCGGGTCGGACTCGGCGATCGCGTCGACCACGTCGTCGTACAGCGGGGGCGGCGGGTTCTCGTTGCGCTTGCGCAGCTGGAGCAGCTCGCCGTCGACCACGCCGAGCGACGCGAGCGTGCGGCTGGGGTCCAACGGGCTGTCGCCCAGCTTGGCCAGTGCCCACCCGCCGTGTCGAACGCCACCGTCCGGAGTGGCCTCCTTGGCCATGTCCAGCAGCATCGGCAGCAGGTCGGCCACCGCGACGTCGGCGGGCAGCGCGACGTCGATACGCGTTCGCGGCGCAACCACCGTCACCCTGCTGAACACCGTCGTACCGGTCGCCACCAGCGCCCCCTAAGTCAATGAGTGTGTGCTTGTGGGTCCGTCCGGGACCTTATTGGTCCGGTCGGACGTGCTTCGGTCCGCCCCATCGGAGCGGACACAGTATGGACGCAGCGGGTGCCCCGGCAGGGCCGTTCCGCGCAACAGGTGGGACGCGGATTTCACCGACCCCCCGCCGTGCGGGGTTCCGATGCGCCATAGTGTCGGTTGCCACGGGTGGCTCGTGCCGCTGGTGGCCCGCCCGTCTTCCCGGTCCTGCCGGGACGGGGGGATCGCAACGGGATCGACGCTGAAGAGGTGCCTGTCAGGTGAGCACGCTGCAGTTCAAGCGCACGGCACGCCTCGCCGCTCCCCGCCCGCCCGGTGGTGAGGTCCACCTCGAACCGCCACCCGAGGTGCCCCGGGTCATCCCCGGCAACATCATGATGAAGGCGATGCCCGTCGTCATGATCGTGGCGTCCGTCGGGATGATGGTGCTGATGTTCCAGTACAGCGCCCGCAGCCCGGCGGCGATGATCATGCCGGGCATGATGCTGATCTCGACCATCGGCATGATGGCGGGCGGCATGGGCGGCGGCAAGGGCCAGAAGAAGGCCGAGATGAACGAGGACCGCAAGGACTACCTGCGGTACCTCGGCCAGATGCGGGACCGCGCCCGTGAGGCCGCCAACGAGCAGCGCGCCGAGCGCGAGTGGGTCCACCCCGACCCCCAGATGCTCTGGTCCCTGGCCACCACCCGGCGCATGTGGGAACGCCGGCAGAACGACCCCGACTTCTGCCACCTGCGCGCGGGCCGCGGCTCGCAGCGGCTGGCCACCCGGCTCGTGCCGCCGCAGACCGGTCCGGTCGAGGAGTTGGAGCCGATCGCGACGCTGGCGCTGCGCCGGTTCGTGCGCGCCCACTCGCTCGTGCCCGACCTGCCGATCTCCATCGCGCTGCGCGGCTTCGCCGCCGTCGGCCTGCTCGGCGACATCGAGGAGAAGCGCGGCCTGGCCCGCGCCCTGCTCGCGCAGATGGCGACCTTCCACTCGCCGGACGACCTGCTGATCGCGGTCGTCACCACGGGCCGCACCAAGGCCGAGTGGGAGTGGATGAAGTGGCTGCCGCACGTGCAGCACCCGCAGATCGTGGACGGCATCGGCCAGATGCGGATGATGGCGAGCTCGCTGGCCGAGGTCGAGCAGATGCTGGACGACCAGTTGCGCGACCGGCAGCGGTTCACCCGCAACGCGCCGCCGCCCGCCGACCAGCCGCACATCGTGATCGTGATCGACGACGGCGACGTCACCCGGGAAGAGCAGATCATCCTGGAGGAGGGCCTGGTCGGCGTCACGCTGCTGGACCTGTCCGAGTCGCTGGGCAACCTGACCGCACGCCGCGGCCTCCGGCTGGTGATCGAGGACGGCAAGCTCGGCGCGCGCAGCGCGAGCGGTGTCGAGTGGTTCGGCGGACCGGACTGGCTGAGCGTGGTCGAGGCCGAGGCGCTGGCCCGGCGGATCTCGCCGTACCGGATCGGCGGCGTCGACGCGGGCGGCAGCGACGAGGACCCGCTGTCGATGAGCAACAACCCGCCGCTGCTGGAGTTCCTCGGCATCCCCGGTGACCCGATGACCTTCGACGTGCAGGGCGCGTGGCGGCCACGGCCGGTGCGCGACCGCTACCGGGTGCCGTTCGGCATCGGCGAGTTCGGTCAGCAGGTCGAGCTGGACATCAAGGAAGCGGCCATGGAGGGCATGGGCCCGCACGGCCTGTGCATCGGCGCGACCGGTTCCGGCAAGTCCGAGTTCCTGCGCACGCTGGTGCTGGGCATGCTGGCCACGCACTCGTCGACCTCGCTCAACATGATCCTGGTCGACTTCAAGGGTGGCGCGACGTTCCTCGGCCTGGACAAGGCGCCGCACGTCGCCGCGACGATCACCAACCTGGCCGGCGACCTGACCCTGGTCGACCGGATGAAGGACGCCATCGCGGGCGAGGTGTCCCGGCGCCAGGAAGTGCTGGCCAAGGGCAACTACAAGAACGTGTGGGACTACGAGAAGGCCCGTGAGAACGGCGCCGACATCGACCCGCTGCCCGCGCTGTTCATCTGCATCGACGAGTTCTCCGAGATGCTGACGGCGAAGCCGGACTTCATCGACATCTTCCTCCAGATCGGTCGTGTCGGCCGGTCGCTCCAGATGCACATGCTGCTGGCCTCGCAGCGCCTCGAAGAGGGCAAGCTGCGCGGTCTGGACACGTTCCTGTCGTACCGGATCGGTCTGAAGACGTTCTCCGCGGCCGAGTCGCGCGCCGCGATCGGCGTGCCGGACGCCTACGAGCTGCCGCCCATCCCCGGTTCCGGGTACCTGGGCGTGCAGGGCTCGCCGCTGACGCGGTTCAAGGCGCTGTACGTGTCCGGCCCGTACCGGCCCGCCGGGTTGCAGGTCGCCGGCCCGTCCGCGCCGGTGAGCAGCGACAAGCGGCCCCGGTACTTCGTGCCGGACTACATCGAGATCCCCAAGGAACCGGTCCGCCCGCTGGAACCGGTCAAGCAGGAGAAGAAGGAAGAGGACAGCAACGAGCCGTCCGAGCTGGAAGTCATCGTCGAACGCCTGGTGGGCCAGGGTCCGCCGGCGCACGAGGTGTGGCTGCCGCCGCTCAACGAGCCGCCGTCGCTGGACACCCTGCTGCCGCCGTTGCAGGCCACCGAGGACCGCGGTCTGACCGCGCCGGGCTTCTTCTCCAACGGCAAGCTCCAGGTGCCGCTCGGCGTGGTGGACAAGCCGTTCGAGCAGCGGCGCGACCTGCTGTGGGCGGACTTCTCCGGTGCTGCGGGCCACGGCGCGATCGTCGGCGGTCCGCAGTCCGGCAAGTCGATGATGCTGCGCACCCTGATCACGTCCATGGCGTTGACGCACACCCCCGAGGAAGTGCAGTTCTACTGCCTCGACCTCGGTGGCGGCACGCTCGCGTCACTGGAGAAGCTGCCGCACGTCGGTGGTTTCGCCAGCCGGTTGGACGTGGACAAGGCGCGCCGGATGGTGGCCGAGCTGTCGGGCCTGATCGCCGAGCGCGAGCAGCGGTTCCGGGCGCAGGGCATCGACTCGATGGTCGAGTTCCGCAACCGCCGGCGGCGCGGCGAGATCCGCGACGACAACTTCGGTGACGCGTTCCTGCTGGTCGACGGCTGGATGAACTTCCGGCAGGAGTTCGAGGCGCTGGAGCCGATGGTGCAGGCGCTGGCCGCGCAGGGTCTGTCGTACGGCGTGCACGTGGTCGTGGCGGCGAACCGGTGGGCGGAGATCCGGCCCGCGATGAAGGACCTGCTCGGCACCCGGTTCGAGCTGCGCCTCGGTGACCCCAGCGAGTCCGAGGTCGACCGGAAGGTCGCGGTCAACATCCCGGCCGGCCGCCCGGGTCGCGGTCTGTCGCCGCAGAAGCTGCACTTCCTGACCTCGCTGCCGCGCATCGACGCGTCGTCGGACGCGGAGAACGTGGCCGCCGGCGTGCAGGACATGATCGCCAAGGTCAACGCCGCGTGGCGCGGCAAGCGCGCGCCGCAGGTCCGGTTGCTGCCCGACCTGCTGCCCTACGCCGACTTCATGGCCCAGGTGCAGCAGGTCCGCCCGAACCGGGGCCACCTGGTGCCGGTCGGCGTCAACGAGGACGAGCTGGCGCCGGTGTACCTGGACTTCGACGCCGACCCGCACTTCATGTGCCTGGCCGACGGCGAGTCCGGCAAGACCAACCTGCTGCGCACGATCGTCCGCGGCATCATGAACAGCTACACCTCGTCCGAGGCGCTGATCATGCTGGTCGACTACCGGCGCACGATGCTCGGCTACATCGAGACGGACCACCTGCTGTCCTACGCGGTGTCGTCGGCGCAGCTCACGGACATGATCAAGGACGTCCGGGGCTCGATGACGGGCCGGCTGCCCGGTCCGGACGTCACCCAGGAGCAGTTGAAGAACCGCTCCTGGTGGAAGGGCCCCGAGCTGTTCGTGATCGTGGACGACTACGACCTGGTCGCGCCGCAGGGCGGGCAGAACCCGTTGCAGGCGCTGGCGGAGTTCATCCCGCAGGCCAAGGACGTCGGTCTGCACATCGTCGCGGTCCGCCGCATGGGTGGCGCGTCGCGGGCGATGTACGACCCGATCCTGGGCAAGCTGAAGGAGATCTCGGCGCCGATCATGGTGGGCTCCGGCTCGAAGGAGGAGGGCTCCATCGTGGGCAACCTCAAGCCGTCGCCGCAGCCGCCCGGCCGGGGCACGCTGGTCACCCGCAAGCTGGGTCAGCAGCGCATCCAGGTCGCCTGGATCGACCCCGAGTAGTCCGGAACACGTGGAGGGCCCCGCTTCGGCGGGGCTTTTCGCGTTTCCGGGGGTTCCCGGGTCGGCGTCACGGGTGTTCCGGGCGCTGTGGCGTCGAAGATTCGGAGTTACGCGCTGAGCGGACGGCCGCCGTCGCCCACCCGGGTCGACGGCGCCCGCCGGTTCCGCGGAGGACCGCCGAACCGGCGCGCGCCGTGCTGCCACCGCCGGCCGTCACCCGTCGAAGCGGACGAGTCGCGGCCGTGCCACCTGCGCGAACGGCTGTACCCCCCGGTGTCGCCGACTGCCGTGCGCGTCCGGTCGGTCGCTCGCGGTGAACGCCGTCACTGTGCCGGGCGCCTCTCACACTCGACTCACGGAGACCTCTCGGATGTCGCCGCGCTGCTCTATGCTCCGGCCTGCATGTGACGGAAGTGGTGCCGGTGGTCCACTCCGCGTAGTGGCATCCCGGGTGAGGTGCCGTGGGGAACGCTCCCCGGCGGGGCAATCCCTCACAAGCAAGTCGCGGCGGCCTCTCCGGGCGCTGCGGCGGACCGAGGGGGAGGCGCGTGAAGACTGAGTTCAAGGTGCTCGGGCCCCTCGAGGTCTGGCACGGCGGCAGGCAGGTGGCCCTGCCGACCGGCAAGGCGCGGGTGCTGCTGGCGAGCCTGCTGCTGCGCGCCGGCCGCGTGGTCCCGATGGACGACCTCGTCGACCGCCTGTGGGACGGCCGGTCGGTGAACCCGGCCCGCACCAGGGCCACCCTGCACATGGTGGTGACGCGGCTGCGCCAGTCGCTCGGCGCGGCGAACGTGGTCCGCACGGCCACCGGCGGGTACGCGGCGGACGTGCCGCCGGACGCCCTGGACCTGCACCGGTTCCGCGACCTGGTCGGCCGGGACCGGTTCACCGAGGCGCTCGACCTGTGGCGCGGCGCGCCGCTGTCGGACGTGCCGTCGGACGTGCTGCACGGCGAGGACGTGGTGCCGCTGCTGGAGGAACGCCTCGACGCGCTGGAACGCCGCCTCGACGCCGACCTGGCCGCGGGCCGGGCCGCCGAGGTGGTGCCGGAGTTGCGCTCGCTGACCCGCGAGCACCCGTTGCGCGAGCGGTTCTGGGGTCAGCTGATGGAGGCCCTGTCCCGGTCCGACCGGCAGGCCGAGGCGTTGGCCGCCTACCGCTCGGTCGGCGAGCTGCTGGCCGAGCAGCTGGGCGTCGACCCGGGCCCGCGGTTGCAGGAGCTGCACCAGCGCATCCTCACCGCCGCACCGGACATCACCGAGCGCACGCCCGACTCGCCGGGCACGCCCGCGCCGCGGCAGCTGCCGATGCACACCCGGTTCTTCGTCGGGCGCGAGCACGAGCTGAAAGCGCTGTGGGCGCTGCTGGACACGGCCGCGGCGGGCGGCACGGTGGTGATCTCCGCGATCAACGGCACGGCGGGCGTCGGCAAGACGACGTTGGCGCTGCACTGGGCGGGCCAGAGCCGCGACCGGTTCCCGGACGGCCAGCTCTACGTGAACCTGCGCGGGTTCGACCCGACCGGCGTGCCGATGAGCCCGGACGAGGCGCTGCGCGGTTTCCTCGGCGCGCTGGGCGTGGCGCGCGACCGGGTCCCGTCCGGGTTGGACGAGAAGGTCGGGCTGTACCGGAGCCTGCTGGCCGAGCGCCGGGTGCTGGTGGTGCTGGACAACGCCGCGGACAACGAGCAGGTGCGTCCGCTGCTGCCCAGCGGTTCGCGCTGCCTGGCGCTGGTCACCAGCCGCAACCAGCTCGACGGGTTGGTGGTGCGCGAGGGCGCGCGGCCGTTGCCGCTGGACGTGCTGTCGGACGAGGAGGCGACGGCGCTGCTGGAGCGGCAGCTCGGCCGGGCGCGGGTGACGGCCGAGCCGGACGCGGTGCGCGAGCTGATCGGGCACTGCGCGGGCCTGCCGTTGGCGCTGGCCGTGGTCGCGGCGCGGGCGGCGGCGCACCCGGACTTCCGGCTGCGGGCGCTGGCCGGCGAGCTGGCCGACGAGCGGACCCGGTTGGAGGCGCTGGACACGGGTGACGCGACGGCCAGCGTCAAGACGGTGTTCTCCTGGTCCTACGAGCGGTTGAGCCCGCCGGCGGCCCGGATGTTCCTGCTGCTCGGCGTGCACGCCGGCCGGGACGTGTCGGTACCGGCGGCGGCGAGCCTGGCCGGCGTGCCACCGCGGGAGGCCCGGCGGCTGATGGGCGAGCTGAGCAGGCTGCACCTGATCTCGGAGCCGGTGCCGGGCCGCTTCTCGTTGCACGACCTGGTGCACGCGTGCGCGCGTGATCTGACCGCGCGGCACGAGGACCAGGCCGCCCTGCGCGACGCCCTGCGCCGCGTGCTCGACCACTACCTGCACACCGCGAACAACGCCGACCGGCTCCTGTACTCGCAGCGGGAGGAGATCGCGTTCGCCGAACCGGCGCCCGGTGTCGTGGTCCCGGAGCTGACCGGGCGGGCCGACGCGCTGGCGTGGTTCCAGCTGGAGCACGGGTCGCTGATGGCCGCGGTCGGCCACGCCGCCGCGCGCGGTTTCGACACGCACGCCTGGCAGTTGGCGTGGACGACCACGGCGTTCGCCCGGCTGCGCTCGTTCTGGCACGAGCAGGCCAGGTGCCTGGAGATCGCGTTGGCGGCGGCGAAGCGGCTGAACGACCGGGTCGCGCTGGCCTCGACGCACCGCGGCCTGGGCCGGATCATGATCCCGCTGCGCCGGTTCGCCGAGTCCGAGGCCAACCTGACCGCGGCGCTGGAGCTGGTCCGGGAGCTGGGCGACCGGCAGAGCCAGGCGCACATCCACCGCCACCTGGCCGGCCTGTACGAGGCGGCGGACCGGCTGCACGACGCCCTGCACCACGCGGAGCAGGCCCTCGCGGTGTTCGAGGCGCTGGGTGATCGCGCCGGCACGGCTCGGGCGCTGAACGCGGTCGGCTGGGCCAGGGCGATGCTCGGCGAGGACCTGCACCGGGCGCTGGCCGACTGCGGCCGGGCCTTGGTGCTGTTCCGCGAGGTGAACGACGTGCTGGCGGAAGCGGCGACGTGGGACAGCCTCGGCTACATCCACCACCGCCTGGACGATCCGGCCGAGGCCGTCCGCTGCTACCGGGAGGCGCTGCCGAGGTACCGCGAGAGCGGCGACCGCTACGAGGAGGCCGCGACCCTCGAACGGCTCGGTGACGCGCACGTGGCGGCCGGTGATCGCGGTGCGGCGCGTTCGGCTTGGCAGGAGGCGTTGGTGATCCTGGACGAGTTGGGCCACGGCACGGCCGAGGCGTTGCGGGCGAGAGCGGCGGCCCTGTCGTGACGGCCGTTGTTCCGATCCCGCAGGGCCCTCGACGGGGAGGAGTCGAGGGCGCCCGCGGGTACGGGCGTCACCGCGGCGCGGGGCCGTTCCGGTGCGTCGCCCCCCGACGACCCACCGGCGACCGGAACCGGCTTTCCCCCCTTGATCGGACCGCCGGTCCCGCGCACCCCGTAGAGGGGCGGCGGTGAACGTGTCCACTGTGACCGGTGGCCCTCACAGTCCACTCACGCGGCGCTGTCACGGCTCGGGCGTCCCGCGCCGGTGCGGAGTAGGAGGGTCGTGTCGGTCGAACTAGGTGTCCTCGGACCGCTCGAGGTGAGGTTCGACGGTCGCGCCGTGCCGGTGCCGGCCGGTCGCGCGCGCGTGCTGCTCGCCGGGTTGTTGTTGCGCGCCGACCAGGTCGTCCCGGTCGACGTGCTGGTGGACTGGCTGTGGGACGGGGCGCCGCCGAACGCGTCGCGGGCCAGGGCGACGCTGCACATGGTGGTGCGGCGGTTGCGGCAGGCGTTGGGCCCGGTGGAGATCGTGCGCACGGCGACCGGCGGGTACGTCGCGGCCGTGCCGCCGGGAAGCCTCGACCTGCACCGCTACCGCGACTTGGCGGAGCGGGGCCGGTACGCCGAGGCGTTGGCGTTGTGGCGCGGTGAGCCGCTGTCGGACGTGCGGTCGGCTTCGCTGCACCGCGTCGAGGTCGCGCCGTTGCTGGACGAACGCCTTGTGGTGACGGAGAAGCGCATCGACGCCGACCTCGACGCGGGGCGGTCGCTCGACGTCGTGCCGGAGCTGCGCGTGCTGACGGCCCGGTTCCCGTTGCACGAGCGGTTCTGGGGCCAGTTGGTGCGGGCGCTGCACGGCGCGGGGCAGCAGGCCGAGGCGTTGGCGGCGTACGAGACGGTGCGGGCGCGGTTGGCCGACGAGCTGGGGATCGACCCCGGTCGGGCGTTGCGGGAGTTGCAGGCCGGAGTGCTGACGGGCCGGGCCGTGCGGGAGCGGCCGATCGGCGTGGTGCCGCGCCAGTTGCCGCCCGTGCCCGAGTTCGTCGGCCGCGCCGACGTGGTGGCGGAGCTGACCGCCCTGCTGTCGGCGGACGACGCCCGCGTCCCGCTCACGTTGATCTCCGGGGCGCCGGGCATCGGCAAGACCGCGCTGGCGGTGCACGTCGCCCGACTGCTGCGGGACGCCTTCCCCGACGGGCAGCTCTTCGCGGACCTCCGCTCCTACTCGCCTT
Source organism: Saccharothrix sp. NRRL B-16314 (assembly GCF_000716595.1). Taxonomy (GTDB): domain Bacteria; phylum Actinomycetota; class Actinomycetes; order Mycobacteriales; family Pseudonocardiaceae; genus Actinosynnema. The sequence continues at coordinate 839,853 of NZ_JNXC01000001.1, forward strand.
CGTCCGCGGTCACCGCCGCGGTCGTGCTGCCGCGGTTCCTGAGGGCGTTGGGCATCGCCGCCGAGGACGTGCCGGGCGACCCGGAGGAGCAGGTGTCGCTGTACCGGTCGCTGCTCGCGGACCGGCGGGTGCTGGTGCTGCTGGACAACGTGCGCCGGGTGGAGGACGTGCGGCTGCTGCTGCCGGAGGACCCCCGCTGCGCGGTGCTGGTGACGAGTCGCGAGGGCCTGCCGGAACTCGTCGACGGTCACGGCGCGCGGTCGTTCGTGATCGAGCCCTTGCGCCCGCACGAGTCGTTGGCGTTGCTGGGCGGGGTGTTGGGCGTCGACGTGCTCGACGCGGCGCCCGAGGCGGCGGCGGACCTCGCCGTGACGTGCGCGCACTGGCCCCTCGCGTTGCGGATCGCGGGCGCGCACCTGGCGGGCAGGGCGGCCCCGGACCTCGCCCGGTACGTCGGTGAACTGCGGGGTGAGGACCGCCTGGACGCGTTGGCGATCGAGGGGGACGAACAACTCGCCATGCGCGCCGCGTTCGACTCGTCGTACGTGGGGTTGGACGCCGACGCGCGGGCGGCCTTCCGGTTGCTGGGCCTGGTTCCTGGTGACGACATCGCGATCGCGGCGGTCGCGGCGCTGCTCGGCTGTGACGTGGCGGGAGCGCGGCGGTCGGTGTCCACGCTGGTGACGGCGAACCTGGTCCGGCAACCGGCGGCGGGTCGCTTCACGTCGCACGACCTGTTGCGGGAGTACGCCGCGGCGAAGTCGCTCGCGGAGGACGACGAGGAGACCCGGAGCGAGGCGATGCGCCGCCTGCTGGACTTCTACACCGACACCGCGCTCAACGCGACGGCGTTGCTCCGCAGCCTGCGCCCCGACGTGAGCACGGGTGCCTCGCGCGAACGGGCGCTGGAGTTCGCCGACCGCCGGCAGGCGCTGGAGTGGTGCGAGGTCGAGCAGGCGAACCTGGCCGCCGCGACGCGGTGGGCGGCGGGAGCGGGGTTCGAGCACGCGTGGCGGCTGCCGGTCGCGCAGTGGGCGTTCTTCGACATCGCCAAGCGGTTCACCGAGTCCGTCCCCGCGTTGGAGATCGCCATGGCGGCGGCGCGCACCGTCGAGGACCCGGACGTCCGGTCGGTCACGGCGCAGGCGTTGGCGATGACGTACAGCGATGCCGAGCGGTACGACGACGCGATCGCCGTCCACCGCCAGGTCCTCGACTTCCGCCGGGCGGCCGGTGACCGGCGGCGCGAGGGGCTGACGTTGAACGCGCTGGCCATCTGCCACATCCGCCAGGGGGAGTCGGCGAAGGCGATCGGGATGCTGGAGGAGTCGCGGCGCATCCTGGTCGAGGTCGGCGAACGGCACGGGGAGGCCATCACGTTGAACACGCTGTCCAGCGCGCTGGCGGCCGGTGGTCGCGGCGAGGAGGCGGTCGCGGCGAGCCTGGAGGCGCTGCGGCTGGTGGAGGGCACCGAGGACCCGGTCGTCACGGGGCGTTTCCTGGACAACTACGGGAACGCGCTCGCCGCCGCCGGGCGGACGGACGAAGCGGTCGAGGCGTACCGACAGGCCCTGGCGACGGCCGTCGAGGCGCGCGACCACACCACCGAGGCCGCGGCGCTGGACAACCTGGCCCGGACGTTGGCGGCGATGGGCGACGTGGCGGGCGCGCGGGAGAGCCTGACGGCGGCGCTGGCGCTGTGGCCCGCCACGTCCGCGGTGGCCAACCGGATTCGTGCGCGGCTGAAGGAGTTGTAGTGCTGGAGACGTGGTCATGAGGACATCCGGCTCGTGCGACGCGGCTCGTGGTCGACGCGCGGCGCGCTCACCGTTCTGGGTTCGTCGGTTCTGGGTGCGTCCGCTGTGATCGGGTTCGAAGTCCTCGGCGAGCTCCGGGTCAGCGTGGACGACCGCGAGGTGCCGGTGCCGGCCGGGCTCTGCCGCGTCCTGCTGGCCGCGCTGCTCCTGCGGGCGGGCGAGGTCGTGCCCGCGGACCGGTTGGTCGACTGGCTGTGGGACGGCGCGCCGCCGAACCCGGCGCGGGCCAAGGCGACGCTCCAGATGACCGTGACCCGGCTGCGCCAGGCGCTGGGCGACGCGAACGTGATCCGCACCGCCGAAGCCGGGTACGTCGCCGACGTCCCACCGGGCAGCCTCGACCTCCACCGGTACCGCGCGCTGGTGGACGAGGGGCGTTACGCCGACGCGCTCGCCGTGTGGCGGGGCGACCCGCTGCCGGACGTGCGGTCGGACACCCTCCACGGCGAGGAGGTCGCGCCACTGCTGGAACACCGCCTCGACGTGTTGGCGCAGCGGGTCGACGTCGACCTGGACGCCGGGCGGGCCCGTGAGGTGGTGGCGGAACTGCGCGTCCTCACCCGGCGGCACCCGTTGCGCGAGAAGTTCTGGGCGCAGCTGATGCTGGCCCTCTACCGGTCGGATCGGCAGGCGGAAGCGCTGGCCGTCTACGAAGAGGTGCGCACGTACCTGGCCGACGAACTCGGCGCCGACCCCGGTCCGGCCTTGCGCGGCCTCCACCAGCGCATCCTGGAACACGGATCGGCCGGTTCCGCGCCGCGCGACGGGGTGCCGCGCCAACTGCCCGCGCCGCCGCGCGTCTTCATCGGACGCCGGCAGGCGCTCGTGGACCTGGACGCCGCTGTGCCGGACCCCGCCGCCGAGTCCGGCTCCGCGGTGGTGATCTCGGCGATCAACGGCACGGCGGGGATCGGCAAGACGGCGCTCGCGGTGCACTGGGCGCACCGGGTCGCGCACCGGTTCCCCGACGGCCAGCTCTACACCAACCTGCGCGGGTTCGACCCGTCCGGGCAGCCGGCATCGCCGACGGACGTGCTGCGCGGGTTCCTGGAAGCGCTCGACGTGCCACCCGGCCGGATACCGCAGACCGTGGACGCGCAGGCGTCGCTGTACCGGAGCCTGCTCGCCGACCGGTCGGTGCTGGTGGTCCTGGACAACGCCCGCGACGCCGACCAGGTCCGCCCCCTGCTGCCGGGCACCCCCGGCTGCCTGGTGGTGGTCACGAGCCGGAGCAGGCTCACCGGTCTGGTCGTCCAGGAAGGCGCCCGGCCCGTCCCGCTCGACCTGATGGACCGCGACGAGGCCGTCGCGCTGCTGGAAGCGGGCGTCGGCAAGGCCAGGTCGACCGCCGACCCGCGCTCGGTGGACCGACTCGTCACCTGGTGCGGTGGCCTGCCGCTGGCACTCGCGGTGGTTGCGGCGCGCACGGCGGTCGAGCCGGCCGCGTCGCTGCGGGCCTTCGCGGCCGAGCCGGCGGCCGACCGGAGCCGGCTCGACGCGCTGGACACCGGCGACCGGTCGACGTCCGTCCGCGACGTCTTCTCGTGGTCCTACAAGTACTTGAGCGACCCCGCCGCCCGCGTGTTCCGGCTGCTCGGCCTCCACCCCGGACCCGACATCTCGCCGGCCACCACCGCGAGCCTCGCGGCGCTCCCGTTCGCCGAGGCGCGCCGCGCCCTCGTGGAGCTGGCGCACGCCAACCTGATCTCCGAGCACACGCCGGGCCGCTACGCGGTCCACGACCTGCTCCGCAGCTATGCCGCGGACCAAGCCGACGCGGAGCACACCGCCGCCGAGATCCACGAGGCGCGTGGCCGGTTGCTCGACCACATCGCGCACACCGCCGAGCAGGCCGACAAGGTGGTCTTCCCGCAGCGGGAGCCGGTGGCGCTGCCACCCGCCAGACCGGGAGTGGGCCCGGAACCCGCCGAGTCGCACGCCGCGGCCATGGCCTGGTACCGCACCGAGTTGTGCACGTTGCTCGCCGCCACCCACTACGCGGCCGAGCACGGGTTCGACGCCCACGCGTGGTTGATCCCCCGGTTCATGGCGGCGTTCTGCCACGCGAGCGGGCACTGGCCGGAGTGGGTGGAGGTCTGCCGGGAAGGGCTCGGCGCGGCGGAACGGCTGGGCGACGTCCGGGGGCGGGCGGACATGCACCGCGGCCTCGGACGCGCCGCCTCGCTGCTGCACCGCTGGGACGAGGCCGAGGACCACCTCAACGCCGCCCTGGACCTGTTCCGGGAGGCCGGTGACCGGGTGTCCGAGGCGTACGCACTGGTCAACCTGAGCGCCTGCTACGAGCTGCGCGGCATACCGGCCGAGTCGCTGCCGCGGCAACTGCGCGCGCTGGAGCTGTTCCGGGAACTCGGTCACGTGCACGGTCAGGCGCGAGCACTCACGTCGAGCGGGTACAGCTACCTCCTGCTCGGCCGGTACGAAGAGGCCGTCCGGTTCGCCGCGGACGCGATCGGGCTGTACGAGCACCTGACCGACATGCCCGGCCACGCCGCCGCGACCGAAAACCTGGGGATGGCCTACCGCGAGCTGGGCCGGCTGGAGGAAGCCCTGACCGTGCAGCGGAAGGCGGTGGAGCTGTTCGCGCGGTCGGGTGACCGCTACTACGAGGCGGGCTCGTGGCGCGAACTCGGCGAGACCCACCGCCGCGCTGGCGACCTCGACGCCGCACGCGCCGCCCTGCGCAACGCGCTGACCGCCTTCGAGGAGCTGCACCACCCCCACGCCGACGAGGTACGACGTGAACTCGAAGGCCTGCGGTGATCCCGTGCGGGCGTCGGGGGCCGGTAGTGGCAGGTAGCCGCGTTCCACGTTCTCGCGCCACGGGCGAAAGTCGTAAAGTGGGGTTGTCCTAGGAGGGGTATGGCGACTCGGTTCACGGCACCGGGGCTCGCCGCACCTCCGGCACAGCAGTCGTCCTCCTCCACCGCCGTCCCCGCTTCGCCGGGTCGGACGCGGTTCAACGTGCTGGGCCCGCTGGAGGTCTGGCACGACGGTGCGCGGCTGACGATCCCGGCGGGTCGGGCGCGGGTGCTGCTGGCGACGTTGTTGTTGCGCGCCAACCAGCCCGTCGCGGTCGACACCCTGGTCGACCGGTTGTGGGAGGACGGCGCGCCGAACCCGGACCGGGCCAAGGCGACGTTGCAGATGGTGGTCCGGCGGCTGCGCCAGGCCCTGGGCACCGCGAACGTGGTCCGCACGGTCACGCACGGGTACGTCGCCGACGTCGAGCCGGAATCGCTCGACCTGCACCGCTTCCGCCGGCTCGCGGCGAACGGCGAGTACGCCGAAGCGCTCGCGCTGTGGCGGGGCGAGCCCCTGTCGGACGTGCGGTCCGACGTCCTGCACACGGCGGAGGTCGAGCCGCTGCTGGAGGAGCGGCTGGTCGTCCTCGAACGCCGGATCGAGGTGGACCTCGCGGCGGGCCGGTTCGGCGGGCTCGTGCCCCAACTGCGCTCGCTGACCAGGGCGTACCCGTTGCGCGAGCGGTTCTGGGGCCAGTTGGTGCTCGCCCTGCACGGCAGCGACCAGCAGGCCGAGGCGCTGGCCGCGTTCCGCACCGTGCGCCGGCTGCTGGCCGACGAGCTGGGCGTCGACCCGAGCGAGTACCTGCGGGCCGTGCACCGCACCGTGCTGGTCGGTGGCGCGGAGCCGGCGCACGCGCTCAAACCGTGGACCGCCCTGTGCCAGCTGCCACCCGACACGGCCGACTTCATCGGGCGCGACGACCTCTGCGCGGAAGCGACGGCGCTGCTCACCGGCGACCCGTCGGGAACGGCCGTGCCGGTGGTGGCGATCACCGGTGCGCCCGGCACCGGCAAGAGCACCCTGACGATCCGGGTCGCGCACGCGCTGCGGGCCCGCTTCCCGGACGGGCAGCTCTTCGTCCGGCTGGACGGCGCCGGCGCCGCACCGCGCGACCCCGCCGAGGTGCTGGCCGAGCTGCTGACGGCGGTCGGCCTCAACCCCACCGCCATGCCGGACCGGCTGGAGACCCGCGCCGCCGCGTTCCGGTCCCGCATCGCCGACCGCGCGGTGCTCCTCGTCCTGGACGACGCGGCCGGCTTCGAGCAGGTGCGGCACCTCCTGCCGGGCACCGCGAGCAGCGCCGTGCTGATCAGCAGCCGGCACCAACTGGGCGGCCTGCCGGGCATCCGCCCGCTCCGGGTGCCACCGCTGGCCGCTCCGTCGGGTCTCGCCCTGCTGTCGCGGATGATCGGCGAACGCCGGGTGGCGGCGGAGGCCTCGGCCGCGGCGGCGATCGTGGAGGCGTGCGGAGGCTTGCCGCTGGCCCTGCGGATCGTCGGCGCCAGGTTGGCCGCGCGCCAGTCGTTGCCGCTGACCAAGCTGGCCGACCGGCTCGCCGACGAGCGCCGCAGGCTGGACGAGCTGGCCGCGGGCGACCTGGAGGTCCGGGCCAGCCTGGAGCTGAGCTACGAGGCCCTGCCGCCCGACGCCGCGCTGGCGTTCCGCCGGCTCGGCCTCCTCGGCGCGTCCGACGTGGCGTCCTGGGTGGTCAAGGCGCTCACCGGCCTGGACGACCCGGAGCAGGTCGTCGAGCAGCTGGTCGAGGCCAACCTCCTGGAGGACGTGGGCCGCGACGCGACCGGCGAACCGCGCTACCGGCTGCACGACATCCTCGCCGTCTACGCCGCCGAGCTGGGCGAGGACGACGAAGGCGGCGCCGCCGCCCTGCGCGACTACGTCGACACGTTGACGACCCTGGCGGACGCCGCGTGCGAACGACTGGCCGTGAGCGTGGACGAGCTGCCGATGCTCCCGTTCGCGCCGTCGGAGGTCCTCGCGCCGTGCGAGGTCGAGCGGCTGACCGCGGACGGCGTCAAGTGGCTGCTGGTCGAACAGGTCCAGCTCGAACGCGCGATCGAGACGGCGTGCCGCCGCGGCTGGGGGGTGGCGGCGGACGCGGTCTACGAACGCACCATCAGGTACCTCGACATCTACATCCCGACCGAGCGGGTGGTGGAGCTGGCCGAACTGGTCCGCGACACCGTGCGCGCCGAGGGCGACTCCCCGCTGGCCTGGCGCGTCGAGTACCACCGGGCGGTGCAGCTGCTCAAGCGGTCCGTGGAGGACGGCCTGCTGCGCACGCTGGAGGCGTGCACCGAGGCGTACCGCCGGCACGGCGACGCGGTGGCGGAGGCCATCGCCCTGGCATCGCTCGCGCACTACCGCCACATGAGCGGCGAGGAGCCGGGGATCGACCTGGCCCGCCGCGCCGTCGAGGTGGCGAAGCGCAGCGGTTCCCGGACCGCCTACTGCTCGACCGTGCGGGAACTCGCGCTGATGCTCGGTGAACTGGGCCAGTACGCGGAAGCGCTGGTGTACTTCGACGAGGCGCTGGACATCTGCCGCGAGCTCGGGCTGACGCTGCCCGAGGTTCAAGTGCACTACGGCGTCGCCCGCTGCGCGCTGGACAACGACGACCTGGCGCGGGCGGTCCGGGCGATGGACCGGGCGATGGAACTCGTCACGGTGGTCGACGACCCGAGGGGTGTCGGGTACGTGACCAACCTCGCCGGCCGGGTGAAGGTGGCCACCGGCGACCACACCGAGGGCGTCCGGCTCGCCGCCAGGTCGTACCAGATCTTCGTCGAGATCGGGGAGGGCATCGGCGCCGCGAACGCCGTCGCGTCCATGGCCGAGGGCTACCTGGCGCTGGGCCGGCCGGACGACGCGGTGCTCGTGCTGGAACCGGCCCTGCGCGAGTACCGGCACGTGGGAGCGGCCCGCGCGATCGAGCGGATGGAGCAGGCCTACGAACACGCCACGGCGGCGATCGCCCGACCAGCCGACCGGGCAGCCCGTCCGTGAGGTATGCATATGCGAGCCCGCCCCGGCCGACGAGGGGATGACGGATGAGCTTGCACGTGGCGGTGGACTTCGGCACGTCCAGCACCTGCGTCGCCATGTCCCTGCACGGCCGTGAACCGCAGGTCGTCGTGGTCGACGGCCAGCCGATCGTGCCGTCGGCGGTGTTCGCCGCCGCGGACGGCACGCTGTTCGTCGGCCAGGAGGCGGAACGCCAGGCCGCCGTGGACCCGTCCCGCTACGAGCCGCACCCCAAGCGCCGCATCGACGAGGGCGAGCTGCTGCTCGGCACCAGCGTGCTGCCCGTGGCCGACGTGGTGCGGGCCGTGCTGACCAGGGCCGTGGACGAGGCGCGGCGCGTCGCCGGCGGCGCGCGGGTCGACCTGCTGGTGCTCACCCACCCCGCCGACTGGGGCGCGATCCGGACCCGCGTCCTCCTGCAAGCCGCCCGCGGGCTCGGCCAGGAACTCCGCCTGGTGCCCGAGCCGGTCGCGGCGGCCGTGTTCCACTCGGCGACCCACGCCATCCAGGACGGCGCGGCGCTGGCCGTGCTCGACCTGGGCGGCGGCACGGTCGACGCCAGCGTGATCGCCCGCCAGGGCAGCGCGTTCCGGGTGCTCGCCACCAAGGGCGATCCCGGCTTCGGCGGCGCGGACGTCGACCAGGCCCTGCTGGAGCACGTCGGGTCGCTGGTCTCGCCGGGCGACCCGGACGCGTGGCAGCAGCTCGTCGAAGGTCGGGAGATGACCGACCGCCGCAAGCGCCGGGTGCTGCGCCAGGACGTGCGCGGCGCGAAGGAGACGCTGTCCCGGCACGCCTACACCGACGTGCCGATGCCGCCACCGTTCGCCGACGCCCACGTCACCAGGACCGACCTGGAACGCCTCATCAGCGCGCCGCTCAACCGCGCCGCCGCGCTGGTCGTGACGGCCGTCCGTGACGCCGGGCTCGACCCGCGCGGCCTGGCCGGCGTGTTCCTGGTCGGCGGGTCGAGCCGCATCCCGCTGGTCGCCCGGCTGGTCCTGGACCAGTCCGGTGTGGTGCCGACGAGCATCGACCAGCCCGAGACCGTGGTGGCCCGCGGCGCGCTGCGGGCGGTGAGCGTCGACCCGTTGCGCACCGGCGCGCTGCCACCGGGTGGCGGCGACGTCACCCGGAAGATCACCGACGGCCAGGCGACCCGGAAGATCACCCGGCGGATCACGCCGCCGTCACCGCCGTCCGGGTTCGCGCAGCCCTACTTCCCACCGCCGTCCACCCGACCGGCCTCGACCGGACCGGCGTCCACCGGTGCGGCGACCCCCCGACCGGCGCCTCGCAAGAACCGGGCGCCGCTGATCGTGACGATCGTCGTCGCGGTGCTCGCGGTCGCCGGCGCCTCCGTGGCGTTCGCGCTCAGCAGGGGCGGCCCGGGAGCCGGCGGGCAGACCACCGCGCCGCCGACCACCACCCCGTCGGCCGAGGGCAAGACCGTCGCCCAGTACGACTACAGCTTCGTCGCGCCGACGGGCTGGCAGCAGACCGGCGGTCAGGTCGAGACCCGCAAGGTGCTGCTCAAGCCCGAATCGGCGGAATCCGAGCTGGACGTCATCGCGGTCGAGGAGCGCAAGCTCACCTATGACGCCACCAAGGACCGGACCCGCGCCGAAACGGAGTTGCGCGGCCAGTACGACGCGCGGGAGAACGTGTCCGGTTTCGACGCTTCCGCCGACTTCGCGGCCAAGGATGTCGTTTACTACCGGGAAGAGGCGGGCCCGGCCACCATCGACTGGTACGTGCTGTTCCAGGACGAGGTGCAGGTCAGCGTCGGTTGCCAGTACCCGGAGGGCGGGCGCGACCGGGTCCGCCCCGCGTGCGAGCAGGTCGTCCGCACGCTGACCGTGACCAGCTGACTTTGTGGGGATTGTGATGACCGGCATCCCGGAGGCGTTCGCCCGGTTCCGCTCGGACCTCGACGCCGCGGTGACCAGGGGGCGGCGCGCGGCAGCCGCCGCCGGCGCGAAGAACGCGGCCCAGCGCGAGCGCAACCGGGAGCTGGCCGAGCAGGCCAAGGCGCGGCAGGTCCGGCCGGACCGGCACGCGGCCACGTCACCCGACGTCCAGCGCGTCGCCACCGGCTTCCGCCGGCACCAGGGGCTGCCCGTCGAGGAACTGCCGCCGGCCGCCGAACTGCTCGCGCCGGAGAAATCGCGAGAGCAAACGGACGCAAATGCAAATGCGGTCCCGGAACGGCCGGTGCTCGGTTCCCGCGCAGTAGCGGGCCCGAGCGGTCAACTGCCCCCCGAAGGTGGCGATGACGAGGACTTTTCGCAAGCGCGAATCCTCTACTGACGCGGTTCCGCCACCCATGCGTTTACAACCGCAACTACTTCCGAAGAAGTCGGGACAACGTGGAACCGGCCGTGGGAGGGTCTGCGTCGTAAGAGGCGTACGAACGAGAACGCCTGATCACTTCGACCTAGGGGGTCGCACCCAATGGCTGGTTTCGAGACCGGACATGAGGAACTTGTCAACGCCGGCAAGGACATCGTCAGCACGAACGAGTCCGTTCAGGGCATCCTGACCCAGCTCCAGGGCACCATCGACGGTCTCTCGGGTGTCTGGTCCGGTCAGGCCGCCCTCGCGTTCAACACCATGATGGAGCGGTTCCGCGAGGACGCCGACAAGCTGCAGAAGGCGCTGCTCGACATCGCCGAGCAGATGAGCGGCAGCGCGGCGACCTACCTCCAGCAGGAAGTAGAGCAGGCGCAGGAGATGTCCCAGATCATGGGCCGTCTCGGCGGCGCGTGATCGCGGATTTCTGCACTTTGTCCGTCAGTTCGTTCCACCTGCTTTCTGCTTTCTTGACTCCACATCCGAGGGGAAACCATGGACACCAACCAGATCAAGGTCAGCTTCGCTGAGCTGGGCAACGCCGCCAACGACATCAGCTCGCAGGCGAGCAAGGTCCAGTCGGAGCTCGACAACCTGAAGGACCGCCTGAACCCGGTCATCGCGCAGTGGCAGGGTGGCGCCAGCGAGGCGTACCAGCAGGCCCAGACGGCGTGGGACCAGTCCGCCGCCGGCCTCCAGCAGGTGCTCGCCCAGGTCGGCACCGCGGTCGCCGCGGCCACCGAGGCGTACCAGGCCGCCGAGAACAAGAACCGCGGTCGCTGGGGCTGAGCCCAGGCCACCTTCGCGGGCCCCGGGATCCTCGAGGATCCGGGGCCCGCAGCCGTGTTCCCGGCCTGTTCCAGCCGGTTTCGGAGGGGTCGTTTTGACCCGCCCCGACCCCAACCGGTATCTTCCTACGTTGTTGTGCGGTATCTGGTTCGCACTATGCGTTCCTCGTGTTCTGGTCCTCTGCCCACCTGGGGTCTCTGGCCTGAGCAACCGCCGCAATGACCCCAGACGCAAGTGACGACGAGGTAGACCCGTGCGCACGTACAGCCCGAAGCCCGGCGAGGTGACCCGAACCTGGCACGTGATCGACGCCCAGGACGTGGTGCTCGGTCGGCTCGCCACCCAGGCCGCGACGCTGCTGCGCGGCAAGCACAAGCCGACTTACGCACCACACGTTGACACCGGTGACTTCGTCATCGTCATCAACGCGGACAAGGTGGCGTTGACCGGCAAGAAGCGTGATCAGGAGTTCGTGTACCGGCACTCCGGTTTTCCGGGCGGCCTGAGCCAGCGCTCGTTCGGTGAGGTGCTCGACACCCGTGCCGACCGCCTGGTCGAGAAGGCGATCAAGGGCATGCTGCCCAAGAACCGCCTCGGCCGCGCGATCGCGGGCAAGCTCAAGGTCTACACGGGCCCGAACCACCCGCACGCTGCCCAGCAGCCGCAGCCGTTCGAGATCAAGAAGGTCGCCCAGTGACCGAGAAGCAGACCGAGGACATCGACGTGACCACCCCTGAGGCCGAGCTCGACACCGTCGAGACCGACGTCGTCGAGACCGAAGCCGTCGAGGCGGAGGCTCCCGAGGCGGAAGCCCCCGAGGCAGACGCCTCGGAGGCGGACGCCCCAGAGGCGGAGGCCACCGAGGTCGACGCCGCTGAGGTCGACACCGACGCCGCCGAGGCGGAGGCGCCCGAAGCCGTCGAGGCCGAGCCCACGCCCGTCGTGCGGCACACCCTCAACGCGGGTGCGCACCACCTCGCGCAGACGGTCGGCCGCCGCAAGCAGGCGATCGTCCGCGTGCGGCTCCTCCCCGGCACCGGCAAGTTCACCCTGAACGGGAAGTCGATGGACGACTACTTCCCGAACAAGGTGCACCAGCAGCTCATCCGTGAGCCCCTGGTGACGACGGAGAAGCCGGAGACGTTCGACGTCATCGCGACCCTGCGTGGCGGCGGCACCACCGGCCAGGCCGGTGCGCTGCGCCTCGCGATCGCGCGTGCGCTGATCGCCGTCGACTCCGAGGACCGCCCGGTGCTGAAGAAGGCCGGCTTCCTCACCCGTGACCCCCGGGTCAAGGAGCGGAAGAAGTACGGTCTGAAGAAGGCCCGTAAGGCGCCTCAGTACAGCAAGCGCTGACCTTTTCCCAGGTCCGGCGAGCACCATCCCTGCGGGAGCAGTCAGTTCTTTCGTCGAACTGCTGCTCCCGCAGTGCATTTCCGGGTGTCGTTCTGCGATACCCGGCTTACCGCAATCGAATTGAATTGCCGGCTCCGCCGGCGTGTTGTGCTTGGTTCACCCATGGAGGTCACGGCGATCATGGCTCGGCTGTTCGGCACCGACGGCGTACGCGGTCTCGCCAACGCGGACCTGACCCCCGAACTCGCGCTGTCCATCGCCGCCTCGGCGGCCCGCGTGCTGGCCGAGCACGACCGCTCGCACCGCCCGGTCGCGGTCGTCGGCCGCGACCCGCGGGCCAGCGGCGAGATGTTGGAGGCGGCCGTGGTGGCCGGTCTCACATCGGCGGGCGCGGACGTCCTGCGGGCGGGCGTCCTGCCCACCCCGGCGGTCGCCTACCTGGTGTCCGCGCTGGGCGCGGACGTCGGCGTGATGATCTCCGCCTCGCACAACCCCATGCCCGACAACGGCCTCAAGCTGTTCGCCGCGGGCGGGCACAAGCTCCCCGACGCGGTCGAGGACGAGATCGAGCAGAAGCTCGGCGACCGCGAGTACCGCCCGACCGGCGCCGGCATCGGCCGCGTCCGCGACGTCGAGGACGCCGAGGGCCAGTACGTGCAGCACCTGCTGAAGGTGACGCCGCACCGCCTGGAAGGCCTCAAGGTCGTGGTGGACTGCGCGAACGGCGCCGCTTCCGTGGCCGCGCCCGACGCCTACCGCCGCGCGGGCGCCGAGGTGGTCGAGATCCACACCGCGCCCGACGGCCTGAACATCAACGACGGCTGCGGCTCCAACCACGTCGCGGAGCTGTGCGCCGCCGTGGTCGAGCACGGGGCCGACCTGGGCATCGCGCACGACGGTGACGCGGATCGCTGCGTGGCGGTCGACGCCGACGGCAACGACCTCGACGGTGACCAGGTCATGGCCGTGCTGGCGCTGGGCATGAAGGAGAACGGTGAGCTGACCGACAACACCCTGGTCGCCACCGTGATGAGCAACCTCGGCCTGCACCTGGCGATGCGCGAGCACGGCATCGCCCTCAAGACCACCGCCGTCGGCGACCGGTACGTGCTGGAGGAGCTGCGGGCGGGCGGGTACGCGCTGGGCGGTGAGCAGTCCGGGCACGTGATCCTCCCGGCGCACGCCACCACCGGTGACGGGCTGCTGACCGCGTTGCGCCTGATGGCGCGGATGGCGGAGACCGGCAAGCCGCTGGCCGAGCTGGCGGGCGTGATGAGCCGGCTGCCGCAGGTGCTGATCAACGTGGTCGTCGGGGACAAGTCGGCAGTGGCGAAGGACGCGGCGGTGAACGAGGCCGTGGCCGCGGTGTCGGCCGAACTCGGCGACACCGGTCGCGTGCTGCTGCGCCCGTCCGGGACCGAGCAGCTGGTGCGGGTCATGGTCGAGGCCGCGACGCCGGAGCTGGCCGAATCCGCCGCACAGCGGTTGGCCGGAGTCGTTTCGTCCGTGCGCTGACAGTCGGGACGGGGTGCGTCGATGCTGAGGATCGGGCCGCTGGAGCTGATCATCCTCTTCCTCGGCCTGGTGGCCGCGGTGGTGGTGCTCATCGTGGTGACGACGAAGAAGCGCTCCCGACACCAGGGCCACCCACCGCCCGGCTACGGCCCACCCGGCTACGGCCCACCCCCCGGCCACGGCCACCCCGGTCCCGGTCAGCCGGGCTACGGCCCGCCCAACCCCGGCCCGCAGGGCTACGGCCACCCAGGCCCCGCTCAACCCGGCTATGGCCCGCCCAACCCCGGCCAGCCCGGCTACGGTCCGCCCAGCCATGGTCAGCCCGGCTACGGCCAGCCCGGCCCCGCTCAGCCTGGCTATGGCCAGCCCAGCCCCGGCCAGCCCGGCTACGGTCCGCCCAGCCATGGTCAGCCCGGCTACGGCCAGCCCGGCCCCGCTCAGCCGGGCTATGGCCAGGCCAGCCCTGGTCAGCCTGGCCATGACCAGCCCAACCCTGGCCAGCCGGGCTACAGCCCGCCTGACCCTGGTTCGCCCAACCCCGGCCAGTCCGGCTACGGCCAACCAGGCCCAGGGCAGCCGCCAGGGCCGCCCTACCCGCCGCAACCGCCCACCGGCGGTCCGCCGTCACCACAGGGCTGAGACAGCGTTACCGAACCGGATCGCCCTGGTGCGGGACACGGCGCGGATCGCGTTTGCCCGAGCAACCGCAATCCCCGTTCCCGGTCTGCGGACCGGCCCGAGCCGGCACCCTGTTCGAGGAACCGGAGCAGGTTTTCCGGCGTCTGATCCGGGGAAACGGGGAGGCATTCGATGGCGGGCTTCGGTGTTGGGCCGGGTGAACTGCAGAACGCTGCCAAGCAGTACGAGGATCACAGCGCGGACATAATCCAGCTGAAGAACTCGGTGACGCCGGCGGTGGGCGCGGGCCAGGTCGGCCGGAAGTTCCAGGGCACCGAGACCAAGTACAAGGTCTACTTCGACCGCCTCCAGGCCAGCATGGAGACGTTCGGTCGAGAGGCGAGCAACGTCGCGCTGCGCCTCAAGGACGTGGCGAAGACGTACGAGAGCAACGAATCCGCCACCAGCGACCAGTTCAAGGGGTGACGAGGTGGCCGACCAGAACGAGATCAAGCAGCTCCTCGACGACCCCAACGTCACGCCGGAGACCAAGCAGCAGCTGGTCCGCGCGTTGGCGGGCGCCGGTGGCAGTGAAGAGGACGTCCGGCGCTACGCCGAGGCGAACGGCGTCGAAGTGCCCAACGACCCCGGTTTCTGGCAGCACACGGGCGGAGTCCTGCTCGCCCCCGTGACCCTCGGCGGCAGCCTCGCCTTCAACGCCGGCCAGGAAGTGCGGCACGGCGACTGGACGATGGAGGGGGGCGAGGCGGACAAGCTCGTCGCCGAGGCCAAGGAAGAGCGCGAGCTCGGCAGCACGCAGAAGGTGCTCAACGAGACCGGCGACTTCGGCAACTCCAACGAGTTGATCGACGCGGGCGCACCCGGCCTGCGGTTCTTCGAGAAGTTCATCCCGATCTACCAGGAGGCCGCGCCGCTCGCCGGTCACGGCGGCCAGGCCCCCGATCTCAAGGGCCACATCTACAAGAACTACGACGAAGTCCGCGACATCGACTTCGGCAAGTTCCGCGAAGACGCCGACAAGATCAACAAAGCGGTCGCGGACCTGGACAACCACCAGAACGGCCTCGGCACCGCGTGGAACGGGCTGGCGTCCTGGGAGGGCGAGGCCGCGCAGGCCGCCAACGGCTACAACGGCAAGTTCCTCAACACCGCCGGCACCTTCATCCAGGACACGAAGAACGCGCCGGGCACCATCGTGACCGGCGTGACCACGATCCAGCAGCAGGTCAAGGAATTCGCGCAGCACATCCACGACATGTACGCCGAGCAGTGCGGCGGCCTGTCGGTGGACGAGGCGAAGAAGCAGATCCGGATGGCCCGCGGTGACATCAACGAGAGCGACTTCAGCCTCGGTGACTGGTTCTCCGGTATCCCGGACATGCTCATCGGCGGCGCGATCGGCATCGTGCTCGGCGGTCCGGTCGGCGGCATCATCGGCAACTTCATGGGGTGGGCGGACCACGCCAAGGAGGTCCGGCAGCGCCTGATGGACGAGGCCAAGCAGAAGCTGCGCGGCCTGTGCCAGGAGTTCGACGGCAAGCAGCAGGCGTTCGACGGCTACTGCAAGGCCGTGCAGATGGGCGTCCAGACCGCCTACGACACGATGTTCGGCCAGCTGGAAGGCCAGATCAAGGACCAGCCGTTCGGCCAGGTCGGAGACCCGCCCGTGTTCGGCGAGGACGGCGGCGACCGGGAGAAGGTCGAGCAGCCCGGTGGGACTCCGGGCGGCGGCACCCCTGGTGGTGGGACGCCCGGCGGTGGGACCCCCGGTGGTGGCCCGCCCGGTGGCGGCGGTGGCGTGCCGGAGATGCCGAAGCCGGAGAACCCGCTGGACAAGGACGGCGACGGCAAGCCCGACGTGCCGGGCGACACCGACGGCGACGGCAAGCCGGACGACCTCGACGGTGACGGCAAGCCCGACGGCGCACCCGACGGCCTCAAGGGCGAAGAGGCGCCGGAGACCGTCACCATCAAGAGCGGTGACAACGAGATCCAGATCACCGAGCCGGACGCGAACGGCCACGTCAAGATCACCGTCGACACGCCGCAGAGCCCGCCGAAGACCTACGACGTCGACTTCAGCAACAACCCGGACGCCGCGAAGGCCCTGATGGGTCAGAACGGCGGGGCGGCGTTGGCCGGCGCGCTGGCGGGAGCGACCGCCGCCACGCCCGCCGGCACCCCCGCCACGCCGGGTGCGGTCGGCGGCACGGGCGGTGGTGACGGCGCGGTCCCGATCGAGGCGGGTGCGGACGGCAAGGCGTTGATCGAGCTGGACGGCCTGTCGATCACCGCCGAGGTCGACCCGCTGACGGGTGAGATCAACCTCACCGTGGACGACGGCGCGGGCGAACCGCAGGAGTACGGCGTCGAGTTCGGCGAGGACGACGCGGACAAGGGCGTGGCCGGCATCCCGGGCATGGACGCCGCCGCGCCGATGCCCGCGATGGGCGAGCCGACGTTGAGCGCCATGCCCGCCGAGGGTGCGATGCCGGGCTTCACCGAGCCGGTGACGACGATGCCCGCCGAGGGCGCGGTGCCGGGCTTCACCGAGCCGGTCACCACGATGCCCGCCGAGGGTGCGATGGCACCGGGCTTCAGCGCCATGCCCGTCGACGGCGGCGGCGTGGGCGGTGGCATGGGTGGTGGCCCTGACTTCACCACGATGCCGGCCGAGGCCGGTGCGGCACCGGGCTTCAGCGCGATGCCCGCCGAGGGCGGCGGCGTTGGCGGTGCCGCAGGCGGTGGCGCAGGCGGCGGTGCCGGTGGTGGTGCGGCTCCGGGCTTCAGCGCGATGCCCGCCGGGGGCGGTGTCGCGGGCCCCGGCTTCAGCGCGATGCCCGCGGACGGCGGCGGCATGGGCGGCGGCGGTGGCGCGGGCGGTGGTCCGGGTTCCGGCTTCCGGGCGATGCCCGCACCCGACTCCGGTTTCGCGCCCGGCTTCACCGAGCCCGCGGCAGCGTCGTCCTTCCAGGACTTCGCACCCCGCTCCGACTCCGGTTTCGCACCGCCCCTGACCCTGAACACCGAGGGCACGACCTCCACGTCGGGCGCCTCCATGTTCGGCGGACCGAGCGGCTTCGACGGCGCCGACTCCGTGCTCGGCGGCTCACCCAGCGGTTCGCCGGGCGGCGCCGAGAGCCCGTGGAGCAGCCCGTCCGCCGACGCGGCGGACCACGGCCTCGCCGACACGAACGCCTCCCAGGCGGCCCAGCCCGGATCGGCCACCCTGCCCTCCATGCAGGACGGCAGCAGCGCCGGCCAGCCGGGCGGCGGCATGGCGGGCGGCATGGCCGGGGGCATGATGGGCGGCGGGATGCCCGCCGGTGGCGGTCAGCAGGGCGGCGGCGACAACGAGCGCAGCCCGAGCCAGTGGCGGACCACCGGATCGCTGTTCGACGACGACCTGAGCCTGAGCCGGGTCCAGGGCGTGCTCGGTGAAGAAGGAGGCCGCTGACCGTGACCGTCATCGTGGTCGACCCGAAGGTGCAGCAGGCGTTCGCGGAGCAGACCGAGCGGTTCCGGCGGGCGAACGCCGAGGTCACCGGTGTGCTGCGGGAGAGCCAGGCACGTCTGGCCGCCGAGGCGAAGGAACGCGACGAGCGCTTGGCGGCCGAACGCGCGAAGCTCCAGGAGAAGGCGCAGCAGCTCGCCGCCGCGGGCTCCCAGCCCGCTCGCAAGCCGCAGTGGGAACGCGGGCCGCAGTCCTCGGGCGAGCTGGCCCTCGGCCCGGAGGACGACGAGCCGGACACCGCACCCGCTCCGGTCGCGCCGCAGTCCTTCCAGGCCGCGCCCCCGCCCCAGCTCCCGACCCCACTCCCACCCCCGCCGCCGGTGGTCCAGCGTCGTCGGCCGTCGCCGGTCGATGACGACGACGACCTCAGCGGCCAGAGCTGGCTGACCTGACGCGAGAGGCACGGCTCACGGGCCGTGCCGTCGTCAGCGGTGGACGAGTGCGCCGCGCTGGTACGTCAGCGCGGCGCCCTTCACGTCGCCGTCCAGCAGCACGTCCCACTGCTTCTCGCCCTTGAGGATGCGCAGCAGGAACGCCGTCATCAACGCCCGCGCCAGCTTCTGCGACGAGCGCTCGCCCTTGCCGTCCAGCAGCAGCTCGCTCCAGTGCCGACCCTCGGCGAAACCCAGGTGGCTGGTCTTCGGCAACGACCGCAGCTGCACCGGCCCCTGCCACGCTTCCGCGATCGCCTCCGCGTGCCCGACGGGCGGCGCGATGCGGTCCTCACCGCCGGCCAGGTGCAACCCCGGCGCCGTCACCCGCCTCGCCGCGTCCAGCGCGGACGGCCGGGTCTCCGATGCGGCCAACGTCACGACGGCCCGGACCCGCGGGTCGTCGGCCGCGGCGAGCACCGCCGCGCCTCCGCCCATCGAGTGACCGGCCACCGCCAGCCGTGCCGCGTCGACGCTGATCCCGCCGTCGCCCAGTCGCACGCCGGTGCAGATGTCGAGCGTGGTCCGCAGGTTCCCGGCCAGCAGCCGGGACGACATCAACGGCCCCCGCTGGGTCCCGGGCGCAGCCGCCACGAACCCCCACGACGCCAGGTGCCGCAGCAGCGCCCGATACCGGTTGACCGGCTGCAACCAGCCGTGCCCGAAGGCCACCGCGGGCAGTCCCAGCCCGGCCGAGGGCGTGTAGATCAGGCCGGGGAGTCCCACCAACGCCAGGTCGCCGCGCAGCACGGGGTGTTCGCCCGGCCTGCTGAGCTGGTCGAGCACCTGCTTCGCCGAGTAGCCGCTCACCACGCGAACGGTAGTCGATCGTGCCCGCGCCGCGCACGCAACGATTGGTCTACACCAATAATGTCCACTACCAGCGCAAACGTCCTGAAGTGGCCCTTTAGGGTGATGGCCCTGGTCTAGTTACGCTGTCCCCGTGTGCGGAATCGTGGGATATGTGGGCCACCGGTCGGCGCTCGACGTCGTGCTCGACGGGCTGCGCAGGCTGGAGTACCGGGGCTACGACTCGGCGGGCGTCGCGGTGCTCGACGGCGCGGGCGGCCTCGCCGTCGAACGCAAGGCGGGTCGGCTGACGAACCTGGAGACCCGCCTGGACGAGGTCGGCCGCGAGGGCTTCGCGGGCACCGCCGGCATGGGGCACACCCGCTGGGCCACCCACGGCGCGCCGGTCGACCGCAACTCGCACCCGCACCGTGACGTCACCGGTCGCGTCGCCGTCGTGCACAACGGCATCATCGAGAACTTCGCCACCCTCCGCGCCGAGCTGGAAGCCGCCGGCGTCGAGATGGCCAGCGACACCGACACCGAGACCACCGCGCACCTCATCGCCCGCGCGTACGACGAGGGCGACACCAAGGGCGACCTGACGGCGAGCGTCCGGCTGGTGGTCCGCCGCCTCGAAGGCGCGTTCACCCTGGTCGTGACGCACGCCGACCACCCCGACCTGGTCGTCGCCGCCCGCCGCTCGTCACCGCTGGTCGTCGGCGTCGGCGTGGGCGAGACGTTCGTCGCGAGCGACGTGTCCGCGTTCATCGAGCACACCCGCGAGGCCGTCGAACTGGGTCAGGACCAGGTCGTGGTGATCGACCGCGACGGCTACACCGTGACCGACTTCGACGGCGAGCCGGCGGAAGCCAAGCCGTTCACCGTCAACTGGGACCTGTCGGCCGCCGAGAAGGGCGGCCACGAGTACTTCATGCTGAAGGAGATCGAGGAGCAGCCGGAGGCGCTGGCCAACACGCTGCGCGGCCACTTCCTCGACGGCCGGATCGTGCTGGACGAGCAGCGCCTGTCCGACCAGGACCTGCGGGACGTGGACAAGGTCTTCGTCGTCGCCTGCGGCTCGGCCTACCACTCCGGCCTCGTCGCCAAGTACGCGATCGAGCACTGGACCCGGCTGCCCGTCGAGGTCGAGCTGGCCAGCGAGTTCCGCTACCGCGACCCGGTGCTGGACCGGGACACGCTGGTGGTCGCCGTGTCGCAGTCCGGTGAGACGGCCGACACGCTGGAAGCCGTCCGGCACGCCCGCGCGCAGAAGGCCCGCGTGCTGGCGGTGTGCAACACGAACGGGGCCCAGATCCCGCGCGAGTCCGACGCCGTGCTCTACACGCACGCCGGTCCGGAGATCGGTGTCGCGTCGACCAAGGCGTTCCTCGCCCAGATCGCGGCGAACTACCTGGTCGGCCTGGCGCTGGCGCAGGCGCGCGGCACGAAGTACCCGGACGAGGTGGCGCAGGAGTTCCACCAGCTGGAGGCCATGCCGGACGCCGTGCAGAAGGTGCTCGGCACGGTCGAGCAGGTCCGCGCGCTGGGCCGTGAGCTGGCCGACTCGAAGGCCGTGCTGTTCCTCGGCCGGCACGTCGGCTACCCGGTGGCGCTCGAAGGCGCGCTGAAGCTCAAGGAACTCGCCTACATGCACGCCGAGGGCTTCGCGGCGGGCGAGTTGAAGCACGGTCCGATCGCGCTGATCGAAGAGGGCCTGCCGGTCGTCGTGGTCATGCCGTCGCCCAAGGGGCGTGCGGTGCTGCACTCCAAGCTGGTGTCGAACATCTCCGAGATCCAGGCACGCGGTGCGCGCACGATCGTGATCGCCGAAGAGGGTGACGAGACGGTTCGCCCGTTCGCGGATCACCTGATCGAGATCCCGGCGGTGCCGACGCTGCTCCAGCCGTTGATCTCGACCGTGCCGTTGCAGGTGCTGGCGGCGGAGATCGCGCGCAGCCGCGGCTACGACGTGGACAAGCCGCGCAACCTCGCGAAGTCCGTCACGGTCGAGTAGGGCAGGCTTGGCCCCATGCGGGGTCTGTGGACTGCGGCACGGGTCAGGGCGGCGGAGGAACGCGTCATGGCGGTCGCGCCGCCGGGCGCGCTGATGCGCCGGGCGGCCTTCGGCGTGGCGGTCGTGGCGTCGGAGCTGCTCGCGGGCAAGCGGCGGGTCGGCCTGCTCGTCGGAGCGGGCAACAACGGCGGTGACGCGCTGTGGGCCGGCTACTACCTCCGCAAGCGCGGAGTCGCCGTGTCCGCTGTCCTGCTGACACCTGATCGTGTGCACGCGGAGGGCTTGGCCGCGTTCCGTCGCGTCGGCGGCCGGGTGGTGCCCCGCTTGGCCGACGTCGACCTGGTGATCGACGGCATCGTGGGCCTGTCCGCCCGTGGTCCGCTCCGCCCGGACGCCGCCGAGCACGTCGCGCACCTCGACGCGCCGGTGCTCGCGGTCGACCTGCCCAGCGGGATCGACCCCGACACCGGTGCGATCTCCGGACCGGCCGTGCGCGCGCACACCACCGTGACGTTCGGCTGCCTGAAGCCCGTGCACGCGTTGGCGGACTGCGGCGACGTGCGGCTGGTGGACATCGGGCTGGACGCCGAGTTGGCCGGGCCCGACCTGGCCGAACTGGACGCCGCCGACGTCGGCCTGGCGTGGCCGGTGCCGGGGCCGGACGACGACAAGTACACGCAGGGCGTCACGGGCGTCGCCGCCGGTTCGGCGACCTACCCGGGCGCGGCGGTGCTGGCGACCGGTGCGGCGTTGCTGGGGACGTCCGGGATGGTCCGGTACGCGGGTGCGGCGGCCGAGGGCGTCCGGGCGCGGTGGCCGGAGGCGATCTGCACCGGGTCGATCACGGACGCCGGTCGGGTGCAGGCGTGGGTGGTCGGCCCCGGCGTGGGCACCGGGTTGGGCGCGGAGGCGGTACTCCGGACCGTCCTGGAGGCGGGCGTGCCGGTGTGCGCCGACGCCGACGCGATCACCATGCTCGCCAACAACCCGGACCTGTGGGACGCCCGCGACCCCGACACCCCGCTCGTGCTGACCCCGCACGACCGCGAGTTCGAACGCCTGGCCGGCCCCGTCGGCGCCGATCGCGTCGCCGCCGCGCAGAGGGCCGCCAAGCGCTACAACGCCGTCGTGCTCCTCAAGGGCCACGCCACCGTGATCGCCGGCCCGGACGGCCGCGTCCTGGTCAACCGCGCCCGCACCTCGTGGGCCGCGACGGCCGGCTCCGGCGACGTCCTCTCCGGCCTCCTGGGCTCACTCCTGGCCGCCCGCCTGGACCCCGTCCTGGCCGCCGGTGCCGCCGCCAAGGTCCACGCCCTGGCCGCCGCCCTGGCCGCCAACGGAGCCCCCATCCCCGCCACCGCCCTCCTCCGCGCCCTCCCCGACGCCATCCGCACCACCCGCGAGTCCACCCCCCACCCCCGTGAGTCCTACGTTCAGCCCCCGTGAGTCCTACGTTCGGAACGCGTGAGTCCTACGTTCAGGACCCCCGAATTCAACGCTCAGAACAGTCCTCGTACTGAGCGTTGAACTCAGGGGTTCCGAACGTAGGACACGGTCGTTCCGAACGAAGGACTCGCGTGTCCTGAACGTAGGACTCACGGGACGGGAACGTAGGACTCACGACGGGGTGGGGGGTGGCTCGCGGGTTCGGGCACTGGAACCGCCGGTAGGCGGTTGTGTCACCATGAGCGGTGTTATGGCTGCTCCTCGCGCTGAGGTCGTGATCGACCTCGAGAACCTCCGGCACAACGTGGCCTACCTCGACGGCCTCGCCAAGGACGCCGACACGATGGCCGTCGTCAAGGCCGACGGGTACGGGCACGGCGCCGTGGAGGTGGCGAGAGCGGCCGTCGACGCGGGTGCGACCTGGCTCGGTTCCTGCTCGCTCACCGAAGCCCTCACGCTGAGGGCGGCCGGGTGCACGGTGCCGATCCTGGCCTGGCTGGACCCGTCTGGAACGGACTACGCCCCCGGCGTGGAGCAGGATGTCGACCTCTCCGCCTCCTCGATCACGCAGCTGAAGGACATCGCCGCAGCGGCCGGGAAGGCCGGCAGGACCGCGCGCGTCCACCTCAAGATCGACACGGGCCTGTCCCGCAACGGCTGCCCGGCCGCCGACTGGTCCGAGCTGGTCGACCTGGCCGCCAAGACGGCGAACATCGAAGTTCACTCGATCTGGTCACATCTGGCCGTGGCCGACGAGGTCGGCCACCCCGCCACCGACGCCCAGGCCGAACGCTTCGACGACGCCTACCGCGAAGCCCTCGCCGCAGGCCTCGACCCACGCCGGCACATCGCCAACTCCGCCGCCGTCATCACCCGCCCGGACCTCCACCTGGACCTCGTCCGCCCCGGTATCGCGATCTACGGCCTCAACCCGGTCCCCGTACCGGCCGACCTCCGCCCCGTGATGACGTTCCGCTCCGCAGTCGCCCTCACGAAGCGCATCCCGGCGGGTGAATCCGTGTCCTACGGTCTGAGCTGGACCGCCAAGAACGACACGAACCTGGCCTTGGTGCCCGTCGGTTACGCCGACGGCGTGCCGCGCAGCCTCTCGAACCGGATGCACGTGTGGCTCGCCCACAAGCGCCGCCCGGTCGTCGGCCGCATCTGCATGGACCAGATCGTGGTCGACTGCGGCGACGACGTGGTGACCGAGGGGGACGAAGTCGTGCTGTTCGGAGCCGGTGACGAGGGCGAGCCGACGGCCCGCGAGTGGGCCGACACCACCGGCACCATCGACTACGAGATCGTCACCGGCATGTACCGGCCGAGGGTGGCAAGGACGTACACGGGGTCCCGCCGGTGAACACGGTGTGGAAGGCCGTCGGTTGGGCCGGCGGCATCCTCGGCGCCGCCGCGACGGGCGTCGCGGTCGGTGTCGCGGCCAACCAGAAGAAGGTCGAGCTCGACCGCCGCGCCGACGACCCGCTCGCCGACGAACCCCTGGGCCGCCTCACGCCCAACCGGGAGTCCACCGTCGCGGCGGACGACGGCGTGCCGCTGTCGGTCGAGGAGGTCGACCCCCAGGACGGTGGAAAACCCGAGGTCACGGTCGTCCTCGTGCACGGTTTCGCCCTGGACCGCCGCTGCTGGCACTTCCAGCGACGTGACCTGGCCACCCTCACCGAGCCGCGCGTGCGCCAGGTGATCTACGACCAGCGCAGCCACGGCCGTTCCGGTCGGTCCAGCGCCGAGGGCAGCACGATCGACCAGTGCGCCAAGGACCTCGACGCGGTGATCCGCTCGATGGCGCCCGAAGGCCCGTTGGTGCTGGTCGGCCACTCCATGGGCGGCATGACGATCATGGCGCTGGCCGAGGAGCGGCCGGACCTGTTCGCCGAACGGGTGCGCGGCGTGGCCCTCGTCGGCACCGCGGCGGGCGCGGTCGGCGGTGCGGGTCTGCCGAAGTCGATGCTGTCCCGCTACAACCCGGTGACGTTGGGCGTCAGCCGGATCGCGGGCCTGCAACCGGGCCTCGTCGAGTGGGTGCGCAAGCGGTCGACCACGCTCACCTGGAGCGGGATCAGGGCGCTGGCGTTCGGTGCCGGCAAGATCAGCCCGTCGCTGGTGGACCTGATGGAACAGATGATCAACGGCGTTACGGTGCAGGTGCTCACCGAGTTCCTGGAAACCCTCGGCACGCACAACAGGTACAAGGCCTTGGCCGGTCTGCGGCACTGCGAGGTGCTGGTGATGAGCGGTGACGCGGACAAGCTGACGCCGTTCTCGCACGCCGAGCGGATGGCCGAGGAGATGCCGCACGGCGAACTGGTCCGCGTGTCCGGCGCGGGTCACATGCTCATGTTGGAACAACCCGACCTGGTCACCGGGCACCTGGTCGGTCTGGTTCGGCGCAGTGCCGTCGAACGGTCGGAAAGCGGGCGACGGTGGTGGCGACGAGCGTGAGCGTGACGCTCCCCGAGGTGCAGGACACCGAGGAGTTCGGGCGCAAGCTGGGTGGTCTGGTGCGGGGCGGTGACCTGGTGCTGCTGTCCGGGCCGTTGGGCGCGGGCAAGACGGCGCTGGTGCGCGGGCTGGCGGCCGGTCTGGGCGTGACGGGCCGGGTCAGCTCGCCGACGTTCGTGATCGCCCGCGTGCACGAGCCGGCGCCGAACGGCCGCGGTGTGCCGTTGGTGCACGTGGACGCTTACCGGCTCGGCGGGCACCTGGACGAGTTGGACGACCTGGACCTGGACACGGACCTGGTCGACGCGGTGGTGGCCGTGGAGTGGGGTGAGGGCGCGGCCGAGCGGCTGTCCGAGGACCACCTGCTGATCAGGCTGGAACGGCAGGACGACGACGTGCGGATCGCCCACCTGCACCCGCACGGCGCTTGGACCGAGCGCGACCTGCCGGCCTGACGAGGGCTGTCGGATGGACGCGGGCTGCCGGGCTGACGGGACCTGTCGGATGGATGCGGGCTGACGCGGGCTGTCGGGCCGCCGGATGGATGCGGCTGACGCGGGCTGTCGGGCTGAGCGGGCTGTCGGACTGACGCGGGCCGCTGGACTGACGCGGGCCGCCGGACCCACGCTACGCAGGCGTCCCCGCCAGGGGACCCCTGCTTTGATCTTACCGACGGGGACCGACGGTTGGCGGTGATCGCGGCGGGCCTGTGGACAACTGGTGGCTGCCTGTGGACTACCGGTGATCCGGGATACCGCGCACCACGCCCAGCTCCACCAAATCCTGGGGACGCAGCCGCAGGTCGTCGGCGAGTTGCGGCACGTCGTCGCGCTTGAGGATCGCCGCCGCCGGCTCCGGCGCGATCACCGAGAAGTAGGCGTTGGGCGTGATCCACGTGTGCTCCGGCGACGACAGCGCCAACGCGCCACCGGACCCGCCCTCCCCGATCACCAGCGTGGTGATCGGCACGCGGGCTTCCGCGACGGTCGTGAACAGTTCCGCGATGGCCGCGCCGACCCCGGCCCGTTCGGCCGCCGCGTCGTTGGCCGCGCCGGGCGTGTCCACCAAGGTCAACACGGGCAGCGCGAACCGCTCGGCCAGCCGGATCAGCCGGGACGCCGTGCGGAACCCGGCGGGCGTGGTGGCGGTGCCGGTCTGCGCGGCGAACGCGATGGCCCGCCCTCCCCGCCGCCCGATGCCGCACAGCATCCCCGCGTCCACCCCGCCCGCGCGGTCACCGCTGATCGGCACGCGGAAGTCGAAGTAGTCGTCGAGGTAGGCAGCCGCACGCGGACGTTCCGGAGCGCGCGCTCCCGACACCGCGCTCCACCCGTTCTCGGGCAGTTCCTGAGCGCCCAGAGCGCGCGGCACCTCCGCCGGCACGGCGTCACCACGGGTCAACAGGTCCAGGGTCCGTGACACGATCGGGTCGACTTCGTCGCGGGACACCACCAGGTCGACCGTCCCGGCCGCGAACTGGCCTTCGGCCGTGTAGGCGGGGTCGTCGGCCGGCCGCACCCTGCTGCCCGCGAACCCGACCTGCGCGCCGGACACCGCGATCACCACGTCCGCACCCGCACCCAGCGACGCCCACAGGCCGCCGGTGGTCGGGTCGCACAGCACCGACACGTGCGGCAGCCCGGCCTGCCGGTGCGCCGCGCACAGCCGCGTCACCCGCTGGAGCTGCCGCAACGACAGCATCCCCTCCTGCATCCGGCTGCCACCGGTCGCGATCATCGACACCACGGGCAGGTGCGCGGCCCGCGCCTCGGTGAACGCCTCCTCGATCAGCGCGCCCGTCGCCGTGCCCACCGAACCGCCGAGGAACCGGAAGTCGAACGTGATCACCACGGCGTGCCGGCGCCGCCGCCACGAGACCGATTCGGCGCCACCGGACCGTTCCCGCGCCCGCGCGAGCTGCTCCTCGTAGCCCGGCCAGCCCAGGGGGTTCACCGGAGTTCCCGCTTCAGCACCTTGCCCATGTCGTTGCGCGGCAACGCATCCAGGTAGCGCACCACCCTCGGTCGCTTGTGCGGCGAGAGCAGCCGGGCCACGTGGTCGCTCAGCACCTCCGGCGCCGGGGCCTCGCCGCGCGCGACGACCCACGCCACCACGCGTTCGCCCAAGTCGTCGTCCGGCTCGCCGGTCACCGCCACCTCGGCCACCGAAGGGTGCTCCAGCAGGGCGTTCTCGATCTCGCCCGCGCCGATCTTGTAGCCGCCGCTCTTGATCAGGTCCGTGGCGCGCCGGCCGACGATCCGCAGGTACCCGTCCGGGTCGACCACGGCCAGGTCACCGGTGCGGAACCAGCCGTCGTGGAACGCGTCCCGGGTGGCGTCCGGCCGGTTCAGGTACTCCAGGAACAGGTTCGGGCCGCGCACCTCGATCTCGCCCGGCTCCTCGCCGACGACCCGGACCTCCACGCCGTCCAGCGGCGGCCCGACCGTGCCCGGCCGCCGGTCGCCGTCCGCGCGGACGCTCGTGTTCATCAACGTCTCGGTCATCCCGTACCGCTCGACCACCCGCCGGCCGGTCAGCTGCTCGATGCGCTCGTGCACCGACGCGGGCAGCGCGGCCGAACCGGACACCAGCAGCCGGGCCTTGCCGAAGGCGGCGGCGTGCTCGGGCTCGCCCGCGATCCGGTGGTACATCGTGGGAACGCCGAACATCATCGTGCCGCCCGAGGCCAACGCCTGAGCCGCCTTCGCCACGCTGAACGACCCCAGGTGGTGCACGGTCCCGCCGCGCCGCAACGGGCCGAGCACCCCGACACCCAAGCCGTGCACGTGGAACAGCGGCAGCCCGTGCACCACGACGTCGTCCTCGGTCCACTCCCAGGCCTGTGCCAACGCGTCGAGGTTCGTGGCGAGCGCGCGTCGCGGCAGCACCACGCCCTTCGGCGGCCCGGTCGTGCCGCTGGTGTAGACGATCAGCGCGGGCGCCTCGCCGTCCGGCTCCGGCAGGTCGACCGGCTCACCGCGCGGCAGCTCGTCGTCGACGACCAGGTCGGGTGTGCTGTCGGCGAGGATGTGCGCGAGTTCCTTCTCGCCGACCTTCGGGTTGAGCGGCACGACCGGCACGCCCGCGAGCAACGCGCCGACGACCACCACGCACGTCTCGGGCGTCGACCGCGCCCACACCGCGACCCGCCGCTTGCCCACCAGCCCGTAGGCGACGCGGCGGGCCTCGGCGGCCAACTGCTCGTACGTCAGTTCCCGTTCGGGGAACCTCAGGGCGATCTTCGGCGCGATCTTCGGCGACGGCGAGGCCAACGCTGGCAGCAGCATCCCCCTACAGTGGAGTGCTCCACCGTCGTGCGCATCACAAGTGTGGTTCGAGCCACGCCAACAGGTGGATCTTCGGCCGGGCGCCGACCGTCTGCGCCACCAACTCGCCGTCCTTGTAGAGCTGGAGCGTCGGCGCGGACATGATCTGCTGGTCGCGCGCGGTGCGGGGGCTGGCGTCGGTGTCGACCTTGACCACGGTCAGGTCGTCGCGCTCGCGGTCGATCTCGGCCAGCACCGGTTCGAGCATCCGGCACGGCCCGCACCAGTCGGCGCGGAACTCCACCAGGACGTTGCCCGTACCCACTGCCTCGGTGAACTCGTCGTCGGTCAACGTCCGCACGGCCTGCTCCTCTGCTCGGCTTCCTGGAGTTGCGCGCGCACCTGGTCCCGGACCGCCTGCAGCCGGCTGATGCAGGCGTCCAGCTCGGCGACCTTGCGCCGGTACACCTCCACGGACGCCGGGCAGGCGTCACCGGTGCGGTGGCCGTCACGCAGGCACTGGACGAACGGGCGGGTGTCCTCCAGCGCGAACCCGATGTCGGCGAGCGAGCGGATCTCGTTCACCAGCCGCAGGTCGTCCTCGTCGTACTCGCGCTGGCCGTTCGCCCCGCGTCGGGACGACAGCAGCCCGAGGGACTCGTAGTAGCGCAGTGCGCGAGTGGTCGTCCCACCCCGCCGCGCCAGTTCTCCGATGCGCACAGACCCGATCCTCCGCCTTGACGTGGACGTCAAGTCCAGTGTGGCTTGTGCCACCCGTACCCTTGTCTGTTGTGCTGGTGCTAGCTCTGGACACTGCCACGCCCGCCGTCACGGCCGGCGTGGTGGAACTGACGCCCGATTCGCCGCCGCGCCTGCTCGCCGGGCGGGTGACGGTGAACTCGAAGGCGCACGGCGAGCTGCTGACCCCGCACCTCCTGGAGGCGCTGGAACAGGCCGGGCACGTGCTCGCCGACCTCGACGCCATCGTGTGCGGCTCGGGGCCGGGGCCGTTCACCGGCCTGCGCGTCGGCCTGGTCACCGCGGCCGCCCTCGGACAGGCCCTCAACCGGCCCGTCTACCCCGTGCCGACCCCGGACGCCATCGCGCTGGACGCCGCCACCGGCAGGCCGCTGCTGGTCGCCACCGACGCGCGCCGCAAGGAGGTGTACTGGGCGGCCTACGACGCGGCCGGCCGGCGCACCGACGGCCCGCACGTGGACCGGCCCGCCGACCTGGTCGGCAAGCTGCCCGCCGTGTCCGACGCGGCGGGGGAGGGCGCGGAGATCTACGCCGACGTCATCGGGCTCCCCGTCGTGGAGGCGCGCTACCCGTCACCGGTGTCGCTGGTCGCGGTGGCCGCCGAGGAACTGCTCGCGGGGGCGCGTCCGGCCGCCCTCACCCCGCTCTACCTGCGTCGACCCGACGCGGTGGAGCCGGCCGGCCGCAAGCGGGTGACGAAGGCGTGACCACCGGCACCGTCACGATCGCGCCGCTGCGCCACGAGGACGTGCCGCGGTGCGCGGAGATCGAGCACGAGCTGTTCGCCGGTGACGACCCGTGGAGCGAGGACGCGTTCCGCAGCGAGCTGGACCACGGCAACTTCTACGTCGGCGCGTACGCCGGCGGCGCGCTGATCGGGTACGCGGGCCTCGGCCTGACGGACTTCGAGTCCAGCGTCCACACGATCGCGGTGACCGGCGCGCACCAGGGCGGCGGCGTCGGCAAGACGTTGCTGCGGACGCTCCTGGCGAAGGCCGACGAGGCGGGCCTGCCGGTGTTCCTGGAAGTGCGCACCGACAACGCGCCCGCGATCAACCTGTACCTGGCGCACGGCTTCGAGCACCTCGGCCTGCGCCGCCGCTACTACCAGCCGTCGGGTGCCGACGCATACACGATGGGAAGGCCCGCGAACCGTGACTGACCGGCTCATCCTCGGAATCGAGAGCTCGTGCGACGAGACCGGCGTCGGCATCGTCCGGCTCGGCCCGGACGGGGCGATGGAACTGCTCGCCGACGAGGTCGCGTCCAGCGTGGAGGAGCACGCCCGGTTCGGCGGCGTGGTCCCCGAGGTCGCGTCCCGCGCGCACCTGGAGGCGATGGTCCCGACCATGCGCCGTGCGGTGGAGAAGGCCGGGATCGAGCTGCGGGACGTGCACTCGATCGCCGTCACCGCCGGACCGGGGCTCGCGGGCGCGCTGCTGGTCGGCGTGTCGGCGGCGAAGGCGTACGCGGCGGCGCTGGGCAAGCCCCTCTACGGGGTCAACCACCTCGCGGGTCACGTCGCCGCCGACACCCTCCAGCACGGTCCGCTGCCGAAGCGGTGCCTGGCGCTGCTGGTGTCCGGCGGGCACTCGCAGCTGCTGCTGGTCGAGGGCCTGGCGGAGAAGATCACCGAGATCGGGTCCACGGTGGACGACGCGGCGGGCGAGGCGTACGACAAGGTCGCCCGGCTGCTCGACCTGCCGTACCCGGGCGGGCCGCCGATCGACAAGCTCGCCAAGCAGGGCAACGGCTGCGCGATCGCGTTCCCGCGCGGGCTGACCGGGCCGCGTGACTCGAAGTACGACTTCTCGTTCTCGGGCCTGAAGACCTCGGTGGCCCGGTGGGTCGAGAAGCAGGAGCGCGCGGGCGAGGAGATCCCGCTGGCGGACGTCGCCGCGTCGTTCCAGGAGGCGGTGGCCGACGTGCTCACCGCGAAGGCGATCCGGGCCTGCAAGGACCTCGGCGTGGACACGCTGGTGATCTCCGGCGGCGTCGCGGCGAACTCGCGGCTCTCCGGCCTGGCCGCCGAGCGTTGCGCCGAGGCGGGTCTCGAGCTGCGCGTTCCCCGTCCCCGCCTGTGCACGGACAACGGCGCGATGATCGCTGCCCTGGGCGCCCACCTGGTCGCCGCCGACGCCAAGCCGTCGTCCCTGGACCTCTCCACCACCCCCGGCCTACCGGTGACCACCATCCAAATCCTCTGACCCCGTGAGTCCTACGTTCAGGACCCGTGAGTCCTACGTTGGGAACGCGTGAGTCCTACGTTCAGGACGTGTGAGTTGAACGTTCGCGTCGGTCCGGGCCGTTCTGAGCGTTGAACTCGGGGGTCCTGAACGTAGGACTCACGGGTCCTGAACGTAGGACTCACGGGATGGTGGTGGTCAGGGACTGGGCGTGGCCGACGGCGAAAGCCGCCTCGAAGCCGGCCGACCCCAGCACCTCACGGGCCGCGGCGGTGATCCGGTCCACGTCGCCCCGTTCACCGGCCGGCAGCGGCACGCCCACGGACGCCCGCGCCGCCGTCGCCGCACCCAACAACCGGGCCGCCGACTCCGCGTCACCCGCCAGCGCCCGAGCCCCCGCCACCCCCTCCAACGCCAACGCGATCGCCCGCGGGTCACCCACCTGCCGGGCCAGCGCCAACCCCTCCGAGTGCAGCGCCAACGCCCGCGCCGCGTCACCGCGCAACTCGGCCACGAACCCCAACTCGGCCAGCGCCAACGTGCCACCCGCCTCGAACCCGACCCGCCGGTGCCACGACCGCAGCCGGTCCCAGTGCGCCTCCGCCGCGTCCAGCCGCCCCTCCCGCCGCGCGCCCAACGCCAACCCCGTCTCCGCGTACGCCTCACCCGGCGAGAACCCGTGCTCCGCCGCCGCACGCCGAGCCTGTTCGTGCAGGTCACGGGCCTTCGCGTAGTCGCCGTCGGTCAGCGCCACCCGTCCCAGCCACGACAGCTTGTACGACACCTCCGGCCACGACCGCAGCTCCTCGGCCACCCGCAACCCCTCGCGGTGCACGGCCTCGGCCGACGCGTTGTCCCCGGACAGCTGTGCCAGCACGCCCAGCCCGAACGACGCCTTCAGCTGCCCCCAACGTTCACCCAGTGCGGTGAACAACGCGGCAGACCGCTCGGCGGCCTCCCGGGCCACGTCCACCTGACCGCCGGCCAGCGCCTGGCTCACCCGGTCGCTGTGCGCGGCGGCCACGCCCCAGTCGTCACCCAGCTCCTCGAACGCCTCCAAGGCCTGGTCGGTCAGCCGCTGACCAGTCGGCATATCGCCGACTGTGGACAAGATGTAACCCAGGAACCACCGAGCCCGCGCCCGATCCAGCGGGTCGACGATCGAAGCCGTCCCGGCCAGGGCGGACGGATCGGCCGCCTCACCCAGCAGCACCCCGAACCCCGCCCGCCACGCCGCCGTCACCGGATCGGCAGCGGTCATCAGCCGACGCCCCTCCCGCAGCCGCCCGCGCAGGAACCAGTACCAGGTCAACGCCCGCACCAGCCGCCCCGCGCCCGCCGGGTCCAACGCGTCGTGCGCCGCACGCAGGTTCGCGGTGTCCGCATCCAGCCGGTCCAACCACTCCAACTGCCGCGCCCCGCGCAACTCCGGGTCCGCCCGTTCGGCCAACCCCAGGTAGAACGCCGCGTGCCGCCGCCGAACCTCCTCGAACTCGCCCGCTGAACGCAGCCGTTCACGCCCGTAGTCGGCGACCGACTCCAACAGCCGGAACCGCGGCTCGCCCGTGTGCTCCGGCGCCACCACCAGGGACCGGTTCACCAGCCGGGTCAGCACGTCCGACACATCACCCGGAGCCACGCCACCGCCCGCGCACACGGCCTCCGCCGAGTCCAGCGCACACCCGTCCACGTGCACGGACAGTCGCCGCAGCACGATCCGCTCGTCCTCACCGAGGACGTCCCAACTCCAGTCGATCATCGCCCGCAGGGTGCGCTGCCGGGCCGGTGCGTCACGGTGCCCCGTGGCCAGCAGCCGGAACCGGTCGTCCAGCCGCTCCAGCAGCGCGTTCACGCCCAGGCCGCGCACCCGCGTCGCGGCGAGCTCCAGGGCCAGCGGCAACCCGTCGAGCCGTCGACAGATCGCCTCGACCACCGCCGCGTTGGACGGAGTCAGCGTGAAACCGGGAGCGGCGGCGGCAGCGCGCGCTGCGAACAACGTGACCGCGTCCGAGATGTCCAGCGGCGGGACGGCCCACACCGTCTCGAACGACAGGCCGAGCGGTTCCTGGCTGGTGGTGAGCACCCGCAGACCCGCCGCCGCCCGCAGCAGCCGGGACACCAGTGCGGCGACCGGTTCGACCAGCCGCTCGCAGTTGTCCAGCACCAGCAGCACTTCACGGGCGCGCAACGCCTCCACCAAGGCCATCCCCGACGTGTCCTCGCGCACGCCGAGCACGTCGGCGACCGCGCTCACCACCTGCTCGGCCCGCCCGACGCCCGCCAACTCGACCAGCCACACCCCGTCCGCGACGGACACCCGCCGCGCGACCTCCAGCGCCAGCCGGGTCTTGCCCACCCCGCCGGGGCCGGTGAGGGTGACCAGCCGGGCACGACTGGGCAGCTCGCACAGGTCCGCGACCGCCTCGTCCCGGCCGACCAGGTCGCTCACCGGCACGGGCAGGTTCGTGCACGCCGAAAGGTGGGGTGCCGGAGCGCCCGGCGCCGAAGTGTCCGGTGCCGGAGCGCCGACAGCTGGAGCGCCGACGAGCGGAGCGCCGGGCATTGGAGCGCCGGGCACTGGAGGGCCGGCCACCGGGGCGCTGAGGACCGGGGCGCTGAGGACCGGGGCGTCGAGGGCTGGATCGTGGTTGAGCATCGCCTGGTGCAGTGCGGCCAGTTCCGGGCCGGGTTCCAACCCCTGCTCCTCGGCCAGCAGCCGCCGCAGCTCGGCGTAGCTCGCCAACGCCTCGACCTGCCGCCCGGCCCGGTACAGGGCGCGCATGTGCAGGCCGCGCAAACGTTCGCGCATCGGGTGCCGAGCCACCTCCTCGGCCAGGTCGACTTCACCCGTACGAGCGAATTCCTCCAGCGCCGCCAACCGTTCCGAACTCCACCGCGCCGCCACCGGCGCCACGAACGGAGCGTCGGCGAACTCGTCCAGCGGCTCACCCCGCCACAACGCCAACGCCTCGCCGATCCGCCCGGCGGCCACCAGCTCCCGGAACCGCAGCACGTCCAAAGTGGACGCGTCGACCCGGATCTCGTACCCCGCCGGCCCGTGCGCCACCAACGAACGACCACCGGGCTCGGCCGACTCCAACGCCCGCCGCAGCTGCGACACCTTCGTCTGGAGCGTGTTCACGGGGTTGCCGGGCGGCTCGTCACCCCACAGGTCGAACGCCAACCGGTCCGCCGACACCGGCCGCCCCTCGTGCGCGAGCAGGTCCGCCAGCAGCAGCCGGACCTTGACCTCCGGCACCCGGACCGCCTCACCACCGGCCGTCCACACCCCGAGCGGTCCCAACACCCCGAATCTCACGCACGGACCGTAACCGGAGCACCCCCAGCGAACCCCCAGCGGACCGTGCGCGCCCTCGGCCACGGTGGGAAGCACATCACCGAAGGAGCAAGAGAGCACATGACCGACAAGACCCCGTTGACCCTGATCGGACTCGGCCCGATGGGCCAGGCCATGGTCACCCGGTTCCTCGCCGCCGGACACCCGACGACGGTCTGGAACCGCACCCCCGCCCGCGCCGACGCCGTCGTCGCCCTGGGCGCCACCCGCGCCACCACCGCGGCCGAGGCCGTCGCCGCGAGCCGGCTGGTCGTCCTCAGCCTCACCGACTACGCCGCGATGTACGACGTCCTCGACGGCGCCGACCTGGCCGGCCGGGTGGTCGTCAACCTCAGCTCCGACACCCCGGACACCACCCTCAAGGCCGCCGCCTGGCTGGCCGAACGGGGTGCCGAGCTGCTGGTCGGCGGCGTGATGGTGCCCGCGCCCCTGGTCGGCGACGAGTCCGCGTACGTCTTCTACAGCGGTCCGCGCGAGGTGTTCGACCGGCACGCCGAGACCCTCGCCGTGATCGGCCGGGCGGACTACATGGGCGAGGACCACACCCTCGCCCAGCTGCTCTACCAGGCGCAGCTGGACGTCTTCCTCACGTCCCTGGCCGCGATGCTGCACGGCATCGCGCTGGTGAAGTCGGCGGGCGTCACGGCCGAGCGGTACGCGCCCTACCTCACCGACGTGCTGTCCTCGCTGTCGATGTACGTGGACGAGACCGCCCGGCACGTCGACTCCGACCGGCACCCCGGCGACCTGGCCAACGTGACCATGATGGGCGCCACCGCGGCGCACGTCGTCGGCGCGAGCGAGACCGCCGGGCTCGACACCGCGCTGCCCAGGGCGGTCCAGGCCCTCTACGACCGCGCCACCGAGGCGGGGCACGGCAAGGACAGCTGGACCGCCCTGATCAACGTCATCCGCGGCTGATCAAGCGGGGAACGCCGGAAGCACCAGCGGTCACACCGGGTTCAGGCCGGGGTTGCGGTCCTCGACGACGAACGACTTGAGCGTCGTGGCCTCGGCCCCGGCCGTGCGCACGTACGGCAGCGTGCGGAAGTCCGCCCGCATCTCCTGCGCGGTGAACTTCGTCCGCACGTACCCGCGCCGCCGGCTGTGCAGCTTGATGTGCGGGTTCAGCCGCAGCTGCACCTGGTCGACCGTGTCGTTGCCGTTCCCGCCGGACGTCACCGACGAGCACACCAGCTCGGTGCCGACGGTGGGTGACGCCGGGTCGTTCCAGTCCAGCTTCACGTCCGCCGCGTAGTGGGCGTGCACGTCACCGGTCAGCACGACGGCGTTGCGCACGCCCGCGTCCACCCACCCGCGCGTCACCCGGTCGCGGGACGCGAGGTAGCCGTCCCACCCGTCCATGGAGACCTCCTTCTCCGGCCCGTCCTTGCGGTCGCGCTCGGCGAAGAACACCTGCTGGCCGAGCACGTCCCAGCGCGCCCGGGACTGGCGGAACCCGTCCAGCAGCCACGCCTCCTGCGCCGCGCCGGTGATCGAACGACCGGGCAGGGCGGCGTCCTCGCAGGTCTTCCACCCGTCGCCGCACGCCTGGTCGTCCCGGTACTGCCGGGTGTCGAGCATGTGGAAGTTGACCAACCCGCCCCAGCCGAGCCGCCGGTACAGCTGGAGGTCGACGCCGTCGGGTCGCGCGCCCCGGCGCAGCGGCATGTTCTCGTAGTACGCCTTGAACGCCGCCTCGCGCCGTGCCGCGAAGTTCGGGTCGGGCTGCTCGGGCACGTCGTCGGCCCAGTTGTTCTCGATCTCGTGGTCGTCCCACACCACGACCCACGGCGCGACGGAGTGCGCGAGCTGGAGGTCGGCGTCGGTCTTGTACTGGGCGTGCCGGAGCCGGTAGTCGGCCAGCGTCCGGGTCTCCGGGCCGAGCACCGTCCGCACGTCGGCCGCCTTCGCCGCGTACTCGTACTGGTAGTCACCCAGGTGGAGGACCACGTCCGGGTGGTCCTCGGCGAGTCGCCGGTACGCCGTGAAGTAGCCCTCGCCGTAGTGCGCGCACGACGCGAAGCACATGGTCAGGTCCTGCCCGAGCACCCACGGGTCGGGCGCGGTCCGGGTGCGGCCGACCGGGGACAGGTGGCCGTCCACCTGGAACCGGTAGAAGTACTCGCGGCCGGGCCGCAGGCCGAACGGCTCCACGTGCACGCTGTGCCCGGCCTCCGGCTTGGCGGGCTGCACGCCGCGCCGCACGACGTGCTGGAAGCGCTCGTCCTCGGCCAATTCCCAGTGCACCGGGACGACCCGGTCTGGCATGCCGCCGAGGCCGTCCTCGGCGAGCGGCTGCGGTGCGAGGCGCGTCCACAGCACGACGCTGTCGGGGAGGGGATCGCCGGAGGCGACGCCCAACGTGAAGGGGTCGGCGAGCTTGGGGAAGCCTGCGCCCGCGGTCGCCGCGGTCGCGAGGGCCACGCCGCCGATGAGCAGGGAACGTCGGGTCACGGTCATGCGCTCACCGTGACCGAACAGAGTGGCGAACGGGTGAACGCAGGTATTACTCAGGGCATCCAGCACTCCGCAGTCCAACGAGGGGCAACCGCCGCCCCCCATCGACCGGATTGCGAGAACACTCGAATGGACGGCATCGGCACAGGCAACCAGCGACTCGTCGACCTGGTGGACAGGCGCACCAGGCTCCACCTCGAAGACCAGACGATCATCTTCCCCTGGCGGCGACCGTGCACGGTCAAGACCCTGCTGGTCACCGACGGCGGGCTCGACTTCGGCCTCGGCGACTTCGGTCTCCAGACCTTCGTGGACATCCTGCTCAACGACGGCCGCAGCTACGTGCGGTTCGAGATCACCGTGGCCCACCTGCGGCCAGGCGTCTCCAACGCCGGCGTCATGCTGGGCGCGCCGGGCATCGCCCGCAGCATCAAGGGCTTCGCGTTCGACGACCCGAACCACTTCACGCCCACCGGCTTCGACGAGGTGTGGCTGTTCGGGATCGAGACCAACTTCCACAACGGCGGCTACCCGAACCGGTCCGGCAACCCCGGCCGCTTCCCGGCCAACCGCCTCGGCGACGCCGAGCTGAACGCGCTGACCGCGCACATGAACAAGGGCGGTGGCATCTTCGCCACCGGCGACCACGGGTCCCTCGGCAACGCCCTGTGCGGCTCGGTCGACCGGGTCCGCAACATGCGCCACTGGGCGGACTTCGGCGTCGGCGAGGTCGGCATGGGAACCGCCCGCCGCAACGACTCCAACCGGGTCGGCCACGACGCGGGCTCGCAGTTCAGCGACCAGAGCGACGACGTGCCGCAGGTGCTCGACCTGAAGCTCTACTCGACCTACGCCAACATCCTGAAGGAAGCCCGCTACCCGCACCCGGTGATGTGCGGCCGGACGGGCCGGATCGACGTCTTCCCGGACCACCCGCACGAGGGCGAGACGCGGGTGCCGTCCAGCCTGGCCGGAGCCTGCCGGGACGGCTCGCCCGAGTACCCGGACGCCACCGACGGCACGGGGCAGCTGTCACCCGAGGTCGTCGCCCGGGGCCGCGTGCCGGCGGGCAACACCGCGTCGTCGAACGCGGGCGCGAACCTCAAGCAGCCGACCGTGGCGCACAGCTTCGGCGTGGTGTCCACCTACGACGGCCACCGCTGCGACGTCGGCCGGGTCGTCACCGACTCCACCTGGCACCACTTCGTCAACGTGAACCTGATCGGCGTGGTCGAGGGCGGCGGGTTCGACGACTTCCCCGGCGGCGGTGGCGGCACCCCCGGCACGCACCTGTCCAAGCACACCGGGTTCCTGTACAGCCCGTCCGGCCGCAACGCCCTGGACAAGATCAAGGAGTACTACGTCAACGTCGGCGTGTGGATCGCGCCGCCGGACCGGATCACGTGCATGCGGTCGCGGTTCTGGTGGGACCTGGTCTGGTCGGACCGGCTGGTCGAGGCGACCCTCATGCAGCCGGACGCGAGCGTGGGCCGGGTGCACCTCAGCGAGCTGTTCCAGATCGGCGTGCACGCCCGTGACGTGCTCGGCAGGCAGGCGAGCGCGTGCCAGACCCTGCACTGGGTGATCGACCAGGTCGTCCAGCTCGAACCCCGGCTGCGGCCGTGGCTCGACCCGTGGGGCCCCCTCGCGGGCAAGGTGGAGAACCCGCCGATCCCGTGGCTCGACCTCGAACCGCTGGCCGACATCGCCGTCGGCGGTGCGCTGGTCGCGCTGCGCGGCGCGTTCCCGTTCCCGGAGGAGGGGGTCGACTTCGACGACAAGGCCCGTGACGTGGTCACGAAGGGTGCGGCGGAGGCGCTGAGGCGTGGTTTCGAGCAGTTCCGCGCCGACTTGGAGGGCGTCGCCGGACTGGGTGCCCGGATGGAGTGACGGGGGCTCGTTGAACCGTTGGCACTCGCATGGGTAGAGTGCTAGATGCACGGCACCAGCAACCGCCCCGACCCCCGCGACGGCGGGGTGGCAGGAGCCGTAAACGCAACCTGCCAACGCTTTCGACGACCGTGGAGGTCAGCCCGGTGAGCGTGAACATCAAGCCGCTCGAGGACAAGATCGTCGTCCAGGCCAGTGAGGCCGAGACCACGACCGCTTCCGGCCTCGTGATCCCGGACACCGCGAAGGAGAAGCCCCAGGAGGGCAAGGTCATCGCGGTGGGCCCCGGCCGGATCGACGACAAGGGCAACCGCGTCCCGGTGGACGTGGCTGTCGGCGACGTCGTCATCTACTCGAAGTACGGCGGCACCGAGGTCAAGTACAACGGCGAGGAGTACCTCATCCTCTCCGCCCGCGACGTGCTGGCCGTCATCAACTGACGATCGGCTGACACGCAAGGCGCCCCGGCGAACCCCATCACCGGGGCTTCCCGGGGCGTTTCGCATCAAGAGAGGTTAAGCAATGCCCAAGCAGATCAGCTTCGACGAGGACGCTCGTCGGGCCCTTGAGCGCGGCGTGAACAAGCTCGCGGACACGGTCAAGGTGACCCTCGGTCCGCGCGGCAGGCACGTCGTGCTCGACAAGAAGTTCGGTGGGCCGACCGTCACCAACGACGGTGTGACCATCGCCCGCGAGATCGAGCTGGACGACGCGTTCGAGAACCTGGGCGCGCAGCTCGCCAAGAGCGTCGCGACCAAGACCAACGACGTGGCCGGCGACGGCACCACGACCGCGACCGTCCTGGCCCAGGCCATGGTGCGGGTGGGTCTGCGCAACGTCGCCGCGGGTGCGAACCCGATGTCCCTCGGCGTCGGCATCCAGGCCGCCGCCGAGGCCGTCGTCGACGCCCTCAAGGCCAAGGCGACCCCGGTCAAGGGCCGCGACAACATCGCCCAGGTCGGCACCGTCTCGTCCCGTGACGAGTCCATCGGCGCCCTGCTCGGCGAAGCCATCGAGAAGGTCGGCGAGGACGGTGTGATCACCGTCGAGGAGTCCTCCTCGATGGCCACCGAGCTCCAGATCACCGAGGGCGTGCAGTTCGACAAGGGCTACGTGTCGGCGCACTTCGCGACCGACCTCGAAGCCCAGGAGACGGTGTTCGAGGACGCCCGCATCCTGCTGCACCGCGAGAAGATCTCGGCGCTGGCCGACCTGCTGCCGATCCTGGAGAAGGTGGCCGAGAGCGGCAAGCCGCTGGTCATCATCGCCGAGGACGTCGAGGGCGAGGCGCTGTCCACCCTGGTCGTCAACGCCCTGCGCAAGACGCTGCGCGTGGTCGCCGTCAAGGCGCCCTACTTCGGCGACCGCCGCAAGGCGTTCCTGGACGACCTCGCGGTCGTCACCGGCGCCCAGGTGATCGCGGCCGAGGTCGGCCTCAAGCTGTCCGAGGCCAACCTGGACGTGCTGGGCTCCGCCCGTCGGGTCGTCGTGTCGAAGGACAACACGACCATCGTCGACGGCGGCGGCTCGAAGGCCGACGTGGCCGGTCGCTCGGAGCAGCTGCGCCGCGAGATCGAGGCCACCGACTCCGACTGGGACCGCGAGAAGCTGCAGGAGCGGCTGGCCAAGCTGTCCGGCGGCATCGCGGTGATCAAGGTCGGCGCGGCCACCGAGACCGAGCTGAAGGAGCGCAAGCACCGCATCGAGGACGCGGTGGCCGCGACCAAGGCAGCGGTCGAGGAGGGCATCGTGCCCGGCGGCGGTTCGGCGCTGGTGCACGCGGCCAAGGTGCTCGACGGCGGCCTCGGCCTGTCCGGTGACGAGGCGACCGGTGTCGCGATCGTCCGCGAGGCCCTCGGCTCGGCGCTCTTCTGGATCGCCGCGAACGCCGGTCTCGAAGGCGCGGTCGTGGTGAACAAGGTGAGCGAGCAGGAGTGGGGCTTCGGCCTCAACGCCGCCACGCTCGTCTACGGCGACCTGCTCGAAGCCGGGATCATCGACCCGGTGAAGGTCACCCGTTCCGCGGTCACGAACGCCGCTTCCATCGCCCGCATGGTGCTCACCACGGAGAGCGCCATCGTGGAGAAGAAGGAAGACGAGTCCGCCGCGGGCAACGGCCACGGTCACGGCCACGGTCACTGATCAACCGGCCGTCGACTCGGCGGCCGGTGTTCCGGCTGGTCGGATCGGCAGCGAACGCGGAGGGGCGGCACCCAGCGAGGTGCCGCCCCTCCGTGCGTTCGGCGCGTCGGTGCCCGGTCTGCCCGTTCCGCTCAAGCAGGCGTCAACTGCCGCTTGCGCGCCTTGATGATGCTGTCCCGCTCGGACTCCGAGAGACCACCCCAGATCCCGTACGGCTCCTGCACCGCCAAGGCGTGCCGCCGACACATCTCCAGCACCGGGCACGACAGGCACACGGCCTTCGCCCGTGCCTCCCGCCGTGCCCGTGCCGGTCCGCGCTCCCCGTCCGGGTGGAAGAAGAACGCGCTGTCCATCCCGCGGCACGAGCCGCGCATCTGCCAGTCCCACAGATCCGCGTTGGGACCGGGAAGCCTTCGGGTGTCCGCCATCGAGACCGCCTCCTTGGCCCATGGACGTGAACTGCTCCATTCGGCTTAATGGTGATCCACCGTAGAACCGCGCCAAAACTTGTTCAAGGGGGTGCGGGGGCATTTTCCGGCAATTCATACGATGGGTGAGCGGTCGGTGCCCGTCCCGGAGTTGCCGGTGACGGCAGGTGAACGGACGATGTCAGCGTGATGACGCCCCCCGACCACACCGGGACCGTGCCGGAAGGCGATCCGGAAACCATTGCGGCAGAAGACGATCCAGCGCATTCGGTGACCCTCTCGGTGGCCGCCGTCGCCCGCAGGCTCGGTGTCGCGCCGGCCACCCTGCGCACGTGGGACCGCCGGTACGGCCTCGGACCGAGCGATCACACGACCGGGCGACACAGGAAGTACGCGCCACTCGATGTAGCACGCCTCGAGCTGATGCAGCGGGCCCTGCTGCGCGGGGCGTCGTCCGCCGAGGCCGCCAAGTACGCCCTCGCGAGCCCCGTGCGCCCGGCGCGGGTGGCCGGGCCGGCGTTGCTGACCGGCGGTGAGCTGGACGGGGTGTCGGGCTCGGCCGGTGGTCGCGGGCTCAGGTTGCAGGCGGCGAACCGCCGGGCGCGCGGGGTGGGGCGGGCGGCGCTGGCGATGGACTCGGCGGCCGTGCAGACGCTGCTGGCCGACGCGATCGAGGTGGACGGCGTGGTGGCGGCGTGGGACGAGGTGGTCCGCCCGGTGATGTCCGCGCTGGCGGCGAGGTGGGACCAGTCGGGCGCGGGGGTGGAGGTGTCGCACCTGGTGGAGGAGTGCGTGCTGGCCGCCGTGCTCCGCGCGACACCGGTCGTGACCAGCCCGCGCAACCACCGGCCCGTGCTGCTGGCGTGCATGCCGGACGAGCGGCACAACCTGCCGCTCTACCCGTTGGCGGCGGTGCTGGCGCAGCGGGGGATCGGTGCCAGGCAGTTGGGGGCGGCGCTGCCGTCGGACGCGCTGGCCGTGGCCGTGCGCCGCACCGCGCCGTCGGCGGTGGTGCTCTGGGCGCAGCTCTCGCGCTACGCCGATCCGGGTGTCGTGGCGGCCCTGCCGAGGACCCGCCAGCAGGTGCGCGTGTTCGCCGGCGGCCCCGGCTGGGAGCGCGGCGTCGTGCCGCAGCCGGCGGAGCGCATCAACGACCTGGCGTCCGCGGCGGACGCCGTGGAACGTGCCGTCTGCTGACCCACCCCACCCCGTCCCACCCCGCCCGGTTCGCCACGCGGCTGGTCGGTGACGTTCTCAGGCCGCCGGCTCGTGGTCCCCGAGTGGTGGCCTCGCGGTGCCCGAGTGGTGGACTCGGGCCTGGACTCGCGGGTTCGGATAGTCGACTCGCGAGGCTTCGGCGGTCGGTCAGGTGGCGGTCGGTCAGGTGGGCTGTCGGTCAGGTGGGCGGGGTGGGTCAGGTGGGCTGGTTGCGACAGGTGGCGTTCGGGGACCGGCCGGGGGACGAGGTCTGGGGCGCGCTGGCCGGTGGGGTCGAGGAGCGGTGGTTGGCCGCCGTGGCGCTGGGCGGGCAGGGGCATTACGCGGCGGCTGCCGGGGTGCTGGGTGACGTGATGCGGGCCGGAGGGCTGTTCGGGTCCTTGGCGGCTTCCACGTTGGCCTCGCACCGGCGGCAGCTGGGCGGGCACGCGGCGGCGCGAAGCCTCGACGGGCGGGCGCTGGCCCTGGTGACCGCTGCCGAGGGCGAGAGCGGTGACGCGGACGACGTCGACCTGGCCGGCGCGCGGGCCGACGCGTTGTTGGGGTTGGCCGCCGACGCGGTGGGCGCGGGGCGGCTGGTCGAGGCCCGGCGACTGCACGCGAGGGTCGAGCCGCGCGGTTGGCGCAGCCGGGTGCGGCACCAGTGGCTGGCGGCCGAGATCGCGTTGGCCGGCGGTCACGCGGAGCAGGCGGTGCGCCCGGCCGAGGTGGCCGCCGCGACCGCCCGGGAGGCCGGCGCGACGCGACACATCCTCAAGTCCGACCTCGTCCTGGGGACCGCACTCGTGGTGTGGGGGACACCCGAAAGCGTTGGCCGAGGCCTCGACCTGCTGTACTGTGACTTAAATCACAC
This sequence comes from Saccharothrix sp. NRRL B-16314, assembly GCF_000716595.1. Lineage (GTDB taxonomy): Bacteria > Actinomycetota > Actinomycetes > Mycobacteriales > Pseudonocardiaceae > Actinosynnema. Next base: position 883,409 of record NZ_JNXC01000001.1, read on the forward strand.
GCACCGGAGCGGCCTGATCTCGTTGATCTGGCCGACGGCGCTCGTCCTGGCGAACGCCCAGGCTGACCGCAGTATTGCGGGAAGCGAAAACGTGAAGGACAGCGCCAAAAACGCTCTGAGCTGCGTGTTGCGCAGAGCCGACCCGCTCGGTCGCCACCTCGCCGCACTCTCGCCGTGGATCCCGACTGCGCTGCTCCGTTCCGGGGAACCCCCGAACGCAGATGCTGAGACGAACTTCTTGACGGATTAAGCACCGGATCGTGTCAAGGTTCGGCCTCTAGCGTCCGATAGGGGATGTGGAACGTCACTCGGCTGCAGGAAGGAGTCCCCGTGACCACGGTCCTTATTTGCGACGACCGGCGCAGTGTGCGGGAGGGTCTCACCCGCGTGATGTCGGCTGTCCCAGGGGTTAGCCGCATCGACTGCGTAGCGCACGGTGACGAGTTGTTGGCTCGGTTCTCTCGGCAGCCGGTCGACGTCGTACTGGTTGGCACCCAGCGCGCCGTCCCGACCGGGGTCGAAGCGACCCGACGACTCGTCTCGGCCAACCCGCAGGCAAACGTCATCGTCTTCGGCGCACCGGACGACGCGGGCAGCATCGCCGCGGCGATCGCCGGCGGCGCCCGCGGCTACCTCCGCTGGGACGCCTCGCGCCCCGAGCTGGTGGCCGCGCTGGCGCACACGCTCGCGAGCACCAGCGTGCCCGCGCCGCGGCAACCGTCGGACCCGGGCGTCCAGCTCACCGAGCGCGAGCTCCAGGTGTTGCGCGGGATGAGCCAGGGCAAGAGCAACGGGCAGATCGGGCGCGAGCTCTACCTGTCCGAGGACACGGTGAAGACGCACGCCCGCCGCTTGTTCCGCAAGCTGGGTGTGCGGGACCGCGCGCAGGCCGTGGCACACGGCTTCCGCCGCGGTCTCGTCTCGTAGGCCTGAGAGGACCTGCGGGGCCCCGTAAGACGGGTCACACCGGCACTCCCGACCTTCCCGGGCCGGCCCGGCGACGCCACTGTCGCCGGGCCGGTTCGCGTTCCCGGCGTGTCGCCTGGTCGGACTAGGTCCAAAGACCCCTTCATGACCCCGTTGCCGTGCTTTGGGGCGCGCGACCGGTACGGTAAGCATCACCGGTACGGGCGACGTCGATCGTCCCGTGCTGTTCTATGTCGTACGCCTACGCGTAACACCAGGGCAGTTGTCTGCGATGACCAACTTGGGGGACGGACTGGACGCCGAAGTGGGCGCAGCCGTCGATGGCGACCGCCACGCGATCGAGCGGCTCCTGGCATCCATCCGACCCCTCGTGGTGCGGTACTGCCGCGCCCGAGTCGGCAGGCAGGAGAGGTCATTCGCTTCGGCGGACGACGTGGCCCAGGAGGTGTGTCTCGCGGTGCTGACGGCCCTTCCCAGCTATCGAGACCAGGGTCGACCGTTCCTGGCGTTCGTCTACGGCATCGCCGCGCACAAGGTCGCGGACGCACACCGCTCAGCCGCCAGGAACCGGTCCGAACCGGTGCCGGAGGTACCCGACGCACCCGAGACGGAGGCCGGTCCGGAGCAGCGCGCCATGCAGGGCGAGCTGTCGGAGCGGATGGCCGTGCTCCTGAAGGTCCTGCCGGAGAAGCAGCGGGAAATCCTGCTGCTCCGAGTGGTCGTCGGCCTGTCGGCCGAGGAGACCGCCGACGCGGTCGGCTCGACGCCGGGTGCGGTGAGGGTGGCGCAACACCGAGCCCTCGCCCGCCTGCGCAAGACGTTGGCAGCGGAGGAGGTGGTCTGAGTGGCCGACCAGCACGAGAAGGGCAATGGAGAAGTCGTGCGCGGACGAGATGAGAGACCGCCGCAGTCTGATGACACCCTGGCCGACGACGCGTCGATCGAGCCGGGTGACGACCTCGCGGGCATCAGGGCCGACGACGCGCTGCTCGACGCGTTGGGCGACCGGGACGGCGACCAGCCGGACTCGCTCGTCGAGGACGAGCTGAACGCACTGCTGCTGGCCTGGCGCCGGGAAGTGGACGACCCGCCCATGGGCGAGCTCGTCGACACCGACACCGCGGCGGCCACGATCGCCGCCGCCCGCACCCAGCCCCGCGGCAAGAACCGCTTCCTGATCCCCATCGCGAGCGCCGCCGCCGTGCTGGCGATCGCGTTCACCGGGATGAGCCTGGTGGCCCGCGACGCGCAGCCCGGCGACACGCTCTGGGGCCTGACCAGGGTCCTCTACTCCGAGCACGCCCGGTCGGTGGAAGCCGCCGTCGCGGTCAAGGACGATCTCGACACCGCCCGCGCGGCACTGCGCGACGGCCGCTACGGCGAGGCAAGGGACGCGCTGCTGAAGGCGGGTCAGAGCCTGCCGTCGGTCTCCCCGGACGACGGCAAGGACGACCTGACCCAGAAGCGCGAGTCGCTGCTGGAGGAGCTGACCAGCACCACGCCGACCCCGACCGTCCCGCCGACCACGATCACCCAGGCCACCACGCCGACGCTGCCGACCACGTCCCCGGTCGGGCCGACCTCGCCCTCGGTCACCACGACCACGCCGCCGGTCACCACGACCGCGCCGACGACGACCACCACCGAGCCGATCCCGAGCACGGTGGCCACCGCCCAGCCCACCTCGGTCGAGACCCCGAGCGGTAAGACCAGGGGCGAGGGCGAGACGGTCACGCCGGGCACCACGGACGGCGTCCAGACCGCTCCCGGGAACTAGCCGCACGCACGATGTGACGAAGCCCGCCCCTCGCACGGGGGGCGGGCTTCGTCACAACTTCAGCGGGCGCTCTCGGTGGCGGTGACGCCGTCGGCGTAGCCGCGGCAGTACTCCCAGCTGACGTAGGACGTCGGATCGGGGTCGTACGCGGGCTCGTGCGGGCGCATCCGGCCGTCGGCCAGCAGCTGCTCCAGGCTCGACCGCAGCAGTGCCCAGTCGTGGTAGTGCGGCTCCTGGCACTCGCCGCAGTCCACCACGATTCCCCTGACACCACGGGGTTCCAGCAGCGCTTGGTACACGGCGAGGTCGCTGAGGTCGCCGATCAGCTCGGCCCGCTCGGCGTCGTCCATCGGCGGCTGGTCGTGGTCGTGGTCGGGCTCGCCGAGGACCCGGGCCGGGTCCTCCGGGTCGCCCGCGAACGGGTCTGGTGGCAACGCGTCGTGCGGCACGACCCCGCACGGTACCGGGCGGACCCCCGCCCGCGTCCAGATACCATGACCTGAACCCATCCCGCCTGTGGAAACCCCTCCTCCGCGGCGGCGGGATCACCGCACGACGGAAGGCAAGCCAGCCGCCATGACCAGCGAGCTCAACGCTGACGGAGTCCCGCCCAAGTTCGCCATGCTGGGACTGACCTTCGACGACGTACTGCTGCTGCCCGCCGAGTCGGAGGTCATCCCGAGCGGCGTGGACACGAAGACCAAGCTGTCCCGCAACGTCACCCTGGGCATCCCGATGGCGTCGGCCGCGATGGACACGGTGACCGAGGCGCGGATGGCCATCGCGATGGCCCGCCAGGGCGGCATCGGGGTGCTGCACCGCAACCTGTCGATCGAGGACCAGGCCCGCCAGGTCGAGACGGTCAAGCGGTCCGAGGCGGGCATGGTGACCGACCCGGTGACCTGCACCCCGGACGACACGATCAAGCACGTCGACGACCTGTGCGCCCGCTACCGGATCTCCGGCGTGCCGGTGACGGACCCGAGCGGCAAGCTCGTCGGCATCATCACCAACCGCGACATGCGCTTCGAGGTGGACCACTCGCGCAAGGTCAGCGAGGTGATGACGAAGGGTCCGCTGGTCACGGCGCAGGTCGGCGTGTCGGCGGAGGCCGCGCTCGGCCTGCTGCGCCGGCACAAGGTCGAGAAGCTGCCGATCGTGGACGGCGACGGCAAGCTGCGCGGCCTGATCACGGTCAAGGACTTCGTCAAGACCGAGCAGTACCCGAACGCCTCGAAGGACCCGGACGGCCGGCTGCTGTGCGCCGCCGCGATCGGCACCGGCGAGGACAGCTTCGCGCGGGCCATGAGCCTGGCCGAGGCGGGCATCGACGTGATCATGGTCGACACCGCGCACGGCCACCAGCGCTACGTGCTGGAGATGGTCGCCAGGGTGAAGAAGGAACTCGGTGACGAGGTCGACGTGGTCGGCGGCAACGTCGCCACCCGCGGTGGCGCCCAGGCGCTGGTGGACGCGGGCGCGGACGGCGTGAAGGTCGGCGTCGGCCCCGGCTCGATCTGCACCACGCGCGTGGTCGCGGGCGTCGGCGTGCCGCAGATCAGCGCGATCTACGAGGCGAACCTGGCGTGCGGCCCCGCGGGCGTCCCGGTGATCGGCGACGGCGGCATCCAGTTCTCCGGTGACATCGCCAAGGCCATCGCGGCCGGCGCGAGCGTGGTCATGCTCGGCAGCCTGCTCGCGGGCACCGCGGAGGCGCCGGGCGAGGTGATCCTCGTCAACGGCAAGCAGTTCAAGACCTACCGCGGCATGGGGTCGCTGGCGGCGCTGCGCGGGCGTGGCGACAACAGCAAGTCGTACTCCCGGGACCGCTACTTCCAGGACGACGTGCTGTCCGAGGACAAGCTGGTGCCCGAAGGCATCGAGGGGCGCACGCCGTTCCGCGGCCCGTTGTCGCAGGTGGCGTACCAGTTGGTGGGTGGTCTGCGGATGGCGATGGGCTACACCGGCTCGAAGACGGTCGCGGAGCTCCAGCAGAAGCAGCTGGTGCGGATCACGGCGGCCGGGTTGAAGGAGAGCCACCCGCACGACATCACGATGACGGTCGAAGCCCCGAACTACACGACCCGCTGAACATCACCCGCGTGAGCTAGGGTTCCCAAGTTCCGCTGGCTCCACGGAAGGACGACGAAGGTGCGCGATCTGGTCGAGATCGGCATGGGCCGGACCGCGAGGCGGGCCTACGAGCTGGACGACCTCGAAATCATCCCGTCCCGGAGGACCCGGTCCTCCAAGGACGTGTCGACGGCGTGGCAGATCGACGCCTACCGGTTCGAGATCCCGCTGATCACCCACCCCACGGACGCCATCGTGTCGCCGGGCACGGCCGTCGCGATCGGCGAGCTGGGCGGCATGGGCGTGCTCAACGCGGAGGGCCTGTGGGCCCGGCACAGCGACGTCGAAGAGGCGTTGTTCCGGCTGGTGCAGGCGGTGGAGGACACCGACGACCCGGCCGGTCCGGTGAAGGTGCTCCAGGAGCTGCACTCGGCCCCGGTCCGGATGGACCTCATCGCCGAGGCGATCAAGCAGGTGCGCGAGTCGGGCGTGACGGTCGCGGTGCGGGTCAGCCCGCAGCGGGCCGCCGAGCTGACCCCGGACCTGCTGGCCGCGGGCGTCGAGATCCTGGTCGTGCAGGGCACGATCATCTCGGCCGAGCACGTGTCCCGCGACGGTGAGCCGCTGAACCTGAAGTCGTTCATCGCCGACCTGGACATCCCGGTGATCGCGGGCGGCGTCGGCGACTACCGGACCGCGATGCACCTGATGCGCACGGGCGCGGCGGGCGTCGTCGTCGGCTACGGCTACACGCCGGGCGTGACCACGACGGACTCCGTCCTCGGCATCGGTGTCCCGATGGCCACGGCCATCGCGGACGCCGCCGCGGCGCGTCGGGACTACCTGGACGAGACCGGTGGCCGGTACGTGCACGTGATCGCCGACGGTGGCGTGCTGACCAGCGGTGACATCGCGAAGTCGATCGCGTGCGGTGCGGACGCGGTGATGCTGGGCGAGCCGCTGGCGGCGGCGTCCGAGGCGCCGGGCCAGGGCCTGTACTGGACCGCCGCGTCGGCGCACCCCTCGGTGCCGCGCAGCCACGTGTCCACCGGTGTGGACCAGGTGGTGGACCTGCGGACGCTGCTGTTCGGGCCGTCCGTCGACCCGCGCGGCGTGACGAACCTGTTCGGCTCGCTGCGCCGGGCGATGGCGAAGACCGGCTACTCGGACCTGAAGGAATTCCAGAAGGTCGGGCTGACGATCCGCGGCTGAGCCCGCGCCGTCGACCCACACCGCTGCCCCCGGACCCGTCCGGGGGCAGCGGTCGTTTCAGAACAGGGCGGGCACGCCCGGGCAGTGCACGCCGGGCACGTCGGCCAGTTGCGGGGGCAGCGCGCCGTCCGCGCCGGTCGGGAACGTGAAGCTCTCGTCGGTGACCCGGACGAGCCGGCCGGACTCGTCGGCCGCGTACGTCACCTCGCGGAGCACGTACTCGGTGGAGCCCGTCCGGGCGGTCCGGGTCCGCAGCAGCCGGCGGCCGTCCTCCTCCAGGCACCGGATGCCGGACGCCTCCTGCGCGCCCGCGCCGACGACCGGGCCGGTGAGGTCGCCCTGGACCTCGGTGAGCCGGCCGTCCGCGTACCGGAAGAGCCCCAGCACCACGCCGTTCGCCTTCGTGCCGAGCGGGACGAGGAGTTCGGCCCGGCCGTCCCCGGTGAGGTCGGTCGCGCCCGCCCAGTGCGGCACGCCCTGGTCGACGGTCGCGGTGAGGGCGACGGTCTCCGATCGCCCGCCGGCGAACGCGAGCTTCACCGACGTGGTGCCCCGCTGGTCGCGGACGACCGTGGCGCGGTCGGGTGCGCCGTCGCCGTCGAAGTCCCCGGTCGCGGAGCCCGCCTCGTAGTCACGCCCGACGCGGGCCAGGCACACGGCGTCGCGCGGGTCGCAGAGGTGCTCCAGCACCTGGTCGCTCCCGGTCCGGCGGGGCATCGGCGCGGCGAGGCTGAGCACGCCGTCGGCGATGTGGGTCGGCTCGGGCCCGCGTTCCAGGACGAGGTCCGCGCCGCCCCAGTGATCTCCGGTGAACCGGGTGACGACCTCCGACCCGTCGCGCAGGGACCGCGAGCCGAGGGTGAGGTCGGTCGAGACCTGCGTCCACCTGTTGTGGTCGAGCACCCATTCGCCGCTGGTGGGCCCGATGGACGCCTCCCCGTCGCACACGCTCGCCAGCACCGCCGCGTGCAGGCGGTCGTCGTGGTCCCACCACGCGGACAGGACGGTGGTGCTGGTGGCGGCGTCGACGTCGGGGACGGGAGTGGCACCGCTGAGGTCGGTCGGCACGGTGCTCTGCCGCGACGGCAGGGCGACGAACACCTCGGCGGCGTGCTCGCAGGAGCCCTGGGGCGCCTGGAAGCCGCCGACGACCGCGTACACGGTGTTGCCCTCGTGGTCCACGGCCACGGCGGCGTCCACGAGTTCGCGCAGGAACGTCCGCCCTTGCCGGTCGCGGCGGGCGTGGGTGGCGGTGCCGACCGGTGACGTCGTGCCGTCGGGCCTGACCCGGAGGTGGACCTCGCCGCCCGTCCGGTCCACGCCTTGCAGCAGCACTTCGCCGTTCGTGCCGGAGAAGATGGCCGCGTCGACCAGCGGCGGGAGGTCGGCGGGGACGTCGGCCGGCGGCGTGGCGCGGCCCAGGTCGAGCCGGAGCAGGCCGGAGAAGCCGTCGCCGTCCTGGGTGCCGACCATCAGGACGTCGTTGCCGGCGGCGGCGACGCGTGCGCAGGTGTCGCACGGCAAGGTGCGTTCGGCGCCGGAACGGGCGTCCAGCGTGACGAGCTCGCGTGCCGCGTCCCCTTCGGCGAGGAAGGCCACGTGGTTGCCGTCGTCGGTCCACACCATGCGGCCGGTTGCCGCGCCCTGCGTCGACCAGCGGGTGACGACGTCGTCGCCCCGCATGACGACGACGTGGTCGTCGGTCGCGTACGAGTAGACGCCGGGGTCGGAACGGGGTGCGCTCGACGGGTGCGTGAAGGCGCCGAGCAGCACGACGGCGCCGGCCACCGCGAGGTGGCGTGCCTGGTTGCTCGACCGCGCGTCACGGTCCGCTCGCCTGCGGATCACCCGTGCAGCGTAGGCGTCGGCGTCCGCCGGTTCTTGTCGAGTCGTGTCGAGCCTCCTGGTCCGACCTGGGCCTGAACCGGTCGAGGACTAGCTGTTACCGGAAGTAACCCCTAACCTCGCAACCATGGGTGAACTCGCCGGTAACAACACCGACTACGACGTCGTGGTGGTGGGCTCGGGCTTCGGCGGCAGCGTCGCCGCGCTCCGGCTCACCGAGAAGGGCTACCGGGTGGCCGTGGTCGAGGCGGGCCGCCGGTTCGCCGACGACGAGTTCGCCAAGACGTCCTGGAACCTGCGTCGCTACCTGTGGGCGCCCGCGCTGGGCTGCTACGGCATCCAGCGCATCCACGCCCTGCGCAGCGTGATGGTCCTGGCCGGTTCCGGCGTCGGCGGCGGGTCGCTGGTCTACGCCAACACCCTGTACCGGCCGCTCAAGCCGTTCTACGCGGACCGGCAGTGGGCGCACATCACCGACTGGGAATCCGAGCTGGCCCCGTTCTACGACCAGGCGAGCCGGATGCTCGGCGTGGTGGAGAACCCGACCACGACGCCGTCGGACGCGGTCATGCGGCAGGTCGCCGAGGACATGGGCGTCGCCGACACGTACCACCCGACGCCGGTCGGCGTGTTCTTCGGCGAGCCGGGCAAGGCCGCCGAAGACCCGTACTTCGGTGGCGCGGGACCGGCCCGGACCGGGTGCACCGAGTGCGGCGCGTGCATGTCGGGCTGCCGGGTCGGCGCGAAGAACACGCTGGTCAAGAACTACCTGTACCTCGCCGAGCGGAACGGCGCGGAGGTGCTGCCGCTGACCACCGTCACCGACCTGCGCCAGGCGCCGGACGGCACGTGGGCGGTCGGCACCCGGCGCACCGGCGGCAAGCTGCGCAAGGGCCGCCGCACGATCACCGCGGGCCAGGTCGTGCTGGCCGCGGGCACGTGGGGCACCCAGCAGCTGCTGCACCGGATGCGGGACGAGGGCGCGTTGCCGGGGATCTCGCCCAAGCTCGGCGAGCTGACCAGGACGAACTCCGAGTCGATCATCGGCGCGGGTCGCTTCACGGTGGACGAGGAGCGCAACTTCAGCCAGGGCGTGGCCATCACGTCGTCCATCCACCCGGACGAGCAGACCCACATCGAGCCCGTGCGCTACGGCAAGGGCAGCAACGCCATGGGGCTGCTCCAGACGCTGGCCACGGACGGCGCGAAGTCGACGCCCCGCATCCTGCAGTTCCTGTCCCAGGCGGTGCGGCACCCGCTGCGGTTCGCCCGGCTGCTGTCCGTGCACCGGTGGAGCGAGCGGACGGTGATCCTGCTGGTGATGCAGAGCCTGGACAACTCCATCACCACGTTCACCAAGAAGGGCCTGTTCGGCCGCAAGCTCAGCTCGAAGCAGGGCCACGGCGAGCCGAACCCGACGTTCATCCCGGCCGGGCACCGGGCGAACCTGCTCGCCGCGCGGCACATCGACGGCATCGCGGGCGGCACGTGGAGCGAGCTGTTCGACATCCCGCTGACCGCCCACTTCATCGGCGGCTGCGCGATCGGGGCGGACCCGGAGACCGGCGTGATCGACCCGTACCACCGGGTCTACGGCTACCCGGGGCTGTCCGTGGTGGACGGCGCGGCGATCTCGGCGAACCTGGGCGTGAACCCGTCGCTCACGATCACGGCGCAGGCCGAGCGGGCGTTCTCGGTGTGGCCGAACAAGGGCGAGCAGGACCGGCGCCCGGACCAGGCCTCCGGGTACCGGCGGATCGCTCCGGTGCCACCTCTGCGGCCCGCCGTCCCGGCCGGTGCGCCCGGCGCCCTGCGGCTGCCGATCGTGGAGGTCAAGTCGTCCTGACCCGGCCGTGCCAAGGGCCCTATGGTGGGTTGTGTGGCAACGAAGCCGTTCGCGTCCAGCGCCGACCTCGCGCCCAAGGACGAGAAGTTCGTGGAGTTGGCCGACGGCGTCTACACCCTGACCGCCGAAGGTGACCCGAACGTCGGCGCGATCGAGGGCGAGGACTTCCTCGTCTGCGTCGAAGCCCGCGCCACGCCGAAGGCCGCCCGGCGCTGGCTGGACGTCCTCCGCGAGCGCACCGACAAACCCGTCCGCTACCTGGTCCTGAGCCACTACCACGCGGTCCGGACGTTGGGTGCGAGCGCGTTCGACGCGGCCGAGGTCGTCTCGCACGAGAACACCAGGGCGTTGATCGCCGAACGCGGTCGGGCGGACTGGCTCAGCGAGTACGGCCGGATGCCCCGGCTGTTCGAGGAACCCGAGGGCATTCCCGGGCTGACCTGGCCGACCCTCACCTTCTCCGACCGGCTCACCATCCCGCTCGGCGGTGACCGGGGTGAGGTCGAACTGCGCTTCTCCGGACGGGGGCACACCGCCGGGGACATCGTGGTGTGGCTGCCGCACCAGCGGATCCTGTTCGCGGGTGACCTGGTCGAGTCGCAGGCCGCGCTGTACACGGGCGACGCGTTCCACGACGAGTGGGCCACGACGACGCTCGACCGCGTCGCCGCGCTGGGTGCGGAGCAGTTGGTGGGTGGGCGCGGCGCGCCGGCGCGGGACCGGGTGGAGGTGGAGGCGGCCATCGCGCAGTCCCGGCACTTCCTGGACGAACTCCGTCGGGCGGTCGGGACGGTGCACGTGGGTGGTGGCACGGTGAAGGAGGCGTTCGAGGCCGCGCATGCCGCTCTCGCGCCGCGCTACGGGCGTTGGCCGATCTTCGAGCACTGCCTCCCGTTCGACGTGCAGCGGTACTGGGACGAGTGCGATGGCGTGGACTGGCCCCGGATCTGGACGGCGGAGCGGGACCGCGAGGTGTGGGCGGCGTTGCGATGAGCCCGGGGTCGCGGCCGGTGCTGGTGGTCGGCGCTGGTCCGGTGGGGCTCACCGCCGCGCTCCTGCTGGCTCGCGCGGGTGTGCCGACGACGGTCCTCGAGGCTGCCGAACGCCGCCAGGGGGTCGGCTCGCGGTCCATCTGCGTGCACCGGGACGTGCTGAACATCCTGGAACGGGTCGGCGTCGGGCAGGCCGTGGTCGACGCGGGCGTCACCTGGTACCGCGGCCGGACCTACTACCGGGACCGCGAGGTGCTCACCGTCGAGCTGCCGCACGCGGAGGGCTTCCCGCCGTTCGTCAACACGCCCCAGACCGTGGTCGAAGAGATCCTGCATGCGAAAGCCAGTCGACAGCCGCTGATCGACCTCCGTTACGGTCAGAGAGTCGTTGGTGTGCAACAAACCGACCGCGTCATCCTGCGGACGGTCGACGAGATCCACGAAGGCACGCACTGCGTGGCGGCGGACGGTGCGCACTCGACGGTCCGCGAGCTGCTCGGCGTCGCGTTCGACGGCCACTCGTTCGCCGACCGGTTCGTGATCGCGGACATCCGGGTCGACCTGGGTCACCCCGAGCCGGAGCGCCGCTTCTACTTCGACCCGCCGTGGAACCCCGGCCGGCAGGTTCTCGTGCACCCCCAGCCGGACGGGGTGCACCGGATCGACTGGCAGGTGCCGGAGGGTTTCGAGCTGACCGAGGATCACATCCGCGCGATCACCGGCGACCGTCCGTACGAGGTGCTGTGGCAGTCCACGTACCGCTTCCACCAGCGCCGAGCCGCCCGGTTCCGGGTGGGGAACGTCCTGTTGGCGGGCGATGCCGCGCACGTGATGAGCCCGTTCGGCGCGCGTGGCCTGAACTCGGGGGTGTGCGACGCGGACAACGCGGCGTGGAAGATCGCCCTCTCCCGTGCCGGTGAGGCGGGTCCGCACCTGCTGGAGTCGTACCACGACGAACGCGCGGCGGCGGCCGATGAGAACCTGCGCGTCACCGGCAGGACCATGCGCTTCCTGGTGCCGCGGACGGAAGCCGAACGTGCCTACCGGCGGCACGTGCTGGAGCACGGTCTGACGGACCGGATCGACTCGGGCAGCCTGTTCGAGCCCTTCCCGTACCGCGATTCACCGTTGACCACGAACGGCAACGGCGAACTCCGCCCGCACAGCCACCGCTACGGCCCCGGCTTCACGGTGGAGGCGGACGCCCTGATCCGCCCCGACGGCCACACCGCCGCCCTCGCCCCAACCGGCCGCGCCCCAACCCACCCCAACGGGACCGATGGCACCCCGCCCGAGGCCCGCCCAGCCGAGCGCACCCCCATCGAGCGCGCCCCAGCCGGGTTCGGTCAGGGCGAACTCGACCGGGCCCTGCGTCGCGCCAAGGGCTTCACCGACGCCGAGGCGTCAACATGAACCCCTCCGGCTTCAACGTCAGCGTCTCCGCCACCTTCAGCCGGTAGTCGGGCGAGCCGACCAGGTCATACCGCCGCAACACCGTGCCCAACGCCAACGTCGCCTCGTGCAAAGCGAACTGCCGCCCGATGCACGCCCGTTCACCCGTCCCGAACGGCTTGTAGACGTGTCCGGGCCGCGCGCGCACCTCGGCGGGCGCGAACCGGTCCGGGTCGAACGCCTCCGGGGTCGGCCACACCTCCGGATCGCGGTGCACCGACGGGAGCAGCACCAACGCCCACTGCCCGGTCCGCATCGGGTACTTCCCGCCCAGCACGGTGTCCTCCCGCGCCTGCCTGCCGTACCCCGGCGCGGTCGGCCACAGGCGCAGCGCCTCGTCCAGCACCCGCCGCACGTACCGCAGCTTGGCGACCTGCTCGAACTCCGGCACCTCCGCCGAACCCCACACCGCGTCGATCTCGGCCCGCGCCCGCTCGACCACCTCGGGGTGCCGTGACAGGTAGTGCAGCGCGAACGACAGCGCACCGGACGTCGTCTCGTGCCCCGCCACCAGGAACGTGATCACCTGGTTGCGGATGTTCACGTCGTCCAGCTCGCCGGACGACAGCATCAGCCCGAGCAGGTCCGTCCCGTGCGTCCCGCGCCGCGACCGGATCACCTCGTCCACGACCTCGGCCAGGTACGCGAGGTCGCGTTCGTACTGCTCCCTCGCCGCACGGCCGAACAGCTTGCGCACCAACGGGAGCGTGGTGGTCGTGCCCTGCGCGTACGCCAGCGACCCGACCATCGCGCGCACGAACGGGTGGGTGGAGGACCGTTCGAACGACTCGAACGAGTACCCGAACCCGACCTGCCCGATGGTCTCCAGGGTCAGCTTGGTCATGTCCGCCGACACGTCCACGACCTCACCCCGGTCCCACTTCTCGACCAGCCGCGCGGTCACGTCGACCATGGTCGAGTGGTAGCCGCGCATCGCGCTCTGCGTGAACGCGGGCAGCAGCACGTCGTGCGCCGCCTTCCAGTTCGGCTCCTCGTTGTAGGCGGTGAACAGGCCGTCGCCGCCGATGTCGCGCAACGCCTCCACGCCGAGCGCGAGGTGCTTGGAGAACCGCGACTCGTCGGCCAGCTCCGCCGCCAGCCCGGCGCCGGCGACGAAGACGATCTCCCGCCGCAGGAACCGCCGGGTGAAGATCGGTCCGAGGTTGCGGGCCTGCGCCATGGTGTCCTGCACGGGCGTGCGCCGGCCCGCACCGACGACGTCACCCAGCAACGGCACCCGCCAGCGCGGGTGCGGGATCGCGGTCGTGTCCATGGAGTCCATCGCTTTCGCAGCCATCAGCGCTTCCCCTGGTTCGCCCCGCTCATCTTCCGCATCACTTCGTCGTTCGACATCACCCGCTGCATGGCGGACGAGAACGCCGGGAACGCGCTGCCGAGCACGCTCAGCGCCCGCAGCTCCGGCGGCGCGACGTTCAGCTCGGCCTCGTCCTGCTCGATCGCGGTCAGCACGCCGGCCGCGACCTGTTCCGGCGACACGGTGCGCATCCCGGCGGGCGGCTTGGCGCCGGTGTCGGCGAACATCCCGGCGTCCCGCACGAAACCGGGCTGCACGATGGACACGCCGACGCCGGTGCCGTGCAGTTCGTCGCGCAGCCCCAGCGCGAACCCGCGCAGCCCGAACTTGGTGGCGTTGTAGAGCGACGAGTACGCGGAGGCGACCTTGCCCGCCAAGGAGCCGACGTGCACGACGTGCCCGCGTCCGGCGGCGAGCATCGACGGGAGCAGCGCGTGCGTCAGCGCGATCGGCGCTTCGAGGTTCACCGCCAGCGCCCGTCCGACCTGCTCGGGCGTGAACTCCAGCAGTGCCCCACTGGCCGGCAGCGCGGCGTTGGCGACCAGCACGTCCACCGCGCCGACCTCCTCGACCAACCGCCGCACGCCGTCCGGTTCGGCGAGGTCGGCGGTGATGGCGCGGGCGCCGGTCTCCGCGGCCAGCGCTTCCAGCTCGGTCGTCTTGCGGCCGGTCAGCACGAGGTCGGCGCCCCGGCGGGCGAACGCGCGGGCGATGGCGTGTCCGATGCCGCCGGTCGCGCCGGTGAGCAGAACGGTCGTTCCGTCGACGTGCATGGGACCTCCGTTGACGCTACTGTTCGTTCGAACGAACAGTAGCGCGGATGGCGGCGGCCGTGAATGGCCACCGAGTTTCGGGTGGACGAGGCGGAGCAGGGGACAATGACGCCATGACGAGGCCCGCCGAGACCCGGCAGCGGATCATCAGCGCCGTGCTGCGGATCGTCGGCGACGACGGGATCGCGGGCGTGACCAACCGGCGCATCGCGCAGGAGGCGGGCGTCTCGCTCGGTTCCGTCACCTACCACTTCGCCACCCAGCAGGACCTCCTGCGGGAGAGCCTGCGGTACTTCGTCACCGAGGAGACCAAGCGGTTCGGCGAGCTGGCGAAGGAGAACTCGACCGAGTGCGCCGACCTGGCCGAGGTGGTCGAGATCGTCGGCCAGGTCGCCGAGGCCACCCGGACGGACAGCGAGCGCCTGGCGCCGTACGAGCTGTACCTGCACGCCGGCCGCGACCCGGAGCTGCGCGCCGCCGCCGCCGAGTGCTTCGCCGCCTACGACCGGCTCGCCGCGACCGTCCTGACGTCCATGGGGGTGAAGGACGCAGACCGGGTCGCCGGTGCCGTGGTGGGCATGGTGATGGGCCTCAAGCTCCGCGCCCTCGCCACCGGTTCCGGCACCGAAGACCTGGTCGACGGCCTGGTGCTGTTGGCGAAGGGCGCGGTCACAGAGTGATGCCGGTGAGGACCATCGTGCGCTCCTCGGTGAAGTCGACCATCGCCGACCGCACGCCCTCACGCCCGGTGCCCGACCCCTTCACGCCGCCGTACGGCATCTGGTCGGCCCGGTAGGACGGCACGTCACCGATGATCACGCCGCCGACCTCCAGCTCGGCGGCGGCCTCGAACGCCACCGTCACGTCCCGCGTGAACACACCGGCCTGCAACCCGTACTCCGTGGCGTTGGCCTGCTCGAACGCCTCGGCCACCGAGTCGACTACGGACACCGCCAGCACCGGCCCGAACACCTCCTGGTGCCACACCTTCGCCGACTGCGGCACGTCCTGCACCACGGTCGGCTCCACGGTCGTCCCGGTACGCCCGCCGCCGGTGTGCAGCGTCGCGCCGGCGGCCACGGCCTCGGCCACCCACTCCTCGACCCGCTTCGCGTTGTCCTCGTCGATCAGCGGCCCGACCTCGACCTCCGGGTCGTGCGGGTCACCGGTCTTCAACGCCCGCACCGCCTCCACCAGCTTCGGCACGAACGCCTCGGCCACGTCCCGGTGCACCAGCACCCGCTGCACCGCGATGCACGACTGCCCGCCCTGGTAGTTGCCGAACGTGGCGATCCGGGACGCGGCGAAGTCCAGGTCGGGCCAGTCCGGGCAGATGATCGCGGCCGAGTTGGAGCCCAGCTCCATCAGCACGTGCTTGCGCGGCGCCGAATCGGTCAGCGACCAGCCGACGGAGGTGGAACCGGTGAACGAGATGACCGGCAGCCGCTCGTCCGTGACCAGGGACTTCATCTCCGAACCACGCACCGGCAGCACGGAGAACGCGCCTTCCGGCAGGTCCGTCTCGGCCAGCAGCTCACCGAGCAGCAACGCCGACAGCGGCGTGGCGGACGACGGTTTCACGATCACCGGCGCGCCCACCGCCAACGCGGGCGCGACCTTGTGCGCGACCAGGTTCAGCGGGAAGTTGAACGGCGCCACGGCGAGCACCGGCCCGCGCGGCACCCGGCGCACCACGGCCATCCGGCCCTCGCCGTTCGGGTCGGTGTCCAGCCGCTGGAGGTCGCCGGTGAACCGCCGCGCCTCCTCCGCCGCGAAGCGGAACGTGTTCACCGCGCGCTTGACCTCGATGTCGGCCCACTTCAGCGGCTTGCCGTTCTCCGCCGTGATGGTCTCCGCGATCTCCTCGGCCCGCGCCGCGATCGCCCGCGACACGTGCTCCAGCGCCGCCGCCCGCACGTGCGCCGGTGTGCGGCGGAACTCCTTCGCCACGGCCGCCGCGGCGGCGACCGCCCGTTCCACCTGCTCCGGTTCCGGCACCGCGACCGAGGCCACCTCGGTGCCGTCGTACGGGTGGTGGACGGTGATGGCTTGCCCGCCCTGCTCGGCGTGTCCGGCGATCCAGCAGGGCCTGGGCTGCGGGGTGAACGCGTCCATGGTCCACACCGTAGGCCCGCACGGGGTGGTTGGACCTATCGATCTTGGAAGTGATTTCGGACGTACTCCGCATGGCCCAGGTAGTAGTGGTCGTGGCCCTCCGCCCGCTGCCGCGCGAACTCGGGCCGGTCGCGGATCATCGTGATCATGTCGTCCAGCCTGGCCAGCACCCGGCGCCCCAGCCCGGCCACCGGGATGCCGTACTCGGCGCAGAACAGCCCGGCCCGCCGCCACTGCTCGTCCGGCGTGCCGAACTCCGGGGAGAACGGCACCAGGCAGTACGCCGTGTAGGCGACGTCCCACCACCGCGGACCCGGCCGGGCGGTGTCGAAGTCGAACACCCCCGCGGGCAGGCCGTCGCGGAACACCATGTTGTACGGCGCGAGGTCGTTGTGGCAGATCACCTCGACGGGCGACAGGGCCGGGTGCTGCCAGCCGTCGTCCACCGACACCGCGCCGGACGCCACGAGCGCCGCCGACGCGTCGTGCAGCCGGCGGACCATCCGCGCCACCGCCACCAGCACCTCGTCGGTGCGCAGTCCGTCCGCCAGCGGCGGGTGGCCCACCTCACCCTCCAGGTACGACAGCACCTCGCGCCCGCGGTCGTCCACCCCGTGCACGACCGGCGAGATGCCAAGCGGGGCAAGGTGTTCCAGCAGCCGGTGCACGTTCGGGGTCCACGGGCCGGTCGGCCTGCGCACCGTCGACCCGACCCGCACCACCTCGTTGAGCCCGCCACCGGTGAGCGCTTCCTCTTCCACGCATGACATCCTTCACCTGCGCGGATCCGCCAGACGAGAGGTTTTCCCCCAGTGGCCGAGAGCAGCAACCGCCCTGTGCTGGTAGTCGACTTCGGTGCGCAGTACGCGCAGCTGATCGCCCGGCGGGTCCGGGAGGCGCAGGTCTACTCGGAAGTCGTCCCGCACAGCACGCCGGTGGCGGAACTGCTGGAACGCGACCCGCTCGCGATCGTGCTGTCCGGCGGCCCGTCGAGCGTCTACGAGCCCGGTGCGCCCCAGATCGACCCGAAGCTGTTCGAGGTCGGCGTCCCCGTCTTCGGCATCTGCTACGGCTTCCAGGCCATGGCGGGCGCCCTCGGCGGCACGGTCGAGCACACCGGCACCCGCGAGTACGGCCGCACCGACCTGGGCGTCCAGCAGACGGGCGGCCTCCTGCACGAGGAGCTGCCCGCCAGCCACCCGGTGTGGATGAGCCACGGCGACTGCGTGACGAAGGCGCCCGAGGGCTTCACCGTGACGGCGAGCAGCGAAGGCGCGCCGGTGGCCGCGTTCGAGGACACCGAACGCCGGTTCGCGGGCGTGCAGTACCACCCGGAGGTGGGGCACTCGCCGCACGGCCAGGAGGTGCTGCGCCGGTTCCTGCACGAGATCGCGGGCATCCGGCCGCAGTGGACGACGTCCTCGATCGTGGACGAGCAGGTGGCCCGCATCAAGGAGCAGGTCGGCGACGGCAAGGCCATCTGCGGCCTGTCCGGCGGCGTCGACTCGGCGGTCGCCGCGGCCCTCGTCCAGCGCGCCATCGGTGACCGGCTG
This sequence comes from Saccharothrix sp. NRRL B-16314, assembly GCF_000716595.1. Taxonomy (GTDB): domain Bacteria; phylum Actinomycetota; class Actinomycetes; order Mycobacteriales; family Pseudonocardiaceae; genus Actinosynnema. Next base: position 901,289 of record NZ_JNXC01000001.1, read on the forward strand.
ACCTGCGTGTTCGTCGACCACGGCCTGTTGCGCGCGGGTGAGCGGGCGCAGGTCGAGCGGGACTACGTGGCCGCGACGGGCGTGAACCTGGTGACCGTGGACGCGCGCGAGCGGTTCCTGGACGCGCTGGCCGGCGTCACCGACCCCGAGCAGAAGCGCAAGATCATCGGCCGGGAGTTCATCCGGGTCTTCGAGCAGGCCGAGCGGGACCTGAAGGCCGAGGGCGACTACTCGTTCCTGGTCCAGGGCACGCTCTACCCCGACGTGGTCGAGTCGGGCGGCGGCGCGGGCACCGCGAACATCAAGAGCCACCACAACGTCGGCGGCCTGCCGGACGACCTCCAGTTCACCCTGGTCGAGCCGCTGCGCGCGCTGTTCAAGGACGAGGTGCGCCGGGTCGGCACCGAACTGGGCCTGCCGGAGACGATCGTGCAGCGCCAGCCGTTCCCCGGCCCCGGCCTCGGCATCCGGATCATCGGCGAGGTGACGGCCGAGCGCCTGGACGTCCTGCGCAAGGCCGACGCGATCGCCCGCGAGGAGCTGACCAGCGCCGGTCTCGACCGGTCGATCTGGCAGTGCCCCGTGGTGCTGCTGGCGGACGTGCGCAGCGTCGGCGTGCAGGGTGACGGCCGCACCTACGGCCACCCGGTCGTGCTGCGCCCGGTGTCCAGCGAGGACGCCATGACCGCGGACTGGACGCGCCTGCCGTACGACGTGCTGGAGCGCATCTCGACCCGCATCACCAACGAGGTGAACGAGGTCAACCGGGTGGTCCTGGACGTGACGAGCAAGCCGCCGGGCACCATCGAGTGGGAGTAGATCCCCCGAGCACGCGAAAGGCCCGTCCTCCCCAGGACGGGCCTTTCGCTTTCCCTGCCATCCCCCCGCTAGCGGCGCCGTCGAGCCGACCCCGCCAGCAGTCCCAGACCGATCACCATCGCCCCGCCGGCCAGCGCCCACCTCAGGTCGAGGAAGTCCGGCCAGGACGCGCCGTCGGAGAGCATGTAGGCGGCGGCGACGAGGGCCGCGAGCCCGAACACCAGCCCCACCACGTCGACCCCACGCTTCTCGATCGAATCCCGGTCAGCCACGACTCACCTCCACGTCTCCGACTTCACTGCGCACGTCCAGCACGATCTTCAGGCCGCCTTCGCCATCGGCGCCGTTGTCACTGACTTCCTCGCGGCTGTCCTTGCCGTCGGACTTCTGGTCCAGGCACGCCACCGAGCCCAGCTCGGTCCGGCAGGTCACCGTCACGTCCGCGTCGGCGGGCACCCTGACCTTCGCGCTCCCCAACCCGACCTCGACCTCCGTGGTCACGGAACCCTCGTTCGGCAGGCCGGTCAGGTCCAGGTCCACTTCACCGATGCTCGTCGCGTAGCGGGCTTCGACCTTCTCCACCGACGTCGGTCTGGCCTCGGTGTTGCCCATCCGGTCGGAGTCGATCCCCTCGAAGTCGACCGACGTCAGCGCCACCCCGATCATCGACATCGGCACGACCAGCCAGAGCAGCCCGCGCCCACCGTCACCGCGGAGCGCGCCGATCACCATGCCCGCGCCGAGCACCGCGACCAGCAGGCCGAGGACGTGCTCGACGCCGAACCACGACGAGTACGACGACGCCACCAGCGACCCGGCCAGCACCACCATGGTCGCGCCGAACGTGGCCACACCCACCCGTGACCTGCGGCGCACCGGCCGCGGGGCCGGTACCGCCGGCGTCGTCGCCGCCGGCGTGCCCGCGGGCTCCGGCAGGTCCCACGCGAACGGGGCCGCGCCGAGCGGGTCCCAGGCGGGCGGCGACACCCTCGTGGTCGTCTGGTCGTCCGTCGACACCGGTTCCCCCACGTCGAAGGCCGGTGCGTCCGGCCGGTTGAGCTGCCCGCGACCGCGGTGCAGCAGGTAGATCGAGCCGACGGACAGCAGCACGCCGCCGACCATGGTGAAGCCGCCGTCGACGAAGAACCCGGTCGCGGGGATCACCGCGATCCCGAGCAGGATGGTCAACGCGGTCGGCGTCGAGCTGCGGCCCCGCCCGAGCAACGACTCCGCCGCCGACACCTCGTCGTCGGCCTGCGCCAGCAACAACCAGCCCAGCAGGTAGATGAGCACCCCGGCGCCGTTGCACAGCGCCATCGCGACGAACGCGACCCGGACGATCACCGGGTCGAGCTGGTACCGCCGTGCGATACCGGCGGCGACACCGGCGATCTTGCGACCGTCGTGTGGCCGCCTGGGCCTGGTGGCCCAGAAGTCCCTCAGCGTCTCTTCGACGTTGGCTGCGCTGATGTTCCCGCTCACGGTGACCAGCTTGCTCAGAACCGGCGCGCCGCACATCGGGGACGCACCCTGAACCGGGCATCGGGTGGAACCCTGATGACCGCCCCCTGCGCGCGTGTGACCATCGAGAGGTGAGTGTGGAGACGAAGGCCGTCGTCGATCCGGTGCGCCGCAGGCGGACGGGTCGGGTGGTCGCGGGCGTGGCCGGTGGTGTCGCCGACCACCTCGGCATCGAGGTGTTCTGGGTGCGAGCGGCGTTCGCCGCGTTGACCGCGCTCAACGGCGTCGGCGTGATCGCCTACGGCCTGTTGTGGCTGTTCGTGCCGCAACGCCCGGTCAGCGAACCGGAGGACCCGCCGAACCCGAGGGAACGCCAGCAGGCGCTCGGCCTGGTCGCGCTCGGCATCGCCGCGGCCGTGCTGGCCGGTCTGTTCTCCGGCCCGGTGAGCGGCTGGATCGCCGGGCCGCTCGCGGTCGCCCTGGTCGGCGCCGCGGTCGTCTGGCGCGAGGCCGACGAGGCGCAGCGCCGCCGTTGGCGTGACGGAGCGAAGTCCGGCTTCCTCGGGGCGGGCCGCAGCACGATCGTGCGCGTCCTGGCGGGCATCGCCCTGGTCGCCATCGGCATCGGCGTGCTGCTGGTCAACAGCTACGGCATCGACCAGCTGCGGTTCGCGCTGCTCGCCGTCGTCGCCACGCTGGGCGGTGTCGCGGTGCTCACCGTGCCGCTGTGGATCAAGCTCATCAACGACCTCGGCGAGGAGCGCCGGGTCCGCATCCGCACCGAGGAGCGCGCCGAGATCGCCGCCCACCTGCACGACTCCGTGCTGCAGACGCTGGCGCTGATCCAGAAGCAGGCCGAGCAGCCGCGCGAGGTCAAGCGCCTGGCCCGCGGTCAGGAGCGGCAGCTGCGGGAGTGGCTGTACGGGCGGGTCGTCGACGACAACAGCCAGCCGACGATCATGTCCGCGGCGATCGCCAAGGCCGCCGGCGAGGTGGAGGACAGCTTCGCGCTGGCCGTGCAGCAGGTCGTCGTCGGCGACTGCGAGCTGGACCCGAACCTGTACGCGCTGGTCCAGGCGGCCCGTGAGGCGATGGTCAACGCGGCCAAGCACGCGGGCGTCGGTGAGATCAGCGTCTACGGCGAAGTGGAACCCGAACGGGTGACCGTGTTCGTCCGGGACCGGGGCAAGGGCTTCGACCCGGAGACCGTGCCGGAGGACCGGCATGGCCTCGCGGACTCGATTGGGGGGAGGATGGACCGGCACGGCGGCGAAGTCCGGATCCGCACCCGGCTGGGTGAGGGCACGGAGGTGCAGCTGATGATGCCGAGGAAGACCGCAGACAAGCGAGAGACGGGGTCCAGGACATGACCGTCCGGGTGTTCCTGGTGGACGACCACGCGCTGTTCCGCGCCGGGGTGCGGGCCGAGCTGGACTCGATCACCGACGAGATCGAGGTGGTCGGCGAGGCCGGTTCGGTCGGTGAGGCGGTTGCCGGCATCGGGCACCACCGGCCGGACGTGGTGCTGCTCGACGTGCACATGCCGGACGGCGGTGGCGCGGAGGTGCTGCGGCAGATCCGCACGGCGCTGCCCGAGGTGGTGTTCCTGGCGCTGTCGGTGTCCGACGCGGCCGAGGACGTCATCGCCGTCATCCGCGCCGGTGCGCGCGGGTACGTGACGAAGACCATCTCCAGCCAGGAGCTGGTGCGCGCGGTGGTGCGGGTCTCGGAGGGCGACGCGGTGTTCAGCCCCCGGCTGGCCGGGTTCGTGCTGGACGCGTTCGCCGACCGGCCCGGTGCGGCGCCGATCAGCGACCCGGAGCTGGACCTGCTGACCCCGCGCGAGCGGGACGTGCTGCGGCTGCTGGCCCGTGGTTACGCGTACAAGGAGATCGCGTCGGAGCTGTTCATCTCGGTGAAGACGGTCGAGACGCACGTGTCGAGCGTGCTGCGCAAGACGCAGCTGTCGAACCGCTACGAACTGTCCCGCTGGGCGTCCGACCGCAGGCTGGTCTGAACCCGGCCCGCTAGCCGGTCTCCCGGGATTGGACGATCAGCAGCCTGCCTTCGGCGAACTCGACCGTGAGCTCGTACCAGCCGGCTGTTTCGTGCCCGTCCTGCACGAACGTCACCCGCACACGTACGAGGAACCGGGTGGGGTGGCCCTGCTCGGCGCTGATGTCGTCGGCGCGGACCTGCTCGTACCGACTCCAGTTGCCGGTGTAGTCCTCGAAGGTCGGCCGGTAGTGCGTGGCCAGGTTCCGGTAGGCGGTCTGCGGGTCTTCCGGCAACGACTCGTAGTGCCCGCGCACCATCGCCACCGCGTCCTCGGTGGTGTAGGCCGGTGCTGTGGTCGTGACCGGGGTGCCGGGCCCGTTGCGCGCCCGGGGCCACAGGTACGCGGCGGCGCCTCCGACCACCGCCAGCAGCACCAGCACGGCCGCCACGGTGACCGGCACCAGCCAACGACGTCGCTCGTGCTCGGGGGACGGATCGGCGGCCCCCTCGCCGGTCTGCCCACCACGCTGCCCGCCGGCCTGGCCGGTGGACTTCTCGGCGGGCACCTCGGCAGGCACCGTCCCCGGCGATGCCGCGGCCGGCTCAGCGGGCCACTTCGCGCGGCGCTCGGCGGGTGACTTCGGGCAGGGCTGAGCGGGCGACGCGGCGGGTGGTGCGGTGTCCGGGTCGTCGGAACCGGCACGTGACTTGGCGCGCCACTTCGGGCGTGGTTCGGCGGGCGACGCTGCGGGCGACTCTGCGGGCGGCTCTGCGGGTGACGCGGCGGCCGGGTCGTCGGAACCGGCACGTGGCTTGGCGCGCCACTTCGCGCGGGCCCTGGCGGGCGGTTTCGCGGCCGGTTCGGCGTGCGACTGGTCGTGCGACTGGCCTTCTGACTGGCCTTCTGACTGGTCAGGCGACTCGGGCTCGGCGGGCGGCTCGGCCAGCAGTCCGATCGCCTCGGCGGCGGTCGGCCGGGTGGTGGGGTCGGTGGCGAGCATCCGCATCAGCACGCCGGTCAGCGGCCCGGAGCGGGTCGGTGGCTCGACCTTGCCCAGCGCGGCCCGGTACAGCAGCCCGAAGCTGTTGTCGCTCACACCGTGGGGCGATTGGCCCTCGGTCGCCGCGTACAGCGTCGCACCGAGGGAGAACACGTCGGAAGAGGTGTCCGGCTGCTCACCGCGCGCCACCTCGGGCGCCAGGTACGCGGGAGTGCCGGTGATCATGCCGCTGCCGGTGAGCGTGCCGTCGCCCGCCGCGCGGGAGATGCCGAAGTCGGTCAACTTGACCGTGCCGTCCTCGCCGATGAGGACGTTGGACGGTTTCACGTCCCGGTGCACGATGCCCGCCGCGTGCGCCGCGGCCAGCGCGGAGGCCACACGACCGCCGATCCGGGCCGCCTCGGCCGGGTCCACCGTGCCCCGCTCGGTCAGCAGCGCACCCAGGGTGCGCGCGGGGACGTACTCCATGACCAGCCAGGGCCGGTCGTCCTCGACCACCACGTCGAAGACCGCGACGGCGTTGGGGTGCTGGAGCCGGGCCGCGTTGCGCGCCTCGCGCATGGCCCGTGCCCCGACCACCTGCACCTCTTCGAACGCCAGGTCCGGCCGGAGCTCCTTCACCGCCACCGGGCGGTCGAGCAACGCGTCGCGCGCCAGCCAGACGACGCCCATCGCGCCGCTGCCGATCTGCTCGACCAGCGTGTACCTGCCGCCTACCGTCCCCCCGGACTCCGCCACGCCCAGAGGGTAGGCGATCGGTCAGTTGGTCGAGACCAGCTTGGCCAGCTCACGGTCGAAGTCGATCCACAGGTCCTCCTCGCCGGGCTGGACCACGTCGTAGGTGAGGTCGAGGAACTCGGCGATGTCCTCGGCCTCGGCGGACAGGATCGCGAAGCCCGTCGGCGCGTTCAGCTCCAACAGCACCCGCTCCGGGTCGTCGGCGGCCGGCCGGACCAGGATGTCGCCTTCACCGGACGACGTCAGCAGGCCGTCCGCGAGCAGGTCCCGGGCGAAGATCCACTCGACCTTGCCCTGCCCGGTGTGGAACAGCACGGCTACCGCGTACGGGTCCTCTGGTTCGTAGTGGAGTTCGGCCGCCACCGGCGCCGGGGTGATGCCCGGGACGAGGAGGTGGAACGTCGTCGTGATGGTGATGCTGTCGTTGCTCATGTCCAGTGGGTTCCCTTCCGGAGTCGTCCCTCTCATGTGAGGAGACGTCCGAGAGGGGGAATCGGGACGCGGTTCGCGTGAACACCATACGATCGGGGGAGACCTGGGTCTCAAGTCCACCCGTTTGCCCACGACCCCTGTCTCACTTGGCCGTACCGACGAGTAACAGTCGGTCAGCGCAGGTCACTTGAGCGTAGTCGCAGGCTCCTTCGGCGCCGGCGCGATGACGGCGGCGGGCTGCTTCCGGGTCAGCGCGACGCCGACGAGGACCACCGCCATGCCGATGACGACCCGTGCGTTGAGCGCCTCGCCGAGGAACAGCGCGCCGAGCAGCACCGAGACCACGGGCAGCAGGTAGCCGACCATCGTGGCGTTCGTCGGGCCCTCGTCCTCGATGACGCGGTAGTGCAGCGCGAACGCCACGCCCGTCCCGAACACGCCCAGGATCGCCACGGCGACCAGCGGCCCCAAGGACAGGTGCACCGGCTGCAACCCCGCCACCGGCATCGCGATCGCCGCCATGCCCGTCGCGGCCACCAGCTGCGTCGAGGAGATCTGCATCGACGTCAGGCCACGCCCGGACACCGTGCGGCCGATGTAGGCGTAGGCGACCGCGTAGGACGCCGCAGCGGCCAGGCACGCGAGCGCGCCCCAGCTCGCCAGACCGGCCTGCTGCCACGGCGCGAAGATCAGCAGCACGCCCGCGAAGCCGAGCACGAGGCCCGCGAGCCGCGCGGGGTTGCGCTGCCGCTCCGTGCCCAGGGCCAGACCGATGCCCAGCGCCCACAGCGGCGTGGTGGCGTTGAGCACACCGGCGACGCCCGAGTCCACGGTCTGCTCGCCGATCGCGAACAGCGCGAACGGCAGCGCGGTGCCGAAGAACGCGGCGAGCGTCAGGTGCCGCCAGGACTGCTTGTCCCGGGGCAGCCTCTGCTTGTTCCAGTACACGAGCGCTACCAGCACCACGGTGCCGAGCGCGGTGCGGGTGAAGGTGATCTGGATCGGCGAGAGGCCGGTCAGTGCGATCTTGATCCACAGGAAGCTGGACCCCCAGATGAGGGCTAGGACACCCATCCTGATCAGCGTGCCGGGCTTGTTCACGGACACACTTTGCGCGGTCGCTTGGCATCAGCACAAGTGAATAGAACTGCACGATCCTTAAGCACAGCTGTAAGGTCGCGGCATGTTGGACGTGCGACGCATGCAGGTGCTCCGGGCCGTGGTGGCCACCGGTTCCATCACCGCCGCGGCGGTGAACCTCGGGTACACGCCCTCGGCCGTCAGCCAGCAGGTCACGGCCCTGGAGAAGCAGGCGGGCCTGCCGCTGCTGGACCGGGTCGGACGGGGCGTGCGGCCGACCGTGGCGGGCCGGATGCTCACCGAGCACGCCGCGCACATCGCCGACCGGCTGGTCGAGGCCGAGTCGGCGCTCGCCGACCTGCGCGCGGGCCGGACCGGGCGGCTCCGGGTGCGGTACTTCGCCACCGCGGGCGCGGCACTCGTGCCGCCCGCCGTGGCGCTGTTCCGGGCCAAGCACGCGGACGTCCGGCTCGACCTCAAGCTGACCGAGCCGGTCGACCCCATGGTGGAGGTCGAAGCCGGCCGCGCCGACGTCGCCATCGTCGTCCACCACGGCGACGGCGAGCCGCCTCGGGGCGTGCACCTCGTGCACCTGCTCGACGACCCGTACCTGGCCGTGCTGCGGCGCGGGCACGAGCTGACCCGCAAGCGCGTGATCGAACTGGCCGACCTGGCGGAGGAACCGTGGGTGGACTCGGTGATGTCACCCGGGCCGTGCCGGGACATCGTGCTCGACGCCTGCGCGGGCGCCGGGTTCGCGCCCAACGTCGTGGTCGAGGCGGACGACTACCCGACCGCCCAGGGGTTCGTCGCGGCCGGGCTCGGCGTGACCATCGTGCCCAAGCTCAGCCTCGGCGTGGTCCACCCCGGCGTGGTGATCCGCAAGCTGCGCCACCCCGAGCCGACCAGGACCATCTGCGCCGCGATCCGGGAGGAAGGCGTCGGCTCACCGGCCGTGACCAGCCTGCTCGAAGCCCTGAAGGCCTCGTCCCGCTAGGTCACGGGTAGGCGAGCAGCTCTTCCTTGTCGATGAACAGGCCCTGGCCCCGCCAGGCCAGGCCGACCAGCTTGCGCTCGGTGGTGCGCGAGCCGTTCTTCATCTCGTACTCGAGGACGACCACGTACGCGTAGTCCGCGTTCTGCGACACCTCGCGGAGGGAGACCGACTTCACCTGGTCCCACCGGCCCTTGAAGCCGGCGAGCCCGCCGGACGTCGTTTTCATCTTGTCGCTGAGGCGGCCGAAAGCCTCGTCCGAGTCCGCCGGGAGCATGGCGAAGTAGTCCCGGACCGTCTGCTCCTGCTGCGCGGGCGTCGGGTCGGTGGTGATCGTGAGGGGCGGGCTGACCGGCTTCTTCGGCGGGGTCGCCGACGCCGAACCGCCCGCTTCCACGGCCGTGTTCGACGTGGTCGCGCCGGCCTGCTTGTCGTCGGCGTCGCCGTCGGACACGATGCTGGCCAGCAGGATGCCCACGGCGGCGGCGCCCGCGACGGCGAGCGCGGTGACCACGGCGGACCGCCTGCTCTTCATCGGACCGCTCTTCGCGGCCGGTCTCGACGCGCCGATCGGGTGGCCGTGCGGCGGGGTGTGGCTCTGCTGCCGCTGCGGCGCGGGCTGCAGGGCGGGTGCCACCCTCGTCGCGGCGGGCTGCGGGCTGTGCTGGACGGCCGGCGCACGGGTCGCCTGAGCCTGCACGGGCGTGCCCTGCCACGACGGCGGGTGCGACTGCGGCATCGCCATCGGGAACTCGGGCGCGGCCCGTCCCGCCGCCACCGCGGCCAACGCCTCGCGGGCCTCGGCCATGGTCGGCCGGTCCTCGGGCTCGGCGCGCAGCAGGCGCATCAGCAGCGCGGTCAGCGGACCGGCCTGCTTCGGCGGCACGACCTTGCCGGACGCCACCTGGTGCAGCAGCGCGATGGTGTTCTCGTTCAACCCGAACGGCGGTGCGCCCTCGATCGCCGCGTACAGCGTCGACCCCAGGGAGAACACGTCGGACGGCGGGCCCGGGTCGTACCCCTTGGCCACCTCGGGCGCGAGGTAGGCGGGCGTGCCCGCGAGCATCCCGGTGGCCGTGACGGTGACGTCGCCGGTGGCCCGGGAGATGCCGAAGTCGGTGATCTTCACCGTGCCCTCGTTGCCCAGCAGGATGTTGCCCGGCTTGATGTCGCGGTGCACGATGCCCGCGTTGTGCGCGGCGGCGAGCGCCGAGGCGACCTGCGAGCCGATCGAGGCCACGTCACGGGGAGGCAGCGTGCCGCGCTCGGACAGGGCCGACGAGAGGCTCTTGGACGGCAGGTACTCCATCACCAGCCACGGCTGGCCGTCGTCCTCCGCCACGTCGTACACCGCGATCGCGTGCGGGTGCTGGAGGCGGGCGGCGATCCGGCCCTCGCGCATGGCGCGGCGCTTCGCCTCGTCCGTGTCGGCTTCCGCCAGGCCGGGCTGGAGCAGCAGCTGCTTGACCGCGACGGTCCGGTGCAGGCGCTCGTCGTGCGCCTGCCAGACGATGCCCATCGCACCGCTGCCGATCCGCCGGCCAAGTCGGTAGCGGCCGGCAACCAGGCGGCCATCGTCGCTCACGGCGTGCTCCCAGTAGCTGCTAGGGCTTCATTCAGTGGCACACGACAAGACGCCACTAGGACAAGAACGTTGCGTCACCCGAATGGGATCGGCACCACCTTACGAGGTTCACGATCCCCCCGACACCACGGTGGTGACCGGCGGGGCCGACGTCGTCGTCGGCGCGCTCGTGGGCGTCGGCACCGAGGCGGTCGTCTTCGTCGTCGTGACGGGGGTGGTGGTCGGGGGTGGTGGCGGTGGCGTGGTGGTGGTCGTCGGCTGCTCGACCGTCGTGGTCGGCTGGACCGTCACGGTCTCCGTCTCCACCGTGGTCGTCACCGCGCTCGTCGCCGGCACCGTCGTGGTCGGCGTGGCCGTGGACGAGCTCGTCTCGCTGATCGGCGGCGTGACGGGCTCCTTCCGGTCGAACACGTCCAGCGCCACCAGCAGGAAGCCGAGCAGCAGCACCACGCCCAACGCCACGGCGGTGATCACCAGCGGCCGGTTGCCGCTGGGCTTCGACGGCGGCGGTGGCGGCGGGCTGACCGGCAAGGCGCCATCCGTCGAGCGGTGGCCGGGCCGCACCACGCGGGTCCGGTCGCCGTCGATGAGGGCCGTGGCGCCCGCGGTGACCACCGGCGGGAACCCGGGCGAGCTGGCCGGCAGCAGGCCGGTCAGGCTCGGGTCGCGGCCCTGCGCGACCGCGTTCAGCAGGTCGCGGGCCTGGGCCATGGTCGGCCGGTCGGCCGGTTCGTAGCTGAGCAGCCGCAGCAGCACGTCGGTCAGCGGGTGGTCGAGCGTCGGCGGGTTGATCCGGCCCGCCGCGACGGAGTGCAGCACGCCCAGCGTGTTCTCCGACAACCCGAACGGCGGTTCGCCCTCGGCCGCCGCGTAGAGCGTCGAGCCGAGCGAGAACACGTCCGAGGCGGGCGACGGGTCCTGGCCGCGGGCGATCTCCGGCGCCAGGTAGGCGGGCGTGCCCGCGATCAGGCCGGTCTTGGTCACGGTGACGTCGTCGCTGGCCCGCGAGATGCCGAAGTCGGTGATCTTGACGAGGCCGTTGTCGGCGAGCAGCACGTTGCCGGGCTTCACGTCCCGGTGCACGATCCCGGCCGCGTGCGCGGCGGCCAGCGCGGCGGCGGCCTGCATGCCGATCTGCGCGACCTCGATCGGGTCGAGCGGCGCGTGCTCGGCCATCGTGTCGGCCAGGCTGTACGACGGCAGGTACTCCATGACCAGGCACGGAGCGCCGTTCTCCTCCACCACGTCGTACACCGCGATGGCGTTCGGGTGGTGCAGCTTGGCGGCGATGCGTCCCTCGCGCATGGCGCGCTGGATGGCCTCGTCCTGCTCGCGCTCGTCCAGGCTCGGTGCCAGCAGCAGCTGCTTGATCGCCACGATGCGGCCCAGGCGCTCGTCCTGCGCGCGCCACACGACGCCCATCGCGCCGCTGCCGATCCGGTCCAGGAAGCGATAGCGGTCCGCGATGACGCGATCCTCGTTGCTCACCGGACCACCTCGCTGGGGCGTTGCGTGACCGCGGCGGTGGCAGCAGGTCTCACGCTCGGGCTCCTCGTCGTGCGGATCGGTGCGCGGAACAGGCTAGGCCACCGCCCGCCCGCAGAGCCTACCCCGGTCGTGACTACGCCTTTCGAGCCGTCGCGCAGGTCACGTGAGCCGAGGGGTGACCGGGAAGGGATACCCGATACCGACCCGTAGGGACACCCGTTCGCACGAAGATCGCGGTATTTGCGGCCGAACGGCCCAACCGCCTGGTGAGCCGTCCGACCGGGCGCGCCGGACCCCGTGCCGGGACACCGCGAACGGTCCACCCGGGTATCCCGGGCGGACCGTTGTGGACGGTGTGCCGTCAGCTCGCCGGGGCGAAGAAGTCGAACCCGCCGCCGAGCGGGTTCAGGATTCCACCGAGGTCGAGCCCGAGGTCGAGGCCGATGCCCGTCTCCTCGGTCGGCGGCGGGGTGGTCGTCTCGGACGACGAAGGCGGCGGCGCGGTGCTGGAGCTCGGCGGCGCGGGCGTCGTGGTGCCGGTGCTGGTGCTCGGCGGCGGGGTCGTCGTTTGCTCGCTGGTCGACGGGGACGCCTGGGTCGTCGGCGCCTGCTCCGTCGTCGTGGTGGTGGTGGTCGTGGTCGTCTGCTGCGGTGCCTGCTGCGGCGCGCGCTGAGCGGTCTGCTCGACCGTCTGCTGCTGCGTCTGCTCGGGCGTCGTGGTGGTGGTCTCGGCCTGTGCCTGCTGCGCCTGCTGCTGCTTGGCGGCGGCTGCGCCGAGGTCCTTGGTGAGCGGGTTGGTGCCCCGTGCGGCGGCGCGTGCGTCGAAGCGCACCTCGGCCAGCGGTCGCTCGTCCGGCGACGACATCAGGCTGGACGCGGAGAACGCGACGGTGCCGGCGAGCACCACGCCACCACCGGCCATCGCGACGAGCTTCGGCACGGAGAACCCGCCGCCGCGCTCCTCCTCGCCGGCGCGCCCTTCGCGGCGCAGCAGTTCGGTGATGTGCAGCTCGCGGCCGGACAGGTTGGTCGCGGGCGACTTGCCCGTCGAGGAGCTGGGCCCTGCCGACGATCGCGCCGCAGAGGGTGCCCCGGACGACCGGGCCGCGGACGACAGCGCTGCCGCCGAGAAGCGCACGGTGTCCTCGTCGTCGTTGATCCGCTCGGTGATCCGCGGGATGGGCTGCGTCTCCGCCTCGCGCCTGGCGAGCAGGTCGGCGACCGACAGCTTGGCCGTCGAGCCATCCTGTCGACGGCGTTTGTCGTCGTTCGACACCGCTGGAACACCTCTCCCGGGGAGTGCATTGCGCTACTGACCGGGATCATGGATACCGAATCGTGACCGTCTTCGTAACCCCTTTGAGTGAAGTTTGTTTGGCAAAGGCACGATTTATGTACGCTAAGTGAACGTTTGGGGAAGATCGCTACGGAGAGTCAGCTGCGTTGGGCTGATAGGACCTCGGCGCCGACGATGCTGGGCACGGTCGTCTCCGTCAACCGGAAAACCTGCTCGACCCGCATCCACCGACCCGTGCGCTCCTGCATCGACACCACCGCGAGCACCGTGCCGTCCGGCCGCAGGGTGGTCGACTCGATGGTGATCGCCTGCACGTCGTCCCACGACGCGACGAAGTCGTCGACGTCGCCGCCGAGGAGGTCCCGCGACAGCAGCCGGGACGCGTCCGCGGGGTTGGCCGGCAGCAGCTCGAAGAACCGCCGCACCACGTCCACGCGGGGGTTCGGCCCGGCCACCAGGCTGGACGGCGGCACCACCACGGCCGGTTCGACCAGCAGGTCGGCGGCGGGCGGCGGGCCCTGCTGCGCCGGGGCGGCAGCCGGTCGCGGTCGGTCGCCACCCAGCTCCGCCGACAGCACGTCCGGCCGGAGCGCGGACGCCCCGTTGATCGCCGCGGGCGCCGCGGCGTGCGGCTGCTCGGGACCGGTGGGGCGGTTCCCCGCCAGGAAAGAGGCGGCCGAGACCGCGGCGAACAACACGATCGCCCCGGTGGCCACACCGGCGAGCTTGACCGCCCGGGTGGGTGGCCGCCGGGTCGTCGGCGGCTCCTCGTCGCCCAGCAGTTCGGTGGCCAGGGTGCGGCCGGCGGCGTGGCCGTGGAACTGGATGCGCACTGGTACCGGCTGTTTCCTGATCAACTCGGCCACCGTGACCGAACCCGCGCGGTTGTGCCTGCGACCGCTCTTCCTAGGGCGCTGCACTGGCGACTCCCTCGTCGTGACGTCGCCAAGACTCGTACCGTGCCCGGCGGACGAGAAGCCAGCTCAGCGCGGGAGTTCACTCGTTCGTGGCGGCCAGTGGTCAAAAGTCGTCGCTCGAACGGGCGAAGGACTACGGAACGGCGCTACGGGGACGGCGCACAGGACGCGCGTCACGGCGCTGCCTACGGCCACCGCCACTACCCGCCACCGCCGCCACTGGTGCGCCGCTACATACGGCCGCCACGCGCCCATCGCCGGGTGCCCGCAGTCGGATGCCGCCGCCACGTGCCGCCGTCGGATGCCCGCCGCCGCGCACCGCCGCTGCGTGCCGTCGCTGCGTACGGCCCGCCGTGCACCGCCGCCGTACGGCCGCCGCCACAAGTCCACCGCCGCCCACCGGCGCCACGAGTCCGCCGGCGCTGCGTCCGACCGCTACGCGTCGTCGTCCGGCCGCTACGCGTCGTCGACCGGGCGTTCGCCGTCGATCAGCGGGACATCGCCGGTCGTGGTGAACACCAGCTCGCGCTTCTCCGTGCTCGTGGTGCCGTCGTCGTGCGTCATCTGCAACGTGCTGACCGTGAGCCCCTTCACCGCGTCCACCCTGATCTCCACCACCTCGATCAGCGACACCCCGGCGAACCGCTGGAGCAACGCGCCGCCGTTCGGCCGGAGAGCATCGGAGACCAGCGTCAACGCGCTGCCCGAGTCGTCCGCGACGTCTTCGTAGAACAGCTCGGTGCTGCTCGCGATCGCGGCGGGGTCCACCACCGGCTGCGCGTCCGCCGGCACCGTGGTGATGACGTGCGGCGCCGTCGACGGCGCGTCGGCGGTGTGGTCGGCGGACGAGCTGCCGCCCGCGGCCGTTCGGTGGTCGCCTGCGGGCGGTCGCAGGCCGTCCGGCGCGGCGCGGGCGACGGGCTCACGGCCCGGCTCGGGGGTGGCGGGGGACGGCGGCGGTGGGGGCGTGGTGGCGAAACCGGTCAGCAGCGGCACGTCGGTCGGGTAGCCGGGCATCCCGATCCGCTCGACCGGGCCCTGCGACCCGACCAGCTGCACCGCCGCGATGGCCAGGCCGACCAGGACGCCCGCCGAGGACAGCACGGCGAACCACGCGGCCCGCTTCCACGTCCGGGGCGGCGTCACCGAGGCGGGCACCATGCCGATGTTGAACTTGCCCAGCCCGACGGCGTCGGTGTCGGCGAACTGGTCCGGCAGCGACAACGGCGGTGGCGGTGGCGGCTGGGACAGCGGGCGTACCACCACGCGTGGCGGGGGCGGTTCGTCCGACTCACCGCCCGAGGGCCGCCAGAGCGCCGCCCCGTCCTCATGCCGCTGCCGGCCCGACTGTCCCGGTTCCCCGATGTCCATAGCTGTGCAGACCCCTCCCGCCCCCTGGCCTGACGACCCTCGTAGCCCTGTTCACCTGATCGGTTTCACGCTCACCTGGATGGCTCAAGTGGCGCGGGGCATGGGGGTGGGACGCTGAGGACCCCGCAACTACTTCAGAGTAGGAGCAGGGTCCCCGTGGAGCCGTGCAGATCAGGCCTGTGGCACTGAGCGACACACGTAAGTGTGAATCTGAGGACCAGATCAGCTGCCGCTGTTCAACTTCTTCCGGGTGCTCTGGAGCGCGTTGGTGGCGGCGAAACCGGCGCCGCCGGCGATCAGCGCGCCGATGATGTCGCCCGAGGTGCCCGTGCCCGACGTGATCAGCAGGCCGACCAGCGCGATGATCGTGGTGACGCCGGCGACGGTCCACCGGCTGCGCACGTACTGCGCGATCGGCGCGCCCGCGGCGCGCTTGGACTTGGCGGCGGAACCGAGCATCGCGAGGTAGCCGTCGTGCGCCAGCGCGGCCAGCACACCCACGATCGCGATGAGGCCAGTGATCAGACCGATGACTCCCATGTGCACAGTGTGCCCTCGACCAAAGCCGCTGGACCATCCGTGATCGCCCTGATATCCACCTGAGGTGGAGGTCTTCTGGCACGACGCCTGCCTGGAGCACGACACGGGCGTCGGCCTGTGGGAGCTGCCCGGCCGCTGGGAGTGGCTGGACGTGGCCGAGCCGCACCCGGAGAGCGCGGCCCGGCTGCGCACGTTCCGGCACGCCCTGGAGCACGGCCCGATCGCACCTCACCTGTCCTGGTCGACCGGGAGGTTCGCCACGGACGAGGAGCTGGCGCGCGTCCACGCGCCGTCCTACCTGGACGACCTCCGCGCGGCGTGCGGGCGGCGCACGACCGTCGAGGTGAACACGGTCGTCGGCCCCGGCTCGTGGGACGCGATCCGCGCCGCGGCCGGCACCGCCCTGGCGGCGTACGAGGCGGTCGCCGCCGGCCGGACGCGCTTGGCGTACGCCCTGGTCCGCCCGCCCGGCCACCACGCCCAGCCGGCGCTGGCGGACGGGTACTGCCTGGTCAACAACGCCGCGCTGGTCGCCGAGACGGCCCGCCGCGCGGGTCGCCGGGTCGCCGTCCTGGACTGGGACGTGCACCACGGCAACGGCACCCAGGAGGTCTTCCGGGACACCCCCAACGTGCTGACGGTGTCCGTGCACATGCGGCACGGGCCGTGGGGCGCCAACCACGTCCAGACCGGGTCGCCGGCCGAGTCGGGGGCGTCGAACATCAACGTCGAGCTGTCGCTGGGTGCGGGCGACGGCGCCTACCGGCGGGCGCTGGCCGAGGTCGCGTTCCCGGCGTTGGCGGAGTTCGGCGCGGACTTCCTGGTCTGCGCCTCGGGTTTCGACGGGTCCGCGTTCGACCCGAACGGCAGGCACAACCTGACCGCCGACGGGTACCGCTCGATCGGCCGGGCCGTGGCGGGACTCGGGCTGCCGACCGTGCTCACCCAGGAGGGCGGCTACCTGCGCGGCTACTCCGCGCTGTGCCTGCACTCACTGGTGGAGGGCCTGCTGGACCTGGACCTGCTGGACGACCCGCTGGCCTACGTGCCGGACGACACCCAGCTGGTGGAGGTGGACCTGGCCCGCGCCAAGTCCACCCTGACCAGCTGGCAGTTCGCACGTCAGTGACCCGACCGGACCACCACGGCGAGGTCGCGGTGACCGGGCTGCAGTCCCCGGAGCCGCGGCCACGTCACCGCCCGAGCGGGCCGCGGCCGAGCTTGAGCAGGATCATCGCCAGGTTGTGGCCCTCGGGGCCGAGTTCCTTGTACCGGTTGATCACGTCGATCTCGCGGTTGTGCACGATCCTCGTGCCGCCGGCGGCCATCCGCGCGGCGCCGATGATCTTGGAGATCTCGACCCGGCGCTTGACCATCTGCAGCAGCTCGGCGTCCAGGTGGTCGATCTCCTCGCGCAACGCGTCGATGTCCGGTGCGGCTTCGGTGCTGTTCATGGTGACGACCTCTCGACTCTGGTGGGAGTCCCAGCCCTGGGCAGCAACGAAGCCCCGGGGTCCGAGGACTCCGGGGCTTCGTGGTGGCTTGGTTGCGCTAGCTCTCCACGGGAGCCGGAGTCCGGTTCCCGTAAAAAAACTCGAAGTGGGCCATGCGCACCGCTTCATCATGCCACAGCCGAGGACTGTCGGGGCCACCGAGTAACGTGAACAGGCGATGAGCGCCTTGTTCGACTTGCCCACAAGTCACCCCTCCCGGTCCACCGGCTCCCACCCCGGACGGCTGCTCGAAGACCTCAACCCGTCCCAGCGCCGGGCGGTCGAGCACGCCGGTGCCCCGCTGCTGGTCGTGGCGGGTGCCGGCTCGGGCAAGACGCGCGTCCTCACCCGCCGGATCGCCTACCTGCTCGCCGAGCGCGAGGTCCACCCCGGCGAGGTCATGGCGATCACCTTCACCAACAAGGCCGCCGCC
The DNA here is from genome assembly GCF_000716595.1 of Saccharothrix sp. NRRL B-16314. Taxonomy (GTDB): domain Bacteria; phylum Actinomycetota; class Actinomycetes; order Mycobacteriales; family Pseudonocardiaceae; genus Actinosynnema. The sequence continues at coordinate 918,936 of NZ_JNXC01000001.1, forward strand.
GAGATGAAGGAACGCGTGTCCGACCTCGTCGGCGCGCGGGCCCGCTCGATGTGGGTGTCCACGTTCCACTCGATGTGCGTCCGGGTGATGCGCCGTGAGGCCAAGACCCTCGGCATGTCGTCCAACTTCTCGATCTACGACTCGGACGACACCCGCCGGCTGATCACGCTGGTGGCCCGGGACCTCGACCTCGACCCGAAGCGCTACCCGGCGCGCACGCTGGCGATCCACATCTCGAACCTGAAGAACGAGCTGGTCGACGCGCCCACCGCCAAGGACCGCGCGACCAACGACCTGGAGCGCCGCGTCGCCGAGGTCTACGAGAGCTACCAGCGCCGGCTCGGCGAGTCGAACTCGCTGGACTTCGACGACCTGATCATGCGGACCGTCGAGCTGCTGCAGGGCCACCCCGACGTGGCCGAGCACTACCACCGCCGGTTCCGGCACGTGCTGGTGGACGAGTACCAGGACACCAACCACGCGCAGTACACGCTGGTCCGCGAGCTGATCGGCACCGGCAAGGACGGCGTACCGCCGGGCGAGCTGTGCGTCGTGGGCGACGCCGACCAGTCGATCTACGCCTTCCGCGGCGCGACGATCCGCAACATCGTGGAGTTCGAGCGGGACTACCCGCAGGCCACCACCATCCTGCTGGAGCAGAACTACCGGTCGACCCAGACCATCCTGAGCGCCGCGAACGCGGTCATCTCGCGCAACCCCGACCGCCGGGACAAGAGGTTGTGGAGCGACCTGGGCGAGGGCGAGAAGATCGTCGGCTACGTCGCGGACAACGAGCACGACGAGGCGGCGTTCGTCGCGCGCGAGATCGACCGGCTGGTGGACGGCGGCGAGGCGAACAACGGCGAGATCGCCGTGTTCTACCGGACCAACAACCAGTCGCGCGTGTTCGAGGAGATCTTCATCCGCCTCGGCCTGCCCTACAAGGTCGTCGGCGGTGTCCGGTTCTACGAGCGGCGCGAGGTGCGGGACGCGCTGGCGTACCTGCGGGCGCTGTCCAACCCGGACGACACGGTGTCCTTGCGGCGCATCCTCAACGTGCCCAAGCGCGGCATCGGCGACCGCGCGGAGGCGTGCGTGTCGGCGTACGCCGAGCGCGAGCGGATCGGCTTCGCGACGGCCTTGCGCGCGGCGGTCGAGGGCAGGGTGCCGCTGCTCAACCCGCGCTCCCGCAACGCGATCGCCGGGTTCGTCGAGCTGATGGACGAGCTGGGAGTGCTGGTCGACCGCGGCGACGACGTGGCCGACATCCTCGAGGCGGTGCTGGAGAAGACCGCCTACCGGGCCGAGCTGGAGGCCAGCGAGGACCCGCAGGACCACACCAGGGTGGAGAACCTGAACGAGCTGGTCACGGTGGCCCGCGAGTTCACCGACCTCGGCGCGGCGGTGCCCGTCGCCGACGAGGCCGTGCCCCTGGACGACGGGCTGCCCGCCGAGGGTTCGCTGGCCGCGTTCCTGGAGCGGGTGTCGCTGGTCGCGGACGCCGACTCGGTGCCGGACGCGGAGTCGGACGGCGTGGTCACGCTGATGACGCTGCACACCGCCAAGGGCCTGGAGTACCCGGTCGTCTTCTGCACCGGCTGGGAGGACGGCGTCTTCCCGCACATGCGGGCGCTGGGCGACCCGACCGAGTTGGCGGAGGAGCGCAGGCTCGCGTACGTCGGCATCACCCGCGCGCAGCGGCGGCTGTACCTGTCGCGGTCGCTGGTGCGCTCGGCGTGGGGCCAGCCGTCCGCCAACCCGGCGTCCCGGTTCCTGGACGAGATCCCGCCCGACCTGGTCGAGTGGCGGCGGGTGGAGCCGAAGCGCTCCGCGCCGTCCGCGCCGACGTCGTGGGGCAGCCGCGGGTCGTCCACGCCGTCGCGGCCCGCGCCGTCGAACGCCGGGTGGAAGAACACGCCGGCGGTGGCGCTGGACGTGGGCGACCGGGTGAGCCACGACAAGTACGGGCTCGGCCGCGTGGTGGCCGTGGACGGTTCGGGGCCCCGTGCGACCGCCACGATCGACTTCGGCGGCGCTGGGACGGTGCGGCTGATGCTCATCGGCGGCGTGCCCCTCGTGAAGCTCTGAGGGGCGCTCAGCGGTAGTTCGCCCTTCGCCCTTCGCCGTTCGACCGGTGCGAGCGGTCGAGGCGCGCGTCTCTCTTGCATGTGCATGCAACACTCACGAGAATACGGCTCGTGGACGAACGCGTTTCTTTCGTGGACTGCGCCGACGGCGAGGCGCGCCAGTGGGACCACCGGGCCGGGTGCGAGGTGCGCGCCGTGCTGGACCGGGTCGGTGACCGGTGGTCGCTGCTCGCGCTGGCGTACCTGGCCGAGCGGTCGCACCGGTTCAACGAGCTGTGGCGCAAGATCGACGGCGTGAGCCGGCGGGTGATGACCGTGACGCTGCGCCGACTCGAGCGCGACGGGCTCGTGCTGCGGACCGTCCACCCGACCGCCCCGCCGCGGGTGGACTACGAGCTGACCCCGCTGGGCGCGAGCCTGCACCGGACGGCCCGGGTGCTGAGCGACTGGTCGGACCGGCACGAGGCGGAGATCGCGGCGGCGAGGGCGGCGTTCGACGCCACCGCCGGCGCGGCCTGATCGTTCACCCGGCCGTCACCCGATCGTGGCCTGGTCCGGGTGCAACCAGACTCGGGTCCGCGCGTCTTTAGGGGTGTCACAAGCGGAACGGGCGGGTCGTTCGGGGTGAACCGGCCGAGGGGAGCCGCTTCGTGGCGACAGGGGGGAAGGTAGTGGGGCGGGCGCCGTGTCGGGGCGGTGGCCGCAGGAGGGATCGCCTTCGGGGGGCGGTTGCACAGTGGAAGGGCCGGGCTGCTCCGCGCAGCCCGGCCCTTCTTGTCCGCGTGTGGGACCAACCGCGTCAGACGCTGATGCCCTTGGAGTTCAACCAGGTCAACGGGTTGATCTTCTTGCCGTCCGGGTTCCAGACCTCGAAGTGGAGGTGCGGGCCGGTGGAGAAGCCGCGGTTGCCCATCCGGGCGATCTGCTCGCCCGCCCGGACCCGCTGGCCCTCGTAAACGGAGTACGTGTCCACGTGGCCGTAGACGGTGACGGAGCCGTCGGCGTGCTCGACCTTGACCCAGAGGCCAAAACCACTTGCCGGACCGGCCTCGATCACGACACCATCCGCGGCGGACAGGATCGGTGTGCCGATGGGGCCCGCGATGTCGATGCCGTAGTGCATCTCGCCCCAGCGACCGCCGAAACCGGAGGTGAAGGAGCCGGCGGCGGGGTGCGAGAACTTGGGGCGCTTGGCCTCGGCTTCGGCGGCCTCGCGGTCCTCGGTGATCTGCTGGCTCTTGACGAGCTTCTGCGCCTCGGCGGCGGAGTCGACCGTCTTGGCGACCGGCAGCACCTGCGGTGACGCGGGTCCTGTGCCGCCGACGCCGAACGCTGCGGCGCCTTCGGAGGCGTTCGCGAGCGGCGTGATCTCGTCGGACGCGGCCGACGAGTCGGAGCCCAGAGCGTGGATCGTCTGCCCGGCGCCTGCGGCGGCGAACGCGCCGACGGCAACGGCTGCGACCACGATCCGGCCGCGCAGCGCCGAGGGCGGTGGTGGAAGCCGGTGCGTGCTCACTGGACGCGTCGAAGCGCGGTCTACCGCCTCTTCGAGCACAGCTGAACTCGTATGGCCGCCGGGGGAGCGGTGTTGAGACAAAACCTGGCCTTCCGTCTTCGGGGAGTCCGGTCGGACACCGGGCGGGGGATCCCGGTTGAGCCGGTCGGGGTACCGACTCGTCGTCCTGCTTGTGACCAGACCGTGACAACGGACCGGGGGAAGATAACGGCGCGGAGCCCCTAAGGGCAATCCCCGATGGCGATGTCTACCGAATAGCGGTCAGTGCGGAAGGCCGGAGTGTGAGCCGTGACCCTCAGTCAGGGCCGCGTTCGGAGACCCCGTGCGTGCAGGCACGATGGGGTGATTTTGCTCGTCATCCGAACGTGTGATAGCGCTCATGACAGCGCGTAGCGTTCGGGAGTCAACAGGCAGGGATAGGTGACCTGAATCACGTATCCGGTGCTCCTCCACGAGCAACGACGGGTGCGCCAACCGGGCGTTCCGCTGCGGCACGATCACCTGGTCCATCTCGCTCCAGACCACGACGAACCTCGTGCGGCACGGCCGGGATGCTTCGGCCAATTCGGACAGGAGCTCCGAACCGGGCCGGAGTTGCCTGGTCAGGGTGGTGGAGAGCAGGTAGGCGGCCAGCGTGCCGCCGTGCGGTGTCCCGAGCGTCACGAGCGTGCGCACGCGTGCGTCGCCGTTCAGGCGCTGCACGTAGTAGCGGGCGATGAGGCCGCCCAGCGAGTGGCCGACGACGTGCACCCGGTCGGACCCGGTCTGCTCGCAGATCCGCTCGACATGCTCCCCCAGCAGCGCGGCCGACCGGCGGACGTCCCCCGTCAACGCCGTCAGCACGCTGTAGTTCACGGCGTGCACAACCCCGAAGCCACGCCTTCGCAATGCCCCCGACAGCACTGCGAAGGCGGACCTGTTGTCCCCGATGCCGTGCACCAACACGATGGGGGTTCCCGCCGCGTCCATGGCCGAAACCACCAGGCCGCGCTGACGGGGCGGGAGGCCGTCGGTCCGGTAGGCGCGGAAGTGCCCGTCGGGCTTCAACCGCTCCTCCAGGACGCCCCACGGGTACAGCACCGTGTGCGCCGCCAACCAGGCCGTTTCGACCACGACGCCACGCACGCCGCCCGGTGAGGCGACGGCGCGGAGCACGTCACCGGAGACGCCGAGCACCTCGTCGGCCAACGCCCGGCCCGCACCGAGCCACGCCCCGACCGCCCGCCGCGCGCCATCACCCATGCGGCTGAACGTAAGTGATGTGCTCACCAAGTAGGGGTACCCACTGTCCTTTCTCCACATGCGCGGACCGCCGCGCCGCCGTGAGCCGCCCGCCCTTCGGGTGCCGCCCGGTTTTGCTAGCGTCCGAGCGGTGATCCGAACCGCTGAACCGGTCTCAGCCACCCCCACGAGACTGCGGGCCGCGGTCGGGGTGGCGGTGGCGGGCGCGTTGCTCACCGCGGTGGCCCCGGCCCTCGGAGTGGTCGAGGACTCCGCACCGCCCGCGTTCACGGCTTGGCCGCTCCTGGCGCTCCTGGCCCTTCTGCCTGCGGGTTCGGCGGCGTTCTTCCTCTCCCGAGGTCAGGAGTCGACCGCTGCGGCGGCCCTCGTCGCCCCCGCCGTGTTCGCCGTCGGGCGGCTCCTCGACGACCTCCAGCTCGCGGTCGGCCCCATCGACGCGTCGCGCCCCGAACTGCTCCGGCCGACCAGCCTGCTGCCGCCCACCCCCAGCGCGGGCGTGTGGCTGCTCCTCGCCGGGCACGTCCTCCTCATCGCGGCGGGCGTCGGCGCGATGGCCACCCTCGGTGCGGAACCGGACGTCCGCAGTGAACGCGCGAGCTTCATGCTCCCCGCCACGGCGGGCATCGTCGCCGGAATCGGCCTGTTCACCGTGCCGTTCACCTCGTCCGACGCGTTGGTCCCGGCCCGTGGGCCGTTCGACTCGCCGACCCTGCCGATGGTGGGCGGGCTGCTCGTCACGCTCGCCGCGCCGGCCCTCGCCGTGCTCGCGGCCAGCGCCACCACGAACGAAGCCCGCAAGGGCGGACTCCTCGGCCTCGCCGCCGTCCTCCTCGCCCTCGCGCTCCCGCCGATCGCCACGGCCCTCGCGGCCGACGGGATCGGCCCGGCCGTCGGCCCGTTCCTCGTCCTCGGCGCCGCGGTTGCGCTCGCGTGGCCGCAGCGCGCGGCCAAGGCCGGTGCGGAGAAGGACAAGGAGGTGCACGACGTCGAACTGCCCGGCGCGCGTCGCCTGCACGTCATCGCCGGCGTGCTCGGGCTCGTCGCGGCGGCGGCGGCCGTCGCGGGTGCGTCCACCGACCACCTGGTCCTCCCCATGGGCCTCACGCCGCCGACGGACTACGCGGCCCGCCTGCTCTGGCCGGCCGCGATCGCCACCGCCGTGCTCGCCGCGGCGCTGATCGCCAAGGCCGCCGTCCGGCCCGCGTTCATCGTCGCCACCGCGACCGTCCCGTTGGCGGCCGGAGGCGCCTTGGACGCGGTCTTCGCCGCCACCGAGCTGAGCGCCCAGCCGGGCCCGGGTGTCTGGTTCACCGTCGCCTCCGTCGCGGCTGCGGCGGCCGCTGCCGGCACCGCGGCCCTGGCCGGCGCGGTCGAGCGGGACGAGGTGGGCGTCGCCGGAGCCGAACCGCCGTTGCCGCTGATCGCCGGCACGATGATCGCCGCGCTGCTCGCGGTCGGCGCGTTCGCCCTGCCCGTCCTGCGGGCCTCGGACTACGTGCCGATCGGCGCGTTCGGCCTGGGTGCCGGGTCGTGGGGGCTCCTCGTGGCGCTGGTCGCCGCGGTGGTCGCCGCAGGGGTCGCGCTCAAGGCCCGTGCGGACCGGGGCGCGGCGCTGCTGCTCGGGGCGGCCGTCGTCACCGGGGTGCGCGCGCTGGAGTACCCGCTCACCGCCGCCCGCGCCGCCGGCGCCGTGCCCGGCCCCGGTCTGTGGCTGGCGGCGGCGGCCACCGCCGCGTTCCTCGTCTCCGCCGCCCTCCGCACCGCCCGCTGAGCGGTGCGCCGGGCCGCCCCGCGGAGCCGCACAGCCCGCGGGAACCGGTTGTGAGGAAAGTGCCTGCTGAATCGGTGTGGTGATCGACCTCACCACCGTTATGACCGACTTCACGGGCGTGGGATGCGGAGTAGTCCTGGCCGGTCGATAGTGTCTTGCGAAGCCGCGTCGAGCCGGTCCCCCTCGGCTATGCCGGCGTTCCAGGTGATGCCTGGTACGTGTGGGCACCAGGCCCCAGCCTGGAGCGCCGGACCTCAGAGGACCGCACGAAGGACGCGGTGTCCGACACCGACGTCGCAGGAGACCCGAGTGGACCTGTACGAGTACCAGGCGAAGGATCTCTTCGCCGCCCATGACGTCCCGGTACTTCCGGGCGACGTGGCGACCACCCCCGCCGAAGCCAAGGCGATCGCCGAGCGCTTCGGCCAGACCGTCGTCGTCAAGGCGCAGGTCAAGACCGGCGGCCGGGGCAAGGCGGGCGGCGTCAAGCTGGCCGAGACCCCGGACGAGACCGAGGTCAAGGCCGAGGCGATCCTCGGCCTCGACATCAAGGGCCACATCGTCCACCGCGTGCTCGTGACGCCGGCGTCCGACATCGCGGAGGAGTACTACTTCTCCTTCCTCCTCGACCGCGCCAACCGCACCTTTCTGGCCATGGCCAGCGTCGAGGGCGGCATGGACATCGAAGAGGTCGCCGCGACCAAGCCCGAGGCCCTGGCCAAGGTGCCGGTCGACGCGATCACCGGTGTGGACCGCGCGAAGGCCGACGAGATCGTGGCCGCCGCCAAGTTCCCGGCCGAGGTGGCCGACCAGGTCGCCGACGTCATCGTGAAGCTCTGGGAGACGTTCGTCTCCGAGGACGCCACGCTGGTCGAGGTCAACCCGCTGGTCCGCGACCCCGAGGGCAAGATCGTCGCCCTCGACGGCAAGGTCACGCTGGACGAGAACGCCTCCTTCCGCCACCCCGGCCACGAGGCGCTGGTGGACAAGCAGGCGGAGGACCCGCTGGAGGCCAAGGCGAAGGCCAAGGGCCTCAACTACGTCAAGCTGGACGGCCAGGTCGGCATCATCGGCAACGGCGCCGGCCTCGTGATGTCCACCCTCGACGTGGTGGCCTACGCGGGTGAGAAGCACAAGGGCGTCAAGCCCGCGAACTTCCTCGACATCGGCGGCGGCGCGTCGGCCGAGGTCATGGCCAACGGCCTGGACATCATCCTGCACGACCCCGACGTGCGTTCGGTGTTCGTGAACGTGTTCGGCGGCATCACCGCGTGCGACGCGGTCGCCAACGGCATCGTGGCCGCGCTGGGCATCCTGGGCGACGAGGCCAAGAAGCCGCTCGTGGTCCGCCTGGACGGCAACAACGTGGAGGAAGGCAGGCGGATCCTCGCCGAGGCCAACCACCCGCTGGTCACCGTGGTGGACACAATGGACAACGCGGCCGACAAGGCCGCCGAGCTCGCGGCTGCGGGGGTCTGACGATGGCTATCTTCATCACCAAGGACAGCAAGGTCATCGTCCAGGGCATGACCGGCGCCGAGGGGACCAAGCACACCAAGCGGATGCTGGCCTCCGGCACGAACATCGTCGGCGGCGTGAACCCGCGCAAGGCGGGCGAGAAGGTCGACTTCGACGGCAACGTGCTGCCGGTGTTCGGCTCCGTGGCCGAGGCCATGAGCGCGACCGGCGCCGACGTGACCGTGATCTTCGTGCCGCCGGCGTTCGCCAAGGCGGCCGTGATCGAGGCGATCGACGCGGGCATCGGCCTGGCCGTCGTGATCACCGAGGGCATCCCGGTGCACGACACCGCCGCCTTCTGGGCGCACGCCGTCGCGACCGGCAACAAGACCCGGGTCATCGGCCCGAACTGCCCCGGTCTGATCAGCCCCGGGCAGTCCAACGCGGGCATCATCCCGGCCAACATCTCCGGCGCGGGCAAGATCGGTCTGGTGTCGAAGTCCGGCACGCTGACCTACCAGATGATGTTCGAGCTGCGTGACTTCGGCTTCTCCACCGCCATCGGCATCGGCGGCGACCCGATCATCGGCACCACCCACATCGACGCGCTGGCGGCCTTCGAGGCCGACCCGGAGACCGCGGCGATCGTGATGATCGGCGAGATCGGCGGCGACGCCGAGGAGCGGGCCGCGGCGTACATCAAGGAGAACGTCACCAAGCCGGTCGTCGGCTACGTGGCGGGCTTCACCGCGCCCGAGGGCAAGACGATGGGCCACGCGGGCGCGATCGTGTCCGGCTCGGCCGGCACCGCGCAGGCGAAGAAGGAGGCCCTCGAGGCCGCCGGCGTCAAGGTCGGCAAGACGCCGAGCGAGACCGCCGGGCTGATGCGGGAGATCATGAAGACGATCGGCTGACATTCGTCCGTTCGTGCAACACACTGAGGGCCACCTCCACGCGGAGGTGGCCCTCGGTTCGTTCGGGGCAGGCCGGCGCGCACATCCGGGGGAACCACGGGAGTCCGGTCATCGTCGGAGAGTGTGCATCGGCTAGCGTTCTGTCGAACCGACGTCAGAGCCACAGATGGAGGAGACCGCACCATGTCCCAGCCGTACGGCGCCCCTCAGCAGCAGCCGGGTCCGGCGCAGCCGGCGGTGGGCGTGAACCTGAACCTCATCCTGCCGCTGCTCGCGGCCGGTATGGCGTTCATCGCGTACCTCCTCGCTTTCGCGGACGACGTGCACTCGGAGGCGTACCTGTACGCGGCGGGCACGCTCGCCGGTCTGTCGGTGCTGCCGAAGGCGCCCAAGGGCCTGCTGTACGCGGCGGTCCCGTTCGCGCTGATCCCGACGCTCGGGCTGCTCCAGGGCCTGATCACCACCGAAGCCGACGTCCAGGGCATGCAGATCGTGCTGCTGCTGGTGGCGCTGCTGGAGACGGCGGCCGTCGTGCTCGCGCTGCTGCTCGAGGTCGGCGTGGTGAACTTCCAGCCCAAGGCGGCGAACATCTACGGCCAGCCCGGTGGCTGGAACCCGCAGTCCGGTGGCTTCCCGCCGCCCGGACAGCAGCAGCCGCAGCAGTTCGGCCCGCCGTCCGGCCAGTTCGGCCAGCCGGTGTCGCCCCAGCAGGGGCAGCCGCAGCCGGGGCAGCAGCCGAACCAGCCGCAGCCGACGTCCTACATGCCGCAGCCGGGCCAGTTCGGTCAGCCCGGCCAGGCGGTGCCGCCGCAGCAGCCGGGTCAGGGCACCCCGCCCGGCGGGTTCGGCGGACCGCAGCAGGGCTGAGCCAAGTCGTGCGAGGGGTGGCACCGGATCTCCGGTGCCACCCCTTTCGCGTACCCGGCGAGCCTCGCCCGAATGGCTCATCGCTACTGGGACAGTGGGAGGATGTCGGTGCAGCAAGCGACTTCGCACGGCGTCGTGACGGATTCCGTCCGCCCGCCCGAGTTCTCCCGCGCCGAACGGGTGCGGGTGCTCACGATGACCGCCGCCGGTTCGGTGGTCGTCGGCTACGCGGCGGTGGCCGCGCTGCTCGCGCTGGTCTCGTCGACGGCCGCGCACGCGTCGTTCTCCACGACGGGCGTGCTGACCGCCGCCGCGCCGGGCTGGCTGGTCGCGCACCACGTGCCGCTGCGGTTCGACGGCGGGCAGCTCGGCATGCTGCCGCTGCTGCCGACGGCGCTGGTGATGCTGCTGGTGTACCGGGCGGCGGCCAGCGCGGCGGACCGGTTGGGGCTGTTCGAGCCGTTGCAGGCGCGGTCGGTGGTGTTCGCGATCTCGGGCGCGCACGCCGTGGTCGGCAGCGTGATCGCGTTCCTGATGGGCGACGACGGTCCGGTGCGGGCCACGCCGGCGGTGGCGTTCTTCGGGTGCGCTGCGGTGTCCGCGCTGGCGGCCGTCGCGGGTGTCGCGCAGCGCTGCGGCCTGGTGGAGGTCGTGTTCGAGCGGATCGACCCGGTGGCCCGGCGCGGGCTGCGCGCGGGTGCGCTGGCGCTGTCCGCGCTCACCGCGGCGGGCGCGTTCCTGCTGGTGTTGGGCCTGGTGTCCTCGTGGTCCACCACCGCCTCGCTGTTCCACCCGGTCGGCGGCACGATCGGCACCGGTCTCGGCATCTGGCTGATGTGCCTGGCGTACCTGCCGAACGCGGTGGTCGGTGCCCTGTCGTACGTGGTGGGCTCGGGGTTCTCGATCGGGTCCGTGGTGGTCGGACCGCTGGAGTTCACCGGCGGCCCGGTGCCCGCCGTGCCGCTGCTGGCCGCGTTGCCCGAGGAGCAGGCGGTCTACCTGCCGTTGGTGCTGATCGTGCCCGGTGTGGTGGGCGTGCTGGCCGGGTTCTCGCTGCGCAACGCCGCTGAGACGCCCCGGTCAAGGGTGCGCGCGGTGCTCGTCGCGGCGGTCACGGCGGGTGTGGGCACGCTGGTCTTGGCGGCGGTGTCCGGTGGCGCGTTGGGCGGTGGGGTGTTCAACCCGGTGACCATCCCGGCCGGGCTGCTGGCCGTGCTGACGTTCGGCTGGGTGACCGTGCCGGGGGTGGTCGTGGCATGGTTCTCCGGACCCCGGCCGCCGCGGGTGGTGGAGCCCGAGCCGGAGCCGGAGGCCGAGCCGGAATCCGAGTCCGAGCCAGGGGCTGAGCCCGAGTTGGAGTCGGAAGACGATGCCGTCGTCACCGACTACGACGACGAGGTCGAGGAGTTCGAGGAAGAGGACGAGGAGTACGAGGAAGACCTGGACGACGGAGACCCGGACGAGGAAGACCTCGACGAGCACGACTTGGACGAGTACGACGACCTCGAGGAGTTCGAGGACGAGGAACCCGCCCCGGGCGAAGTCGACGGCTCCGACGAAGAGGACGAGCCGGAAGCACCGGACGAGCCGGATGACGCGGAGGAGCCGGACGGGCCGGACGACGCCGACCCGGACCTGGCCGACAAGCCCCGGTAGCCAACGCCTAGGCTGCTCTTGAGCTGCTGTGACAGTCCCCAGCAAGGAGAGCACGCTGAGCGCCGCGACCACACTCCGGCTTCCCGTCCCCGCCAGGGTCGTCGTCCTCGTTTCCGGTTCCGGCACCCTGTTGCAGGCGTTGCTGGACTCGGCGGCCGACCCCGGTTACCCGGTGGAGGTGGTGGCCGTCGGCGCCGACCGTGACGGCATCGAGGGCCTGAGCCGCGCCGAGCGCGCCGGCGTCCCCGGTTTCACGGTGAAGCTGCGCGACCACGCCGACCGCGCCGCGTGGGACACCGCGCTGGCCGACGCCGTCGAGGAGCACCGGCCCGACCTGGTGGTCTCCGCCGGTTTCATGAAAATCCTCGGACCCGACTTCCTGGCCCGCTTCGGCGGCCGGATGGTCAACACCCACCCCGCGCTGCTGCCCGCCTTCCCCGGCGCGCACGGCGTCCGCGACGCCGTCGACTACGGCGTGAAGGTGACCGGCGCGACCGTGCACCTCGTGGACGGTGGTGTGGACACCGGGCCGATCCTGGCCCAGGAGGCGGTCGTCGTCGCCGATGACGACGACGTCGAAAGCCTGCACGAGCGCATCAAGGTGGTGGAGCGGCGGCTGCTGGTCGACGTGGTCGCCCGCTTGGCCCGCGAGGGCTGCACCGTGAACGGACGAAAGGTGAGCATCCCGTGACCACTCCTGCCGAGAGGCGACCGGTTCGTCGGGCCCTGATCGGGGTGTCCGACAAGTCGGGGCTGCTGGAACTGGCCACCGGCCTGCACGCGGCCGGGGTCGAGATCGTCTCCACCGGCGGCACGGCGCGCACGCTGGCCGACGCGGGCGTGCCGGTCACGCCCGTCGAGCAGGTCACCGGGTTCCCGGAGGCGCTGGACGGCCGGGTGAAGACGCTGCACCCCGGCGTGCACGCGGGCCTGCTCGCGGACACCCGGCGCCCGGCGCACGTGGAGACGTTGCGCGAGCTGGGCATCGAGCCGTTCGACCTGCTCGTGGTGAACCTGTACCCGTTCACGCAGACGGTGGCCTCGGGCGCGTCGGCGGACGAGTGCGTCGAGCAGATCGACATCGGCGGCCCGGCCATGGTGCGGGCGTCGGCGAAGAACCACGCCAGCGTGGCCGTCGTGGTGGACCCGTCGCGGTACTCGTGGGTGCTGGAGCAGGTCGGGGCCGGCGGGTTCAGCCTGGCGGACCGGCAGCGGTTGGCCGTGGACGCGTTCCGGCACACCGCGTCGTACGACGTGGCGGTCGCTTCGTGGCTGGGCGGCGTGGTGGCGCCCGACGACGAGGGCTCGGGTTTCCCCGGCTGGGTCGGCGCGACGTGGAACCGCAAGCAGGTGCTGCGGTACGGCGAGAACCCGCACCAGCGGGCGGCGCTGTACACGCAGGGCGACGGGCGTTCCGGCCTGGCGACGGCGTCGCAGCTGCACGGCAAGGAGATGTCCTACAACAACTTCGTCGACGGTGACGCCGCGTGGCGTGCGGCGTGGGACCACGAGCTGCCGTGCGTGGCGATCATCAAGCACGCCAACCCGTGCGGCATCGCGGTGTCCCATGTGGACGGTCCCGGTGCGATCGCCGAGGCGCACCGCAACGCGCACGCGTGCGACCCGGTGAGCGCGTTCGGCGGGGTGATCGCGGCGAACCGCGAAGTCACCGTGGAGATGGCCGAGCAGGTCGCGGAGATCTTCACCGAGGTCGTCATCGCGCCTTCGTACGCTGATGGCGCGGTGGACGTGCTGACGCGCAAGAAGAACGTGCGCATCCTGGTCGCGCCGGCGCCCGAGCGCGGCGGGGTGGAGATGCGTGCCGTGTCCGGCGGGCTGCTGGTGCAGACCGCGGACACCATCGAGGCCGAAGGCGACGACCCGGCCAAGTGGACGTTGGCTTGCGGCGCTCCGCTGGACGAGGCGGGGCTGGCCGACCTGGCGTTCGTCTGGCGGGCGTGCCGGGCGGTGAAGTCGAACGCGATCCTGCTGGCGTCCGGTGGTGCGACCGTCGGTGCGGGCATGGGTCAGGTCAACCGGGTGGACGCGGCACGGCTCGCGGTCGCGCGTGCGGGTGACCGCGCGCGGGGCGCGGTGGCCGCGTCGGACGCGTTCTTCCCGTTCCCGGACGGGCTGGAAGTGCTGGTGGAGGCCGGTGTGCGGGCGATCGTGCAGCCCGGTGGGTCGGTCCGTGACGCCGAGGTGATCGCGGCGGCGGAGGCGGCCGGTGCGACCGTGTACCTGACCGGGACGCGGCACTTCGCGCACTGAGCTTCCGGCTGGTGGTTTCCGCCGGTGGTTTTCGGCCGGTGGTTGTGGTTGGTGGTTTTCGGTTGGTGGTTTCCGGTTGGTCGGGGGCTCTTCGCCTGCGTGCGAGGAGCCCCCGTGCCCGTTACTTCGAGATCAGCTCTTCGGCCGTCTTGTGCGCGACGGCCTCCGCGTCCGCGACAGGGAACCCCGCGTCGGTGAAGAAACCCTTGTCGTGGCCCGAGTAGCGGATGTTCCACACCACCGCGCCCTTGCGGACCAAGAGGTTCACCTCGGTCAGGTCATCGGCGCCGGCCGGGATGACGATCATCGCCTCGTCACCGAGGCCGTCGACCGGCTTGGCCTGCCGGCCGGCGGCGTACGACGTGAAGCCGTTGTAGCTGCCCTTGGCCGATTCGACGTTGCGGTCGTCCTTCTCGGAGAACTCGGTGTAGTCGTAGACGTGGAAGCCGAGTGTGCGCGGGTCGGGGCCGTCCTTGCCCTTGGTCTGCCCCCACATGCAATGGCTGTGCCTCATGCCGGAGTTTTCGTCGGCGGGCGCTTGGAGGAGGCGGAAGCTGCTGACGTGCGCCTGTGACCTGAGGTCGCCGCTCAGCACGCACTGGGCGACCGGCTCCGTGCCGGGACCGCCGCCGGGTTCGTCGGTGTAGCTCAGGTAGGACGAGCCGAGGACACCGCCGACGGCCGGCACGACCACCGCGACCACGATGCCGACGACCAACCCGGTCCGCTTCTTCCTCGGCTGCTGGGGACCGTACGCGCCGGGCTGGTACGCGCCGGGCTGCTGGTTGCCGGGCTGCTGGTACCCGCTGGGCTGCTGGACGCCTGCCGGTTGGACGCCTGCCGACGGGTACTCGCCTGACTGCTGGATGCCCGCCGGCTGGTACCCGCCGGGCTGCTGAGCGCCGGCGTGCTGAGCGGTGGGCTGTCGGGTGGCGGGCTGCTGAGCGGTGGGCTGTTGGGTGGCGGGCTGCTGCTGGGCGGCGGACTGCGGGTACCCGCCCGGTTGCTGGTAGCCGGTGGGTTGCTGAGGGCCGGGGTGGCCGCCGCCCGGTTGCCGTAGCCGGCGGGGTGTCCGGGCGCGCCCGGTTGGCCGTGGCCCTGTGGTCCTGGTGAGGGCTGCCGAGGGCCGGATCCGGGCTGGTGCTGGAGCTGTCGAGCCTGGTTGTGCGGGTTCTGAGGTGCGTTCACGGCCCCCCTGTGGTGTCGACCGCTGTGCGCGGGAAGTCTGCCGGCCACCCGATCGGGGACACCGTTGGCATTGACACCGGTGGGCTGCTTCGGGATAAGATCGTCCTGTCGTTCGAACACACGTTCGACAGACAGGTCGCCGACTTCCCACGGCGATCCGCGCACAGGGGTGCGCGCGGATCGGTGGGAGGAGGGTGGGTGTCCAGGTCGGCAACGGCGACGCTGACCGCGCTCGGGGTAGGCGCGGCGGGCGGGCTGACCACGGCACCGGCCTTGGCTCTGCCGGTTCGCGGGGAACTGGCAGAGCTCCTCCCGTGGGGCGGCCTGCGGCGGGGCAGCACGGTGTCGGTGCGCGGGTCGACATCGTTGCTGCTCGCGCTGGTGGCCGAGGCGACGGCGGAAGGGTGCTGGGCGGCTTTTGCAGGTCTGCCGCGGTGTGGGGCACTCGCGGCGGCCGAACTGGGGGTGGCCGTCCACCGCCTCGCCCTGGTCCCTCGTCCAGGGAGGGACCAGGGCGAGGTCGAGAAGACCATCGCGGCGCTGCTCGACGGTTTCGACCTGGTCGCGGTGGCCACGCCGGTCACGCCGGCTACCTCCCGCAAACTCTCGGCGCGAGCCCGTCACCGCAAAGCCGTCCTGCTGCCGTTCGCGGTCGAGTGGCCGGGCGCCGACGTGGAGCTGACCGCAGTCCCCGGCCCGTGGACCGGTTTGGAAGCCGGTCACGGTGTGCTGTCCACTCGGACCGTCACGGTCCAGGCGACCGGGCGGGGCGCTGCCGCCAGACCGAGGCAGACCCGTCTTCCCCTCCCCGGAACCGCGACATCGCGTCCCGGTCCGATCCCTCTCACCGCACCGCGCCCGACGACGGCCGAGGCGGTGTGACCGGTGCTGCCCGCCTCACGTCCCCTTGAACCCGCCTCACGTCCCCCTGAAGAGGTGAATCCCCTGTACACGCTTGCCGTCTGGTGTCCTGACTGGCCGGTGGTGGCGGCCTCCGCGGAGGCCGCGCTCCCGCCGCACGTGCCTGCCGCCGTGATCGGATCGGGTGAAGTCGTCGCCTGTTCGGCGGTCGCGCGGGCAGAGGGCGTGCGGCGTGGGATGCGGCGGCGCGCGGCCCAGGGGCAGTGTCCCGAGCTGGTCGTCCTCGACTACGACGAGGTGCGTGACGCCCGGCTCTTCGAACCGGTCGCGGTGGCGGTGGAAGAGCTCGCGCCGGGGATCGAGGTGGTGCGGCCGGGGCTGGTGGTCGTCGCGGCCCAGGGCCCGGTCGGCTACTACAAGTCCGCCGAGCAGGCCGCCGAACGCCTGGTGGACCAGGTGGCGGTCCGCGTCGGCGTGGAAGCGCAGGTCGGTTTCGCCGACGGGCTGTTCGCGGCGACCCTGGCCGCGCATCGCGGGTTGATCGTGCCGCCCGGTAGGACCAGGGAGTTCCTCGAGCCGCTGGGCGTCCACGAACTCGACCAGCCCGCCGAACACCGCGAGGACCGGGCCGAACTGGTCGACTTGCTGCGCCGCCTCGGTCTGCGCACCCTCGGCGCGTTCGCCGCCGTTCCCGAGCGGGACGTCGCCACCCGCTTCGGTCGGGCAGCCGTGCTGGCCCACCGGTTGGCCGCAGGACTGGAGGAACGTGCCCGGTCACGCCGCCGCCCGCCGCCCGAGCTGTCGGTCACCCGGCAACTCGACCCGCCGATCGACCGGGTCGACGCGGCGGCGTTCGCGGCGAAGGGCCTCGCCGAACGCCTGCACACAGGCCTCGCCGACCGCGGCCTGGCGTGCACGCGGCTCGGTATCCGCGCCACGACGGAGAACGGCGAGGAACTGCACCGGGTGTGGCGCTGCGCGGACCCGCTCACCCCGCAGGGCATCGCGGACCGGGTTCGCTGGCAACTCGACGGGTGGCTCACCCGCGCCCGGCTCACCGCCGGAATCCACCTGCTCCGGCTCGACCCGGAAGAGGTCGTCGACGCCACCGTCCTGCAACTGGGCCTGTGGCCGGGCGCGGGGCAGGACCAGGGCGAGGCGGCGGAACGCGCGGCGCGGGCGATGGTGCACGTCCAAGGCCTGCTCGGGCCGGACGCCGTGCTCACGCCCGTGCTGGGAGGTGGTCGTGGGCCGGTGGAACGGGTGCGGTTGGTGCCGTGGGGCGACGAGCGCACCCCGGCGGCGGACCCGGACCAGCCGTGGCCGGGGCAGCTGCCCGCGCCGTCGCCGGCGACGGTGTTCAGCGAACCCGAGCCGGTGGCGCTGCTGGACGAGTCGGGCGCGGACGTCGTGGTCACCGGGTACGCCGAGCTGGTCGTCCAGCCGCACCGGATCGTGCACGCCGGTCGGACGCGGCAGGTCGTGGCGTGGTCGGGGCCGTGGCCGGTGGACGAGCGCTGGTGGGACGAGGAGGCCGCGATGCGCGGGGCGCGGCTCCAGGTGCTGGGTGCCGCTTCGGACGGCGAGGAACTGGCGTTCCTGCTGATCCGGGCGGGTGGGAAGTGGGCGGTGGAAGGGGTGTACGACTGATGAGCGGTGACTTTTTCGAGCGGGATCGCCGGGGTTCTCGGGATGGCCGGGATCGTGCGGATCGCCGTGGTTTGGCTGAGTGGTTGGCCGACTTCGGCGGGTCGGATCAGCGTGGTGGGCCGGCCTACGTGGTGAGTTTCGGCTGGCTCCCGGCGCAGCTGCCCCCGTCGCTGCCCCCGCCGTCGATTCCGCCGTCGATCCCGTTGTCGCAGATCCCGGCACCTCGGCGAGCTCCCGACGACCTGCGCTGATGGGCTGGAACAACCCGCCGGTCCACTGGTCGGACCTGGAGCGCGCGCTGTCGGGACGAGCGCCGTCGAATGGGGCTCCGGTCCCGGACGGCGGCGACAGTCCGGCGTGGACGCGTCATCGTGACCGCTACGAGGCGCCGCCCGATTTCGCGGTCAAGGTGGACGACCTCGGTGCGACCCGCAACCGCGTGCCCTACGTCGAGCTGCACTGCCACTCCAACTTCAGCTTCCTCGACGGCGCGAGCCATCCGGAGGAGCTGGTGGAGGCGGCGCAGCAGCTCGGGCTGGACGGGGTGGCGTTGACCGACCACGACGGCATGTACGGCGTGGTGCGGTTCGCCGAGGCGGCCAAGGAACTCGGCATGCGCACGGTGTTCGGCACCGAGCTGAGCCTCGGGCTGTCCGCACCGCAGAGCGGTGTGCCCGACCCGGAAGGCGAGCACCTGCTCCTGCTGGCCACCAACCGCGACGGCTACCACGCGCTGTGCCGCACGATCACCACCGGCCAACTCGCGGACGGCAGCGAGAAAGGACGACCGGTCTACCGGCTGGACGAGGTCGTTGCGGACACCAAGGACGACTGCGTCGTGCTCACCGGCTGCCGCAAGGGCGCGGTGCGCCGGGCGTTGACGCGGGAAGGCCCCGAGGCGGCGTTCGCCCAGCTGCGCCGACTGGTCGACCTCTACGGTGCGGACCGGGTGTTCGTGGAGCTGACCGACCACGGCTACCCCGAGGACGGCCCGCGCAACGACCTGCTGTGGGCGATGGCCCACGACCTGGGCTTGCCGACCGTGGCGACGAACGCCGTGCACTACGCGGTGCCCGCGCGCGGTCGGTTGGCCGCGGCGATGGCGGCCGTGCGGGCACGGCGCAGCCTGGACGAGATGACCGGCTGGCTGCCGCCCGGACGCACCGCGTGCCTGCGGTCGGGGGCGGAGATGGCCCGCCGGTTCGCCCGGTTCCCCGGCGCGGTGCAACGCTCGGCCGTGCTCGGCATGCAGTGCCAGTTCGACCTGAAGCTCATCGCGCCGGAACTGCCGCCGTTCGACGTGCCGGCCGGTCACGACGAGAACAGCCACCTGCGTGAGCTGACCTACGCGGGCGCGGCCCACCGCTACCGGTCCATCGGGGAGAACCCGAGGGCGTACCGGCAGATCGAGCACGAGCTGAAGATCATCGAAGAGCTGAACTTCCCCGGTTACTTCCTCGTCGTGCACGACATCGTGTCGTTCTGCCGGCGCAACGACATCCTGTGCCAGGGCCGCGGCTCGGCCGCGAACTCGGCGGTCTGCTACGCGCTGGGCATCACCAACGTCGACGCGGTCCGGTTCGACCTGCTCTTCGAGCGCTTCCTGGCCCCGGCCCGCGACGGCCCCCCAGACATCGACCTCGACATCGAGTCGGACCGCCGTGAGGAGGCCATCCAGTACGTCTACCGCAAGTACGGACGACGGCACGCCGCGCAGGTCGCGAACGTCATCAGCTACCGCGGCCGGTCGGCGATCCGGGACGTGGCGCGGGCGCTCGGCTACTCGGTCGGCCAGCAGGACGCGTGGAGCAAGCAGATCGACCGGTGGGGTCCACTGCGGTCCACAGTGGACGAAGGCGGCATACCGCGTCCGGTGTTGGAGTTGGCGGCCGAACTGGAGAACTTCCCGCGCCACCTGGGCATCCACTCCGGCGGCATGGTCATCTGCGACCGGCCGGTCAGCGAGGTGTGCCCGGTGGAGAAGGGCCGGATGACCGACCGCACGGTGTTGCAGTGGGACAAGGACGATTGCGCCTCCATCGGGTTGGTGAAGTTCGACCTGCTCGGGTTGGGAATGCTGTCGGCCCTGCACTACGCCATCGACCTGGTGCGCGAGCACGAGGGCATCGAGGTCGACATCGGTGACCTCGACCTGGAAGACCAACGCGTCTACGAGATGTTGCAGCGCGCCGACTCGGTCGGTGTGTTCCAGGTCGAGAGCCGTGCCCAGATGGCCACCCTCCCCAGGCTCAAGCCGCGGACGTTCTACGACCTGGTGGTCGAGGTCGCCCTGATCCGCCCCGGCCCGATCCAGGGCGGCTCGGTGCACCCCTACATCCGCCGCCGCAACGGGAAGGAGGAGTGGGACTACGACCACCCCCTGCTGGAGGGCGCGCTCAAGAAGACCCTCGGCGTCCCGCTGTTCCAGGAACAGTTGATGCAGATCGCCGTCGACGTGGCCGACTTCAGCCCTGCCGAGGCCGACGAACTGCGCCGCGCCATGGGCGCCAAACGCTCCACGCACCGGATGGAACGCCTCCGCGACCGTTTCCACGAGGGCGCCGCGGCGAAGGGAATCGGTCCCGAACTGGCCGAGCAGATCTACTCGAAGCTGTTGGCCTTCGCCAACTTCGGCTTCCCGGAAAGCCACGCGCTCAGCTTCGCGCACATCGTGTTCGTCAGCTCCTGGTTCAAGCTCTACCACCCGGCCGCGTTCTGCGCGGCTCTTCTGCGTGCTCAGCCCATGGGCTTCTACTCCCCTCAATCACTGGTGGCGGACGCCCGCCGTCACGGTGTCCGGGTGCTCGGGCCTGATGTCAATGCCAGCCTTGCGCACGCGACCCTTGAACTCGTCGACGGTGAGTACGCGGTGCGCATTGGTCTGGGCAGTATTCGGACGGTGGGTCAGAAGGTCGCCGAACTCGTCGTCGCGGAACGGGAGTCGGGTGGTGGGGCGTATGCGGACATGGCGGACTTCGGTGCCCGGGTGCGTTTGACCACCGCTCAGGTGGAGGCCATGGCCACCGCGGGTGCGTTCGGGTGTTTTGGCCTTGATCGGCGTGCGGCGTTGTGGTCGGCGGGGGCCGTGGCGAAGATCCGGCCTGATCGGTTGCCCGGAACCGTGGTCGGAACTGATGCGCCTGCCCTGCCCGGTATGGACGAGGTGGAGTTGGCGGTTGCGGATGTGTGGGCCATGGGGTTGTCGCCGGACAGTTTTCCGACCCAGTTCGTGCGTGAACGGCTGGTCGGTCTGGGTGCGCTGACGACGGCCGAGTTGGTTCGGGTGCCCAACGGGACCAGGGTGTTGATCGGTGGCGCCGTTACCCACCGGCAACGGCCCGGTACTGCGGGAGGCGTCACGTTCCTCAACATCGAGGACGAGACCGGGATGGTCAACGTGGTGTGCACGACCGGGTTGTGGGCCCGCTACCGGAAGGTCGCCCGGAGCAGTCCTGCACTGCTCGTTCGAGGTGTGGTCGAGTCGGCTGAAGGGGTCATCAGTATTCGGGCGGAGCGGTTGCAGCAGTTGGACCTGCGCATACCGTCTCGTTCTCGGGATTTCCGGTGACGGTGCACTGGGCCATTCCGGGGACATCCCCCGGAATGCCCGCCGGGGGTCCGATCGTGGTGCCCGAATCCGCCGGCGGTTGGCCGTGGTGTTCGGACTTGGGGATCGGGAGGTTCCTCGACTCGGGATGACCGAGCGGAAGGTGTGGCGTGGGTTGACGGCTGACTGGGGTGGCGGCTGAGTGGGTGGACGGCCGACTGGTTGGTGGCCGATCGGGATGCGGCTGGGTGGGTGGACGGCCGACTGGTTGGTGGCCGATCGGGATGCGGCTGGGTGGGTGGACGGCCGACGGGTTGGTGGCCGAGTGGGTTGGTGGCCGACTGGGGTGGCGGCCGACTGGGTGGCGGCTGGGTGGGTTGGTGGCTGAGGCGTGGCGGCCGAGTGGGTTGACGGCCGAGTGGGTTGACGGCCGACTGGGTTGACGGCCGACTGGGTTGACGGCCGACTGGGGTGGCGGCTGTGCGGGGTGGCGGCCGACTGGGTGGCGGCTGGGTGGGTTGGTGGCTGAGGCGTGGCGGCCGAGTGGGTTGATGGCCGGCTGGGGTGGCGGCTTGGTCGGGATCGGACGTAGTGGCGTTGGGCGGGCAGGTGGTGAACGGTCCGGCGGGAGGTGCGCCGGCCGTTCACCGTTGATCGAACCGCTCCTGATCAGGCCGGGCGGGCTCGCCGGCACGTCGAGGTCAGAGGGCGTCGGCCTTCGTGTACGTGTTGAACACGACGCCGGTCTCGAAGGTTCTGGTCGATCCTTTGGCGAAGCGGGTCGCCGGGACCTCGCCGGCGAAGAGGGGGATGCCCTTGCCTAGCACGATCGGGTGGACCTTGAGGACCAGCTCGTCGATCTCGGGCAGCAGCGAGGCGGCCAGCCTGCCGCCACCGCACAGCCAGATGCCCAGGCCGGACTCGGCTTTCAGCTCGCGAACCTTGGCCAGCGGGTCGGTCGCGACCACTTCCACGTCGCTCGGTGTGGTGCTGAGCCTGCTGGACACCACGTACTGGCGTAGATGTGGGTACGGGCTCGGCAGGCCACCCGGCACCTGGTAGGTCGCACGGCCCATGAGGATCGTGTCGAAGTGCCGGTTCGGCGCGTCGATGCCCAACGCCTCGCGCCCCTGCGCGGGGATGGTGTCCGGGTACTCCTCGAAGAGGGCGGTCATGTGGTCGCCTTCGAACAGGAAGTCGCCGAAGCCCCCCTTCGGGTCGGCGATGAAGCCGTCGAGCGAGGTCGCGATGAAGTAGGTCAGGGTTCGCACGGGATCTCCTCCGGGGGTTTCGGTGACCACTCTGACTGTAGTACTATGGCTGGAGTGGTTGTCAAGGAGGAATCATGGTGAGCAACCCGACCAGGCGTACGGTGCTCGTCGATGCGGCGGTCGAAGTGTTGGCCAGAGAGGGTGCCCGTGGTCTGACTTTCCGTGCCGTGGACCAGGAGGCGGGGGTGCCGAACGGCACCGCGTCGAACTACTTCGCCAACCGGGACGACCTGCTGCGGCAGGTGGGTGAGTACGTGCACGTCCGGCTCGCGCCCAGCGCGCTGCGGCTGGCCGAGACGATGGCGGCCCCACCGGACAAGAGCCTGGTGGAGCGGCTGCTCCGGGACCTGCTCGAACGGCTCCAGGTCGACCGGACGGGGTACCTGGCGCTGCTGGAGCTGCGCCTCGAGGCGACCAGGCGGCCGGAGTTGCAGGCCGCGCTGACCAAGACGATCAGCGACAACCTGGAGCAGAACGTCCGCTTCCACCTGGACGCGGGGCTGCCGGGGGACCGGACCACCGTCGTGTCCCTCTACCTGGCGATGAGCGGCATGATCGTCGAGCACCTGACCCTGCCGGAGGTGTTGCCGGAGGCGGAGATGCAGGAGTTGATCACGGTCCTGGTCGACCGCGCGTAGCCAGCGGCGTCAGCGGTCCAGCGGGCCGCCGATGATGGTCATCGCCACCACGATCACGGAAAACCCCAAACCGGAGTACAGCAACGCGTCGACGCTGCGACTGCGGATCGCGATCAGGCCTGCCTGCTCGTCGGTCACGAGCACCCTCAGCAGGGCCGCGACCAGCAGCGCGAGCCCGATCAGCACCGCGCCCTGCCGCCAGTGGTACTGCACGATCCGCAGGAGACCCAACCCGACCACGCCCAGCACCAGCGCGAACGGCAGGTGCCTGCCTGCCGCGGACCGCCAGCGCTGTTCAGGCAACAACTCCACCGCTTCCGCCTCAGGCCGTCGCCACGTTGCGCTCGGCTGCCTCGACCGTGTTGGTCAGCAGCATCGCAATGGTCATCGGACCCGCGCCACCCGGGATCGGCGCCAGGTACCCGGCGACCTCGGCCACCGACGGGTGCACGTCGCCCACCAGGCCGGCTTCGGTCCGGGTGATGCCGACGTCGACCACGGCCGCGCCGGGCTTCACCATGTCCGCCGTGATCAAGCCGGGGCTGCCCGCACCCGCGATCACGATGTCCGCGCGCCGCACCTCGGCCGCCAGGTCCTTGGTGCCGGTGTGGCACAGCGTCACGGTGGCGTTCTCGCTGCGACGGGTCAGCAGCAGCCCGATCGGCCGGCCGACGGTCACGCCACGACCGACCACGGTCACGTTCGCCCCGGCGATCGGCACGTCGTACCGGCGCAGCAGCTCCACGATCCCGCGCGGCGTGGCGGGGAGCGGTCCCTCGTCACCCAGGACGAGTTTGCCCAGGTTGACGGGGTGCAGGCCGTCGCCGTCCTTGTGCGGGTCGATGCGCTCCAGGATCGGGTTCGGGTCGAGGTGCTTGGGCAGCGGCAGCTGCACGATGTACGCGGTGCAGGCCGGGTCGGCGTTCAGCTCGTCGATGACCTCTTCGAGCTGTGCCTGCGTGATGTCCGACGGCAGGTCGCGGCGGATCGACGTGATGCCGACCTTCGCGCAGGCCAGGTGCTTGCCGCGGACGTACGAGTGCGAACCGGGGTCGTCACCGACCAGCACGGTGGCCAGGCCGGGGGTCACCCCCTGCTCGACCAACGCGGCGACACGCAAGCGCAGGTCCTCGAAGATCGCGTTCCGGGTGGCCTTGCCGTCGAGAGTCGTCGCAGTCACGTGCCTCATCCTCTCATCACCGCCGTCCGCGTTCGCATCACCGTGCCCGCGGGCGCGCCGCGACCACCACCGCGAGCAGCGTCAACACCGCGCCGACGACCGTTGCGGCCGAGAGGTGCCCGCCCGGGGCGGGTGCGATCACGTCGACCGCGATCGCGCCGACCAGCTGGCCTGCCACCTGGCACAGGCCCACCACCAGCACACCCAGCCAGCGCACCGCCAGCACGGCCGTGCCGATGGTCACGATGCCGAGGACGCCGCCCAGGTAGAACCACGGCTCGGCCGGCGCCCGCGTCGGGAACCCGCGCACGGCCAGGTCGACCGCGCACACCGCGAGCAGCACGACGGTGCCGGTGCCGAAGTTGACCAACGTGGTCACCCGTGTGCTCTGCGCCGCCTCGCGGACCAGCCCGTTCATGGCCTGCTGCCAGCCGAGGCCGAGGCCGGCCACGGCGGGCAGCAGAGCGAGCCACAGGTCGGACGGGTCGCCGAACTCGTCCGACACCGCCAGCGCGACCGCCGCCACGGCGAGGCCCGCGCCGATCACGCGCGGCGCGGTCAACGAGACCCGACCGGCCGGTCCGAGGCCTGCCCGGTCCACGAGCAGGCTGCTCACGGCCTGCGCGCCGACCGCCGCCACGGTGAACACGGCCACGCCCAGCGCCGTGATCGTCAACCCCTGCGTGGACACGAAGAACGCGCCGCAGGCACCGCCGACGCACTGCCACCAGCGGATGTGCCCGGCGCGCAGCGACGAGCGCAGCCGAGCCAGCCCGGCACGTCCGGCGGCCGTCGTCGGCACCGCCGACAGCAACAACACCAACCCACCGCCGAACGACACCAGCGCGGCCAGGAAACCGTCGCCGAGCACGTGCCCCAACTCGCCGTTCAACCGTCCCTGGACGGCCAGGAACACCCCGCCGACGAACGCGACGAGCGCACCGACCAGCCGCACCCGGTCACCCAACCGGAACAGCCTCCCGCTCGCGCACCCGGCTCGCCAGGACCGCGCCGAGCAGCGCCGCCGCCGTGCTCGCACCGGCCGCCGCCGCAGGCCCGAAGTGGTCCAGCAGCGAGCCGGCCAGCGGCAGCGCCAACGCCGAACCCGCAGTGGTGAACGTGCCCATCCAGCCGAAAGCCTCGACCTTGCGGTCTTCCGGCGCGAGCCCGCTGATCCGCTCGTTGTTGGCCGCGATGGCGGGTGCGATGGCCATCCCGCCCACCCCCAGCACCAGGCCGATCAGCCACACCGACGACGGTTCCAGCACCGGCGGCAGCACCAGCACCAGCGGTGCGACACCGAGCGCCATCAACAGCATCCGCCGGGGGAACCGGGCCTGCCCGCCGAGCCCGCCCGCGATCAACCCGCCGACCAGCGACCCCAGGCCCCACACCGCCGTCAGCACACCGGCGACCGCGGGCGTGCCGAGGTCACGGGCCCACGCGATGATCACCAGGTCGATCGACACCAGCGACGCCACCATGCACAACGACGCGCCGAACGCCAGCACGAGCGGTCGGTCCCGCAACAACGTCCGCCTGCCGCGCTCCGCCGCCAGGCCCGCCGGCTGATCAAGCCCGGCCCGGCGCAGCGCGCCACCGAACCCCAGCGCGCCGAGCACCGCCAGCGCACCGCACAGCCACAGCGCGACCTGCCCGTTCCACACGGCCACCACGACCGCCGCCCCCGCCGGACCGGCGATGTACATGGCCTCCTGCACGGACGCCTCGACGGTGAACACCGCCGACCGCGCCGAACCGGTGGCCAGCCTCGGGAAGCTCGCCCGGCTCATCGCCGTGACCGGTGGCGTGCTCAACCCCGTCAGGAACGCCACGACCGCCGCCACCGGCCACGCCGAGCCGGGCGTGAACCCGGGCAGCAGGCCGAGCACCACGATGCCCACGCCGTAGCCCGAGGCCGTGACCAGCAGCAACCGCCCGGCCGGACTCCGGTCCGCGGCACGTCCCCGCATCGGCCCCGCCACGCCCATGCCCAACGTCAACGCACCGCCGACCACGCCCGCCACCGCGTACGAGCCCGTCCACCCGGCTATCAGGAACGACACCGCCAACGGCGTCGCGGGCAGGTGGATGCGGCCGACCACCGACCACAGGAGCAGCCAGGGGAGATGCGGGATCGCGGCGAGTTGCCGGTACGGGCGGAGCACGGGTGACACTCTGCCCCCACCCCCCGACAGATCGGTCACGGCGATCGGTCACGGAGATCCGAGGGAACCCGCGGTCCTCCGTCCGCGTCAGCACCTTCTGGGTGGCGCATACGAGGGGACAGCCGTGACCGATCCGACCGGGCGACGGGCCGAGCTGGAGGCGCGGAACGCGGCCATGCGCGAACGGGTCGACTCCCTCCTGGCGGAGCTGCACAAGAAGACCGCCGAGGTGCGCGAAGCACAGGCGCAGGCCATGGCGATCACGGCGAG
The DNA here is from genome assembly GCF_000716595.1 of Saccharothrix sp. NRRL B-16314. Classification (GTDB taxonomy): domain Bacteria; phylum Actinomycetota; class Actinomycetes; order Mycobacteriales; family Pseudonocardiaceae; genus Actinosynnema. The sequence continues at coordinate 945,491 of NZ_JNXC01000001.1, forward strand.
CGCGGTGTCCGAGGACGGTTCCGTCCGCGCCACCGTCGACTCCGGCGGCGCGTTGACCTCCCTGGAGTTCTCCCCGAACGCCTTCGAGCGCTCCACACCCGACAAGCTGGCCCGACTCGCCACCGAGACCGTGCGGCAGGCCATCGCACAGGCGCGCACGGAGTTGAACGAGGTGCTGGCTCCGGCGCAGCAGGGCGCGAGCGTCGACCTGTCCGAGATGCTGCCCGGCGTGCCGGCGCTGGCCGACCTCATCCCCAAGCCGCCGGTCGTGCCCGAGGCCTCGCCGCAACCCGGTCGTCCCACACCGCCCGCCGACGACGGCAGCAGCGTCATGGACAGGAGTGGCTGGTGAGCGGGTTCGACGTCAACGTGGCCGGCCTGCGCCAGGGCGCGGGTCGGTTCGGCGCGGCGGGCGATGCGCTGGACGGCGTCATGCAGGCGTTGGACTCGGCGTTGAAGGCCGAGGGGCAGTGCTGGGGTGGTGACGAATCCGGCCAGGCGTTCGCCGCGGAGTACGTGCGCAACTCCGAGGCGACGTTGAACGCCTTCAAGGAACTCGCGCAGGCGCTTGACGGGATCCGCACCGGCGTGGAGGCGAGCGCCGACGCCTACGAGGGCTCCGACCAGGGAAACGCGACCGGGATCTCCCGGACCTACTGATCTCCCGGACTCACTGAGGGGCACGGCGTTGGGCATCGAGATCCCGGGCGAGGTCACCTGGCTCTTCCCGGTCGTGGTCGGGCAGAGCTGGCCGGAAGGTGACGAAACGGCACTCCGGCGGATGGCCGACGCCTATCGCGCCGCCGCACGGGGCGTGCAGTCCGTGATCGACGAGGGCAACGGCGCGGCGTCGTCCGTGGTCGCGAGCCAGGCGGGTGGAGCGGGCGAGGAGTTCCGGGAGTACTGGCAGAAGTTCTCCGACGGCGACGACTCGTACCTGTCGACGTTGCGGAAGACCTGTGAGGAGTTGGCGGAGAGCTGCGACAACACGGCGTCGGAGGTGGAGTACGCCAAGCTGTCGATCATCGCGGCGCTGGTCGCGCTGGCGATCGAGATCGCGGCGCTGGTCGCGGCGGCGTTCGGCACGTTCGGCGCGTCGACGGCGGGTGTTCCGATCGCTCAGCAGGCCACGCGGCTGATCGTGCAGTTCGCGTTCCGTCAGCTGGTCATCGCGATCCTGGGGGAGGTCGTGATCTCGGTCGGTGTCGACGCGACCACCCAGGCCGTGCAGGTGGCGCGCGGTGATCGGGAGGCGTGGGACCGGGGCGGGATCACCGAGGCGGCGGTGCCAGGGGCGGTGTCGGCGGCGGTGCCGAGGGTGTCGTCCGGGGTGGTGGGCGGTGTCCCGGGCGGGCTGAAGGTCGAGGGCGGTGAGCCGACCGGGCAGGTGCCGGTCGGTGCTACGCGTGGTGCGGTCGAGGGCGCGGTGCCCCCGGTCGGCCCGGCGGTGTCCCCGGTCGGCCCGGCGGCGGTGGGGCAGGACATCCCGGCGCAGGACGTGCCGACGGGCGCGTCGCCGGGTGGGGTGTCCGGTTCGATCGGCGGGGCCAAGGACGGTCTGCCTGCCGGGCCACCGCGGGTTGACGGGTCCGTTGGTGGGTTGGTCGGCGGGCCGGTCGGTTCGCCTGGTTGGGCGCCCGTGAGTCGGGACGGGTTGAACCGGCCGCCGGCGGGGACGACTTCGACTTCGGCGGCTGCGCCGGCGATGACCGCGCCGACTTCTTTTGCCGGTGGTGGCGACTCATCGCCTGCCACGTCGTCTACGTCGTTCAGCGGGACTCCCGGCGGGCGCCCGGATGCTTCGGTGCCGACGTTTTCCGGTGGTGGCGCGGGACCTTCCATCGGTAGCCGCCTTGGCCCGGCTCCCGCATCGCCTGCTGTCGGTGCACCTGCTGTCGGTGGGTCTGTCGGCGGCGGGTCCGGTGGCGGGCCTGCGACTGCTGCTCCCACTGCCGGCGGTGCGGTCTCGGGTGGGGTGCCGCTGGCCGGTGCGGTGGCCGGCGGTGCGATGGCCGGCGGTGCGGCTGCTCGTGCTTCGACGCGCGGTCGGTCGGCACCCGGAACCCGAGCACCCGAAGCAGGCCCACCGGACGACGTCACGCCCGACGTGACCGACGAGCACACCCCGGCGTCCGGTCATGAATGGCCGGAGGAAACCGCCACCGAACCCGCCACGGATCCGCTGCCCCACAAGGACGTCGACACGGACCAGGGAGCCAGGCGCCCGGCCTTCGTCACCGACGGGACCTGGCACCGGATGGAACAGGACAGCGCGAAGTTCACGAAGTCCGGCGGTACGGTCGAGGTGATCGACACGGTCGCCCTGCGCGACCCGCTGCACCTCCACCCGCACACGTACCAGACCCGATGGCGCGTGACGCTCGCCGACGGCACCACCGAGATCCACGTCAGGAGCTACCCGAATGAGCACGACGCAGCCCTCTGACCGGTCGGCTTCCGAGCAGCGCCACGACGAGCTGCTCCAGCACATCGGCGGCGTGCTGCTGGACGCTGCTCCCGACGGCTTCCGGCGGATCGACCTGCTGGTGCGGATGACCGTGGCGGTGCAGGACGCGACGTTGAAGGTGTACATGCCGGACCGCGGCACCCCCGAGGTGGTCCCGCCGGAAGGGCTGATCGCCGCCTTCCAGGAGCTGCGGCAGGTGCTGTACCAGCCGGGACGCGGCACGTGGTTCTCGGCGCGGTGCGTGGTCAACGCGCCGGCCCGGATCGACGTCACCTACAACGTCGACCACGACCCCGGGTTCGACCCGCCGGTGCCGGCGGCGGACTTCGCCCGTGACCTCCAGGTCTTCCCCCGCGACGAGGCCTACCTCCCCGACTGGCTGCGCGCGAAGCTGGTCGAGGCGAGCACCGGCCCCGGGAGAGCCGACCTCGAACACGCCGGCCCCAAGGACGCGAGCACCGAGGAGCAGAACACATGACCGCGCCGCAGTTGGACGTCGAGGACCAGAACGCCGTCCTCGGCTCCGTCACCACCCTGCTGGTGCAGCGCCTGCCCGGCGACTGGGAGCAGCTGTTCGTCGACTTCCGGATGATGGGCAGCCACCTGGAGGCGCAGGTCTCCGGCGTGACCATGTACGGCTCGTCGTTCGACTGGGACCTGCCGCCGGAGGCGCAGCCGTTCTTCGTGCAGCTGCGCGCCGGCATGGCCGGTCCGGGCGTCGGCACGTGGTTCTCGATGAAGTTCCACCTCGTGCACCCGGACACGTACTCGGCGGAGTTCGACCGGGACCACGAGCCGGACTGGAACCAGCCGCCCACGCCGGGGCACTACGCCGAGGAGCTGCAGCTCTACCCGCGCGAGGACGGCGCGATCCCGGCCTGGCTGCGGGGACGGGTGGGGCTGGGGCCGGCCAGGAGCAGCCTGTTCGCCGCGCCGGTGTTCGACGGGACCGACCCGCGGGGCAACCCGGTGCACCACCGCCCGGCCGTGCACCCGCAGGAGCTGGACGACCTCCTCGCCTACCTGGAGAACGCGCCGGTCGTGCTGTCCGCGCGTTCCCGCGGCACGGACGTGTTCAAGCCGGATGCGCCGCCGTCCGTGCCGCTGACCTTCCACACCGACGGCACCTGGGTGTGGCCGGGCGGCGTGGCGCACTACCTGCGCCACCACCGCGTGCCGCCGCTGCCGCAGCTCGTGGAGCACATCCGGGACAACGAGTACGCCGTGCCGCAGGTCTCACCGGACGCGGAGGCCGCCGCGAGCGCCGTCGCCACCGGGCAGGCCGAGGGCGCACCGCTGCCCGAGCACCGGCCGCGGGTGATCACCGACGTCGACCAACGCGCGCTCGACCACCTCAAGGCCCGGCTCGACCACTACGGCGTCGCGGCGTCCGCGTACGGCATCGTGGAGCCGAAGCCGGACGCGTTGGTGATCGAACCCGTGCCCGGGCGGTCCGGCTGGCAGGTCCAGTTCTGGGACGCCGACCGCGGCCCGCACGGTCACCCGAGGGTGTACGAGCACGCGGTGGACGCGGCGAAGGTGCTGCTGGCCGAGCTGCTGTGGCAGTCGGACCTCGATCGGACGCCCGCGGCGGACACCGGCGCCCTCGTGACGCCGGTCGCGGGCATCCAGCCGCTGCCGGACGAACCGCCGCTGTCGCTGTTCCGGGATCACGAGGACGTCGTCATCCCGGTCGGGACCGAGCTGGACCGGTTCGGCGCGGACACCGGCAACCTCGTCTACACGGCCGGCACGGTGCCGGGCAGCCGCTCGTTGCCGCCGGAGTGGCTGAACCGCCCGTACCACCTGTACCGGGTGATGAAGCCCATCCCGGCGTTGAAGGGCGTCGCGGTGCCGTGGTTCGGGCAGGTCGGCGGCGGCACGGGGTACTTCCTGGCGAAGTCGGTGCGCGATCTTCTGGCCGGTGGGAGCCTGGTGGAGGAGGCCGCGGCGGCGCTTCGGACGTCGCCACCGGGGGTCTAGCGACAGTCGCAGCGCGTCATTGGTCCGTTCGGCTCAGCGGGTCCCCGTGCGGGCACCGGGACCCGAGGGGGAAGATGTTGCACGTGTCCGAGCTGAAGCCGCTGAACCCGACCGAGCAGGATGCGCTGGTCAAGCAGATCGGCCTGACGCTGATGCGGGCCGCGCCGGAGGAGTGGCGGCACGTGACGGCCGAGTACCGCGCGACCGGCCGGTACTTCGAGCTGGCCGCCGAGGTGCGGACGGCCGACGGCGCCCTGCGTGCCTGGTCGCCGCCCCACGAGGTGGCCGGCCTGTTCTCGCGTCTGCGCGCCGGCATGTACCGCGACGGCCGGGGCAGCTGGTCCAACGCCCGGTACCAGCTGGACCACCCGTCCAGCTACAACCTGGACTTCGACCGCGCCGAGCCGTCCTGGACCACGCCACCGCCGCCGCAGGCGTACCTGGACGAGATGCGGTTCTTCCCGCGCACCGACGAGAACGTGCCGGACTGGCTGCGCCGCCGCCTCCAGCAGACCGCGCCGCCGCCGCAGGACCAGCTGCCGCACGACCAGCCGCGGGCGTTCCGCACGGCCCGGGTGTTCGACGGCGCCGGTCCGGGCGGACGTCCGTCGGTGAACCGGCCGCCGGTCGCCGACACGGACCGCGACCTGCTGCTGAGCTACCTGGACCGGGCGCCGGTCGCGGTGATCGGGCGCGGGTTCGACGCGGACGTGCTGAACCCGGACGCGCCGGCGCTGGTGCCGGTGGCGTTCCAGACCGACGGGCACTGGATCTGGCCCGCCGCGGTCGGCTACTACCTGCGGGCGTACGACGTGCCGCCGGAGCCGGAGCTGGTGGAGCGGGCCAAGGCGCAGGACTTCGTGCTGCCCGAGGTGAGCGAGGAGGCGCGGGTCGCCGCCGCGGCGAACCTGGGTGCGCCCGCCGCGCCGCAGGGCACCGTGCTGCCGGTCGCGGAGCCGGTGGGAGCGCCGGTCGAGCAGCCGGTCGAGGTGGGCACGACGGTCGTCGCGCCACTGCCGGCCCTGGCCGCCGACCGCGCGCCGGAGCCGGTGAACCAGCCCGAGCCGCCGGTGGACGTCGAGGAGACCGCGAACCTCACCGAGTTGCGGCCGGAGATCATCGAGTACGCCCAGGACGGTCCGCCGTACCGGGTGCGGTTCGACGAGGACGGCCCGGTGATCGACGACCGGTACCGGCGCGAGTCCTACGTGGACGGCATGGACCTGTTCGCCCCCGCCGCGTACGAGGGTGACTCGAACGAGACCCGGCTGAACGAGATCCAGTCGGGTACTCCGGAGCAGGGCAACCCGCAGCCGGACGAACCACAGCCGGGCGAATCACGGCCGAGCGAACCGCAGTCGGTGGAGCGGCAGTCGGCCGAGCCGCAGTCGAACGAGCCGCAGCTGGGCGAACCACAGCTGGGCGAACCACAGCTGGGCGAACCACAGCTGGGCGAACCACAGCTGGGCGAGCCGCAGCCGGACGACACCGGGTCGCGCGCTCCCGAGCTGCACGACACCCAGACCTGGAACCCGTTCACCGACGAGGAGCCCGAAGCCGAGCCCGCGACCGAGCCCGCCGAGGAGACCGCCGAAGTAAGGGCGATCACCGACGAGCCCGCGCACGTCGAGCAGGCCCACGAGCAGCCCGCGTACGACCAGCCTGCCTACGAGCGGCCCGGGTACGACCAGCCCGGTTATGAGCAGCCTGGGTATGACCAGCCCGTCTACGAGCAGTCCGGGTACGACCAGCCGGGGTACGAGCCGTCAGCGGAGCACGAGCCGCAGCCGCTCGGGGAACCGTCCGTCGCACCCGAGGACACCGCTGAGCACCCGGCGGACGACAGCACGAACGACAGTACGAACGACAGTACGAACGACACGGTCGACACGGTCGACGCCGCCGGCGAAGACGCTGCCGAGGTCACCGCCGAGTTCGAGATGGACCAGGACCGGTTGTACGCGCCGGAGCGGGCGGAGTCGCACTTCGCCGAGCAGTCGTACACCGAGCCGCACACCGAGCAGCCGTTCGGCGAGCAGGCTTTCGGTGAGCCGGAGGACACCCGGTTCGAGTCGCGGGACGACGAGCCCCAGGCCGGCGACCAGCACCACTCCGACCAGCACCACTCCGACCAGCACGTCACCGAGCAGGTGCCGCCGCCGTTCGCGGACCAGGCGACCCAGTTCGCCCCCGCGGTGGAGTTGTTCGACGACGTGGACCAGCCCGCGCCACCGGCCCCGATCCTGAGCCCGCCGCCGGTCGAACCGCCGGTGCAGGTCGACGTGCCGAAGCCGCCCGAGCCGCGCCAGGTCACGCCGGACGAGGAGCGGGAGCTGTCCGCCGTCCGCCGCACCCTGGACGGCCTGGACGTGCCGCCCACCGCCTACCGGTTCGGCGGCGAGCCCGCCGACCACACCTGGATGCTGCGCGTCGACGGCCAGGACTGGGAGGTGTCGTACTTCGACCACGGCCCCACCAACCCGGTCCGCTTCGACCGCCTGGAGGACGCCGCCGCCTACCTGATCGGCCGGCTGGTGCTCACCAACCGCCGCGCACCCCGCCCACCGGCCCCGATGCCGCCGCCACCACCGCAGCGCCCGCGTCCGCCGATGAACGGGGTGAACAACGGGCTCAACAACGGCATGAACAACGGCCTGAACAACGGGTTCCGCGAAGAACCGCCGCGTCGCCCCGGACCGCCGCAGCAGCAGCGCCCGCCGGTCGAACCGCCGGTGCCCGCGCCGTCCGCGCAGGCCACCCAGGTCGTGCAGCCCGCGTCGCAGTCGGGCGCCATGACGTCGACCCAGGAGCCGAAGCCCCAGCGCTCCTGGCCGATCAACCCGATGAACGGCGAGCCACCGCTCACCCTGTTCCGGCACAAGAAGATGGTCGAGCTGCCCGCCGGCATGGAGGTGGACCGCTTCGGCGAAGGCGAGGGCAACCTCGTCTACGCGGCGGGCACCCCGTTCGGCCAGCGCTCGCTGGTGCCGTCCTGGATCAACCGCCCGTACCACGTCTACCGCCTGCGCCGACCGGTCGAGGTGCTGACCGGCATCGCCGTGCCGTGGTTCGAGCAGCAGGGCGGCGGCACCGCCTACCTGATGCCGAAGACGATCGACGACATGGTCGCGGACGGCGTGCTGGTGGAGGTCGCCAACCAGGACGCCCCGAACCACTGACGGCCTGAACCACCGACGACCTGAACCACCGACGACCTGAACCACCGACGGCCTGAACCACCGACGGCCTGAACCACCGACGCACCGTCAGCCGACGCGCAACCCGTGCGCGGCGGCGAAGGCGACGGCAGTGTCCAAGTCCACCCGCGCGCCGCGCAGGGTGGCTTGGGCGAGCCCGTCGGCGTCCAGCCGCGCACCCCGCAGGTCGGCGCCTTCCAACCGGCACCCCAGCAGTCGGGCGCCGGTCAGGTCGGCGTCACGGAGGTCCGCTTCGCGCAGGTCGGCGCCCTCCAGGTTGGCCTCGCGCAACCGCAACCCGCGCAACGACGCCTTGGGCAGCACGGCGCCGGTCAGCCCGGCGAGCGTGAGATCGGTCTCCTTCAACGAGATCGGCCGCATCGCGCAGTCCACGAACACCGACCCGAGCCACGAGCACGACGTGAACGTGGACGACGCGAGCACCGCCCTGGTGAACCGGCACGACCGGAACGCGGTGGCGTCGTGCGCGGACTCGCCGAGGTCGGTCCGGTCGAACGTGCACTCGGTGAACGTGCACCCGGACGTCCTCACCCCGCGCAGGTCGGCCTCGGTGAAGTCGCACCGGACGAACGACCGGCCCGCCAACTCCTGCCCGTACAGGACCGCGTCGGAGTAGTCCTCACCCACGATGTCCACGGCGCTGTCCCCGGTGCCGTCCCCGATGATGTCCACTGTCACACCTTGTCATCGTTCGCCAGTTGGTAACCTCCGACCTGCCGGGTAACCCCGCCCGGTGCGCGGTCCCGGTGTAGAGACCGCCGCTGACAGGTCGTCAGCCTGCCTAGTGGTCGTGCCCGAGGACTGAAGCCACAACATTCGGGAAGGCACATGACCCGCACGCCCGTGAACGTCACCGTCACCGGTGCGGCCGGCCAGATCGGCTACGCACTGCTGTTCCGCATCGCCTCCGGCCACCTCCTCGGCCCCGACGTCCCGGTCCGCCTGCGCCTGCTGGAGATCCCACAGGCCGTCAAGGCCGCCGAGGGCACCGCGATGGAGTTGGACGACTGCGCGTTCCCGCTGCTGTCCGGCATCGACATCACCGACGACGCCAAGACCGCCTTCGACGGCGTGAACGTGGCGCTGCTGGTGGGCGCCCGCCCGCGCACGAAGGGCATGGAGCGCGGCGACCTGCTGGAGGCCAACGGCGGGATCTTCAAGCCGCAGGGCGAGGCGATCAACGCGGGCGCGGCGGACGACGTGCGCGTGCTGGTGGTCGGCAACCCCGCCAACACCAACGCCCTGATCGCCCAGCAGCACGCGCCCGACGTGCCCGCCGGGCGGTTCACCGCGATGACCCGCCTGGACCACAACCGGGCGCTGGCGCAGCTGGCCAAGAAGCTCCAGGTGTCGGTCACCGACATCAAGAAGCTGACCATCTGGGGCAACCACTCGGCCACCCAGTACCCGGACCTGTTCCACGCCGAGGTCAACGGTCAGGTCGCGGCCGAGGCCGTGAACGACCAGGCCTGGTTGGAGAACGAGTTCATCCCGACCGTGGCCAAGCGCGGCGCGGCGATCATCGAGGCGCGCGGTCTGTCCTCGGCGGCGTCGGCGGCGAACGCGGCGATCGACCACGTCCACGACTGGGTCAACGGCACCGCCGAGGGCGACTGGGTCTCGATGGCCATCCCGTCGGACGGCTCGTACGGCGTGCCGGAGGGCATCATCTCGTCGTTCCCGGTCACCGTGACCGGCGGCGAGTACTCGATCGTGCAGGGCCTGGAGATCGACGACTTCTCCCGCGCCCGCATCGACGCCTCCGTGGCCGAGCTGGTCGAGGAGCGCGACGCGGTCAAGGCTCTCGGCCTGATCTGAGTTCCCGAAGAGCCGTACCCCACGAGAGGGCCGCCCGAGGGTGGCCCTCTCGTGGCATGTTGGGTGTCATGAACCAGTGGCCCGTGCCCACGCCCGACCTGCCCTCCGACGTGCACCCCGCGCTCGCCGCCACCGCGCTCGCCGCGTCCCGCGCCTACGGCCAGGCCCGCCGCGACTTCACCCGCGTGCAGCTGCGGGAGGAGGTCGCCGACGGCGCGGACGGCACGCCGACCATGCGGGTGGACGCGATCGTGGAGGCCGCGATCGCCGAGGCCGCCGCCGGAGCGGGCGCCAACCTGCTGTCCGAAGAGGCCGGGTTCCTCGACAACGGGTCAGTCGCGACCCTCGTGATCGACCCGGTGGACGGTTCCGCGAACGCCGCGCTCGGCGTGCCGCTGTCGTGCTTCGCGGGCGCGCTGGTGATCGACGACCAGCCGGTCGAGGCCCTCACCGTCTGGTTCGACACCGGCCGGGCGTGGTCCGCGCACGCGGGCAGGCCCACGCCGTTCCGCACGACCGGCCGCACGAAGCTCAAGGGCGCGTCGGTGTGCATGATGCGTCCGAAGCGCGGCACCGAGGAAGCCTGGATGCGGGTGGCGAACGAAGCCGACCGGATTCGCGTGCTGTGCACGACGTGCCTGGAGACGGCGCTGGTCGCGGAGGGTTCCATCGACGCGTTCGCCGATCCCGGCTCGGACACCCACCGGCTGATGGACCTGATGGCCGCCCTGGTGACCGTGCCCGCCGCCGGTGGTGCGCTGCTCGACCTGCACGGCCGGCCGTTGACCTTCGACCTGGACCTCTCCCGCCGCTGGTCGGGCATCGCCGCCGCCACACCCGCCCTCGCCGACGAGTTGATCGGCACCATCCTCGGCTGACGTGCCCGGGAACGTTCCCAGGTTGCCGTTTCGCTCAACGAACGGGGTTGTGGATCACGCGGACCGGTACCACTGCGCCGTTTCCGCGATCGCCTCCTCGTGCGGTGTCACCGGAAATCGCCCGAAAGTGGACTCGAACGCGGAGTGGTCCACCACCCACGCGCGGGTCCGCTGGTGGTCCATCTCGCCGGAGCCGCGCAACCGCTTGTCGAACATCGCGCTCACGGTGACGGTCGACGACGGCAGCCGCAGCGGCTTGCGCGCGTTGCCGAGCACCCGTCCCGTCAGCGCGATGAACTCCCGGACGGTCACCGTCCCGGCGGCCGGCGTGTGCCAGACCTTCCCGTCCGCCCGCGCGTCGTCACCCAGCACGATCTGCGCCCGCGCCGTGTCGGCGAGGTAGGCGAACGTGTGCGGGAGGTCCAGCGGCCAGAACCACAGCGCGTTCCTGCCCCGCGTCATCGGCTTGATCATCAGCTCGCCGGGCAGCGACGAGGTGCCGCCCGGACCGTAGTAGTCCGAGGAACGACCGGTCGCCACCGGCACGGACGCCTGCCGCAACCGCGCGCCCAGTTCGCTGCGCAGCTTCTCCTTCGGCCCCGCCGGTCGTTCCGGCGTGTCCTCGGTCAGCGGGCCGGTGACCGGGCCGTACGAGTACAGGTTGTCCGCGAACACGATCTTCGCACCGGCGGCCTCCGCTGCGGCGACGGTGTTGTCGAACATCGTCGGCAGCATGTCCGCCCAGCTGGTGTACGGGACGTTGGCGGACAGGTGGACCACCGACGCGCCCTCCACGGCCTTGAGCGTCGACGCCCGGTCCATCAGGTCCGCGCGCACGTCCTGCGCACCCTCCGGAACTCCACCCGAACGTGTTACCGCCCGTACCTCTCTGCCCGCCGCCACCAACTGCCTGGTGATCTCCCGACCGATGCCCCGACCCGCTCCCAGCACGACCACCGTCATGACGCCTCCGTACCAAGCTCTCACTGTTGTTAGAAGTTCTAACACAAGTTAGAGTGCGTTTGTCAAGGAGGTGCGGAGAGTGGTCAACGTGCGGCGCGAGCGGTTCCGCGAGGAGACGAAGGTCGAGGCCAAGCGCATCGCGCTGGAGCAGCTGGCGGAACAGGGGATCGCCGGGATCTCGGTCAACGCCATCGCCAAGCGGATGGGCGTGACGGGGCCCGCGCTCTACCGGTACTTCAAGGGCCGCGACGACCTGCTGAACGACCTGGTCAGGGACGCGTGGCACGACCTGGCGGACGCCGTCGAGGCGGCGGTCTCGGCGTCGGAGGGCGCAGATCCACCCGATCGGGTGCGCGCGTTCGCGGCGGGCTTCCGGTCGTGGGCCATCGCCCAGCCGCACCGGTACCTGCTGCTGCTCGGCACGCCGCTACCCGGCTACCAGGCGCCGGAAGACACGATCATGGCCGCACACCGCACGATGAGCGCGTTCCTGGCTGTGCTGCCGACGGGGGCACTGGCGGCAGGCGCACCGCCGGCAGGGGCACAGTCGACGGGGGCACTGGCGACGGGGGAACCGCCGCGTGAGGACGCCACGGCCGGGCTGGACGCCCAGCTCGTGGCGTGGGCGGGCTCGCGCGGCGAGGGCACCGTGCCACCCGCCGTGCTGCTCGCCGGCCTGCGGGGTTTCACCAGGCTGCACGGCGTGCTCAGCCTGGAGGTCGCGGGCCAGTTCGGACCGATGGGGATCGACCCGGCGCTGCTCTACCGCGCCGAGGTCGAGTCCTTGATCCTGGGTGATTCGGACGTCCGGGGCTCGACCAGCGTGTCCGGGCCTGGGTAGACCAGGCCTTCGTGGCCGTCCGAGAACCGGACCAGGTATGGGGGCGCACCTTCCGAGCCGCGGACTTCCACGATCTCGCCGATCTTCTCGTCGAGACCGACCGCGCGGCTGTGGACGTGCAACCGGTCGCCTACTGTCGCGTGCATCTGCAACACCTCCGGTGCGTCACAGCGTAGGACTGTTCCGAAGGTACCGACAGCCTGGCATTTCCGCTCAGGAGCAGGCGTTGGACAGCTTGGCGACGGTGTCCAGCTTCTCCTGCGCCCACGCGGCGGCGTTGGCCGGGTTCAGGTCCTCCACCGTCACGTTGCTCATGGTGTCGGACACGCCGGTGATGGCGTCCTTGAGCGTGGTGTCGCCGGCCTTCGCGGCGAGGGCGTTCAGCTCCTCGGCCTTCTTCTGGGTCTCCTCGAGCGCCTTCTGCGGGTCGGCGGAGTCGGGGGTGAAGTTCGCGAGCTTGAGCGCCTCGATGCACAGCGTCGCCTTGTCCGCCGCCTGGCCGACCTGGTTCGCGGTGTCCGACGCCTGCTGTACGGCCTCGCAGCCGGACGCGACCCCGATGAGGCCCAGCGCCAGCATGATGGTGGCGAGCGGACGACCTGCGCGCATGGAGTGCTCCCGTTCGTTGACCGTTTCGTCCGACTCTACCGACGCGCGTACAGGCGACGCACCACATCGTCGATTTCGGGTTCCACGACTACGAGGTCGTGCACTTCCGCGCGAGCCGCCACCGCCGAGATGAGCGCCGCCGCGGTGGTGTCCGCCCGGCGGAACGTGAGGTGGTGTCGCAGTCCGTTCACCTCGGTCCGCACCGAGGTGACACCGGGCAGCCCGTCCAGCCCCGTGGCCGGTTTTTCCAAGTCCACCACCAGAACCCGGTCCGGCGCGACCTTCGCGCGCAGCTCGTCCAACGGCCCGTCGGCCAGCACCGTGCCCCGGTCGATCACCACGAGACGCGGGCACAGCCGCTCGATGTCGTCCAGGTCGTGCGTGGTGAGCAAGAGCGTCGTGCCGCGCTGGGCGTTGAGGTCGGCCAGGAATTCCCGCAGGCGTTCCTTGGACTCCAGGTCGAGGCCGATCGTCGGCTCGTCCAGCACGAGCAACTCGGGTCCGTGCAGCAGGGCCGCCGTGACCTCGCCGCGCATCCGCTGCCCGAGGGAGAGTTGGCGGACCGGCGTGTCCAGGAACGGTCCGAGGTCGAGCAGGTCGACGCACTCCCGGAGCCGACTGGCGTGATCACCCTGCGGCACCCGGTAGATCGCGCGGAGCAGGTCGAAGCTGTCCCGCAGCGGCAGGTCCCACCAGAGCTGGCTGCGCTGGCCGAAGACCACCCCGATGCGCCGCGCGAGATCACGCCGAGCCCGCGACGGGTCCACTCCGGACACCCGGACGCGCCCGGACGTCGGCACGAGGATGCCGGTGAGCATCTTGATGGTGGTCGACTTGCCCGCCCCGTTGGGGCCGACGTACCCGACGGCTTCCCCTGCGGCGACGTCGAACGCGACCGAGTCCACCGCCCGCACGACGCGCTTCTCACGCCTGAAGCGGCCGACCTTCGTCGTCACCGTGAACTCGCGGCACAGGTCGCGCACCTCGATCATGATCCAGTCCCTCGGTAGTGCCGGACGGCCGCGCGCCAGATGAGGCCGGCGACGACGGCTGCGGCAACGGCGACCAGCGGTGAGGCCCAGCCGAGGAAAGCGGGACCGCCCAACGGGTCCGGGCGGTCGAGCAGGGCAAGGCTGGGGTAGTAGGCGACGAACGCGCCGGGGATGACGAACGCGAAGAACCGGCGCAGCCACTTGTCGTACACGGTGGCGGGGTACGAGGTGAACGCGTTGCTGCCGTACGTGACCGCGTTGGCCAGCTCCTGGCCGTCGACCACCCAGAAGCAGATCGCGTTGGCCACGATCCAGATGGCCGAGAAGATCACCGCGCCGCTGAGGGGCGCCACCACGACCAGCGCCGCCGTGAACGGCGACCACGCGATGTCGTTGTGGCTCAAGGCGTAGACCAGCACGACGACACCGGCCACGATCCGACCGAGCTTCCGCAGCGGGAGGTCGGTCGCCATCATCTGCGCGAGCGTGCCCAGCGGGCGCAGCAGCAGGACGTCGAACGTCCCGGTGCGGATGTACGTCGGCAGCTCGTCCAGCTGGCTGGCGACGAGGTCCGCGATCCCGAACGCGGTCCCCGCCAGCGCGTACATCAAAACGACCTCGTCGACCGAGAAGCCGCCGAGCGCGCCGACGCGGTCGAACAGGACGAGGATGATCGCCAGCTCGGTCAGCTGGCCGAGGGCGTTGGCCACGCACTGGAGGACGAACGACGCGCGGTAGGACATCTGCCCGCGCAGGCGTGCGCCGATGAGCTTCGCGTAAATGCCGGCGGTCGAGTCAGCCACCTTGCACGACCACCTTGCGCACCGCGCGTTGCAGCACCAGGTGCCCCACCCCGAGGACCACGACGACCCAGAACGCCTGCCCCGCCAGCAGCGGCCAGGGCGAACCGCGTTCGAGGAACACGTCGATCGGCGCTTGCAGCATGGCGGCGAACGGCGTGGACCAGAGAGCCGGTGCGGCCCAGGAGGGGAAGAACGCGAGCGGCACGGCCAGCCCGCTGAGCAGCCAGGCGAACCCGGTGTAGAGCGCCTGCGCGCCGCGGTTGTCGAGGAGCCAGAAAGTGGTGGCGTTCAGCAGGAACCGCATCCCGAAGCTGACGACCACCGCGAGCACCGCGCTCACCGCGAACAACGGCAAGGTGGCCGGCTCGGGCCACCGGAAGGGGAAGAACAACGCCCCGAACGCGATCGGTGGTGCGAGCCGCACGAGCACGGCGTACCCGGCACGCCCGACGTCCTCGGCCAGCAACGCCGACTGGAGGTGCCACGGTCGGTAGAGGTCGACCACGACGTCCCCGCTGCGGATGCGGTCGGCCAGCTGCTTGTCGCCCCACAGCACGACCACTGCCATCAACCCCTGGCCGAGCCACACGTAGGTGGCGGTGGCGGCCACGTCATAGCCGGCGATGGGCCCCTGGGAGACGGCTGCGACCAGCACGGCCATCCTGAGCAGCCCGAACGCGACGTTCGTCGCCATTCCGGCGACCATCGCCTGTCGATAGGTGGAATACCTGCGGAAACCGGCCAGCGCAAGACGGGCGTAGGCGCGCACGTCTTCCAACCCTAGGAACGGGGGCAACCGATTTACCGCGTTCGGCCGGCCCGGTCAGTTCGAACCGGACGGTGGACCCCACACCGCCAACCACTGCTCCCCGCGCTCCCGCAACCGGCCGTCCCGCACCAACGGCACCACCGGCGCCAAACCCCGCGCCACCGCCTTCAGGAACCGGTCCGGCAAACCGTTCTCCGCCAACACGTCCGCCACCAACGCGTCCGGATCGGAGGCCCAAGTCCCGACGGACCCCGCCACGCGGGCGCGCAGCGCGAACCGATCAGCCACGGCCCGAGCCCGCCGCAACCCGTTGCGCTCACCGCCGTGCGAAGCGGCGAGCGCCACCGCCGCCCAAGCCGCCCGGTTCACCGCGGGCCGCGCCTCGTCGTAGACCCTGCCCTGGGCCAGCACCCGAACCCACTCCCAGTCGTTGGCGCCGCCGACTCCCGCTCCGGTGTCGCCCGGCCCCTTGTCGCCCATGCCGCTCACTGCCGGGCCGCTCACTGCCGGGCCGCCAGCACGCCGTCGAGCAACCCGGGGAACAACGCGTCCAGGTCGGCCCGTCGCAACGAGCTGATCCGCGAGGTCCCCTGCGGCCGGACGTGCACCACGCCCGCCTCCCGCAACGTCCGCACGTGGTGCGTCAACGTGGAAGCCGTGACCCCGAGGTCGAGCACCCCGCACGAGATCCCTTCCTCGCACCGGGCCAACGCGCGCACGATCTCCAGTCGGACGGGGTCCGCCAACGCCTGCAGCACCGCCGCTATCCGGATCTCGTCCCGCTCCGGGTGCGCGAGCATGGTCGTCATGGCACGCATACTACGAGACTGGTCGAACTTCGACGGTCGTCGTAGTACGGTACCGATCGAATCATCACTCGATCGGGGGAGCACACCTTGTCCGCCCGCACGTATCTGCTGACGGTCGGCGCGTTCGCCATCGGCACGAGCGCCTACATCGTCTCCGGCGTCCTGCCGGCCGTGAGCCGGGAACTGAACATCTCCCACGCCACCGCGGGCCAGCTCCTGACCGCGTTCGCCATCGCCTACGCGGTCTCGGCACCCCCGCTGGCCGCGCTGACCGGCCGCTGGGAACGCCGCACCCTCCTCGTCGCCGCGCTGGGCGTCTCGGCGTTCGGCAACCTGCTGGCCGCCGTCGCGCCGAACTACCCACTCCTCCTGACCGCGCGCGTCATCAGCGCGCTCGGCGCGGCCGTCTACACACCGGCCGCGACGCTCGTCGCCACCGTGCTCACCCCGCCGGAACGCCGCGGCCGGGCCGTCGCCCTGGTCTTCGGCGGCCTCACGTTCTCCCTCGTCCTCGGCGTGCCGGCGGGCAACCTGCTGGGCGGGCCTCTCGGCTACCAGGGCGTGTTCGCGTTGATCGCCGCCGTCTCGGGGCTCGCGGCGCTGGCCGTGTGGCGCTGGCTGCCCCGCGTCGAGGCGCCGCCGGTGGTCCGCCTCCGCGAGCGCTTCGCACCCGCCGCCGACCGGCGCGTGCTGATGGTTTTGGGCCTGACCGTGATCGCGTGCCTCGCCGTGTTCAGCGTCTTCAACTACATCGCGCCGCTGCTCACCGAAACCGCCGGCGTGGAAGGCGTGATGATCAGCGTGCTCCTCGTCGCGTACGGGCTGGGCGGTGTGTTCGGCAACTGGGCCGGTGGTCGGCTCACCGACCGGTTCGACCCGCGCAAGCTGCTCGTCGTGCTGGTCGGCTGCTTCACCGTCGTGCTGGCCACGTTGCCGCTGACCTTGACCACCCCCGTGTCGGCCGCCGTCGCGCTGTTCGTGTGGGGAGCCTTGACGTGGTCGACGAACCCGCCGACGCAGAGCTGGCTGATCGCGTTGGCGCCCGGCAGCGGTGGACTGCTCCTGTCGCTCAACGCGTCCGCGATCTACCTCGGTGTCGGTCTGTCCGGCGTGGTCGGCGGGCTGGTGATCAGCTGGGTCGGGCTGGTGGCGTTGGCACCGATCGCGGGGCTGCTCGCCGCGGTCGCGTTGGTGATGCTGTTCTTCGCCATGAGGCCGGTGAAGGGTGAGGGTTCCGACGAACCTCAGGACCCGCCGAACGCGCTGGTGGTCGTCTCGCCGCCTTCGGGGGAACTCGCCAAGCAGTGGAAGTAGGACGCCTCGCCGTCCGCGAACCCGACCGCCGTGAACTTCCAGTCCGACGTGTCCACGGTGGGTCGGGTGTTCGCCTTCATCGCCTCGGCCGTGCAGACGTTCGCGACTTCGGGGGCCTTGACCAGGTCGTCGCTGTCGACCTGCGGCACCGGCCCCGACAACCAGCCGCCCGCGAACGCCTCCCAGCGGTGCTCTTCGGAGCAGTTGGCGACCCGGCGTGCCGTCGAAGCCGCGCCGCCGACGGAGACGATGCCCCGGTAGCAGGTCGACTCGTCGACGCAGTAGCCCGTCGCGCAGGGCTTGAGGTCGGGCGGCGGGAGTTCGGCGCTGGTAGTGGATCCGGTCGTCGTGCCGGTGGACTGCGCACCCGGCGCGGAGGTGCCGCTGTTCTTCGTTGCCCACCACCACGTACCAATTGCGACGACCGTCGCCAACACCGCTGCACCGATGACCAACGGCCAGGGCTTCTTGGTGGGCGGCCGAACGTAACCGGACCCGACCTGCGGCTCAAACCGCTGCCCGGCGCGGCCGTCCGAACCGACCGCCCCGCCTTGTCCCTGCGGTCCGCCAGGGCCGCCCGCCCCGCCCTGCCAACCGGAACCAACCGCCCCACCCGGCCACTGCACCCCACCAGGCCCGCTCAGACCACCCGGCCCGCCGGGACCAGCGGCCCCGCCGGACCCGCCAAGACCGCCCGGCCCGCCGGGGCCAGAAGCCCCGCCCGGCCCGGCCAGACCACCTTGCCCACTCTGCCCGCCGGGACCACCCTGGCCACCCTGCCCACCCGGGCCGGCCAGACTGCCCGGCCCGCCGAGACCACCCTGCCCGCCCAGGCCACTCAGCCCACCCGGCCCGCCGGGACCAGCGGCCCCGTCCGACCCACCGTGCCCGCCGGGCGTCATGGCAACCCGGCTCAACTCATCCCGCAACCGCGCCGCACCAGGCGTCCGCCGCGCGACATCCGGTTCGAGCGCCCGAACCAACACCTCGTGCAACTCCCGCGGCACCCCGACCACCGGTGCCACGGGCGACCGCAGCACGTCACCCAGGTGATCGAACGACTCGACCGGCCACGGCACCGGCCGAGGGGGCTTCCCGGCGAGCAGGTCGTACAACGTCGCCGCCAGCGCGTACACGTCAGCGGCCGGTGTGGGCTGGGCCATGGCGAAAGCCTCAGGCGGCGCGTAACTGGGGCTCAACGCGTCACGCGTGACCGTGCTGGAACCTTCGGCGTCCAGCAACGCCGCCAACCCGAAGTCGGCGAGCTTCACCGTGCCGTACCGGTCCAGCAGGATGTTGCCGGGCTTGATGTCCCGGTGCAGCACCCCTTCCGCGTGCGCGGCGGCCAACGCGTCCGCCAGTTGCACGCCGAGCTGCCGCACCCGGTCCGCCGACAGCGGTCCGTCCCGCCGGACCACGTCGGCCAGCGACCCGCCCGTGCACAGCTCCATGACCAGGTAGGGCGTGCCCTGCGGGGTGAAGTTGGCGTCGTGCACGGACACCACGTGCGGGTGCCCGGACAGCCGGGCGGCGGCGTGCGCCTCCCGCAGGAACCGCCGCCGATCGCGTTCGGTCTGCAAGACCCGGTTGTCGATCTTCACCGCGACCTCGCGGTTCAACTGGACCTGGCGGGCGCGGTAGACCGTGGCGAAGCCGCCCTGGCCCAACGGCGTGAGGTCGGAAAGTCCGGGCAACTGCACGTCGGGACTCTAGCCGTTGGCGACGGCTGCCTTCGCGGCCTTCTTGAACGCGCGGACCTCGGCCAGCGTCTCGGGGCTGGTGACGTCGGCGATGGAGCGTCGTGAGCCTTCCTCGCCGTACGCGCCGGCCGCTTCGCGCCAGCCCTCCGGCGTGACGCCGAGCTGCTTGCCGAGCAACGCGACGAAGATGCGGGCCTTCTGGTCACCGAACCCGGGCAGCGCCTTCACCCGGCGGAACACCTCCTTGGCGTCCGGTTTGCCGGACTTCCAGATGTTCGCCGTCTTGCCCTTGTAGTTCTCCAAGATGTGCAGCGCCAACGCGTGGACGCGGCGCCCCATCGAGCCGCCGTACCGGTGGATCGCGGGCGGCTGCACGCACAGCTCCACGAACTCGTCCACGTCGGTCTCGGCGATCTTGGTGATGCTGAACCCGTCCATCCGGTCCGCGATCTTCCGCGGTCCGGCGAAGGCGTGTTCCATCGGGAACTGCTGGTCCAGCAGCAGGCCGGTGAGCAGCGCGAAGTGGTCTTCACTGAGCAGCTTGTCGGCCTCCGGGTCCCCGGTGAGGCGCAGCTTCTTCGGCATGTCGGCCATCTTCCCACGTCAGGCACGGGGTGCTGGGTGATGCTGTCCTGTCGGCAAGCCGTCGGGCACATCCCAAGGCCACTGCGCTGCAACGCCGCTCTGCGACGCACGATGCACATGATCGAAGGCCCGAACACCAGTCGGGCGGCCGTCCTGACGGGCATGTCCCATGAGCGCGAATGGCAGTACGCAAGGTCCTGCGGGGGTCGGCCACGGTTGCGCACCAGCCAAGCATCGTTCAATATGACGGCATGTTCAGCGGGAATGAACAGAGTGAAATTTTGAACAAGGATGAACCGCAGACCGCGCTCCCGGACTTGCTGGGACAGCTCGGCCTTCGTGCTGTCGTGCGACCCGCCACCCCCTCTGACGCCGAGGTTGACGCGTTTGTCGAGGTCAGCACGCCCTCCGGATCGAGTCGGACGTACGTTGTCGAGATCAAGCGACATGTGCCTCCCGAGCTCGCGACCGCGCTCCACCCCCATGCGTCGCTGCCGACCCTCGTTGTTGCGCGTTCGATCACCGAGCGGGCCGCTGAACTGCTCCGTGCGCGAGGGATCGACTACGTGGACGTGGCCGGCAATGCGCACATCGCGTGGAACGACGTCTTCGTCCACGTTCGAGGTCGCCGCAAGGCCGTCGGGCGGAAGGAAGCGCCTTCGTCGCGTGGCAGCAAGGCGTTCGGTCGCGCAGGGCTTCGAGTCGGGTTCGTCCTGCTCGGCTGGCCTCACATGGCCGGAGAGCCACTGCGGCGGCTTGCGGGTGCCGGCGGGGTCTCGCTCGGCACGGCCAAGGCCGTCGTCGATGATCTGTCCAACGCGGGTTACCTGTACGACGTGCCAGGTGGTCGTAGGCTGGCCAGGGCTGGGGAATTGCTGAGCCGGTGGTCGGAGGCATATTCGACCACGCTCTCGCCCGCGCTCTTTCTCGGCGGTTTCTCGACCGAGGGAATATCGTGGTGGTCGAGCGCGAAAGAAGAACTGGCGGAGTCTAATGCCCAGCTCGGCGGCGAAGTTGCGGCGAGCCTCATGGACGCGCACCTCACTCCTTCCACTCTCACCTTGTACGTCGACGAGGTGCCGCGCGCACTCGTCGGTGCACGGCGGATGGTCCGCGTGGAAAAAGATGGGAATGTCCAATTTCGCCGACGTTTCTGGACGATGGCGGACGGGGGTCGGCTCGTGCCGTCCGTGCTGACCTACGCTGATCTCTTGGCTTCCGGTGACCCTCGGCAACGTGAACACGCAGACAGGATCAGGACCAGTGACGATCGACTTGCGGAACTCGACCGACTATGAGGTCTTGCGCGCCGCGAAGGTGCTGGCCCGTCTCGCTGAAGTAGCGCGTGAGGTTCAAGTCGATTTTCTGGTCGTGGGGGCGACGGCTCGCACGATCATCTCGATCGGGCTGCTGGGAACGCCTCCCGAGCGGCAGACCAAGGACATCGACATCGCCACTGAGGTCGATTCCTGGGATGAGTTCGAACGCTTGGCGAGGTTGCTGGACGAGCGCAAAGGGGTGCACAAGTTCGTCGTCGCGGGCGCTGAAGTCGACGTGGTGCCCTACGGTGGCGTCGAGCGAGTGGATCGGACGATCTTGTGGCCTGGCGATCACAAGATGAACGTCCTCGGCCTGCGTGAGGCCGTGGACTCCGCGGAGACCGCGCTTCTGCCTGACGGAGTCTCTGTCCGAGTTCCTTCGATCCCGGCCCTTGCTCTTCTCAAGCTGTTCGCATGGCAGGACCGCCATTACGACGACACCCGCGATGCCGTCGATCTGGTGACGATCACCAAGTGGTACTCGTCCGAACGCTACCTGGACCGGCTGTACACCGAATGGTTGGACGTCCTCGAGCGGTTCGGCTATGACCCGCCCCTTGCGGGTGCTTGGCTCTTGGGCGGGCACATGTCGGACCTGCTCGACGACGAGGCCGTTGCCGTGCTGCTCGACGTCGTCGGGAACGGCGACCTGATGGGAAGGCTCGCCCGGACATGGCCGCGCTCAGAGCTTCCGAGTTGGTGACGGCGATGGGCGACGGGATTCGGGACGCCGTTGCCGGCAGACCGCGGCTGGGGCGTTGGTGATCGGTGGCGGATCGGTGTGCTCGTGCCCCTCCTGCCACGGGCACGGGTCCTGGATCTCGTTGCAGACGGCGACCTCATGGCCCGCTCCTCGGTGGTGGTCGACCGAACGCAGCTCCCTGCCCGGCAACCCGGCATGCGCCGAGAGGTTGACTGCTTAACCGGTTAATCGCTACCGTTCGACCACCACTCCGGAGGCCGCCGCCTTTCGAGAGGCAGGACGCAGTGCGAACAGCAACGATGCTGGTGGCCCTACTGCTGGTGACCCTCGCGCCACCCGCCAACGCGGAACCGCCGCCCGTCCCCGTGGTCGACTACCTGAAGCGGATCACCGGCACCCGCACGGTCACCGGGATGCACAACAAGGAACCCAACTCCGACCCCGCCCGGCACACCGCCAAGGTGCACGCGATCACCGGCGTCTACCCCGGCCTGTGGGGCGGTGACTTCCTCTTCGCCCAGGCCGACGTCGACCACCGGCAGACCATGGTCGACCAGGCGAAGACCGAGTGGCGCAACGGCTCCCTGGTCACGTTGACCTGGCACGTCTGCCCGCCGACCCGCCCCACCGCGTGCGGCTGGGACGCGGGCGTCAACGACGACCTCACCGACGCCCAGTGGTCCCAGCTGGTCACCGATGGCACCGCGCTCAACAACGCCTGGAAGTCACGACTGGACGAGGTCGTGCCGTTCCTGCGCCAACTGCTGGACGCTGGCGTCCAACCGCTGTTCCGGCCGCTGCACGAGATGAACGACGGCTGGTCGTGGTGGGGCGGCCGACCGGGCGCGAACGGCAGCCGCCGGCTCTACCAGCTCACCCGCGACCACCTCGTCGGCACGCGCGGCCTGTCGGGGATGGCGTGGGTGTGGAACGTCAAGGACCTCGACCCGGCGGGCATCGCCGACTACTACCCGGGTTCGGCTTACGCGGACGTGGTGTCGCTCGACGCGTGGAACAGCTTCTGGCCGTCCGGCACGTACTACGACACGTTGAAGAACCTCGCACCGGGCAAGCCCCTGGCGTTGGCCGAGGTCGGCAAGGTGCCGTCGCCCGCGGAGCTGGCGTCCCAACCCGACTGGGCGTACTTCATGGCGTGGCCCGAGTTCTTCGACGACAAGCAGCTCAACCCCGACAGCGCGGTCCGCGCCACCTACGGCTCACCTCGTGCGGTGAACCAGGGCGGGCTGGTCGGCGGCGGGAACCTCGCGCTCGGCCGGCCGTCCTGGTCCACCGCCGTGGAAAGCCCGGCGCACGCGGCGGCGAGCGCGTTCGACGGCAACCCGACCACCCGCTGGAGCAGCGCGTTCACCGACCAGCACTCGTTGTGGGTCGACCTGGGCGCAACCCGACCGGTCCGCCGGGTCCGGCTCGACTGGGAGGCCGCGCACGCCCGGCAGTACCAGGTGCAGGTGTCGTCGGACGGCACGACGTGGACGACGGTGCACGAGAACTACGCGGCGGACGGCGGCACGGACGAGATCGCGCTCAACGTGAGCGCGCGCTACGTGAAGTTGTACGCCTTCCAGCGCGCTACGCCGTACGGCTACTCGCTGTGGGAGATGGGCGTCTACTGACGCACGACCGGCACGACCTGGCGGAGCAGCAGGCGCAGCGCCTCTCGGTCCACCGTGGCCGGGTCCTCCGCCAGCCAGTCGCCGATCTCCTCGACGAACTGGGCCGGTGTCATCGGCGGCACCACGGTGTCCGCCGGTTCCTCGGTCGTCACCTCGCCGGCCCGGCTCGGGTACACCAGGAGCGCGGTGCGGATGTCCAGCCACGGCAACAACTTCCGGTACGCCGCGAGGCTGCGCGGCATCCGCATGCCGCCACCCCGGAACGGGTGCCCGTTGCGCCACACCGAGCCGTCGTCCTCGGCCTCGTAGTGCCCCGGCAGCCACGCCTTCGACTCGATCAGCACCAGCTTCCGCCCGCACAGCACCGCGTGGTCGACGTCCGCGAACACCGAACCCGGCCAGGCCAGCCCGTGGAAGATCCGCACGCCGGGCAACCGGGTCAGGTACCGGCTGAGCAGGTCGGCGGTGATCCGCTCGCACGGGCGGTCGTCGGTGGTCCCGTGGACCACGTCGGTGTCGTGCTCCGCTGTGAACGCCCGGTCCGCCCGGATCGCCGACAGGTACCGCCGCACCAACCGGAACGCCGCGGTCGCCGCCGCGGCCACCAGGAGGAGCCAGACACCGAGCGCGAGCGGTGAGAAGTCGATCAGGAACACCGGCAGCAGCAGGAAGAACCACCCGAGCACGGCGGCCAACGCGGGCGCGTGGCCGGGGCCGGCGGCGGGCACGTAGCGGACCCGCTGAGCCACGTCGACCAGGTGCCACCACGCGATCGCACCGAGGTCCACGACCGGCTTCGGAGGTACGAAGTCGGGATCCTCGCCGAAGTTGCGCAGCCGGCCCGTTCGGCCCGACCGCGGCGGCCGGGTGGGCGACGTCGGACGTGCGCCCGGCCTGGTGACCGTCCAACCCCGGTCGTAGTCCCGTCTTCGGGACGGGTCGCGGAGGGTGTCATATGCCTCTTGCAGCATCCGGAAGGTGCTGGAGGACCCGCCCGCGTCGGGGTGCATGACCTTGGCCAGGGAGCGGTAAGCGGATTTGATCTCCGCCTCGGACGCGTAGCGACCGACCCCGAGGAGCTCGTAATAGTCGACCCCGCGCACGCGGCAGACCTTAGCGGCCCTGTCTCCGCGCCCTCGGTCATGGTTAGTGTTGGGGCAAGAGCCCGGTAGCGCAGTGGTTGTCGCGCCCTCCTGCTCGGAGGGAGGACGCCGGTTCGAATCCGGCCCGGCTCGGGACCATGTAGCGCAGTGGTTGACGCGCCCTCCTGCGTGGAGGGAGGACGCCGGTTCGAGTCCGGCCTGGTCCGCTCGGTGCGAGGATGGCGCGCGTGGATGCGCTGGAGCGGTTGCGGGAGCTGTGCCTGGGGTTGCCGGAGGCGACCGAACGGCCCAGTCACGGTGAGCCGGCGTGGTTCGTGCGCGACAAGAAGTTGTTCGTCATGTTCGCCGACCACCACCACGACGACCGCCTCGCGTTCTGGTGCGCGGCGCCGCCGGGCGTGCAGGAGGCCTTGGCCGGCAGCGAACCCGAGCGGTACTTCCGGCCGCCCTACGTCGGGCACCGCGGCTGGCTCGGCGTCTACCTCGACGTGGACGTCGACTGGGACGCCGTCACCGAGGTCGTCCGGGACGCCTACCGCCAGGTCGCGCCCAAACGGCTCGCCGCCCAAGTGGAGTGACCCGGCCTGGAGCGACCCAGCCCGAAGTTGCCCTGCCTGGGACGACCCTGCCGGAGTGACCCGAGTTGCCGGGTTCCACGGGCCGGAGCAGGCTCGGTGCATGGCGACTTGCGACGTCTGCGGCAACGACTACTGGATGAGCTTCGAGGTCCGCACGACCGGCGGTGGCGCGTACACGTTCGACAGTTTCGAGTGCGCGATCCAACGCCTCGCCCCGCGCTGCGAGCACTGCGACTGCCGCATCATCGGGCACGGCGTCGAGGTGCAGGGCCGGTTCTTCTGCTGCGCCCACTGCGCGCGCAGCGCGGACCGCCTCGGTGCGGAGATCAAGGACACGGTCGGCGCCCACCCGGGTTAACCGCAGTCCAGCACCAGCCGGCCGTTCACGAACTCCGGCTGGAGGTCGCCGCGCGCGTCCACGCTCTTCGTGCCGTGCGGCAGGACTTCTTCGATGGCGCTGAACGCCAGGATGTCCGACACGCCGTACCGACCGCGCAGCGAGCGCTGGCCGGGGAACCGCAGCGCCCGGCCCTCACGCCGGTCCCGGTGCGCCAGCGCGGCCCGCAACGCGCCCCTGGTGAGCGATTCGGGTCCGGCGAGCCGTTGCAGGCTGCCGTTGTGCACCGCCACGCCGTAACCGCGTTCGATCAGCGTCGACACGGTGTTGTCGGACGGGTCCTCGGTCAGCCGGAACGACATCGCGTGCCGTCCTTCGACCACGTGCACGCACACGACCTGGGCGTGGAAGAGCAGCGACTCGTAGAGCGACACCGCGATCGCGTCGGCGGTCGCCCTGTCCTCGTGACCGGCGTTCAAGCCGAGCCAGGTGGTCATCCGGCCGCCTCGACAACGTTGTCCTGCGGGTGTCGTGCCACGAAGTCCTCCTCGGCGCGGATCGGCGCGGGTCGGGGATTTCGTGGAGGCTAGTCCGATCGGGTGATGCGGGGGTAGCCGCCGAATGGCCGTTATCTGAAACTCAGATGGGCAGCAAGTCGAAACTTTCGAGGAACGGGAGCGCGCCGGCCTGCTGGAGGGCGGCGGCCGACAGCCAGACGCTGAGGATGGTGACCACCGGACCGACGATCGCCATCTCGACCTTGCCGCCGGTCTTCATCCGCATGATCTTCGGCGGCGCGACGGGGAACCACGTCTTGCCCATCAGCGGGATCGGCCACAGGATCGGGCAGCCCTGTTCCGTGATCGCGTCGCCGAGGTAGTGCGCCACGCAGCCCACGCCGACCGCCACACCGCACGCCGCCGCGCTGGCCGGTGTCTGCGCGGTCCAGGCGACGCAGGCGACCGTGATGGCGGCCGAGACCCCGGTGATGAGCAGGGCGTCCCGCTGCGGGCACCAGTCGTTCATGATCCCGCGCACGGCGAGGCCGGCGAACACGAACATGAGCACCGGCAGCGCCCACTTCTGCGACTGCTGCACCACGGCCGTCGTGCCGACCGCGGCGGCCAGTGCGAACACCAGCGTGTGCGTGAGACCGCGGTGGCCGCCGTCCCGGTTGGAGTCCTTGCGGGTGCGGGTGGTGCGGTAGACGAACGAGCTGATCGTGTTGATCAGGGCCGACGCGCCCGCGCTGACCGGCCCGAACGTGCGCGAGATGGTGGACGACGGGTGGTCGAGGTCGGGCAGCAGGGCGGCGCCGGTGGCGAGCACCGCGCCGACCGCCCAGCTCTGCGGGGTGAGTTGGCCGATGGGGTGGTTCTCCGCGATCGCGGTCACCGCGGCCCAGGCCAGCAGTCCGCTCATGGCGTGGGTCGGACCCGTCGACAAAGCTGCCCCCTTGATCACTCGTCCGGGGGAGATTAGCGAACGGGGCGCCCGTGGCGGTGGTGATTCGGCGAACGCGTGTTCGAGTGGCGTCGGGAGGCCGTCCCCGTGCGGCGGACCGGCGGGTCGGCTGGTTGTATTGGGCCCGAGAACACCCGTGCCACCTCGTCCGCGGCGTCCTGCCGGTGTGACGCCGTTCCCTTTTTCAGCCGAGGTGGACGCAAGCAACCCGACATAGCAGTACGCTTGTCTTGCTTGCATTGTCGCGAGAGGAGCGCCCTGAGTATGGGCAAGATCAAGGTTCAGGGGACCGTCGTCGAACTCGATGGCGACGAGATGACCCGGATCATCTGGCAGTTCATCAAGGACAAGCTGATCCACCCGTACCTGGACGTCGACCTTGAGTACTACGACCTGGGCATCGAGCACCGGGACGCCACCGACGACCAGGTCACCGTCGACGCCGCCCACGCCATCAAGAAGCACGGCGTCGGCGTGAAGTGCGCCACCATCACGCCGGACGAGGCGCGGGTGGAGGAGTTCGGCCTGAAGAAGATGTGGGTCTCGCCGAACGGCACGATCCGCAACATCCTCGGCGGCGTGGTGTTCCGCGAGCCCATCATCATCTCGAACATCCCGCGGCTGGTGCCGGGCTGGACGAAGCCGATCATCATCGGCCGTCACGCCCACGGCGACCAGTACAAGGCGACCAACTTCAAGGTCCCCGGCGCGGGCGAGCTGACGATCACGTTCACGCCCGAGGACGGCTCCGAGCCGATCAAGCACGTGGTGGCCAACTACGGCCCCGACGGCGGCGTGGCGATGGGCATGTACAACTTCAACAAGTCCATCGAGGACTTCGCGCGTGCCTCGTTCTCGTACGGGTTGCAGCGCAACTACCCGGTGTACATGTCGACGAAGAACACCATCCTCAAGGCGTACGACGGTGCGTTCAAGGACATCTTCCAGAAGGTGTTCGAGGAGGAGTTCAAGGGGCAGTTCGACGCCGCCGGCCTCACCTACGAGCACCGCCTGATCGACGACATGGTCGCCGCCGCGATGAAGTGGGAGGGCGGCTACGTCTGGGCGTGCAAGAACTACGACGGTGACGTGCAGTCCGACACGGTCGCGCAGGGCTTCGGCTCGCTGGGCCTGATGACGTCGGTGCTGATGACGCCGGACGGCAAGACCGTCGAGGCCGAGGCCGCGCACGGCACGGTGACCCGGCACTACCGCCAGCACCAGGCGGGCAAGCCGACGTCCACCAACCCGATCGCGTCGATCTTCGCGTGGACCGGTGGCCTGAAGCACCGCGGCAAGCTGGACGGCACGCCGGAGGTGACGGGCTTCGCGGAGACGCTGGAGCAGGTCATCGTGGAGACCGTCGAGAGCGGCCGGATGACCAAGGACCTGGCCGTGCTCGTCGGCCCGGACCAGGAGTGGCTGACCACCGAGGACTTCCTCGGCACGCTGGACGAGAACCTCCAGAAGAAGATGGCCGGCTGAGGCCGGTTCTGCCGGAGTTCGCGCTCCGACCAGGGGATCGCTCTCGAAGTTCGCTTCGGGGCGGTCCCCTGGTTCGTCTCCGTAGCCGGTCTCACCCGGTCGGTTTCCCGGTCGGGTGGATTCGGCCGCGGTGGGCCCCACCGGTGTGGTCGTCGCGCTATATCTGCACCTCAGTCGAGGTCGGGAGGCGTGATGTTGGGGATTCCGGTGCGGGGCATGGTCGTCGCCGGTGTGGTGGGCGTGGCCGGGTTGATGTACGTCGTGGACGGCGGGAAGGCGGGGCTGGAGGAGGTCGCCGCCCGCAGGTGCGAGGTGACGGTGATCGCCGACATCCTGAACGTGCGCTCCGGGCCCGCCGACACCCAGCCGATCGTGGCGACGATGCGGCGTGACGCGGTGACCCGGGCCGAGCGGCGGGTGGAGAACGGCTTCCGGCTGCTGGCAGACGGGCGGTGGGTGAAGGACGAGTTCGTGCTGCCCACGTCCGACAGCGACTGCGCGTGATCTCATTGGCGGATGTTCTTCAACTGGCGGTCGTTCCGCCGTGGCGTGGTGACGTGCGCTTGTGAGCCGGAGTGGCCCGGGTTGCGCGCGTCGGTGGACGGGCACGACGTGGCCGGGGTGCCGTCGCCGGAGGGCAGCAGCCCGTTGGTGCTCATGATGGGGCTGGTCGCGTTCTGCGCAGGGTGCGGCGCGGAATACCCGTACGGCTGGGCCGTGGCCGAGCGCCGATAGGCTGCGCCGGTGCTGACCGTCTCCACGATCAACGTCAACGGGCTGCGTGCCGCCGCCAAAAAGGGCTACCTGGAATGGCTCGCCGCGACCGCGGCGGACGTCGTGTGCCTCCAGGAGGTGCGGGCCGAGCCGGGGCAGTTGACCGAGGAGGTGCGGTCGCCGGCGGGGTGGCACGTGGCGCACGCGCACTCGTCGGAGGCGAAGGGGCGCAACGGGGTCGCGGTGCTGACGCGGGTCGAGCCGGAGGCGGTGCGGATCGGGTTCGGGGTGCCGGAGTTCGAGCACTCGGGGCGGTACGTCGAGGTCGAGCTGGCGGACGTGGTGGTGGCGTCGCTCTACCTGCCCAGCGGTGACGTGGGGACGCCCCGGCAGGACGAGAAGGACCGGTTCATGGCCGCGTTCCTGCCGTACCTGGTGGAGCTGCGAGAGAAAGCCGCCGCGGACGGGCGCGAGGTGCTGGTGTGCGGCGACTGGAACATCGCGCACCGGGCCGAGGACCTGAAGGCGTGGAAGACGAACCAGAAGTCGTCCGGGTTCCTGCCGTCGGAGCGGGCGTGGATGGACCGGGTGTTCGGTGAGGCGCGGTACGTCGACGTGGTGCGCTCCCTGCACCCCGACGTGGCCGGGCCGTACACGTGGTGGTCGTACCGGGGCAAGGCGTTCGACAACGACTCGGGCTGGCGCATCGACCTCCACGTCGCGACCGACGCCCTGGCCCGGACCGCCCGGACCGCAGTGGTCGAGCGGGCCGCCACCTACGCGGAGCGCTGGTCGGACCACGCGCCGGTCACGGTGGGTTTCGACTGGCCCAGGGCCGAGGATCAGGCACAATCGTGAGCGGGAGGTGACCTCCGTGCACGAGATCATCACGGCCAGGTTGTCCGAGGTCGAGGACCTGTGCCGCGCGTTGGGCGTTCGCCGGCTCGATGTGTTCGGGTCCGCTGTCGGTGACTCGTTCGACGTGGTGTCCAGCGACGTGGACGTCCTCGTGGAGTTCGACGCCGGTCCGGGCTTCGACTACTTCGGCAGCTACTTCGCCTTGAAGGAAGGGCTGGAGCGGATCTTTGACCGCCCGGTCGATCTCGTGAGCGGTTCCAGCATCCGCAACCCCTACTTCCGGCAGCGCGTGATGGAGACCCGGGAACAGCTGTATGCGGCCTGACCCTCGTGCCTACCTCTGGGACGCGTTGCACGCCGTCGAGCTGCTGAGCCAGTTCAGTGCGGGCAAGTCGTTCACGGATTACGAGGCGGACGCCATGCTGAGGTCGGCGGTCGAGCGGCAGTTCGAGATCATCGGTGAAGCACTGAACCAGCTTCGCAAGGTTGACGCCGAACTCGCGGCGGCCATCCCGGATGTCAACCGGATCGTCGCGTTCCGCAACATCCTGATCCACGGTTACGCTTCGGTCGACGACGCTTTGGTGTGGCAGACGCTCATCGACAAGGTGCCCGCGTTGGACCAGGTGCTTCGCCGACTGCTCGATCAGGCGGGCGACTGATGAATTCGACAACGCGCATCCGCCGACGCATCGACCTCCACGTCGCGACCGACGCCCTGGCCCGGACCGCCCGGACCGCAGTGGTCGAGCGGGCCGCCACCTACGCGGAGCGCTGGTCGGACCATGCGCCGGTCACGGTCGTCTACGGCGGCTGACGGCGGCTGAAGGTTGCGACCGAAGGCGTTGCCGTGCCGCGGAACCGATCCACCCGACGATCGACTTCGCTCGTTCGGCCCCACTTCACCCCGACTTCGTGACCCGACCTCCGGTTCGTGAGAACTTTTCACGACAACCGAGACGTGGGGAGCGGTCGATGGGGATCAGCCGGCGGCGTTTCTTCCAGGCGACGGGTGCGGCCGGGGCGGTGCTGCTGTGGGGTGGGCCCGCTTGGGCGGCCACCACCGGCACCACCGTGGACGCGGCGGCCACGGCGGTCGGCGCGGCCGGGTACCGGCGGCTCCAGGCGGGACCGGGGTGGCCGTTGGTGGTCCGGCCCGACCTGGCCGCGCCGGACGCCGGGCGTGCCGACCGGCGCACGTCGCTCGCCTGCTTCGTCCAGTTCACCGACATGCACATGGTCGACGCGCAGAGCCCGGCCCGCTTCGAGTACACCCACCCGCTGCTCGGCTCCGGCGCCTTCCGCGCGCACGAAACCCTCGCCCAGCACACGTCTACCGCCCTCGTCCAACGGGTCAACGCCATCCGCACCGGCCCGTTCACCGGCCGTCCGATCGACTTCATGATGACCACGGGCGACAACACCGACAACCACGAACTGGTCGAGCTGGACTGGTTCCTCACCGTCCTCAACGGCGGCCGGATCACCGCCAACACCGGCGACCCGACCCGGTACGAAGGCGTGCAGGACTCCGGCGTGAAGGCCTACTGGAACCCGCACTCCACCCAGCCGGACGACTACAAGGCCGCCGGTTTCCCGCACGTCCCCGGCCTGCTCGACGCCGCGCTCCGCCCGTTCGACAGCCCCGGCCTGCGCATCCCCTGGTACTGCACGTTCGGCAACCACGACGACAGCGTGGTCGGCTCCCTGCCCGACGGCATCCCGCCGATCGACGCCCTCTACACCTCGAACCGCAAGATCATGGGCTTCGGCGACACCCAGGTCCAGCGCCTCGTCCGCGCCATGACCGACCCCGCGCACGTGCTGGACGCCGCGCAGGTCCTCGCCGAGGGCGGGCTGGTCCGCACCGTCACCCCGGACGCGCGCCGCCGGCCGTTCACCACCGCCGAGTTCGTCCAGGCCCACCTCGACCCGCGCAACACCGGCCCCGGCCCGCACGGCCACGGCTTCACCCCGGACAACGCGGACGGCGTCGACGTCTTCTACACGTTCCGCATCGCACCCGGCGTCACCGGCGTCAGCCTCGACACCACGACGACCGCCGGCTTCGCGGACGGCTCGATCGGCCTGCACCAGTACCTCTGGCTGGAGCGGACCCTCAAGCGCAACAGCTCCCGCTACTACGACGTGTTCGGCTTCCGCCACCGCCAGGACGTCACCGACGAGCTGTTCATCCTCTTCAGCCACCACACCAGCTGGACCATGGGCAACGTCCTCCCGGACCGCCGCCGCCCGCTCGACCCCCGCCTGGACGGCGACGCGCTGGTCACCCTCCTCGGCCGCTTCCCGAACGTCGTCGCCTGGGTCAACGGCCACACCCACGAGAACCGGATCGTCCCGCACGGCACCGGCGACCGGGCGTTCTGGGAGATCAACACCGCCGCGCACGTCGACCACCCGCAGCACGCCCGGATCATCGAGCTCGTGGACAACGGCGACGGCACGCTGTCCCTGTTCACCACGCTGGTCGAGGGCGACGCCCCCTACCAGGCCGACTACGACGACTTCTCCCCGCGCGGCCTCGCCTCGCTGGGGCGGGAGTTCGCGTTCAACGACCTGCACGCCAACCCGGCCGCGGTGGGCGCGGTGACCGATCGCAACACCGAACTGGTCGTCGCGGGGACGGCTCCGGTCCGCTGACGCGCCCCCGGTGGGCCGGAAGATCCGCAGTGCCGGAGGTCACTCCGGCGGTGAACAGGAATTTCCGCCACCTAAGGTCGTTGACGTGGCCGTGGACATCTCGATCACCCTGCCGGACCCGACGCCGAGCCCGTCGGCGATGCGACGCGCGTTGCGCCGTGCCGCCGACGGCGCCGTGCTGGACGTCACCGAGGCCGCCGTGCTGCTGCACGCCCGCGGTGACGACCTGGACGCGCTGCTGGAGGCCGCGGGCCGGGTGCGCGACGCCCACCTGCTCGCGGAGGGGCGGCCGGGTGTCGTCACCTACAGCCGCAACGCGTTCATCCCGCTGACCCGCCTGTGCCGGGACCGCTGCCACTACTGCACGTTCGCGACCGTCCCGCACCGGCTGCCCGCCGCGTTCCTGGAGCGGGACGAGGTGCTGGACATCGCCCGTCGCGCCGCCGCCCAGGGCTGCAAGGAAGCCCTCTTCACGCTGGGCGACCGGCCGGAGGACCGCTGGCCGCAGGCGCGCGAGTGGCTGGAGGCGCGGGGCTACGAGTCGACCCTCGACTACGTGCGGGCCTGCGCGATCGCCGTGCTGGAGGAGACCGGCCTGCTGCCGCACCTCAACCCCGGCGTGCTCGGCTGGGAGGAGTTCCAGCGGCTGCGGCCGGTCGCGGCCAGCATGGGGATGATGCTGGAGACGACCGCCGAGAGGCTGTGGTCCGAGCCGGGCGGCGCGCACTACGGCAGCCCGGACAAGGAACCGGCGGTCCGGTTGCGGGTGCTCACCGACGCGGGACGGGTGAACGTGCCGTTCACGACCGGCATCCTGATCGGCATCGGCGAGACGATCACCGAGCGGGCCGAGTCGCTGCTGGCCATGCGCGGTGTCGCCCGCCAGTACGGGCACATCCAGGAAGTGATCATCCAGAACTTCCGGGCCAAGCCGGACACCGCGATGCGCGGCATGCCGGACGCCGACCTGCACGAGCTGGCCGCCACGATCGCGGTGGCGCGGCTGGTCATGCCGTCGTCCACGAGCGTGCAGGCGCCGCCGAACCTGGTCGGCGGCGAGTTCGGCCTG
Source organism: Saccharothrix sp. NRRL B-16314 (assembly GCF_000716595.1). Taxonomy (GTDB): domain Bacteria; phylum Actinomycetota; class Actinomycetes; order Mycobacteriales; family Pseudonocardiaceae; genus Actinosynnema. The sequence goes on from NZ_JNXC01000001.1 coordinate 979,165, forward strand.
ATGCTGCGCGCGGGCGTCGACGACTGGGGCGGCGTGTCGCCGGTGACGCCGGACCACGTGAACCCCGAACGCCCGTGGCCGCAGGTGGACGCGCTCGCCGCGCACACCCGTGAAGCCGGGTTCGACCTGCGGGAACGCCTCGCCGTCTACCCGCGCTACGTGAACGCGACCGCCGGGCAGTGGATCGACACCCGGCTCACCGCGCACGTCTCCGCGCTGGCGGGGCAGGACGGGCTGGCCGATCCGGGCGCACCGGTCGTCGGCCGCGAGTGGCAGGAGCCGGACGGCGGGCTCGACACGTACGGCCGGGCCGACCTGAACACCGCGATCGACACCGAAGGCCGCACCGAGGACCGCCGCGGCGACTTCGACAGCGTCTACGGCGACTGGGCGTCGCTGACCGTCCCCAAGGCCGTCGAGCGGCTGCCCGAGGACGCGGCCCGCGCGCTCAAGCTCGCCGAGACCGATCCGGGGAAGATCCTGGACGACACGGACGCGGCCATGGCGCTGCTGACCGCGGACGGCGCCGCGCTGGAGACCATGACCAGGCTCGCCGACGAGCTGCGCGCCGAAGTGGTCGGCGACGACGTCACCTACGTGGTCAACCGCAACATCAACTTCTCGAACGTCTGCTACGTCGGCTGCCGGTTCTGCGCGTTCGCCCAGCGCGAGCGGGACGCGGACGCGTTCCGGCTGTCCGTGGCCGAGGTCGCGGACCGCGCGCAGGAGGCGTGGGACGCGGGCGCCACCGAGGTCTGCATGCAGGGCGGCATCGACCCGAAGCTGCCGGTCACCTACTACGCCGACGTCGTGCGCGGGATCAAGGCGCGCGTCCCCGGCATGCACGTCCACGCGTTCAGCCCGATGGAGATCGTCAGCGCGGCGGCCAAGGCGGGCGTGAGCGTGCGCGAGTGGCTGACCGAGCTGCGCGACGCGGGCCTGGACACCATCCCCGGCACCGCCGCCGAGATCCTGGACGACGACGTCCGCTGGGTGCTGACCAAGGGCAAGCTGCCCACGGCGACGTGGCTCGAAGTCGTCGCCACCGCGCACGAGGTGGGCATCCGCTCGTCGTCCACGATGATGTACGGCCACGTCGACCACCCCGGCCACTGGCTCGGCCACTTCCGGACGCTGGCGGCCCTCCAGGACCGGACGGGCGGGCTGACCGAGTTCGTCGGGCTGCCGTTCGTGCACCGCAACGCGCCGATCTACCTGGCGGGCGTGGCCCGTCCCGGCCCCACGCGGCGGGACAACCGGGCCGTGCACGCGTTCGCCCGGCTCGCCCTGCACGGGCGGATCGACAACGTCCAGTGCTCGTGGGTCAAGCTCGGCGACGAGGGCACCGCCGAAGTGCTCCGCGGCGGCGCCAACGACCTGGGCGGGACGCTCATGGAGGAGACCATCAGCCGGATGGCGGGCTCCGAGCACGGCTCCGCGCGGACCGCCGTCGAGCTGCGCGCGACCGCGGCGCTGGCCGGTCGGCCGGCCAGGCAGCGCACTACGACATATGGCCGAGTCGACCCCGTCGGATAGGCCCCTGGGGGGAACCGCGCGAGTGGCGGTGGTTACTCTGCCGCCGGTCGCGTTTACCTGAACCGAACACCCCAGCCCCACAGCTTCGGTAGGTTCGCGGCCGTCCGTCAACAAGGTTCACCCCATGGTGGGTGACACGGTGTTGGTGAGGAGGCTGGGCAGTGCGCGGTCGCGGTGTGATTCCGGGTTTGCTCCTGGGCGCGGCGTCATCCCTGGTCATCGAAGGTGTCGCGGTGGCGGCAGACGATTCGGTGGCGGCTCCGGTCTCCCTGGACGCCCCGGTCGGCATCGGCGCGGTGGCCTTCGGCGTGATCGGCCTGGTGGCAGGTCTGGTCCGTCGCCGGAGGGCCGCGGTGGTCCGCGCGGCCTCCGAGCAGCCCGTCGTCGTCGTCGACGAGGCAGCCCTGGGCGGGGCCGATGCGATCGAGGTGCGGCCCGCTACCACCGGGGTCTGATCGGCCTGGGAGAATCACTCCCGTGGTCGTCGAGAACTCCGCTGAGAACGTCGCCGCGAACGCCGGCGAGCCCGTCGGCAACGCCGCTCCGGTGAGCCGTCCCCGAGTGCTGTCCGGCATCCAGCCGACCGCAGGCTCGTTCCACCTCGGCAACTACCTCGGCGCGCTGCGGCAGTGGGTGGCGTTGCAGGAGACGCACGAGGCGTTCTACTGCGTCGTCGACCTGCACGCGATCACCGTCGAGCAGGACCCCAAGGTGCTGCGGCAGAACACCCGCGTGTCCGCCGCGCAGCTGCTCGCGCTGGGCATCGACCCGGAGCGCTCCTCGCTGTTCGTGCAGTCGCACGTGCCCGAGCACGCCCAGCTCGGCTGGGTCATGCAGTGCCTGACCGGGTTCGGCGAGGCCAGCCGGATGACCCAGTTCAAGGACAAGTCGGCCCGGCAGGAAGCGGCCGTCGGCGTCGGCCTGTTCACCTACCCGATCCTCCAGGCCGCCGACATCCTGCTGTACCAGGCGCACCACGTGCCGGTCGGCGAGGACCAGCGCCAGCACCTGGAGCTGACCCGGGACCTGGCGCAGCGGTTCAACACCCGGTACGGCAAGACGTTCCGGCTGCCCGAGCCGTACATCGTCAAGGACACCGCCAAGATCTACGACCTCCAGGACCCGACGTCGAAGATGTCGAAGTCGGTGCCCGCCGGCGTGGTCGAGCTGCTGGACGACCCGAAGCGGTCGGCCAAGAAGATCAGGTCGGCGGTCACGGACACCGGGCGCGAGATCGTGTACGACCCGGCCGCGAAGGCCGGCGTGAGCAACCTGCTGGTGATCTTCTCGGCGTTGACCGGCCGGTCGGTCGAGTCCCTGGTCGCGGACTACGACGGCAAGGGCTACGGGGACCTGAAGAAGGACCTGGGCGAGGTGTTCACGGAGTTCGTCACGCCGGTGCAGGCGCGGGTCGCCGAGTACCTGGACGACACCGCCGAGCTGGACAAGGTGCTGGCGCGCGGCGCCGAGCGGGCGCGTTCGGTGGCGTCCAAGACGCTGGCGCGGGTCTACGACCGGATCGGTTTCCTCACCGCCTCCGACTGATCCCCGCCGACTGGCGGGTGATCACCGCGCGGACTAGCGTTTTCGTGTGGCGGAAGAGGCTGGGACGAAGGACGCGTCGAAGCTCGACCGGCTGCGCGAGCGGCGTCCGTGGGTCGACCACCTGCTCCGCGGCGCGGAGCGGTACAGCAAGCAGTACGGGGCGCACTACGCGGCGGCCGTGACGTACTTCAGCGTGCTGTCGCTGGTGCCCATGCTGATGATCGGGTTCGCCGTCGCCGGTTTCGTGCTGGCCTCGCAGCCCCAGTTGCTGGACGAGCTGAAGGCGGGCATCGCCGAAGCGGTGCCCGGAGCGCTCGGCGCCACCATCAACGACGTGGTCGAGCAGGCGATCGAGTCCAAGGGCACGGTGGGCGTGCTGGGCCTGCTGACCGCCGCCTACTCCGGCCTCGGCTGGATGAGCAACCTGCGGGACGCGCTGACCGCGCAGTGGGGCCACGCGAAGGCCGACCTGCCGATCATCAAGACGGCGCTCAAGGACCTCCTGGCGCTGGTCACCCTGGGGCTCGCGCTGGTGGTGTCGTTCGGCCTGACGGCGCTCGGCACCGGGTTCGCCGAGCTGGTGCTGCGGTGGGTCGGTCTGGACGGCGTGTGGTGGGCCGAGGCGCTGCTGAAGGTCGGCACGATCGTGCTCGCGCTGGCCGCGAACTGGCTGGTGTTCCTGTGGGTGCTGGCCAAGCTGCCCCGTGAGCCGGTGGGGTGGCGCAGCGCGGTCAAGGGCGCGTTGGCGGCGGCCGTCGGGTTCGAGGTCCTGAAGCAGGTCGCCACGATCTACCTGACCAGCGTGACCACGTCGCCGGCGGGCGCGGCGTTCGGCCCGATCATCGGTGTGCTGGTGTTCGCGAACCTGGTGGCCCAGTTCCTGCTGTTCATCACGGCGTGGACGGCCACGGCGCGGGAGAACCTGCCGCGCGACGTGCCGCCCGCGCCGCCGCCCGCCGTGATCCGGCCGGTGGTGGAGGTGCGGTCCGGGCCCAGCCCCCGCGCCGCCGCCGGTCTGGTCGGCGCGGGGCTGCTGCTGGGCGCGCTGTTCCGCCGTCGCTGAGCCGGGGCTCAGGTCCAGAAGACCGCGATGCCGGTGTTGACGACCACCAGGGCGGCGAGGGTCGGCGTGAGCCACGTGGCGGGCTTCGGCTTGCTCACGTTCATCGCTACCAGACCGGCGATGACCACCAGGACCAGCAGTTTCACGCCGATCTTGGCGTGGTCGTACTCCTGGTCGGTCAGCGGGGCCAACCCGACCAGCGCCACGCCGGTCAGCAGCTGGAGCGCGGCGGCGTGCAGCCAGCCCTTGTTCAGCGGCGCGTCCGCGCCGGCACGGCGCTGGACGAAGAACATGGCGACGAGCATGCCCATGCCGAGCAGGTGCAGGAACAGCAGCAGCAGACGCACGAACTCCACGGTGGAGCCTCCAGGTGTGGTGGGTTACTCGGTGCTCTTCTTGGCGGCGCGCAGGCCGCGGACGCCCAACACGCCGATGACCGTGCCGAATGTGAGCGACGCGACAACGAGCACCAGGTGGACGGTGAAGAACGCGGTCGGGCCGCCGTCCCACGAGCGCGGGTCCTTCCAGATGTTGCGCAGGAAGGTCGGCCAGATCACCCAGGACCACACCCCGAAGGCAAGCAGGAACGCGGACATGCCTCGGGAGAGCTTCACCGGAGCAGTATCGGACGTGGCGGGTGCAGGTCACTCATCCGGGGTGGATAGCCTGGGCGCGTGCGTTCCTCCGCGTTCCGACGGCCTGTTGCCCTGGTCGTGGCTGCCTGCGCGCTGATGGCCACCGCGGTATTCGCGGCTGTGCCGGTCGCCGTAGCCCAGCCGGCCTGCGAGAACAAGGTGTCACCGCCTCCACCGGTGGACGCCTCAGAAGAGCCGGCTCCCGGCGAACAGCCGCCCCGGCCCCTCGAAGTGCCGGAGAGTCCGATCGGCGGCGAGAGGCTCGGTGAGTGCGGCCTGGTGCTGCCGCCGAACGCCCCCGCGCTGCCGGACGGCATCACGGCCAAGAGCTGGCTGCTGGCCGACCTCGACAGCGGCGCGGTGCTGGCCGGCCTCGACCCGCACGGCCGGCAGCGGCCCGCGTCGGTGATCAAGGTGCTGCTGGCGATGGTGGTGGCCAAGGAGCTGGCGCCGAACGCGACCGTGGCGGCGACGCCCGAGGACATCGCGCAGGAGTGCACCTGCGTCGGGCTGCGCAACGGCGCCGAGTACACCGTGGAGCAGATGCTCCAGGCGCTGGTGATGGCGTCCGGGAACGACGTGGCGCACGCCCTGGCCCGTCGCCTGGGCGGTGTGCCGTCGGCGATCCGCAAGATGAACGCGCTGGCCGCCGAGCTGGGCGCGCTGGACACGCGGGCGGTGACGCCGTCCGGGCTGGACGCGCCGGGCACGTCCACGTCGGCCTACGACGTGGCGCTGATCTTCCGCGAGGCGATGAAGTACCCGGACTTCGTCAAGGCCGTCGTGACGCAGCGGATCGACTTCCCCGCGGCCAACGGCAGCGGGACCGTGCCGATCGTCAACGACAACCGGCTGCTGACCACGTACCAGGGTGCGCTGGGCGGCAAGTCCGGGTTCACCGACGACGCGCAGCACACGTACGTGGGCGCGGCGGCGCGGAACGGGAAGCGGCTGGTGGTGGTGCTGCTGCGCGGGCAGCCGCAGCCCGTCCGGATCATCGACCAGGCGGCCCGGCTGCTGGACTACGGGTTCAGCCTGGAGACCGCCGCGTCGGCCAACCCGGTCGGCCGGCTGGTCGAGGGCGCGCCGCAGGCGAAGAAGAAGACCACCGAGCCGCGGCCGACGCCGACCAGCGCGGGCGTCGGCGAGGTCGCCAACACCGAGCCGGACGCCACCGCCCAGAAGGCGACGGCCATGCAGACGGCGTTCGGCAACGTCGGCGGCCCGATCACCGCCGTGGCCGGCCTGGGCCTCGTGCTCGCGTTCGTCATGTACCTGCGCAACCGCCGGGCCAAGGCCGCCCGAGCCGCCCGCGCCGCCCGCGCCGCCGCCACCAACCAGCCAAACACGTGAGTCCTACGTTCAGGACAACCGTGTCCTACGTTCCGAACGCCTGAATTCAACGCTCAGAACGCGCAGAGGGCCCCCGAGCCGCAGCTCGGGGGCCCTCGACGTCAGGTCCGGTCGACGTCGGATCGGGTCGACGTCAGGTCCGGTCAGACGCGCTTGAACAGCAGCGCGCGCTTGACCTCCTGGATGGCCTTCGTGACCTGGATGCCACGCGGGCAGGCGTCGGTGCAGTTGAACGTCGTCCGGCAGCGCCACACGCCGTCCACGTCGTTCAGGATGTCCAGCCGCTCCTCGGCGCCCTCGTCCCGGCTGTCGAAGATGAACCGGTGCGCGTTCACGATCGCCGCCGGGCCGAAGTACGAGCCCTCGGTCCAGAACACCGGGCACGACGTGGTGCACGCCGCGCACAGGATGCACTTCGTGGTGTCGTCGAACCGCTCGCGGTCGGCCGCGGACTGGAGCCGTTCACGCGTCGGCTCGTTGCCGTACGTGATGAGGTAAGGCTTGACCGCCTTGAACGCCTCGAAGAACGGCTCCATGTCGACCAGCAGGTCCTTGTGGACCGGCAGGCCCTTGATGGCCTCCACGGTGATAGTGGTCGGCTTGCCCTTCGGCGCCAGCAGGTCCTTCAGCAGCACCTTGCAGGCCAGCCGGTTCACGCCGTTGATGCGCATGGCGTCCGACCCGCAGATGCCGTGCGCGCACGATCGGCGGAACGTCAGCGTGCCGTCCAGGTACCACTTCACGTAGTGCAGCAGGTTCAGCACGCGGTCCGACGGCAGGGCCGGGATCTCGAACGAGTCCCAGCGCGGCTCGTCGTCGAACTCCGGGTTGAACCGGCGGACCTTCAGGGTGACGGTGATCGCGCCGTCCGGCACGGGGGGCTGGTTGCCGCGCGAGCCGGTGGACACTTCAGCGGTAGCGGTCATCAGTACTTGCGCTCCATCGGCTGGTACCGGGTGAACGTCACGGGCTTGTAGTCGAGCCGGATGTCGGCCGCCAAGCCGTCGCCCTGCTTGTAGTACATGCTGTGGCGCATGAAGTTCGTGTCGTCGCGGTTCGGGTAGTCCTCGCGCGCGTGGCCGCCGCGGGACTCCTTGCGCGCCAGCGCGCCCACGACGAGAACTTCGGCCAGCTCCAGCAGGAAGCCCAGCTCGACGGCTTCCAGCAGGTCGGTGTTGAAGCGCTTCCCCTTGTCCTGCACGGTGATCCGCTGGTACCGCTCCTTCAACGCCTGCACGTCGTGCAGCGCCGTCTTGAGCGTGTCCTCGGTGCGGTACACCGACGCGTTGGCGTCCATGGTGGCCTGGAGCTCGGTGCGGATGTCCGCCACGCGCTCCTCGCCGTGCTCGGACAGGACCAGCGCGACCTGCGCCTCGACCTGCGCGGCGGGGTTCTCCGGCAGCTCGACGTGGTCGTGCGCCAGGGCGTACTCGGCGGCGGCGATGCCCGCACGGCGGCCGAACACGTTGATGTCGAGCAGCGAGTTGGTGCCCAGGCGGTTCGCACCGTGCACGGACACGCAGGCGCACTCGCCGGCCGCGTACAGGCCGGGCACGATGTTGTCGTTGTCCCGCAACACCTCGCCGTGCACGTTGGTCGGGATGCCACCCATCGCGTAGTGCGCGGTCGGGTAGACGGGCACCGGCTCCTTCACCGGGTCGACCGCGAGGTACGTGCGGGCGAACTCGGTGATGTCGGGGAGCTTCGTCTCCAGCACCTCGGCGCCGAGGTGCGTGCAGTCCAGCAGCACGTAATCCTTGTTCGGACCGGCGCCGCGGCCTTCCAGCACCTCCAGCGCCATCGACCGGGCCACGATGTCGCGCGGCGCGAGGTCCTTGATGGTCGGCGCGTACCGCTCCATGAACCGCTCACCGGAGCCGTTGCGGAGGATCGCGCCCTCACCACGCGCGCCCTCGGTCAACAGGATGCCCAGGCCCGCGAGACCGGTCGGGTGGAACTGGTAGAACTCCATGTCCTCCAGCGGCAGGCCCTTGCGGAACACGATGCCCATGCCGTCGCCGGTGAGCGTGTGCGCGTTGGACGTGGTCTTGAAGACCTTGCCGAAGCCGCCCGTCGCGAACACCACGGACTTGGCCTGGAACACGTGGATCTCGCCGGTCGCGAGCTCGTAGGCCACCGCGCCGGTGCACACCGGGCCGTCGGCCGTCTCGGTCATGCACAGGTCGAGCACGTAGAACTCGTTGAAGAACTCGATGCCGTGCTTGACGCAGTTCTGGTACAGCGTCTGGAGGATCATGTGGCCGGTGCGGTCGGCCGCGTAGCAGGCCCGGCGGACGGCCGCCTCACCGTGGTTGCGGGTGTGGCCGCCGAACCGCCGCTGGTCGATCTTGCCCTCGGGCGTGCGGTTGAACGGCAGGCCCATCTTCTCCAGGTCGAGGACCGCGTCGATGGCCTCCTTCGCCATGATCTCGGCGGCGTCCTGGTCGACCAGGTAGTCGCCGCCCTTGATCGTGTCGAAGGTGTGCCACTCCCAGTTGTCCTCTTCCACGTTCGCCAGCGCGGCGCACATGCCGCCCTGCGCGGCACCCGTGTGGGACCTGGTCGGGTACAGCTTGGTGAGCACGGCCGTGCGGGCGCGCTGGCCGGACTCGATCGCCGCGCGCATACCGGCGCCGCCGGCACCGATGATCACGACGTCGTACTTGTGGAACTGCATGGCTCTGGTACTCCCCGCGGCGGGTCAGTCGGTGATGTTCGGGTCGAAGGTGAAGATCACGTACGTGCCGAGGGCGATGATCAGCACCATCGAGACGTAGAGGAGCACCTTGAGCCAGAACCGGGTCGCGTCCTTGCGGGCGTAGTCGTTGATCACGGTGCGCAGGCCGTTGCCGCCGTGGATCTGGGCCAGCCACAGCATGGCCAGGTCCCAGAACTGCCAGAACGGCGAGGCCCACCGGCCCGCGACGAAGCCGAAGTTGATCCGGTGCACGCCGCCGTCGAGCACGTTCATGATGAACAGGTGCCCGAGCACCAGCACGACGAGCGCCACGCCCGAGATGCGCATGAACAGCCAGCTGTGCAGCTCGAAGTTGCTGCGGCGGGCGGCCGGGCGGCGCGGGGAACGCGGCTTGGCGATGATCAGCGATTCACTCATGGTCAGTGACCCCCACCGATCAGGTCGGACACCGTGCGGACCAGCATGAAGTAGGTGCCGGGGATCATCACCAGCACCCAGATGCCGAGGATCGCCCACAGCATCTGCTTCTGGTACTTGGGGCCCTTGGCCCAGAAGTCGACGAGCAGCACCCTGATGCCGTTGAGCGCGTGGTAGAGGACCGCACCGACGAGGCCGACCTCGAACAGGTTGACGATCGGGTTCTTGTAGGTCTCGATGACCTTGTCGTACGCGTCCGGGGACACCCGCACCAGTGCGGTGTCCAGGACGTGCGCGAACAGGAAGAAGAACGTCAACACACCGGTGATGCGGTGCGCGACCCAGGACCACATCCCCAGGTCGCCGCGGTAGAGCGTTCCGACCCCTTTACGGGTACCCGCCCGCTCGGGTGCGGTGGTGCCGGCCATGCGCAACGGCCTCCAGCGTCAGTGGTGGACTGGTCTCCGGTACCTGAGTACTCGGACCTTGACCATCGGATGCTAGACCCGTGCAGGTCACCCGACCCAGCGGCCCGACCTGTCTGTGAGCGACGAGACACCCACCGGCCACTGGATCGATTCCCCTCACCGCGCCGGTCGCGCGGCTGTGCGGTTCCGGTGACCCGACGGGGTGACCGGAACCGTCCACTGCGGACGTCCTCGCCGGTCAGCGCGGTCGGAAGGTGGCGACCCCGTTCAGCACGACGAGGTCGACGTGCACCTCGTGCGGGCTCTGGCCGGTGAACGGCGGCAGCGGCAACGGCGGTGTGCCGGGCAGGTGGATGACCAGGTTCACCCCCAACCGGGTCGCGATGAGCCGTCCGGCGAGGTCGCGGGCGTTGGCGGCCCGGACGTCCTCCGGCGAGTTGGTGATGGTCCAGTTCAGGTTCTCCACCAGCGCGCCGTAGAGCTGGTTCTTCCGCATCGGTCGGGCCGCGGTGAAGTCGGCCACGTGCGCGGCGACGTCCGGGGCGGTGGCGCCGGTCACCACGTTGTGGCGCAGGTCGGCCGCCGTGACGTTGGCGGCGTGCGCGACCGCCGCGTACAGGCCGTCCGGGGTGGGGGGTGGTGCGGTCGGCAGGAGGGACTGCGCGGTGTGCTGGAGGTGCCGCATGGCCTCGTCCACGTGCGTCTGCGGCACGCCGGGGGCGCCGTCGTGAGTGCCGTTGTGAGTGCCGTCGTGCGTGATGTCGGGGAGCGGCGGGTGCGGAGCGGCTTGCGTGTTCGGAGTGGACGGTGCCGAGGACGCGGTGGTGTCCGGAGCGGTGACGACCGGCTGGATGCCGGTTGCCGGTGCCGATGACGCGGTGGTGTTCGGGGTGGAGCCGGCGGCCGGCTGGATGCCGCTCGCCGGTGCTGATTCCGGCGGCGTGATGGTGATGGACGGCGTGGTGCCAGGCGGTGGGGTGCCAAGCGGTGGGGTGCCGGGTGGCGTGGTGCTGGGTGGCGTGGTGCCGGGCGGTGGGGGAGGCGGTGGGGCCGGCGGTGTCGGCCGGTTGAAGTCGGCGATTCGCTGGTCCACCACGATCCGGGCGTTCCACCAGTCGAGCTGCCTCGCGTCCGCCTCGGTGCGGCGGTTGTCCAGCTCGACCTCGGCCGCGGTGATCTCCGCTTCCAAGTCCGCGATGGTGGTCTCGACCTGCTGCTGGGCCCGCAGCGCGGCGTCGCGCTCGTTCGCCGCCAGCTGGGCCGCCGCACGTCCGGTGTCCAACGTGGTGCCTGCCGTCTCCAGGCCGCCCCGCGCCGCTTCCAGGTCGATCACGGCCTGGTCCAGGTCGATCCGGGCCTGTTCCGCGGCGACCCGCGCGTCCTCGACCGCGACCCGCGCGTCGGTCTGCTTCCCGATCGCGTCCGTGTTCGCGGCCTGCGCCGCCGCGGCGAGGTCGACGGCCGTGGCGACCTCGGCCTCGCGGGCGTCGCGCGCGGCACGGGCGCTGTCCACCTTGCCGACCAGGTCCTTCGCCACCGGGTCGGTGGCGATCGGCGGTGCGCCCTCGGGACGGTGGTCCAGGTGGGCGTCGAGGTTGGCCTGGGCGACGTCCAACGCCGCCTGCGCGTCGTCCAGCCTGCCCTGCGCCGCCCGCACCTCCGCGTCCGCGCCCGCCAGGTCACGCCCGGTGGAGCGCACCTCGACGTCGGCGTCGCCCAGCGCGTCCTGCGCGTCCTGGTGCACGGAGTCGAGGTGCGTGATCCGCTCGCGCTGGTCCTTGACCGCGGTGCTCGCGTCGTCCCGTGCGGCCTGCGCGTCCCGGACGGCCTGCTCCAGGTCCGGCACGCGGCCGGCCTCCGCCAGCTGCGTGCCGATCGCGGTGTTGTGCCGCACCTTCGAGTCGGTCAGGTCCTGCTGGAGCAGGGCGACGTCGGCGGCCACCCTGTTGATCACGGCCTGGGCGTCGTGCCGCGCGCGGTCCACCGCCAGCTCGGCGTCGCGCCACGCCTTGGCGGTGTCCTTGACCGCGGTCTGCGCGTCGCTCAGGTCGGCGTCGAAGTCCCGGCCGAGCACCGACTCGGCCTCCGGTGACGGCATCCGCACCGACGCCGAGCCCGGCACGTTCAGGTCCACCACGCTGGTCTTGCCGCCGATCGTGGCGACCACGCGGTACTCCACGTCGAAGTCGACCAGGCCGGTGCGCCCCTGCGGCTTGAGGTTGTTGATCTTGTTGTTGGTCGCGCCGCCGGACACCGCCTCGGCGTCCTCGGCCGCGTGCCGGGTCTCGATGCCGCCGAGGGCGATGGCCGCGGTGTCCTTCGGGTCCTGGGTCGGCTTGACCGAGGCGCTGCCGGTCGCCCAGCCCACCGACATGTCGCCGGTCTCGCTGTGCTTGGCCTCGGTGGACGTGGTGGTGACCGACGACCTCGGGTTCTCCAGGTTCACGCCGTCGCTCAGGCCGCCCAGCCTCGGGTTGACCAGCTTGGCGTAGACCTTCACGTCGGCGTGCTGGCCGAACGTCAGGGCCGCCTCGTGCAGCCCCGGCACGGTCAGCGGGCCGTCGAGCATGCCCGGCAGGCTCGGCTGGAGGTTCTCCGAGCCGAGCGTGGACAGCAGCGTGTTCAACGGGCCGGTGCCCTTGCCCGTGATGCCCTGGTTGGCGCCCGCCGCGGTCAGCGCCTGGATCGCCGCGGCACGCAGGTCGGCGGCGCCGCGGTAGTTCTCCACCGACGCCTTGGGCGGCAACGTCGCCGGGTTGCCGTTCTGCTGCCACGCCGTCGCGGCCTCCGGTGTGCCCTGCGCGGCGGGCTGCGCGGTCGTGGTCGACGAGTAGCCGGCCGGTGGCGTGGCGGCGGGGGTGAACACCTTCTGGTTGTCCGCGTGCAGCCGCACCGCGATGTCCTGCGGTTGCCCGGTGGCCCTGGTGACGAGCTGGTCGCCCTTCTCCACCACCAGCTCGAACTCGATGGGCACGGTGTACTTCGCCGCCGGGCCGCTGCCCGCCCGCAGGTGGCCGAACTGCTCGGTGGTCGCCTTGGTGACGGTGCTGCTGTGCTGCTGGCCGACGTTCGCCGCGGCGATCACGCCCACGCCGCCGGACACGTTCGGGTTCGCGCTGCCGGGCTGGGCGAGGCCGGGCGCCTTGAGCCCGAGGCCCCAACCGGTGGCCCTGCCCTGCCCGTCGGTCACCTTCTGGGCGCCCGCGGTCGTGTGCTCCATGTCGATGCCATCGTTGACGACACCGTCGAAGCTCGGCGCGCCGGTGACCCGGGCCTTGAGCGTGACCTGGTAGGTGTCCTTGCCGAACGTGCCCGGCTGGTGCAGGAGCAGCGGCACACCGCCGTCCAGCGCACTGTCGATCATCGCCTTGACGCTCGTGGGCGAGGCGAAGTCGACCAGCCGCTGGAAGTTGTTCATCGAGTCCTTGAGCACCGAATCCGGCACCAGGTCGCTCTTGAACGGGCCGCTCGTCCGGGTGTTGAGGTCGTTGATCAGCCCGGTGACCATGCCGGACAGGTCCGGCGGCGTTTCGAGCGCGCTCAGACCGAGCGAACTGGGGTTGTCCGGTGTCAGCGTCGCCGGCGGCGTCATCGTGCCGAACGCGGGCGGCGGGGTCTTCGGCTTCACGTCCGGCAGCACGCCCAACTCGCGCGCCACGTCCTCGCTGACCCGCACGAACACACCGCCGGGCAGGGTGACCGCAGCACCCTCCACGCGCGGCGTCCCGCCGTAGACCGCGTTGCCCGACCGGCTCTCGCCGACCACCGTGACGTCCGCGTCCAGCTGGATCAGCACGGTCCGCGCGCTGGGCGGCGTGACGACGTTGCGGTCGACGCTGCCGCTGATCTCGTTCGCGCTGGTCTTGGACGACGAGTACGGCGTGACCTTGCCCGCCACGGCGACGCCGCCCGAGCCGGACGTGGGGGTGGGCTGGCCGGCCGGTGGCGGCGTCACGTTCGGCTTCACGGGCAGGTTGACGCCGGCGGTGAGGTCGACGGTGTGGCTGCTGCTCTTCGCGTCACCCGCCTTGTAACCGCCGGTGGTCGCGTTCTCGGTGCCCGTGTCGTCCGAGATCGACACCAGCTTCGGGTTGCCCAGCTGGATCGACATGCCGATGGCGCCGGAGCGGTCGGTGACCCGGCGGCCGTACTTGAGGCCGTTCTCCTGCATGCCGGTCTCGGTCAGCTTGCGCAGGTTGGCCTTGATGCTCTCCGGGCTGAACAGCTTGTCGATCTGGTTGCGTGCCTCCGTGCCGGGCACGGTCAGCGACGAGTCGCCCCTCGCCGCCCGGTTGAGCGCCTCGATGGCCTGGTCGCGCACCACCTCGGTGCCGACCACCGCCTCGACGTGCAGGAAGTCCGGCGCGGGCGGGCGCGGCACCGGGGGGTTGAGCAGGTCCTTGATCGTCGGCGGCTGGTCCAGCCTGGTGGACACCGGAGGACCCGGGCGGAAGCCGGACGGGTCGTTGTCCATCGACGAGCCGTCCGACACCCACAGGTGCACCGGGCCGGCGATCTGGTCCAGGTTCACCACGCCGGGCGGGTTCGGCCCACCGGTCTTCGCGACCAGCTTGGGCTCGGGCACCTGGAGGAACGGCGAGCCCGGCGTCACCCGCTTGACCCACGACCGGTTGCGGCTGAACGTGGTGATCTCGATGTCGAACTCGAGGTCCTGCGAGAACACCTGGGCGTTCGCGCTGCCCACGTTGAGCCCGGTGCTGGCGACCGTCGGGCCGCCCGTGTTCTTGTTGCCCCACCCGTAGGTGTACTTCGCGCCGACCTGCGGCGTCGGGGTGAGCGAGGCGTCGGCGGTCTTGACCGGGAACACCGCCTTGCCCTCGATGCCGATGTTGACGGACTTCTGCGTGGCGGTGGTGCTGTCCAGCTTCGGCGCGGTGTTCGCCGAGCCGCGCACGTTGCGCGCGTCGACCTGGCCGAGGTGGCTGCCGCCGGCAGGTCGGGCGCGGACCGTGATGTTGACGTACTCGTTGGTGCTCAGGCCGCGCTTCTTGAGCTGCACCTGCACACCGGGGCCGAGCAGGCTGTCCATCTTGGTCTTCAGCGCGGTCGCCGACAGCTCGGAGTCGAGCTTGCGCTGGTTGGCCGTGGCCTCCGCGACGTCGGCCAGGCTCTGGCCCTTGCGCGAGCCGGTGTCCGGGTTGTTCCAGCCCGGCAGGAACTTCCCGAAGCCGGGTAGCGCCGCCAACGTGGACTGGACCTGCGACTGCACCTGCGCGCCGGGGCCGAACTCGCCGACCTTGACGTTGCCCGCCGCCAGGTCGGCGGCCAGGTAGGGCGGGAGGTACTTGGTGCCCGCCGTGCCCGGCTTGGTGAGCCCGGCGTCGGTGCCCGGTGGCACCGGCAGGGCCAGCGAGGCGGCCTCTGGCAGGCCGACCCGCATGTACGTGGTGACGGGCATGACGACGTCCGCGCCGTTGGGCGTGCGGACGTGGACGTTCGCGGTCACCTTGTACAGGCCGGTGCTGCCCTTGAGCTGGATGCCGGTGCGGGTGCTGGAGGTGGTGCCCGCGTTCGAGGACTCGACGGTCCGGGCCGAGTAGCCGCCGGTGATGCCCGCCGCGCCGCCGATCACGTTCGGCACGCCGACACCGCCGCCCACGCCGGCGGCGATGTCGAAGCCGGACTTGGTGGTGGCGGTCACCGAGCTGCCCGTGGCCTGGGACTCGTGCAGCCGGAGCTGGGCGGCATCGGTCGTGCCGACCAGTTCGGCGGTCAGCAGGGTGGCCTTCATCTGCACGGCGTTGGCCTTGCTGCCGTGCGGGCTGATCAGGGTCGGGGAGGTGACCCAGCCGTCCAGCATCGCGCCCAGGTTGTCGCGGACGGTGGTCGTGTTGAGGAAGTCCCGCAGCGCGGTGCGGCCCGGGGCGCCGATCTTGGTGATCGACGGGTGGATCTTCGCGGCGACGTCCGTGAACGCCTTGTCGGCGTCGAAGTCGGTGACCGCCTCGGGCGTCGGGTGCTCCAGCTTGGTCCCCCAGCCCGGCGGCAGGGCCGCGGCGGGTTGGGCGTTGCCGGAGTTGGCGATCGTCTCCAGGTCGTTCGGCACGGCGAGGGTGACGCCGCCGTTGACCGCCTGCGGGCCGCGCACGGTGCCGTTGGACGCGGTCAGGGTGACCTCGAAGGAGACCGGGACGTCGACGTTCGTCGAGCTCTCGCCGCCGCGGATGATCCGCTGGTCGATCGTGCCGGAGGACGTGTTCAGGGTGGTGGCGGGCGTAGCGAGCTGCACCTTGCCTGCCAGCGACCCGTACGGGCCGATGCCCGCGCTCGCTGCGGCGGCGAGACCGATGTCGTTGGCGGTGGTGAGGTTGGTGGCCGTGCCCGTGGTGGCGCCGGACTGGACGGACATGTCCACCTTGGTGGTGGTGGACGGCGTGCTGGTGACCGCGGCGACGTCGGCCGGCGGCATCATCGTGGCCTTGACGTTGGCCTCGTACCAGGTGCCGTCGATCTTGACCTGGAAGTCGCGGCCTCGGCCGAGGAACGACTCGAAGTTGTTCTCCAGCGCGCTTTCGATGACGGCGGCGTCACCCGGCGTGATACCGGTCATGGTGCCGGTGACGTGCTTCGCACCCCGCACGTCGGTGGGCGCGATCGTGCCCAACGCCTTGCCCTGCTGGAAGAAGTCCGGCAGGTTCCGCGACGTGAGCACCGGTCCGGGATTCGGTGCGGGGTTCGGTGCCGGTGCTGCTGACGGCGCGGGTGCCGGTGTGGGTGTGGGTGTGGGTGCTGGAGCTGGTGCCGCGTTCGGGTTCGGCGCTGGGGTGGTGTTCGGCGCCGGGTTGGTCAGGTTGACCATCGGGATCGGCGCGGAGATGGTCGGCTGCGCCGGCGGTGGGGTCGAGCGGAACGGGTTGCGCCACGAGGTCATCGGCGGCGCGGGGCGCGTGGACGGGGCGGACCGCGTGGACGGGCCGTGGGACCGGGTGGACGGGCCGTCGGTCTGGGTGGGACCGGTGAAGTAGTCGCCCAGCATGGTCTGGAAGGTGTTCGCGGGGTCGAACTTGTTCCACTTCGTGGCCGGCCGGTTGAACTCCCGGTCGAGCAGGTCGATGTTGCCCTGGTACCGCACGGTCCCGTCGGGGAACTGGTTGTACTGGCTGGGTTTCCCCTCGCGCTCGGCGAGGGCGTCGGTGATCCGGCGGGCCAGCAGTTCGGTGACGGCCTCGTCGGGGTTGAGGTTCTTGTTGTAGACGCCGCCTTGTCCGTCGCGGTGGGCGAAGGTGACGTCGCTGCCGACGGAGTGCACGTGCATGAACTCGTGGGTCAGCAGGTGCCGGATGGCGTCGGCCTTGCGTGCGGGGTCTGTGGTGAGGCCGTCGAGGTGGTCGGTGTTCAGCAGGACGTGCCCGTTGATCGCCCGTGCCGGGTTGGTGAGGGTGCTGTCGATGAGCCCTTGCCGGGTCGCGGCGACGTCGCCGTTGGGGCCGACCTTGGCCTGGACGACCTGGTTCAGCAGGGTGGTGTCCAGTTCCTGCTGGACGGCGAAGTGCCTGGCGAACGTCTGCTGGTCGAGCTGCACGACCAGGTCGGGGTTCACGTCGGGGGTGGTGGTGATGCCGAACTCGCCCAGCTTGCCGGACAGCGCGTCGAAGCCGGCCTGGACCTGCCCGATGTCGACCTGGACGCCCGCGATGGTCAGCGGTGCCGGGGTGATCCGGTCGGGCAGCCTGGCCAGGATGCCGTCCTTCAGGTCCGCGTCCCGGACGTTCGAGTAGGGGCCTGGCGGGGTGGTGGGCGCGTTCGTCGGCCCGGCCTGCGTGTCGGGTCCGAGCGGTGGCGGGGGCGCGTGCGGCGGTGCTGTTGCTCCGAAATTCGGCGCCGGAGGTGCCGGCGGCGGTGGCACTGCCGCTTGCGTCCCGAAGGTCGGCGCAGGTGGCGGCGGCGGTGGTGGTGGTGCTTGCGACCCGAAAGTCGGTGCCGGTGGCGCAGGTGGGGGCGGGGGCGGTGCTTGCGTCCCGAAGGTCGGTGCCGGAGGTGGCGGCGGTGGCGGTGGCGGCACTGCTGCTTGCTGCGTGGAGGTGGCTCCCGGCAGGGGCGGCGGGGGCGGCGGCGCGGGTGGGCCGGCGGGCTGGGCGTCGGCTTCGGCGTCGCTGTTGGCGTCGTTGTCGGTATCGGTGTTGCTGACCGGCCTGGGGTGGAGGTCGGGCCGGGTGCCGAAGTCGGGCAGTCGGGGCGGCGGGGTCTGGCGGGGCGAGTCCGGGTCGTGCAGCGTGGCGTGGTCGGCGTCGGGCACCATCACCTGGCTGTCGGTGGTGCGCTCGATCGTCCACAGGTGCCGCGGCTTGATCGACGGGTCGCCGTGCACTCCCGCGCCCATCAGCCCGTCGTCGTTCACCACCAGGTTCGACTGGGTGTGCCCCGGCGGCAGCGGTTTGCCGTCGCTGTTGAAGATGCGGGCGTCCGGACCGGCCGCGTCCTTGTACTCGTCGGGCAGGCCGAAGTAGTGCGCCACCTCGTGGGCGAGCACGTTCTCCGAGGTCTGCGTGCCCCAGTTGAGCTGGTCCGCCGTCGCGGACTTCGCCACGTCGACCGTGGTGTGCGCCTGCGCGGGGTCGGTGACGAACTCGACCCTGGCGTGGAACTGGTCGCCCGAGGGCAGCCGGTGACCCTGGTTCAGCAACCGGTCCACGCCGGCGGTCGTCTTCTGCGCCACAGCGTCCACATCGGACTGCAACACGCCGTCACCGGGCTTGAGGTGCACCTTGAGGGTGTACTCCTTCACCCAGTTCCCGGGCGCCACCTCCATCCTGCGCACGTCGTGCCGGATGATGCCGGTCAGGGAGTCGATGTTGCGCGGTGTGCTCGACCGCTGCACGTCGGCGACCTCGGTGTCGACCGTGCGCACGGGAGCCTTGTCCCGCACCGAATCCCACGACGCCGAGGGCTGCGGGTCCTTCGGCGCGAACCAGTCCGCGGTGTTCGCCGTGCTGTGCCGCCAGGACTCGTCCGCGGCGACGTCCTTGTCCTTGGTCGGTGGCACCTCCGGGTCCACCGACGGCGGCGCGTCGATGTCGGCGGGTGGTGCGGACCGCGTCTGGGACGGGCCGTCGGGCTCGTTGCCACCGAAGTAGTCGTCGAGCATGTCCTGGAACGTGGCGTCGGGGTCGAACGGGGCGGCCCACCGGCCGCGGGTCTTGTCGAACTCGTTGTTGAGCAGGTCGACGTAGTTCTGGTAGCGGTTGACGCCGTTCTCGTCCTGGTTGTACTGGCTGGTTTCGCCGAGGCGTTCGGACAGGGCGTCGGTGATGTTGCGGGCCAGCAGTTCGGTGACGGCCTCGTCGGGGTTGACGTTCTTGTTGTAGACGCCGCCTTGACCGTCGCGGTGGGCGAAGGTGATCTCGCTGCCGACGGAGTGCACGTGCATGAACTCGTGGGTCAGCAGGTGTCGGATGGCGTCGGCCTTGCGTGCGGGGTCGGTGGTGAGGCCGTCGAGGTGGCCGGTGTTGAGCAGCACGTGGCCGTTGATGGAGCGGGCCGGGTTGGTGAGGGTGCTGTCGATGAGCCCTTGCCGGGTCGCGGCGACGTCGCCGTTGGGGCCGACCTTGGCCTGGACGACCTGGTTCAGCAGGGTGTGGGCAGCTGGATGACGTTGGGCTCGCCGGTCTCCAGCGCCGTGTCCAGTTCCTGCTGCAGGGCGAAGTGCTTGGCGAAGGTCTGCTCGTTGAACTGCACGACCACGTCGGGGTTCACGTTCGGGGTGGTCGTGACGTTGTAGGTGGTGCGGAGGGTGTCGAACATCGCGTCGAACCCGGCTTGGACCTGGCCGAGGTTGATCTCGACGTCGGTGATCGTCAGCGGTACGGAGGGGAAGACGGCCGGCAACCCGTTCAGGGTGCCGTTCTTCAGGGCGGCGTCCCGCCGGGGTGAGAACGGGCCTGCTGGTGCGGTGGGCGCGTTGGGTTGTGCGCCGGGTGCGCCGGGCGGCGGGGGAACCGGAATCCCGAACACCGGTGCGGGCGGTGCCTGCGTGCCGGCACCGGGAGGTGGTGGGGGTGGGGGCACGGCGGCCCCGAATCCGGGTGGGGGT
>NZ_JNXC01000002.1 GCF_000716595.1 Saccharothrix sp. NRRL B-16314
TCTCAAAGGAAACCTCTTGACGAGGTTCATAAATTTACTGGCTATTCGGCACGCTGTTGAGTTCTCAAAGAACACGCGCACACCGTCACTCGTCACATTTAGTGATTCGATCCGGGGCTTCTATGTTCCGCCGCACTCCGTTCCGGTTTCTCTCCGGCCCGTTCCGTGCTGACATGGAGAAAGTTACACCCCGCCGAACGCGGAGACAAATCGGGGTCCTGGGGCCATGTCTTCGCAGGTGGGAGCACGTGCAACGACCCTAGATCCGGATCATGTGTGATCGGGACCACTCAACCGAGTTTTCCGTGCGGCGCCGACGGCAAGTGCACGGCCACCGACAGCCCTCCGCCGTGCACCGCCGTGGCGTGCACTTGACCCTCGTGAGCTGCGACAGCAGCCCTCACGATGGACAGCCCGAGCCCGGTGCCGGTGCGCGCGGTCCGGTCGGTGCCACCCCGTCGGAACGGCTCGAACAGCTCTTCCACCCGATCCGGCGCGATCACCGGCCCGGACGACGACACCCGCAGCAACGTCCATTCCGGGCCGCCTTCAGTGCGCACCTCGATCCACCCACCAGGCAGGTTGTGGCGCACGGCGTTCTCCAGCAGGTTCCCCGCGATCCGCTCCAACAAGGCGGGATCGCCGACGGCGGGCGCCGGGGCCGTCACGAACGACACCCGCAGCTGACGGTCCTCCGCCTCCGGCCGCGCGGCCTTCCACGCCCACTCCACCACGGCGTTCAGGTCCACCGGCTCGCGCACCGCCAGCCCGATCCCGTCCGTGCGGGCGAGCAGCAGCAACGCGCTGACCAGCTGCTCGGCACGTTCCGTCGCGGCACGCACCACACCGGCCATGCGACGCAGTTCGTCGACATCGGCGTCCGGGTCGGCGAGCGTCACGTCGAGTTCGGTGCGGACCACGGCCAGCGGTGTGCGCAGCTCGTGCGAGGCGTTGGCGACGAACCGTCGCTGCGATTCGAACGCCGCCTGCAACCGGTCGAGCATCTCGTCGAACGTGTCCGCCAGTTCGGCGACCTCGTCGCGCGGGCCTTCCAGGCGCAGCCTCTCCCCCAGTGACTCGGCGGAGAGGCGGCGGGCCGCGTCGGTGACGTCGTGCACGGGTTGGAGCACGCGCCCGGTGATGGTCCAGGCGAGCAGGGCGGCGGCGGCCACGACGCAGAGGAATGCGACCGAGCCGGACCGCAGCACGTCGTCGCGGGCCTGTTCGCCGAGCAAATCGATGAGGGCGCCGGCGTCCACCTCACGTCCGTCGACGATGACGGTGCTGCCTTCCGCGAAGCGGGGCGACGAGGCGATGACGCGGCCGACCAGCAGCCAGCCGAGCAGGAGCAGCAGGCCGCTGACGAACGCGACCAGGCCCGTCGCGAGGAGGGTCAGCCGCGTCCGCAGCCCCGGTCCGCGCCTTCCGGCCAGCTCTGAGTTCAGCGTGGGCCTACTTCGGGGAGACCTGCCGTGGGCACGCGGTAGCCGGAGCCGACCACCGTGTCGATGATGCCCGGCTCGCCCAGCTTCTTGCGCAGCGTCATGACCGTGACGCGGACGGTGGTGGTGAACGGGTCGGCGTTCTCGTCCCAGACGCGTTCCAGCAGCTCTTCGCTCGACACGACCGACCCCTTGGCGGCGAGCAGCACTTCCAGTACGCCGAATTCCTTGCGGGTCAGCTCGACGGGTTGGCCGGCGCGGCGGACCGTGCGGCGGGCCGGGTCGAGTTCGACGTCGCGGGCGGTGAGCAGCGGTGGCGTGGCCGGGGTGGCGCGGCGGGCGAGGGCCCGGACGCGGGCGACCAGCTCCGGGAACGCGAAGGGCTTGGCCAGGTAGTCGTCCGCGCCGAGGGACAGGCCCGCGACCCGGTCGTCGATGCCGGCACTGGCCGTGAGCATCATGACCCTGGTCAGGGCGCCGGAGCTGAGGATCTCCTTGCACAGTTCGTCACCGGACATGCCGGGTAGGTCGCGGTCCAGCACGACCACGTCGTACCGGGTCACGGTCGCCTTCTCGTGGCCGGTCTCGCCGTCGTACGCGACGTCGACCGCCATACCTTCGCGCCGCAGGCCACGCGCGATCGCGTCGGCCAACGGCACCTCGTCCTCGACTACCAGGATCCGCACGCCACAACGGTGCCACACATCCCTGAGAGGCTGCTTAGCGTGAAGCTGTCGGTGCCCTGTCGGCGTGCTGTCGCAGGGGTGCCCCTGGCCGGGGATCCCCTCGCACATACCCAACCACGAGGGACCGACAGAGCGCGGGCGTCGGCGACTCGAACGCGCGACTCGCGGCGTCTGGGTGGAGGGCTCGCGTGTTCTGAGCGTTGAACTCGGGGGTCCCGAACGTAGGACTCACGTGTGCTGAACGTAGGACTCACGTGTGCTGAACGTAGGACTCACGTGTTCTGGGCGTAGGACTCACGCGGGGGTGAGACGCGGCAGCCCCCGGGGTGGCCGGGGGCTGCGGGTGCGGAGCGTGCGGTGTAGCGGAGCGTGCGTGGTGCGGAGCGTGCGTGGAGCGGTGGGTGGGGTGGGTGGGTGGGGTTAGTTTTTGGCGGTTGCGGGGGTGGCGGTGGGTTGGTCGGCTACTACCCACTCGGTGATGCGGCGGGCTACGTCCTGGGCGGTCAGGCCGCAGTCGGCCAGGACCTCGGCGCGTTCGCCGTGCTCCTGGAACGCCTGCGGGATGGCCAGGTCGCGGAGCGGGACGTCGACGGAGGCGTCGCGCAGTGCGGCGGCCAGCGCCCAGCCGAAGCCGCCGTGGCGTCCGCCGTCCTCGACGGTCACCACGAGGCGGTGTTCGGCGGCCATGGCGACCAGGTCGGCGGGTACCGGGAAGACCCAGCGCGGGTCCACGACGGTGACGCCGATGCCCTGGTCGGCGAGGCGCTGAGCGGCGGCCAGGCCCAGGGAGCCGAACGCGCCGACCGTCACCAGCAGGACGTCGTCGCCGGAGCGCTGGAGGACGTCGACCTTGCCGACGCGCTCCACGGCGGGCAGGTCGGGCCCGACCGACGCCTTCGGGTAGCGGACCACGGACGGCGCGTCGGAGATCCGGACGGCCTCGCGCAGCTCCTCGCGGAGCGTGGCGGCGTCACGGGGCGCGGCGACGTGGATGCCGGGGATGAGGCCGCAGATGGACAGGTCCCACATGCCGTGGTGGGACGCGCCGTCGGGGCCGGTGATGCCCGCGCGGTCCAGGACGACGGTGACGCCCTGCTTGTGCATGGCGACGTCCATCAGCAGCTGGTCGAACGCCCGGTTGAGGAACGTCGCGTAGATCGCCACCACCGGGTGCATCCCACCCATGGCGAGGCCCGCGGCGGACGTCATGGCGTGCTGCTCGGCGATGCCGACGTCGAAGCAGCGGTCCGGGTAGAGGCCGGCGAACTTGTCCAGCCCTGTCGGGCCGCGCATGGCGGCGGTGATGGCGACCAGGTCCGGCCGCTCGCCGCCCAGGGTCGCCAGCTCCTCCGCGAACACGTGGGTCCACGTGCGCTTGGACGGGCCGATGTTCTCGCCGGTGATGGGGTCGATGACGCCGGTGGCGTGCATCTGGTCGGCCTCGTGGTTCTCGGCGGGCGCGAAGCCGTTGCCCTTGCGGGTCACGGTGTGCACGATGACCGGTCCGCCGAACGACTTGGCCCGCCGCAGCGCCGACTCCAGCACGGCGTGGTCGTGGCCGTCGACCGGGCCGATGTACTTGAGGCCGAGGTCCTCGAACATGGCCTGCGGGCTGAGCGCGTCCTTGATGCCGCGCTTGGCCGCGTGCAGGGCCGCGTAGACGGGCTTGCCGACGATCGGGGTGCCCTGGAGGGCGTTCTTGCCGCGTTCCAGGGCGCGTTCGTAGCGGGGCTGCAGGCGCAGGGAGGAGAGGTGGTCAGCCAGGCCGCCGATGGTGGGCGAGTAGGAGCGGCCGTTGTCGTTGACCACGATCACCACGGAGCGGTCGACGCCCGCGGCGATGTTGTTCAGGGCTTCCCAGCACATGCCGCCGGTCAGCGCGCCGTCGCCGACGACCGCGACGACGTGCCGGCGCTCGCCGCCGAGCTGGTAGGCCTTGGCCAGGCCGTCGGCGTAGGAGAGGGCGGTCGAGGCGTGGCTGTTCTCCTCGATGTCGTGCTCGCTCTCCGACCGCGACGGGTAGCCGGAGAGGCCGCCCTTCTGGCGCAGCGTGTCGAAGCCGTCACGTCGACCGGTGAGGATCTTGTGCACGTAGCTCTGGTGGCCGGTGTCGAAGACGACCGAGTCCTGCGGCGAGTCGAAGACCCGGTGCACCGCGATGGTCAGCTCGACGACGCCGAGGTTGGGACCGAGGTGTCCGCCGGTCCGGGAGACTTTGTCGACCAGGAACCGCCGGATCTCGGCCGCGAGCCGCACCAGCTCGTCGGCCCCCAGCCGTTTCAGATCCGCCGGTCCGTGCACGGATTCCAGCAGCGTCACTGCGCTCCACCTCGCCCTGTGGTCGGCTCCCCGATTGCCCGGTCAGTCTACGGACGGAGGGCTGAGACGGCGCTCAGCGAACGGGCTTGAGCAGCGCGATGCACTCGACGTGGTGAGTCATCGGGAACGCGTCGAACGCCCTGAGCTGGGCCAATTCGTAGCCCTGATGGGCGAAGGAGGCGATGTCGCGGGCCAGGGCGGCCGGGTCGCACGCGACGTACACCACACGAGAGGGTCGACTTCGTGCGATGGCGGTCACCACGACCTTGCCCGCGCCCTTGCGCGGCGGGTCCAGCACCACGACGTCGGGTGGCAGGTCGGTGAAGTCGGCCGACTCCAGCACCGTCTCCGTGCGGCCCACGTACCAGTTGACCTGCGGCTGGTCGGACAGGTTGAGCTTGCCGTCCTCGACCGCGCCGTACGACGACTCGACCACCGCGACGGAACCCGAGACGCCGACCTGCTCGGCCAGCACGGACGCGAACAGGCCCACGCCGCCGTACAGGTCCCAGGCCCGTTCGCCGGGCTGGCAGTCCGCCCAGTCCCGGACCACGGCCGCGAACGTGTCCGCGGCGGCCGGGTGTACCTGCCAGAAGCCGTCCGCGCGCAGGTTCCAGGTCCGGCCCGCGGCGAGTTCGGTCGCCGTGCCGCTGCCGGCGCGGCGCCGTGCGGGTCCGGGCACGGGACGGCCGCGGCGCACGACCGGCGGGCCGATCTCGGTGAGGTGGACCTGCGCGCCCGCGTCACGGGTGACGACGAGCTCGGACTTCGGGGGCCACGTGCGGTCGACGACGTCCTTCAGCGCGTCCGGCACGGCGATGACGCAGTCGTCCACGGCGATGACCTCGTGGCTGCGGTGGGCGCGGAACCCGGCGCGACCGTCACGGCCGACGGCCATCCGCATCCGGGTGCGCCAGTCCTCCGGCCCGCCGGGCAGGTCCTCGACGATGACCTCCCAGTCGAGCTTCGCCAGCCGGTGCAGCTGCTCGCTGATCACGGCGGCCTTCAGCTCGCGCTGCGCCTGCCACGACGCGTGCTGCCAGTCGCAGCCGCCGCACAGGCCGGGGCCCGCGTACGGGCACGGCGGCTGGACCCGGTCCGGGGACGCCTCCAGCACCTCGACGGCGTCACCGCGGCAGAACGAGCCGCCGGTGTCCTCGGTGATCCGGACGACCACCCGTTCGCCGGGCAGCGCGTGCCGGACGAAGACGACGCGGCCCTCGTGCCGGGCGACGCAGTGCCCGCCGTGGGCGACCGCGCCGACCTCCACCTCGATGAGCCGCTGCTTCCAGGTCGCCGTCACTTGCCGTTCCTCTGATCCTCTTGGCCACGCTTGTCCAGACCGCGCCGGATGGCGCCGGGCGCGACGACGTCGTCTTTGTCGGTCACCTTCGAGGATGACGCCAGCTGCCAGGGCACGCTCGTCACCATGACGCCCGGTTGGAACAGCAGCCTGCCCTTCAACCTCAGGGCGCTCTGGTTGTGCAGGAACTGCTCCCACCAGTGGCCGACCACGTACTCCGGGATGAACACCGTCACCACGTCGCGCGGGTTGTCCGTGCGGACCCGTTTGACGTAGTCCAGGACCGGCCTGGTGATCTCCCGGTACGGGGACTCGATCACCTTCAGCGGCACCTTGAAGTTCTCCTTCTCCCACTCCTGCACGAGCCGGCGGGTGTCCATGTCGTCCACGTTGACCGTCACCGCCTCCAGGATGTCCGGCCGGGTCGCCTTGGCGTACGCCATGGCCCGCAGCGTGGGCATGTGGAGCTTGGAGACGAGCACCATGGCGTGGTTGCGGGCGGGCAGCAGCTTCTGCTGCTCCTTGTTCAGCTCCTGCCGGCGCAGTTCCTCGGCGACGCGGTCGTAGTGCCGGCGGATCGCGGTCATCAGGCCGTAGATGGCGGCCATCGCGGCGATCGCGATCCACGCGCCCTTGGTGAACTTCGTGATCAGCACGATCACCAGGACGGTGGCCGTCATCGCGAGGCCGAAGGTGTTGATCGCCTGCGAGCGGCGCATCCGACGCCGGGCGGCCGGGTCCTCCTCGGTCGCCAGCAGCCGGTTCCAGTGCCGGATCATGCCGGTCTGGCTCATCGTGAACGACACGAACACGCCCACGATGTAGAGCTGGATGAGCTTGGTGACCTCCGCGTCGAACGCGATGACCAGCACGATCGCCGCGCCCGCGAGGAACACGATGCCGTTGCTGAACGCCAGCCGGTCGCCGCGGGTGTGCAGCTGGCGCGGCAGGTACCGGTCCTGGGCGAGGATCGAGCCGAGCACCGGGAAGCCGTTGAACGCGGTGTTCGCGGCCAGCACCAGGATCAGCGCGGTGACACCGGTGATGAAGAAGAACCCGACCGGGAAGCCCTCGAACACCGCGCCCGCGATCTGGGCGACCATCGTCTTCTGCTCGTAGCCCGCGGGCGCGTTGACGAGCTGGTGCTCCGGGTCCTCGGCCATCTTCACGCCGGTGAGCTGGGCCAGCACGATCAGGCCCATCAGCATCGTGACCGCTATCAGACCCATCATGAGCAGCGTGGTCGCCGCGTTGCGCGACTTCGGCTTGCGGAACGCGGGCACGCCGTTGCTGATCGCCTCGACGCCCGTCAGCGCCGCGCTGCCGGACGAGAACGCCCGCAGCACGAGGAACATGAACGCCAGGCCGACCAGGTGGTCGTCCTCGGCCCGCAGCTCCAGGCCCGCGCTCTCGGCGCGCATCTCGTCGCCGAGGAAGAAGCCCCGGAACATGCCGTAGCCGACCATGAAGAGGATACCGACCATGAACGCGTAGGTCGGGATGGCGAACGCGCTGCCGGATTCCCGGATGCCGCGCAGGTTGATCGCGGTGAGGACGACGATCGCGACGACCGCGAACGCGACCTTGTGGGTGCCGACGAACGGGATGGCCGAGCCGATGTTCGCCGCCGCCGACGCGATGGAGACGGCGACGGTCAGGATGTAGTCCACGAGGAGGGCGCTGGCCACGGTGAGGCCCGCTCTGCGGCCCAGGTTCACCGTGGCTACCTCGTAGTCGCCGCCGCCCGAGGGGTAGGCGTGCACGTTCTGCCGGTAGCTCGCCACGACCGTCAGCATCACGACGACCACCGCCACGCCCACCCACGGCGCGAGGGTGTAGGCCGACAGACCCGCCACCGACAGCACGAGGAAGATCTCCTCGGGCGCGTAGGCCACGCTCGACATTGCGTCCGAGGCGAACACCGGCAGCGCGATGCGTTTGGGCAGCAGTGTGTGGGAGAGGCGATCGCTGCGGAAGGGCCTGCCGACGAGGAGGCGCTTGGCCGCGGTTGCGAGCTTGGACACGGGTCGAAAGCGTAAGGGGTCGCGTCCCCTGGTCGGACTAATCGTGGGTAGGTTCTCCGAAGACGTCGTTCGGGAGGCTTTCGTGCACGTGGTGATCATGGGCTGTGGCCGGGTGGGCTCGTCCCTGGCCAGGGCGTTGGAGCGCCTGGACCACCAGGTCTCGGTGATCGACAAGGACGCGCAGTCGTTCCGGAGACTCGGCCCGGACTTCCACGGCCAGCAGGTCGTCGGCAACGGCTTCGACCAGAAGGTGCTGGTCCAGGCCGGTATCGAGCGGGCGGGCGCGTTCGCGGCCGTGTCCAGCGGCGACAACTCCAACATCATCTCGGCGCGGGTGGCGCGGGAGACGTTCGGGGTGGAGGCGGTGGTCGCCCGGATCTACGACGAGAAGCGCGCCGCGGTGTACGAGCGGCTGGGCATCCCGACCGTGGCGACCGTGCCGTGGTCCACCGACCGGTTCCTGCGGATGCTGCTGCCGGAGGGCACGGCGACCGCGTGGCGCGACCCGTCCGGCACGGTGGCCGTCCTGCCCCTTGAGCTGCACGAGGACTGGGTGGGGCGTACGGTGCGCGACCTCGAGGACGTCGCGCGGTGCCGGGTGGCGTTCGTCATGCGGTTCGGCACCGGCGTGCTGCCCGACTTGCAGACGGTGCTCCAGGCCGACGACCAGGTGTACGTGGCCGCCCTGTCCGGCACCGTGACCGATGTGGCCGCGGCTGCGGCTCACGCGCCCGAGGAGAGCTAGTGCGTATCGCCATTGCCGGGGCCGGCGCGGTAGGCCGGTCCATCGCGGCCGAACTGGTGTCCGACGGGCACCAGGTCATGCTGATCGAGCGGGACCGCAACCACTTCGAGCCGCACACCGTGGAGCAGGCCGAGTGGGTGCAGGCCGACGCGTGCGAGCTGTCGTCCTTGGAAGACGCCGGGATGCAGCTGTGCGACGTGGTGATCGCGGCGACCGGTGACGACAAGGTCAACCTGGTGGTGTCGCTGCTGGCGAAGACCGAGTTCGCGGTGAAGCGCGTGGTGGCCCGGGTGAACGACCCGGCCAACGAGTGGCTGTTCACCGAATCGTGGGGCGTCGACGTGGCCGTGTCCACGCCGCGCATCCTGTCCGCGCTGGTCGAGGAGGCGGTGACGGTCGGCGACGTGGTTCGGCTGATGACGCTGCGCCAGGGTCAGGCGAACCTCGTGGAGATCACCCTTCCCGGTGACACGCCGCTGGCCGGGTCCCCGGTGAACGGGCTGGCGCTGCCGCGCGACGCGGCGCTGGTGACGATCCTGCGCGGCGGCCGGGTCATCGTGCCGACGCCCGAGGACACGCTGGAGGGCGGGGACGAACTGCTGTTCGTCGCCTCCGCCGCCGTGGAGAACGAGATCCGCTCGGCGCTGGGGTACTGACTCAGGCCCGCTCGGGTTGTCCCCTGGCGGCGGTCCGCCCACCTGCACGAATTGCCGTTCTGGTGACGTCGCTGCGGCTTGCGGCGCGTGGTTACGGGCTACCTGTGAGCCGGCGCGGAAGGGCCGTGACGCGGGTGCGTCCTGGGCGGCAGCCTCGTGGTGGAAGGCGCCGCGGATCGGTGAGGCCTGCCTCGATTCAGCCGGGTGTCCGGGCGGGCGGACGACGATGCGCCGCCCGTCTTCGCAGCTCGAGCCGGTGACGCTGTGCCGTCCCGGTGGTCCGGCTAGCGCGGGTAGTCGATCGCGCCGAATACCGTCCTGCTGCGCGTCATGATGTCCACGGACACGATGAGCTGGGCCTCAGCCAGGAGGTTGGCGCGCTCCTGCGAGCTGAGCGGCCACTGGCGCGCGGCGTTCAGCAGGTTCTGCGCGATGTCAACCGTGGTGGGTTCTTTGTCGAAGATCTTCACGCGACCCCCTCCGAAGACAGTCGCTGCTCGCATGCGACACACAACGCGCGCGAGCGCACACCAAGGATAATCGCGGAAGCCGTGCCGGCCACCGGGAGCACGTGGACGGCGAGCCTGGTGGCTGCACCTGGTGCCAGCGGGTCAGCCGCTCCCCCGTGACCGTGTGCCTGGGGCGGTCGCCAGTGCGTTAGCGGTGCGAGCCGGAAACGTCGTGATCTGCGCGGGCCGAGGTGCTTCAGCCGATCCGACCCCGCCTCACCGGCCCGTGGGTGTTCCCGCAGGGGCCGGTGAGGTGGGTCGGGGTGAGTCAGCGCTCGTCGGCCCGTGCGGGCTGCGGGCGGTGTTCGGCGGGGGCGTCGAGCATCTGCTCGTAGATGGTCGGCTTCGCGGCGTCGGGGTCGGACTCGGCCTGCGCCCGGAGGCGTTCCTCGGCAGCCCGGTTCTCCTCCTCCTCGACGGCGAGGACGGCCTTCAGCCGCTTGTCCGAACGGCGGACCGCCCACACGGTCACGACCAGCGCCACCGCCATCAGCGGGTAGCCCATGGCCAGCTTCGCCGCGGCCAGCCAGCCGACCGACGCCTCGTCGTACAGCCACCGCTGCACCACGAACCGGGAGCCGAAGACCAACGCCCACACGAGCGTGGCGATGTCGTAGTCGCGGACGCTCGCCTTGTCCTGTCTCCAGGACTGGCCCTGGCCGTTGAGGGCCGACCAGATCACGCCGGCCAGCGGCCACCTGACCAGGATCGAGCCCAGGAACACGCCGCCGTAGACGAGGCTCTGCCAGATGCCGAACAGGAAGAAGCCCTTGGCGTCACCGGTGCGGTAGGCGATGAACGCGGCGATGCCGACGCCGAAGACCGCCGAGATGGCGGGCTGGATGGAACCCTTGCGCATCGCCAGCACGATGCCGATCACGACGGCTGACGACAGCGCGCTCCAGATCGCGGGCATGAGCCCTGCGAACGCGTTCACCAGCACGAACACCACTACCGGCAACGAGGAGAACAGGAGGCCGCTGACGCCGCCCATCTGCTCGAGCATGGTGGGCTGCTTCTCGGACTCGTCCACTTGTGTCATGAAGCGTTCTGCAACTCGTAGTAGGGGTTGTAGAGCACCTTGCGGCCGTCACGCACCGCGATCCGCCCTCTGGCCTTGATCGTCCTGCCCGGCTCGATGCCCGCGATCCGGCGACGACCCAGCCAGACGAGCGTGACGCCCTCGGTGCCGTCGTACAACTCAGCCTCCAGCGTGGCGGCGGCGTCACGCGGGCAGAGCTCGACACTGCGCAGCCTGCCCAACACCGTCACCTCCTGACCGGACTTGCAGTCGCACGCGCGGATGGCCCCGACGGCCTCGGCTTTTCGGGACAGGTCGTCGGCGTCCAACTCACTGACGTCGGTGGTAAGCCGACGCACGAGGCGGCGCCAGTAGCCACCCCCAGTACCAGTCATCCCCGACTCCTGGAATGCGCGGGGCCTCGACGTCGAAGCCCGTCCAACAGCCAGCGTAACCGGGTACACCCGGTCGGGTATCCGACTGGGGGAGGATCTGGCGTCATGGGATCGTCACCCGCCGTTCTGCTGCCCGGCACCGCGTCCGACGAGGTGTTCGTGGCGTCGGTGTTCGCGGGGCCGCTGGCCGAGGCCGGGTTGACGTTGGTCGCACCGGCGTCCCGTGGTGTCCGGGCGCACATAGCGGCGTTGGACACCGCCTGGAACGGGACTCCGCTGGTCGTGGGCGGGGTGTCGCTGGGCGCGCACGTGGCGGCGGCGTGGGCGGTGCGGCACCCCGAGCGGTGCGCGGGCCTGCTGCTGGCGCTGCCCGCGTGGCACGGGGCGGCAATCGGGGCGCCCGCGTCGCTGGCGGCGTCGGCCAGCGCCTCCGTGGTGGAGGAGTCGGGCGTCGAGGCTGCGCTGGACGGGGTCGACGGGTGGCTGGGCGCCGAACTGCGGCGCGCCTGGCCCCGGTACGGGACGCGACTGGCGGAGGTGCTGCGGGAGGCCGCCGGGTCGTCCGCGCCGACGTTGGCCGAGTTGAGAGGGCTGCCGGTGCCGACGGGGGTCGCCGCCTGCACCGACGACCCCGTTCACCCGTTGGAGGTCGCTCGGGAGTGGGTCGGGGCGCTCCCCCGCGCCGCTCTGCGAACGACCACGCTGGCGGCGCTGGGCGCGGACCGGGAGTCCCTGGGCCGCGCCGCGCTCACCGCGTACCTGGACGCGTCGGGCTAGGCCTCCTGCTGGGCCTGGACGTGCCGGGCGATGGCCTCGGGCAGTTCGATCGGCAACGGCGTGCGCACCGGCATCGCCTGCTCGCCGCGCACCACGACCGTGTCCCTGACCAGCGCGTACAGCGCCTCGGTCGCCCGCAGGCCCAGCTCCTCCGTCGGCGCCGCCGCGATACCGCGCAGCATCCACCGGGGGCCGTCCACGCCCACCACCCGCAGGTGCACCTCGTTGTTGCGCGCCGCGATCTCCTCGCCCCACTCGCCGTTCTCCCGCAGGATCCGGAAGCCGTCAGCCTTGAACTGGGCGATCATCTCGCTGCTGACGTCCGGCCACAGCCGGTCCGACTTCGGCGCGGCGAACGCGCTGACGGTGAGCTGGCCGACCGTCGTGAGCAGGTGCACCGCCCGCACCGCGCCCGCCGGGTCCATCTCCACCTGGAGCTGCGCGCCGTCGGGCACGGGCAGCCGGATCGAACCCAGGTCCAGCCGGTTCAGTCCGTCGTCCGGGGCCAGCGACTCGTCGAACGGCCCCTCCTCGGCCTCCTCGACACCGTCGAACTCGACCTCGGGTTGCGCCGTCCCCCGGTTCGCGGAGTGCCTACCGCGCTTGCGGCGCCTACCGAACATCGCCTTCACCCCTCCGTCCGGGCGAGCACGTCGTGCCCGCCTGTAGAGCCGTAGCCGCCCTCTCCCCGTGCGGAGACGGGCAGCTCTTCGACTTCGCGGAACACAGCGTGCTCCACCTTTTGCACCACGAGCTGGGCGATCCGGTCACCCCGCGCGAGCACCACGGCTTCGCGCAGGTCGTGGTTCACCAGGCAGACCCTGATCTCACCCCGGTAGCCCGCGTCGATCGTGCCCGGTGTGTTGACCACGCTCAGACCGACACGCGCGGCCAGGCCCGAACGCGGGTGCACGAATCCCGCATAGCCCTCGGGGAGCGCGATCGCGATGCCGGTGCCGACCACCGCGCGTTCGCCAGGTTCGATCACCACGTCGGTGGTCGTCACCAGGTCCGCGCCGGCATCACCCGGTCGGGCGTAAGCCGGGACTGGCACGGCGGGATCGAGCCGGGACAACAGGACCTCGACGCTGGGCACGGCGGGCGAGACTACCCTGGTGACGTGAGCGAGAGTGCTGTGACCGCCCCCATCGTGTTCCGCGAGCGGCTGTACGTCCCGTGGTGGGGCTGGCCGCTGCCGCTGGCCGCCGCCGCGCTGCTGGCCGCCGAGATCCACATGGGGTTCCCCGGCGTGCGGTCGTGGCTGCCGTACGTCATCACGGTGCCGCTGGCCGTGCTGCTGATCGTGCGGATGGGTTCGGCGAAGGTCGAGGTGTCCGGCGGCGAGCTGCGGGTCGGCCAAGCTCACGTGCCGCTTGACCTGCTCGGCGAGGTCGAGGTGTTCGACTCGAGGTCGAAGCGGATGGCGATGGGGCCGAACCTGGACCCGATGGCGTTCGTGACGCACCGCGGGTGGGTCGGGCCGATGGTGCGGGTCGCGATCGACGACCCCGCCGACCCGACGCCGTACTGGCTGTTCAGCGTGCGTTCGGCGGAGAAGCTGGCGGCCCTGCTGCGCGATCGGTGACGGACTGCCGGTGGTCGGCGGCGAACCCGGACCGGCTCGCGTCGACTGGGACCGGGACGCCACCCCGGCGGTGGGGGTGAGCGCCCTGGTCTGGTCGTAGCTTCTTACTTCTGCGTTTCCTACTGCTACGTGCTTACTGCTGCGTGCCTGCTGCCCGTGTTGCGTACTGCTCTGGTGGGTCGCGTGTTCCGGTCGTGCGTCAGGCGCAGTCGCGGCAGATGTACTGGCCGTTGACTTCCTCGGCCAGCCTGCTGCGGTGGTGCACCAGGAAGCACTTCGAGCACGTGAACTCGTCCGCCTGCTTCGGCAGGACCTTGAACGTGAGCTCCTCACCGGACAGGTCGGCGCCCGGCAGCTCGAAGTTCTCGGCGGTCGCGTCCTCGTCGACGTCGACGACCCCGGACTGCGTTTCGTTGCGCCGCGCCTTCAGCTCCTCTAGGGAGTCCTCAGCGAGTTCGTCCGCCTCGCTGCGACGCGGTGCGTCGTAGTCGGTCGCCATGCTTCTTTCACCCCTGCGGTCTACGGAGACTGTTCGTGTCGCTGGTTAACGCACCAGCGCCCCAATTTGTGCCCCCCGTCCCCAGTGACGGAGGTCTCGCTCGTGCGGCCGGGCGTCAACCCCCTGTACGTCGACGCTTTCCGGTGTCCGGCGGTGCCCGGAGCGCCGAGAGGGTAGCTCATCGATCGGAGGGCCGCGCAGCGGGTTCCCCCTAATTGAGCAGACGGGTGACAGGCCCTCCGCACGCAGGCCCGATAGGCTTTGCACGGGCATTGCCCACCCGGCTCTCCCGTGCTGTGATGCCCGTCATGGGCGTTGACCGTCCGCGACCGGGTGGGTGCACCCCGCTACATACCCGCCCGAGACGCGGGACCGCGGGGCGCGGCATAGCCTGATCACCATCAGCATCGGTCCAGGGGAGGTCGACGGACGTGGGACCCGGTATGGGGAGCAGCGGGTCGTCGCGGTACCGGAAGCGACGGCCGTTGCCGGCGCTCGTCCTGTTCCTGGTGCTCGCCGTGACGGCGGTGGTGGTGTGGAACCGCGTGCTGGCGGACGCGGGGGACGTGGACGCCGCGATCAAGTGCAACCCGCCCGGACCTGCGCCTTCGGTCGCGTCCGCCGCGCCACCGGCCGGGCCGCAGGCCGCGCTGGGCTCCGTGCTGGAGCACGAGGCGCTGGACCGGACGGAGCCGGTTCCGGTCGGCGAGGTGCAGTTCCGCGTGTTCAACGCCAGCACGCAGCGGAACCAGGCGCGGTTCGTCGCGACGACGCTGGTGGAGCTGGGGTTGAAGCAGGCGGCGGAGCCGGGCAACGACCCGGTGTACCCGGCGCAGGACATGGCGTGCCGCGGGCAGATCCGGTTCGGCGCGCCCGGTGCGGGTGCGGCGCGGACGTTGAGCCTGATCGAGCCGTGCCTCGAGCTGGTGCGGGACGAGCGGCAGGACGCGACGGTGGACCTGGCGATCGGCCAGAAGTTCAGCGAGGTGAAGCCGAACAGCGACGCCCGCAAGGTGCTCGACCAGCTGGCCGCGTGGGCCGAGCAGCAGCCGGAGCAGCAGGGCGGACAGGCGGCCGAGGGCTCGACCCCGCAGTCCCTGAACGCCGACAACCTCCAGGCCGCCCGCGACGTCCACTGCTGAACCACCCGCCACGGGCGACCCCACGATGGTGATTCCCGTGAGTCCTACGTTCGCATCGCGTGAGTCCTACGTTCCGAACGCGTGAGTCCTACGTTCGGAACGCCCGAGTTCAACGTTCAGAACAAGGTCGGCCGGCTCTGGCCGTTCTGAGCGTTGAACTCGGGGTACGCGAACGTAGGACACGGAGGTTCCGAACGTAGGACTCACGGGCTCTGAACGTAGGACTCACGGTTAGACCTTGGCGAAGCCGCACTCCACCAAGGCGGTGAACAGGGCGTCGGCGATTCCCGGGGCGGCGGCGAACGTGGCGTCCGCACCCAGCTCCGGCGCCTCCCCCGGCAGGTGCACGACCGCACCCGCCTCACGGGCCAGCAACGCCCCCGCGGCCCAGTCCCACCGGCCCAGGGTGTGCTCGGCGTACGCGTCCAGCCGCCCCGCCGCCACGGCGCACAGGTCCAACGACGCCGCACCGGCCCGCCGCATGTCCCGCACCCGCGTCGCCAAGCCCGCCCACGCGTCCGCCTGACGCTGCCGCCGCTCCGCCCGGTACGCGAAGCCGTAACCCAGGAGGGACAAGTCCAATCGGGTGGCGTCCGACACGGCGAGCCGCCGCCCGTCCAGCCACGCCCCACCACCGCGCGCCGCCGTCCAGACCCGCCCACTGGCCGGCTCCACGACCGCGCCGGCCACCGACTCGCCGTCCACCTGGGCGGCGATCGACACGGCGTAGTGCGGGATCCCGTACAGGTAGTTCACCGTCCCGTCGATCGGGTCGACCACCCAGGTCAGCCCTTCGACGGCGGCGGTGCCCCCTTCTTCCTCGCCGATCACCGGCTCACCGGGCCGCAGCTCGGCGAGCCGCCGGCGGACGAGTTGCTCGGACGCGCGGTCGGCGGCGGTCACCACGTCGGTGGCGCTGCTCTTCGTGTCGACGTCGGTCACGGCGGCTTCGCGCATGGCCACCGCCAACTCGCCCGCCTCGCGGGCCACGAGCACGGCAGTGTCGACCAAGGAGCGCGGATCGAAACGCAACTGTTCCTCCTGCGTCACTCTCACGGGACTATCGGAGAACCGCAGGCTAATGTCTGCGGCCACGGTTACTGAATCGAGTAGGAAGGGCCACGGGGATGGGCATGACCCGCGGGTTCGGTGTGGACATCGGCGGTTCCGGCATCAAGGGCGGGCTCGTGGACCTGGAGGCGGGTGCACTGGACGGCGAGCGCCTGCGCATCATCACGCCGCAGCCGTCGACGCCGGACGCGGTCGCCGACGTGGTCGCCGAGATCGTCGAGAAGTTCAACTGGGACGGTCCCGTGGGCGTCACCCTGCCCTGCGTCGTCAAGCACGGTATCGCGCACAGCGCCGCGAACGTCGACCAGGCGTGGATCGGCACGGACGCGGCGGCGCTGTTCGCCCAGCGCCTCGGCCGGCCGAAGGACCAGGTCGTCGTGCTCAACGACGCCGACGCCGCCGGTATCGCCGAGATGCGCTTCGGCTCGGGCGTCGACCGGGACGGCCTGGTGGTGCTGCTGACGTTCGGCACCGGCATCGGCAGCGCCCTGTTCCTGGACGGCAAGCTCGTGCCCAACACGGAGTTCGGCCACCTCGAAGTCGACGGCCACGACGCGGAGAAGCGCGCCGCGGCCTCGGTGAAGGAGGACAAGGGCCTCACGTGGGCGGAGTGGACGCCGCGCGTCTCCCGGTACATCAACGTGCTGGAGGACCTGATCTGGCCGGACCTGGTGATCGCGGGCGGCGGGGTCAGCAAGAAGGCCGAGAAGTGGCTACCGCTGCTCGAGGTGCGCACCGAGGTGGTCGCCGCCGCGTTGAAGAACGACGCGGGCATCGTGGGAGCCGCGGTAGCCGCCGCGCAAGGTCTCCGCCACTGATTTGCGCACGGTTCCACCTGCGAGAACGCGTGTCGGACCACTCCGGAGGACGCCGCGGCGCAACGGCACGCGATTCTCGTCGTTACAATGGAACGGTGCCCCGCTGACGAACGATCCGGCGGGGGATCCCCCGTACTCAGGCGACCGAGGTTCGCGCCCTTCGGTTTGCCTTGATCGACAGTCGTGAAAGGGCGTACGTGGCAGCCGCGAAGACGACTCAGGCAGCTAAGGCTGACGCCGAGGAGACGCCCAAGGCCACCTCGGCGAGGAAGGCCCCGGCCAAGAAGCCGGCGGCGAAGACCGCCGCGGCGGGGAAGACGGCCACGCGGGCGCCGCGCAAGACGGCCGCCAAGGCCGCCACTGCCGCGCCCGGCAAGGTGAAGAAGGACGGCGAGGATCCCGAAGACCTCGAAGGCGCTCCTGATGCCGAAGACCTGGTCGAAGACGTCGAGCTGATCGACGAGCCGGTCGAGGAGGAGCCCGCCGAGGAGGAGGCCAAGCCCGGCGAGGGCGACTTCGTCTGGGACGAGGAGGAGTCGGAGGCCCTGCGGCAGGCCCGCAAGGACGCCGAACTCACCGCCTCGGCCGACTCGGTCCGCGCCTACTTGAAGCAGATCGGCAAGGTCGCGCTCCTCAACGCGGAAGAGGAGGTCGAACTCGCCAAGCGCATCGAGGCAGGCCTCTACGCCGCCGAGCGGGTGCGCCGGGCCGAGGACGAGCAGGAGAAGCTGACCCCGCAGATGCGCCGTGACCTGCGGTGGATCGTGCGGGACGGCGAGCGGGCGAAGAACCACCTGCTGGAGGCGAACCTCCGGCTCGTGGTGTCGCTGGCGAAGCGCTACACCGGTCGTGGCATGGCGTTCCTGGACCTGATCCAGGAGGGCAACCTCGGTCTGATCCGCGCGGTGGAGAAGTTCGACTACACCAAGGGCTACAAGTTCTCCACGTACGCGACGTGGTGGATCCGCCAGGCGATCACCCGCGCGATGGCAGACCAGGCCCGCACCATCCGCATCCCGGTGCACATGGTGGAGGTCATCAACAAGCTCGGCCGCATACAGCGTGAACTCCTGCAGGACCTGGGCCGCGAGCCCACGCCCGAGGAGCTCGCCAAGGAAATGGACATCACCCCGGAGAAGGTGCTGGAGATCCAGCAGTACGCCCGGGAGCCCATTTCGCTGGACCAGACGATCGGCGACGAGGGCGACAGCCAGCTCGGTGACTTCATCGAGGACTCCGAGGCCGTGGTGGCCGTGGACGCGGTGTCGTTCACGCTGCTCCAGGACCAGTTGCAGTCGGTGCTGGCGACGCTGTCCGAGCGCGAGGCGGGTGTGGTGCGGCTGCGGTTCGGCCTCACCGACGGCCAGCCGCGCACGCTGGACGAGATCGGCCAGGTGTACGGCGTGACGCGGGAGCGGATCCGGCAGATCGAGTCGAAGACGATGTCGAAGCTCCGGCACCCGTCCCGGTCGCAGGTCCTGCGCGACTACCTGGACTAACAGCACCACCAAAGATCACTCAGAGCAAGGGCCTCGTCGGTTGACACCGGCGGGGCCCTTGTTCTTTTGCCGCAATGTCACCCGATCGGAGGACTGCTAACGATCACTCTCCGTGCTGTCCTGGAAGTGGCGCAGCTGCCGGGGGGCAGCATTGGGGACGCGCCGTGCAGGGGGAGAACCATGAGTGAACGTCGCACTGACGCACGCCTTTCACGCCTCGCCGCGGCCGAGGCACTCGACCGGCACCAGTGGCCGGAGCACGCGAACAACGGGGAGGAAGGCGACTACCCGTACGTCGCCAACTACTCCAAGGGCCTGCCGCACGACAAGGTCGGCGAGGTCCAGTCCGAGGCCTACAACACGATGTTGCGCGCCTTGGCGACCGGGCGGTCCGAGGACTTCGAGCGCATCCCGCTCGACCAGGGCACCCGGTTCACCAACCCGCAGTCCGGCCTGGCGTTCGACCTGGAGGGCCCGGACGCGCAGTCGCTGGCCATGCCGCCCGCGCCGCGCATCGACAGCCCGCGCAACTCGGCCGAGATGGTCGAGCTGTACTGGATGGCGCTGACCAGGGACGTCCCGTTCACCGCGTACGACACCGACCCGCTGATCGCGGAAGCGGCGGACGAGTTGTCGCGGTTGAGCGACTACCGGGCGCCGAAGGTCGGCGGGCGGGTCACGCCCGACACGATCTTCCGCGGCCACGCCAGGGGTGACCTGCGGGGACCGTTCCTGTCGCAGTTCCTGCTGCGCGACATCCAGTACGGCACGCTGCGCATCCCGCAGCTGCACGACACCGTGCGGCCGGACCGCGACTTCCTGACCGACTTCAAGGAGTGGCGGGCGGTGCAGGAGGGCGCCCGGGTGCCCGGCATCGAACGGGACCACGTCAACCGCCGGTACCTGCGCACACCCCGTGACCTGGGCAACTACGTGCACTTCGACGCGTTGTACCAGGCGTACCTGAACGCGGCGCTGATCCTGCTCGACCTGGGCGCGCCGGTCGACACCGGCAACCCGTACGAGCACTCGGTGAACCAGGTCGGCTTCGGCACCTACGGTGCGCCCCACCTGCTGTCGCTGGTGACGGAGGTGGCGACGAGGGCGTTGAAGGCGGTGTGGTTCCAGAAGTGGTTCGTGCACCGGCGGCTGCGGCCGGAGGCCTTCGGCGGACGGGTCCACGCGCACCTGTCCGGGCTGCGCGACTACGACATGATCGACCGCGAGGTGCTGGACTCGGAGGCGGTCAAGCTCACCCACGAGAAGCACGGGTCGTACCTGCTGCCGCAGGCGTTCCCGGAGGGCTCGCCGACGCACCCGTCGTACGGCTCGGGTCACGCGACCGTCGCGGGGGCGTGCGTCACGGTGCTGAAGGCGTGGTTCGACGAGTCCTGGGTGCTGCCCAATCCCGTCGTGCCGAACGCCGACGGCACGGCCCTGGTCCCGTACACGGGTGGCGACGCGCTCACCGTCGGCGGCGAGTTGGACAAGGTCGCGGCGAACATCGCGACCGGCCGGAACATGGCGGGCGTGCACTGGCGGTCCGACTTCACCGAGTCCGTGCGGCTCGGCGAGTCGGTCGGCATCGGCATCCTGCGGGACCACGTGCGGGTCGGCCACGAGGACGCCTCGTTCGGGCTGACGCGGTTCGACGGTCGTCGCGTGACCATCTGACGGGTGGGGGAAAGGATCGTGAACCGGCCGATCGTGTCCTGATCGTGTCCGGATCGTGGAATCGGGAGCCGTGTTCGCTCTGGGCTGACCAAAGTGTTACCGATCACAGCTCCGACCCCCGGTGACCCACCTTTTGGCCCAACGAGTGTGCGTCCAACGCCGTATCAGCAGGTCATGAAACCGTTGCCACGACAGCGGAACGTGAGCACGGACCGTTCGATCCGGTGGAACCCAGAGGTTCGGACCACTCCGACGCCGGGTAAATGACGAGTGACGCGGGTCGCCACGGTCAGGGGAACACTGACTTCCGCCCGAACGTCTGCAAGAGTGAAGGCAGCGAACACGGCGCACCCGCCAGATGCGAAGTGGTCGCAGCTAGGTGTGAGGGCACCGATCCCCGGTGCCGGGACGGAGGGAGATTTCCATGACTACGACGCTCACCCGCCCCGCGTTGACCGCTGCCGACCGCTGCGACCGCTGCGGGGCTGCTGCCCAGGTTCGCGCCGTGCTCCCCTCCGGGGGCGAGTTGCTGTTCTGCGGGCACCACGCCCGTGAGCACAGCACCAAGCTGCGCGAACTCGCTGCCGAGCTGCAGCAGGGCTGACCACCACGAGCCCTGACTGGGCTCGTAGCACCCTAGCCGTCCGGGGCGGGGATCCGAGAGGGTCCCCGCCCCCCTGCATTTTCCTGGGCCGTCTGAAGGCTTCCCGACGCCGGCGGACGTTGACGCGGAGTCCGTTGCACGCCACGGAGAGTCGCGGTGCTGGAGTCGCGGTGCGGGAAGTCGCGGTGCAGGGAGCTGCGGGGCACGGAGCAGCAGGGCACGGAGCTGCGGTGCCGCTCAGACCTCGCCGAGCACGGGCTCGAAGGCGAGTTCGGCGGCGCCGATCAGCTTGGCGTCACGGCCCAACGGCGACGAGACGATGCGGGTGCCGCCGACGGCGCGGGACACCAGGGATCGCTTCTGCACGGTGCGCCGGAGCTGGTCGACCATGGACTCGGGCAGCGCGGTGAACAGGTCGCCCAGCACCACCAGTTCCGGTCCCAGCATGTTGACCACGGTGACCAGGCCCATGGCCAGCCACTCGGTGAACTCGCCGAGCCGGTGCGCCACGCTGTCCGGCGACCCGGCCAACGACCGCAGCTCGGCCACCACGGTGCCGCGCGGCGAGTCCTCGGGCAGGGACAGCGCACGGCAGAGCGCGGCCTCGCCGACTTCGGTCTCCCAGCAGCCCTGACAGCCGCAGTAGCAACGCCTGCCGCCGGGGCGCACGACCATGTGCCCCAGCTCGCCCACGTAGCCGCCGGTGCCGCGCAACGGCTGGCCGTTGGAGATCACGCCGCCGCCGATGCCGACGTCGGCCGAGATGTAGACCACGTCGGACGACTGGCGGGCCGCGCCGCGCACGTGTTCCGCCAGTGCCCCCAGCTCGGCGTCGTTGCCGACCTGGACGGGCACCTTGAGCACCGACGACAGCCGTTCGCCCAGCGCCACGTCGGTCCAGTGCAGGTTGGGCGCCTCGTGCACGAGCCCGTCCGCACGCCGGACCACGCCGGGCACGGAGACTCCGACACCGACTGCTTGCACGTCGAGCTCGTCGGCGAGGAGCTTCGCCGAGTCGGCGACGTGCGTGATCACCTCGCCGGGGTCGCGGGACCGGTGGTGCAGGTTCCACGAGTCCCGGCCGAGGATGTCCCCGCCGAGGCCCACCATGGCCATCGCCACCTGCTCGACGCGGACGTCGATGGCCATCACGACCGCGGCGTGCGGCTGCGGCAGCACGAGCAGGGACGGGCGGCCCGCGCCGGAGCGCTGGGCCGGCACGCGCTCGGCCACCACCCCGGACTCGGCCAGGCCGTCCACCAGGGCCTTGATCGTGCTGCGGTTGAGACCGAGCTCAGCCGCCAGCGACGCCCTGGTGGACGGGCCGTCCACGTGCAGCCGGCGCAGCAGCGCCGTGCGGTTGTGCCTGCGGACCTCGTCGGGTCGTGCTCCCGCGGTCGGTGTGCTCACGTCAGCGGACGGTGGTGGCCGCCCGGCGGCGGGACAGCGCGTCGACGCTCGCGGCGAGCAGCAGGACGAGGCCGGTCACGATGAACACCACGGCGGCGGGCTGCTTGAGCAGGCCCATGCCGTTCTGGATGATCGCGAGCACCGCGCCACCGATGACCGCGTCGCGCAGCTTGCCCTTGCCGCCGAACAGCGACGTGCCGCCGATCACGGCCGCGCCGACCGCCATCAGCAGCGTGTTGCCGCCACCGGCGTTCGGGTCGACCGAGCCGACCTTCGACGAGTAGACGATCGCGCCGATGGCCGCCAGCGTGGAGGCGATCACGAACACGCTCATCCGGATCTGCGCCACGTTGATGCCGGCGCGGCGGGCCGCTTCCTTGTTGCCGCCGACGGCGTAGACGTGCCGGCCGTAGCGGGTGCGTTCGAGCACGAACGTGCCGATGACCAGCAGCACGAGCACGATCGGCACCACGAACGGCACGCCCGTGATCACCACGACGCTGCTCTGCGAGCGGTTCAGCGTCAACGCGTAGGTGGCGACCGCGGCCAGCAGCACGACCGCGCCGACCTTGGCCAGCACCATCGGGGTGGGCGACGCGACCAGGCCGCGGCGCAGCCGGCTGAAGTGGCGGCCGAGCACGACCGCCGCGTAGCCGCCGGTCGCGAGGACGAACAGCGCCCACGAGCCCGCGGTGCTCAGGTTGCCGTTGGCCACGTTGAACAGCGTGTCGTCGTTCAGGCCGAGCGTGCCGCCCTGACCGATGAACTGGAGGATGACGCCGCCCCAGGCCAGGAACAGCGCCAGGGTCACGACGAACGACGGGATGCCGACGCGGGCGACGAGGAAGCCGGTGATGGAGCCGATGGCGGCACCGACGCAGACGGCCAGCAGCATCTCGACCCACGCGTTGGCCGGCACGCCGAACAGTGCGATGCCCAGCGCCACCAGCGACAGCGCCGTGCCCGCCCAGATCCGCATCATGGCCGCGAACACGGCGGCCAGCACGAGGATGCCGCAGAACAGGTAGAAGACGGTGTCGCCCATGCCGCCGAGCAGGTTGCCGCCCTTGACCAGGTGCAGCGCCAT
Source organism: Saccharothrix sp. NRRL B-16314 (assembly GCF_000716595.1). Lineage (GTDB taxonomy): Bacteria > Actinomycetota > Actinomycetes > Mycobacteriales > Pseudonocardiaceae > Actinosynnema. Next base: position 23,267 of record NZ_JNXC01000002.1, read on the forward strand.
CACCGAGGCGCACACACCGGACGCGGTGCCGGCGGACAGGTCGATCTCGCCCAGGAGCAGGACGAACACCAGGCCCATCGCGATGATCACGACGCTCGCGCCCTGGGCGAGCAGGTTCGCGATGTTGCCGAGGGTCAGGAAGGTGTCGGCCAGCGAGCTGAACACGATGAGCAGCACGATCACGCCGAGCAGCGCGGGCAGGGAGCCCAGTTCGCCGCCGCGCAGTCGGGCCACGTAGTCGCGCGCCGCCTCACCGGTGGACTGGGAGGTGGTGTCGATGCCGAAGTCGGAGATTGCGGCGCCCTGCGGGGTGTCCTGCGGGGACGTCTCGCTGGTGGTCTTGGACATGCTGCGTTCCTCGTCGTGGGGTGCTTGGCCGGGCGGGCGGCCGTCACTGGCGGACATCAGATGGTGGCGGTCTCGGGGCGGGCGATGCCCAGGTCCCCGGAGCGCCCGGCGGTGATCAGCTCGACCACCTGGCCGTGGGTGACGTCCTTGGTGTTCACCTCGGCTGCCATCCGGCCGAGGTAGAGGCACGCGATGCGGTCCGCGACCTCGAACACGTCGTTCATGTTGTGGCTGATCAGCACCACGCCCAGGCCCTGCTCGGCGAGTCGCCGGACCAGGTCGAGGACCTGGCGGGTCTGCGCGACGCCCAGCGCCGCGGTCGGCTCGTCCAGCAGCACGACCTTGCTGTTCCAGAGCACGGCCTTGGCGATGGCGACGGTCTGGCGCTGCCCACCGGACAGCGACGCGACCTGCGTGCGCACCGACTTGACCGTGCGGACCGAGAGCGAGGTCAGGGTCGTGCGGGCGGCCTGCTCCATGTCGGCTTCGTTGAGCATGCCGAGCTTGCCGCGTTCCCGGCCGAGGAACATGTTCTGGACGATGTCGAGGTTGTCGCACAGCGCGAGGTCCTGGTAGACGACCTCGATGCCCAGGTTCGCGGCGTCGCGCGGCCCGTGGATGTGCACTTCGTCGCCGTTGAACAGGACCTGACCGGAGTCGGTCGGGTGGATGCCCGCGATGCACTTGACCAACGTCGACTTGCCCGCGCCGTTGTCGCCGACGAGGGCGGTGACCTGGCCGGGGTGCACGTCGAAGTCGATGTCGTGCAGGACGTGCACGGGACCGAAACTCTTGTTGATGCCGCGAAGTTCGAGGATCGGCTCGCTCACTGGATTTCCTCCGTCTAACCCTTTTTTGCCCCACACACGGGTGGGCGCGCCGAGGCGGGGTGCGTCTCCCACACCCCGCCCCGGCGCGAGCTGGACTACTTGATGCCGAGCTCGGTGCAGACGGCGGCCAGGTCGCCGGCGCAGATCTCCGTCGCCTTGACGAAGCCCGCGTCCACGACCGTCTTGACCTTGTCCTTGGTGATCAGCTGAGCGGGCAGCAGGACCGACTTGACGTCGCGGTTGCCCTTGGTGTCCTTGGTGACGCCGGTGGCCAGCTTGTCGGCCGCCGCCGTGTCGCCCTTGGCCAGCGCCGCGGCCAGCTTGGCGGTCGCCTCGGCCTGCTCGTTGATCGGCTTGAACACGGTCATGAACTGGTCGCCGCGCAGGATGGCCTGGAGGCCCTCCGGGGTGGCGTCCTGGCCCGTGACCGGGACCTTGCCGTTCAGGCCGTACTTCTTCAGCACGGTGATGACCGCACCCGCGAGGCCGTCGTTGGCGGCGACGACGCCGTCGACCTTCTGGCCGTTGCCGGTCAGGATCTGCTCGAAGGTGGTGCCACCCTTCTGGTTGTCCCAGTTGTCGATCGGCTGGGACTGGACCAGCTTGAGGTCGCCCGAGGCGTACTTGGGCTCCAGGACCTTCTTCTGGCCCTGGTGGAAGAGGGTGGCGTTGTTGTCGGTCGGCGCGCCCTCGATCTCGATGATCTCGGCCGGCTTCTTGCCCGGCGCGAGCGCGGCCAGGCCCTGGACCATGCCCTCGCCCTGGAGCTCGCCGACCTTCACGTTGTCGAACGAGACGTAGTACTTCGAGCTGCCGCCCAGGTTCAGCCGGTCGTAGTCGATGACCGGGATGCCCTGCGCCTCGGCCTTCTTCGCGACCGTCGCGCCGATCTCGCTGTTGGGCGTCGCGATGATCAGGACCTTGACCCCGGCGTTGATCATGCCGTCGGCGAGGGTGGAGAACTTCTGGACGTCGCCCTGGGCGTTCTGGATGTCGGCTTCGAGGCCTTCGGCCTTGAGCGCCTTCTCCAGCAGCGGCTTGTCGAAACCTTCCCAGCGTGCGGAACTGGCGGTCTCGGGGAGAATGACGCCGACCTTCGCGCCGCCCGAGCCGCTGTTCGTGTTGGTGTCCGTGGTGTTGCCACCGGTGGACGTGTTGGCGCCACATGCCGTCATGGCCACGGCGAGGCCGGTGCCAACGGCGATGAGAGCGAGGCTCTTGCTGCGCATCCGCCATCCCTTTCACGCAGAAGCGAAAATGTTGTGGCGCACAACGTATGCCGGGACAGGCGGTGACCGGAAGCACACTTGACCGGTCAAGTAGGCACGATGCGCTAACGACGAGGTAACCGAACGGTCATCTGACTACGCCTAATGTCGCAGTTGGCTACACCAGGTCACCAAGAGCGCAGCGTGGCGATGCGCTCTTCGAGCTGCTCGATGCTGGCCATCGCGGTCGGCGGACCCCCGCAGTACTCGCGCAGCTGGTTGTGGATCTTGCCGTGCGGCTTCTTGGTGCGGTGGTGGTGCATGGCCACCAGGGTGTTGAGCTCCTTGCGCAGCTGGGCCAGCCGTTCCTGCACGCCGGCCGCGCGGGCCGGTGCGGGCGGAGGCGGCGCGGCGACCGGGCGCTTGCCGGCCTCGACCAGCTGCTTCTCCTGCCGCTGCCGCAGCAGCGCGCGCACCTGATCGGGTTCCAGCAGACCCGGCAGGCCGAGGTACTCCTGCTCTTCGTCACTCCCCGCGAACGCCGCCGTGCCGAACGAGGAGCCGTCGTAAATCACCTGATCGAGTTCGGCCGACGCGCCGAGGGCGGTGAACGCCCGCTCCTCCTCGCCCGGCTCGTCCTTGACCTGGTTCGCCTGGGCCAGCAGCTCGTCGTCCCAGCCGTCCTTCTCGCGGTGCGGCTTGCCGAGCACGTGGTCGCGCTGCTGCTCCAGCTCGCTGGCCAGGCCGAGCAGGACGGGCACGCTGGGCACGAAGACGCTGGCCGTCTCGCCCTTGGCGCGCTGCCGCACGAACCGGCCGACGGCCTGGGCGAAGAACAGGGGCGTCGACGCGCTGGTGGCGTACACGCCGACGGCCAGCCGCGGCACGTCCACGCCTTCCGACACCATCCGGACGGCGATCATCCACCGGTCCCGGGTGGCGCCGAACTCGGCGATCCGGCCGGACGCCTTCGGGTCGTCGGACAGCACCAGGGTCGCGTCGTGGCCCGTGTGCCGCTTCAGGATCTCCGCGTAGGCCTTGGCCACGGTCTGGTCGGTGGCGATCACCAGGCCGCCCGCGTCCGGCATGCCGCCCTCGCGCAGCTGGGTCAGGCGCATGTCGGCGGCCTTGAGGACCGACGGCATCCACTCCCCCGTCGGGTCCAGCGCCACCCGCCACGCCCGCGCGGTCTGCTCCTGCGTCAACGGCTCGCCGAGCCGCGCGGAGAACTCCTCCCCCGCGCTCGTCCGCCAGCTCGCCTCACCGGAGTAGGCGAGGAAGATCACCGGCCGGACCACGCCGTCGCGCAACGCGTCCGCGTAGCCGTAGGAGTGGTCCGAGCGGCTGCGCTGGACGCCGTCCGGGCCCGGTTCGTAGCTGACGAACGGGATCGGCGAGTCGTCCGAGCGGAACGGGGTTCCCGTCAGGCACAGCCGGCGCACGGCGGGCGTGAACGCCTCGCGGATCGCGTCGCCCCAGGACTTCGCGTCGCCGCCGTGGTGGATCTCGTCCAGCAGGACCAGCGTCTTGCGGTTCTCCGTGCGGACCCGGTGCAGCATCGGGTGCGCCGCGACCTGGGCGTACGTGAGGGCGACGCCGTGGTAGTCGCGGGACGTCACCGCGTTGGTGTTGCGGAAGTTCGAGTCGATCGCGATGCCCACGTCGGCCGCCGCCTGCGACCACTGGTGCTTCAGGTGCTCGGTGGGGGCGACGATGGTGATCGCCTCGACCGTGCGGTCAGCCAGCAGTTCCGCCGCGACGCGCAGGCCGAACGTCGTCTTGCCGGCGCCGGGGGTCGCGACCGCGAGGAAGTCCTTGGGCTTCGCGGCCAGGTACTTGGTGAGGGCGCGCCGCTGCCAGGCGCGGAGGGGACGGGTCGTGGCGACTTGCGGTTGCGACAACCTCGAAACCCCTTCTGCGCTGATCAGCGGCGGTGCCCTGCGGGTGGTGCGGCGTCCGTGCGGCGCTGTTGCGGTGGTGGACACGCAAATGCCCTCGGTGCGGGTGACCGTCGAGGGCATGGACAGCCTACCCGCTGCGCCCTCGGCACACGGGCGCCGATGCCGCGAAATCACCCGGGATGCACCATGCTTGATGTTGCGATGGGTTCGCCGAGGGACGAGACAGCACGCAGCGCGGGTCGCAAGGGGCCCCTGCGTCTGTTGGCGCGCACGCTGTCGAAGGCGTGGGAGGGGAGCATCTTCTCCGAGGCGGCCGAGGCGGCGTTCTGGCAGGTCTTGTCGTTCCCGCCGCTGTTGCTGGGATTGCTGGGCAGCCTCGGGTACCTCGGGGACTGGTTCGGGCCGGAGGTCGTCAGCGCGGTCAAGGACCGGATCATCTCGACCTGCCGGACGATCTTCAGCCAGGACGTGGTCAACGAGGTGATCGTGCCCACCGTCGACCAGATCCTCACCACCGGCAAGGGCGAGATCGTCTCGGTCGGGTTCCTGATCTCGCTGTGGGCCGGGTCGTCGGCGATGTCGTCGTTCGTGGACGCGATCACCGCGGCGCACGACCAGTACGGGGTGCGCAACGAGGTGTGGCAGCGGATCTTCGCGCTGCTGCTGTACATGGCGAGCCTGGTGCTGCTGATCGTCGGCCTGCCGGTGCTGGCCCTCGGCCCCGACCTCCTGCCGCAGGTGTTCCCGGATTCGTGGCAGCCGGTCATCGAGTCGTGGCTGAGCGCGTTCTACTACCCGGGCATCGCGGTGCTGCTGGTGGTGGCGTTGGCGACGCTCTACAAGGTGTCGCTGCCGAACAAGCTGCCGTGGCACCGGCTGATGCCGGGGGCGGTGCTGGCGATGGCGGTGTTCCTGCTGTCGTCCATCGGGCTGCGGCTGTACATCCAGTGGATCACGACGACCGGGTACACGTACGGGGCGCTGGCGACGCCGATCGCGTTCCTGCTGTTCGCCTACCTGATCGGGCTGGCGATCACGCTGGGCGCCTACTTCAACAGCGCGTTGCAGGAGATGTGGCCGGCGCGGATGACCCGGCGGCAGCGGCGGCGGTGGCAGCGGCTGGAGATCGAGCGGGCGGCCGAGCGGCGGCGGGCCGACAAGGGGCGGCAGGTGTCGCGGGGTGACGCCGCCGGACCGAGCGGGTCTGCTGGTTCGGGCGGTTCGGGCGGTTCGGGCGGTTCGGGCGGGTCTGCCGGGCCGAGCGGGTCTGCCGGGCCGAGCGGGGCGGCTGGTTCCGGCGGTGCGGCCGGATCTGCTGCGGCTACCGGCACCGCGCCGTCGCCGGCGGACACCAACCACACGGTGCCGTTGCCGGTGGAACGGGTGAAGCCGCGGCCCGAGCGCGAATCGCGCGGTGTCTGAATCGCACGACTCACCCCGGCACGCGGGTGGCGCGCCGGGGTGTCGGACTTCCGCGGAGGTCTACTCGCCGCCGCCCTTGGGCAGGCCCTCGTAGATCTTCTTGCAATCCGGGCAGACGGGGGACCCCGGCTTGGGCGACTTCGTCACCGGGAACACCTCGCCGCACAACGCCACCACGTGCGTGCCCATCACCGCGCTTTCCGCGATCTTGGCCTTGCGCACGTAGTGGAACATCTTCGGGGTGTCGTCCCCGGTGTGGTCCGTGCCTTCCGGCCGGGTCTCCACCTCGGGCAGAGTCTGCGTGCTCACGGGCTCAGCGTACCTGGGATGATGGACCCTCGTGAGTACGCCGAGCATCACCGACGAAGTCCGATCCGCCCTGGCCGAGAACCGGCCGGTGGTCGCGTTGGAGAGCACGATCCTGTCCCACGGGCTACCGCCCGGCCGCAACCGCGAGGTCGCCGAACGGCTCGAAGGCGTGGTGCGCGCCGCGGGCGCGGTGCCCGCCACGATCGCCGTGCTCGGCGGTGTGCCCAAGATCGGGCTGACCCCCGCCGAACTCGATTACGTCTGCGATCCGGCCAACGACCTGGTGAAACTGTCCCGCCGTGACCTGGGCGCCGCGTACGCGTTGAAGCGCGACGGCGCCACGACGGTCGCCAGCACGGCGGCGTTGGCGGCTGCGGCCGGGATCGGGGTGTTCGCCACCGGCGGTCTGGGCGGCGTGCACCGCGGCGCGCGGGAGACGTGGGACGTGTCCGCCGATCTGGACGTGCTGGCCACGACACCCGTGCTGGTGGTCTGCTCGGGCGTGAAGTCGATCCTCGACATGGGCGCGACGCTGGAGCTGCTGGAGACCCGGTCCGTGCCGGTGCTCGGCTTCGGCACGGACCGGTTCCCCGCGTTCTACCGGCGCGAGTCGGAGTTCGACGTGCCGTGGCGGGTGGATTCGGTGGCGGACGCGGCGGCGGTCGTGGCGGCGCACCGGACGGTGCCGGGTTCGGCGGGCGTGCTGCTGGCCAACCCGATCCCGGTCGAGTTCGAGATGGCCGCCGACCTGCACGAACGGCTGCTGACCGAGGGCCTGGAGCTGCTGCGCGAGCGTGACGTGCACGGCAAGGAGGTCACGCCGGTGCTGCTGGAGCACTTCCACACCGCGAGCGCCGGGGTGAGCCTGGACGCGAACGAGGCCCTGGTGGTGTCGAACGCCTCGTTGGCCGCGCGGGTGGCCGTGGAGCTGGCGGCGTGACGGGGATCGTGGTCGTCGGCGACGCCGGGCTGGACGTGGTGGCCCGGCACGCGGGGCCGATCGTGCACGGCGGCGACTCGCGGGCGTCGGTGACCATCGAGCCCGGAGGTGCGGGCGCGAACACGGCGGTGTGGCTGGCCGCCTGCGGCACGTCACCCGTGCTGGTGGCGCGCGTCGGCGCGGACTCCGCCGGTCGGCAGGTCCACTCGGAGCTGACGACGGCCGGGGTGCGGTGCGCGTTCGCGGTCGACCCCGAGGCGGCTACGTGCTGCGTGGTGGTGCTGGTGGACGACACCGGCCAGCGGAGCATGCTGCCCGACCGGGGCGCGAACGCCCGGTTCTCCCCCGACGACCTCGACCCCGGGCTGCTGCGGGACGCGTCCCACCTGCACCTCTCCGGGTACGTGCTGCTGGACGCGTCGTCGCGGGCGGCCGGGGTGGCGGCGTTGCGGGCGGCCCGGGACGCGGGGCTGACCACGTCGGTCGACCCGCAGTCGGCGGCGTTGATCTACGACGGGTTCCTGGACGACGTGCGCGGGGTGGACGTGCTGCTGCCCAACACCGAGGAACTCGTGGCGCTCACCGGCTCGGCGTCGCCCGCTTCGGCGTCCGCGCTGCTGGACGTGGTGGGTGCGGTGGCGTTGACGTCCGGCGCGGACGGTGCGAGCTGGGTGGACCGGGACGGCGTGGTGTCGGTGCCGGCCGAGGGCGTCGAGTGCGTCGACTCGACCGGGGCCGGTGACGCGTTCGACGCCGGGTTGCTGGCGGCGTGGCTGTCCGGGGCGTCACGGCGCGAGGCGCTGCTCGGCGGTGTGCGTGCGGCGGCTCGGGCGGTGTCCGGTGTCGGCGCCCAACCCGTTCGACCGGGGGTGCCTCCGGGGGTTTCTCAGCCGTCGATGACGTGATGGTCGCGGGCTTCGAGGGCGCGGTGCTCCTGGGCGAAACGGCTGGGCTTCTCCGCCTTGCGGGGAGGCCGGTCGTTCGCGATCAGCACCGCCATCCACGGCAGCGGCACGGACAGCACGATCAGGGCCAGGGCCAGCCACCAGGTCTCGTAGAACACCATCGCCAGGATGAGGCACGGGATGCGGGCGCCCATCATGATCGCGTACTTGCGCTTGCGCGCGGCGTGCTGCTCCTCGAAGGAAGGAGCCGCTTCGGTGATGAGCACCGGTGTGCCTTCGCGCTCGGGACTGGCCATGCCTCCATCGTCCCACTGCGTGGTCCTGACCGGTACCTGCCCGGTATCGAATTCACAATCGCCGCGCGTCGGGCCCGCTGACCGTACGATCCCGCTGTGGTCGCCCTTGATCGCCTGGTGGACGTGCTCGGGAGCCTCGGCACGCACCTGAGCTGCGCGCCGCGGGGGCGGGACGTGCAGCTGCGCGGCGTGGCGCTGCACGATCCGGCGGAGCACACGCAGGCCGCGCCGGACGACGTCCTGCTCGGGTTGGGTGTGCCGACGCCCGCCGCGGCGGCCCGGCTGGTCGGTGGGACGTCGGCGGCGGCGGTCGTGCTGCACGGGTCGCCCCCGTTGGACGAACGGGTGGTCGCGGCGGCGAAGCGGTCCGGGGCGGCGGTGCTGCTGGTGGACCCGTCGGTGCCCTGGGGGCAGTTGGCGAACGTCGCGCAGACGTTGGTGCTCGGCGGTCAGGGTTCCGGTGACCTGTTCGCGGTGGCGGACGCGATCGCGGCGGTGGTCGGCGGGCCGGTGACGATCGAGGACCAGCAGTCTCGGGTGCTGGCGTACTCGTACCGGCAGCAGGACGTTGACCCGGTGCGGGTGCAGACCATCCTGGGGCGGCGGGTGCCGGAGGAGGCGTGGCAGGCGCTGGACGCGTACGGGGTGTTCACCCACCTGGCGCGGTCCGACGAGCCGCTGTTCGTGCCGAAGCTCACCGACCGGCTCGGCGGGCGGCTGGTGGCGGCGGTGCGGGCGGGGCGTGAGCTGCTGGGGTCGGTGTGGGTGGAGGTGGACCGCAACGTCGACTCGGGGCGTGCGGCGGCGCTGGTGGACGGGGCGCGGACGGCGGCGTTGCACCTGCTGCGGGCGCGTGCGTCGGCGGACCTGGAGCGGCAGGCCGAGGCCGACCTGGTGATCGAGGCGCTGGACTCCGGTGCGCCGGGGAACCTCGTCCGGCTGGGTTTGCCGTCTTTCGACCTGCGGGTCATCGCGGTGCAGGCGCACGCCGGTGAGGGTGAGCACGGGGCGGCGTTGTTGGCGTTCTCCCGGGCGACGGCGGGTTTTGGCTGGTCACGACCAGGGCGCTCGGCGTTGTTCGGCAACGTCCTGTACACCGTGCTGCCGTGCGGGGAGGACCCTGCGGCGGCCGTGGAGTGGGTGCGGGCGCTGGCGCGTGAGCTGCCCGCGGAGGCCGTGGTGATGGCGGGGATCGGCGGGCGGGCGGACGCGACGTCGTTGCCCGCCGCGCGGGATGAAGCCGACGAGTGCCTGGCGCTGTCGGACGGTGAGCCCGTGGTGTACGACGCGGCGTGGGCTCGGGTGTTGCTGCGGCGGTTGGCGGGGGTGGCGGAGGCCGGGCGGTTGCCGACGCGGGGGCCGGTGGCGGACCTGGTGCGGCACGACGCGGAGCACGGGACGCAGTACGCGGTGACGTTGCGGGCGTGGTTGGCGGCGCAGGGCGACGCGCGGGAGGCGGCGCGGGCGCTGGCCGTGCACCCGAACACGTTGCGCTACCGGATGCAGCGGATGGCGGCGGTGACGTCGTTGCCGTTGGACGACCCGGACCAGCGGTTGGCCCTGGCGATCGCGCTGGCCGTGACGCTGGGCGCGTTCTGAGCGTTGAATTCGGGTGTTCTGAACGTAGGACTCACGCGACCGGAACGTAGGACTCACGCGTTCGGAACGTAGGACTCACGCGTTCCGAACGTAGGACTCACGGTTCTGGGGGTTGGGTGGGCGGGGGTGGGTGGGGCGCGGGACGATGGCGGGGTGCTCCCTGATCTTTCTGCCGACCTGACCGCCCGGCTGCGCGCGGCGTTCCTGGCCGCCGACTACGACGCGGACGGGGTGGTCGACGTGCTCGGGCCGCAGGCCCACGCCGCGCTGGGCCGCGGTGAGCCCGAGGCCGCCCGGCGGGCCACCCGTGACGCCGGTGCGCTGGGCACCCTGACCCGCCTGTTCCTGCTCGGTGACACCGAGTCCGAGGCCGCCGTCCGGCAAGCCCTGCCCGACGTCGACCTGGACACCGCCGTCAAGGCCGAGGTGCTGCGCGCCGACGGGGACGGGTTGCGGGCGGGGCTGGACATCCGGCCCTACGGCGACGACGAGGGCTCCTGGTGGGTCATCGCCGACCAGGACTCCGAGCAGCGCGGCGGACCGGTGCCGACCGACCACGTGCTGGGTGTCGGCCACGCGTCCATCAGCCTGGCCCGCGCCACCTCCCGCCGTCAGGTCGGCACGCTGCTCGACCTGGGCACGGGTTGCGGCGTCCAGGCCCTGCACGCGAGCCGCCACGCGCAGAAGATCACCGCCACCGACCTGAGCGAGCGCGCGCTGGCACTGGCGGCGGGCACCTTCCGCATCAACGAGGTCGACGTCGAGCTCCGCCAGGGCGAGTGGTTCGGCCCCCTGCGCGGCCGGCGGTTCGACCAGGTCGTGTGCAACCCGCCGTTCGTCGTCGGCCCGCCCCGCGTCGACTACGTCTACCGGGACTCCGGCCTCGCCGGTGACGACGCCAGCGCCCTCGTCGTCCGCCAGATGCCCTCCTTCCTCAACGAGGGCGGTGTGGGCCAGCTGCTGGCCTCCTGGCTGCACCGCAAGGGCGAGGACTGGGCGGACAGGGTCTCGGCCTGGCTACCGCACGGCGGGGTGGACGCGTGGTTCGTGCAGCGGGACATCGCCGACCCCGCCCTGTACGTCGGCACCTGGCTGCGTGACGCGGGCGTTGACCCGCGCAGCGACGAGGGTCGCGCCAAGGCCTCGGCCTGGTTGGACTGGTTCGCCGAGAACGACGTCGAGGGCGTCGGGTTCGGCTTCGTCACGCTGCGCCGCACCGACACCGAGCACGCCGAGGTCGTCTGCGAAGACCTCCGCCAGGCCTACGACGACCCGCTGGGCCCGGAGTCCGCCGCCTGGCTGGACCGGGTCGCCTGGCTGCGCGCCACCGACAACGCCAAGCTCCTGGCCACCCGCTTCGACGTCCCGGAGACGGTCCTCCTGGAAGAGGTCTCGGCTCCGTCGGAGGAGGGCTGGGAGTCGGTCGTCCGCCGCCTCCACCGCACTGACGGCCCCGGTTGGCAGCACGAGCTGGACGAGACCGCGGCGAAGCTGCTGGCGGGTTTCCGCGGCGCGCTCCCCCTGGAAGACCTGGTCGCGCTGCTCGCCTACGCCCACGACCTGGACGCCGACGCGCTCGCCGAAGCGGCGCTGCCGGTGGTCCGCGAGCTCGTCCGGCACGGCATGGTGGTGCCCGCGTGAGAGCGGTGGTGGCGCGCGTCACAGAGGCGTCCGTCACCGTGGACGGCGAGGTCGTGGGCGCGATCGAGGAGCCCGGCCTGTTGGTGCTGCTGGGAGTGCATGTCGACGACGGCGCCGACAAGGCGCACGTGATGGCCCGGAAGCTCCACGAATTGCGCGTCCTCAGGGACGAAGAGTCGTGCGCCACAACGGGTGCACCGCTGTTGGTCGTGAGCCAGTTCACACTCTACGGCGAGACGAAGAAGGGGCGGCGGCCGTCCTGGACCGCCGCCGCACGCCCTGAGCACGCGGAGCCGTTGATCGATCAGGTGGTCGCGGAACTGCGGCGGAAGGGCGCCCGGGTGCAAACCGGGCGGTTCGGCGCGATGATGTCCGTACGGAGTGTGAACGACGGTCCGTTCACCGTGTTGGTGGAACTCTAGATCCCTCTCAGCCAATCCTCAGGATTCGGCGCGCAACCGCTGTGACGGCAGTGACGTCTCTTGGTCATGGGAAGCGGGAACCATTTCGCCCGGGTTCGCGTTTCCCAAGTGTCAGACACCGAAAGGTGCGCCGCGCAACGCAGCGCGGAGTGTGCGACACGACCGCACTGCCAGCCCGCGACACAAGGGGGAGGGAGCTCCATGACCGTCCCGAGGCTCCTCGACCGACAGGTCGGGAACGACACGGCCATCACGACCACCACGAGCGCCGAGCTGGACCTGGACGCCCAGGGACCTGCCGCCGACCTGGTTCGAGTCTACTTGAACGGCATCGGCAAGACGGCGCTGCTGACCGCGGCCGACGAGGTGGAACTCGCCAAGCGGATCGAGGCGGGCGTCTTCGCGCAGCACAAGCTGGAGACCCATCCCGGTCTGCCGGATGAGCGCCGCCGCGAACTGCGCGCGTTGATCCGCGATGGTCACATGGCAAAGAACCACCTTCTCGAAGCGAATCTCCGGTTGGTCGTTTCCCTTGCGAAGCGATACACCGGACGCGGAATGCCGCTGTTGGATCTCATCCAGGAAGGCAACCTGGGCTTGATCCGCGCGGTGGAGAAGTTCGACTACACCAAGGGCTTCAAGTTCTCGACCTACGCGACCTGGTGGATCCGCCAGGCGATCACCCGGGGAATGGCGGACCAGGGCCGCACGATCCGGCTGCCCGTCCACCTCGTGGAGCAGGTCAACAAGCTCGCCCGGATCAAGCGCGACCTGCACCAGCAGCTCGGCCGCGAGGCGACCAACGAGGAGCTGGCGAAGGAGGCGGGGCTGACGCCGGAGAAGGTCGTCGACCTGCTCGACCACGCCCGCGACCCGGTGAGCCTCGACATGCCCGTCGGCGCCGAGGAGGACGCCCCGCTGGGCGACTTCATCGAGGACTCCGACGCGACGGACGCGGAGAGCGCGGTCATCTCCGGCCTGCTGCAGGACGACCTGCGGCGCGTGCTCTCCACGCTGGAGCCGCGCGAGCAGTCGGTGATCCGGCTGCGGTACGGCCTGGAAGACGGCCAGCCGCGCACGCTGGACCAGATCGGCAAGCAGTTCGGCCTGTCGCGGGAGCGGGTGCGGCAGATCGAGCGCGAGGTCATGTCGAAGCTCCGGCAGGGCGAGCGGGCGGCGAAGCTGCGGGCCTACGCGAGCTGACGCGATACAGCAGGAGTCACCCCCGTCAGCAGGATTGACTTGTGACTCCTGTCACGGCACGGTCGTGCGTTACACGAGCCATGCGACGCCTCCGCCCCATTGCGCGGAGGCGGTCGCACGCTGAGGAAGGTCGGGGCGGTCGGGGGCCGGCCCGGCCTTCCGCGTTCAGCGCCTAGAGCTCCAGGTACTCGGCGAGCCGCTCGCGGAAGAACCGGACGTGCGCCTCGCGCTCGTCACCGGTGTACCCGCGCGGCACGCCCTCCACGATCATCACCAGGCACAGGTACGCGCGGTAGAGCGCGATCCGGGTTCGTTCCGACTCGGTGAACGCGTCCGTGCCGTAGCCGGCGGCGAAGTCGTCGTCCAACTCGGCGAACAACGCCACGGTCGCGATTTCGGCCAACGGGTCGCCGAACAGCGCGCGCTCCGGGTCGATGATGCCCTCGATCCGGAGACCTCCACCCCGGCTGTCGGCCAGGAAGATGTTCGCCTCCCACAGGTCGAAGTGCACCAACACCGGTTCGGCGACCTCGTCCAGCAGGTGCGCGCGGGCCGCGAACGCCGGCCGCACGTCGGGCAACTCCACGCCGAACCGGTCCGCGTCGGCGAGCACGGCGTCCACCATCTTCGTGAACGCCTCACGCCACGTCGGCGCGTTCGGGCCCTGGACGTAGCCGAACACGTCACCCGTGATCCGGTGCAGGTCACGGACGATCACGCCCAGCTCACGCCGCAACGCCCCGTGCTCGGCGTCGCTCAACCCCGGCCGTGCGGCGGACCACGGCTCGCCCGCCAGCGCCGTCATCAGCAGCAGGCCGTCCTCGTGCAGCAGGACCTCCGGCACCGGCAGCCCGTGCGCCGCCATCAGCTCGAACGCCAACGCCTCCGTGCGCATCAGGTCGCGTTCGTACGTCAGCAGCGGCACGTCCGAGGGCGGCGCGACCTTCAGCACGGTCACGCGACCATCCGCCGCCGTGAGCCGGTAGGCGGTGTTGAACATGCCCTCCGTCAGCTCGACGTGCTCCGCGAGCGGCACCCCGAGGACGCGGCGGACGAGGGCGTCGAGTTCGGCTTCGGGGAGCCGGCGCTTGGTGAGACTGTCGACCACGACGCGAATCACATCACGGCAACGGGACGCGGCGGCGGTCTCGGTATAAGTTCGGCGGAACCCGAAGCGCGCAAGGGAGCCCGCGACGTGCCTCCGCCGAACCTCTTGGCACCTGAGTTCCAGTACACCGACGTCCTGCCCCTGGCCAAGGACAACCACACCGAGTACCGGCTCGTCACGCCGGACGGGGTGTCGGTCGTCGAGGCCGCCGGCCGGACGTTCCTCCAGGTCGAGCCGGAAGCGTTGACGCTGCTGGCCAAGGAGGCCATCCGGGACATCCAGCACCTGCTGCGGCCCTCGCACCTGGCCCAGCTGCGGGCGATCGTGGACGACCCCGAAGCCAGCGGCAACGACCGGTTCGTCGCCATGGACCTGCTGCGCAACGCGTGCATCTCGGCGGGCGGCGTGCTGCCCATGTGCCAGGACACCGGCACCGCCATCGTGATGGGCAAGCGCACCGAGTCCGTGCTGACCGGCGGAACCGACGCGGAAGCCCTGTCGCGCGGCATCTTCGAGGCGTACCAGGAGTTGAACCTCCGGTACTCGCAGATGGCACCGGTCAGCTTCTGGGACGAGAAGAACACCGGCACCAACCTGCCCGCGCAGATCGACCTGTTCACCGCGCCGGGCGTCGAGCCGAAGTACGAGTTCCTGTTCATGGCCAAGGGCGGCGGGTCGGCCAACAAGACGTTCCTGTACCAGGAGACGAAGGCGCTGCTGAACCCGTCGCGGCTGGCCAAGTTCCTGGACGAGAAGCTGCGCTCGCTCGGCACCGCGGCCTGCCCGCCGTACCACCTGGCGGTCGTCGTCGGCGGTCTGTCGGCGGAGCAGAACCTGAAGGTCGCCAAGCTCGCGTCCGCCCGCTACCTCGACGGCCTGCCGACGGAGGGTTCGGCGCTCGGGCACGCGTTCCGGGACGTCGACCTGGAGCAGCAGGTGCTGGAGCTGACCCGGAACTTCGGCATCGGCGCCCAGTTCGGCGGCAAGTACTTCTGCCACGACGTGCGCGTCATCCGGCTGCCCCGGCACGGCGCGTCCTGCCCGGTCGGCATCGCGGTGTCGTGCTCGGCGGACCGGCAGGCCAAGGCGAAGATCACCCCCGAGGGGATCTTCATCGAGCAGATGGAACGCGACCCGGCGCACTTCCTGCCCGACGTCCACGGCGAGGAGCTGTCCGACGAGGTCGTGCAGATCGACCTGACGCGGCCGATGTCGGAGATCCGCGCGACGCTGTCGTCGTTGCCGGTGAAGACGCGGGTGTCGCTGACCGGGCCGCTGGTGGTGGCGCGGGACATCGCGCACGCCAAGATCATGGAACGGCTGGACGCGGGCGAGCCGATGCCGCAGTACCTGAAGGACCACCCGGTGTACTACGCCGGGCCGGCCAAGACGCCCGAGGGTTACGCGTCCGGGTCGTTCGGGCCGACGACGGCCGGGCGGATGGACTCGTACGTCGAGCGGTTCCAGGCGGCCGGCGGGTCGCTGGTGATGCTGGCCAAGGGCAACCGGTCCAAGCAGGTGACGCAGGCGTGCCAGGAGCACGGCGGGTTCTACCTGGGTTCGATCGGCGGACCGGCGGCGCGGCTGGCGCAGGACTGCATCCGCAAGGTCGAGGTGCTGGAGTACCCCGAGCTGGGCATGGAGGCGGTCTGGAAGATCGAGGTGGAGGACTTCCCGGCGTTCGTCGTGGTGGACGACAAGGGCAACGACTTCTTCGCCGAGACCTCCGCCCCGACCCTCCAGATCACGTTCCGCAAGTAGCTGCTCAGAGGTCGAAGACGCCCAGTTTGGTGCCGCGCGTGAAGAAGTCCCACTCGCTGTAGGTGAAGCGCTGTGGGGCTTCTTCAGGCCGGTTGCTGTTGCGGACGAGCACTTCGTCGGCCGTGCGCATGACCTCGACGCAGTTGGAGCCACCACCGCTGAACTTGGTCCACTGGTCTAGCTTCAGGGTCATCAGGTCTCCTCCGTGATCCGGGTCAGGAGTTCACGGCTTTCCTCCACCCCCAACGCCTTCGCACGGGTGTAGTCGAACCAGCGGCTCGTCTTGTCGACCTGGTTGGGCGCGTCCACGAAGTGATCTCCGAACGGGGTGTCGACGCTGACCAGCGACGGCAGCTTTTCGGGAAGCCGGAACAAGGTCAGCGTAGTGCCGCTCAACGCGTGCGCCCCTGCCCCTTCGGGCATGACCTGGACCACGACGTTCTCCATCTCGGTCAACCCCAGCACGTGCTTGACCTGGTCGCGCATGACCTCCGGCCCGCCGATGTTCGCCCGCAGCGCCGGTTCCGCGATCACCGCCCACAGCTGGAGGGGCGGTTCGCGGTCGGTCAGCAGCGCCCGGCGCTCCATCCGCAGGTGGAGGTTCTTCTCCAACGCCTCGCCGCCGAGGCCGACGCCGGCCATGAGCGTGCGGGCGTAGGCCTCGGTCTGGAGCACCGCCGGGATCAGCTCGAACGACGAGTACAGGGCCTCGGTGGCGATGGCTTCCACGTCGAGGATGCGGCGCAGCCAGGGGTGGATCGCGCCGCCGATCTTGCTCTTCGGCCGGCGGCGGTGCGCCTCGGAGTTGAGGCCGAGCAAGTCGTCCCGCGTCGCGTCGTCCGCCCGGTAGAGGTCGAGCAGCTTCTCCAGCTCGGCCTGCTTGACGCCGCTGATCGCGTTCTCGATGTTGCTGATCTTGGTCATGGTGCAGTGCAGGACCTCGCCCACACGTTCGCGGGGCACGCCCGCTTCCTCGCGCATCCGGCGCAGGGTGGTGCCGATCTGGATGCGGGCGGCACTGCGGTGGGGGCTGGTCATCGCTCTCCTCGATCATCACCCGATCGGGACTTGTGTGCACCTTGTACATACGAGATAGTCGCCCCGAATTCGAAGAGTATATGACCATGAGCGGGGAGTGACTACATGGGGTCGACGTTCCACCAGCTGAGCCTAATCGAGACGGTGGGAAGCCGGGTGAACTTCCGGGAGATCACGCGGACGACGGTCTCCGAGGGGGAAGAGCTGCACGCGTGGATGGTGCGGATGCTCTCCAAGCACCGCTGCAACCTCGGCCTGTACGTGGCCGAGGCGGGCGCGGTCACCGACGAGGGCGACGAGATCGACGCCGACCTGTGGCTCGCGTGGGACGGGGTGGCCGCGTTCGCCACGACCGAGTGACGACCGGGTGACGACCCGACTGACGACCGGGATCAGTCGCCGATGTCGACCCAGTAGCGCCGGACGGCGCCGTGCTCGCCGTGCTGGATCTCTTCGAGGACTCCGCCGTGGCGCTCGATCGTCTTCATCGACGGGGTGTTGTCGGCTTCGCAGATGATCAGCACGCGGTCCAGGCCGTTGGCGCGTGCCTCCTCGAGCATCCGACCCAGCGCCCAGGTCGCCAGCCCGCGCCTGCGCGCGGAAGGCCTGATGCCGTAGCCGATGTGGCCGTACCGCTGCACGAAGTCGTCCAACCCGTACCGGAGCGCGATCCCGCCGAGCACCCGGCCGTCCTCGGTGATCCACCGGTAGGTGCAGCGCATCCGGCCGGGTTCCGCCTTCGCCGGGTCCGACTCGGCCGCCAGCCGGGCCACCCAGGCCGTGAACCCGGCGTACGAGTCGACCTCGTCTGACGGCCACAGCCCGAAACCGTCCTCGTGGACGCCCGGTCCCCAGTCGGCGCGCGCGTCGAGCCACGCGGCGTGGAGGCTCGTGGTGGGCGCGGTCAGGTCGAGCGAGGTCGCGGGGTGCGGGGGTGTGGGGTGTGGTGTCACGCCCTGTCCTCGCGGGCTTCCAGCACGAGTCGGCGTGAGCCGAGGGGCGCGTCGAGGGTGACGTTCAGCGGCACGTCCCGCAGCTCCTGCGTGCACATGCCGCCCTTGGGGGGCTCGTAGTAGGTCGTCACGAGGGTGATCAGCACCTGGTCACCGGACTGCGCGGTGATCTCGGCGCTCGCCGTCTTGCAGCCGCCCGCGATGCCGACGACCTGCACCGTCCGGCCGTCCTCGGACGTCCACGCCTGCCGCTTGTAGTGGTCCGGGAGGGTGCCGCCGTCGATCCGCTCGGCCTGCACCTCGGTCGGCCCGCCGGACAACGGCGCGGCACTGGTCTGCGGGGGCGGCTGGGGCGGCTGGGTCTCCCCCGACGTCTCCCCCGACGGCGGTGACAACGTTGTCGAGCCAGACGGCGAGGTGGCCGACGTGGCCGAGGACGCCGTGGTGGAAGCGGACGTGCCGGGCGGGGCGCTGGTGGTGGTGCTGCACCCTGCCAGCGCGAGCAGGGCAAGGGCGACGGCGACCTTGACGTTCCTCATAGCTTGAGGACGTTACTCGGGCCGCATCAGGTTGCAGCGCGTTGCCGTGCTGGTACCCGGCCGACCGGGCAGAGGCCGACCGGGCACCGGGGAGGCAGGCCCTACTTCACGGCCTGCCGAAGGGTGAGCACGACCTCGCGGTCGCCCAGCGGCGCGTCGAGCTTCGTGGTCAGCGGTGGGTAGCGGATGTCCATGGTGCAGGCCTGCGTGCCGGCGGGCTGGGTCTCGACCAGCTCGACGTGCACCTGCCGGGCGTCCTGCTTGGCGAGTTCGACGCTCGCCTTGCTGCATCCGCCCTCCAGGCCGATGACGCCGAGCACGCTGCCGTCGCCCTCGGTCCAGACGACGCCCGGCGCGCCCTCGGGCAGCAGACTCGCGTCCAGCTTGTCCTTGGGCACCTGCTTGCCGCCCGGCGGCACGGGTGCCTCGAACTCGGACTCGGGCGACGTGGGTGCGGTGGACGGCGCGGACGACTCCGTGGTCAGCACCGGACCGCCGGCGTCCGGTCGGCCGATGCCGCCCTGCGAGGAGCAGCCGACGAGTGCGACCAACAACGCGCCCGCACCCAGCGCGGTTCCAAGGCTTCTCATATGGACAGGACGGAGCCACCCGGTGTCCGGGTTGCTCCGTCCTGTTCACAGTTACCTGTTCGGGTGATCCGACCGGTTCAGGGCCGCCTTGATGCCCGTCACCGCGTGGCGCAGCGCGTCCATGCGCCGCGCCGAGGCCAGTCCGGCGTGGTACAGGTGGAACTCCTGGACGCCGGCCTCCGCGTAGGCCAGCCACTCCTTCAGCAGTTCGTCACCGTCCGCCGGCTTCGGCGGCAACGCCAGCACGTACGCGGCAGTGCGCACGTCGGCTTCCGCGCGCAGGGCGCGGATCGCGGGCAGGGACGCGTCCGCGCCCGGCCAGCACGTCAGGGTCAGCACGTCGACGTCGGTGTCGACTCCCCCGGCGACCGTCGCGAACGGTCCGGTGCCCCACGGGTCCGCGGTCGCGTGGGCGGCGATGCGGGTCGAAGGGGACTTCGCCCGGATCAGGCCCACCAGCTCGCGGCGCAGCGCGCGGGAGATGCCGGTGCGCACCTCGCGCACCTCGTCGGCCCGGTCGCCCAGCGCCTCTTCCACGCTGCCGACACCGTTGTCGACGCCGCTGTCGACGCCGTTGTCGATCGCCGCGCGCACCACCGCGCGCAAGCCGTCCGGGTCGGTGTAGCGGTCGGCGCAGGCCGCGCAGAAGCACAGCGACAGCAGTTTCTGCTGCACGGCCGACCAGTCCGCACCGTCGGTCTTCTCGTGGTGCCCGCCGTGGAAGAACCCGAGCGGCCCGCAGGCCTCCAGGACGATCCCGTCCGGCCGGCCCAGCTCCAGCACCTCGGACACCAGCGTCCGGGTGTACTCGACGACGTCGTCGTTCGACGGGCACAGCGCGTACGGGTACCGGTCGCCGAAGGCGTTGCGCACCACCACGTCGGGGTTCGCATCGCCCAGCCGGCTGCTGTGGGTCAGCACGGTCCACGCGTACACCGGCAGCCCGGCCGCACGCAGCGCGTCGGACGCCTCGCCGTACGAGTCCTCACTGTCCATCCAGGACGGCTGTGCGGGAGCCAAGCGCTTGCCCCGCCACGCCTCCTCCCGCACGGGCAGGTAGAACGCCGCGTGCCTGGCGTCCACCATCCGCCGCTCCGGGTGGAACGGCGTCGCCGCCCGAACGGTGTGGTACGACGCGGCCAAAGCGACCGCGTCCACGCCGAGCGACGCGACGCGGTCGACCGCGGACGGGTCGCCCACGACGTCCCAGGGGTACAAATGCGCAACGGTGGTCACCACCGGGGGCGCTTCCTCTCATACGACGGGTCGTGCTCCTGCATGTAACCGGTGTCGTCGCGCTGCACGAGGCCGCACGTCCGGTAGTTCTCCGCGAGCCGGGCCAGCGCGTCGCGGTCCAGCTCGACGCCCAGCCCCGGAGTGGTGGGCACCGGCAACGCGCCGTCGACGAACGTGAACGGCGTGGTGATCACGTCGTCCGCGGCGTTCCACGGGTAGTGCGTGTCGCACGCGTAGTTCAGGTTCGGCGTGGACGCGGCGAGGTGGGTCATCGCGGCCAGGCTGATCCCGAGGTGCGAGTTGGAGTGCATGGACAGGCCGATGCCGAACGTCCGGCAGATGCCGGCCAGCTCCTTCGACCGGGACAGGCCGCCCCAGTAGTGGTGGTCGGACAGGATGACCTGCACCGCGCCCACCTCCACCGATTGGGCGATGTGCTCGAACGCGATCACGCACATGTTCGTCGCCAACGGCATCGGCGCGCGTGCCGCCACCTGCGCCATCCCGTCGATGTCCGGCGCCGGGTCCTCCAGGTACTCGACCACGCCGTCGAGCGCCTCGGCGACCTTGAGCGACGTCTCCGGCGTCCACGCCGCGTTGGGGTCGAGCCGCAGCGGGTGGTCCGGGAACGCCTCGCGCAGCGCGTGGATCGCCTCGATCTCCTGCTCGGGCGGGTACACGCCGCCCTTGAGCTTGATCGACCCGAAGCCGTGGCGGTCGATCAGCAGCCTGGCCTGCGCCACGATGCCCGCCGGGCCCAGCGCCTCGCCGAACTCGTCCGGCTCGGCGCCGGGGTGCCCGGCCCACTTGTAGAAGAGGTAGGCGCTGTACGGCACGGCAGACCGCACAGCGCCGCCGAGGAGGTCGCTGACCGGTCGGCCCGACGCCTTGCCGCGGATGTCCCACGTCGCCACCTCGAACGGCGAGAACACCCGGTCCACAGTGGACTCGACGGTCAGCGGACCGGTCAGCCCGTGCCGGTCCGACCCGGCTTCGCCGCCCAACGCCGTCGCGATCCGCGCGTGCATCTCGTTCAGCGAGTGCACGTCGAGGCCGATCAGGGCGGGTGCGGCGGTGCGCATCCGGGTGAGGTGGCCGATGTCGCCGTAGCTCTCGCCGAGCCCGGAGATCCCCTCGTCGGTGTGCACCTCCACGATCGTGCGCAGCGCCCACGGCTCGTGCACGCCCACCGAGTTCAGCAGCGGCGGGTCGCGGAAGGCCACCGGTGTGATGACGATGTCGGTGATCTTCATGCGGTCAGGCTCCGTCCCGCCGCGATGATCTTCTCCAGTTCCGCCACGTGCTCCGGGGTCGGGTCGAGCAGCGGCGGGCGGACGCCGCCGACGTCGAGGCCGGTACCCCTCACAGCGGCCTTGACCAGCGACACCGCGTAACCGGGCACCCGGTCGCGCAGCTCCACCAGCGGCTTGTAGAACTCCAGCAGGTAGCTGGTGACCAGCGCGTCGTCACCGGCGTGCACGGCGTTGTAGAAGCCGAGCGAGATCTCCGGCGCGAAGCAGAACACCGCCGACGAGTACAGCTCGACGCCGATGCCCCGGTACGCGGGCACGGTCAGCTCGGCCGTCGGCAGGCCGTTGAAGAACTGGAACGGCTTGTCCACCGCCGAGCGCACCGCGAGCACGATGCGCTGCAGCAGGTCGATGTCGCCGAGCCCGTCCTTGAACCCGATCACCTTCGGCAGCGACGCGATCTCCACGGCCGTCTCCGGCGTGAACACCGCGTTGTTGCGCTGGTACACGATCAGCGGGAGTTCGGACGCCTCCGCCACCTCCGTCACGTACCGGACCAACCCCTTGGGCGGGTTGGTCACCAGGTACGGCGGGAGCAGCAGCAGACCGTCCGCACCGGCCCGTGCGGCGGCGTCCGCGATCCGCTTGGTCGTCGGCAGCGGGCCGCCCGCGCCGGAGAACACCGGCACCCGCCCGGCCGTCGCCTCGACCGCCACGGCCACCGCCCGTTCGACCTCCGCCGGTTCCAACGCGTGGAACTCGCCGGTGCCGCAGGCGACGAACACGCCACCCGCACCCGCCGCCACCCCGCGCTCGACGTGCTCGGCCAGCACGTCCTCGGCGAGCCCGCCGTCCGTGCCGAACGGCGTCACCGGGAAGAACAGCACCCCATCCAGTTGCATACCCAGACCTTCATCCCTTGATCGCTCCGGTGGTGATCCCACGCAGGAAGGACTTTTGCGTTTCCTCGCGCGGCAGCGCACAGGCGGCGAACGCGCTGACGAGGAGGTGGAGCAGCAGGGGCACCATCGGCGCTGATGAGCGAGTCCCCGCCGACGTGGCAGTGGTTCGGGTGCGGTTCCGCGGGGCGACCCCGAGGTCGGGGCCGCCCCGCGGGGTGGGCTGCGACGGCACCGCCGCCACTGGCCGTCGCCCCCACGTTCCGAGCGGTGCGCACCGGTGTCGCCCCGGGCGGGTGGACTGCGCTCGTCCGGGTTTCGCGCGACACCGGTCGTTCACCGGAATTCACCGGTTCGGCCGAAGCCGCCGTTCCGGTGGGGTCTGCGCCGGCGCGGAGCCGCGCGCCGGGAGACTTGGTGCGGACCTTCGGCACGCGACGGGTCGGTGCCGGCGGCGCGCTGAAGCGCACCGCTTCGCTCGCCGGCCCGTACCCGCAGGTCGGGCGCATGACAGGACCCGCAACGGTCGCTACAGCGACGGCCGTGGCGCACCGGCGGGAGGGTGTCATGGACGGTGGCTCCTCTTCGCAGCCATGCTGTTCATATATATGAATCGCGGTCGTACTTGTGAACGTGTTGGGCGGACTGTAAGAATCGGCGCAGCGACGTGTCAAGTGCGTGTTGCCGGAACATTTCCCGTGGAGGACTTGGTGACTGGACCCGCGTCACCCGCTCGGCCGAACGCGGTCAAGTCGGCCGATCGGACTGTGGAACTGCTCGAAGTGCTGTCGTCGTCGGACCGCCCGCTGACGCTGACCGAACTGCACCGTGAGCTGAGCTACCCGAAGTCGAGCCTCTACATGCTGTTGCAGACGCTCGTCGCCCGCGGGTGGGTGGAACTCGACCCGAGCCGCGGCACCTACGGCATCGGCGTGCGCGCGCTGCTCGTCGGCACGTCGTACCTCGACCACGACCCGGTGGTGCAGGTCGCCATCCGGGTGATGGAACAGGTCCGCCGGGAGATCAACGAGACGGTCCACCTGGCCCGGCTCGACGGCGGGGACGTGGTGTACCTGGCGAGCCGCGAGTCCGAGCACCACCTGCGCGTGGTGTCCCGCGTCGGCCGCCGGCTGCCCGCGCACGCCACGTCGCTGGGCAAGGCGCTGCTCGCCGCCCGCACCCCGGCCGAGGTCGACGCGATCCTGCCCGCGCGGCTGGACCCGCTGACCCCCAACACGATCATCGAACGCCCGGCGCTGCACACGCAGCTCGCGGGGTTCCGCGCGATCGGCTACGCGCACGAACGCGAAGAGAACACCCCCGGCCTCGGCTGCTTCGCCGTCGCCCTGCCGTACCGGAACCCGGTGCTCGACGCGATGAGCTGCTCCGTGCCGCTGGGCCGGCTCGACCCGGACCACGAACGACAGGTCATCGAAGCACTGCTGCACGCCGCCCGAACGATCACCGAACTGCTCCGCCAGTTCGGCCGCTGATACCGATTGCCGAAAGGGCTCACCGTGACCGCACGAATCCTCATCACCGGCGCCGCAGGCATAGTCGGCACGCTCATGCGCACCCGGCTGGCCGCGCCGGACCGGACCCTGCGCCTGCTGGACATCGCCCCGTTGCCGCCGGCCGCCGAAGGTGAGCAGGTCGAGCTGGTCACGGCGTCGGTGACCGACGCCGCCGCCATGGCGGCGGCGTGCGAGGGCGTCGACGCGGTGATCCACCTCGGTGGGCACAGCCTGGAACGGCCGTGGGCGGACATCCTGGACGTGAACATCAACGGCACGCACGTGGTGCTGGAGGCGGCGCGTCAAGCCGGGGTCAAGCGGGTGGTGCTGGCGAGTTCCAACCACGCCGTCGGGTACTACGAGCGTTCGTCGGGTGAGGCGGGCGACTACCTGTTCCCGCAGCCGGACACGTACTACGGCGTGAGCAAGGTGGCGCTGGAGGCGTTGGGGAGCCTGTACGCGTCGCGGTACGGCATGGACGTGATCGCGATCCGGATCGGGTCGTGCTTCGAGAAGCCGCGTGACTCCCGGATGCTGTCGACGTGGTTGTCGCCCGACGACGGCGCGCGGCTGTTCGAGGCCTGCCTGTCGGCGCCGTCGCCCGGGTTCCGGGTGGTGTGGGGCGTGTCGGACAACAAGCGCCGGTGGTTCTCGTTGGCCGAGGCGGAGGCGCTGGGCTACAAGTCCGAGGACGACTCGGAGGTCTACGCGGCCGAGGTGCTGGAGGCGAGCGGTGAACCGCCGGCCGATTCACCGGCCCGCGTGTACCTGGGTGGCGTGTGGTGCAGCTCCGAGTTCGACACCGCGGTGAAGGAGGCCGGTCGATGAGCGGCGTGCAGGGGTACGACCCGCGGACCGGTGCGGCGGTCGGTGAGGCGGTGCCGGAGACGTCTGACCGCGAGGTCGACGCGGTGGCCCGTGCCGGGGCGGCGGCGTTCCCGTCGTGGTCCGGGTTGCCGGCCGTCGAGCGCGCTTCCGTGCTGGACGCGGTGGCCGACGCGTTGGACGGATCGGCCGCGGAGCTGGTGGAGATCGCCGACGCGGAGACGGCGCTGGGCGTGCCTCGGTTGACGACGGAGTTGAAGCGGACCACGAACCAGCTGCGGCTGTTCGGTGACGTGCTGCGCGAGGGCAGCTACGTCGAGGCGACCCTGGACTCGGCGAACCCGGACATCATCCCGCCGCGCCCAATGCTGCGCCGGATGCTCCGTCCACTCGGGACGGTCGCGGTGTTCGCGGCGTCGAACTTCCCGTTCGCGTTCTCGGTGGCCGGCGGTGACACCGCGTCGGCCCTGGCCGCCGGGTGTCCGGTGGTCGTGAAGGCGCACCCGTCGCACCCCGGCACGTCGCGCTTGACGGCGCAGATCGTGGCATCCGTCGTGCCGGCGGGGGTCTTCGGCGTCGTGCACGGCCAGCAGGCCGGTGTCGCGCTGGTCAAGCACCCGGCGATCAAGGCCGTCGGGTTCACCGGTTCCACCGGCGGCGGCCGGGCGTTGTTCGACCTCGCGTCCGCCCGTCCCGACCCGATCCCGTTCTACGGCGAGCTGGGCAGCGTCAACCCGACCGTGGTCCTCCCCCAAGCCGCCGCCGCGCGGCCCGAGGGATTCGCCGCGGAGTTCGCAGGGTCGCTGACGCTCGGCGTGGGGCAGTTCTGCACCAACCCCGGTCTGGTGTTCGCGCCGGAGAGCCTGGTGCCCGCGCTGGCCGACGCCGTGTCCGCGGCGGTGGGCGGCCCGATGCTCAACGAGCGCATGTCCGACTCGTACCGGTCCGGCACGGAGGGCTTGGCCGCGTCGGGCCTGGCGGCCCTGGTCGCGTCCGGCACCGCGCCCACCGAGGGCTGGAGCGTCGAACCCCGCCTCTACCAGGTCCCGCTGGACACGTTCGCGGAGAACCTGGAGAAGCTGACCGAGGAGCACTTCGGCCCGGCGGCGATCGTGGTGACCTACACCGATCCCGCCGACCTGGAGCCGGTCCTCCCCCGCCTGCCCGGCACCCTCACCGGCACCGTGCACGCGAGCGATGCCGAGCACGACGCGGCCGGCCGGATCGCGGAGTCGCTGCGCCCGGTGGTGGGACGGCTCATCTTCAACGGCTGGCCGACCGGCGTGGCGGTCGCCTGGGGCATGCACCACGGCGGACCTTGGCCCTCCACCACCAACCCGCTCCACACGTCCGTCGGTGCCACCTCGATCCGGCGGTGGGTCGCACCGGTGAGCTACCAGTCCTGGCCGGACGCGCTGCTGCCGGCCGAGCTGCGCGAGGACAACCCGCTGGGCATCCCCCGCCGGGTGGACGGGGTGCTGGACGTCCACTGAGCAGGTCGTGATGGGCTCGGATCACGAGTCCGGCCGGGTCGACGCTCGTCGGCCCGGCCCGGCCCGGCCCGGCCCGGCCCGACGCGGCGCGGCTCGGCTCGGCTCGGCGAGCAGGTTCGGCGCGGGACGACGCCCTGCGGCACCGTCCGGCTCCCCGGCTCACGACCCGGCCGCACCGTCCCGCCGGACGCCGCCGCTCCGCTCGACAGCACTTGCCTGGACACCGTCCGCTTGGACGCCGTCCGGGCCGACACCCTCACGCTCGGCACGTTGTCGGGCCTGGCGCGACGCGACCAGGCTCGCCGCAGTCGTGATCAAGAGCACCACCACGATCACCCCGAGCGACGTCAGGATGGGGATCTCCGGCGCCCAGGAAACGCCGTGGTGGTGCAGTGCTTCGAGGATCAGCTTCACCCCGATGAACGCGAGGATCACCGCGAGACCCTTGGCGAGGTGCACCAACCGGTCCAGCAGGCCACCGACCAGGAAGAACAACTGTCGCAACCCCATCAACGCGAACGCGTTGGCGGTGAGCACCAGGAACGGCTCCTTGGTCAGGCCGAAGATCGCCGGGATCGAGTCCACCGCGAACAGCAGGTCCGTCGTCCCGACCGCCACCATCACGATCAGCATCGGCGTGACCAGCCGACGCCCGTCGACCCGCGTGGTGAGCGAAGCGCCGTCGTACCGCGAAGACGTGGGCAGCACCCGACGCACCTTGCGCAGCACCGCGTTCTCGGCGACCTCCTCCTCGTCCCCGCCCGGCCCCTCCTTCAGCATCTTCCACGCCGTGAAGATCAGGAACGCGCCGAAGGCGTAGAACAGCCAGTCGAACCGGGAGATGGCCTCGGCGCCGACCGCGATGAACAACGCGCGCAGCACCAGGGCCAGCACCACACCGACGATCAGCACCTTCTGCCGGTACTCGCGCGGCACGGCGAAGCGGCCCATGATCAGCACGAACACGAACAGGTTGTCCACGCTCAGCGAGTACTCGGTGATCCACCCGGCGAAGAACTCGCCACCGTACTGCGGACCCGCGAACGCCAGCACACCCAACCCGAACAGCACGGCGAGCCCGACGTACACCGAGACCGACACCAGCGATTCCCGGAACGACGGGTCACGCGGGTTGCGCGCCACGAGGTAGAAGTCGAACGCGATCACCACGGCGATCCCGCCCAACGTCGCGATCCACACCCAGGTGGGCAGATCCATCTGTGAGCCCTTCGTCAGCCGGTCAGCCGATCATTCCGCAACCGATCATTTCGCAGCTGGTGATCTCACCACAGTCCGCGCGCTTCCGTCGCGCACGTACCGCGGCTTCCCGCAACACCCGAGCATGCGTCACGTAACGCTCGTACCACCGCTGCGCCGACTCGTTGCGCGAACGCACGTGATGCAGCCAGTGCGACGCGATCCGCTCGTGCAGCCACAGGAACCCGACAGCGGCGTGAACCCGCCGCCGAGCAGAGCCTCGTTCCAACCACTCCGGAGGGCAGGACGACGGGCCACACGGGCGCGATCGTTGCGGGACCTGCCGATACCCGGAATTGTCGTACCCCGTCCCTAAGGTCGGATCAGGGGTCTGTTCGGCGGAGCACCCCTGACACCACAACCGATCAGGAACGGTGCGGACCGACGATGACGACGACCTATCGGATCTCCATCGACGACAGATCGGGCGCGACGCTGCGAGGGCGGGTCCACATCGTCAACCCCGACGCGGAGAGGGTCCCGCCGGGGCGCGACTTCGCGCTGCGGTTGATCGTCGAGGTGTGGCACCGCGTCCGCGAGGACTACCTCTTCACGTCGTCCGGCGAGAACCTGCCCGACGACCGGGTGCACCGCGACCCGACCGAGCTCCGGGCCGTCACGGAGGGTTCGGAGCTGAGGGAGGAGTTCGAACGGCTGTGGGCACTCGACCACGGCGCGGAGGTTCGCCTGTCCGACGAGCAGGTGGCGGAGATCGAAGCGTGCCGCGAGATCCGCGACCACGGGCAGCGGGAGTCCGCCAGACACGCGCTGAAGGCGAGGTACGGCGTCGAGTCCCTGTCCGTGAGCTTCGACGGGACTCCCCACCTCCGGACCACCCGCGACGGTCACGCGTTCCACGACCGGGCGGGTGGGATCGTCACGGACTACACCCTCGGCGAGATGCGGAACTGGCCACCACCGTGGGACTTCGGCGACGACGTCGACCCGGACGACTTCGACGAGGACGAGTACTCGGACAGGCTGGATCGGATGGCCCTGGAGGACTACCCGTACACCGAGTTCAGGATCACCGTGAAGGACGACCGCTACCTGGACCACCTGGGTGGCGGCATCCACCTCGCGACCACCCTCTTCGGCGAGTTCGGCCGGTAGGGATCGGGGCGGGCACTGCCGGTCCGGACCTCGGCACCGGTCACCACGATCCGACGACCGGGTCGTCGTGCTCGCGCTGCCGCCACGCCTCGGTGATGCGTCCGAGCCGGCCCGGTGCGGCGATGCCGCGCACGGTCGCGATCTTGTCGTCCCGGAGCTCCAGGACGCCCACGCCCACCACTCGATCGTCCACCACGGCGATCAGGGCAGGTGAGCCGTTGACCACGCCGGCGTGGAACGCCACGGAGCCGCCGACCAGCCTCCGCTTCGCCGGGGTCGCCTTGAAACCGGCCCGCAGGGCGTTGGCGACCCGCCCGGGGTCCGTGTACCGCAGCAGCTTCTCGGTCAACCCGGCGCCGTCGGAGATCGCGGCCACGTCGGCGGTCAGCAACGCGACCAGCCGATCCGTGTGACCGGAGGAGGCGGCGGCTATGAACGCCTCGACGATCCGGCGCGCCGTGGCGCGGTCGACCTCGCCGACGCTGCGCCCCGCGCTGACGTGCCGCCGGGCGCGATGGGCGTGCTGCTGGCTCGCGGACTCGGTGATGTCGAGGATCTCGGCGATCTCGGCGTGGCTGTAGGAGAACGCTTCGCGCAGCACGTAGACGGCCCGCTCGACCGGCGGCAGGCGTTCCAAGAGCGTCAGCACCGCCAACGTCACCGACTCGCGCTGCTCGAAGGTGTCGGCCGGACCCAGCATCGGGTCGCCGTCGAGCAGCGGTTCGGGCAGCCAGGCGCCGACCGCGCGCTCGCGCCGCGTCTTCGCCGAGCGGAGCCGGTCGAGGGACAGGTTGGTGACCACCTTCGTCAACCACGCCTCGGGCACCTCGATGTGGTCCCGGTCGGCCGCCTGCCAGCGCAGGAACGCGTCCTGCACCATGTCCTCCGCGTCCGCCGCCGAGCCCAGCAGGCGGTAGGCCAACGAGGCCAGCCGGTCCCGGCTGGCCTCGAAACGCTCCACGGTCGCGCTGTCCATGGACACCACGCTAGGCGGTGACCGCTTTGGTCGAGCGGGTGGACGCGGTCGCCAGGCGGTGCCTGCGGGTCGGCATGCCGAACGTCGGGTGGCCCACGCCGTAGGCCGCCGTCCGCAGGATGAACGACTTGAAGCGCGCCGCCGCACGTCCGCGCAGGGCCCACGACTTCGACCGCACGTCGCCGTCGACCGCCTGGAAGATCGCGTCCTGCCGACCGAGGCTGATGTGGTTGCCGACGTAGGACAGCGAGGTCTTCGCGATCTTGCGGCCGGTCAGGTCCCCGATGATCGCGGCCACCGCCTGGATGCCGGTGTACCCCGCCGAGGCGCAGGACATCGGCAGAGGCCGACCGTTCTCGCCGATGACGTGAACGCTGTCGCCCGCGGCGTAGACGCTGGGGTGCGAGACCGACCTCATCATGCGGTCGACCAGGATCTGGCCGGTCTCCGCGACTTCGAGCCCGCTGGCGGCGGCGATGGGGTGGACGGCGAACCCCGCGGCCCACACGGTCGCGTCGGCGGCGAGACGGGTCCCGTCGGCGGTGATCGCGCCCGTCGACTCGACGCGGTCGACGGTGGCGTGCTCGTGGACCTTGATGCCGAGCCGGTCGAAGGCCCGCAGCAGGTGGGGACGGGCCTTCGGGCCCAGCCACCCGCCCAGTTCGCCGCTGGTGGCGAGGGTGACGTCGAGTCCGGGCCGGGATTCGGCGATCTCGGTGGCGACCTCGATCGCGGTCAGGTTGCCGCCGACGACCAGCACCGTCCCGCGCTCGCCCAGCTCGTTCAGGCGCCGGCGCAGGCGCAGCGCCGAAGGCTTCGTGGCGACGTGGAAGGCGTGCTCGTCCACACCCGGGACGCCGTGGTCGGCGATGGTGCTGCCGAGCGCGTAGAGAAGGGTGTCGTACTCGAGCCGGTCGGTTTCCCCGCCGTCGGTCACGGTGACGGTCCGCTGCTCGACGTCGACCGCGGTGACGTGCGCCACGCGCAGGTTGATACCGGTGCCCGTGAAGACCTCCTTCAACTCGTAGCGGCGCAAGTCCTGACCGGCGGCGAGCTGGTGCATGCGGAGCCGCTCGACGAAGTCGGGTTCGGCGTTGACCACGGTGATCTCGACGTCGTCGGGGTGGAGGCGGCGGGCGAGGTTTCCAGCGGCGTAGGCGCCGGCGTACCCGGCTCCGAGGACGATGATGCGGTGCGGCATGTTCGTGCTCCTGTCTGGTTCGCTCGCCCCTCTGAACGGGACAGCGCCGCGATCCCTGACAGGGTCGGACTATGACCTGGATCACCGCGGGCGTTCGAGCAGGTGACCGGGCGGGTCGGCCGGGCCGATCGGGTCGGCCGGGCCGATCGGGTTGGCCGAGCCGATCGGGTTGGCCGGGCGGGTCGGCCGGGCCGATCGGGTCGGCCGGGCCGATCGGGTTGGCCGAGCCGATCGGGTTGGCCGGGCGGGTTGGCCGAGCCGATCGGGTTGGCCGGGCGGATTGGCCGAGCCGATCGGGTTGGCCGGGCGGATTGGCCGAGCAACCCGATCGGGTCGGCTGCGCTCAGGGGGTTGCCAGTGCCTCCGTGGGTGGGAGGCGGCTGGCTCTGATGGCGGGGTAGGGGCCGGCCAGGGCGCCGATCGCCATGGTGGCGGCGATGCCGCCGGTGGTGGCCCAGGCCGGTACCAGCGAGGGCCAGTCCTGGTAGGTGGCGTAGCCGGTGGTCACCAGGATGCCCAAGAGGGTGCCGGCGGCGCCGCCGAGGGCGGACAGAAGTAGTGATTCGACCAGGAACTGGCTGCGGATCTGCCCTCGGGTCGCGCCCAGGGATCTTCGGAGGCCGATCTCGGCCCGGCGTTCCAGCACCGAGACGACCATGGTGTTGGCCACGCCCACGCCGCCCACCAGGAGGGCCACCGCGCCCAGGCCCAGGAGGAGTGCGTTCAAGGTCTCGTCGGTGGCCTGCTTGGCAGCCAGGGCGTCCGAGGGCCGGGAGACCTCCACTTCGTCCGGGTGCTCGGGGTTGGCGGTAGCGGCCAGGGCGGCTTGGACCTGGTGCACGGCGTCGTCGCGGGATCTGGCGTACACGGTGGTCGGGTAGCCGTCGAAGCCCAGGCGCTGTCGGGCCACCGGCCAGCCGACCAGGGCAGCGGTGTCGAGTTCGGGTGCCAAGGGCGCCGGGTGCAGGACGCCCACCACGGTGAACCACTCGCCGCCCACGTGAACGAGTTCGTTCGGGGCGGCCACGCCGAGGCGTTCGGCGGCCTTGTGGCCCAGGACGACGGCCGGGTAGGCGGCGGTGGCGTCGTTGAGGAACGTCCCCTTGGCGACGGTCCCGCCCACCGTCTCCAAGAGGTCGGTCCTAGTCGCCAGGACCGCGATGCCGCCGGATTGGGTTTTTGGGATGTGGTCGTTGCGGTAGACGTTCGCGTCGACCACGACGCCGGTCGCGGTGCTGGAGGTGACCGGATCCATCCGGCCGATCATGCCCACAGACTCGGAGGGGAGGTGCGTCTGCTCGCCGAACAGGGTCTGGCCGGGACCGACGGTCAGCAGGTTCGTGCCCAGCGCGGCGAGGCGGCGGTCGAGGTCTTCGCGGCTGGACGTGGAGATGCCCACCACCGAGATCATCGCCGCGATGCCGATGGCGATGCCCAGCGCGGACAGCACCACCCGGGTCGGTCTGGCACGCAGGCCCGCGCCGCCGACGCGCAGCACGTCGGCCGGTGACAGGCGTGCCGGCCGCAAGCGTGCCGGTGACGGGCGTGCTGGTCGCAGGCCTGCCGGTGACGGGTGTGCTGACGACGGGCGTGCCGAGTGCAGGTCAGCCATCACCCACCACCCGGGTCGGCCTGACACGCAGGCCCGCCGCCGACACGCAGCACGTCGGCCGGTGACGGGTGTGCTGGTGACAGGTGCGCCGAGTGCAGGTCAGCCATCACCCACCACCCGCCCGTCGCGCACGGCCACCCGGCGGGGCAGGGTCGCGGCGACCTCCCGGTCGTGCGTGATGACCAGGACCGTGGTGCCGGTCTCGTTGAGGGAGCGCAGCAGGCGCAACACCCCGTCACCCGACTGCGAGTCCAGGTTGCCGGTCGGCTCGTCGGCGAGCAGCAACGCGGGCCGCCCGACCACCGCCCGCGCGATCGCCACACGCTGCCGCTCGCCACCGGACAGCTCGTGCGGCCGGTGGCCGGCCCGATGCCCGAGACCGACGGTTTCCAGCGCCTCCGCAGCGCGTTGCCGGCGTTGCCCCAGCCCCGTGCCCGTGTAGAGCAGGCCGTCGGCCACGTTGTCCACTGTGGACACACCGGCGGCCAGGTGGAACTGCTGGAACACGAACCCGATCGTGTTCGCCCGCAACGCGGACAGCGCCCGGTCCGACAGTTCGCGGACGGCGTGCCCGTCGATGCGCACCTCCCCCCGCGACGGGTGGTCGAGCGTGCCGATGAGGTTGAGCATCGTCGACTTGCCGGACCCGGACGGGCCGACGATTCCCACCAGCTCACCGCGCTCGACGGTGAGCGACACGTCCCGCAAGGCGACCACCCCCTGGTACTCGCGCCCGACCTCCCGCAACTCCACGACCGGTGTCACCGCGGCACCCCCACTTCGACGCCCTCGGCGATGCCCTCGCCGACGACCTCCACCCGACCGGACGCGAACAGGCCCGTCTCCACCGGCACCGAGCGGACCGCGCCACCCTCGACCACCTGCACGCCGTACGCGCCCCCGCCGAGCGACACCAAAGCGCCCACCGGCACCGCCAAGACGTCCTCCTTGCGCTCCGACACGAGCAGGACGTCCACCGGCGCCGAGTCCAGCCTGCCCAGCGCCGCCTGGTCGACCACGGACACCACCACGTCCACCGTCGTCGTCGAGGTGGCGCCGGCTTGGGCCGGACCGGCGGTGGCCACGGTGCCGACCGACTCGACCTTGCCCTCGACCGACTTGCCGTCCGGCAGCGTGACGGTGGCCGCCACGCCTTCGGCCACCAGGTGCTGCTTGCCCACCTCCAACGGCACGACGACAGCCCTGGTAGTTCCCGTGTAGGTGAGGACGGGGCCGGTGGAGCGGCTGCCAGGCTGGGCCTTCAGCTCGGCCACCCGCACGTCGCCGCCGGCGACCACGACGTCCGTCGGCTGCACCGCCCCCGTCCCCGACACCCCCGACGCCTGCTGCCACGCGCGCACCGCCGTTGCCGTGCCGGCGGTGTAGGTGTCGTCCACGGTGAAGCCGCCGTAGCCGAGCACCTGCAAGTTCTCCTCCAGCTGGCGGACGTCCCGACCGGTCACGCCGGAAGACAGTGGCCGGTACGCCGGGGTCGTGCCGAACAGCAGCGGGACCGGTCTGCCGTCCACCTCGTACACCGGCAGGCCGCGCCCGATGACCGCGCCCGGCTCGGGCAGCCAGGTGATGGTGCCCTGGGCACCGACCGGCAGGGGTGTGGCGGCGCCGTAGCCCAGCGTTCCGGTGACCCTCTCGGTGCGGGTCAGCGTCGTGGCCACCACCTCGGCCGTGGCCGGTGGCAGGTTCGCCGCGCTCGCGGGCGCCGGGTCCGCGCCGCCGATCCCGACGGCGGCGACACCTCCGGCTCCGAGCACGACCAGGGCGCCCGCGCCCACTGCGATCCGCGTCCGGGCGCTCATCGGCCCAACACCGGCAGCTTGTCCCGGCACGCCGTCAGCGCCGCCTTGAAGGCCGGGCTGTCCCGGTCGACCGTGCCCAGGCCGCCGAGCTTGCCGCCGGCCGGATCAGGGTCGGGGATGTCGACGCCGTTGTCCCGCATGCACTGCGCGAACACCCGCAGCTGCTCCAGCTTCTCGGGGTCCAACTTGGACAGGTCGCCACCGCCCGGCAGGAACTCGCGGCACGCGTCGACGGCGCGCTCGAAGTCCGGGTCGGTGCGGTCCACCTTCCCGAAGCCGCCCGCCTTGCCACCGGTTGGATCGGGGTCCGGCATGTCGACGCCGTTGTCCCGCATGCACTGCGCGAACTCCTGAGACCGCTCCTCCTGGCTCAGCTCGGCGCTCGACGACGGCCCCGCCACGTCCGCGACTCCGGTGCCGCACGCGGTGAGTGCCAGTGCCAGCGCCAGCGCGGCCGGCACGATGCTCCATCGCATGTCCCCTCCTTGTTCGGTGGGGACAGTCGACCAGGGCGGCTATAACCAGCGCGTAACTCGATCTGCTTATGCGGAGGTTATAAGGACGGGCGCACCATGGGGCGCATGCGCATCCTCGTGGTCGAAGACGAAACGACGCTGGCGGCGGCCATCGCCGAGTGGTTGCGCCGCGAGGCGTTCGCCGTCGACGTGGTGCACGACGGCGACTCCGCGCTGGAGCGGCTGTCGGTCAACGACTACGACGTGCTGGTGCTCGACCGCGACATCCCCCGCGTGCACGGTGACGTGGTGTGCCGCCAGGTGGCCGACTCGGGGGTCGAGACGCGGGTACTCATGCTCACGGCCGCCGCCGCGGTGCGCGACCGGGTCGAGGGGTTGGCCCTGGGCGCGGACGACTACCTGCCCAAGCCGTTCGCGTTCGTGGAGCTGTCCGCGCGCGTGCACGCCCTGCTCCGCAGGGTCCGACCGCCGAACCCGCCGGTGCTCGAACGGGCCGGCCTGCGCGTCGACCCAGCCCGCCGACAAGTCACCCGAGCGGGTGATTTCATCCCGTTGGCCAACAAGGAGTTCGCGCTGCTGACCGAGTTGCTCCGCGCGCAGGGCGCCGTGGTGACCTCCGAGCACCTGCTGGAGAAGGTGTGGGACGAGCACATCGACCCCTTCACCAACGCGGTGCGGGTCACCATGGTGAAGCTGCGCCGCAAGCTCGGTGAGCCGCCGGTGATCGAGACCGTGTCCGGCGTCGGGTACCGGATCCCGTGATCGGCCGGTTGAGCATCCGGGCCCGGCTGAACGCGCTTTACGGCGGGCTCTTCCTGCTCGCCGGCGCCGCCCTGCTCGCGGTCACCTACCTGCTGGTGTGGCAAAGCCTCAACGGCCGGCTCCAGCCCTACGCCGACCTGATCAGCCTGCGCGACCTGCGCGACGCGACCGCCGACGAGGTGATCACGTCCATCCGCACCGCCCAGGTCCGCTACCGCGACGAGGTGCTGGAGTCGCTGCTCACCCGAGGAGGCCTCGCATTGCTGTGCGTGGCGCTGATCGCGGTGGCGTTCGGGTGGTTGCTGGCACGCAGCGCGTTGCAGCCCGTGCACCGCATCACCGAGGCCGCGCGACGCATCGCGGCAGGCCACGGCCTGCACGAGCGGATCGCGCCGACCGGTCCGCGCGACGAGGTCGCCGAGCTGGCCGAGACGTTCAACGCCATGCTGGACCGCCTTGACCGCGCGTTCGACGGCCAACGCCGGTTCGTCGCCGACGCGTCGCACGAGATGCGCACCCCGTTGGCGGTGAAACGGGCGCTCATCGAGGTTTCCATCACCCGACCGGGCGCATCCGCGGACGCCAAGCAGCTGGGCGCCGAGCTGCTGAAGGTCAACGCCCGCCACGAACGGCTCATCGACGGCCTGCTCACCCTGGCCGACAGCGAGAACGAGCTGACCGAGCGGACCCGCACCTCCGTCTCCGACATCGCCGAGCACGTGCTGTGGCAGTCGAAGGGCATCGCCGACCAGGCCGGCGTCGACCTGCACCACGGCGAACTGGCGCCGTGCGAGGTGGTCGGCGACCCGGTGCTGCTCGAGCGCTTGGTGCGCAACCTGGTGGACAACGCGATCCGGCACAACCACCGCGGCGGGTGGGTGGACGTGGACACGCGGCCCGGTGTCCTGGTGGTCGTCAACACCGGTCCGAAGATTCAGCCCTTCGAGGCGGAAGGGCTGTTCCGACCGTTCCGCAGGTTGGACCGGGTCGCCACCACAACGGGCGAGCGCGGCCTTGGCCTGGGGCTGTCCATCGTCCGCGCCATCACCGCCGCCCACGGTGCGACGGTGACCGCGACACCGGGGGCGGACGGCGGGTTGGCGGTGACGGTCAGGTTTGTCGAAGAGACGTGAGGAAAGCCCGGAATGAGCGATCGGCGAAGGTCAATCCAGGTCCTGGTCGTTTGGTGTCCCTGATGCTGGTCGCGATCCGTCCCACGGCCAGCTCGACGCAGTTGTTCCCCGCGCCGGAGTGCGTGCTCTTGCGCCACGTCTTGTCGTTGCTCATGTGTCCTTCAGTGCCGTTGCCAGTTTTCTGATCAACGAAGCCGACTCCTTGGGCGACAGGGCGACCTCGCTCACCATTTCCTCGAAGTGCAGCAGGTACTTCTGCACGTCGGCGCGATTGTCCACCCACTTGCCGCCGCCCGCGTACTCCAGGTACACGGCCGAAGGATCACTGTCCTCGAAGCGAAGAGCGGTCGCACCACCACCGGACATGGTCCCGTGAGCCCCCGCCCCGAACGGAACCACCTGGATGGTTATGTTGTCCTGCTTCTGCTTCTCCAGCAAATGCGACAATTGCTCGCGCATCACCGCGGGACTGCCCACGACCCGGTGCAGGGCCGCTTCGTCGATCACCGCGTGCAGGCGCAACGCGGGCAGTCGGCGCTGCCGGTTGGCCAGGGCCGCGGCCACCTGTTCCACCGAAACCGAGGAGTCCATGAAACGCCGACCGGCGAGCCGGATCGCCGCCGCGTAGGCGGAGGTCTGGAGCAGGCCCGGAATAACGATCATCTCGATCGTGCGGACCTCGGTCGCGTCGGCTTCCTGACGGGCGTAGGTGCGCGCCTCAGGGGTGTACGCCGCCGCGTACACCAGGCGGGTGCCGTCCTGCTTGGCGTCCTCCCACAACGCTTCCGCCTCACGCCGTTCGGCGTCGGTCGCGCCGTAGATGCCCAACAGCGCGCCCAGTTCGGTCCAACTGGGACTGATGTAACCGTTCTCCATCCGCGACAGCGTGGACTGCGTCTTCCGCGTCAGCGCGTGGTAGTCGATCTCGGTCTTGCCCGCGCGTTTGCGCAAAGCGTTGAGGAACTGACCAAGCTTGCGCTTGCGTCGGGTTTGGACGGCTGCCATGCGGATCTCTCCTCGCTGGAAAAGAACTGCGAACACCCTAGTGCGGTGCCGCATCCTGCCCAGTTTCACTCGATCGAACGTCTAGACGGTGCATATACGCCCCCACGACCCGGTCCCGTCGACCGCCGTCCGGTGGTGCCGTTGGCGGTACCCGGGCACGCTGTGCGACGTGCCGGGCGAACTGGACGAGTCGCGATCGGCGCCGACTAAAGTCTGGCGACATGTACATCTCGCAGGTCCGCCTACGGAACGTCAAGGGGTTCCACGGTGCCCGCGAGGTTGATCTGAAGCTCACCGCGCCCGGTTGGACCGTGATCGCGGGCCGGAACGGGTCCGGCAAGACCTCGTTGCTGCGGGCGATCGCGCTGGCCGTGAGCGGCCCCGCAGTGGCACGCAACCTGGTGCCCGACTTCGAGAACTGGGTCACCGCCGGGCAGCGCGAGGGTGTCGTCCAGGTGCAGTTCACCCACGACCGGCGGGTCGAGAGGTTCGGCAAGGGGCGCCCTCCGGAGGGCAGGCTGTGGGCCGGGTTGAGCTGGACCATGCCGGACGAGGAGAGCCGCCCCACGCACCGGGGGCTCCAGCCGTCGCTCAGGGAAAAGCTCGAAGGCAGCAAGACCGCCGCCACCCGAGGCCCGTGGCAGGACAACCCGACCGGGTGGTTCTGCGCGGCGTACGGCCCTTTCCGCCGGCTCGTCGGCGGCGCGGGTGACGCGCAGCGGCTGATGCTGAGCCCCGGCCCGGTGTCACGGCTGGCGAGCCTCTTCCACGAGGACGCGTCGCTGGCGGAGGGCGTCGGCTGGCTGATCGAGCAGCACCTCAGGTCGCTGGAGCGCAGGCCCGGCGCGGAAGACCTGAAGACAGTGGCGCTGGGCGTGCTGTCGGACGGCCTGCTGCCCGACGACTACCGGATCGAGGGCGTCGACTCCGACGGGCTGTGGGTGGTCAGCGGCGGGCACCGGTTCCCGTTGCGGGAGATGAGCGACGGCTACCGGACGGTCGCCGCGCTCGTGGTCGACCTGATCAAGCAGATCCAGGAGTCGTACGGGACGCTGGAGCACAAGCCCACCGCGAACGGCATGGCGTTGACCGCGCCCGGTGTGGTGATCATCGACGAGGTGGACGCGCACCTGCACGTGTCGTGGCAGAAGCGGATCGGCGGCTGGCTCAAGGAGCACTTCCCGAACATCCAGTTCATCGTCACCACGCACAGCCCGTACCTGTGCCAGGCCGCCGACCGGGGCGGGCTGATCCGGCTGCCCGGCCCGGACCAGCAGGAACCGCCGCGCGTGGTGGACAAGGACCTCTACGAGCGGATCGTCTACGGCAGCGGTGACGACGCGGTGCTGTCCGAGCTGTTCGGCCTGGACACGCCCTACTCGGAGCGGGCGCAGCGGCTGCGCGCCGAACTGGTCGGGCTGGAGGTCGCGGTGATCGACGGCACGGCGGACGAACGCCAGGTCCGCCGTTACGAGCTGCTGCGGGCGCGGCTGACGAGTTCGCCGGTGGCGCGCACGCGCGAGGTGACGGCGCGGATGGAACGCGACGGCACGTGATCCGACTCGTCCGGCCGGTGCTGCCCACCGCTCTCGCGGACCGGCTGCCCGAGCTGACCGCCGAGATCGAGGCGTCCGGTCATCGGACGCGTGCCGCGCGGGCGTTGTGGAAACGGGCTGTGGTGCGGCGGAACGTGCACGCGCCGTTGAGGCGGCTACTGGAGGGCATGGCGCCGGGCTTCCAGCGGTGCATGTACTGCGGCGACAGCCAGGGCACGGACATCGACCACTTCGAACCGCTGTCGCGCAACCCGCTGCGCACGTTCGACTGGCTCAACCACCTGCTGGCGTGCTCGACGTGCAACAGCAACGCGAAGCGGGACCGGTTCCCGGTGGACGGGGACGGCGCGCCGCTGCTGGTCGACCCGACCACCGAGGACCCGTTCGACCACCTCCTGCTCACGCTGTCGCTGGGCGTGTACGTGCCGCGCACGGCGAAGGGCGCGGCCACCATCGACGTGTGCGGGCTCAACCGGCCGGTGCTGACGCAGGGTCGGGTGCACGCACGTCGGGTGGTGCTGATGTGCCTGGCCTTGTGGACGGACGCGCGGGACCGGGGTGCGCGGGACGAGATGCGCGAGGCCGTGCTGACCGTGCAAGGGCAGCCGTTCGCCGACGTGTGCCAGGCGATGCTGCGCCTGGCCCTGTCACCCGGCGCGGAGCGGGTGTTCGAGGACGTGCCGTGGGCGCCGGGGGGTGCTCCTGGACGAGGGTTTGCGGGCCGAACTTCTCGCCTGACGAGGAAAACGACCTGAAATTGTCGGACCCCAGGTCCATCATGACCCGCATGGCAGAAGCAATCGTGGCCGAAGGACTGGTAAAGCGCTACGGGTCGGTGGTCGCACTCGACGGCCTCGACCTGGTGGTGCCGGAGGGCACCGTCATGGGCCTGCTCGGACCGAACGGCGCGGGCAAGACCACGACGGTCCGGGTGCTCACCACACTGCTGGAGCACGACGAGGGCAAGGCGACCGTCGCCGGGCTGGACGTCGTCGCCGACGCGAAGGAGCTGCGCCGCCGGATCGGCCTGTCCGGCCAGTACGCGGCCGTGGACGAGAACCTGACCGGCTTCGAGAACCTCGACATGGTCGGCCGGCTCTACCACCTGGGCAAGAAGGCCAGCCGGGAGCGTGCGCGGGAGCTGCTGGAGCGGTTCGACCTGGTGGACGCGGCCGACCGGCCGGTCAAGGGCTACTCGGGCGGTATGCGCCGGCGGCTCGACCTGGCGGGGGCACTGGTGGCCAAGCCGTCGGTGCTGTTCCTGGACGAGCCGACCACGGGGCTCGACCCGCGCAGCCGGCTCGGCATGTGGGACGTGATCTCGGAACTGGTGGCCGGCGGCACCACGCTGCTGCTCACCACGCAGTACCTGGAGGAGGCCGACCGGCTGGCGGACAAGATCGCGGTGATCGACCACGGCAAGGTCATCGCCCTGGGCACCGCGAACGAGTTGAAGGACCAGGTCGGCGGTGAGCGGCTGGAGCTGACGGTGAGCTCCGCGCAGGACGCCGAGCTGGCGAAGACCGCGCTGGCGCCGTTGGCGATCGGGGAGATCGCGCTGGACGACCGCGGCCACCGGCTGACCGTGCCGGTCTCGGGTGGCGCCGACGTGCTGGTCGACGGGATCAGGCGGCTGGACTCCGAGTCGATCAAGGTGTTGGACATCGGGCTGCGCAGGCCGACGCTGGACGACGTGTTCCTCACGTTGACCGGCCACGCAGCCGAGGAGAAGCAGGGGGAACAGGGAGAATGAGCGCGTTCGCACAGGCGTTGGGTGACGGCGCGGTCGTCGCCAAGCGCAACCTGATCAAGATCAAGCGGGTCCCGGACCTGATCGTGTTCTCGACGTTGTCGCCGATCATGTTCGTGCTGTTGTTCGCCTACGTGTTCGGCGGGTCGATCGCCATCCCGGGCATGGACTACCGCGAGTTCCTGATGGCGGGGATCTTCGCGCAGACCGTGGTGTTCGGCGCGACCATCACCGGCGCCGGGCTGGCCGACGACATCCAGAAGGGCGTGATCGACCGGTTCCGGTCGCTGCCGATGGCGCGGTCGGCGGTGCTGATCGGGCGGACCACGAGCGACCTGGCTAACAACGTCATCGTCATCGTGGTCATGTCGATCACCGGTCTGATCGTCGGGTGGCGCATCCACTCGTCGCCGCTGGAGGCGCTGGCCGGGTTCGCGCTGCTGCTGCTGTTCGCGTACGCGGTGTCGTGGGGCATGGCGATCGTCGGGTTGATGGTGCGCAGCCCCGAGGTGTTCAACAACGCCTCGTTCATCGCGATCTTCCCGTTGACGTTCATCGCGAACACGTTCGTGCAGGAGAGCAGCCTGCCCGGACCGCTGAAGACGTTCGCCGAGTGGAACCCGGTGTCCGCGGTGACAGCCGCGGCGCGCCACCTGTTCGGCAACACCAACCCGCTGTCGCCGGTGCCGGACGTGTGGTCGCTCCAGCACCCGGTGCTGATGACCCTGATCTGGGTGGTGGTGTTCCTGCTGGTCTTCGTTCCGCTGGCGATCCGGCAGTACCGCAAGGCCGTGGCCCGCTGACGCGGATCACGAACAGTGGCACCGAGTTCTCCGTGTCAAGAGCCGAACAGGTTTCGAATCGGTCGCACGGCGGGTAGCCGGTTGGACATCAGAGCCCAAGGAGGCGCAGATGTCCACCGGTACCACCATCGGCGTGATCGTCGTCGTGCTGGTCGTACTGGCCGCGATCGCGGTGCTGCTGAAGTTCCTCGTGCAGCGCAAGAGGTTGCGCTCGAAGTTCGGCCCCGAGTACGAGCGGGCGCTGGAGCGCAACGGCAGCCGCATGGCGGCGGAACGGGAGCTGGCGGAACGGGAGCGGGAGCACTCGCGGCTGGAACTCCGCGCGCTCGACACCGTGACCCGCGACAGCTACGCCCAGAACTGGACCCGGGTCCAGGAGCAGTTCGTCGACGAGCCGAACGAGGCCGTGAGCCAGGCGGACCGCTTGGTCACGGACCTGATGGGCGAACGCGGTTACCCCACCGACGGGTACGAGCGCCGCGAGAAGCTGCTGTCCGTGGAGCACGCCCGCACGCTCGACCACTACCGCGAGGCCCACTCGATCAGCGAGCGCCGAGAGCGCGGTGAGGCGACGACCGAGGAGCTGCGCACCGCGATGGTCCACTACCGCGCGGTGTTCGAGGACCTGCTGGGCGGACACCGGGAAGGGGCGCGGTGATGACCGATCATCGGCAACACCTCACGACCGAGGACTTCGCGGGGCGCACGCCCGCCGAGCGCGAGTCGCTGGTACCGCGCCAGTCGGAACGGGAACCGGTCGAGCAGACCCCGGCCGACCGCGACGTCCTGGAGCCGGACCTGACCGATCAGGAACGCTTCGACCGGGAACCGACGGCGCACGACGAGACGGCCACGCACCAGGACCACGCCGCACGCCAAGGCGAGGCCGCACACCAGAACCGAGCCGGGCACTATGACCTGGCCGCACACCAGAACCAGGCTGGGCACCAGGACGAAGCCGGGCACCAAGACCAGGTCGGGCAGCAGGACCAAGCGGCACGCCAAGACCAGGCCGGGTACGAGGAGCAAGCGGCACCCCAGGACCGGGTCGAGCATCAGGAGCACGACCAGCATGACGCCGGGTACGACTCCCAGTCCGTCGAGGATGAAGGCCCGGTGGCGCGGGAACAGCTGGTCGAGCTGTCGGCGGTTTCCACGACGGCCGGCGACGCGCCCCTGTTCACCACCGACGACGCGGCCGACTACCAGGCCGAGTGGCGTGCCCTGCAGGCCGATTTCGTCGACGACCCGCGTGAGGCCGTTCAACGGGCCGACGAACTGGTCGCGCAGGTGATGCAGACCCTGGCCACCACGTTCAACGAGCACAAGCAGGCGCTCGAAGAGCAGTGGCAGCGTGGCGACGAAGCGCAGACCGAGGAGCTGCGGCAGGCGCTCAAGCGCTACCGCTCGTTCTTCGACCGGCTGCTCTCCGTCTGATCCCCCGTGAAGGTCTGATCCCCGTGGAGACTCCCCGTTGTGCGTCCGGCGACCCGGGTGCACAACGGGTGTTTCACGTCTTCAGCCCGGCAGTTCCCGGATCTCCACCTCCAGGACGTCGATCTCGTCGCTGATCGCCTCGTCCAGCATCCGGTCGAGCAGGTCGGAGCAGTCCGCGGAACCGACGCCGAACTGCGGCACCTGCTCCCACCACACCGCCGGGTTGTTCCAGAACGAACCGGAGCCCTGGTCGACGCCGTCGAGGCAGCGCAACCTCGAATCGTCGTCCGGCAACCGGCGCACGTAGTCGATGAACCGGGCCAAGGCGGCCGGGTGGCTCACCGGCACTGCGCCATACCCGCGCAAGCAGTCCTCGAGTTCCGCCAGGAACTCCTCTTTGAACGTCACGGCGCCACCCCCGCTTCCCCCGCGTCGTCGCGGGTGAGGAGGACTCACGTCCCAATACCCCACGGTACCTCCGCCGGGGCAGGCCGAAATTACTGCCAATGGGCGGTTCCGGGAAAAGATTTGGTGACGCTCGCACCGCCCGCCACGACCGTCCTCAGTGGACTGATCGTCACTCCGACCGGAGGCGGGCCACGAAGCTGAACCGGTCGCCGCGGTACAGCGAGCGGACGCGCTCGATCGGCTCGCCGCCGTCGTCGTGGGACACCCGGTGCACCAGCAGCATCGGCAGCGCCGGGTTGGTCCCGATCAGCAGCGCCTCGCGCGGCGTGGCCAGCACGGTCTCCACCCGTTCCTCCGCCTCGGTGAACACCACGCCGAGCCGGTCGCGCAGGCACGCGTACAGCGACGTGGTCGGGTCGAAGTCCTCCAGCAGCGTCGGGAACCGCGCCGCGGAAAGATAGGTGGACTCCAACCCGACCCGCTCGTCGTCGGCCAGCAGCACCCGTTCGAGGTGGACGACCGGCTCTCCCCGGCCGATCCGGAGGTCCCGCGACAGCACCTCGTCCGCGGGCAGGTGCTCGACCGTGATCACGCTCCGCGTCGGCTCAACGCCCTGCCGCCGCATGCCCTCGGTGTAGCTGAGCAGCGACAGCGGCTGCACCAGCTTGGGCGGTGCGACGTAGGTTCCGCTGCCCTGGCGGCGCTGGAGCCTGCCTTCGAGCACCAGTTCGCCGACGGCCTGCCGCAGCGTCACCCGCGACACCGAGAACCGCTCGGCCAGCTCGCGCTCCGGCGGGAGCGCGACGCCTTCACCCAGCGCCTCGACCAGCCACAGCAGCTCCGTCTTCACCGCGTAGTACCGGGGGATGCGACCGTGTTCGGGGATACCGGCGCGGACCGGCCCGTCCGCGCGGTACTGGGGCACGTATTGCGAGGCATGCACATTCCGAGCCTACGGGCGCGGCTCAGGACGCGATTGCGGGCGGGTCCGGGATGGCGTAACCGGATGCACCCACATTGGCCTCGAGCGACCTGCGCCATTCGCCGGTATCGATCATCTTCTGAACGGCAGCGGTGACCTTGGCCTTGCTGGTGGGGTCGCCCTTGCGCATGCCGATGCCGTACTCCTCCTTGCTGAACGGTTTGTTGACGACGCGCAGCAGCTCAGGGTT
The DNA here is from genome assembly GCF_000716595.1 of Saccharothrix sp. NRRL B-16314. GTDB lineage: Bacteria > Actinomycetota > Actinomycetes > Mycobacteriales > Pseudonocardiaceae > Actinosynnema. The sequence continues at coordinate 67,975 of NZ_JNXC01000002.1, forward strand.
CTGCGCGGCGTAGCCGGCGAGGATCACGTCGTCGGTCGTCATGGCGTCGACCTGCTCGGCCAGCAGTGCGGTGACGCAGTCGCTGAAGTTGGGATATTCCACGAGTTCCACGGACTGCGCGTACTTCTCTTTCACGTTCTGCGCCGAGGTGGTGTTGTCCACGGAACACAGTTTCAGGCCACCCTGGTCGAGCGAGTCCGGGCCGGTGATCCGCTCGTCGGTCAACCGGACCAGCAGGTCCTGACCAGCCACGAAGTACGGGCCGACGAAGTCGATGATCTCCTTGCGCTTGGCGGTGATCGAATAACTGGAGACGACGAGGTCCACGGCACCGTCGGTGAGCAGCTTCTCGCGCTCCGACGGGGTCGCTTCTGTGAATTTGATACCGGACTCATCGACACCCAGTTCCTTCGCAACATAACGTGCGACGTCGACGTCGAAGCCCCGGTACGTGCCGTCGAGACGGCGCACACCGAGGCCGGGCTGGTCGTATGCCACGGCGATGGTCAGCTCGTTGGAGCTGTCCGCCTTGCCGACGACGGTGGTGCCGTCACCGGTGGCGCACGAAGTGAGGACAAGCGCGGCGGAACACGCCACAACAAGGGCGCGCAGCGATGCCAAAGCCATTCTTCCCCTTTTCGGGAGTTTCCTCGGGTTGCCCGGAACCTAAAGGGGACAAGGGATTGGCGTCCATAGCCGAGGGGAAGATGGGCACACCGGATCGGTCAAGGGTGACGGTTGTGCATCAAGAACTTGACCGCGCTAACGCGCGCCGCCGGGTGAACGCAGCCGTCTGGGACCGGTGTCATGCCGCGAGGGCGGCGGACCGAGGGTCACCCGGGCGCTGCTGACGTACGCGCCGGCGGCGCTGGCCAGCACCGGCTCCAGCGTGAGCTGCCGGACCTCGGGCAGGTCCTCGGCCAGCGCGGCGAGCCGCAACACCAACTCCTGCAACGCACCCAGGTCGGCGGGCTCGTCACCCCGGTAGCCCGCCAGCAGCGGCGCCGCTTTGGGCGCGCGGACCAGAGCCGCCGCATCCGCGTCGGTCAGCGGCACGGCGCGGTATGCCCGGTCCCCCAACAGGTCGCTGACCAGCCCCGACAGTCCGAACGACACCAGCGTGCCGAACGACGGGTCGTCCTGGAGCCCCAGCACGCAGGAAATCCCCTTGGGCGCCATGCGCTGCACGTACACGTCGGGCCGGTCGGACATCTCCGCGAGCATCGCGTACGCCGTGCGCACGGCCTCCTCGCCGGACAGGTCGAGCCGCACGCCGACCAGGTCGGTGCGGTGCCGCAGCCGGTCGTCGGTGGACTTCATCGCCACCGGGTAGCCCAACTCCTCCGCCGCGTCCACGGCATCGTCCGCCGACGTGACCACCCGGAACGGCACGAGTTCCACGCCGTAGCAGCCGAGCAGGCGCACGGCGGTGTCGTCGTCGACCAGCCTTTCGCCGGTCTCGTCCAGCTCCAGGGAGTCGACGATCGCGTGCGCCGCGTCCGGGTCGATGCCGTCGGGCCGCACGAACGTCCCCTGCGGCGCGTACCGCCAACGCGCGTAGCGGGTCACCCGCGCCAGCGCGAGCACGGCGCGTTCCGGGCTCGGGTACGACGGCACGGAACCCCGTCCGGGCGCGCCACCGGGACCGGGCACGGCCAGCTCGGCCGGCACGCCCTCCACGGCGAGGAACGTCGACGTGATCGGCTTGTTCCGCCCGCCCTGCTCCACGACCTCGCGCAACGCTCGGGCGAACGACGTGCCCGGCACCGCCAGCGGCGGCACGAACACGACCACGAGCGCGTCCGCGTCGGGGTTGTCCAGCGCTTCCTTCACCGCCGCCGCGAACACCTCCGGCCCGGCCTGCGCGCCCACGTCCACCGGGTCGCCCGCCAGTTCCAGCCCTTGTGCCAGCGCGGTGTCGGCGGCCAGCAGCCCGATCGCGGTCGAGTTGCCCACCACCGCGACGCGCGGCCCGGCGGGCAGCGGTTGGTGCGCCAGCAGGAGGGCGGTGTCGAACAGCTGGGCCAGCGACTCCACCCGGATCACGCCGGCCTGCTCGAACAGCGCCTGCACGCTCGACTCGTCCACCGGGACCGACGTGGCCGCCAAGGCGGGCGTGACCGCGTGCCGGCCGGACTTGACCGCCACGATCGGCTTGGTGCGGCCGAGCCGGCGGGCGAGGCGGGCGAACTTGCGCGGGTTGCCGAACGACTCCAGGTACAGCAGCACCACGTCGGTGGCCGGGTCGGTCTCCCAGTACTGGAGCAGGTCGTTGCCGGACACGTCCGAGCGGTTGCCCGCGGAGACGAACGTGGACAGGCCGAGGCCGCGCTCGGCGGCGGTGGCGAGGATCGCGGTGCCCAGCGCGCCGGACTGGCAGAAGAAGCCGGTGCGGCCCCGGGCCGGGAGGCTCGGCGCGAGGGTGGCGTTCAGGCGCACGCCCGCGTCGGTGTTCAGCACGCCCAGCGCGTTCGGGCCGACCACCCGCATGCCGTGCGCGCGGGCCTCGGCGGCGAGCCTGCGTTCCGCGCTCAACCCGCCCGGCCCGGTCTCGCCGAACCCGGACGTGACCACGACCAGCGCTTTCACGCCCTTGGCCAGGCAGGCGTCCATGACCTCGTCGACGCTCGCGGCGGGCACCGCGACCACGGCCAGGTCGACGTCGTCCGGGATCTCCAGCACGGACGGGTAGGCGCGCACCCCGCGCACGGACCGGTGCTCGGCGTTCACCGGGTACACCGGACCCGCGAAGTCACCGGTGAGCAGGTTCGTCAGCACCGCGTTGCCGATCTTGGTCCGGTCGGTGGACGCGCCGATGACGGCGATCGACTTCGGGTGCAGCAGGTTGTGCACGCTGCGCGCCTCGGCGGCCTGCTCGCGGGCCCGCGCCACCTCCACCGACTCCTCGGTGGGGTCGATGTCGAACTCCAGGTGCACCACGCCTTCCTCGAACGCGCGGCTCACCCCGTAGCCCGCGTCCCGGAAGACCCGCACCATCTGGCCGTTCTCGGCGAGCACCTCGGCGGTGAACCGGCCGAGCCCGCGTTCCCGGGCGGCGGCGGCCAGGTGCTCCAGCAGGATCGAGCCGAGTCCCCGGCCCTGGTGGCCGTCCTCGACCACGAACGCCACCTCGGCGCTGCCCGTGTCGTTGAGGCGGTCGTAGCGGCCCACGGCCACGATGTCGTCGCCGAGCAGCGCGGCGAACGCGACCCGGTCGACGTGGTCGACCGTGCTGAACCGTTCGAGGTCCCGCTTGGGCATCCGCGGGTAGGGGCCGAAGTAGCGGTAGTAGCGGGTCCGCTCGGACAGCCGGCCGTGGAACGCGAGCAGCTTCTCCGCGTCGTCGGGCGTGACGGGGCGCAGGTGGACCGTGCCGCCGTCGCTGAGCACGACGTCGGCCTCCCAGCGCCGCGGGTAGTCGAACGGGTCCACGGTCAGTCCCTCGGATCTTCCGGGTCGAGGCCGTGCAGCGGGTACACCGCGCGCCTGGTCTCGAGGATCGCCAGGTCGACCGGGGTGTCCACCTGGCCGCCCCACGGGACGAACCCCGTGTCGGCGCCGTCGGTCATGGACGTCGGCAGCGGCCAGTTCGGCGCGAGGGTGGAGGCGTGCGCGATCCAGTCCGCGGGCAGCGGGGTGTTCGGGTCGACGTCCCGGTCCAGCACGGTGGCGAGCAGGTGCGTCCAGCTGCGCGGCACCACGCGCAGCAGCTCGTACCCGCCGCCGCCGAGCGCCAGCCAGCGGCCGTTCGCGGTCTCCTCGGCGAGTTCGCGCAGGCGGTGGTAGATGGCGCGGTGGCCGTCCACGGTGAGCGCGAGGTCGGCCAGCGGGTCCTCGCGGTGCGTGTCGACGCCGCACTGCGTGACCAGGACCTGCGGCCGGAAGGCCTTCAGCAGGGCGGGGACGGTGGCGTCGAACGCGCGCAGCCAGGCCTGGTCGCCGGTGCCGGGCGGCAGGGCCAGGTTGACGCTGGTGCCCTCCGCGCCCTTCCCGCCCAGCTCGGCCGCCCGTCCGGTGCCCGGCCACAGGCTCAGCGGGTTCTGGTGCACCGACACCGTCAGCACGCGCGGGTCGTCGTAGAAGGCGGTCTGGACACCGTCGCCGTGGTGCACGTCGGTGTCGATGTAGGCGATGCGCTCGAAGCCGTTGTCGAGCAGCCACGAGATGGCGACCGCGCAGTCGTTGTAGACGCAGAAGCCGGCGGCGTGGTCGGGCATGGCGTGGTGCAGCCCGCCCGCGATGTTCACCGCGCGGTCCGCGTCACCCGACGCGATCCTCCGCGCGGCGGCCAGCGATCCGCCCACGACCAGCGCGGACGCCTCGTGCATGCGGGCGAACACCGGGTTGTCCGCGGTGCCGAGGCCGTGGCCGACGTCCCAGCCCGCCATCGGCGCTGCCTGCACGGCGCTGAGGTACGACGGCTCGTGCACGCGTTCGATCTCGGCGTCCGTCGCCGGCTCCGGCGCGACCAGGTCGACGCCGTCCAGCACGCCCAGCGCGGTGGCCAGCCGGACCGTCAGGTCCAGCCGGACCGGGTTCAGCGGGTGGTCCGATCCCAGGTCGTAACCGAGGAAGGACTCGGTCCAGACGACAGCGGCTGCCTTGCCCATGCCGAAAACCTAACCCACCCGGCAGCCGCCCATCCTGCCGCGCCTTAGTCTCTGCCGAGACGACGCGGGCCAGGATTGCGGCCATCGAGGATGGAACCCCGCACGTCGGAACGGGGTCTCAGAGGTATGCGCCTGCGACGAGTTTCCGCTTTTACCACCGTCCTGTCCCTGGCGCTCACGCTCGGCCTCACGGCCTGCGCCACCAAGGTCGGCGGCAACCCGGTCGCCGCGGCGGGCGCGTCGAGCGCCGAGGAGACCACCTCCGGCAAGCCGTCCGCGAGCAGGGCGACCACGCCGAGGGCCAGCGCGTCCAAGGCCACGCCCACCACGTCCGGTGCGGCGAAGCCGTCCTCCGACATCAAGATCACCACGCCGAAGAAGACCGCCGGCTACGAAGTGTGCGACGTCCTCACGCCGGCGGAAGTGGTCGCGGCCGTCGGTGCCGCGAAGGGCAGCGAGAAGGGCTGCGTGCAGAGCACCGAGGAGCCGTTCTCGGTCGTGCTGTTCCTGCTCTCGCCCGCCGAGCAAGAGCAGGAACCACGGGTGATCGAGGTCGGCGGCAACACCGCGTACGAGCTCAAGCAGGAAGGTGAGTGCACGGTCACCGTCATGCTGACCGACGACCCGGACGAGTTCACCCCCGGGTTCATGGTGACGGTCACGCCGCTCGGCGACTTCGACCCGTGCGAGGCCGCCCTCAAGCTCGCGACCACCGCCTTCGGCAAGATCCCGAACGCCTGAGGCCGCTCAGCCCGGGTTCGGGCCGGTGGCGGCGGGGCGGGACGGGTCCGAGGACCACTGGGACCAGGAGCCGGTGTAGAGCGGCGCCGGGGCGTCCGGTGTGGTGATCCCGGCCAGTTCCAGGGCCATGACCACCGAGGACGCCGTGACGCCGGAGCCGCAGTACGCCGCCACCGGCCGGTCCGGTGCGACGCCGATGGCCTCGAAGCGCTCGGCCAGGGCCGGTGCGGTCAGCCAGCGGCCATCGGCCGTGTGACCCGAGGTCGGGGCGTTGAGGGCACCCGGGATGTGGCCCGCGCGCGGGTCGACCGGCTCGGTTTCGCCGCGGTAGCGCTCAGGGGCGCGGGCGTCCAGCAGCGTCCCGTCCCGGGTGAAGGCGGCGGCCTCGTCGGCGTCCAGCACGGGCATGCCGCCGGGGCGGACGACGACGTCACCGGGAACGGGCGCGGTGGTGTCGGCGTCGACCGGGCGGCCCTCGGCGGTCCAGGCGGCGAAGCCACCGTCCAGGACGGCCACTTCCGGGTGACCGGCCCAGCGCAGCAGCCACCAGACACGGGCCGCGACCGAGCCGTCACCGGCGTCGTACGCCACGACCGGGTGACCTTCGCGGACGCCGGCGGCCCGGAGCACCCCCTGGAGCGCGGCCGGGTCCGGCAGGGGGTGGCGGCCACCGGCGCCGGGCGGCGACGACAGCTCGGTGTCCAGGTCGAGGTAGGCCGCACCGGGCACGTGCCCCACCTCGTAGTCTTGACGTCCCGACGGTCCGCCCAGTCGCCATCGGACGTCGAGCACGACTGGGGGTTCGGCGCCGTCCAGTGCGACGGCCAGGGCTTCGGTGCTGATCAGTGGATGCACGGCACCATCCTGCACCCGTGACCGGCCGACTAGCATTGACGGCATACGAAGGGGAGCGGGCGTGAACGAGCTCATCGACACTACCGAGATGTACCTCCGCACGATCTACGAGCTCGAAGAAGAGGGCGTAGTGCCTCTGCGCGCGCGGATCGCGGAGCGGTTGGCGCAGAGCGGCCCGACGGTCAGCCAGACCGTGGGCCGGATGGAGCGTGACGGTCTCGTCATCGTGGCGGACGACCGCCACCTCGAGCTGACCGAGCAGGGTCGCGGCCTGGCCATCGCGGTCATGCGCAAGCACCGGCTCGCCGAGCGCCTCCTGGTCGACATCATCGGCCTGGAGTGGGAGCACGTGCACAGCGAGGCCTGCCGCTGGGAGCACGTGATGAGCGAGGCCGTCGAGCGCAAGCTGGTCAAGCTCCTCGGCAACCCCACCACCTCCCCTTACGGCAACCCGATCCCCGGTCTGGACAAGCTGGGCGACGGCGAGCCCGCACCGCCCGCCGAGCCGGACCTGGTGCGGGTGGACGAGGTGGCCCGGCGCGGCGGCGGTCGCGTCGAGGTGCGCCGGATCGCCGAGCACGTGCAGCTCGACCCGGACCTGATGGCCGAGCTGAAGGCCGCCGGCGTGGTGCCGGGCGGCACGATCGAGGTCGACTCGCTCGGTGGCGCGAGGGTCATCCAGGTGCGCGGCAACGGCACGGTGGCCGAATTGGACCCGGCGGTGGCGCACGCCGTCATGGTGCAGGCGCGGTGAGTCCGGCGCGGCGTGCGGTCGCCGCGTTCACCCGGCTGCACGGCGCCGAGCCCCTCGGTGTCTGGTCGGCACCCGGTCGGGTGAACCTGATCGGGGAGCACACGGACTACAACGACGGCTTCGTACTCCCTTTCGCACTGCCGCACCGGACGGCGGTGGCCGCGTCGCCGCGTGACGATGGCCGGTTGCACGTGGCCACGGTCGGTGACGGCGGCACCGTGCAGCAGATGTCGCCGATCGCGGTCGCCGACCTCGAACCCGGCGCGGTCCGCGGCTGGGCCGCCTACCCGGCCGGTGTGGCGTGGGTGCTGCGGGCGCAGGGCGTGACGGGCGGCGCGAACCTGGTGATCGCCGGTGACGTGCCGACGGGCGCGGGCCTGTCCTCGTCGCACGCTATGGAGTGCGCGGTGGCGCTCGCGCTGCTCGGGCTCGCCGACCGCCCCGCCGACGACCTGCCGCGGATCGCGCGCTGGGTGCAGCGCGCGGAGAACGAGTTCGTCGGTGCGCCCACCGGTCTGCTGGACCAGACCGCGTCGCTGTGCTGCACCGAGTCGCACGTGCTGTTCCTGGACGTGCGGTCGTTCGAGGCGGAGCAGGTGCCGTTCGACGCGGCCGAGCACGGGCTGGAGGTGCTGGTCGTCGACACCCGGGCCAGCCACTCGCACACCGACGGCGGCTACGGCGCGCGGCGCGCGGGCTGCGAGAAGGCCGCTTCGATCCTGGGTGTGCCCGCGCTGCGGGACGTGGACGTGGGCGGGTTGGCCGACTCGTTGGCCGGGCTGCCCGAGGACCTGCGCCCGCTGGTGCGGCACGTGGTGACGGAGAACGAGCGGGTGCTGGAGTCGGTGGGCTTGCTGCGCGCGGGCCGGCTGGCCGAGGCGGGGCCGCTGCTGGACGCCTCGCACGCGTCATTGCGGGACGACTACAAGGTGTCCGCGCCGGAGCTTGACGTCGCGGTGGACGCGGCGAAGGCGGCGGGTGCGCTGGGCGCCCGGATGATCGGCGGCGGCTTCGGCGGGTCGGCCATCGCGCTGGTACCCGTGGAACGGCACGACGACGTGGTGCAGCGGGTGCTCGCGGCGTTCGCGGAGCGCGGCTGGACCACGCCCAGGACATTCACGGCGGTGCCCTCGGCGGGCGCCGGGCGCGACAGATGATCCGGCAGAAGGTGGGATTGCGGTGAAGTTGCTCGTCACGGGCGGTGCCGGGTACGTGGGCAGCGTGTGCGCGGCCAGGCTGGTGGAGTCCGGGCACGACGTGGTCGTGCTGGACGACCTGTCCACCGGGCACGCCGACGCGGTGCCGGACGGCGCGCGGTTGGTCGAGGCGGGCATCGACGAGGCGATCGGCGACGTGCTGGCCGCGGGCTTCGACGGCGCGGGCTTCGACGGCGTGCTGCACTTCGCGGCCAAGTCGCTGGTCGGCGAGTCCATGCAGGACCCGGCGAAGTACTGGCAGGGCAACGTGGTGACGTCGCTGCGGCTGCTGGACGCGATGCGCGAGCACGGCACGCCCCGGCTGGTGTTCTCCTCCACCGCCGCGACCTACGGCGAGCCGGACGAGGTGCCGATCGCGGAGACCGCGCCGACCCGGCCCACCAACACCTACGGCGCGACCAAGCTCGCGATCGACCACGCGATCACCTCCTACGCCGCCGCGCACGGCCTGGCCGCCGTGTCGCTGCGCTACTTCAACGTGGCCGGCGCGTACGGGCGGTTCGGCGAGCGGCACGGGGTGGAGACGCACCTCATCCCGATCGTGTTGCAGGTGGCGATGGGCAGGCGCGAGCGGGTGCAGGTGTACGGCGACGACTGGCCGACCGACGACGGCACGTGCGTCCGCGACTACATCCACGTCGTCGACCTGGCCGACGCGCACCTGCGGGCGTTGGCGCACGCGGCGGCGGGCGAGCACCGGATCTACAACCTGGGCAACGGGATGGGCTTCTCGGTGCGGCAGGTCGTCGAGGCGTGCCGCGAGGTGACCGGCCACCCGATCCCGGCGGACGTGGCGCCGCGCCGCGCGGGCGACCCGGCGGTGCTGGTGGCCTCCAGCGAGCGGGCCCGCACCGAGCTGGGGTGGAAGCCGGAGCGGGTGGACCTGGCCGGCATCGTGCGTGACGCGTGGGACTTCACCCGGGCACAACAGGGGGCGTGATGACAGGCAAGATCACCGAGGCCGGGTTCGGGGACCTGGACTCGTTCAACGAGATGCCGAGACTGTCGTCGCCGGCGCTGTCGCCGGACGGCACGCGGTTGGTCGCCGTGGTCGCGGAGCCGGCGCCGGACGGCAAGACGTGGCAGGGCGCCCTGTGGGAGATCGACCCCGCCGGTGAACGGCCGGCGCGGCGGTTGACCCGTGGCGCGAAGGGCGAATCGGCGCCCGCTTTCACGCCGGACGGCGCGCTGCTGTTCGTCTCGGCGCGGCCGGACCAAGAGGCCAAGTCGGCGGACGGCAAGGCCGCCAAGGACAAGGCCGCGCTGTGGCTGCTGCCTCCCGTCGGTGAGGCGCGCGAGCTGTACCGGCCCGCCGGTGGCGTGTCGGAGTTCGCGGTGGCGCGGGACGCGGGCACGGTGCTGCTCGCGGCGGGCGCGCACCCGGCAGCGGAGTTCGGCGAGCAGGACGAAGCGCACCGGAAGGCCCGTGAGGACGCCGGGGTGACCGCGATCCTGCACGAGTCGTACCCGGTGCGGTACTGGGACTCGGACCTCGGTCCGAGCTTCCCCCGGTTGCTGGCCACCACGTCGCCGGTGGACGTGGACAGCGCGCGGATCGACCAGGCCGAGGGTCTGGTGGACCTGACGCCGAACGCCACCGCGCGGTTGGACGACTCCCCCGCCATCAGCCCGGACGGGCGGTGGGTGGCGCACGCCGAGCGGGTCGAGGTGAGCGCGTCGTACGGCTCGCGGATCCGGCTGCGGCTGACGTCGACCGACGGTGCCACGAACCGCGTCCTGGCCGACCGCGAGGGGCATTCGTTCCTCCAGCCGGTGTTCCTGCCGGACTCGTCCGGGGTGATCGCGGTGCGGGCGTTCGACTCGACGCCGGACAGCCCGTGGACGAACACGCTGGTGCGCATCGACCTGGAGTCCGGCGCGGTCGAGGACTTGGCGGCGGACTTCCCCGAGGAGCCGGACAGCCCGGTGGTGAGCCCCGCCGGTGACGCGGTGTACTTCACCAGCAGCCATCGGGGGCACCAGCCGATCTGGAAGCTCGACCTGGTGTCGGGCGCGGTGGTGAAGCTGACCGCGACCGGCGCGTACACCAACGTCATGGTCAGCCCGGACGGTGAGTCCGTGTACGCGTTGCGCAGCGCGTGGGACCACCCGCCGCAGCCCGTGCGGCTGTCCGCGTCCGGGGTGGACCAGGACGCGGTGCCGCTGCCGGCGCCCGGTGCGGTGGAGTCGCTGCCCGGCACGTTGACCGAGATCGACACGGTGGTCGAGGACGGCCGGACCGTGCGCGCGTGGCTGGTGCTGCCGGCCGGCGCGTCGGCCGACCAGCCCGCGCCGCTGCTGCTGTGGGTGCACGGCGGTCCGGTGATGAGCTGGAGCGGGTGGAGTTGGCGTTGGAACCCCTGGCTGATGGCCGCGCGGGGTTACGCGGTGCTGCTCCCCGACCCGGCGCTGTCCACCGGCTACGGGTACGACTTCGTCCGCGCCGGGTGGGCCGCGTGGGGCGGGAAGCCGTACACGGACCTGATGGCGATCACCGACGTGGCCGTGCGGCGTGACGACATCGACGACTCGCGCACGTCCGCCATGGGTGGGTCGTTCGGCGGGTACATGGCGAACTGGATCGCCACGCAGACCGACCGGTTCAAGGCGATCGTGACGCACGCGTCGCTGTGGCACCTGGACGCGTTCACCGGGACCACGGACGACTCGTACTACTGGATTCGCGAGATGGGCGACCCCCTTCGGCAGCAGGAGCAGGTGCGGGCGAACTCGCCGCACCTGCGGGTGGCGGACATCAAGACGCCGATGCTGGTGATCCACGGCGACAAGGACTACCGGGTCCCGATCGGCGAGGGGCAACGGCTCTACTTCGATCTGGTGCGGCATGGCGTGCAGGCGAAGTTCTTGTACTTCCCGAGTGAGAACCACTGGATCCTGACGCCCGGGAACTCGAAGGTCTGGTACGAGACGATCTTCGCGTTCCTCGCCGAGCACATGCTCGACGAGCCCTGGCGCCGACCGGAACTGCTCTAGGCCGGAACTGCCTTACGCCTGACCAGCCCGCCCAGACCAGCCCGCCCAGTTGCTTCAGGGCAGCGTGCTCGGGCCGCACCCGCCGGCGGCGGCCCTTCGGGTACTGCTGAGCTGATCGGCGCTGATCCGGCGCTGCACTGGGCCGGAACCTTCCTGTGCCCGGACAGCCTGGGCCGGTACTGCGGTGGGCCGCGCTGCTCCTGACAGCGCGGGCTTGAGCAGTGCCGGTGCCAACCCGGGCAGCGCAGGGGGCAGTACGGACTTGAGCAGTGCCGACGGCAGCCGGGGCAGCGCAGTGCGGGCAGTGTGGGCCTGAGCAGTGCCGGTGTGGGTGTGCCGGTGTGGGTGTGCCGGTGTGGGTGTGCCGGTGTGGGTGTGCCGGTGTGGGTGTGCCGGTGCCGGTGTTGCCGGTGGCGGTTGCGGTGTGGGCAGTTCGGGCCTGGGCGGTGCTGGCCTGGGCAGTGTCGGTTTGGGCAGTGTCGGTTTGGGCAGTGTCGGTTTGGGCAGTGTCGGCGGCCGGGCGATGCCGGTCAGGCAGTGTCGGCGGGCTTGGGTGGTGTCGGCGGTCGGGGTGATGCCGGCCTTGGCAGTGTCAGCGGGGCTGGGCGGTTTCGGTTTTGGGCGGTGTCGGTTTTGGGCGGTGTCGGCGGTCGGGCGATGCTGGCCTTGGCAGTGTCGGCGGGGCTGGGCGGTGTTGGTTTTGGGTGGGGTGGCTCATGGGCTGGACCTGCCGGGTCGGGGCTGGGTCAGCCTTCGGGTGGGGCGCTCCAATCCGTCTCCGCCGCCCGTTCGGCGAGGCGGCGCAGGTGGTCCGGGGACAGGCCGGTGTCCAAAGCGGCCCGGAGCAGTTCGGTCAGACGGTGGCCCGGGTGGGCCTTTTCCGCCCGGTCCAGTGCCAGTGATGCCAGGGTGCCCAGGCCGTTGACGTAGGCCGAGAACGCCAGCAGAGAGGCGGGTTCCGCGCGTTCCGGAGCGGGACAGGCTCGGGTCAGTTCGGTCCACAGGGCCTCGGCGCTCCGGGCGTGCTGACCGACGCAGTACCCGAGCGCCGAGTCACGGACCCACGGGTCCGACAGGGCGTGCGCGAGATCGGCCACCTCCGAATCTGTCAGCGGACGCTTGCGACCGGCCGCGCGGACCACCTCCGCGTGGATCAGCTCACGGTGCCGGGGAGCGACGGTGCCGTCCGGTGGGAGGGGTGTGGCGTCGGCGGCCAGGCGGTTCAGCAGGGCTGCTCGACGGGACAGGGCCTCCGGTGGGTCCGGTGCCAGGAGCTCGCCCATCGCGGCACGGCTGGAGTAGGTGACGTGACCGTCGGCGGCCGACTCGGCGGCGAACGCCGTGCTCGTCGGATCAGGGACCGTCCCGGAAGTCCCCGCGTCGTGGTAGTCGAACCACGCCTCCCCCTTCGCCGTCGCACGGGTCCACGCGGCCAGCAGCAGTGGCACGCGGGCGGCGTGCAGGGCGTCGTCCATCACGTCGACCAGCGAGTCGTGCGGCAGGTCTTCCGGCGGGTCGCCCGAACCTCCACCGATCACGACCACCACGGCTTTGGCCGAACGGCACCGCGACAGCGGGCCGGCCAACTGCTCGGCCACCCGGTGCGGAGCGCCGGGCGGGGGCAGGTCGATGCGCAGGGTCAGGGCTATGTCGTGGCCCCGCACCACCAGCACGACCATCGAGTCGGCCGGGTGGAAGCCGAGGAGGTGGGGCACCGCGGCGATCAGGTCGCCCGGGTCGGTGAGCTTGACCGGGGGAAGGAGCTTCGTCATGGGGCCGACTGTGCCGGGAGCGGGCCGCACTTCCCACTGCGGGAGCCGGATCTGTGGACAACTGCGGAAGGGCCGCTCCCGGCGAACCGGAAGCGGCCTCGTCACCTGCGGAAACTCAGCAGTTCGGCGCCACTTGGCCGTCCGAACCTGTGTACACGAAGGCATCGGAGATGTAGCCCGACCCGATGTGGTCCCACAGGTCGGTGGTGCCGTACTTGCCCGTGACCGTCTGGCCGCGGGTCTGGCACCTGATGGTCACGGTCGCGCCGTTCGCCACCGACCCCACCGCCGCGTACCCGGTTCCGGGCCCCGAGCGGATGGTCACCGACGCGCCGCTGTCGGTGCCGACCGTGCCGGTCACCCCGCTGCACGAGTTGCGGCTGGTGTAGCTGCGGGTGCCCCAGTAGTAGATCTGGCTCCCGTTGAACACGATCTTCTGCGCCACACCGTTGAGCCGCTGCTCGAAGTGCAGGTGCGGCCCGGTCGAACCACCCGTCGTGCCGACGTCGCCGATGCGCTGACCCCGCGACACGACCTGACCGACGCTGACCCGCTGCACCGAGAGGTGCGCGTACCGGGTGGTCCAGCCCGAGCCGTGGCCGATCTCGACCCACCGGCCGTAGCTGGTGCTGCCCTCGTTCGCCACCCGCGTCACCGTGCCACCCGCCGACGCGACAACGGGATCGCCGTCGTCGTTGGCCCGGTTGAAGTCGACCGAGTTCGCGGGGCTGTGGTTGGTGCGGGTCTGGCCTTCCCACACCTGGCCGCACGGGAACGGCATCTGGAAACCGGGCGCCGCGGCAGCCTCACCCTGCACGAGGACGAGGCCGACCAGCGGCGCGACCAGCGCGGTCACGAACGCGCGCGCGACCCGCTTCATCAGCAGTTCCGGCTGGTGTAGTTGCGGGTGCCCCAGTAGTAGATCTGGCTCCCGTTGAACACGATCTTCTGCGCCACACCGTCGAGCCGCTCTTCGAAGTGCAGGTGCGGGCCGGTCGAACCACCGGTGGAGCCGACGTCGCCGATGCGCTGACCCCGCGACACGACCTGACCGACGCTGACCCGCTGCACGGACAGGTGCGCGTACCGGGTGCGCCAGCCGTTGCCGTGGCCGATCTCGATCCAGCGGCCGTAGCTGGTGCTGCCCTCGTTCGCCACCCGCGTCACGGTCCCGCCCGCCGACGCGACCACGGGGTCCCCGAGGTCGTTGGCCCGGTTGAAGTCCACCGCGTTGGCCGGGCTGTGACTGGTCCGGGTCTGACCCTCCCAGACCTGTCCACACGGGAACGGCATCTGGAAACTGGGCGCCGCGGCGGCCTCACCCTGCACGAGGGCGAGGCCGACCAGCGGTGCGACCAGGGCCGTGACTAACGCGCGCCTGATTCGGCTCATCTGCCACCTTCCTTCACGACTGTGGCGCCGATCCGACCACAACCGAGCGGTAAGTGGAAGACTTTCCAGGTTGATCCTTCGTGAATTACTTTCTAACCAACTGCCCGGCGCAACGCGCCCAACCCACCGACCACCGGCAGCTCCACCACCGTCGACGAGAGGTCGACCGACAGGCCCGTGCCCGGCGCAGGCCTCAGCGTGTAGTCGTAGTCGGACGACATCACCACGAACTCCACGCTGTGACCAGTCGGGACCACGTAGTCGGTCGGTTCCAGCTCCACCTCGACCCGGTACTGCTTGCCCGGCTCGATCGGCTTCGTCCGCGACGGCGACACCCGGTTCTGCGGGTCCGTCCACCCCCGCGTGATCACGTGCGACGTGCCGTCCGGCGCCCGATCCACCAGCAGCGCGGTCACGTTGGCCGCTGGCCGGTCGAACGAGACCGCCAGGTCGACCCGCGCGACACCGGAGAACCGGACCGGCTCCGCGGTCGGCCGCATCGCGTACGACAGCCGGTTGCCCGAGGCGGGCAGGTCGATCAGGTCCTCGGCGAGCTTGGACGAGTCGTCGCGCAACGACTCCACCACCGGGCTCCCCGGCACCGACTCGAACCGCAGTGAGCCCTTGGTCGGACCACCGGCCCACGGGTGCACGCGGGCCTTGGACGTGCCGGGAGCCGGCCAGTCCGCCTCGTCCACCCAGGTGGTCTTGTCCTCACGCTGGATCGTCGCCTTCGGCTCGCGCTCGATGCCGTTGTCGACGCCGTACAGGTAGTGGCTGAACCACCGGTTGATCGTGCGCCGCCACTCGACCGGCCGCAGCGTGTCCGGGTCGGTGTGCGCGGCCTGGTGCAGCCAGATCTTGTGCTCGACGCCGTGCTTCCGCAGCGCCTCGTACCACTGCGCGACGTGCTTGACCTTGACGTTCCAGTCGCTCAGCCCATGCACGGCGAGCACCGCGGCCCGCACCTTCGCGGCGTCCTTGACGTAGTTCCGCTCGTCCCAGAACGCGCTGTAGTCGCCGGTCACCCGGTCCTGCCGGTGCGCGATGTCCGCGATCACCGGCTTGCAGACCTCCCGGTCCGCACGGGTGTAGACGTACTCCGCGAGCACGTCCAGGTCCTCGCCCTGGTACCCGCCGGGCGCGACGACCGCGCCGTCGGCCCGGTAGTAGTCGTACCAGCTGGAGATGGCCGCGATGGGCACGATGGCTTCCAGGCCCTCGACGCCGGTCGCCGCGACGGCGTTCGGCAGGGTGCCGTTGTACGACACGCCCATCATGCCGACCTTGCCGGTGGTCCAGTCGGCCTCGACGGCAGCGCCGGCCGCGTCACGCGCGGTGGTGCGGCCGTTGAGCCAGTCCACCACGGACTTCGAGCCGACGGTCTCGTTGTGCCCGCCCGACGTGGGGCAGCCGGACGACTTGCCGGTGCCCAGGGACTCCGCGTACACCATGGCGAAGCCGCGGGAGATGAAGTAGTCCTCGTAGCGCCCGGACCGGATCGGCGTCGGGTTCGGCCCGACGGCCGCCGCGATCCGCGCGTCCGCCTCGGCCTTCAGCACCGACCCGTCGCGCTTGTCGTAGCCGCCGCGGCGGTTCGGCACGTACAGCTCCACGTCGACGTCGTGGTTGGCCACGTCGTTGCCGCCGGAGAAGTACGGGCTGTTCAAGAACACCACCGGCACCTTGAGCCCGCGGTCGGTGGCGGTCTGGCGCACCACCTCGGCGTAGACCTCGTCGTCCTGACCGTCGTGGTCGCTGTCGACCGGCGCGCGCACCCAGACGCTCTCGCGCACCACGTCCTTCGGGTCGAAGACGGGTTGCGCCTCGCCGCCGACGAACACCGGGCCATCCGTCGCGGCACCGCCCACCGCGGGGATCGACCCCAGCGGCAGCGTCACCAGAGCGGCGAGCACCGCGGCTCTCCGTACACCCTTCACGGCCGAACCCCCATCATGTGTAGGACAGGTTTCGGGCAGACCCTTCCCCGCGGCATAACCCCTGTCAAGGGTGCTTCGAGTCCACAGTAGACATTGGCGAAGACCCGACGATCGGCCCTTGACGACGGCGGCTGCGCAGGCCACCGGCCACCGCGACGCCCAGCCCGGCCAACGCCATCGCCGCGCCGACCCAGTTGGGCGCGGTGTAGCCGAAGCCGGCGTCGATCGCCACGCCGCCCAGCCACGCGCCCGCCGCGTTGCCCAGGTTGAACGCCGCGATGTTCGCCGCCGACGCCAGCGCGGGCGCGCCGGACGCCTGTTCCAGCACCCGTGTCTGCAACGGCGCCACGGTCGCGAACCCGAACACGCCGAACACCGCGATCGTGACCACCGCCGGAACGGCCGACTGCGCGGTGAACACGAACACCACCAGCACCACCGCGAGCGCACCGAGGAACAGGTAGAGGCTCGGCATCAGGGCGCGGTCCGCCGCACGCCCGCCGATCACGTTCCCGACGCACAGCCCGGCCCCGAACAGCACCAGCAGCCACGTCACCGCGCCCGGTGAGAACCCGGCGACCTCCGTCATCATCGGCGCGATGTAGGTGAACGACGCGAACACCGCGCCGAACCCGAGCGCCGTCGTGGCCAGCGCCAGCCACACCCCCGGCCGGCGGAACACCGCCAGCTCGCCCCGCAACCCCGTCGAGGCGGGCTGGACCGGCACCAGTGCGATGATCCCCACCAACCCGGCCACGCCCAGCGCCGTCACCGCCCAGAACGTCGAGCGCCAGCCGAACTCCTGCCCCAGCGCCGTGCCCGCCGGGACGCCCAGCACGTTCGCCACGGTCAGCCCGGTGAACATGAGCGCGATCGCCCGCGCCCTGCGGTCCGGTGCGACCAGCCCGGCCGCCACCACCGACCCGACGCCGAAGAACGCGCCGTGGCACAGCGCCGCGACGATCCGACCCGCCATCAGCACCGCGTAGTCGTCGGCCACCGCGCACACCAGGTTGCCGAGGATGAACAGCCCCATCAGGCCGACGAGCAGCTGCTTGCGCGGCAACCGCGATCCACCCGCCGTGATCAACGGCGCGCCGACCACGACGCTCAGCGCGTAGCCCGACACGAGCAGCCCGGCCGCCGGGATCGACACCCCGAGGTCGCCGGCCACCTGCGGCAACAGGCCCACGATCACGAATTCCGTGGTGCCGATGCCGAACGCGCCGATGGCCAGCGCGACCAGCGCGGGCGGCATCACAGCGCGCCCAGCCAGGTCCGCAGCTCGCCCAGCAGCACGCGGTACTCGTCCAGCACGCCGTCCATCAACACGAACGGGTGAATCGTGCCGTCGAACTCCCGCAGCCGGACCGGCACGCCCGCCGCCGCCAACTTCGCCGCGTACCGCTCGCCGTCGTCACGCACGGGGTCGTACTCGGCGATCGCCACGAACGTCGGCGGCAGGCCGTCCACCGACGACTGCAGCGGAGCGGCCGACTCGGAAACCCCGCCGGAACCGAGGTAGTGCGACCAGAACCACCGCATCCCGTCCGCCGACAGCCCGTAGCCCGTCGCGTTGTCCACGTACGACCGAGTGGTGAAGTCGACGTCGAGCGCGGGCACCACCAGCACCTGGAACGCCAAGTCGAGCGTGCCCCGTGCCCGCAGCGCCACCGCGGCGGCGAGGTTGCCGCCCGCGCTGTCACCCATGACCCCGATCCGCGCCGGGTCGACGTCCCAGGACTCGGCGTGGTCGAACAGCCAGGCGGTGGCCGCGTACGAGTCGTCCAGCGGCACGGGGAACGGGTGCTCGGGCGCCTTCTGGTAGTTCACCGCGAACACCGCGTGCCCGGTCGCGTTGGCCAACGCCCGCAACGCCACGTCGTAGATGTCGAGGTTGCACGTCACCCACCCGCTGCCGTGCAGGAACACGATCGCCGGGAACGGGCCGTCGCCCTCGGGGTAGTAGATCCGCGCGGGCAGGTCGGCGGTCGGTCCGGGCAGGAAGAGGTGCTCGACCCGCGCGACCGGCTCGGGAGCGCCTTGGAACCCGGTGAGGCCCCACTGCGACCGACGTGCCTCGGAAACCGTCAGGTCCTCCAGCGCAGGCGCGCCCGCGAGCTGGTCCAGCACCGCGAGCGCCTGTTCGTTCAATGACATGGCCCGATCATCAGGCCGCTAGGACCGATAAGTCCAAGGCATGTTCTTTCTTCAACCCATAAACTGTGCTCATGACACTGCGGCAGTTCGAGTACCTGGTCACGGTCGTGGACGAAGGGTCCTTCACCCGCGCCGCCGAGCTGCTGCACGTCACCCAGCCCGCCCTCTCGCACCAGATCCGGGCGCTGGAACGCACGGTGGGCGCGCAGCTGCTCGACCGACTCCCCCGAGCCGTCCGCCTCACGCCCGCCGGACGTGCCTGGCTGCCCCACGCCCGTGCCGCCCTGGCCGACGCAGAGCGCGCGCTCACCGCCGCACGACGCGCAGCGGGGCTGGAGTGCGGCGAACTCCGCGTGGCCACGCTCTACTCGCTCACCCTCGGCGTGCTGCCACCCGTGCTCAGGCGGTGGCGCGCGGAGCACCCGGACGTCCGCATCCGCCTGTTCGAGCACCGCCACGCCGACGAACTGCGCGAGGCGATGGCAGCGGGCCAAGCCGACATCGCCCTCGGCCCGGAGCCCGCGAACTGGGTCGGCTTCCGGCAGCCGTTGGGCGTGGAGGAGTTCGTGGTCGTCCTGCCGCCCGACACCCACCACCGCGAACCGATCGACCTGCGTGCGCTCGCCGACGACGGGTGGGTGCACTACGCGCCGGGCAACGGCCTCGCGGACCTGGTCGACGCGGCGTGCGCCGCCCGGGGCTTCCAGCCGGGCGCGGCGGTCCGCACCGAGCAGACCGCGGCGGCGCCCGTGCTGGCCGCGTCGGGGTTGGGTCCGGCGCTGGTGCCGCGCAACATCCTGCCGGAGACGTTCGACGGCGCCGTCCTGAGCACCGATCCCCCCGTGCGGAGAACCCTCGTCGCCTACGCGCACAAGACCCCGGACCCGCTCACGTCGGCCTTCGTGACGTTGCTCGCCGGTGCAGGATGGGACGCATGAGGCTGGTCATCCTGGGCGGCGGTGGCTTCCGCGTGCCGCTCGTGCACAAGGCTCTGGACGAGCACATCACCGAAGTCGTGCTGCACGACGTGGACGCGAACCGGCTGAACGCTATCCACCACGTGCTGCGCGGCGGCCCACCCGTCACCTCCACCACCGACCTGGACGAGGCGTTGCGCGGCGCGGACTTCGTGTTCTCCGCGATCCGGGTCGGCGGCCTGGCCGGGCGCGCGATCGACGAGGAGGTCGCCCACGCGCACGGCGTCCTGGGCCAGGAAACGGTCGGCGCGGGCGGTATCGCTTACGGCCTGCGCACCGCACCGGTCGCTGATCGGCTGGCCCGGCGGATCGCCGAACTCGCACCGCGGGCGTGGGTCGTCAACTTCACCAACCCGGCCGGGCTGATCACCGAGGTCATGGCCCGTCACCTGGGTGAACGGGTGATCGGCATCTGCGACTCGCCGATCGGCCTGTGCCGTCGCGTCGCCCACGCCCTCGACCTGGAGAACCCGACGTTCGACTACGCGGGCCTGAACCACCTCGGCTGGCTGCAAGGCGTGTACCTGGGCACGGAAAACCTGCTCCCCGCGCTCCTGGCCGACGACGACGCCCTGACCGGCTTCGAGGAAGGCCGGCTCTTCGGCGCGGAGTGGCTGCGCGCGCTCGGCGTCGTCCCGAACGAGTACCTGCACTACTACTACTCGACGCGGGAAGCGCTGGGCGACAACCGCGGCGCCTTCCTGCTCGGCCAACAGCAACGCTTCTACGACGGCGAAGTGGACTGGGAGACCACGCGGCTGGAGCGTGAAGCCACGTACATGGCCGAAGAGCGCGAGCGCGACACACTGGAAGGCGGCGGGTACGAGCACGTCGCCATGGCTCTCATGCGGGCCATCGCGGACAACGAGACGGCCACGCTGATCCTCAACGTGCCCAACAACTCCACCCTGTCCACCTTGGACGACGACGCCGTCGTGGAGGTGCCGTGCGAGGTGGACGCGACGGGTGCGCGCCCGCTCACCGTGACGCCGCTCCCCGACCACGCGGCCGGGCTCGTCACGTCGGTCAAGGCGGTGGACCGGCTCGTCATGGAGGGCACGCGGTCGGCCGCGCTGAAGGCGTTCGCCCTGCACCCGCTCGTCGACTCGGTCGCCACCGCCAAGAGCCTGCTGGACACGTACGTCCGACGGCACCCGGAGTTGGCCTACCTGAGCTGAGCCCGGCCCAGCGAGTCGGAACGCCGGGTCGTCTCCGGCAGCCGCGTCACGCACAGCCGCAGCACCTCGGCGCACGCCCGGTCGAGGTCGATGCGGTGCCCCACGGACACGAACACCGGCTTCACCCCTTCCCTCGTCCGCAACGTCCGCCCGACGACCTCGCCGTCGTCCACGAGGTCGGTGTGGGCGCCGCGCACGTCGTCGGGCATGGTGAACTGCCCCATGGGCGTCTTGGCCACGCCGACGCTCGGCACGCCGGTCACCACCCCGAGGTGGCACGCCAACCCGAACCGCCGCGGGTGCGCCAACCCCTGCCCGTCGCACACCAGCAGGTCCGGTGCGACGGTCAGCTTCTTCATCGCCTCCACCAGCGACGGCAGCTCCCGGAACGCGAACAACCCCGGCACGTAGGGGAAATCGGCCTTGCCCGACACCACCGCCGAGTCGACCGTCTCCAACGACTCCGCGTCGAGCACCACGACCGCCGCCGCCAACCGGTCGTCGTCCGCGTACGACACGTCGAGCCCGGCGACGTGCCGCACCACCAGCCCCGGATCGGTCCGCGTCGACACCAGCGGACGCAGCCGTTCCTGCTCCGCGATCGCTTCGTCCGGTGTCACTCGTGCCTCACCGACGCGCGGTGCGCGGCGAGCAGGTCGTCGCCGAAGTCGCCGGACCGCCGCCGCCACACGGAGTGCGCGTGGTTGGCGTCGTTGGCCGTGTTGTCGTACTCGATCAGCAATTCCGGCCCCTGTACCCGGTAGTAGTGCCCGTCGCCGCGCTTGGCCGAACCCTCCCACGCGAAGTGCAGCCGCTCGAGGTCCAGGGCGTCGAACTCCTCGTCGGCCAGGTCGCTGTGCAGCCGGTCGAGGTAGTACCGGACCAGCCCGACGAGCAGCCCGCGTGACGTCCGGTCGAGCTGCGCGGGCGTCACGCCGGCGGGTTCGAGGTCGCCCACGCGGGGCGCGTTGCCGGTCCGCAGGTCCGGCGGCGGGGTGTCGGCGACAACGGCCAACCCGCGCGCCGTGCGCCCCATCCGCTCCAGGAGTTCGCGGGCCAGCTCCTCCTCCAACCGCAAGGGCTGCAACACCGTTCGGCCCCGGTACGTCGTCCGCGCAGGGTTCGCGCCGAGGAAGAACGGGGTGGCCGACACGCGCCCGTCGGCCACCACCACGCTCACCGACAGGTGGTGCCCCTCGACCCGCCAGCCCCACGGCTCGTCACCGGGTTCGCCGAGCAGGACCGCCCAGTAGTCGCCCTGGTGCCGGTCGCGGAGGCCGCCTTCCCGGTCGTCCAGCACGTCCTCCAACGCCATGACCGTGCTGGCCTGCGCGTAGGCGTGCGGGCTGAGCACGCACGACAGCAGCCGGTGCACGGCCTTGCGCTGGTCGCGGTCCAGGGAGCCGTAGACGACGCCCGGCCGTTCACCGGGCGTGTACGCCCACCGCTTGCGCAGGTCGTCGTCGGA
Source organism: Saccharothrix sp. NRRL B-16314 (assembly GCF_000716595.1). Taxonomy (GTDB): domain Bacteria; phylum Actinomycetota; class Actinomycetes; order Mycobacteriales; family Pseudonocardiaceae; genus Actinosynnema. The sequence continues at coordinate 90,033 of NZ_JNXC01000002.1, forward strand.
CATCGCCCGCACCGCTTCCGCGCGCTGCCCGTCGTCCAACAGGTCGAGGAAGCCCCGCGTGGCTTCGGCGATCTCGTGCAGCATTGCCTGAACTTATCCGGCTGCCGGCCCGACCGCCCGCAGCCGGTGTCACGGCCAGGGCTTCAGCTCCGGCCGGTCGCCGGTGATCGGCCCCTCCGGCTCGCGCCCGGCGAGCCACGCGACCAGGTCGGTGCGGGAGCCGGTGAGCGTGACGTCCTCACCCTCGCCGATCACCCACCGGCGATCGTCGGCCTGCAACGTGAGCCTGACGCCGTCCGGCACCCGCGCCGACAGGAACTCGACCACGTGATCGCAGAACTCGGGCGACCACGTGACCGGGCCGCCCAGGTCGAGGTCGCGGGTGTGGATCTCGACCTCGCGCCAGAGCGCGTAGGCGGTGCCGGTCAGCGTGCCGTCGCGGTAGAAGGTCGCGGTGTCCCAATCGCGGACGCCGGCCCAGGCCTTCGCGAGCCGGGCGACGGCGTCGTCGATCCGGGCCCGGTGCTCCACCGCCGAGCGCCCGGCGTCCGCCTCGATCGCGGCGTCCCGGGCGGGACGCCCACCGGGGTAGACCTCGACCTTCGTGCCCTCGTTCTCCGCCTGACCGGCCAGGCCGACGGTGACGTTGGCCAGGTGCGCCAGCACGTGGCCGCGGGTCCAGCCGGGCAGCGCCGACGGTTCGGCCACCTGCGCGTCGGTGACGTCCTCGATCAGGGCGGCCAACCTGCGGTGGGCGTCCAGCACGTTCTCCTGGGTCGTCACAACTCCCCCTAATGGCATATGAGCTTTCATCCGTTAGGGAACCTATCACTAGACTGGATCGGATGGCACTGGCACTGGAGTTCGCGAGCACGGTCCGGCACGACGGGCACGGCGGGCTCACGGACGACCTGGCCACGCCGGACGGTTTCGCGGCGTGGACGGGAGCGTTGGCGGCCGACGTCCCACCGGACGAGGCGTTGCGGCAGCGGGTGGTCGAGCTGCGCTGGGCCGTGCGATCGCTGTTCGCGCACGTGGTGCGGACCGAAGAACGTCTCGACACACCGCACCTCTTGGACTTCGAGCACGCGCTGAAGACCGTCAACGCCGCCGCCGCGCGGGTTCCCCGTGCCGCCCAGTTGGAGTGGACCGATCAGCCCCGGCTGCGCCACGAGGACTCGGCCGACCCCGGCGACCGCCTGCTGGCGACGTTGGCCACGGCGGTGATCGAGTTCCTGGGCAGCGGGGCGCGGGAGGAGCTTCGGGCGTGCCAGGGGCCCCGGTGCATCCGGTACTTCGTCAAGGCGCACCCCCGGCAGGAGTGGTGCAAGCCGTCGTGCGGCAACCGGGCCAGGGTCAGCCGGCACTACCACCGCGCCCGCGACTGACGGACGCCGAGCCGCGCGAACACCCGGAGGCGCCCGCGCGGCCGGTCGTGCGCTCAGCCCTGCACGATGTAGGCGGTGAGCTGGTCCTGATCGTCTTGGAGCTGGTTGATCCGGCTCTTCACCACGTCGCCGATGCTGACGATGCCGGCCAACCGGCCGCCGTCGACCACCGGCACGTGCCGGATGCGCTGCTCGGTCATCAGCACCGTGAGGCTGTCGACCGAATCGCGCGGGGAGCAGGTGAACACCTCGCTGGTCATGATGTCCGACACCGGTGCGGCCAACAGCTCGCCGCCCCGCTCGTGCAGCTTCCGCACGACGTCCCGTTCCGACACGATCCCGGCGATGCCCTCGGGCCCGATCACGACCATCGCGCCCACGTTGTGCTCGGCCAGCGCGGCGACGAGATCCGCTACCGACGCTCTCGACTCGACCGTCGCCACGGCCGACCCCTTGCCACGCAACACGTCAGCGATCCTCATGGGCGCCTCCCGATCTACACCGGATCCGGTTGCTACCCAGCTCAGGCTAGTTCCATCGGCAAGTGATCGGCAGGTCACGCGCCCGATAGGAGCACCGCGCCGTCAACCGGTCCGCTGCTGCGCGACCGTCGCGACCACCCCCAGGGCGGTGATCGCCACCAGCACCGCGACGGTCGGGTGGAACCCTCCCAGGGACGCGCCCAACACCGGCCCGACGGAGAAGCCCACCGTGCGTACCAGCGTCGTCATCCCGCCGGCGGTGCCCATCAGCTCGGGTGGCGTGCGCGCCAGGAGGGCCGCCGCGTTGGGACCGGCGAACAGCCCGTGCCCGATCCCGATCACCGCCAGCCGCCACGCCAGGTCCCACGGATCGTCACCCGCTCGGAGCAGCAGCACGGTACCGATCAGGATCACCGCGGCGCCGGTCGACGCGACCACCCGGTACCCGTGCCGGTCCGCGACCACCCCGGCGATCGGCGACAGCACCGCCATGCCGACCGACATCGCCAGCAGCACCAGTCCGACCGTCCGCGACGGCAGGTCCACCAGCAGGTAGGGCACCACGAAGTTCAACGCGCCGACACCCGTCAGCATCAACGGCAACGACGCCAACGGCAACGCCAACGACCGCCGCCGCACCACGCGTGCACCGAAAACGACGGACTCCACCAGGATTCGCCGGCCCGGCCACGGCAATCCCCGCCCGTCCGCCGCGATCCCCCGCCGACCGGCCAGCACCGCGACCGCGACCACCGGCAGGTTGATCAGGAACACCGACCGCCAGCCGAACAGGTCGGTCAGCAGCCCGCCGAACGCCGGACCGGCCACCCCGCTCAACGGGATCAGCGTGAGCACGATCCCCATCGCGCGCGCCCGGTGCTCGGGACGCACGTTGCCCGCGATGATCGGCATGGTCACCGCGCCGATCAACGCGCTGAACGCACCCTGCAACGCCCGTCCGACCAGCACCACCCCCGTGGTCGGCGCGACCGCGATCAGCAGGCTCGTCGCCCCGAACCCGCCGACCGCCAGCAGGAACGCGGGCAGGTGCCCGGCCCGGTCGAGCCACCGCCCGGCCGGGATGCTCAACGCGATCAACGGGATGTTGTACGCCAGCAGGACCCACTGCGTGACCGTCGGCCCGGCACCCAGATCGGTGCCCAGGACCGGCAACGCCACCGCGACGGCCGTCAGGTCGAGCGCCGCGAGCACGATGCCCGACGACACCGCGAACACCGCGCCCCACCGCGTGCGCTCCAAGACGGTGGTCACACGACCACCCGGCTCGCGAGTTCCACGAGCACGCCGGCCAACGCGGCCCGCAGCTCGTGGTCCAGCAGGCGGTCGTGCTCGTCGAACCGCCGGAACGCCTGCCCCACCGCGACCGGCTCGCCGACCACCGACGCACCGGCCCTCGCCAGCACCCGCCGCAGGTCGCCTTGGGCCGTCGCAGCCCCGTGCGGGCTCGGGCTCGCGCCCACGACGGCCACCGGCTTGCCCGCCAGCACCGACGCACCGCGCGGCCGTGACGCCCAGTCCAGCGCGTTCTTCAACTGCCCCGGGACCGACCCGTTGTACTCCGGCGTCGCGATGAGCACGCCCGTCGCCGACGCGATGGCCTCCCGCAACTCCGCGACCGCCGCCGGCACCGGCCCGTCCTCGGCGTCCTCGTCGAACGGCGGCACGGACGCCAGCCCGTCCCACTGCGCCAACCGGACACCGTCCGGCAACTCGTGCCGCGCCGCGGCCAGCAACCTCCGGTTGAACGACTGCACGCGGATGCTCCCCGCGATCCCCAAGATCTCCATGCCGTCAACGGTCGGTCTAAGGCACCCCGCAGGGCATCGGGCGCCGGCCCTATTCGAACAGCCTCAGCCGGTGCGCCGTCGCCGCCGCCTCGACCCGGTTGGCCACGCCGAGCTTGCCCAGGATGTTCGACACGTGCACGCTCGCGGTCTTCGCCGAGATGAACAGCCGCTCGGCGATCTCCCGGTTGGCCAGCCCGTCCGTGACCAGCCGCAGGATCTCCACCTCCCGGGCGGTCAGCCCGAACCGCGCCCGTTCCGCCGGGCCGGCACCGGTGAGCGTCACCCGTGCCCGCCGTGCCAGGTCGGCGATCCGGTCCCGCAACGGCATCGCGCCCAGCCCGTCCGCCAGCTCGGCCGCCTTGCGCATCGCGGCGGCGTCGCGGGTCGCGGAAGCCAGGCCGAACAACGCCTCGGCGTGCCACAACGGCTGTCCCAACGCCTCCCACGCGGCGACCGCTCCCGGCCACTCGCGCCGGGACGTCAACGCCCACGCGGCCTGGACCGGTCCGGCCACCGGCATGTCCGGCACCGCCACCCCCGCCTGGACGCCCAAAGCCACCAGAGGCCACGCGAACCGGGACGCCACCAGCGCGTTCGGCACGTCCAACGCGGCACGCACCACGGCCGCCGCCTCGTCCACCCGACCCTGCGCCAGCCGCACCTCCGCCTCCAGCCGGGGCAGCTGCAACGGGTCCTGGGCGAACGGCACGTCCGCCAGCTCACGCGCCCGCGCCAACGCCCACTCGGCGCGATCCACGTCGCCGCGGCGCACGTCGACGAACCCCGCCAGGCACAGCAGGTGCGCGCGGTAGACGGCGGGCGGCGCGTGGTCGAGGGCGTGGTCCACGCACTCCAGCGCCTCGTCCCACCGGCCGGCGGCGATCAGCGTCCGGGCCAGGTCGACGGCGTGCGACGCGCCCGCGGACCGCGCCAGGCCGAGTTCCCGGGCCGTCCGGATGCCCTGCCGCGCCAGCTCCTCGGCCTCCGCCAACCGTCCGTAGGCCTCGGACAGCGACGCTTCGCAGTGCAACGCGCGCAGCCGGACGCGGTGCGCGGCGACGTTCTCGGCGATGGCCCTGGCGCGGCGGAGCCGGGGCAACTGCGCGTCCAGGTCGCCCAGCCGTGCGTCCAGGACGGCCAACGTGATCAGCGCGGCGGCCTCGGACGGGTCGTCACCGGCGTGGTGGGAGGCGCCCAGAGCCTCTTGGGCGACCTCGCGAGCCTCGTCCGGGCGCGGGATCTGCATCAGCCGGGCGGCCAGCGAGTTGAGCAGGTAGCCGCGGATCGGGTGCCCGACCGGCGCGAGCCGCACCGCCTCGCGGTGGTCCTCCAGCGCCCCCTGTCGGCCCAGCTGCGCGCGCAGCCGACCGCGTTGCTCCAGCACCGCCGCGTACCGGACGCACTCGGCGTCCGGGTCCACGACCGCCAGCAGCTCGGTGGTCAGCTCCTCGCCGCGTTCGTGCTCCCCGGCGCGGCTCGCCGCCTCACCGGCGGCTTCCAGCACGGTGCGCCGGTCGACTTCGAGGTGGGAAGCGTTGTCCCACAAGGACAGCACCCGTTCCAGCATCGCCAGCTGCTCGGCGTAGGCCAACGCCCGGCGTGCCGCGCCGGCGGCTTCCCACGCGGCGGACACCGCGCCCGGGACGTCACCCGCGGCGTACCGGTGGTGTGCCAGCTCGGCCGCCGCCGACCGGGGCAGCGCGGCGGCGTAGCGGGCGTGCAGCTCCACCCGTTCACCGGGGAGCAGGCGCCGGTGGACCGCGTCGCGGATCAGGGCGTGGCGGAACGCGTAGCCGTCGCCGTCGACGACCAGGATGCCCGCGTCCACAATGGACCGGACCGGGCTCACGTCGTGGACCTCGGCGAGCAGGTCGTGGGACACCCGCCTGCCGCCGACGGCCGCGGCACGCACGAGGGAGACGGCGTCCGGGTCGAGCCGTTCCACCCGGCTGAGCAGCAGCTCCTCCAGCGACAGCTCCACCTCGCCGTCCACCAGCGCCTCGACGAACAGCGGATTGCCCTCGCTGCGGCGGAAAACGTCGCGCGCGGTGACCGGATCCGGTTCGGCGCCGAGGATTCCGCGCAGTTGGGCGCGCACGTCACGGGCGGACAATCGGGGCAGCTCGATCCGGCGCACCCACGGCACCCGGGTCAACTCGGCCAGCAACGGCCGCACCGGGCCACCCAGTTCGTCGGACCGGTAGGTGACCACCACCAACGACCGCGGCACCGCGCGCTGGTTGCGCACCAGGAAGTCGAGCAGGTCGCGGCTGGAGCGGTCCAGCCAGTGCGCGTCCTCGACCACGAGCACGACCGGTCGGTGCTCGGAGAGCCGGGCCAGCAGCGACAGCACACCTTCGAACAGCCGCGGACGCGCGTCGTCGCCCGCTGCTCGTCCTTCGAACGAGGGCAGCAGGGGTGCGAGGTCGGCGCTCTCCCGGTCCGTCACCGGAACGCCGCGCAGCGCCGCGACGAACGGCGCGAACGGCAGGCCGTCCAGCTCGACGCAGCCGCCGAGCAGCACCGCGGCGTCCAGTCCGGCGGTGAAGTCGTTGACCAGCCGGGACTTCCCGACCCCCGCCTCACCACCGACGAGCACCGTCGCGGGCGCGTTGGCCAACGCGCCCGCGAGGTGCCCGATCTCGGCCGACCGCCCGACCAGCTCCGGGCTCACCAGGTGTGCGCTCATAGCGCACCGGAGACTAGTCGAGCGGTGTCGTGCCGACGGGGTCCGTCAGCCGCCGCTGGTGCGCCGGAAGACGCGCCGTCCCACGAACGTGTTCTGGTGCGGCCGGCCGGGGACCTTGTTCACGTTGCCGTTCTTCGCGGCGTGACCGCGGCGGGCGGCCCGGTTCAGCGGGGCGGCAGGCTCTTCCTGCGACTCCTGCTCGGGCTCCTGCTGCGCCGACTCGGGCTCGCCCTGCGGAACGTCGTTGTCGGTCATGTGTGCCTCCTGAGGTGTGGCGAAGTCGCTGGTCAGCGACGCCGCATGGAGTACTGGCGCGGGTTGACGACAGCCCGTCCCCCGCCGTAGCGCGAGTGGACCGCGCCGGACGAGCGGGCGCCGCGCCGGGCGGCACGGTTGGTCGGCTGACCGTCGTGTGGTGGTTCGTTGCGCATGGTGGGCATGCGTTCGCCTCCTCGGAAGGTCGAGGCGTGCAGAAGGCTACGGCCCCGCGTTCGACGGGGTCGCGTGAAGAGCCGCTAAGGCCACCAGGAGAAGGGCGCGGCGCGGCCCGAGGCCTGCGCGGCGCTGGAGGAAGAAGTCCTCAGAGGTAGATCTGGAAGAACATGGTCATGACGTTAGCGCGCTTGCCGCCGGAACACCAACCGATTATTCGCGAGCCCGATTGGTCCACCGCACGAGCTCGTTCCAGCCAGGTTCGACTGGACCAATCACTCCCGGATCTCCCGCACCTCGCCGTCGATGACGATGCCGTCCACAACCGCCGGCGGCAGCACCTCGCGCTCGGTGAAGAAGCGGGAGGCGAAGGCGCCCACGGCGCGCGTCGTCACGGCGTCGAACGCACCGCCGATCACGCCACCCACCAGCGGCACGCCCTTGGCCAGGGTGACGGTCGCCTTGCCCGCGCCGTACTTCGCCAGCAGCGTGAACCCGACGCGCTTGTTGATCTCACGGATGAGCTGGGCGGGGATCCGCTCGATGAGGTTCATGGTGAACCTGGCGCCCACCTTGATGCCCGCCTTCTTCAGCAGCTCCGTCCCCGCGTTGCCGAGCAGGCACAGCAGGATCGCCGTGCGCACCTCGTCGCTCTCCAGGTCGTGCCCGTACACGGCGGCGATCGACGCGATCAGGTGCGTCTGCACCAGGTACGCGGCGGTCAGGTTGGCGGGCAGGCTGATCGGCAGCGTGATCAGGCCGCCGACGTTCGTGGCGAAGCCCTGCACGCCCGCCGCCGCCACGTGCGTCCGGATCAGGTGCTTGATCGCCTCCTCCGGCGTCAGCCCCTTCTCCAGCGCCTCCACGGCCATCCGCTCGGCGCCCTTGAACGGCCCGAACCCGTTGATGCCCACCTTCAGCAGGTGGTCGACCGCGTTCTGCTGCACCTTGGTGATCGCACCCGGTTCGTCCACCATGCCCCCGAGGTTACGCGGCGCGCGAGCGGGTAGCCGAGGCCAATGGACATGTCTTCGCTGGGAGAGCTGGTCAGGCAACCCGGCCCGTTCGCGTCGGTCTACCTGGACGCCTCGCACGACACCGAGGACGCGGCCAAGGCCATGGAACTGCGGTGGCGCGCGGCCCGCGCGGAACTGGCCCGGCAGGGTGCGGACGAGGCGACGCTGGACGCGGTGGAGGCGGCGGCGCTGGCGCCGGTCGTCGGCAAGTCCGGCCGGGCGATGATCGCCGCGCACGGGAGGCTGCTGCTGGACCGGGTGCTGCCCCGCCCGCCCGCCACCGAGACGGTGCGCTGGTCCGACCTGCCGCACGTGCTGCCGCTGGCCACCTGGATGGAGCCGGACGTGCCGCACGTCGTCGCGCTGGTCGACCGGGCCGGCGCGGACCTGCACGGGTACGACGGGCAGGGCGAGCGGACCACGGCCGAGGTGCACGGTGACGAGCACCCGCTGCACAAGGTCGGGGGTGGCGGCTACTCGCACCGCCGGATCCAGAAGGGCGTCGAGGAGGCGACCAGGCGGAACGCCGCGCAGATCGCCGAGGAGGTCGACCGGATGGTCACCGCCGTGAACGCCCGGCTGCTGGTCCTGGGCGGCGAGGTCCGGGCCAGGGCGGACGTGCGGTCGGAGCTGAGCGTGCGGTGCCGGGACGTGCTGGTCGAGGTCGAGCACGCGACCCTCGCCGAGGGCGCGGACGACACCGCCTTCGACCACGCCGTGCAGTCGCTCGTGGCCCAGTACCAGTTCGACCTGGACAACGACGTGGTCGAGGAGTTCACCGCGCAGGCGGGACGCCCGGACGGGCTCGCCGTGCAAGGCCTGGAGCCCGTGGTGGCGGCGCTGCGCGAGGCGAAGGTGTCCGCGCTCGTGGTGTCCGACCCGGTCCTGGGCGACCGCACCGTGTGGTCCGGCGACGACCCCGCGCAGGTGGCGCTGCGCGAGAACGATTTGCGCACGCTGGGTGTCGAGCACGTGGGTGAGCACCGCGCCGACGAAGCACTGGGCACCGCCGCCGCCGCGACCGGCGCCCGGGTGGTCGTCGCCGACGTCGCCGGCCTGCGCGAGGGCGTCGGCGCGCTACTGCGCTACTAGCACCCCGTTCTCGAGGTAGAGGGTCACGCCGCGCTCACGCGCCTCGAGCGCGGCGGACACCCGCCTGGCGAGCCGCGGTATCAGCCGGTCCGGCACCGCGGCCGGATCGACGTACTCGTACCCGCGCAGCTCGGCCGCCGGCAGCCGGATCGTGGCGTCACCGAGCGAACCGCCGTCGAAGATGAACCGCACCAGGTCGCGGCCGTCCCACGGCGCCCAGTCCACCACGAGCAGCGGGCCCGGCTCGACGGCCAGGCCCAGCTCCTCCCGCACCTCCCGGGCGCACGCCTCGCGTGGCGTCTCGCCCGGTTCCACCGCACCGCCGGGGATCTCCCAGTGGTCCTTGTACGTCGGCTCGACCACCAGGACACGACCCCGGGCGTCGAGGAACAGCGCACCCGAGGCGGCCCCCAGTGCCACCTCAGACCGCCGCGGCGACGACGTCCTCGGCCGGCTTCTTCTCCAGCTTCAGCACCTTCTTGTTCCGCCGGCTGCGCTTCTCCAGGTACGTGGCCAGCCAAGTCAGCAGCAGGCACATCGCGATGTACATCGCGCCCACCACGATCGTGACGGGCACCAGCGGCCGGTCGAACTGGAAGCTGCTGCCGATGTCGCGCGCGAACTCCAGCAACTCGTCGTACGTGATGAGGAAGCCGAGCGCGGAGTCCTTGAGCAGCACGACCAGCTGGCTGATGATCGCGGGGAGCATCGCCCGGACCGCCTGCGGCAGCAGCACGTTGGACATCACCTGGGTCTTGCGCATGCCCACCGCGTAGGCCGCCTCGCTCTGGCCGCGCGGCAGCGACCGCACGCCCGCGCGGAACACCTCCGCCAGCACCGACCCGTTGTAGAGCGTCAGGCCGAGCACGACCGAGTAGAACGGTGGACCGGGCGACACGCCGTAGTGGAAGAAGAAGATCATCACGACCAGCGGCACCGCGCGGAACAGCTCGACGACCACCATCGACGGCACGCGGATGATCTTGTGGTCGGACAGCTGGCCGGCGGCGAAGATCGCGCCGAACGCCATGGCGAGCACCGCGCCGGCCGCGAACGCCTTCAGCGTGTTGAGCAGCGCGTCCACCATGGACAGCTGGATCTGCTTGTACTCGAGCCAGGACCACTTCACGGGCTCGAACTGGCCGGTCACGGTGAACCGGTACACCACGAAGCCGATCGCGCCGACCAGCACGACGATGGTCAGGAGCGCGTAGAGACGGTGTCGCAGCCGGGCCCGCGGCCCGGGGACGTCGAACAGGACCGAGCTCATCGGGCGATGCTCCACCGCTTCTCAAGGCTGCGCTGCAGCAGGGACATGGGGATCACGAGCAGGATGAAGAACAGCGCGACCCACAGCAGGCCGATCATCTGGTTCTCCCCCCGCTCGGACAGGTACAGGCTGATCGAGCCGGCCTGGAACACGGAGAACCCGGCCGCGATGGTGCTGTTCTTCAGCAGCGCGATCATCGTGCTCATCATCGGCGGCACGACCGCGCGGGTGGCCTGCGGCAGCACCACGGAGGCGAGCATCTGGCCGAACGTCAGCCCCAGGGCGCGGGACGCCTCGGCCTGGCCGACGGGCACGGTGTTGATGCCGGACCGCACGACCTCGCACACGAACGCCGAGGTGTACAGGATCAGCGCGCACAGGGCCGCGAAGAAGTAGTAGCCGGACGCGGAGCCGAACGTCGCCGGCGTCACGATCTCCAACAGCGGGAACGCGAACGCGAAGAAGAAGAACACCAGCGTGAGCGGCGTGTTGCGAAGAAGCGTCACGTACGAGGAGCCGATGGAGCGCATCACGGGCACGGGCGCGACCCGGAGCATCGCCAGGACCACCCCCAGCACCAGCGACGCCGCCGCCGAGATCAGGAACAGCCAAATGGTGCTGAGGAACCCGGGCCCGTACAGGTCCAGGTTGTCGAGCAGGACGTCCATCGGCTTCCTCGGCTAGGTGGTTGGTGGTGGAGCGGCCGGCCGCCGGTAGGGGCGACCGGCCGCGCTGTCCAGGTGATCAGTAGCGGTCGAGCACCGGCTTGTCGGCCGTGGAGCCCGACTTGCCCAGGGTCGCGTCGTAGACGGCCTGCCAGTCGCCGCCCTTGATGGCCGCGTCCAGGATGTCGTTGACCTTGTCGCGCAGGGCCTTGTCGTCCTTCGCCAGGCCGATGCCGTACGGCTCGTTCGAGAACGGCTTGCCGACGACCTTCATCTTGTCCGGCGTCTGGGCCGCGTAGCCCTTCAGGATCGCGTCGTCGGTGGTGACGGCGTCGATGGCGCCCTCGATCAGCTGCGTCACGCACTGCGAGTACGTCTGGAGCTCGACGATGTTGCCCGGCTCGGTCAAGGCCTTGGTCTTGACGTACTGGATCGGCGTGGAGCCGGTCACCGAGCAGACCTTCTTGCCCATGAGCGAGTCCGGGCCGGTGATCGAGCTGTCTTCCTTCTTCACCAGCAGGTCCTGACCCGCGGTGAAGTACGGGCCGGCGAACCCGACCTGCTGCTTGCGCTTGTCGTTGATCGTGTACGTGCCGACGTAGTAGTCGACGTCGCCGTTGATCAGCGCCTGCTCGCGGCCGGCCGACGGGATCGACTTGAACTCGACCTTGGCCTCGTCGAAGCCGAGCTTGGCCGCGACGAGCTTCGCGATCTCGATGTCGAACCCGGTGTACTTGTTCGTCGTCGGGTCCTTGTAGCCCAGACCGGGCTGGTCTTCCTTGACGCCGATGACGACCTTGCCGCGCTTCGTCATCTTCTCGAACGTCGGCGAGCCGTCGACCTTGACGTCGGCAGCGACCTGCTGGGAAGGGCCGGTCCCCGGGTCGCCCGGGGTGCCCTCCTTGCCGCATGCGGTCAGGGCGAGGCCGCCGGCCAGCAGCGCCACCGCAAGGGTGCGAACCCTCATCGTCCTTCTCCTGCTCTTGTTCGGTAGAGCGGCGCCAGGCTCAGCGCCGCGGTCGTGGGACTTCAGTGGGTCAGGATCTTGCCAAGGAAGTCCTTCGCGCGGTTCGACTTGGGCGCGGAGAAGAACGTCTCCGGGACCGAGTCCTCGACGATCTCGCCGTCGGACATGAAGATCACGCGGTCCGCGGCCTTGCGGGCGAAGCCCATCTCGTGGGTCACCACGAGCATGGTCATGCCCTCCTTGGCCAGCGTGGTCATCACGTCCAGCACCTCCTGGACCATTTCGGGGTCCAGCGCGGAGGTCGGCTCGTCGAACAGCATCACCTTGGGGCGCATCGCCAGCGCGCGGGCGATCGCCGCGCGCTGCTGCTGCCCGCCCGACAGCTGGGCGGGGTACTTCTCCGCCTGGTTCGCGATGCCGACCCGCTCCAGCAGTTCCATGGCCGTCTTGCGGGCCTGGGCCTGCGGCGTCTTGCGGACCTTCACCGGCGCGAGCATCACGTTGTCGACGATGCTCTTGTGGGCGAACAGGTTGAACGACTGGAAGACCATGCCCACGTCCGCACGCAGCCGGGCCAGCTCCTTGCCCTCGGCGGGCAGCGGCTGGCCGTCCACCTCGATGGCGCCGGAGTCGATCGGCTCCAGCCGGTTGATCGTGCGGCACAGCGTGGACTTGCCCGAGCCCGACGGCCCGAGCACCACGACGACCTGCCCCTTCGGCACCTCCAACGTCACGTCCTTGAGGACGTGCAGAGGTCCGAAGAACTTGTCCACGCCCGCCATCCGGATCATCGGCGGAGCAGGAGTGGCGGCGGTCATCAGTCCTCCAGGTAGGGGTTCTGAGCGATGGCGGAAACCTAGGTGCGTATCACCACACCAGTCCAGGCGGTTGAGCAAGACTTAGGGTCTCAACTCTGTCACAGGGTGGCGACACTTATCGGGGAGGCTCCACGGTGCGGGTGCTGTTGGTCGAGGACGACGACCGCGTGGCAGAAGCGCTGGTACCGGCGTTGACGAGGCGTGGATTCACGGTAGACCGTCAGGCCACCGGACGGGGGACGCTCGATCGGTTGGCCGGAATCGACGTGGTGCTGCTCGACCTCGGGCTGCCCGATGTGGACGGTGTCACGCTCTGCCGCCACATCCGTGCGGCGAGTGACGTCGCGATCATCGTCGTGTCGGCCCGCGGTGAGATCGACGACCGCATCCTCGGCCTGCACGCCGGCGCGGACGACTACCTGGTCAAGCCCTACGACGTGGGTGAACTGGTGGCCCGGGTGCACGCGGTGCGGCGGCGGCGCGGCGACCCGGTCGGGCTCGGCGGCACGGGCACGGAGGTGTTCGAGGTGGCCGACGTGCGGGTGGACCTGGCCCGGCACGAGGTCACCGTGGCGGGTGAACCCGTGGCGTTGTCGCGCAAGGAGTTCCAGGTGTTGTCCCTGGTCATGGCGGCGGGTGGCGCGGTGTGCACCCGGGAGCGCATCCTGGCCGAGGTGTGGGGACGCACCTGGGCGGGGGCCAACCGGACCCTGGACGTGCACGTGGCGACGCTGCGCACCAAGCTCGGGCGTCCTTCTTTGTTGGAGACGGTGCGCGGGGTCGGGTACCGGTTGAGCGGGGGCTGAGTGCGGTCGCGGCTGCTGGGCATCGTGTTGACGCTGGTCGTGCTCGTGCTGGTCGGCATGGGTGTGCCGCTGGGGCGCGGTGTGGCGCAGACCGAGCAGCAGGAGCTGTTCCTGGACCGGCTCACCGACACCAACCGGTTCGCGTCGGTGGCGCAGCGGCCGTTCATCGACGACCAGCCGGAGGTGCTGGAGGCGGAGCTGCGCCGGTACAACGAGCTGTACGGGGTGCGGGTGGCGCTGCTGGGCCTGGACGGGCAGGTGGTGGCGGCGTCCTCGGACGACGTGGACGTGTCGGCGCCCGAGGTGGCCGACCTGGTGCGGGGCGCGCTCGCCGGTCGCCAGCCGGTCGCGCCCGCGCTGGTCATGCCGTGGGAGTCGACCGAGCTGGTGCTGGCCGGGCCGGTGCTGGAGGCGGGCGAGGTCCGGGGCGCGGTGGTGACGTTCTCGCCGACGTCGAAGACCCGGCTCGAGATCGTGCTGTGGTGGTCCGTGCTGCTCGGGTCGAGCCTGTTGGTGCTGGTGGTGGGCGTGTTCGTGGCGTTGCCGCTGGTCCGGTGGACGCTGCGGCCCGTGCGGCGGCTGGACGACGCGACCGGGCGGCTGCTGGCGGCGGTGGTGTCCGGGCAGCCGGTGCAGCCGGTCGGGTCGTCCGACGGTCCGCCGGAGCTGCGGCAGCTGTCCCGGTCGTTCGACCAGATGGCGGCGAACGTGAGCGACGTCCTGGCCGCCCAGCGGGCGTTCGTCGCGGACGCCTCGCACCAGCTGCGCAACCCGTTGACCGCGCTGAAGCTCCGTCTGTCCAATTTGGAGGACCACGTGGTCGGCGAGGGGGTCGCGCACCAGGCCGCCGCGCTGGACGAGACCAACCGGCTGAACCGGATCCTGGACGAGCTGCTGTCCATGGCGCGGGCGGGTGCGCCGTCGGTCGATCCCGTGCCGGTGGACGTGGACCGGGCGGTGGCCGGCCGGCTGACGGCGTGGCAGCCCGCCGCGGCGGCGCGCGGGGTCCACCTGGTGCTGGACGGTGAGCCGGGCGGCCGGGCACTGGTGCCGCCGCGCGGTGTCGAGACGGTGCTGGACGCCCTGCTGGACAACGCGCTGAAGTTCACGTCCGACGGCACGATGGTGCACGTCGACGTCCGCAGGCGCGACGGTCTGGTGCGGCTGTCGGTGCAGGACGAGGGGCCGGGGCTGGAGCCGGAGGAGCTGGAGCGGGCCACCGACCGGTTCTGGCGCAGCCCGGCGCACCAGAACGTGCAGGGGTCCGGGTTGGGGCTGGCGCTGGTGCGGCAGATCGTCGACCGGGTGGAGGGGTCGGTCCGGTTGGAGTCGCCGGAGGAGGGCGGGCTGCGGGTGGTCGTGGAGTTCCCCGCCGTGTGACCGGCCGCGACTGCGACGGCCAAGCCGACCGCCGTGACCGGCCGGGCAGCGCTGACCGGCCCTGACCAGCGGCTCGACGTCGCGGCGGCTCAGATCTTCGCGTCGCGGTAGTACCGCGCGGCGCCGGGGTGCAGTTCCACCGGGGTGGTCTCGATCGCCGAGCGGACCTCTATCGACCTGGCCACCGGGCTCGCCGCGACCAGCGACGGCTGCGCCTGGAACAGGCCCTTGACCAGGGCTTCCGCCACGTCGTTCGACATCGTGCCGTTGACCAGCAGGAAGTTGCGCACGACCAGCGTGACGATCGGGCCGCCACCCAGCTGGTAGGCGGACGCGGGCAGCGTCGCCGAGCCGTACACCGGGTAAGCCTGGCGCAGCTTCGGCAGCACGTCGCCGAGGTCGAGCATCCGCAGCTTCACCGTCGTGGCCAGCGTGGTGACGGCGTTCGTCGGCACGCCACCGGACCAGAAGAACGCGTCCAGCGCCCCGTTGCGCATCGCGTCCGCACTGGTCGTCAGGTCCAGGTACTGCACTCTCAGGTCCCGCTCGGGCGAGATGTCCGCCGATTCCAGCAACCGCCGCGCTATCAGCCGCACCCCGGAGTCGGGGGCGCCCACGCTCACCCGCAGGCCCTTCAGGTCGGACAGCCTGGTCGCCGGCAGGTCGTCGCGCACGACCACCTGGAGGTAGTCGTCGTGCATCCTGGCCAGCGCGTACAGCTTGTGCCCGGAGTCGCCCTTCTGCTTCTCCTCCGCCGCGTCGGCCGCCGAGAACCCGACCTGCGCCTGGTTGGTCCGCAGCCGGTCCAGGTTGTCCACCGAGCCCGCCGTGTTCGCCACCTGCGGGCGGGGGATGCCCGGGTCGCGGGTCCACGCGTCGGCCAGGGCCGTGCCCAGGGCGTGGTAGACACCGCCGGGGCTCCCGGCCGCCATGGTCAGCTTCACGTGGTCGAAGTCGTCGCCGCACGCGGTCAATGACAGAGTGGCCAGGGCCAAGGCGGCCCCGACCGCGTGCAACCGCAGCAGCGTTCCCGACACCTGCGCATCGTCGCACGTCCACGCTCTACGCTGGACCCGACGGAAGGACTAGGTGCAGTGACTCGCAGTTACCAGATCCGCACGTTCGGCTGCCAGATGAACGTGCACGACTCCGAGCGCCTCGCCGGCATGTTGGAGGACGCGGGCTACACACCCGCCGAGGGCGACGCCGCGCCGGACGTGGTGGTCTTCAACACCTGCGCCGTGCGGGAGAACGCCGACAACAAGCTCTACGGCACGCTCGGCCACCTCGCGCCCGCCAAGTCCGCGAACCCCGACATGCAGATCGCCGTCGGCGGCTGCCTCGCGCAGAAGGACCAGGGCGAGATCGTCAAGCGCGCGCCTTGGGTGGACGTGGTCTTCGGCACGCACAACATCGGCTCGCTGCCGGTGCTGCTGGAACGCGCCCGGCACAACCGCGAGGCCCAGGTCGAGATCCTCGACTCGCTGGAGACCTTCCCGTCGACGCTGCCCGCCCGCCGCGACTCGGCGTACTCCGGCTGGGTGTCGGTGTCCGTCGGCTGCAACAACACGTGCACGTTCTGCATCGTCCCGTCGCTGCGCGGCAAGGAGAAGGACCGCCGCCCCGGCGAGGTGCTGGCCGAGGTGCAGGCGCTGGTGGACGAGGGCGTGCTGGAGGTGACGCTGCTCGGGCAGAACGTCAACTCCTACGGCGTCGAGTTCGGCGACCGGTTCGCGTTCGGCAAGCTGCTGCGCGCGACCGGCGGCATCGAGGGCTTGGAGCGGGTCCGGTTCACCTCGCCGCACCCGAAGGACTTCACCTCCGACGTGATCGCCGCGATGGCCGAGACGCCCGCCGTGTGCCACCAGCTGCACATGCCGCTGCAGTCGGGCTCGGACCGCGTGCTGAAGGAGATGCGCCGCTCGTACCGGACCGCGAAGTACCTGTCCATCCTGGACGAGGTGCGCGCGGCGATGCCGGACGCGGCCATCACGACGGACATCATCGTCGGCTTCCCCGGTGAGACCGAGGAGGACTTCCAGGCCACGCTCGACGTGGTGCGGCAGGCCCGGTTCTCGTCGGCGTTCACGTTCCAGTACTCGAAGCGGCCCGGCACGCCGGCGGCCGAGCTGCCCGACCAGTTGCCGAAGGCGGTCGTCCAGGAGCGGTACGACCGGTTGGTGACGCTGGTCAACGACGTGGCGCACGAGCTGAACCGGGAGCAGGTCGGTCGTCGGGTCGAGCTGCTGGTCGCGTCGGGCGAGGGTCGCAAGGACGCCGAGACCCAGCGGATGACCGGACGGGCGCGTGACGGCCGGTTGGTGCACTTCACGCCTGGTGACGCACGCGTGCGGCCGGGTGACGTGGTGGAGACGGTGGTGACGTACGGGGCGCCGCACAACCTGATCGCGGACGGTCCGCTGCTGTCCCACCGGCGGACCAAGGCGGGTGACCGGTCCGAGGCCGGGATCAAGCCCAAGACGCCGGGCGTGACGTTGGGGCTGCCGTCGTTCGGCAAGCCCGCCCCGCTGCCCGCGGCGGTGGGCGGGTGCGCGACTCCATGAGCGAGGAACCGGACGACATGGCCGCGCTGCGCGATGAGATCGACGACGTGGGCCGGTCGGCGGCCAAGCGGATCGACCCGGGCGCGGGCGCGTTGACCATCGCGATCGCGGCGCTGGCGATCCTGGTGTCGTTGATCCTGCCCTGGGTGGACGGCGCGGTCGGGTTGACGGTGCTGTTCGGCGAGGCGCGTTCGCTGCCGAAGGTGTTCGCGTACGCGGCGGTGATCGGTGGCGTGCTGCTGCCCGCGTTGACGCTGGCCGTGCGGCGGTGGGCGTTGGCCTGGATCTGCGCGCTGGCGTCGTTCGCGGGCTCCGTCACGGGCGTGCTGTCGATCTGGACCACGCAGACGACGACCGGTCACCACCCCGGGCCCGGACCCGGTCTCGGGCTGGTGCTGGCCGTGGTGGCGGTGGTCGTGCTGCTGGTGAAGTGGCTGAGGCTGGCCGCGTCCCGGCCGCCCATGCAGTGATCGGGCGGGCGGTCGACGCCCACTGACGACGAACCGGGCCCCCTCACCTCGTGGTGAAGGGGCCCGGTCTGTTGTCGCCCACTAGCGGCTGGAGACCGCCTGCTCGGCGGCGGCCAGCCATTCGCGCCACTGCTGGGCCTGTGCCTCGGCCTGCTCGGCGCGGCGCTTGTCGCCCGCCGTGCGCGCCTTCGCGGCCTGTGCCTCGAACTGCTCGACGCGCTCGCGGAACTGGGCCACCCGGGCTTCGGCTTCCGGGTCGGACTTGCGCCACTGGGCGTCGACCGCGCCGCGGACCCGCTCCTCGATCGTGCGGAGCTTGCCCTCCAGTTCGCGGACGCGCTCGCGCGGGACCTTGCCGATCGCGTCCCAGCGCTCCTGGATCTTGTACAGCTGCTGGCGGGCGGCTTCGAGGTCCAGCGCCGGGTCGATCCGCTCGGCCTCGGCCAGCAGCTCCTCCTTCAGCTTCGCGTTGGACGCGAACTCCGCGTCACGCTCGCTGAACGCCTCGGAGCGCTTGGCGAAGAACGCGTCCTGGGCGGCGCGGAAACGCTGCCACAGGGCGTCGTCGGCCTCCTTGGGCGCCCGTCCGGCGGCCTTCCACTCGACCATCAGGTCCTTGTACCGACCGGCGGTGTGACCCCAGTCGTCGGACTCGATGAGCTTCTCGGCCTCTTCGACCAGCTCCTGCTTGCGGTTCTTGGCCACCGTGCGCTGCCGGTCGAGGTCCGCGAAGTGCGAGCCGCGCCTGCGGTTGAACGCGTCACGCGCCTTGGAGAACCGCCGCCACAGCTGCTCGTCGGTCTTGCGGTCGACACCCCGGATGGTCTTCCACTCGTCCAGGATCTGCCGCAGCCGGTCGCCGGCGGACTTCCACTGCGTCGACTCGTTCGCCAACGCCTCGGCTTCCTCGACCAGCTCCTGCTTGCGCGCGCCGGCCGCGGCACGGGCCTCGTCCTTGGCGGCCTTCGCGGCCTCCAGGCCCTCCTCGGCCTTGACCAGCACGTGGTCGACGCGCGCGGCCAGGGCGGCGAGGTCACCGACCACCGCCGCGTCGGCCAGGCTCTCCTTGACGTGCTTCGCGCTGGTCAACGCGTGCTTCGGGTCGCCCGCGCCGGAGGACAGCCGCGTCACCAGCAGCTCGACCTCGGTGCGGATGTCGTCGAACCGGCGGGCGAAGTGCGCCAGGCCCTCGGCCGGCTCGCCCGCCTGCCAGGAACCGACGACCCGCTCGCCGTCCGCCGTCTTGACGTAGACGGTGCCGTCCGCGTCCACGCGCCCCCAGCGGTCAGGGTGGTCCGACGCCACGGGGACCGGCGGTGCCGCCGCCGCAGCTGCTACCGGCGTTGCCTCCACCCTGGTCTCCTCGACCACCGCCCCCGCACCACTGTCGCCAGTGGTTCCCGGTGTCGTCTCGTGTTCCGTCATCGCCGGCTTCCTCCTCGCCTGCCCACTTCGTGGTGCCCGTGCCGACCACGGGCGCCCCGCCTACGACGGGGCCCAGCACCCGGGTACCGCGACGCTCCTTCAGAGTGCCCAGTACCTCGCGCGCATTCAAACAGGTCAAAGCTCGCATCGGTACCGGTGGTGGCCGATGAGTAGCGTTGGCTGCCATGATCCCGCGTTTGGCGGTCCTGCCGCACCCTCCCCTGCTGGTGCCCGAACTGGTCTCCGGCGCCGCGTCGGACACCGAACCGGTGCGCTCGGTGTGCCTGGCCGTCGCCGGGGAGCTGGCCGAGCACTCGTCGGACTGGGTGGCGGTCGCGGTGGACCCGTCCGGGCCGAGGGTGGTCGAGGACGTCGCGGGCACGTTCCGCGGCTTCGGGGTGGACGTCCGGGTGTCGCTGTCCGCGGAAGTGCCCTGCACCGACGCGTCCTCTGTGGATGACGACCTGCCGCTGCCGGTGCTGGTCGCGGCGTGGCTGCGGGAACGGGTGGGCGCACGGCGGGTGCGGGTGCACCTCGTGCCGCCGGACCTGCCGGTCGCCGAGTGCGTCGCGCTCGGCGGGCGGCTCGGTGGTGAGCGGGCGGTGCTGGTGCTGGGTGACGGGTCGCACCGGCACGGTGAGCTGGCCGTCGGCCGCACCGACGAGCGGGCCGGGCCGTTCGACGAGGACGTGCGCAAGGCCCTGGCCACGGCGGACACGGCGGCCCTGCGCGCGCTGGACCCGGCGTTGGCGGCTGAGCTGGGCGCCTCCGGCCGGGCCGCCTGGCAGGTCGCTTCGGGCGTGCCGGGCGCGTGGCGGTGCACCCGGTCGTCGTTCCTCGCCCCGTTCGGCGTCGGCTACCACTTCGCAGTCTGGGAGGCTTGAGCCCGTGAGCACCCCCGTCGCCGTAGTCGGCCCCACCGCCACCGGGAAGTCCGACCTGGCCGTCCGGCTCGCCGCCGAGCTTGGCGGCGAGGTGGTCAACGCGGACGCGATGCAGCTCTACCGGGGCATGGACATCGGCACCGCCAAGATCACCGCCGGTGAGCGGCAGGGCGTGCCGCACCACCTGCTCGACGTGCTGGACGTGACCGAGACGGCGTCCGTGGCCGCCTACCAGCGCGAGGCGCGGGCCGTCGTGGAGCGGCTGCTGGCCGAGGGGCGCACGCCGGTCCTCGTCGGCGGCTCGGGCCTGTACGTGCAGGCGGTGCTGGACGACCTGGTGTTCCCCGGCACCGACGAGAAGATCCGCACCCAGCTGGAGCAGGAGCTGTCGGTGTTCGGCGCGGAGACGCTGCACGGGCGGCTGGCGCAGCTCGACCCGGCGGCGGCGTTGGCGATCCTGCCCAGCAACGGTCGCCGGGTGGTGCGCGCGCTGGAGGTCATCGAGCTGACCGGGCAGCCGTTCTCGGCGACGCTGCCCAAGCCCGGTCCCGCGCGTTACGGCACGGTGGTGGTCGGGCTGGACCGCGAGGTGTCCGCACTGGACGAACGGGTGGACGCGCGGGTGGCGCGGATGTTCGAGGCCGGTCTGGTGGACGAGGTCCGTGCGTTGGCGGAGCGTGGGCTGCGCGACGGCCGCACGGCGTCCCGCGCGCTCGGCTACCAGCAGGTGCTGGCGGCGTTCGACGGCGAGTGCACGCTGGAGGAGGCGGCGGCCACCACCGCGCAGGCCACCCGGCGGTTCGTCCGCAAGCAGCGGTCGTGGTTCCGCCGCGACCAGCGGGTCAGGTGGTTCGACGCGGCGGCACCGGACCTGGCCGGGGACGTGCTCGCGCTGGTCGCCCCGTAGCCTGGTCGCTGTGGGAGTCGAGTTTTTGAAGGGCCACGGCACCGAGAACGACTTCGTCGTGCTGCCCGACCCGGACGGCGTGCTGGACCTGACCGAGGCACGGGTGCGCGCGCTGTGCGACCGCCAGCGAGGTCTGGGCGCGGACGGCGTGCTGCGGGTCGTGCGGCCCGACTTCGGCCCGTGGTTCATGGACTACCGCAACGCGGACGGCTCGATCGCCGAGATGTGCGGCAACGGGGTGCGCGTGTTCTCCCGGTACCTGGTGGAGGCCGAGCTCGTGCCCGCCGGTGAGTTCACCATCGGCACGCGGGCCGGTGAGCGGCACGTCGTCGTGCACTCGGACGGCACGGTCACGGTGGACATGGGGCGGGTGCTGGTCACCGGCACGAGCACCGCCACGGTCGACGGCCGGACGTTCAGCGGGGTCGCGGTGGACGTCGGCAACCCGCACCTGGGCTGCGTGACGGACGTGCCGGTGGCGGAGCTCGACCTGCACCTGCCGCCCGGCCACGACCCGGCGCAGTTCCCGCACGGCGTGAACGTCGAGTTCGTCAACGTGCTGGGCGACGGCGCCCTCCGGATGCGCGTGCACGAGCGCGGCGTGGGCGAGACCAGGTCGTGCGGCACCGGCACGGTGGCCGCGGTGGCGTCGTGGCTGCACGGCACCGGTCAGCGGGTCGGCAAGGCCACTGTGGACGTCCTCGGTGGACAGGTGTCCGTGGTGATCGAGGAGGAGAGCTCGACGCTCACCGGCCCGGCCGTGCTGCTCGCCCGCGGTGAACTCGACCAAGCCTGGTGGGACGCGCTCTAAGAACTACCGGAGCACGAGCGCCACGCCGTGGTCCAGCCGTCGGTCGAACGCGGTCGGCTCGAGGTCGTCCGCCACGGCCCGCAGTGACGGGTAGCCGCCCAGCGAATCACCCAGTCCGGCGACGCCGGGCGCGGCCTGCTCCTCCTGCACCAGCCCCAGCGTGAGGTGGACGAGGGTCCACAGGGTCCACGCCGGGCGGGGCACACCACCCGCTACCAAGGCCGCCGCCAACGCTTCGGCGAAGCGCAGCGTGCCGGGCTCGGCCGCGCAGGTCCCGACCACGCCGAACGCCACCCGGTCGGCGTCGACCTCCTGCGGAACACGCGGGCGCAGACCGCGCTGATGACGGCGTACTCGGTGGAGGGGCAGGCGTTGCGCGAGGTGATCAGCGCCCGGATCGCGGACGTGCCGGCGTTCTCGCGGACGTTGGCCGAATCGCTGTCCGCGCTGTCCGTCGCGTACCCGGCGGGACCGGACGACCACCCGTTGACCGGCACCCGCGCGCCAAACCTGGAGTTCGCCGACGGCGACCTGTTCACCCTGCTGCACCCCGGCCGGCCGGTGCTGCTCGACTTCACCTGCGGCGCGCTCGACGGTCGTCCGGTGGCGCTGACCGGCGACCGCCCGGCGTGGGCGGACGTGCGGTCCGCGCTGATCCGGCCGGACGGCCACGTCGGGTGGGCCGCCTAGAGGGCGAAGACCTCCAGCCTGCCGAGCCGATCCCCGGCCACCGTCTCCGGCGGCGAGGTGGGCGCGGTGCAGCAGACGAGCTGGTCCTCCACGATGGCGACGGCGAAGCAGAGCTGGCTGGTTTCCACCTTCCGGGTGATCTCGCCGCCCTCTTCGACCCGGAACGCGAACGGCTGGAGCGCGGGCGCGACCCACACTCCGCCATCGGCGTCCACGGCGATGCCGTCCGGCGCGATGAAGTGCTCGCGCAGCGACGCCCACACCTGCCGGTCCGACAACGAGCCGTCGTCGGCGACCGCGAAGCTGGTCAGGCCGAAGGCGAGGGTTTCCGCGACCACCAGCCGTCCCCGCTCGCCACCTCGGCCGGGCAGCAGCCCCATCCCGTTGGGGAATTTCAGGTCCTCGGCCGCGACGCCGACCGCGCCGTCCGGCTGGACCAGCGCCAACGGCGTGCCGGGCGGCACCCAGTCCGGCTGCAGCATCGGCGCCTCGCCACCCGCCGCGATGGCCGCGTGCAGGTCGAAGCCGAAGTTGCCGACGTACGCGCGACCGCGGGCGTCGACCAGCATGTCGTTGGCGTGGAAGGTGGCGATGCCGTTCAGGTCGGCGTGCTCGACCAGGCCGCCGTCCTCCAGCCGCAGCACCTTCCGGTCCAGCATCGACACCACGAGCAGCCGACCGTCCGGCAGCCAGCCCAGGCCCGACGGCTGCCCCGGCACCGTGCAGACGACCTCCTCGTCGCCCGTCGCCAGGTCGAGCGCGCGGACCTCGTGGCCGTAGAAGTCCGAGTAGTAGAGCCTGCCGTCGGCCCCCTGGCGCGGCCCCTCGCCGAACCGGAGACCTTCGCGGAGCACGGTGGTGTCAGCCATGCCGGTCGACCGTAGTGACCGCCGGCACCTCCCGCATCGCCCGCAGTGGTGACAGGACCACCCACAGCACCGACAGTGCCTGCCCCGTCATCGCCACCCACAACGTCCCCGTGACCCCGATGCCGCCGCCGAGCACGCCGCCGACCAACCCGCCCAGCGGCATCGAGCCCCACACCACGAACCGGATGCTGGCGTTCATCCGGCCCAGCAGGTGGTCCGGGCAGATGGACTGCCGGTAGCTGACCTGGGCGATGTTGTAGACGGTCGCCCCGTACGCCACCGCGGCCTCGCCGACGACCAGGAACGCGATCCGCCAGTCCGCCGCGCCGAGCGGGATGAGGATCCCGAACGGCCAGGTGACCAGGCCGGACAGCCAGATCACCGTGTTCTGGCCGAACCGGGCGTTCCACCGGTTGACGGTCAGCGCGCCCAGCACGCCGCCGATGCCCGCCGAGCTGAGCACCAGGCCGACCACGCCCTCGGACAGGTCCAGCCCGCGCACCAGGAACAGCACCAGCACGGCCGCACCCATGCCGCCGAAGAAGTTGGCGGTACCCGTGCAGCCGACGATCGCGCGCAGCGAGCGGTGCCCGAAGACGAACCTCAAGCCCTCGGCGATCTCGTGCGCCAACCCCGGCTTGTCCGGCTGCCGGGGCGGCGGTTCCTCCGTGCGGATGCGCAGCAGGAACAACGCCGAGGCCAGGTAGCCGACCGCGGTGGCCAGCACACCGACCGCCGCGCCGACGACCTGAGCGACACCACCGGCCACGGCCGGGCCGGACACCTCCGCCACCGCCCGGCTGGCCTCCAGCTTCGAGTTGCCCTCGACCAGCTGCTCCCGGCCGACCAGCGCGGGCAGGTACGACTGGTAGGCGATGTCGAACATGACCGTGGCCGCGCCGACCAGCAGCGCGACCACGACGAGGTGCGTCAGCGTGAGCGCGCCCAGCCACCAGGCCACCGGCACGGTCAGGAGCAGGGCCGCCCTCGTGAAGTCGGCCACGAGCATCACCGGGCGGCGGCGCAGCCGGTCGACCCACACCCCGGCGGGCAGCCCGATCAGCAGGAACGCGGCCGTGCCGGCGGCCGACAGCACGCCCATCTCGAACGGCGTCGCGGCCAGCGCGCCCACGGCGAGCAGCGGCAACACCGTCCGGCCGATCGTCGAGCCGAACTGGCTGATGGTGTCGCCTGCCCACAGCAGGCGGAAGTCGCGATGAGACCAGAGGGACACGCCCTGAAGTCTCGCGGGAGTGATTGGAAAGTGTCAATCACTGAGCGGAGACGAGTCTTATGCTGTGCCCGTGCCCAGACGGATCGCCACCGCCGACGAGGCCGCCGCCCTCGCCTCGGACGTGCGACTGCGGATCATCCGGCTCACGTACGACACGCCGCTCACGAACAAGGAGATCGCCGAACGCCTCGGCAAGGACCCCGCCACCACCCTCCACCACGTGCGCAAACTCGTCGCGACGGGCTTCCTCGAACCGCAAGGGGCGCGCTCGGGCAACCGGGGCGCGCGGGAGATCCCCTACCTGTCGACCGGCCTGTCGTGGCAGCTCGACTGGCGGAAGAGGCCGCTGGCGGCCAAGGAGGCGATCCTCCAGGCGTTCCTGGGCGAGGTCGCCGACGTGGGCGTCGACGCGCTGCGACAGGTCCGGCTCGTGGTGCGGGCCGACCCGGAGGAACTAAACCGGCGCCTCCGTTCGTTGTTCGATGAGCTGGCAGCCGAGCCGGCACACCCCGACGGGGAACGCGTGGCGATCTACCTGGCGATGTACCCGGGCGATTAACCACTCGGACCCGGTAGGGGTGCCGTGGGACGATGAAGGGCAAATGACGGAAAACACGCACATCAGCAACGACTGGCTCGACCACGAGGACGAGCTGTCCACCGGCGACCTGGCGCTCGAAGAGCGCGCCGCACTGCGTCGCGTAGCGGGATTGTCCACCGAGCTCGAGGACATCACCGAGGTCGAGTACCGGCAGCTCCGACTGGAGCGCGTCGTGCTGGTCGGCGTGTGGACCGAAGGCACGGCGGCCGACTCCGAGGCGTCCCTGGCCGAGCTGGCCCTGCTCGCCGAGACGGCGGGCTCCGAAGTGCTGGAAGGCCTCGTGCAGCGGCGCGACCGGCCCGACCCGGCCACCTACATCGGCTCCGGCAAGGTCCACGAGCTGCGCGACGTCGTGATCGCGACGGGCGCGGACACGGTGATCTGCGACGGCGAGCTCTCCCCCGGCCAGCTGCGCCAGCTGGAGGAGAAGCTCAAGGTCAAGGTCGTCGACCGCACCGCGCTGATCCTGGACATCTTCGCCCAGCACGCGTCCACCCGTGAGGGCAAGGCGCAGGTCGAGATGGCCCAGCTCCAGTACCTCATGCCGCGACTGCGCGGTTGGGGTGAGTCGCTGTCCCGGCAGGCCGGTGGTCGTGCCGGCGGTGCCAACGGCGGCGTGGGTCTGCGCGGTCCCGGTGAGACGAAGCTGGAGACCGACCGCAGGCGCATCCGCGCGCGCATCGCGAAGCTGCGCCGCGAGATCGCCGCCATGAGCGTCACCCGGGAGACCAAGCGGCACCGCCGGATCGCCAACTCGGTGCCGAACGTGGCCATCGCGGGGTACACGAACGCGGGCAAGTCCAGCCTGCTCAACGCGCTGACCGGCGCGGGGGTGCTGGTGCAGGACGCCCTGTTCGCGACCCTCGACCCGACCACGCGGCGCACCGAGACGCCCGAGGGCCTGCCCTACACGTTGACCGACACGGTCGGCTTCGTGCGGCACCTGCCGCACCAGCTGGTCGAGGCGTTCCGGTCGACGCTGGAGGAGGTGGCCGACGCGGACCTGCTGGTCCACGTGGTCGACGGCTCGGACGCGATGCCGGAGAAGCAAGTCGTCGCGGTCCGCGAGGTGATCACCGAGATCTCGTCGCGGCGGGACGACCCGATGCCGACCGAGCTGCTGGTGGTGAACAAGGTCGACGCGGTGGGCGAACTGGGCATGGCCCGCCTGCGCCACCTGTTCCCGACGGCGGTGTTCGTGTCGGCGCAGACCGGTGAGGGCATCGCCGAGCTGCGGGAGCGCATCGCGACCATGACGCCGCGGCCGGAGGTCGTGGTCGACGCGATGGTGCCGTACGCGCGGGGCGAGCTGGTCGCGCGCGTGCACCGCGAGGGCGAGGTGCTCAAGGAGCGCCACACCGAGGAGGGCACCGAGCTGTCCGCCCGGGTGCCGCGTGACCTGGCCGGCGTGCTGGAGAAGTTCGCCGTGGACGGAAGCCGCGCTTGAGCCGTTGCGCGCGTTCGCGGTAGTCGTCGGGCTGTTGTTGACGGCCGGTTCCGCCTCGGCGGAGCCGGCCGTCGTCGACGTGTGCGCGGTGACCGACCCGCGCCTGGAGGAGCTGTCCGGCTTCGCGTCCGACGGCAACCAGTGGTTCGCGGTGAACGACAGCGACAACGGCCGGCTGCTGATCCAGGTGCTCGACCGGAATTGCGCGATCACCCGGACGATCACCGCGCCGAACAACCCGTTCGACGTCGAAGACCTCGCCCTCGCTCCTGACGGAACCCTGTGGGCGGCGGACACCGGCGACAACGGCAAGTCGCGGGAAACCGTGGCATTGCACGCGGTTTCACCGGACGGCGGCAGTCGTTTGTACCGACTCACGTATCCTGACGGAAAGCATGACGCCGAAGCATTGTTGGTGGACGGCGCGGGCATTCCGCACATCATCACGAAGGAAACGATCGGGTCGGCTTTGGTGTACCGGCCGGCGTCCGGGTTGAGCGAGGGCGCGGCGACGCCGATGGAGCAGGTGGCCCGCGTGTCGATCGGCAGCACGGACACCGCAGGCGGCCCGTTGCAGAACCCCGTGGTGACGCGCGTGGTCACCGGTGGCGCCATGTCGCGGGACGGCAAGGTGGCAGCGCTGCGGACCTACACCGACGCGTACCTGTTCCCGGTGCCGGACGGCGACCTGGCGAAGGCGTTGGAGGCCGACCCGGTGCGGGTGCCGCTGGCCGGCGAGCCGCAGGGCGAGGCCATCGCGTTCGACCCGGACGGCACGCTGCTGTCGGCGTCCGAGTTCGGCAACGCCGGCAGCACGTCGTCGACCGTGCGTGCGGTCACCGGTGCGGCGGCGTTGGCCGAGCCGCCGGCGCCCACCACGACCCCTGCGGAGGCCCCGGCGCCCGGCGGTGACGCTTCGGCCGCTCCCCCGTCCTCCGAACCGCGTTCGGTGTGGCCGGTGGTGGGTGGCGGCGCGGTGGCGTTGGTGCTGCTGGGAGCCCTGGTACGGCGTTCACGCAGGCGAAAGGCGTAAGTGGCCCGCGCCTCACGGCCCGGACCGCCCGCCTTCCACGTCCTGCCGACTCCCGGAACCGCCGTCGCCAGAGCCGCCCGCTTCAAAGCCTCCCGCTGACAGAGCTTCCGCTTCAGAGCCTGCGCAGTACCGCCACGACCTTGCCCAGGATCGTCGCCTCGTCACCGGGGATCGGCTGGTAGGCGACGTTGTGCGGCATCAGCCACACGTGCCCGTCTTCCTTGCGCTTGAACGACTTCACGGTGGCCTCACCGTCGATCATCGCGGCCACCACCTCGCCGTTGTCCGCCGTCGGCTGCTGCCGGACGACGACCCAGTCGCCGTCGGTGATGGCGGCGTCCACCATCGAGTCACCCACGACCTTCAGCAGGAAGACGTCACCCTCGCCGACGATCTCGCGCGGCAGCGGGAACACGTCCTCGATGGCCTCTTCCGCCAGGATCGGCCCACCGGCCGCGATGCGGCCCAGCATGGGCACGTACGCGGGCGTCGGCTTGGACGACGGGTCCAAGCCGGTCACGATCTCGGTCGGCAGCACGCCCACCGCGCGCGGCCGGTTCGGATCGCGACGCAGGTAGCCCTTCCGCTCCAACGCGCGCAGCTGGTGGGCGACCGAGGAGGTGGAGGTCAGGCCGACCGCCTCCCCGATCTCGCGCACGCTGGGCGGGTAGCCGAACCGGTCCAGCCAGTCGCGGATCACGTCGAGCACCTTGCGCTGGCGCAGGGTGAGCCCGGCGTTGCCCGCGATGTCCGCCGGTTCGGGCGCGGAGGGCACATCGGCGGTGCGCAGGTCTTCGCTTGTCTTGCGTGCCACGGTGCTTCCTCCTCACCGGTCCCGATTGCCCAGGCCGGCTATCCGACGATCTTCACTTGTGGACGGTAGTCGCGTTACCTGTCCAGATCAAACACCTGTTCGAAGTAAACCTCGGCGTGTCGTAGCGATTTCGCCCGACGAAGTGGTAGACATTCGCACGGACGTTCGATCGAACACAGGTTCGATCAGGATCGGATGACCTGCGATGGAGGGCATCATGGCGGTGGTCATTGGCACCCGGAACAGCTTCGAACTCGTGGACGGCGCCGGTGCCGAGGATGTCGCCCTCGGCGCCGGATTGCGACCCGGACCGCGCGTGCTCCGCCGGTTCGAGTTGGCGGACAAGGACAGTCGCCGCCCCGCCACCCGAGCCCGGCGACTCGCAGTACACCGCACCTCGCCGGACCCCGCAGCCTGCCAGGTGCGGCCCCGGCGCCACCCGGCACTCGAGTTCCTCGCGTACTCCGCTGCTGCAGCCGTGTTCGCCGCGCTGCTGAGCCTGCTCTACCTGTACGCGTCAGGGGCCACCACCGTCCCCGAACGTACTAACGTCGTACACGTCCAGGTGGGCGAGACCCTGTGGGACGTGGCGGAGCGCAACGCCCCCCACAGCGACCCGGATGCCGTCGTCTCCCGCATCCGCGACCTGAACGACCTCCCCGACGCCGACATCACCCCCGGCCAACCCCTCGTCGTCCCCGACGGCACCCCCTAACCCCGTGAGTCCTACGTTCAGAACCCGTGAGTCCTACGTTCGGAACACTCGTGTCCTACGTTCGGAACCCGTGAGTTGAACGTTCAGGACGGCACGGCGACGTCTCGAGCGTTGGACTCGCGCGTCCTGAGCGTTGAACTCGGGTGTTCGGAACGTAGGACATGGGTGTTCGGAACGTAGGACTCACGCGTCGTGAACGTAGGACTCACGGGTTCTGGACGTAGGACTCACGCGTTTGCGTTTGCGATTTGGCGGTGACCTGCGGCGAGCCGGCGGGCGTTCCGTGATCGGCGGGTCGCGGAGCGCGCACTCACCCGACCGGGTGACGAGAACGGGCGTGTCCGAGTTGCAGAGCGGTAGGCTCGCGGCATAGGTTGACCCCTACATCTAGTGGTTACACCGTTGTAGTTAGTCCACAGGTTGGGGTATTCCCCATCATGGTGGCTAACGCGATGGATGCTGCGCGGAGGAGGGGAGACGAGCCGTGCGATGCCCGTTCTGCCGGAACGCGGACTCCCGCGTGGTCGATTCGCGCGAGGTGGACGAAGGCCAGGTGATCCGCCGCCGGCGGTCCTGCTCCAGCTGCGGTCGCCGGTTCACCACCGTGGAGGAAGCCGTGCTCGCGGTGGTCAAGCGGTCCGGTGTCACCGAGCCGTTCAGCCGGGACAAGGTCGTCAACGGCGTCCGCCGCGCCTGCCAGGGCCGCCCCGTCGACGAGGACGCCCTGCAGCAGCTCGCCCACCGCGTCGAGGAATCCATCCGCTCGGGCGGCAACGCCGAGATCCCGAGCCACGAGGTGGGCCTGGCCATCCTCGGCCCGCTGCGCGACCTGGACGAGGTGGCCTACCTGCGGTTCGCCTCCGTCTACCGCTCCTTCTCGTCCGTCGAGGACTTCGAGAAGGAGATCGCCGATCTTCGCACCGCCCAGCTCACGGACGACTGAGCGGACGCGCCGCAGGACTGACGGGTGCAGGACCGGCGACGCAGGACAACAGCAGGACAACGAGCGACCGCCTCGGACGGGGAGCCCGGACGTGGTCGCGCCGACACACTTCGAAGACGATTCGAAAGACGAGAGGGACCCGGGATGACGGAGACCGTCGGTGGCTCCAGCAAGAGGACGGCCACCCGCAACGGCGCGGGGGACAAGAACGCCAAGCTGAAGGTGGAGCGCGTCTTCACCACGGCGGGCAAGCACCCGTATGACGAGGTCACCTGGGAGCACCGCGACGTCGTCATGACGAACTGGCGCGACGGCTCGGTGAACTTCGAGCAGCGCGGCGTCGAGTTCCCCGACTTCTGGTCTGTCAACGCGACCAACATCGTCACCAGCAAGTACTTCCGCGGCGCGGTCGGTACGCCGCAGCGCGAGCACAGCCTGCGCCAGCTCATCGACCGCGTGGTGAAGACGTACGTCGCGGCGGGCGTGGAGCACGCCTACTTCGCCACCGCCGAGGACGCCGAGATCTACGAGCACGAGCTGACCTGGATGCTGCTGCACCAGGTGTTCAGCTTCAACTCGCCGGTCTGGTTCAACGTCGGCACCACCTCTCCGCAGCAGGTCAGCGCCTGCTTCATCCTGTCGGTCGACGACACGATGGAGTCGATCCTGAACTGGTACCGCGAGGAGGGCCTGATCTTCAAGGGCGGCTCCGGCGCCGGCCTGAACCTCTCCCGGATCCGGTCGTCCAAGGAGCTGCTGTCGTCCGGCGGCACGGCGTCCGGCCCGGTGTCGTTCATGCGCGGCGCGGACGCGTCGGCGGGCACCATAAAGTCCGGTGGCGCGACCCGCCGTGCGGCGAAGATGGTCGTGCTGGACGTAGACCACCCCGACGTCGAGGAGTTCATCCAGACGAAGGCGCGTGAAGAGGACAAGGTCCGCGCGCTGCGCGACGCCGGGTTCGACATGGACCTGGGCGGCAAGGACATCGTGTCCGTGCAGTACCAGAACGCGAACAACTCGATCCGCGTGTCGGACGAGTTCATGCGCTCCTACGAGGACGGCGGCCAGTTCGGCCTGCGCTCCCGCCAGACCGGCGAGGTCATCGAGCACGTCGACGCGAAGGACCTGTTCCGCAAGCTGGCGCAGGCCGCGTGGGAGTGCGCCGACCCGGGCATCCAGTACGACGGCACGATCAACGACTGGCACACCACGCCGGAGTCGGGTCGGATCACCGCCTCGAACCCGTGCTCGGAGTACATGCACCTGGACAACTCCAGCTGCAACCTGGCGTCGCTGAACCTGATGAAGTTCCTGAAGGACGACGGCACGTTCAACGCGGAGCTGTTCGCCAAGTCGGTCGAGCTGATCATCACCGCGATGGACATCTCGATCTGCTTCGCGGACTTCCCGACGCCCGCGATCGGCGAGACGACCCGTGCGTTCCGCCAGCTCGGCATCGGCTACGCGAACCTGGGCGCGCTGCTCATGGCAACCGGTCACGCGTACGACTCCGAGGGTGGCCGCGCGCTGGCCGCCGCGATCACGTCCCTGATGCAGGCTGTGGCGTACAAGCGTTCCGCGGAGCTGGCGGGCATCGTCGGCCCGTACGAGGGCTACGCCCGCAACGCCGAGGCGCACCAGCGGGTCATCCGCAAGCACTCGGCCGCGAACGACATGCTGCGCACCTACCACTCGAACGATGCCGCGGTGCAGAAGGTCGCGACCAAGGCGTGGCAGGAGTGCCAGAAGGTCGGCGCCCGCAACGGCTGGCGGAACGCGCAGGCCAGCGTGCTCGCGCCCACCGGCACCATCGGTCTGATGATGGACTGCGACACGACCGGCATCGAGCCGGACCTGGCGCTGGTGAAGTTCAAGAAGCTGGTCGGCGGCGGCTCGATGCAGATCGTCAACCAGACGGTGCCGCGCGCGCTGCGGGTCATGGGGTACCAGGAGGAGCAGCTCGAGGCGATCGTCGAGTACATCGGCGAGCACGGTCACGTGGTCGACGCTCCCGGGTTGAAGACCGAGCACTACGAGGTGTTCGACTGCGCGATGGGCGACCGGTCGATCGCGCCGATGGGTCACGTGCGGATGATGGCGGCGGTGCAGCCGTTCATCTCGGGCGCCATCTCGAAGACGGTGAACATGCCGGAGACGGCGACCGTCGCCGAGGTCGAGGAGATCTACTACCAGGGCTGGAAGCTGGGCCTGAAGGCGCTGGCGATCTACCGCGACAACTGCAAGGTCGGCCAGCCGCTGTCGGCGGGCAAGACGGCCAAGGCGGTCGGTGCGGGCTCGCCCTCGTCCGAGGTGAAGACCGAGACGATCGTGGAGTACCGGCCGGTGCGCAAGCGCCTGCCGAAGAAGCGCCCGTCGCAGACGGTGTCGTTCACGGTCGGCGGCGCGGAGGGCTACCTGCACGCCGGTTCGTACCCGGACGACGGGCTGGGCGAGATCTTCGTCAAGCTCGGCAAGCAGGGTTCGACGCTCGCCGGCGTGATGGACGCGTTCTCGATGTCCATCTCGGTGGGCCTGCAGTACGGCATCCCGCTGGAGTTCTACGTCTCGAAGTTCCAGAACCTGCGCTTCGAGCCGGCGGGCATGACGGACGACCCGGACGTCCGCATCGCGACCAGCGTCCTGGACTACCTGTTCCGCCGGCTGGCGCTCGACTACCTGCCGTTCGAGAAGCGCGCGCAGCTCGGCATCTTCACCGCCGACGAGCGCACCGCGCAGGTGTCGGCCGACTACGGCAACGGCGACGTGGACCTGGAGGGTCTGCGCACGTCGGTCGACTCGGCTCCCGCTCCGGCCGCCACCCCGGCGCCCGAGGAGAAGAAGCCCAAGCCGCAGGACGTGAAGGTGGGCAGCTCCACGGAACTGCTCGAACTGCACCTGGGCAAGGCCGCCGACGCGCCGCTGTGCATGACGTGCGGCACGAAGATGCGCCCGGCCGGCTCCTGCTACCTGTGCGAGGGCTGCGGCTCCACCTCGGGCTGCAGCTGATCACGCACTGATGGGAAGTCACGTGCGGTGAGGCGTGACTGACAGCTTCACTGCGACATGGGGGCTGGGACCAACGCGTCCCAGCCCCCATGCGTTTAAGTACGTCACGTACTTGACGTACTCAGACCGGACGGGCACCCTGGTGAGGACACCGGGAGGCTGGCATGTCCGCTGTCCACTACGAGAGCTACACCGAGGCTCGCGCGCACCTGAAGGACTTGCTGGATGCCGCCGAGCAGGGACGGGTCGCCACAGTCCGGCGTGACGCGACCACGACAGCCGTCGTGGACGTCAAGCGGTTGCGCGACTTCCTGGCGTCGATCGTTCCGTCACGCGCTCAGGTCGTTCCCGAGGCCGACGGCTGGTCGGTGTTCATCCCCGGGCTGCCGGTGTCCGCTGACGGTCCGTCGTTCGACGAGGCGATCACCGAGATGATCGACGCGCTGCGGGAGTACGCGGAAGACTGGCAGGACCACCTGCTCGACGTCCCGAACCACCGTGCCAACTGGGGATTAGTGCAGTTGATCAGTTTCAGCGACGACGAGCAGCTGCGCGACTGGCTCGTGGGTACCGCGCGGTGACTTCCTGGCCACAGCCGACGCGCAAGGATCACGAGACCTTCTGCGAGGTCGAGGAGTGGCGTCGGGTGCGCGACGCCCGCGGGCGGACCGGAACGCATCACGTGACCTACGAACTGGACCTGGTCGACGGCCGGACCCTGCGCACCCGCATCTCGCACCCGGTGGATCGCAGCAATTACGGCCAGAGCATCTGGAAGCACATCCTCCGTGATCAGCTGGACGTCGACGAGCCCGCGTTCTGGTCCTGCGCGCAGGACGGCGTCAAGCCCGATCGCGGGAAGCCCGAGCCACCGGCGGAGGCCCTCCCCGCCGACCTCGTGCACATGTTGATCTCGCGTGTCGGCCTGCCCGAGTCCGAGGTGGCCGGGATGGGCAAGGACGAGGCGGTCGCCAGGCTGCAGAGCTACTGGACCGAGGGCAGCTGATCGAGTGCGGAAGTCGCTCACGCGCACGAAGAAGGTCGAGCGGTTGGCTTAGGGTTGGCGGCACATGTCTGCCACTTCCGCACACCGATCACTGGACGGGCTTTCCGTCGGCGACGCCTTGGGCGCGCAGTTCTTCGTCCCCGGCCGCTCCCGCTCCGACCTCGCCGCCGGTAGGCCGCCCGCCGGGCCGTGGCCCTGGACGGACGACACCGAGATGGCCTGTCTGCTGCTGGCCGAACTGCACGAGCACGGCCGGGTCGACCAGGACCGGTTGGCTGCCTCGTTCGCCGAG
This sequence comes from Saccharothrix sp. NRRL B-16314, assembly GCF_000716595.1. GTDB lineage: Bacteria > Actinomycetota > Actinomycetes > Mycobacteriales > Pseudonocardiaceae > Actinosynnema. Next base: position 124,557 of record NZ_JNXC01000002.1, read on the forward strand.
CACTGCGAGCCCTACCGGGGGTACGGGCCCGGGGCGGTGGTGGTGTTGCACCGGATCCGGGACGGGGTGCCTTGGCGGGAGGCCGCGACGACGGCCTACCGGGGTGAGGGGTCCTGTGGCAACGGGGCGGCGATGCGGGTGGCCCCGCTCGGCGCGTTCTTCGCCGACGACCTCGACGCCGTGGTGACGCAGGCCGTCCTGTCGGCCGAGGTGACGCACCTGCACCCCGAGGGCGTCGCGGGAGCGGTGGCCGTGGCGGTTGCGGCGGCGGTGCCGGGGCCCGATCTGCTGGACGCGGTGTTGGACCACCTGGGTGACACCCAGGTGCGCCGCGGTGTGGTGGACGCCCGCCGGCTGCTCGGGCGTTCCACGGCCGAGGCCGCGTACGAGTTGGGCAACGGCTCCCACTCGACCGCCCAGGACACCGTCCCGTTCGCCCTCTGGGCTGCCGCCACGCACGCCGACGACTACCGGGCCGCCATCGTGGCCTGCGTCGAAGCGGGCGGTGACATGGACACGACCGCCGCGATGGTCGGCGGCATCGTCGCCTGCCGCGCGGACGTTCCGGCCGACTGGCAGGCCCTCCGCGAACCACTGCCGCCGGACCTGCGGACCGGTTCGCCCCTGACGTTCTAGACCACCACCGGTCTGCACGAGACCTCCACCGGATCTCCACGCGAAACCGGCGCGGGGCCGTCCATGCTGGAACGGGGACAGCGCGGACGGGAAGGTCTGATCGTGGGCGGCTTCAGCTGGTGGGTGCGGGAGTTCGAGGCGGAGGCGCGGCGGCGGTCGGAGGTCGGTGATCCGGATTTCACGCAGTCCGCACGACTCCACCCCGCGGTCGTCAAGAGCGTGCAGCGGTTCCAGGTCGGGGAGGCCGGTGACGGCGCGAACCTGATCGCGAAGGCCGCGGCTGCGGGCGACGGCGACTACAAGAAGGTCGTGCGGCTGTTCGTCGGAGAGGAGCAGAACCACGCTCGGCTGCTCGAACTGCTGTTGACCTCGGCCGGCGCCCCGACGATCGCGAGCCACTGGTCCGACGTGGTGTTCGTCAAGCTCCGGCGGGCGCTGGGGCTCCGCCTGGAGCTGATGGTCCTGCTGATCGCCGAGGTCGTCGCCCTCCGCTACTACCGGGCGCTCCGCGACGGCACCCGCGATCCGCTCACCACCGAGGTGGCGGGCCGAATCCTCGCGGACGAGCAGCGGCACGTCCCGTTCCACTGCGACCGGCTGCGGGACGCTTTCGCCGGGTGGCCCCGTCCGGCGAAAGCGGCCACGACGGCGATCTGGTGGCTGCTGCTCTGCGGCGCCGTGGTCACGGTCGCGTGGGACCACGGTCCCGCGTTGCGCCACCTCGGGGTGACGCGACGCGGTTTCGCCGTGGACGTCGCCGGCCTGTTCCGGACCGCCCTGACCGGGGTACGAGCAGGTCAGGACCGCCGGAACAGCTTGTTGCCCAGCCACACGAGCGGGTCGTAGCGCTGGTCGGCCACCCGTTCCTTCATCGGGATCAGCGCGTTGTCGGTGATCTTGATGTGCTCCGGGCACACGTCCGTGCAGCACTTGGTGATGTTGCACAGCCCCAACCCGTGGGACGACTGCACCTCGCCGACCCGGTCCGCCTCGTCCAGCGGGTGCATCTCCAGCTCCGCGACCCGCATCAGGAACCGCGGTCCGGCGAACGACTCTTTGTTCTCCTCGTGGTCGCGGATGACGTGGCAGGTGTTGTTGCACAGGAAGCACTCGATGCACTTGCGGAACTCCTGCGAGCGCTCCACGTCGACCTGCTGCATCCGGTACTCCCCCGGACCGACACCGGCCGGCGGCCTGAACGACGGGATCTCGCGCGCCTTCCGGTAGTTGTACGACACGTCCGTCACCAGGTCGCGGATCACCGGGAACGTGCGCATCGGCGTCACGGTCACCGTCTCGTCCTCCGCGAACACCGACATCCGCGTCATGCACAGCAGTCGCGGCTTGCCGTTGATCTCCGCCGAGCACGACCCGCACTTGCCCGCCTTGCAGTTCCACCGCACGGCGAGGTCCGGCGTCTGGGTCGCCTGCAACCGGTGGATCACGTCGAGCACGACTTCGCCCTCGTTCACCTCGACGGTGAAGTCCTCGAGCCCGCCGCCCTGGTCCGAGCCGCGCCACACCCGGAAGTGCCCCTGGTACCCCATGTCACCCCTCCAGCTCGTCCGCGGCCAGGTACTTCTGCAACTCGCTGTGCTCGAACAACGCCAGCAGGTCCGGCCGGATCGGGATCTGCGGTTCCTCCACGACGTCGACGGCCGAGTCGGAGAGCGTGCACACCAACAACTTCCGCCGCCAGTCCGGGTCCATGCCCGGGAAGTCGTCGCGTGTGTGGCCGCCGCGGCTCTCGGTGCGCAGCAGCGCGGCCCGCGCCACGCATTCGCTGACCACGAGCATGTTCCGCAGGTCCAGCGCGAGGTGCCAGCCCGGGTTGAACTGCCGGTGCCCTTCGACCACCAACGTCGCGGCCCGCCGCTTCAGCTCGTCCAGCCGCTTGATCGCCTGGTCCATCTCGTCCGCCTTGCGGATGATGCCGACCAGGTCGTTCATCACCTGCTGCAGCTCCATGTGCAGCGTGTACGGGTTCTCGCCGCCTCCCGAGGAACCGGAGAACGGCGCCACGGCCACCCGTTCCGCCTCGGCCACGGCGTCGTCCGAGCACACCGGCCGGGCCGAAAGCCCTGCCACGTAGGAAGAAGCGCCCGCACCCGCCCGGCGCCCGAACACGAGCAGGTCGGACAACGAGTTGCCGCCCAGCCGGTTCGAGCCGTGCATCCCGCCGGACACCTCACCGGCCGCGAACAGCCCCGGCACCGACGACGAGCCCGTGTCCGGCTCGACCTGCACGCCGCCCATCACGTAGTGGCACGTCGGCCCGACTTCCATCGGCTGCGCGGTGATGTCGACGTCCGCCAGCTCCTTGAACTGGTGGTGCATCGACGGCAGCCGCCGCATGATCTCCTCGGCGGGCAGGCGCGTCGACACGTCCAGGAACACGCCGCCGTGCTCCGACCCGCGCCCCGCCTTCACCTCGGAGTTGATGGCTCGGGCGACCTCGTCGCGCGGCAGCAGCTCCGGTGGCCGCCGGTTCCCGCCCGGGTCGGCGTACCAGCGGTCCGCCTCGGCCTCGTTGTCGGCGTACTTGTCCTTGAACACCTCGGGGATGTAGTCGAACATGAACCGCTTGCCGTCGGAGTTGCGCAGCACGCCGCCGTCTCCGCGGACCGACTCGGTGACCAGGATCCCCTTCACCGACGGCGGCCAGACCATGCCGGTGGGGTGGAACTGGACGAACTCCATGTTGATCAGCGACGCGCCGGCCCGCAACGCCAGGGCGTGACCGTCGCCGGTGTACTCCCACGAGTTCGACGTCACCTTGAACGACTTGCCGATACCGCCGGTCGCGAGCACCACGGCGGGCGCCTCGAACAGCACGAACCGGCCGGACTCGCGCCAGTAGCCGAACGCGCCGGCCACCCGGCCGTCGTCCAGGACGAGGTCGGTGACGGTGAACTCCTGGAACACCTTCAGCCGCGACTCGTAGTCACCCGTCTCGGCGAAGTCGTCCTGCTGGAGCGACACGACCTTCTGCTGGAGGCTGCGGATCAGCTCGAGGCCGGTGCGGTCGCCCACGTGGGCCAACCGCGGGTACTCGTGGCCACCGAAGTTGCGCTGGCTGATCCGGCCGTCCCCGGTGCGGTCGAACAGCGCGCCGTACGTCTCCAGCTCCCACACCCGGTCAGGGGCCTCCTTGGCGTGCAGCTCGGCCATCCGCCAGTTGTTGAGGAACTTCCCGCCGCGCATGGTGTCCCGGAAGTGCACCTGCCAGTTGTCGTTCGAGTTCACGTTGCCCATGGCCGCGGCGATGCCGCCCTCGGCCATCACCGTGTGCGCCTTGCCGAACAACGACTTGCAGAGGACCGCCGTGCGCATCCCGTGTTCCCTGGCCTCGATCGCGGCACGCAGACCAGCACCGCCGGCACCGATCACGAGCACGTCGAACGAATGCCGCTCCACCTCGGGCAAGACAACTCCCTAGTTGACGAATCGGAGGTCGGAGATCGTCCCGGAGGCGACCAGCGCGACGTAGAGGTCGGTGAGGCAGACGAAGATCAGCGAGGCCCACGCCAGCTGCATGTGCTTGGCGTTGAGCTTGGAGATCCGCGTCCACGCCCAGTACCGGACCGGGTGCTTGGAGAAGTGCTTCAACCGCCCGCCCGCGATGTGCCGGCACGAGTGGCACGACAGCGTGTACGCGCCGAGCAGCCCGACGTTCACCAGCAGCACGACGTTGCCCAGGCCGATGCCCGTGCTGAACGCGAAGGCCGTGTCGTAGATGTTGATCAGCAGCAGGAACGACGCCGCGTAGAAGAAGTAGCGGTGCAGGTTCTGCGCGATCAGCGGGAAGCGGGTCTCACCGGTGTACTTGGCGTGCGGCTCGGCCACCGCGCACGCGGGCGGGGACAGCCACGCCGCCCGGTAGTACGCCTTGCGGTAGTAGTAGCAGGTCACCCGGAAGCCGAGCAGGAACGGGATGATGATCACCGGTGGGGTGAGGAACCCGGGCAGCTCGGGCAGGATCCGGCCGAAGTGCGCCGCGTTCGGCAGGCACTCCTCGGTCAGGCAGGGCGAGTACATCGGCGTCAGGTAGCGGTACTCGTCCACCCAGTAGTGGTCGCCCATGAAGGTCCGCACGGCCGCGTAGATCGAAATCAGGAGCAGGCCCACGAACGTCGTCAGCGGGGGTAGCCACCACCGGTCCGTCCGCAACGTGCGCTGGGCGATCTGCGCCCTCATACCTCACCTCGTTCCACTTCGCTGTGGCGTGGGGAATGCTGTGGTGCGAGACACATTGTGGCGTGTGACACAGTGCCGGGCCGGAAAAGGGAGCGGCCCCCGCGTGGTCACGCGGGGGCCGGCCGGGATTCGTTCAGGTGCGTTGACTGCGGTAGCCGCCGAGTCCTTCGTCGTCCGCGTCGCTCCACAGCTTCGGGTCGTAGGGCGTGTCGGGCACGACGACCACCTCCCGTTCCACCCGGGGTGCTTCCCGTTGTCGGGGCGCGCTCTCCAGGTCGAGCAGCTCGGTCGCGTCGATGTCCAGGCGTTCGACGTCGTTGGCCAGCCTCTGCACCGCGGCCACGTCGCCGTACCGCGCGCGCAGGCCACCGACGCAGTGGCGCAACTGGCCTAGCGCCCGGCGCAGCTCCACGATCTCGGAGGACGTCATGGTCAGCACCTCCCTCGGGTCCGGTCCGTGTGCCGACTCTGCCAAGTGGAGAGCGCTGTGACAAGAACCACAGCCGCCTCGGTCGTGTCTCATGATCTGAATCGTTTTTGTGACGATCATGTCTCGTGACATAGTGTGCGAGCTGTCACGTCCGTCCGTGCGACGCCAGCGCTGTCGTCCACCGGGCCCACCACGGCCCGTGATCACCACCGGAGACAGCGAACCCATGAGCGTGCATCCCGTCGTCACCGAAGTGACGGCTCGAATCGCCGCCCGCAGCGCCGCCGGCCGGTCCGCCTACCTCGAACGCATCGCCCAGGCCCAGCAGGAGGGCCCGGCCCGTCGCGACATGGCGTGCAGCAACCTCGCGCACGGCTTCGCCGGGATCACGGGCGGTGACAAAGACCTCCTCCGCGCGCTGCGTCGCCCGAACGTGGCGATCGTGTCCGCGTACAACGACATGCTGTCCGCCCACCAGCCCATGCACGAGTACCCCGCGTGGATCAAGGACGCGGCACGCGCCGTCGGCGGCGTGGCCCAGTTCGCGGGCGGCGTGCCCGCGATGTGCGACGGCATCACGCAGGGCCGCGCGGGCATGGAGCTGTCGCTGTTCAGCCGCGAGGTCATCGCGATGGCCACCGCGATCGCGCTGTCGCACGAGATGTTCGACTCGGCGCTGCTGCTGGGCGTGTGCGACAAGATCACCCCCGGCCTGCTGATCGGCGCGCTGTCGTTCGGGCACCTGCCCGCGATCCTGGTGCCCGCCGGTCCGATGAACTCCGGCCTGCCGAACTCGGAGAAGGCCCGGGTGCGGCAGCTGTTCGCGGAGAACAAGGCGTCCCGCGAGGACCTGCTGGAGGCCGAGGCGCAGTCCTACCACAGCCCCGGGACCTGCACGTTCTACGGCACGGCCAACTCGAACCAGCTCGTCGTCGAGGTCATGGGCCTGCACCTGCCCGGCGCGAGCTTCGTGCCGCCGGGTACCAAGCTGCGCAAGGCGTTGACCGAAGAGGCCGCGCGGCGGGCGGTGGAGATCAGCCGGGGCGAGGAGTACACCCCGATCGGGCACGTGGTGGACGTGAAGTCGGTCGTCAACGGCGTGATCGCGCTGCTGGCCACCGGCGGCTCGACCAACCACACGATGCACCTGGTGGCCATCGCTTCGGCCGCGGGCATCGAGCTGAACTGGGACGACTTCGCCGAGCTGTCCTCGGTGGTGCCGCTGCTGGCCCGCGTCTACCCGAACGGCTCGGCGGACATCAACCACTTCCAGGCGGCGGGTGGCGTGTCCTACCTGGTCTCGACGCTGCTGGACGCCGGCCTGCTGCACCGCGACGTGCAGACCGTGGCCGGGCCCGGCCTGGACCGCTACCGGCAGGAGCCGGTGCTGGTCGAGGGCGTGCTGATGTGGCGTCCCGGACCGCCGCACTCGCTGGACACCGACGTGCTGCGGTCCGCGTCGGAGCCGTTCGCGGCCGACGGCGGTCTGCGCATGCTGTCCGGCAACCTCGGCCGGGCGGTGATCAAGGTGTCGGCGGTCAAGCCGGAGCACCGGATCGTCGAGGCGCCCGCGCGGGTGTTCACGTCGCAGGAGGCGTTCAGCACCGCGTTCAAGGCGGGCGAGCTGGAGCGGGACGTGGTGGTCGTGGTGCGGCAGCAGGGGCCGCAGGCGAACGGGATGCCGGAGCTGCACAAGCTCATCCCGGCGCTGGGCGTGCTGATGGACCGCGGGTACAAGGTCGCGCTGGTCACCGACGGCCGGATGTCCGGCGCGTCGGGCAAGGTCCCGGCGGCCATCCAGGTCACCCCGGAGGCGGCCGTCGGCGGACCGCTGGCGCGGGTGCGGGACGGTGACGTGCTGCGGATCGACGCGGAGACCGGCACGCTCGAGGTGTTCGTGGACCCTGCGGAGCTCGCCGACCGCGAGCTGGTGGACTTCCCGCCGGACGCGCAGGCGTGGACCGGCACCGGCCGGGAGCTGTTCGCCGCGTTGCGCCGGGCGATCGGGCCCGCCGACCGGGGCGCGAGCGTGTTCGGACCGATCGCGGCCTCGCACTTCGAGGGCCAGTTCAACCAGGAGGTTTCCCGGTGACCACCACCCCAGCCCACGCCACGGCGGCGGACCTGCTGGCGCTGTCGCCCGTCATCCCGGTCGTCGTCGTGGACGACGCCGAGCACGCCGTGCCGCTGGCGCAGGCGTTGCTGCGCGGTGGTGTGCGGGTGATCGAGCTGACCCTGCGCACGCCCGCCGCCCTGGCCGCGATCGAGCGGGTCGCGGCGGAGGTGCCGGGCATCGTGATCGGCGCGGGCACCGTGACCACGCCGGAGCACGCCGAGCAGGCGGCGAAGGCCGGAGCGGCGTTCCTCGTGACGCCGGGGTCGACGGACCGCGTGCTGGACGCGGCCGAGGACACCGGGCTACCGTTCCTGCCGGGTGTGGCGACCGTGTCCGAGGCGATGCGGCTGGTCGAGCGCGGGCTGACGTCGCTCAAGTTCTTCCCGGCCGAGGCCGCGGGCGGGGTGGACTACCTGAAGTCCATCGGCGGTCCGCTGCCCGGCCTGCGGTTCTGCCCGACCGGTGGCATCACGCCGGAGAGCGCGCCGCGCTACCTGGCGTTGCCGAACGTCGGGTGCGTCGGCGGGTCGTGGCTGGCGCCGAAGGACGCGCTGGCCTCGGGTGACTTCGCGCGGATCGAGGAACTGGCCCGCGCCGCCGCTGCCCTCTGACGTTCCGGCTGTCGGGCGCCTCCCTTCCCGGGGAGGCGCCCCGCTTCGTACTCTCGCCCCCTGATCCCTGCCCACGCGGACTGCGGCGATAGCGTTGGGGCGTTCACTTCGGGGGAGGTAGTGAGGGATGAGCGCGCGACGAACCACCGTGGTCGCCGAACCGCACGGCCAGGTGGCGCTGGTGTCGGTCGGGTTCCCGCTGGTGGGTGCGGGCGTGGTGTGGGGCTTGAAGTCCGTCGCCGGTTGGGTGGCCGACCTGTCCTGGGCGCCGATGCAGGGGCCGTTCCGGTTGGTGGCGTCCATTCCGGAGCCTTGGGCGACGATCGGGTCGGTGGCCTTGGGCGCTGTGCTCGGGCTGGTGGTGGCCGGCATCGCGGCGCACGAGCGGCTCGTGGTCGAGGTGTTCAACGAGGGCGTCGAGCTGTTGCGGGGCGGCAAGCACAAGAGCTTCGACCGGACGCTGGTGTCCGGGGCGTTCCTGGACGGCAAGAAGCTCGTGCTGCTCGGGGTGGACACCGGTGAGCTGGCCCGGGAGAGCCACGACCTGAAGCCGACGGACCTGGCGGACGCGTTCCAGTCGCACGGGTACCAGTGGTTGGAAGGCGGCGACCCGTACCGGGACGACTACCGGCGCTGGGTCGACGGGACGCCCGGGTTGCCGGCGGGAGCGAACGCGTTGTTGAAGGTGCGGGCCGAGGCGTTGCGCAAGAGCGACAGCACGGACGCGGCCGACCTGCGCGACGAGCTGAGCCGACTCGGCGTCGTGGTCCGCGAGGAGAAGAAGCGCCAGTACTGGCGCTTGGCCCGCCAACTCCCCTGATCCACCAACTCCCCTGACCCGCCAAGCGCCTGACCCGCCAACCCCTTGGCCCCGCAGGCCCAGCTCTCCACCCGGACACCCGAACCGTCCACTCCGGCACTGCACACCGTCCACTCCGGCACCGCGACCCCGCCAGTCGGGCACCGCCGACCGTCCACTCCGGCACGGCGAGTTGGCCGGGGGCGCGCGTGGCTAGCCGGTGCCGGGTCGGTACTGGAGGTCAGTACGGGTCAGCACGGGTCAGTACTGGGTCAGGTCGTCCAGGGTTGTGGTGTCCTCACCGGCGCGGCGCAGTTCTTCGCGCACCACCCGGTAGGCGAGGCCTTCCGGGTAGCCCTTGCGGGCCAGGGCGGAAACCAGGCGGCGGATCTTGGTGGTGTCGTCCAGGCCACCCATGGTGCGCAGCTTCTTGCGCACCAGGTCCCGCGCCCGGTCTTCCTCGGCCTGGTCGTCCACCGCTGCGACGGCCTCGGCGACCACCTCGTCCGCCACGCCCTTGCGGCGCAGCTCCATGGCCAGGGCCCGCCTACCCAACCCCTGGTAGGTGTGCCGCGAACGGACCCAGACCTCGGCGAAGGCGACGTCGTCGATCAGGCCCGCCCGGTCGAACTTGGCCAGCACCAGTTCGGCCGTCGGCTCCGTGATGCCCTTGCGCAGCAGCGCATCCTTCAACTCCACGCGCGTCCGGGCCCGTGCGGTGAGCAGCGCGTAGCAGATGTCCGTCGCCTTGCGCTGCTCCTTCGCCGGGTCGACCGGAACCGGCTCGGTGTCGTCGGCCGAAGGGTCGCGGGACAGCCCGCGACCACGGCCACCTCGTCCAGCCATGCCAGGTTAGAACTCGACCGGCGCCGCCGGGACGGTGTCGTCGGCGTCGAGGGTGGCGCCGATCCCCAGCTTGTCCTTGATCCGCTTCTCGATCTCGTTGGCCACGTCCGGGTTGTCGCGCAGGAACTTCCGCGCGTTCTCCTTGCCCTGGCCCAGCTGGTCGCCCTCGTAGGTGTACCAGGCGCCCGACTTGCGCAGGATGCCCTGGTCGACGCCCATGTCGATGAGCGAACCCTCACGGCTGATGCCCTGGCCGTAGAGGATGTCGAACTCGGCCTGCTTGAACGGCGGGGCCACCTTGTTCTTCACGACCTTGACCCTGGTGCGGTTGCCGACCGGCTCGCCGCCGTCCTTCAGGGTCTCGATGCGCCGCACGTCCAGCCGGACCGACGCGTAGAACTTCAACGCCTTGCCACCGGTCGTGGTCTCGGGCGAGCCGAACATCACGCCGATCTTCTCGCGCAGCTGGTTGATGAAGATCGCGGTGGTGTTGGAGTTGCTGAGCGCGCCGGTGATCTTCCGCAGCGCCTGGCTCATCAGGCGGGCCTGGAGACCCACGTGGTTGTCGCCCATCTCGCCCTCGATCTCGGCGCGCGGCACCAGGGCCGCCACCGAGTCGATGACCAGGATGTCGAGGGCGCCGGAACGGACCAGCATGTCCGCGATCTCCAGCGCCTGCTCACCGGTGTCGGGCTGGGAGACCAGCAGCGCGTCGGTGTCGACGCCCAGCTTCTTGGCGTAGTCCGGGTCGAGCGCGTGCTCGGCGTCGATGAACGCCGCGATGCCGCCGTTGCGCTGGGCGTTGGCCACGGCGTGCAGCGCCACCGTCGTCTTACCGGAGGACTCCGGGCCGTAGATCTCCACCACGCGGCCACGCGGCAGGCCGCCGATGCCCAGCGCCACGTCGAGCGCGATCGCACCGGTGGGGATCACCTGGAGCGGGGCGCGGACTTCGTCGCCGAGCCGCATGACCGAGCCCTTGCCGTACTGTTTGTCGATCTGGGCCAGGGCCAGTTCGAGGGCCTTGTCCCGGTCGGGTGCCTGGGGTGCCATCTGGAGTCCACCTCGGAGTGTCTTGGGGTCGCTGTGCGATGTCGGGGCCGACGTTACGGGTGGGGTCCGACATTTTTCGGCGGGGACCAGGTCACCTGCGGGGTGTCGTCACCCGGTCGTGTCGGGGAGTGTAGCCGAACAGGTGTTCGACCGCCTGGCCGACACGCCGGGTCACCGCCGCTGTTCCGGCACGTCGAAGGCGTCGCAGACGGCCAGCCAGATCTCCTTGACCGGCAGCCCCGCTTCCAGCGCCTGGTCGGGCGTCCGGCCACCGAGGGCGGACAGCACGTGGTCGCCGGCTACCATCTCCGCTCTGACCTGGCCGAACTCGTCGGCCATCCGCCGGCGGAACATCGTGATGCGCATCGACGTCAGGCTATCGCGCCGCCTTCCGGGCCGGACGGTCGACGTGGTCGTCCACAGTGGATCTTCACCGCGCGGCGGCGACCAGGCCGCCGTCGATGACGAGGTCCTGCCCGTTGATGTAGGACGCTTCACCGGAGGCGAGGAACGCGACGGCGTCGGCGACGTCCTCGGCGGTGCCGACCCGACCGGCGGCCACCGCGGCGACGACGGCGGCCTGCGCCTCGACGGGGACGTTGTCGTGGAACATCGGGGTCTCGATGTAGCCGGGGCTGACCGAGTTGACCCGCACTCCCCTGGGTGCCAAGTCGGCCGCGAGAGTGCGCGCCAGGTTGTGCACGGCCGCCTTGGTCGCCGCGTAGAGGGACGCGCCGGCCAGGCCGCGGTGCAGCGTCCACGACGCGTTGATCACGATCGCGGCGTTGTCGGACAGCAGCGGGAGGGTCTTCTGGACGGTGAAGAACACGCCCTTGAAGTTGATGTCCACGACGCGGCCGAACTCGGCCTCGGTGACGTCGGCGTTCGGCCGGAACGAAGCGACGCCCGCGTTCGCGAAGACCACGTCCAACCGCCCGTGCCGGTCCCGGATCGCGGCCGTCAGCGCGTCGAGGTCGGTGAGGCTCGCCACGTCGCCGCGCACCGCGAGGACACCGCCGCCCAGCTCTTCGACCGCAGCGTCCAACCGGGCCTGGTCGCGCCCGGTGACGACCACCTGCGCGCCCTCGGCGAGCAACCTCCGCGCGGCGGCCAGCCCCATGCCGCTCGTGCCGCCGGTGATGAGCGCGATCTTGTCCTTGAACCGGGAAGTGCTGTGCGTCATGGGACCAGCGTGCCGACGGGCGTGGGGCGCAAACAGTGCGCGCTCAACCTGGGAGCGGCACCACCACCATCAGACCGAGGCGACCAGTCCGCGGTGCGACAGGCGTTCGAGCCGCTCCTCGGTCCCGGTGCCCGGCCGCGGGTTGCACAGCTCCAGGTACCGGTCCGAGCGGTCGGCCACCGCCAGGGTCGTCACGTCGAAGAGCAGGTCACCGGCCTCGGGGTGGTGGATCGCCTTCACCGCCTGCACCGGTGCGCCGACCTCGTGGCGCGCCCACAGCTCGGCGAACTCGGGGCTCACGGCGCTGAGCGCGTCGACCACCCGGTCGAACTCCGGGTCCGCGGGCGCGTGCGCCGCGTCGGCACGGAAGGCGGCGACGACGACCGGCGCGACCGACGCCCAGTGGACGTGCATGTCGCGGTACCGGGCGTTGGTGAAGAACGTGATCAGGCAGTTGTGGTCGGTGTCGTCGTAGCCGAACACCGTCCGGGTCGCGTCGTTGATCGCGAGCAGGTTCCAGTACCGGTCCCGGAGGATCGCGGGTCGCGGCGCCCACGCGTCGATCAGGCGGCGCAGCTCCGGGCTGACCGCGTCACCACGCGCGCCACCGACGCGCGGCGGGTTGAGGCCGGCCAGCAGGTACAGGTGGGCGCGTTCGAGCTCGGTCAGGCGCAGCGCCCGGCTGATCGCGTCGAGCACCTCGGCCGACGCGGTGATGTCGCGACCCTGCTCCAGCCAGGTGTACCAGGACACCCCGACACCGGCGAGCGCGGCGACCTCCTCGCGCCGCAGCCCCGGCGTCCGGCGCCGGCCCACCGCCACCACGCCGACGTCGGCGGGCGTGAGCCGGGCCCGGCAGGTCCGCAGGAAGTCGCGGAGTTGCTCGCGCCGACGCAGTCTCACCGCAGGGGATTCGCTGGTCATGTGCCACGGTAACAACGGGACCGGACCGCGCGTGGCAGCCGTCCGGCCGACGGATCGCGGTTACCGCGCCGCCTTCCAGGCCGGGCTGTCGACGTAGTGGTTGTCGAACCGGTCCTGCGAGTCGCGGATCTCCTGCGGGCTCGCCTCGCCGCGCTGCACGCGGTCGAGCAGCCGGTAGTAGTCGAACCGGCCCATGCCGGGCGTGAAGACGAACAGGACGTCCGCGTCGGCGCCCTTGAGCGCGCCGAAGGCGTGCGGCACGCGTGGCGGCACGACGAGGAAGTCGCCGCGCTCCAGGGTCACCACGTCCTCGTCCAGCAGCACCTGGAGCGTCCCGTCGAGCACGAAGAACAACTCCGAGGCTCGGGTGTGGAAGTGCGGCGGCGCGCCGTCCGAGCCGTCGCGGAAAGTGGACCGGTTGCCGGTCAGGCCGTCCAGGTCGGCGAGGAGGGTGATGACGGCGGCCGGGTCGGCGTCGAGCTTTTCGGCCTGGGCGGAACGGACGAGGAGCGTGTTTTCCATGTGCTCGAGACTCGTCGCCCGGAGGACCCCGAACAACGACGGTAACCGGATGGAACGATAACCTGAAGGTTATGGAACGACGTGACCTGGAGGTTTTCCTGGCGCTGGCGGAGGAGCTGCACTTCAGCCGCACCGCCGAGCGCCTGCACGTCTCCCAGGCGCGGGTCAGCCAGTCCGTCAAGCAGCTGGAACGCCGCATCGGCGCGCCCCTGTTCGAACGCACCAGCCGTCGCGTCGCCCTGACCCCCATCGGCCGCAGACTGCGGGACGACCTCGCACCTGCCTACCAGCAGATCGTGGACGGCATAGCGCGCGCTGTGGAGGCCGCGCGCGGGACGGACCTGCTGCGGGTCGGGTTCGAGGCGCCGGCCGTCGCCGACCTCGTCGCGGACGTCCTCGACACCTTCCGCGCCCGCCACCCCGGCAGCGAGGTGCGCGTGCGCGAGGCCTCGTTCACCGACCCGTTCGCGCTGCTCAGGGCAGGTGAGGTCGATGTGCTGGTGACCATGTTCCCGGTGCGCGAGCCCGATCTGACGTCCGGTCCGGTGGTCTTCGAGGAGCCCTTGGTGCTCGCCGTGCCCGACACGCACCCGTTCACGCGGCAGAAGTCCGTGACCCTGGAGGACCTGGGCCGCGACACGGTCTTCCGCGCCTCCTACTGGCGTGACACGACTCCCGATGGCGTCCCGGTGAAGCGCGGACGGGACCTCACGACGTTCCAGGAGCTGCTCGCCGCCATCGCCGACGGCGAGGGCGTCTGCCCGCTGGGCGCGCACGCGGTCGGCTACTTCACCCGCCCGAAGATCGCGTTCCTGCCGCTGGTGGGCGCTCCGCACGTGGAGTGGGGACTGGTCTGGCGCAGTGCCGGCGAAACGGCCAGGGTCCGCGAATTCGCCGCGGCGGCGCGCTAACCTCGACGTGTGCTGTTGCTGCAGGAAGACCCCACGGGGATGTCTTCGCCGATCGCCACGATCGCGGTGATCGCCGCGCTGGTGGCGGCGATCGTCGTGGGCGTGCGGGCGCTCTGGTACAACCGGAAGCGCTGATCACCGCACCCGCTGGAGCGACGCGAACAGGCACGCCACCAGCAGCGGCAGCGCGGTGAACCCGACGAGCAGCCCCAACGCGGCGTAGGACCACGCGGTCACCACCACGCCCGCCGTGATGCCGCCGAGCGCGCCGCCGACGTTCATGCACAGGTCGGACAGGCCCTGCGCGGCCGGCCGGTCCAGCACCTCCACCGACTCGGTGAGCAGCGCCGATCCCGCCACCAGCCCCGCCGACCAGCCGAAGCCGAGCAGCGCCAGACCGGCGGCGAGCTGCGGCGCGTCGTGCGAGGGCGCCATGCCCGCGATGCCGGCCGAGGCGACCACGAGCGCGGCGCCGATCGTCAGCACCGGCACCCGGCCCAGCCGGTCGGCCATCCACCCGAACAGCGGGCTGGCCGCGTACATCGAGGCGACGTGCAGGCTGATCACCACGCCGACGACGCGCAGCGACGAGCCGCCGTGGTCCATGTGCACCGGGGTCATCGACATCAGGCCCACCATCGCGGTGTGGCAGAGGGTCACGCCGCCCAGCGCGAGCCTCGCGGTCGGGGGCAGCGACCGCCACAGCGCCTTCGCGCCCTTGGTCTCGCCCATCCCCCCGGCGCAGTGCGCGGGCGTCACGGCGGACCGCGCGATGGCCAACGGGTCGGGCCTGAGGAACCGCAGGACCACGACCGCGGCCAGGCAGAACAGCACGGCCGCCAGCAGGTACGGCCCGGCCCCCACCGGCAACCCCAGCCGCACGGCCACGTCACCCGCCGGTGCGGCCAGGTTCGGCCCGGCCACCGCGCCCAACGTGGCCGCCCACACCACCAGCGCCACCGAGCGCGCCCTGCGGTGGGGGTGGGCCAGGTCGGCGCCCGCGTACCGGCCGGCGAAGTTCGCGCTGGACGCCGCACCGAACAGGACCAGCGAGACCAGCAGCACGTGCCACGAGCCGAGCACCACCGCGCACGCCGCCACCGCCGCGCCGATCGCGCCCGCGCCGTAGCCGAAGACCAGCGCCGGACGGCGTCCGCGCCGGGCCGCCATCCGGGCCACCGGCACCGCGAACAGGGCCGCGCCGAGCACCGCGCTGGTCTGCGCCAGCCCGCCGACCACGTCGGCTTCGGCGAGCACGGCCGCGATGAGAGTGCTCACCGCCAGGCCGATGGTGACGCCCGCCGCGCCGAGCACCTGGGTCACCGCCAGCACCCGCAGGACCCTGCGCTGCACGACGTCGACCACGGTCACGATCTTGATCGTGCCAAAGGACCGGTGGCGCGGCCAGCCACCGTCCGGGTCAGGTGCCGGGTTGGACCGTCGCCTCGAAGAAGTCCGCGACCTGGTCCGCGGACAGCTCCTCGCCGCCGCTCTTCGTCACGATGCCCAGCAACGGGAGGTCGTCCGCGGTGAACACGAGCAGCCCGAGCCCGCCGTCGGCGGCTGCGCGGTACTTGCCCTTGAGCCCGTTGCCCGCCCACTGCGCCTCGACCATGTCGGCCTTGAGCGACTGCACGACGGCCTCGGCGCCGTGCTGCGCGCCGACGACCGTCTCGGTGAGGACGTACTGGACCGAGTAGTCGTCCTTCACCGAGCAGCTGACCACGGTGCCCTTGATGGCGTTGACGCCGCCGACACCCGGCGTGCCGCCCGCCTTGCACGTGCTGGTGTCCGGGATCGTGCCCGCGAGGCGGCGCAGGCACTCGGTGAAGCCCTTGTCGTCCTGCTGGGTGTCGTTCTTGCAGTCCTGCGCGGTGGGCACGCCCGGCCCGCTGAACGCGACGAGCCCGCCGACCACGGCCAGCGCGAGCACCACCACCGCCGCGCCGATCGAGATCAGCATGGTCCGGCTGGGCTTCTTCTTCTCCGCGGGCAACTGGCGCGTGACGGTCGGGAAGTTGAACTGCTGCGGCCCGGTCGGCGGGTTCACCTGGTAGGGCCCGCTGACCGCAGGGTTGACCTGGTACGCGCCGCTGGCGTTCGGGTTGACCTGGTACGGACCGCTGGCGTTCGGGTTCACCTGGTACGGACCGCTGACACCCGGGTTCACCTGGTACGCGCCGCTGGTCGCGGGGTTGGCCTGGTAGCCGCCGCCGGTCGCGGGGTTTGCCTGGTACCCGCCGCTGGTGTTCGGGTTCACCGGCTTGGTGACGACCGTGTCCGGCTCCTTGGGCCTGGTCGTCTCCTGGGAGCGCGGGGTGACGCCGTTCTTGGGGACGTGGTGCGCGCCCAGGGCCACCGAGGTCTCCGGCTGGTCCAGGCTCGTCGGCACGATCCGCACCTGCTCGGCGATCATCGTCGCGACCAGCGGGATGCGGCTGGCGCCGCCGACCAGGTAGATGCCCGCGAGCTGGTTGGGCGCCATGCCGGTGGAGCGGATCGTGGACTCCAGCAGCTCCACGCTGCGCATCATGCTCGGCCGGACCAGGGCTTCCAGGTCGGACCGGTTGACCAGCACGTCCTCGAACGGCTCCGGCATCGGCACCTCGGTGTGCGCGTGCCGCGACAACGACTCCTTGGCGGCACGCACGTCCTCCTGGAGCGCGCGGCGGGCCCGGCGGTCGGCGGTGGACTCCGGGCGCAGCAGCCGCTGCCAGGCCGCCGGGTCGCGGTGCGAAACCTGCCGCCCGACGTGTTCGAGGAGGGCCTGGTCGACGTCCAGGCCGCCCAGGTCCTGCAGGCCGTCCTCGGCGAGCACGGTGAAGCCGTTCTGGGTGGCGCCGACGATGGCCACGTCGAACGTGCCGGCACCGAGGTCGTACACCGCGAGCGCCTGGCCGACGGCGAGCGAGGCGTAGTGGGAGGCGGCGGCGACCGGCTCCGGGACCAGCACGACCTCGCCCTTGGCGCCCGAGAGGCGTGCCGCGGACAGCAGCACGTTGCGGCGGGTCAGGCCCCACTGGGCGGGGTGGGTGAGGCGGACCTCGTCCAGCGACTCGCCGCCCAGCTGGCGGTTGGTCTCGTCCAGGACGCGGCGCAGCACGGCGGCCAGCGCGTCGGTGACCGGGACGACGTTGTCGCCGAGGAGCAGCACGCCGTCGTCCACGCGACGCTTGGGGTTGGGTTCGAAGCGGGCCGGGTCGAGGCGGGCGCGGCGCTCCGCGTCACGGCCGACCACGAGGGTGCCGTCCTCTTCGCAGTAGACGGCCGACGGCATGGTGGCCGAACCGTCCACCTCCACGACCCGGGGCGGCCGGCCGTGCGCGGCGAGCACCGCGACGGTGTTGGAAGTGCCCAGGTCGACGGACAGGACGCGCACGGTCACCCCTTTGGTTTCGAACGGGGTGATCGTGCCACAAACCAAAATTGTCGGACCCCGGGTTCACTATGGACGGCATGGAAGTTCTGTCCGCGTTCTCCCCCGCGACCCGGCAGTGGTTCGCCGGGGCCTTCGCCGCGCCCACCGCGGCACAGGTGGGCGCGTGGGAGGCGGCGGCGGCCGGCGAACACGCGCTGGTCATCGCGCCGACGGGGTCCGGCAAGACGTTGGCCGCGTTCCTCTGGGCGCTGGACCGGCTGGCGTCCACGCCGAAGCCCGCCGAGCCGAAGCGGCGGTGCCGGTTGCTGTACGTCTCGCCGCTGAAGGCGCTGGCAGTGGACGTGGAGCGGAACCTGCGCGCGCCGTTGGCGGGCATCCGGCAGGCCGCGCACCGGCTGTCGCTGCCCGAACCGGACATCACGGTCGGCATGCGCACCGGCGACACACCGGCGGACGCGCGGCGGGCGTTCGCGCGGACGCCGCCGGACGTGCTGGTCACCACGCCTGAGTCGCTGTTCCTGGTGCTCACGTCGGCGGCGCGGGAGTCGTTGCGCGGTGTCGAGACGGTGATCGTGGACGAGGTGCACGCGGTGGCGGGCACGAAGCGCGGCGCGCACCTCGCACTGTCACTCGAACGGCTGGACTCGCTGTTGGAGCGGCCCGCCCAGCGGATCGGGCTGTCCGCGACGGTCCGGCCGGTCGAGGAGGTCGGCGCGTTCCTCGCGGGTGGTCGGTCGGTGCGGGTCGTGCAGCCGAAGACGGCGAAGACGATCGAGGTGCGGGTCGAGGTTCCCGTCGAGGACATGTCGGTGCTCGGCGAGCCGACCGGCGAGGTGTCCGGCTCGGCGGCGGGCGCGGAGCAGCGGGCGTCGATCTGGCCGTCGGTCGAGCAGCGGATCCTGGAGCTGGTCCGGCAGCACCGGTCCACGATCGTGTTCGTCAACTCCCGGCGGCTGGCCGAACGGCTCACCGCTCGGCTCAACGAGCTGGCCGAGGAGGCCGAGCAGGCGGCACCCGAGCCGGCAGACCTCGACCGGGCAGACCCAGACCGGACAGGACCCGACCAGGCAGGAGCCGACCAGGCAAGACCCGACCGAGCAGACCCAGACTGGGCAGGACCCGACCAGGCAGCACCAGACCAGGCAGCACCAGACCAGGCAGCACCAGACCAGGCAGCACCAGACCAGGCAGCACCAGACCGGGCAGCACCAGACCGGGCAGCACCAGACCGGGCAGCACCAGACCGGGCAGCACCAGACCGGGCGCGAGCCGACCGGGCAGGAGCCGACCGGGCAGGAGCCGACCGGGCAGGAGCCGAGCCGTTCCCCGCCGAGCCGTTCCCCGCCCAGGCGGTCGGCCAGTCCGGCGTGACGACCCAGCGCGGCGTGACGATCGCCCGCGCCCACCACGGCTCCATGGCGCGCGAGCAGCGGGTGGTGGTCGAGGAGGAGCTGAAGTCGGGGCGGCTGCCGTGCGTGGTGGCGACGTCGTCGCTGGAGCTGGGCATCGACATGGGTGCGGTCGACCTGGTGGTGCAGGTGGAGGCCCCGCCGACGGTGGCGTCCGGGTTGCAGCGCGTCGGCCGCGCGGGGCACCAGGTGGGCGCGGTGTCGCGCGGGGTGATGTTCCCGAAGTTCCGGGGCGACCTGGTGTCGTGCGCGGTGGTGGCGGAGCGGATGCGGGACGGCGCGATCGAGGCCGTGCGGTACCCGCGCAACCCGCTGGACGTGCTGGCGCAGCAGGTCGTGGCCATGGTGGCGATGGAGACGTGGACGGTCGAGGCGTTGGCCGGGCTGGTGCGGCGGGCCGCGCCGTTCGCCGCGCTGCCGGAATCGGCGTTGCAGGCGGTGCTCGACATGCTCGCGGGTCGGTACCCGAGCGAGGAGTTCGGCGAGCTGCGGCCCCGGATCACGTGGGACCGGATCACCGGTGAGCTGCGCGGCCGGCCGGGGGCGCAGCGGCTGGCGGTGACGTCGGGCGGCACGATCCCGGACCGGGGGCTGTTCGCGGTGATGACGCCGCCGTCGGAGCGCGGTCCCGGCTCGCGGGTGGGCGAGCTGGACGAGGAGATGGTCTACGAGTCGCGGGTGGGCGACACGTTCCTGCTGGGCACGTCGTCGTGGCGGGTCGAGGACATCACCCACGACCGGGTGATCGTGGTGCCCGCGCCCGGTCAGCCCGCGCGGATGCCGTTCTGGAAGGGCGACGCGCCCGGACGTCCGCTGGAGTTGGGGCGCGCGCTGGGGAAGTTCCTCCGCGAGGTGTCCACGATGGACGACGTGAAGGCGGCCGAGCGGACGGGGTCGGCCGGTTTGGACGCGTGGGCGACGTCGAACCTACTGGCGTACCTGGGCGAGCAGCGCGAGGCGACCAGGCACGTGCCGAACGACCGGATCGTGCTGGTGGAGCGGTTCCGGGACGAGCTGGGCGACTGGCGGCTGGTGGTGCACTCGCCGTTCGGCGCGCAGGTCAACGCGCCGTGGGCGTTGGCGATCGCGGCCCGGCTGCGGGAGCGGCGCGGTATCGAGGTGCAGGCGGCGCACTCCGACGACGGCATCGTGATCCGGCTACCCGACGCGGTCGACCCGGACGGCGCGCAGGTCGTGGCGGGGGCGGACGACGTGCTGCTCGACCCGGAGGAGGTCGAGCAGATCGTGGTGGCCGAGGTGGGCGGGTCGGCTCTGTTCGCGGCCCGGTTCCGGGAGTGCGCGGCGCGGTCGCTGCTGCTCCCCCGGCGTGATCCGCGCAAGCGGTCCCCGCTGTGGCAGCAGCGGCAGCGGGCGGCGCAGCTGCTGTCCGTCGCGGCGAAGTACGAGAGCTTCCCGGTGGTGCTGGAGGCGATGCGCGAGGTCTTGCAGGACGTGTACGACGTGCCCGGCCTGCGTGAGCTGATGACGGAGATCCGGGCCAGGCGGGTGCGGGTGGTCGAGGTGGAGACGCCGTCGCCGTCGCCGTTCGCCCGCAGCTTGTTGTTCGGGTACGTCGGGATGTTCCTGTACGAGGTGGACGCGCCGCTGGCCGAGCGGCGGGCGGCGGCGTTGTCGCTGGACTCGGCGCTGCTGGCGGAGCTGCTGGGTTCCGAGGCGATCCGTGAGCTGCTGGACCCGGAGGTGGTCGAGGAGGTCGAGCGCACCCTGCAACGCCTCGCGCCCGACCGGCACGCGCGGGACGCGGAGGGCGCGGCGGACCTGCTGCGGTTCCTCGGTGACCTGTCGGAGGCGGAGGCGCTGGAGCGGGGTGTGCGGCCGGAGTGGCTGGCGGACCTCGTGGTGCAGCGGCGGGCGATCCGGGTGCGCATCGCGGGTGAGGACCGCGTGATCACGATCGAGGACGCGGGCCGGGTGCGGGACGCGTTGGGCGTGGCGCTGCCGGTCGGCGTGCCGGAGGTGTTCACCGAACCCGTGGCCGACCCGTTGGGTGACCTGCTGTCCCGGTACGCGCGGACGCACGGGCCGTTCCTGGCGGCGGAGGCGGCGGAGCGGTTCGGGCTGGGCGTCGCCGTGGTGACCGGGGTGTTGGAGCGGATGGCGGCCACCGGGCGGCTGGTGCGCGGTGAGCTGAGACCTCTGTCGCTCGCGGGACACCCGAAATCCGGGGCGGGCACCCACACCGAGTACTGCGATGCCGAGGTGCTGCGGCGGTTGCGGCGCGCGTCGCTGGCCCGGCTGCGGGCCGAGGTCGAGCCGGTGGAGCCCGCCGCGCTCGGCCGGTTCCTGCCGGGCTGGCACGGGGTGGGCAGGCGGTTGCGGTCCGCGCCGACGGTGGACGACGTGTACTCGGTGGTCGAGCAGTTGGCGGGTGCGCCGCTGCCCGCGAGCGCGGTCGAGTCGCTGGTGCTGCCCGCGCGGCTGCCCGGCTACAGCCCGGCGCTGCTGGACGAGCTGACCGCGTCCGGCGAGGTGACGTGGACCGGGTGCGGGTCGCTGGCGGGTGGTGACGGCTGGATCGCGTTGGCGCCGACGGACGTGGCCGACCTGCTGCTGCCGGACCTGGTGCCCGAGGCGATGCCGGACTCGTCGTTGCACACGGCCGTGGTGGAGGCGTTGGGCGGCGGGGCGTTGTTCTTCCGGCAACTGGTCGACCGGGTGTCGTTGCAGGGTCCGACGACGGACGGTGAGGTCGTCGGCGCGCTGTGGGACCTGGTGTGGGCCGGTGTGGTCACCAACGACACGCTGGCGCCGTTGCGGGCGCTGGTCGCGGGTGGCGGCACGGCGCACAAGCCCCGGCGGGCCGCGCCACGCGGTCGGTACGCGCGGATGCGGGCGGGTCGGCCGGACATGCCGAGCCGCACCGGACCGCCGACGGTGGCGGGCCGGTGGTCGCTGGCTGTGGTGCCCGCTGCCGATGCGACGCGGCGGGCGCACGCGCGGGCCGAGGCGTTCCTGGAGCGGCACGGCGTGCTGACGCGCGGTGCGTTGGACACCGAGCGGGTGACGGGTGGGTTCAGCGCGGTGTACCGGGTGCTGCGGGCGATGGAGGAGTCCGGGCAGGTCGTGCGCGGGTACGTGGTCGAAGGGCTCGGCGCGGCGCAGTTCGCGGCGCGGGGTGCGGTGGACAGGCTGCGCGCGTCGTCCCGGCCGGTGGGGCAGGAGCACGCGGGTGCGCCGGACGCCGTGGTGCTGGCGGCGGCCGATCCGGCGCAGCCCTACGGTGCGGCGCTGCCGTGGCCGGAGTCGTCGGGTGAGGGCAAGCACCGGCCGGGCCGGAAGTCCGGTGCTCTGGTGGTGCTGGTGGACGGTGCGGCGACGCTCTACGTGGAACGTGGTGGGCGGTCGCTGCTGTCGTTCACCGAGGAGGAAGAACCTCTGCGCTCGGCCGCCCAGGTGTTGGGGCGGGCCGTGCGCGACGGGTGGTTGGGTCAGCTGGCGGTGCAGCGGGCGGACGGGGAGGTGGCATTGGGCTCACGCTTGGCCGGCATCCTCCAGGACGCGGGCTTCCGGGCAACCCCCAAGGGGTTGCGGCTGCGCGCATAGGGCTGAGGCCGGGCTTCGCCGACGACTCGGAACCCCGGACTTTGGCCCCGACCCTGAGCTCCGGGTTTCTGGTCCGGGCCGGGGCTGCGCGGGCTCCGGCCGGGGCCGGATTGGGGCTGAGCGGCAGGCCAGGGCCTTCGCACCCTGGATCGGGCCGCGCGGACTCCAGGCTGGGTCGAGGGTTTGGACCGGGCAGCAGGCCGGCTTCCAGGCTGCGGCTGCGGCTGCGGCTGCGGCTGCGGCTGCGGCTGCGGCTGCGGCTGCGGACCAGGGTTGGGGATGGCTTCGGGCGCTGGGTTGGGGTTCCGGATCGTGGGCTGGGGCTGGAGCTGAGGGCTCCGGACCGCTGGCCCCAGAGGCTGGGTTCCGGCTGGCGGCGCGGAGCTGGGGGCGTCAGGCGTGTCGGGCTGAGGCGTCGTCAGGTGCGCACCTCCGCCCTGTCAGGCGCGGACCAGGCGGTTTGCCAGGGTGGACATCGTGTACGTGCCGATGCCCAGCACGACCTCCAGCGCGTTGCGGGTGGTGAAGCCGGCGGTCAGGAATTCGGCCAGTTCGTCCTCCGGCACCTCGCCGGCGGTGGCCAGCACCCGCAGGGTGAACTGCCGCAGCGCCTCCAGCCGCCCGTCGTCCAGCGGCTCCCCGGACCGCAGCGCAGCGATCTGCGCCGCCTCCGCCCCCAACTCCCGGAGACGGCCGGTGTGCATGGCGACGCAGACCCGGCACTCGTTGCGGGTGGCGATGGTCATGACCACCACCTCCCGGGCGAGTGGGTCGAGGGTGCTCGCCTCGAAGAGCCCACTCGCGTGGAGGAAGCCGCCGAGCATCTCGGGCGACTCGGCGAGCAGCGCCACCGCCGGCGGCAGGTGGCCCAGGTGGGCGACGGTGGACTCCATCAGTCGCCGTGAGCCGGCGGGGGCGGATTCGAGCGTGTGCTGGGCGAACATGCGGAACTCCCGGTAAAGTCGACAACGTGGTTGTCGAAACAGTAAACCAGGTTGTCGAGTTTGTCGAGCGCGTCCATGGCTGACAACGACCCGCCGGGCTTCGAGCTGCCCCTGTTGCTGTTCGCCGGGTTCCGGTCGCTGATCGACCAGCTGCACGCCGAACTGGCCACACGCGGACACCCCGACGTACGACCCGCGTACGGGTTCGCCATGCAGGCGATCGGCGTCCTCGGCGCGACCGCCAGCGAGATCGGACGCCGCCTCGGCGTCTCCAAGCAGGCCGCCGGCAAGACCGTCGACCGGCTCGCCGCCCTCGGCTACGTCGAACGCGTCGACGACCCGCACGACGCGCGGCGCAAGCTGATCCGGCTCACGCCGCGCGGGATCGATTCGCTGGTCCAGTCAGCGGAGATCTTCGACCGGCTGCGGGCCAGGTGGGTCGAAGCACTCGGCGCGGACCGGGTCGCGCAGCTGGAGTCCTCCCTCCGCACGGTCGTGCCCAACGCCGGGTTCCCGGTCGACGTGCCTGGCTGGTTCGGCTGACGCGTCAGCGGAACAGAGCGCTGTAGGCGTTGAGCGCGGGCTGGCCGCCCAGGTGTGCATAAAGGACGTTCGAGTCGCGCGGGATCTCGCCGGTGGAGACGAGTTCCACCAGGCCCGCCAGCGACTTGCCCTCGTACACCGGGTCGGTGATCATGCCTTCCAGGCTCGCGCCCAGCCGCATCGCGTCCAAAGTGGACTCCCCCGGCACGCCGTAGATGCCTTCGTGGAACCGGTCGTCGAGGATCACGTCCGCGTCGGTCACCTCGACCTCCAGCAGGTGCGCCGTGTTCTTGGCGATCCTCAGCACCTGGTCACGGGTGTCGCACGGCTCGGCGGACGCGTCGATGCCGATGATCGTCCGCCCGCTGCCCGCGAACCCGGCCACCATGCCCGCCTGCGTGCTGCCGGTCACCGAGCACACGACCACCGTGTCGAACCGCACCCCCAGCTCGGCCTCCTGCCGCTCGACCTCGACCGCCCACCCGGCGAACCCCAGCCCGCCCAACGGGTGGTCCGACGCACCGGCCGGGATCGCGTAGGGCTTGCCACCCGCCGCACGCACGTCCTCGATCGCCTGCTCCCAAGCCGGCTTCACGCCGATGCCGAAGCCCGCCTCCACCAGCCGCACGTCGGCGCCCATCAACCGGCTGAGCAGGATGTTCCCCACCCGGTCGTACACCGCGTCCGGCCAGTCCACCCAGCTCTCCTGCACCAGCACGCACTTCAGCCCCGCCCGCGCCGCCGCCGCGGCCACCTGCCGGGTGTGGTTCGACTGCACGCCGCCGATGGACACCAGCGTGTCGCAGCCCGTGGCCAACGCGTCCGCCACCAGGTACTCAAGCTTGCGCGTCTTGTTGCCGCCGAAGGCCAACCCGGAGTTGCAGTCCTCCCGCTTGGCCCACACCCGCGCACCGCCGAGGTGCCGGCCCAGCCGCTCCAACTCGTGCACCGGCGAAGGGCCGAAGGTCAACGGGAAGCGCGCGAAATCGTCCAGCGCCATGATCAGTTCTCCTCAACCAGCAGGTCGGCCAACGTCGCCCAGTTCCGCTCGACCAGCCGCTCCACGAGGTCGGCGTCGGCCGCGGCGCAGGCGGTGATGATCTCGTCGTGCATCGCCACCGAGTGGCGGCCGGTCGGCGCGGCGAACCTCGACCGCTCCAACCGGCGGACGAGCGGGGTGTAGCGCTCGATGGTGGCCGCCACGGCGAAGTTGCCACTCCGCCGCACCGCCACCGCGTGGAACTCGTCGTCCGCGGCCAGCGCGGCGGGCACGTCGCCGGCGGCCAAGGCCTGCGCGAACGACGAGTTGGCGGCACGCATCGCGTCCAGGTCTGCCTCCACCATGCGCGGAACGGCCAGCCGTGCGGCCAACGCGTGCATGGTCCGGACGACGACGTACGCGTCACGCACCGCCGCCGTGTCCAGCGGGGTGACCCGCGTGTAGCTGTGCGGCTTGCTCTCGACCAGGCCTTCGTCGGTCAGCCGCGCCAACGCCTCGCGCACCGGCGTCCGGGACAGGCCCAGCCGTTCGGCCAGCTCCGCGTCCTTGATCGGCACGCCGGGCGCCAGGTCGCCGCCCAGGATCGCCTCGCGGATCGCGGTCAGCGCCTGGTCCCGGAATAACGCTCGACCAATATATTGCATATCGGCACTGTAGACGGTGCTGCTCGACAACGCACCGATCGGTACCGGCGAACTCCCGGCGTCAGCCCAGCTGGTCGCGGCGGCGGATCAGGTAGGCGGTCTCGGCGGTGTTGCCCGCCAGTTCGACGGCCCGGTCGTAGGCGGCGCGCGACTGTCCGCTGCGGCCCAGCCGGCGCAGCAGGTCGGCCCGGGTCACGTGGTAGGCGTGATAGCCGGCCAACTTGCCCTCGAGGCGGTCGACGGCCGCCAGCGCCACCTCCGGGCCGTCGAGCTCGGCGACCGCGATGGCCCGGTTGAGGGCGACGATCGGCGAGGGGTCGAGGCGGACGAGCTGGTCGTAGAGGGCGACGACCTGCGACCAGTCGGTGTCGCGGACGTCGCGGGCGGAGGTGTGCACGGCGTTGACGGCCGCCAGGATCTGGTAGCGACCCGGAGCCACCCCGCTGGCCAGGCGCTCGCGCACCAACCGGTGCCCCTCGGCGATCAGCGCCGCGTCCCAGGCGCCGCGGTCCTGCTGGTCGAGGGCGACCAGCTCACCGCTCGCCGACACCCGGGCGGTGCGGCGGGACTCGATGAGGAGCATCAGCGCCAGCAGCCCGGCGACCTCGCCGTCGTCCGGCATGAGGGCGCGGATCAGGCGAGTGAGCCGGATCGCCTCGGCGGTCAGGCCGGGGCGCACCGGACCGGTGTCGGGGCCGGTCGCCAGGTAACCCTCGTTGAAGATCAGGAAGAGGACGGCGAGCACGCCGGAGACGCGGACCGGCAGGTCCTCCGCGGACGGCACCCGGTAGGGGATGCGAGCCGCCTTGATCTTCGCCTTCGCGCGGGTGATCCGCCGGCCCATCGCGGTCTCCTGCACCAGGAAGGCACGGGCGATCTCGGGCACGGTCAGACCGCCGACCATGCGCAGCGTCAGCGCCACGCGGGTCTCCGGCGCGAGCGCCGGGTGGCAGCAGGTGAAGATCAGCCGGAGCCGCTCGTCCTCGATGGCGTCCTCGACGGCGCCGTCGAAGACGTCGACAGGCTCGGGCGGGTCGTCGCCGTACAGCACCCGAGCCTCCTTCTGCTTGTCGTCGCGCTTGCTCTCGCGCCGGATCCGGTCGACGGCCCTGCGGTGGGCGGTGGTGGTCAGCCAGCCGCCGGGGTTGGGCGGCACACCGTCCGCGGGCCACCGCTCGACGGCCACCGCGAACGCCTCCGCCGCCGCCTCCTCGGCGATGTCCAGGTCGCCGAAACGCCTGGTCAGGACGGCGACCACCCGTGCCCACTCCTCGTGGTGCGCCCGGGTGATCGCCTCGCTGACATCGCTCACAGGAACGGCCGCACCTCGACCTTCCGGTTGCAGGCCTTCGACCCGTCGGTGGCGAGCCTGAGCGCCACGTCGAGGTCGGCGGCCTCGATGATCCAGAAGCCGACCAGGTACTCCTTCGACTCCACGAAAGGCCCGTCGGTGAACAGCGCCTCGCCACCGCGGTTGTCGACGACGGTGGCCGTGTCGGGCCCGCCGAGCCCGCCGGCGAAGACCCAGTGCCCCTCGGCCTGGAGCCGGTCGTTGAACACGTCGATCGCGGCCATCTCGTCCGACGTGGCCAGGGCGGACGAGTCGTGGATCACGGAAAGCAGGTACTGCATCTGAGATCATCTCCTGTGCTCCGGGGCGCCCTCGTGAGCGGCCTCTCACCCCTACTACGAACGCCCCTGCCCCGATCCGACACCGGTCAGCGCGGTGTCAGGACGCAGAACTCGTTGCCCTCGGGGTCGGCCAGCACCACCCACGGCACGTCGATCTGCCCGACGTCCGCCCGCACCGCGCCCCACGCCTCCAGCCGCGCCACCTCCATCAGCAGGTCGCCGTCGGCGGGTGGCGCGAGGTCCAGGTGGATCCGGTTCTTCACCGTCTTCGGCTCGGCCACCCGCACGAACTCCAGCGACGGCCCGGCCTCCTGGCTCAGCGACGCGAAGTCGGCGTGCTCGCCGGTCACCGGCAACCCGACCACACCGGCCCAGAACGCCGCCTGCGCCACCGGGTCGGACGAGTCCACCACCACCGCGGCCACCAGGCCGGTGTGGGCGTACTCGTCGCGCTGCTCCAGCACGCAGAACTCGTTGCCCTCCGGGTCGGCCAGCACCACCCACGGCACGTCGCCCTGCCCGATGTCCACCTTCTTCGCGCCCAGGTCGAGCGCCCGCGCCACGATGTCCGCCTGGTCCTCCGACGACGAGGAAGCCAGGTCCAGGTGCACGCGGTCCTTCACCACCTTCGGCTCGGGCACCGCCCCGAACACCAGTTCCATCCGGCCGCTGAGCGCCACGTCGACCTCGTCGGCGCTCTCGCCGGTGATCGGCTGCTCCAGCAACGCCGACCAGAAACGGCCAAGGGCCGCCGGGTCGACCGCGTCCACGACGACGTCGCACCACCTCGTTGCCATGGACCGACGGTAACGTCTGCCCAATGGCTGAGCTGGTACTTGGTCCGGTGTTGCGGCACGTCGACTCGACTTCGGCGACGGTGTGGGTCGAGACGGACGCCGCGTGCGCGGTCACGGTCGCGGGCGGCCGGGCGGAGACGTTCCGAGTCGGTGAGCAGCACTTCGCCCTGGTCGTGGTCGAAGGGCTGTCCCCCGGCACGACCACGCCCTACGACGTGCGACTGGACGACGCGGTGGTGTGGCCGCAGCCGGATTCGCCGTACCCGCCGCCCGTCATCAGGACCGACCCGGTGCGGCGGCTGCTGTTCGGCTCGTGCCGCGCGGCGAAGTCCGAGCCCGAGCCGGGGAAGCCGGACAAGCTCGGGCCGGACGCGCTGGACGCGTACGCGCTGCGGATGGTGGACCAGCCGCGCGCCGAGTGGCCGGACGCGCTGGTGCTGCTCGGCGACCAGGTCTACGCGGACGAGCCGACGCCGCGGGTCACCCGGTGGCTGGCGGAACGCAGACCCGAGCCCGCGGGCGAGGTGGTGTCGTTCCGCGAGTACGCCGAGCTGTACCACGAGTCGTGGGCCGACCCGGAGATCCGCTGGCTGATGTCCGTCGTGCCGACCTCGATGATCTTCGACGACCACGACGTGCGCGACGACTGGAACACCTCGCGGACGTGGCGCGAGCAGATGGCGGCCAAGCGGTGGTGGCCGGAGCGCATCCGGGCCGGTCTCGCGTCGTACTGGGTGTACCAGCACCTGGGCAACCTCTCGCCGCGCGAGCTGGCGTCCGACGAGTTGTACGGGAAGGTCCTGGCCGACGGCGGTGACGTGCAGGGGCTGCTCGAGGACTTCGCCGCGCAGGCCGACCGGGAGGTCGAAGGCGGCAAGTCGACGCGGTGGAGCTACCGGCGGGACTTCGGCCGGGTGCGGCTGCTGGTGATCGACACCCGGGGCGGGCGGATCCTGTCCGGGCCGGAACGGCTGATGGTGGGCGACCGCGAGTTCGAGTGGATCGAGGAGAACGCCGAGGGCGACTTCGACCACCTGCTGGTCGGCTCGTCGCTGCCGTGGCTGATGCCGCACGCGCTGAGCCACTTCCAGTCGCTGAACGAGCGGATGGCGGGCCTGCCGGGGTGGCGTGGCCGGTTCGGGGAGAAGGTGCGGCAGGTCGCGGACCTGGAGCACTGGCCCGCGTTCCGGGGTTCGTTCGAGCGGCTGGCCCGGCTGCTGGGGCGGATCGCGCGGTCCGACGAAGCGCCCGCCACGGTGTGCGTGCTGTCCGGGGACGTGCACCACAGCTACGCGGCACGGGCGGAGTTCGAGGCGCCGGTGGACTCGAAGGTGTACCAGCTCGTCTGCTCGCCGGTGCACAACGATCCGCCGTGGGTGTTCCGGCCCGCGTTCCGGCTGTCGTGGTCACGGCCGGTCGCGCGGGTGCTGCGGTGGTGGGCGGACCGGCGCGGGATCTCGCCGGACCCGGTGGGGTGGCGCAAGCTCAGCGGCCCGCACTTCGGCAACTCGGTGGGCGTGCTGGAGATCGACGGCCGCGACGCGCGCTTCCGGTTGGAGACGGCGACCACCGACGGTCTGCGGGAGGCCACCTCCCTGGCGCTCTGAGTTGTGCACGGGGCGTGTGGTGATCATCAGTAGCTTCTCCGAGCGCGTGTGCCGTTCGACGCGCACGCGCACCGATGGCAGTCCACTGGTTGGAGAAGCATCTTGAGGAAGTTCGTTCGCGGCCTGCGCGCGACCGTCCTGGCCGCCGCGCTGGTCGCGTCGGTCGGCGTCGACACCGCGTCCGCCGCTCCCGCCCCCGTCGGCGAAGTCCTCACCTGGGGCACGGCTTCGGTGACGGCGGTCCCGATCCCCGAGGAGGCCGGATCGGGGGTCACCGCCATCTCCGCCGGGTTCAAGCACAACCTGGCGGTCAAGGACGGCAGGGTCCTGCTCTGGAGCGCACCCGACGCGCTGGAGAGCGAGCACTCGCGGGTGCCGCTGGACGCGTGGGACGGTGTCACCTCCGTCGCCGCGGGCACGTACCACAGCCTGGCCTTGAAGGACGGCAAGGTGATCGCCTGGGGCCGCTGGCTGCTCACGGACGTGCCCGAGGCCGCGCTGTCGGGCGTCACGGCCATCGCCGCCGGCCAGCACTACAGCCTGGCGCTGAAGGACGGCGGCGTGATCGCGTGGGGCTATGAGGAAGGTGGCCCCGGCATCAACTTCGGCCAGTTCGACGTGCCGGAGGAGGCGAAGTCGGGCGTGACGGCGATCGCCGCCGGGCTCGGCCACGCGCTGGCGCTCAAGGACGGCAAGGTCATCGCCTGGGGCTGGAACAAGTACGGCCAGATCAACGTGCCCGCGCAGGCCCTGTCCGGTGTCACGGCCATCGCCGCGGGCGCACAGCACAACCTGGCGCTGAAGGAGAACGGCGAGGTCGTCGCCTGGGGCTGGAACCTGTACGAGCAGGCGTCGGTGCCCACGATCGCGAAGTCCGGCGTCACCGCCATCGCCGCCGGCCAGATCCACAACATGGTGCTCAAGAACGGCGCCGTCATCGTCTGGAACTACAACGGCCAAGGCCAGATGGACGTGTCGGCCGAGGTCAAGGCGGGCGGCATCCAGCAGATCAGCTCGGCCTACTACCACAACCTGGTGCTGAGGTAGGGGGCGACGTCGGCCCGCCGGTCGGACGAGCGGCGGGCCGACGGGCTACTTGGTGGCCAGCCTCAGCAACGCCCACAGCTGGGCGATCGCGTCGTGGTCACCGGTCGGCGGCGGCAGGTCGCGGTCCGGGATGCGGCCCCACAACCAGCGGTACAGCTGCATCGGGGTGCCGGTCACCTCGCCGTTCGCCGACTTCGCCTCCTCGTCGTCGACCAGTCGTGTCACGGCCGGGTCCGGTCCGGTCGTCGCCAGCCACACCTTGTCCCCGGCGCGGAGTGCCACGGTCCCCTGACGGGTGCCGCGCACGCCGAGGAGGTCCAGCCGGTGTCCCAGCCACAGCGACAGGATCTCGTCCACGCCGTCCTCGGCCACGTCGTCGTCCACCGGGTCCACCGGCAGCCCGGCCGCCGACTGGACGTCCATCCGGTGCACGGTCGACTCGTGCGCCAGCCGCCGTGCCCAGAAGTTGTGGTTGCGCTCGGCGGGCCACCACGTCTCGCACTGCTCGTCCGGCTCGCGGGCCCGCAACGCCCGAACCAACGGCGGCACACCCGACCGGACGTACTCGGGCAGCGTCTGCCCCTTCTCCGGGTCCTGCTGCCACACCAGCGGTTGGCTGCCTTCCCTCAGCCACGTCGACACCATCCGGTACGTGCTGCCCACGTGCCTCGCCGTCTCCCCGAGGTTGAGTCCCGGGCACGCGGGCACCTGGCGTTCCGGGCGCTGTCCTTCGGCCGACGCCGCGAGGCGCTCGGCTTCCTGCTCCACTACGTCGATCAGGCGGTCGTAGGCGACCAGTCCCCTGCTCACAGTCCGTCCTCGTACATGATCTCGTCGACCAACTCGGTGAACTGCGCCGCTTGGCGCACCAGGTCGTCGGCTGCCCGCGGGGTGACCTGCCTGGTGATGCCCGCCGACACGGCCGCGCGCGTCGCCGAGCACTCGGCGAAGAACGCGGCCCACTCGCGCAGTTCCGGCGCGAGGGAGGACAGCAGGACCCACACGCTGGTCGGCCTGGCCCGGCCCCGGTGGGGTCGGCCGCGGGCCGCCAGCACGGCCGCCGCGGCCCGCATCGCGGCCAGGTAGGCCGTGGCGAAGCGGGTGTGCGGCGCCGGGTCCCGTTCGGCCTCGGTCAGGCACTCGCGCGCCTGGCCGAGCAGGGTCACGGCCGACGTCGGTGGCAGTGGGAGGGGAATGCGGCGGGGGAAGGTCTGAGTCATCTCGCGGCCTCCTCGCGGCGTCGGGACAGCGACGACCGCCGCGGGGAGACGGCGGCACTTGGTGGTGGGGCGCTTCCCCCGCCCCACCACCAAGGCATTGCTCGAACAAACGTTCGAGCAGGACCAGACTAACCTGCCGGCCCGGAACTCCTCAAGCCGACCGCCCATGGTCTTATGAACGGGTGAGCGCACTCGACCACCCCGGCATCCGCAAGGTGGCCGCCGCACTGTCCGAGGCGGGCCACCACGAGGCGGCGAACGGGATCCGCGTGCTGGCCGACGCCGTTCGCACCGCCGCCGAGGCGGCCGAGGCGGTGGGGGTGCCGGTCGGCGCGATCGCGAACAGCCTGGTGTTCGCCGCAGTGACCGACGGCGTCGCCGCGCCGCTGCTCGTGCTCACGTCCGGCGCGCACCGGGCGGACACCGGCAGGCTCGCCGCGCTGACCGGCGCCGACTCGATCGAACGGGCCACGCCCGCGTTCGTCCGCGAGCACACCGGCCAGGTCATCGGCGGCGTCTCCCCGGTGGGGCACCCCGCGCCGATCCGCACGTTCGTCGACGTCGCGCTGGAGCAGTACGACGCGGTGTGGGCCGCCGCCGGGCACCCGCACGCGGTCTACCCCACGACTTACGCCGGCCTGGTCGACCTGACCGGCGGCACACCCGCCGAGGTCGCCCGATCCGAGGGTTCGCAGTCCGAGGGTGCCCGGTCCGAGGGTTCGCGGTCCGAGGGTTCGCGGTGACCGCCGCGCCGTCGCAGCGGATCGTCACGCTGTCCTCGCGCGAGCTGAACTCCCGGCTGGACGAGGCACTGGCGCTCTACGTGAGCGCGATGGACTACCCGCCCGGCACGGCCGAGCAGCGCGCGCCCATGTGGTTGGCGCACATGCTGCGCGAGGGCTGGCGGTGCGTGGTGGCGCTGGGAGAGCAGGACGAGCTCGTCGGCATCGGCTACGGCTACCGTGGCTCGGTCGGCCAGTGGTGGCACGAGCAGGTCCGGCACGGGCTGACCATGGTCGCCGGGCCGAACGCGGTCGAGGAGTGGATGCGCGACTACTTCGAGCTGACCGAGCTGCACGTCCTGCCGCGCGCGCAGAGCCGGGGCATCGGCGAGCAGCTGCTGCGGAACCTGCTGGCCGGCGTGCCCAGCTCACGGGTTCTGCTGTCCACGCCGGAGGGCACGAGCAAGGCGTGGCGGCTGTACCGGCGGATGGGTTTCGTCGACGTGCTGCGGCACTACCAGTTCACCGGTGACCCCCGGCCGTTCGCCGTGCTGGGTCGCGTCCTCCCGGTCACCTGACGCCCGCCGCCCGGCCCGTGGCTACACGTCCGCCGCCGCGAGCAGGCGCAGCTCCCCACCGGGGTGGATCGCCCTGCTGAGGATCCGGTTGTGCCGGTCGATGACCTGCTCGGCCGTCAAGCCCGCTTCGGGGTCGCCGTCGGCGGCCGGCGCGTGCCCGTCGCTGACCAGCACCACGTCCAGGCCGTGGCTCAGCGCGGACCTCGCGGTCGCGTCGACGCAGTAGTCGGTGGCGACGCCGGTCAGCACGACGGTGTCCACGCCTCGTTCCGCGAGCAGCGCCGCGAGGTCGGTGCGGTAGAACGCGTCGGTCGCCGTCTTGTGGATCACCACGTCGGCCGGTTCGAGGCCGAGGCGCGGGCTGATCCCGGTACCCGGTGCCTCCGGGTCGAACTCCGTTCCCGGTGCCCCGACCTGGCGCAACGCGATCACCGGCATGCCGTTGCGCCGGGCCTTGCGCGCGAGTGAGGAGATCCGGTCGACAAGCTCCTCGCCGCGCCAGACGACCGGGATCAGCAGCTCCTGCAGGTCGACGACCACCAGTGCTGCCTTCATGCCGGCACCGCCCATCCGGGGACTAGAACGGCGAGACGAAACCCGTCGCCTGGAGGTACCTGCCCGCGTTCAGCCCTTCGATCGGGCGCAGCTTCGAGTAGACGACCCGGTCGCCGAAGTTGCCCTCGACGGTGCGGACGTGCGTCGCCTGGCGCCCGGTCCGGTCGTACTTGACCTCGACCACCAGGCCGACGTGCGCGTGCATGTCCGGGTAGTTGCCGTAGACCACGGCGTCACCCGGCTCCACGTCGCGCTCGCCGATGTCCTTCCACCGGCCGTTGGCCTTGCCCCACTTCTGCCAGTACGTCGCCCAGTGCGCCTGGTCGAGCACGGACCCGCCCGGCTCGGGGCGCATCGACGGCTTGTCCGGCACGCCGCCCGTCGTCCACGCCCAGTTGACGAACACGCCGCACCACTCGGCCGGGCGCAGGACGCCCTGGCCGGTCTGCTGGTACTTCTCGGGGTAGTAGTTGCCCTTCGCCTCGCGCTGGCCGACCTCGCGCAGCGCGTGGTCCACGATCTCCTGCCGCACGCGCCACTCGGCCTGGTCCTCGACCGGCTGGGCCTGCCCGGACGCCGGGACGCCGGCGATCAGCAGCGCACCGGCCAGCACCACGCCGAGGGTCGACCGCATCGCACGTCTGGTCATCGGTT
Source organism: Saccharothrix sp. NRRL B-16314 (assembly GCF_000716595.1). GTDB lineage: Bacteria > Actinomycetota > Actinomycetes > Mycobacteriales > Pseudonocardiaceae > Actinosynnema. The sequence goes on from NZ_JNXC01000002.1 coordinate 159,080, forward strand.
CCCCTGCCCCCTCATCCGGCCCGCACGTCCATCCAACCCCCGGTCCGGTGACCTCGGCGTGAGGTCACCGGACCCGAACGGGTCAGAGCTCCGCGAGCCGCTCACGAAGAGTGTCCAGGCCCATGGCTCCCATTTCCAAGGCTTCCCGGTGAAAACGCTTGAGGTCGAACTCGGCACCGTGCCGGGCACGGGCGTCCTCGCGGGCCGCCAGCCACAGCCGTTCGCCGAGCTTGTACGACGGCGCCTGGCCGGGCCAGCCCAGGTAGCGGTCGATCTCGTCCTTCACGTGCGCCGCGTCGGTGATGGTGCGGGTGAGCATGAACTCCAGACCCAGGTCCGGCGTCCACCGCTCGCCCTCGTGGAACCCGGTGCCGCGGGGGATTTCCAGCTCCAGGTGCATGCCGATGTCGATGATGACGCGGGCGGCCCGGAACAGGTGGGCGTCGAGCATGCCCAGCAGGTCGCCGTCGTCCTCCAGGTAGCCGAGCTCGCGCATCAGCCGCTCGGCGTACAAGGCCCAGCCCTCGCCGTGACCGGATACCCAGCACATCAGCCGCTGGAACTCGTTCAGCTTCTCCGCCTGGTAGACGGCCGTGGCGACCTGGAGGTGGTGGCCGGGCACGCCCTCGTGGTAGACGGTCGAGACCTCGCGCCAGGTGGAGAACTCGTCCTTGTCCTCCGGCACGGACCACCACATGCGGCCGGGCCGGCTGAAGTCCGGCGTGGGACCGCTGTAGTACGCGCCGACGCCACCGCCGGGCGGCGCGATGCGGCACTCCAGCTTCATCAGCTCGTCCGGCAGGTCGAAGTGCACGCCGCGGACGGCCAGCAGCGCCTTGTCGGACAGCTCCTGCATCCACGACTGGAGGCCGTCCTTGCCTCGCACCAGGTAACTCGGGTTCGCGTCCAGCGCGGCGGCGGCCTCGGCGAGCGTGGCGCCCGGCTTGATCCGGTCCGCCACCTGCTTCATCTCGGTCTCGATGCGGGTGAACTCCTCCCAGCCCCACTCGTAGGCCTCGGCCAGGTCGAGGCGGGAGCCGGTGAAGAACCGGGACTGCAGCCGGTAGACGTCCTCGCCGACCGCGTCCTTCTTCGGCGCCTTCGGCGCGAGGTCGTCGCGCAGGAACACGGCCAGGTCGCCGTACGCCTCGGCGGCGGCCTTCGCGCCCGCCTCCAGCTCGGTGCGCAGCGCACCGTCCGCGGGGGCGCCCGCGATCAGGGTGGCGAAGAACGACGACTGGCCACCGGCCCGGCCCGCCCACCGGTCGCACTGCTCGGCGACCCGGGTGACCTGCCGCAACGCCGCCGACCGGTCCTTATCCGCGGCGTAGGCGAGGCCCGCGCGCAGGTTCGCCACCGCGTCCGGCACGGCGGTGAGCCGCTTGGCGATCACGGCCCAGTCGTCGGCGGTCTCGGTCGGCATCATGTCGAACACTTCGCGCAGCGACTGCACGGGGCTGGCGATGACGTTGAGGTTGCCCTCCATCAGGCCGGCCTCGTGCAGCTCGACCTCCAGGCCGGTCCGCTCCAGGAACACGGCCTTCGCGTCGGCTTCCGACTTGTCGGCCGGTTCGGCCGCGGTGATGGCGGCGAGCGCGCGCTGTGCCAGCTCCTTACGGGCGGCGTGGCCCTCCGGTGAGTAGTCGGTCAGCCGGTCGTCGTGACCGGGCATGCCGATGAACGTCGCGGCCAGCGGGTCCGCTGCCGCGTAGTCGGCTACGAACTGGTTGCTGATGCCGTGCACGCCGGCGGAGGAGGAGGTCGACATGAATCGCACGCTACCTCCGGCGCGTGTCCCTCCAACAGGTAATTAGCCACGCTCACGACCGTGTCCCAGCGGTCAACTTTTGACCGCTGCCGGCAGGATGGCCGCGTGTCCAGGGCCTCCGCGCTCCTCCTGCCGATGTTCCTCCTCGCGCTCTTCTCGCTGACGGGGTGCGTCCGGCTGCACGCCGCCATGGCGTTGTCCCAGGACGACCGGGTGTCCGGCGAGATCGTCGCCGCCACGCCGCCCACCCAGGACAACGACCCCGGCCCGCAGTTGAAGGTGCCGAACGAGCTGGCCAGCCGGGTCACCACCAAGCCGTACAAGGTGAACGACTACGTCGGCACGCAGCTCTCGTTCAGCGCGTTGACGTTCGAGGAGGTCAGGACGCTGTCGGCGGCGACGAGCGCGTCGTCCAGCCGGTACCAGCTGTCCTTCCGGCGGTCGGGCGACCTGGTGACGCTGTCCGGGTCGGTCGACCTGACGCAGGTGCCGCCGGAGCGCGCCGACATCCAGGTGAAGATCAGCTTCCCGGGTGAGGTCGTGGACACGAACGGGCGAGAGGAAGACGACGCGACCATCGCGTGGACCCCGAAGCCCGGCCAGGCCTCGATGCTGACCGCGACGGTCCGGTACGCCGGTGAGAACTCGGTGTCGTACTTCGGGTGGACCATGCTGGTCGCCGGGTTGACCGGCGGGGCGGTGCTGATCGTGCTGGTCCTGGCGCTGGTGGCCCACCGCCGCAGCCAGGTCGCGTAGACCGCTGTCACACGGGGGTGGGCGGCCTCGTCCACCTGGCATGAGGATGAAATTCGCCAAAGTGGCGCCCGAGGCCTACCGCCTGATGATCGGACTGGCGACCTACGCCGCCGAGAACGTCGACCGCACGCTGGTCGACCTGGTCCAGCTGCGCGCGTCGGTGCTCAACGGCTGCGCGTACTGCGTGGACCTCCACACGATCGACGCGGTGAAGGCCGGTGAGAACACGCAGCGGCTGTTCGCCGTGTCCGTGTGGCGTGAGTCGAAGTTCTTCAGCGCTGCCGAGCGGGTGGCGCTGGAGCTGACCGACGCGGTGACCCGGCTCGGCGAGCACGGCGTGCCCGACGAGTTGTGGGAGCGCGCGAGCGCGACGTTCACCGAGAAGGAACTGGCCGACCTGCTCGCGCTGATCATCAGCATCAACGGCCTGAACCGGCTCGGCGTGACCCTCGACTCGGCCACGGAGCTGCACCTGCACACCTGAGCCGGACCGTCCACGTCCTCGGTGTCGCGGTTCGAGTGACACCGAGGACGTGCCGGAAGGTCAGGCGCGGGCGGGCACCAGGCCCAGGCGGCCGACGATCTCGCGGGTCGCCTTCGACCGGTTGAACGTGTAGAAGTGCAGGCACGGCACGCCCTCAGCGAGCAGCCGCTCCGCCACCTCCGTCACCACGTCGATGCCTTCCTTGCGGAAACCCGCGGGGTCGTCCACGTACGGGTTCAGCCGCCGCGCGAACGACTCCGGCATCGACGCGCCCGACAGCTCCACCGTCTTGACCAGCGTCCGCGGCGTGGTCAGCGGCATGAGGCCCGGCAGGATGTCCGCGTCGCAGCCCAGCGCGGCCACCCGGTCGCGCAGGCGCAGGAAGTCGTCCGGCTCGAAGAACAGCTGCGCGATCGCGAAGTCGGCGCCCGCCCGCAGCTTCCGCACCAGGTGCTTGGTGTCCTCGTCCAGGTCCGCCGACCGGGGGTGCCCGTAGGGGAACGCCGCCACGCCCACGCAGAAGTCGCCGAGCTCACGGCACAGCCGGACCAGCTCCTCGGCGTAGGTCAGCCCCTCCGGGTGGGCCACCCACGCGCCGTTGGGGTCGCCGGGCGGGTCGCCGCGCACGGCCAGGATGTTGCGCACGCCGACCGCCGCGTACCAGCCGATCACGTTGCGCAGCTCGGCCACCGAGTGGTCGACGGCGGTCAGGTGCGCCATCGGCACCAGCGTCGTCTCCTGCGCCACCCGGCCGGTGGTGCGGATCGTCCGGTCGCGCGAGGAGCCGCCCGCGCCGTAGGTGATGGACACGAACGCCGGGTCGAAGGCCTCCAGCTCGCGGATCGCGCGCCAGAGCACGGTCTCGTCCGCCTCGTCGCGTGGCGGGAAGAACTCGACGGAGAACACGGGAGAGTCCCCGCGCAGGCGTTCGACCACCGACGTCATGGGATTCAGCTTAGAGGTACGTCCGGACAGTGGGAGTTCCCTTTCACTTATTGGGACAAGCCCCCCGGTTGGGCACCCGGCGGCGGCAGAGGTGACCATAGACGGGTGCCGTTCCACGCGTTGGACCTAGAACTGCCCAAGCACGTCGACGAGGCGTTGGCAGGTTATCTCGCCGACCGCCGGGCGTTGGGCGTGCGCATGGAGGAGACGTTCACCGACGCCGTGGACGCGCTGTCCGATTTCGTCCTCGGCGGTGGCAAGCGGATCCGGCCGACGTTCGCCTGGTGGGGCTGGCGCGCGGCGGGCGGCGACCCGGGCGACGACCTGGCCGACGCGGTGCTCACCGCGGTCAGCTCGCTGGAGCTGCTCCAGGCTTGCGCGCTGGTGCACGACGACCTGATGGACGCCTCCGAGACCCGCCGCGGCATGCCCACCGTGCACGTCCGGTTCGCGCGCAAGCACCGCGCCGAGGGCTGGCTCGGCGAGGCCGACCGGTTCGGGCTGGCCGCGTCGGTGCTGATCGGCGACGTGGCGCTGGCCTGGGCGGACGACATGCTGTTCGCCGCCGGGCTGCCCACCGACGCCCTCCAGCGGCTGAGCCTGCCGTGGCGCGACATGCGCACCGAGATGCTGGCCGGCCAGTTCCTCGACGTGCTCACCCAGGCCCGCGGCGACAGCTCGCCGGACGCCGCCCTGCGCATCGACCGGCTCAAGACCGCCGCGTACACCGTGGAACGGCCGCTGCACATGGGCGCGGCGATCGGCGGCGGCTCACCCGAGCTGGTGGACGGCCTGCGCTCGTTCGGCCGGGACATCGGGGTGGCCTTCCAGCTGCGGGACGACCTGCTCGGCGTGTTCGGCGACCCGGCGGTGACCGGCAAGCCCGCGGGCGACGACCTGCGCGAGGGCAAGCGGACCCTGCTCGTGGCGCTGGGGATGGAGTTCGGCGCGGACGTCTTGCACGAGGCGCTGGGCAAGCCGGACCTGGACGTGGCCCTGGTGGACGAGGTGCGCGCCCGGCTGCGCGAGGTCGGCGCGGTGGACGCGGTCGAGGAGCGGATCGTCGAGCTGACCGGGTCGGCCCTGCGCGCCCTCGACCGGGCGCCGGTCGCCGAACCCGCTGGTGAGCGGCTGGCGGAGCTGGCGGTCAGCGCCACGAAGCGGACCTACTGACGATGCGCACGGTCACCGGCCGCACGGACCACGTTGTCGTGGTCGGCGCGGGACTCGCGGGCTTGTCCGCCGCGCTGCACCTGCTCGGCGCGGGCCGCCGGGTCACCGTGGTCGAGCGGGACGCCGTGCCCGGCGGCCGGGCCGGGCGGCTGGACCTCGGCGGGTACCGGTTCGACACCGGGCCGACCGTGCTGACCATGCCGGAACTGGTGGACGAGGCGCTGCACGCGGTCGGCGACTCGCTGCACGAGCGGCTCGACCTGCGTCCCGTGGAGCCCGCCTACCGGGCCAGGTTCGCCGACGGCAGCACGCTGGACGTGCACGCGGACGCCGAGGCGATGGAGGCCGAGGTGCGCCGGTTCGCCGGTCCGCGCGAGGCCGAGGGGTACCGGGCGCTGCGCCGCTGGCTGACCGACCTGTACCGGGTGGAGCGCGACGCGTTCATCGGCGCGAACTTCGACTCGCCGTTGTCGCTGGTCACGCCCCAGTTGGCGAAGCTGGCCGGTTTGCGCGGGTTCGCCAGGCTCGGGCCGTCGGTCGCGCGGTTCGTGCACGACGAGCGGTTGCAGCGGGTGTTCTCGTTCCAGTCGCTCTACGCGGGCGTGGCGCCGCGCAAGGCCCTCGCCGCGTACGGCGTGATCGCGTACATGGACACCATCGCGGGCGTCCACTACCCGCAGGGCGGGATGCGGGCGCTCCCGGACGCGTTGGCCGCTGCCGCCCGGGACGCGGGCGCCGACCTGCGCTTCCAGACCCCGGTGGCCTGGCTGGAACGCATCGGCGGCCGGGTCGCCGCCGTGCGGACCTCGCACGGTGAGCGCATCCCGTGCGACGCGGTCGTGCTCACCCCGGACCTGCCGATGTCGTACCGCCTGCTGGGCCACCGCCCGCGCCGTCCGCTCCCGATGACGTGGTCGCCGTCGGCGGTCGTGCTGCACGCGGGCGTGGACCGGACGTGGCCGGAACTGGCGCACCACACCTTGTTCTTCGGCCGCGCGTGGGAGCGGACGTTCGACGAGCTGACCCGCCGCGGCTCGCTGATGAGCGACCCGTCGCTGCTGGTCACCGCGCCGCCGGGGCAGGGCATGTTCGTGCTGGCGCCCGCGCCGAACCTGCGCACCGGCCGGATCGACTGGGACCGGGTCGGCCCCGCCTACCGGGACGAGCTGGTCGGCGTGCTGGAGGCGCGCGGGCTGACCGGCTTCGGCGAGTCCATCCAGGTCGAGCACCTGGTCACGCCGAAGGACTGGGCCGCGATGGGCCTGGCCGCCGGCACGCCGTTCTCCGCCGCGCACACGTTCGCCCAGACCGGCCCGTTCCGGCCGCGGAACCTGGTGCTGGACAACGTGGTGCTGGCCGGTTGCGGCACCACGCCGGGCGTGGGCGTGCCGCCGGTGCTGATCTCGGGCCGGCTCGCCGCGCAGCGGGTCACGGGGTCCGTCGGCGCAAGGTCGCGGCGCCCAGCAGCAAGGCCACGAGCGCACACCCCGCGATGACCACCAGGTTCCGCACCAGCGTGCCGTCCACTTCGGCGGACGTCGTCACCCGCGTCAGCGCGTCGACCGCGTAGGACAGCGGCAGCGCGTCGGAGATCCAGTTCAGCACCGTCGCCATCCGGTCGCGCGGCACGAACAGCCCGCACAGCAGCACCTGCGGCATCACGATCGCGGGCATGAACTGCACGGCCTGGAACTCGGTGCGGGCGAACGCGCTGGCGAACAGGCCGAGCGCCATGCCGAGCAGCGCGTCCAGCACCGCGATCACCAGCAGCAGCCACACCGAGCCGGCGATCTCCAGCCCGAGCCAGGTCAGCGCGACCGTGGCCGCCACCGCCACCTGCACCACCGCCACCAGCCCGAACGCCAGCGCGTAGCCCAGCAGCACTTCGACCCTGCCGATCGGCATCGTCATGAGCCGCTCCAGCGTGGCGGTGAGCCGCTCCCGCAGGGTGGTGATCGACGTGACGATGAACATGATCGTGAACGGGAAGACGCCCAGCAGCGCGGGCGCGGCCCGGTTGAACGCCTGCCCGGAGTCGAAGACGTACCGCAGCAGCACGAGCAGCAACGACGGCATGAGCACCATCAGCGCCACGGTGCGGTGGTCGTGCCGGAGCTGGGTGAGGATCCGCTTCGCGGTGGCCAGGGTGTTGACGGTCATCGCCGGACCAGCGCCAGGAAGGCCTGTTCGAGGTCCTGCGCCCCGGTCCGCGCCCGCAACGCGTCCGGTGTGTCGTCGGCGAGGATCGCGCCCTCCCGCATCAGCAGCAGCCGGTCGCACCGGGCCGCCTCGTCCATCACGTGGCTCGACACCAGCAGCGCCGCGCCCGCGTCGGCCAGCCGGTGGAACAGCAGCCACAAGTCCTCGCGCAGCACCGGGTCCAGGCCCACCGTCGGCTCGTCCAGGACGATCACCTCCGGCTTGCCCAGCAACGCCACCGCGAGGCTCGCCCGCCCCTTCTCGCCACCGGACAGCGTGGTCACGAGTTGGTCCGCGTTGCCCTTCAGCCCGACCTCTTCGAGCACCCGGTCCACGTCACCGCGCGGTGCGCGCAGGATCGACGCGAAGTAGCGCAGGTTCTCCGCCACGGTCAGGTCCGCGTACACCGACGGGCTCTGCGTCGAGTAGCCGATCCGGTCGCGCAGCACCGGGCTGCCCGCCGGGTGGCCGAGCACGGTCACCCGCCCCGACGCCACCACCTGCACACCGACCACCGCGCGCAGCAACGTCGTCTTGCCGCACCCGCTCGGCCCGAGGAGCCCGGTCACCGACCCGCGCGGCACCTCGAACGTGACATCGCGCACGACTTCACGACCGCCGCGCACCACTCGCAAGCCGCCGACGTCGACCGCTGTGGACATGCGTTGGATTATCGCCCTCCGGAGCCGATCCGCCAGGCCTCAGCGCAGGTCGAACCGATCCCGGTCCGGGACCGAATACTCCAACTGGCCACTGCCCCGGGCGGGCGGGCCGTGCGACGATTCGTCCCGGTGTCACGAGCGCGTCACCAGGTTGAGCAATCTCGTGCAGGCGCGTCCGGCCGTTGTGCGACGATGTTGCCGCGATGGCCGCGACACCGTCTTCTCCACGATCGAGCGCCGCACCTGTCGAGCCGGTGCGGTCGTCGGCTACCCAGGTTCCGGAGCAGGCCAGTCGATCGAACCGGCCGGACCGCTCCGATCCCGGCGGCATCCCCATCCGCACGATCCTGCTCGGCGTCGGCGGCGTCATGCTGCTCGCGCTGGGCGGCACCGGCGCGGGCGCGATCCTCAAGCACGACCCGGTGCTGGCCGACACCTCGCTGAGCTTCATCCGGTACGGCCACGGCCACGACCTCGCCACCGCGGTCCTCTACGTCGGGCTCGGCATGGTCGTCTGGGCGTGGATCAGGCTGGGCCGGATGGTGCGCAACCGGCACGTCGGCAGCGCCGCGGTGCTGACCGCGATCGTCGCCTGGACGCTGCCGCTGCTGTTCGCCCCGCCGTTGTTCAGCAAGGACATCTACAGCTACCTGGCACAGGGCCAACTCGCGCTCAACGGCCTCGATCCGTACTCGGTCGGGCCGGCGGTGCTCCAAAGCCCGCTGTCGGACAACGTGAGCTGGGTCTGGCAGAACACCCCCGCGCCGTACGGGCCGCTGTTCCTCATGCTCGCCGAGGGCGTCGTGTGGGTGACCGGCGGCAGCGTCATCGGCGGCGTGGTGATCATGCGGTTCGTGCTCGCCACCGGCCTCGCGCTGCTGTGCTGGGCCCTGCCCGGCCTCACCCGCCACCTCGGTGGACGACCCGCGATCGCGCTGTGGGTGGCCGCCGCGAACCCGCTGATGCTGGTGCACCTGATCGCCGGCGCGCACAACGACCTGCTCATGGTCGGTCTGCTGGCCGCCGGCGTGCTGCTGGTGCTGGACCGCAGGCACGTGCTGGGCATAGCGGTGGTGACGCTGGCGTTCGCGGTGAAGGCCACCGCCGTGGTCGCGCTGCCGTTCCTGGTGCTGGTGTGGGCACGAAGGCTGCCCGGCACGCGGACGGCGCAGCTGGGCAAGGCCATCGCGGGCGGTGTGGCCACGTTCGTCTCGGTGTTCGCCGCGACCACCCTCGTGTCCGGGCTGGACCTGGGCTGGATCCCCGCGCTCAGCTCGTCGTCCACGATCGTGAACTGGCTGTCGCTGCCCAGCGCGGTCGGCGACTTCGCGCACACCGCGGTCAACGCGGTCGTCCGGGTCGAACCGGGCTGGTTCATGACCATCGCCCGTGCGCTCGGCTCGCTCCTGCTGGTCTACATCGCGTGGCGGCAGTGGCGGGCCGCCCGGGACGGCGGTCCGGAGGCGGTCCGCCGCGCCGCGATCACCATGCTGGCCGTGGCCCTGCTCTCCCCCGCGACGCTGCCCTGGTACTTCAGCTGGCCGCTGGTGATGGCCGCCGCGCTGCCGTGGACCGGGGTGGGCCTGAAGGCGGCGGCGTTCTTCTCGACCTGCCTGCTGCTGGTGACGTTCCCCAACGGCGACACGGCGCTGTACGCGTGGGTCTACCTGGCGCTGGTCGCGGCGGTGTCCGCGCTCGCGTGCGTGTCGCTGACCAAGCCCGACCCGCTGAGGCTGTCCGGCAGGTACGCGTGACGGACCTCGCCGCGGCGTACGCCCGTTGCCGCGAGCTGAACGCCCGGCACGGTCGCACGTTCTTCCTCGCCACGAGGCTGCTCGGCCCGGACCAGCGGCCCGCCGTGCACGCCCTGTACGGCTTCGCGCGGTGGGCCGACGAGATCGTGGACAGCGGCGAGTCGGCCGACCCGGCGGCCGAGCTGGAGCGGTGGGGAGCCCGGCTGGAGGAGGAGTGGGCGGGGCGGGCGACCGGTCACCCGGTGCTCGCCGCCGTGGTGGACACCGCGCGCCGCTACTCGATCGACCACGCGCTGTTCACCGAGTTCCTGGCGTCGATGCGGATGGACCTGACCGTCACGTCGTACCCGGACTTCGCCGCGCTGGAGCGGTACGTGCACGGTTCGGCGGCGGTGATCGGGCTGCAGCTGCTGCCGGTGTTCGGGACGGTCGTGCCGCGGGCCGAGGCCGAGCCGTCCGCCGCCGCGCTCGGCCGGGCGTTCCAGTTGACGAACTTCCTGCGCGACGTCGGGGAAGACCTGGACCGCGGCCGGCTGTACCTGCCGGAGGACGTGCTGGCGGTGCACGGCGTCGACCGCGAGCTGCTGGTGTGGTGCCGGCGGACCGGCAAGTCGGACCAGCGGGTGCGGCGGGCGTTCCGGCACGTCCTCGCGCACACGTTCGCCGAGTACCGGGAGGCCGAGGTGGGGGTGCCGATGCTGCGCCCCCGGTCACGGCCGTGCGTCCGGACCGCGCTCAAGCTGTACCGGGAGATCCTGGACGAGATCGTGGCGGCCGACTACCAGGTGCTGGACCGGCGGGTGGCGGTGCCGGACTCGCGGCGGCTGGCGGTCGCCGTGCCCGCGTTCGGACGCGCGCTGGTGGCCCGGGTCATCGGTCGCTGACCCCGGTCAGTAGTGCTGCGGCGGTCCCCCGGGCTGCCCGGCCCACCCCGGCTGTCCCGGGTGCGGCGGCCCGACCTGCGGTCCGGTCTGCGGCGGCCCGTGGTGCGGCGGCCCGGACGGGACCGGAGGTCGCCCTTGTGCGGCTGCCTCCTTGGGCCGCTCGAACTGCCCGAGCGCGATGGCGGCGAGGATGAGCCCGAGCCCGACCGGCAGCAGGACTTGGTAGTCGAGGACCTCGCTGCTGCCGGGTCCGGTGAAGGAGCCCTGGCGGATCTGGCACTTGACGCTCGTCGACGACGGGCGCTCGGGCTCGCAGACCCAGACCGCGTTGATGCTCCCGTTCGTCGAACTGGTGTCCGACAACACGGACGCGCCGATGCCGAGCAGCGCCAAACCGGCGACGATGAGCACGATGCGGACTACACGGAGGAACACGGCCGGAGTCTGGCACAGGGGACGCCACCCGGGTGGCGGAACGATCAAGTCCGCCGGGCGGACGGCCGACATCACCGCGGAGCACGACCTCCGGGCGAAGCACGACGTCCGGGCGGCCCGGTCAGGACCGCCCGGACGTCGCCGGTCGTAGTGGGTGGTGCGTGGCTCGTCAGAAACCCAGGGCCTGTGCCCGGCGCTTCACCTCACGGCCGCGGTCGCCGCGCAACGCCTCGATGGGCGTGCCGGGGAGGGTTTCGTCCTCGGTGAACAGCCACCGGAGGATCTCTTCGGTCGAGAAGCCGGAATCGCGCAGCACCGTGACGGTGCCAGGCAGCCCCTTGACGACGCCTCCGGCAGCGAGGAACGCGGCGGGGACGACGAGGAGACCGTTCCGGCGCTCCGCGAGCAGTTGACCGTCGCGCAGCAACTGGTGGACACGGTTGATCGGTAGGGCAAGACGCTCGGCGACCTCGGGTAGAGGCAGGACCTCCAGGTCGGGAGCCAGCACATCCGCAGCGGCAGGAATCGCACTCACCTGCGTCACGATGCCACAACGACGTGAACGACGCCCTGCGCCAACCGGGTGGTGGGCGTACACCCGCGGGTCGCCTTTCGGACACTGGCCCTTAACCGGGGGTGACGTCGGTGCCGGAGGTCGCCGCCCGCCGCGCCGCGCCGAACGGTCCGGGTCGCACCGGCGAGCCGCCCTGATCGGGCGTCGAAAACGGCGGGGTGATCGTCCTGGAGGTCGCCTGCGGCCGTGGTCCGCGCGCCGCTCCGACTATCGAACAAGCGTTCGATATCGTGGAGGGCACCTTCGCACTCGCCGGACACCCCCTGTTTAACCGGGGTTTGACGCAGATCCCACAAGCACGCATGGGATGCTCCGGCGCACAGCATCGGTCTGCACCACCCCACCGTACGATCCACGGCTGTGGAAAGGTCGGCGACGAACGTGATCGGCGGGCTGCTCGAACAACGCTACCGGGTCGGCACCCTGGTGGCGCGGGGCGGCATGTCCACCGTGTACCGCGGTGTGGACACCCGGCTGGAGCGCGCCGTGGCCATCAAGGTCATGGACCCCAGGTTCTCCGCGGACCCGCAGTTCGTCGCGCGGTTCGAGCGCGAGGCGCGGGCCGCCGCCAAGCTCCACCACCCGGGCGTGGTGCAGGTGCACGACCAGGGCGTGGACGAGGACCGGGTCTTCCTGGTGATGGAACTGGTCGAGGGCGGCACGCTGCGCGACCTCATGACCGCCCGCGGCAAGCTGGACGTGCCGCTCGCGCTGACCGTGATCGAGAAGATCCTCTCGCCGCTGGCCGCCGCGCACCGGGCCGACCTCGTGCACCGGGACGTGAAGCCGGAGAACGTCCTCATCGGGCCGGGCGGCACGGTCAAGGTCGCCGACTTCGGTCTGGTCCGGGCGGTGTCGACCGCCGGCGTGACCAGCGACACCATGATCCTGGGCACAGTCGCCTACCTTTCACCCGAACAGGTCACGACGGGCACCACGGACGCGCGCAGCGACGTGTACTCGGCGGGCGTGCTGCTGTACGAGATGCTGACCGGCACGCCGCCGTACGTCGGCGACAACGCCATCTCGGTGGCCTACCGGCACGTGAACGACGAGGTGCCGCCGGTGCCGGACGTGCCACCGGCGGTGGCCGAGCTGGTCCGCCGGGCGACCCGCAAGGAGCCGTTCCTGCGGCCCGCGGACGCCGACTCGTTCCTGTCCGAGGTGGAGACGGCGCGGGCGGTGCTCGGGCTGGCCACCGTGGACGTGCCGGTGCCCGCCGCGGCACCGGCGGCGGCACCGGCGGTCGAGCCTGCGGATCAGCCGACGGCGCACGTGCCCGCGCCGCCGGGCCCGGCCGAGCAGACGTTGCGGGTGGAACCGGTGCGGGTGGGCGCGGGCGTGCCGTTCGCCGAGCCGACCGTGCCCGTGCACCGGCCGAACCCGCTCGTGCCGCCGTTGACCGGCCCTCAGGGCACCAAGGCGATCTCGCGGGCGGACCTGCTCGCGCCGCCGTCCGAACCCAGCCCCATGGCCCCCAACCTCCTGGCACCCAGCGCCGTCGCACCCAACCCGATGGCGCACCTCCCCGAGGCGCCCCGGCCGCCGGCCCGCGTGCGGCCGAAGAGACCGCCGAAGAAGAAGACGCCCGAGCAGCTGCACGAAGAGATGCGGGCGCGCAGCAAGCGGCAGTTCGTCACGTGGATCAGCGTCGTGGTGGTCGCCGCGATCCTCGTCGGGCTCACCAGCTGGTGGTTCGCGGTCGGTCGCGTCACGAAGGTGCCGAACCTGGTCGGGCAGGAGCTGTCCACGGCCATCGCGCAGCTCGACGGGGCCTCGCTGAAGTCCACCCAGAAGACCGAGAACAGCGACACCGTGCCCGCCGGGCAGGTGATCAGCACCGACCCGGCGGCCGGCACCGAGGCGATGCAGGGTGACCACGTGCGGATCGTGGTGTCCGCGGGCAAGCCGGTGGTGCCGCAGGTCAAAAGCGGTGTCGAGGTCGCCGAAGCCGAGCGCGAGATCGCGTCGATCGGGCTGAAGCCCCAGCTCAACCCCGCCGAGGACGCGTTCAGCGACCGCGTGCCCAAGGGCAAGGTGGTGACGCTGAAGCCCGCGCCCGGCACGCCGGTGCCGATCGGCTCGACGGTGGTCGTCGTGCTGAGCAAGGGCTCCGAGCCCAAGCCCGTGCCGAGCGTGACCGGCAAGACGAAGGAAGAGGCGTTCGCGGAGCTCAGCGCGGCCGGTTTCGACCCGGTCGAGGGTCCGGCGGAGTTCTCGGCGGCGGTCGACGCGGGCAAGGTGGTCCGCACCGACCCGCAGGCGGGCTCGAACCTCCCGGCGACCAACCGCACGGTGACCGTCGTGCTGTCCAACGCGGTGACCGTGCCGCAGGTCGAGGGCAAGTCGCTCAAGGAAGCGAAGAAGATCCTGGAGGAGGCGGGCCTCAAGGTGGACGTCCAGTTCAACAACCGCGACAGGGCCCGCGTCGTCAACCAGTCCGTCCGTGGCGGCGAGCGCGTCCCCAAGGACACGACGATCACGGTGATCGCCGTGTAGAGGGCTTGGCACGACAGTGGCCCCCGACTCCTGGAGTCGGGGGCCACTCGTCACTCTCGCGCCGGCGTGGTCAGCTGCGGAGCATCTCCGCGACCAGGAACGCCAGCTCCAGCGACTGCTGCGTGTTCAGCCGCGGGTCGCAGGCGGTCTCGTAGCGGCCCGCCAGGTCGATGTCCGAGATCTCCTGGGCGCCGCCCAGGCACTCGGTCACGTCCTCGCCGGTCAGCTCGATGTGGATGCCGCCGGGGTGCGTGCCGAGCCTGCGGTGCACCTCGAAGAAGCCCTGCACCTCGTCCACGATCCGGTCGAAGTGCCGGGTCTTGTAGCCGGTGGACGCCTCGTGCGTGTTGCCGTGCATCGGGTCGCACTGCCAGATGACCTGGTGGCCGGAGGCGGTGACCTTCTCCACGATCGGCGGCAGCACGTCGCGCACCTTGCCGTTGCCCATCCGGCTGATCAGCGTGAGCCGACCGGGCTGGTTGTGCGGGTCCAGCCGCTCGACGTACTCGACCGCCATCTCCGGCGTGGTCGACGGGCCGATCTTCAGGCCGATCGGGTTGGACAGGAGCTCGGCGAACGCGATGTGCGCGCCGTCCAGCTGCCTGGTCCGCTCGCCGATCCACAGGAAGTGGGACGACAGGTCGTACAGCCGCGGCTGGTCGCCGTTGGTGTCCAAGCGCAGCAGCGCGCGCTCGTAGTCGAGCAGCAGCGCCTCGTGCGAGGCGAAGATCTCGGTGGTGTGCAGCGACGCGTCGTTCACGCCGCACGCCGACATGAACCGCAGGCCGCGGTCGATCTCGCCGGCCAGCGCCTCGTACCGCTCACCCGCCGGCGACTGGCGGACGAAGTCCTTGTTCCAGTCGTGCAGCTTGTGCAGGTCGGCCATGCCCGCGGTGGTCATGGCGCGCAGCAGGTTCATCGCCGCGCCCGCGTTGGCGTAGGCGCGGATCATCCGGGACGGGTCCGGCACGCGCGCCTCGGGCGTCGCGACCAGCGAGTTGACGATGTCGCCACGGTAGGACGGCAGGCCGAGCGCGTCGATGCCCGACGAGCGCGGCTTGGCGTACTGGCCCGCGATGCGGCCGATCTTCACCACCGGCAGGCTGGCGCCGTACGTGAGCACGACGGCCATCTGGAGCAGGGTCCGGATGTTGGCGCGGATGTGCGGCTCGGTGTTGTCCGCGAACGTCTCCGCGCAGTCGCCGCCCTGCAGCAGAAACGCCTCGCCGCGGGCGACCTCGGCCAGGTTGGCGCTCAGCCGGTCGATCTCGGCCGGCACGGTGATCGGCGGCACGCTCTCCAGCACGGCGCGCACCCGGCGCACCTGCTCGGCGTCCGGCCACTCGGGCTGCTGAGCGGCGGGACGCTCCAGCGCGTCGTCCAGTCGCGTGCGCATCTCAGGCGGGAGGGGCGGAAGCTCGGGAAGCGTGTCCACGGGCACGTCCACGGTCCAGTTCACACGTTAAAGATAGCTGTCCACACCTCGGGACGGGCACGGGTCCGGCTGTGCATGATGTGGCGCATGCCCGACACCCGGATGGATGACAACACGGCGGCCAGGCTGCTCACGACCGCGGTGGAGAACGTCCGGCGGGACTACCCGGCGCACTGGTCGCACGTGATCTCCGGTGACGCCGACCTGGTGCCGCAGAGGGTGCTGCACCCGATCTTCGCCGGGTCGTTCGACTGGCACTCGTGCGTGCATCAGACCTGGTTGGCGGCCCGGGTGCTGCGGCTGCGGCCGGAGGTCGAAGGTGCGGCGCAGGCCCGTCGGACGCTGGACTCGCTGATCACCGCCGAGCACGCGGAGACCGAGGCGGCGTACTTCGACGGTCCCTCCGGCGGGTTCTGGGAGCGCCCCTACGGGTGGGCGTGGCTGCTGGTGCTCGATGCGGAACTCCGCACCTGGGGTTCGCCGTGGGCGGCGGCGCTGCGGCCGTTGAGCACGGTCCTGCGTGACCGGTATCTCGCCAAGGTCGCCGGCGCGCGGCTGCCGAACCGGTCCGGCACGCACGGCAACACCGCGTTCGCCACCGGGCTCGTGCTCGACGCAGCGCGCGCTGTCGGTGACGACGAGCTGGCCTCGGCGTGCGCGGAGGCGGCGTTGCGGTGGCACCGCGACGACGTCGGGTACGGCGGGTTCGAGCCGGACGCGGCGGACTTCCTGTCCCCCGCGCTGACCGAGGCGGACCTGGTGCGGCGGGTGCTGCCGGCCGACGAGTTCACCGCCTGGTTCGAGGCGTTCCTGCCGAACCTGGAGGAGGCGCGGTGGAAGGTGCTGCGCGAGCCCGTGCCGGTGGACGACCCCGGTGACGCGTACGGCTCGCACCTCGTCGGCCTCTCCCTGTCCCGCGCCTGGCAGTGGCGTTCCCTCGCCGCCGCCCTGCCGGCCGGCCACCGCTACGCCGACCTGGCCCGGTCCGCCGCCGACGCGCACCGCGAAGCCGGCCTCACCTACGTCTTCGGCCACGGCTACTACGCCGAGCACTGGCTCGGCACCTTCGCCGCCTACCTCCACCTCGGCGCGTTCACCGACCGCTGAGGCCCGTCGGCAGGCAGGCGGCAGCGGCGGCCAGGCACCGGCGCTGCTCCAGCGGTCGGCGCATCGCCGCGAACCCCTCGGCCGCTTCTAGGAACAACGCCGCCGCCTGCGCGCGCTGGCCTTCCGCACGCCGGACCTCCGCGCGCACCTCCCACAACGCGGCCGACCACGGGCCGCCCTGCCACAGCCCGCTGATCCGCTCCGCCTCCGCGACGTGCGGCCGGGCCCGGCTCGGGCTGCCCGCGCACGCGCACGCCGTCGCCGCCGCGATGCGGAAGTTCATGGAGCACGGATCGCACACGTGCGGCGCGGCGGCGAGCCACCGCTCCGCCTCCCGGATCGCGCTGAGCGCACCGCCGAGGCTGTCGGCGGCGAGCACTCGCACCCCGTGCACGCGGATCACCAGGTGCGACGGGATGCCCGACGACCGGGCCAGCGGGAGCGCGCGGTCCAGGTCGGCACGGGCGGTGGCCCGGTCGCCCCGGCGGACCTCCGCCTCGGCACGGCGTTCCAGCGCCAGGGACTGCGCCGAGACGCACCCGGCGCGTTCGGCTTCCCGCAGCGAGTCCCGCAGGGTGGTCACGGCGGTGTCGAGGTGCCCGGACAGCAACGCGAACTCGCCGAGCAGCAGGTAGGCCAACGCGCGGCCCGCCGCGGAACCCGCCCGTGACGCGATGTCCAGCAGGTCGCGGCCGTACGCCTCCGCGCCTTCGTGCCCGTCCGGCCCGTAGAGGTGGAACTCCTGGAAGCACAGGTGCGCGTCGTAGACCTCCGGCCGCGTCAGGTGCCGCACGGAGTCGGAGAACTCCTCCCGGAACAGCCGGTGCCACGTGCCGCGGGCGTGCGCGACGAGGGCGAGCAGGGTCGACGCCTCCCCCAGCTCGTGCCCGAGGTCGGCGTCCAGCGCCAGCACCCGCACCTGCCTGGCCAGCCGCTCGGCCTCGGCGAGGTGGCGCCGCCCGAACGCGACCAGGCCGTTGGCCAGCGCCACGGCCGCTCGCTGCGCCGGCGACGGCGGCTCCGCTGCGTCCACGGTCAGCGCAGACTCGTACAGCGCGATGGTCTCCGCGTCGGGCCCGATGCCGATCCGCTCCCGCAGCGCGCGGCGCAGCCGTTCGAACTGGCGCAACGCCTCACGGCGGTTGCCCGCGGCGAGGTGGCGCCGCATCACCGCGCGGTGCGCCTGCTCGTCGGTCTCGTCCAGTTCCAGCAGCCGCGTCCAGTCGCCGGCGGCCCTGAGCAGCGCGACGTACCGGCCCTCGACCTTCTCGTGCGGCTCCGCCACCCAGCACTCGTAGCGGTCGTCGGCGAGCAGACCACCGTGGTACTCGGCGGCGACGAGCGCGCACCGGGTCACGTCGCCCGAGGCCAGCGCGGCGTCGGCGGCCCGCTCGAACCGGTCCAGGTCGACGTCGAGGACGCCGACCGGCCACAGCGTCAGCAGCCGCCCCTCGCACCGCACCGCGTCGGCGCGCCCCAGCGCCCGCCGCGCGTAGAACACCGCCTTGCGCAGGTTCGCCCCCGCCGCGTCCACCGGCAGGTCGGGCCACAGCCGGTCCATGACCTGTTCGCGGTGCAGCCGGTGATCCGGTTCCACCGCGAGGAGCTTCACCACGTCCGCGGCCCGGCGGTTGCGCCACACGTTGCCGGGGACGGGCCTGCCGTCGACGGTGACGGAGAACCTGCCCATGACGCGCACCTGGCAGGTGGCCGGCATGGCGGCACCCTACGTCCGCCGCCGCGGAAGCGCCGTGGGAACGGTTTGGGAACGCCGCCCGGCTTAGCGTGTGCCGACCCCCGACCGAATCAGGAGCACACGATGTTGTTCATGGACGTGCACAACCACCTGCCGGAGGGCGCCGGGCCGAAGGACGTGGCCGACGCACACGCCGCCGACCTCCGGACGCAGGACCAGTACGGCGTCCGGTACCTCAACTACTGGGTCGACGAGAAGGACGGCAAGGCCTTCTGCCTGGTCGAAGCCCCGGACGCGGAGTCGGCGCACCGGGTCCACCGCGAGGCGCACGGTCTGGTGGCGGACGAGATCTACCCCGTCGTGCAGGGCTGACGAGCGCGAACCGGCGAACACGAGCAGACGAAACCGAGAGGAGAACGACGATGTCCGTGCTAGCGGCGAAGGACTTCACCGATCCCGACGAGGTGCGGCAGTTCCCGCACGGCCACGTCGACCTGGTCAACGTCGGCCCCGCCACGGTCGGCAGAGCAGAGTTCGAACCCGGCTGGCGGTGGTCGCAGGACGTCAAGCCCATCGCGGGCACCGCGTCCTGCCAGGCGGCGCACACCGGGTACGTGCTGTCCGGCCGGATGCACGTCGTCATGGACGACGGGCAGGAGGCCGAAGCCGGGCCGGGTGAGGCGGTCGCCATCGAACCGGGCCACGACGCCTGGACCGTCGGCAACGAGACCTGCGTGATGCTCGACTTCACCGGCCTGACCGACTACGCCAAGAAGTGACGCGACCAGGCTGTGGACGACGAAGAGCCCCCGGCACCACGGCGCCGGGGGCTCTTGTCGACGGGAAGATCAGCCGAAGAAGACCTCGGCCTCGGCGTAGCGGTGCTCCGGAACGGTCTTCAGCTCCGCCGTCGCCTCCGCCAGCTTGACCCGGACGATCTCCGTGCCGCGCAGCGCGACCATGACGCCGAAGTCGCCCTCGGCGACCGCGTCCACCGCGTGCAGGCCGAACCGGGTGGCGAGCACGCGGTCGTAGGCGGTCGGGATGCCGCCGCGCTGGACGTGGCCCAGCACGACCGCGCGGGACTCCTTGCCGGTCCGCTCCGCGATCTCCTCGGCCAGCCAGGTGCCGATGCCGCCCAGCCGCACGTGGCCGAACGCGTCCTTCTCACCGGAGTGCAGCACCTCGGCGCCGCCCTCGGGCATGGCGCCCTCGGCGACCACGATGATCGGGGCGAACTGGCGCTCGAAGCGCCGCTCCACCCACTCGACGACCTTCTCGACGCTGAACTGCTTCTCCGGCACCAGGATGACGTTCGCGCCGCCGGCCAGGCCCGAGTGCAGCGCGATCCAACCCGCGTGCCGGCCCATGACCTCGACGACGAGCGCACGGTGGTGCGACTCCGCCGTCGTGCGCAGCCGGTCGATCGCCTCGGTGGCGATGTGCACGGCCGTGTCGAAGCCGAACGTGTAGTCGGTCGCGCCCAGGTCGTTGTCGATGGTCTTCGGCACGCCGACGACGCCGATGCCGTCGTCGGTCAGTCGCTTCGCGACGCCGAGGGTGTCCTCGCCGCCGATCGCGATCAGCGCGTCGACGTTGTTGGCCGCGAGGTTCTCGCGGATCCGGTCGACACCGCCCTCGACCTTGTAGGGGTTGGTGCGCGAGGAGCCGAGGATGGTGCCGCCCCTGGTGAGGATGTCCTCGACTTCACCGAGCCCGACCGGCTTGGTCAGGTTCTCGATCGGCCCCTGCCACCCGTTCCGGAACCCCACGATCTCCCAGCCGTGGGCCTCGATGCCCTTGCGGACCACAGCGCGGATGACCGCGTTGAGGCCGGGGCAGTCGCCACCGCCGGTGAGCACACCAATGCGCATTTGCTTAGCCAATCTCTTCTCGTGGCGTGGGTCACCCAAGACTGACACGCCCTGGATCGGTGCAGCAAGCGAGGGTCCACCTACCGGACCGCGAAACCCTTGCGCAGCCGTTCGGTCTCTATCACCTTCCACCGTTCCAGGTTGTGCCGCGCGTCGGCCAACGCGTCGTGCGCGTCGGCGGGCGCGGGCGGCAGGTACGGCTTGCCCACGTCCTCCCAGCGTTGGCGCAGGTCACGGGTGAACCGGGGCAGGCAGCGCGGCAGGGCCGGCATCGAACCCCAGAGCTGCGCCAACGCCACGTGGTCGTAGGCGGCGAACCACGCCCACAGCTCGATGTCGTCCCGGTTGGCCTTGGCGCCGCCGAGGAAGTCGAGCAGGTCGTTCCGGATCCGCTCACGGCTGCGCCACGCCTTGTCGGCGGGCGACGGCAGCTGGTTGAGCACGTTGGCGCGCACCCACGGACCGGCCTTCGCCGGATCGAACTCGGTGGACACGGCGTAGAACTCGCGGCCTTCCTCGTCGACCACTCCGATGGAGACGAGGTCGATCGTCACCCCGTCCTCGATGAACTCACAGTCGTAGAAGAACCGCACCCCACCACCCTAAGGTGCCGGATCAGCCCGCCTTCGTCTCGGGCAGCCGATCGACCGCTTTCGCGGGCCGTGGGGCGCCCTGGTCCTCCTTGGCCTTGGCCGCGTACACGTCGACGTACTCCTGGCCGGACAGCTCCATCAGGGCGTACATGATCTCGTCGGTGATGGACCGCAGCACGAAACGGTCGCCGGACAGGCCCTCGTACCGGGAGAAGTCCAGCGGCTTGCCGATCTTGATCCGGATCGGGTACGGCTTCCACATCCGCGAGCCGATGGGGTTGGCCTTGTCCGTGCCGAACATCGCGACGGGGATCACGGGCACGCCGGACTCCAGTGCGATCCAGGCAACGCCGACCTTGCCCTTGTACAGCCGGCCGTCGGGCGAGCGGGTGCCCTCGGGGTAGATGCCGAGCAGCTTGCCCTCGCGCACGATCCGCACGCCCGTGTCGAGCGCGCCCTGGGCGGCCGACGCGCTGGACCGGTCGATCGGGACCTGGCCGACGCCGTAGAAGAACCAGCGTTGCAGGGTGCCCTTGAGGCCCTTGCCGGTGAAGTACTCGATCTTGGCGGGGAAGGTGACCCGGCGGGACAGCTTCAACGGCAGGAAGAACGAGTCGGAGACCGCGAGGTGGTTGCTCGCCAGGATCGCGCCACCCTCCTTCGGGATGTTCTCCGCGCCCTCGATGATCCGGGGTCGGAAGAACAGGTTCAGGAGCGGCCCGAGAAAGATGTGTTTCATCAACCAGTAGAGCACCGCTGGGAGCGCCTCCTCGACGAGCTTGATCCCCGACGCCAGCCTACGGAGCCGACGGCACAACACACAACGAACACGCACGCGAACGCGGTACGGTCCCAACGTCCACCGGCTGCCGTAATCCGCAACACAACGGGCTCGTGGGACGATGGAACCTGCCAGAGGATTGGCCTTCACGACCGGAGGGCTGGAGCACGCCGATGAACTCCCGACGCGACTCGACCGACGGTCCGGAGGACGTGGACGCGACCTTCGCCGAGATCGTGGCGGGCCTGGAACGCGAAGGCGTCGGCACGCGGGCGTGGTCCGACGAGGTCGAACCGGACGAAGGCGACGAGGCGGAGCCCGTCCGGCCGTTGCGCCCCGAAGGGCAGCCGGCCGTGGCCACGGTCGAGGACGGCCCTGACGGTGACGACGTCGACTCGGACGCCGAGTCGGACGACCCGAACGACCACTACGTGCCGCCGGAGCCGCCACCGCTGCCCGCGTTGCGGCGGGGGACGATCGCGGCGTTGGCGCTGATCGTGCTGGGTGTCGTGCTGCTGCTGGCGCCGGGGCTGTTCGGCTTGACCGGCACGATCGGCACGCCGCTGTCTCTGGTCGTGATGTGCTCGGGCGCCGGCTGGCTGATCCTGCGGATGCGCAACACCCAACCGCCGGACTCCGGCTGGGACGACGGCGCCGTCCTCTAACCCCCCGTGAGTCCTACGTTCAGTACCCGTGAGTCGTACCTTCAGAACCCCCGTGTCCTACGTTCAGAACCCCCGAATTCAACGCTCGGAACACGGCCGGCAGGCCTGGGTCGTTCTGAGCGTTGAACTCGGGGGACGCGAACGTAGGACTCACGCGTTCCGAACGTAGGACTCACGCGTTCCGAACGTAGGACTCACGGGGCCGGAACGTAGGACTCACGGGAGGTGGGGGCCGGCGGTGAGGCGGATGGTGTAGCCGTTCGGGTCACGGGTCATGGTCACGTCGCGGCACGTGCGGTGGGTCAGCCAGAGGCCGACCCCGGCCGTCGACGTGTGGCTGGTGGGGATCAGGCCCGCGGTCGGGGACGGTGGGCCGTTGCCGCGGTCGCTGACGGCGACCAGGGCTTGCGCGGGTGCGACCCACGCGCGCAGCGTCACCGGCGGCTTGCCGTGGCACAGGGCGTTGGTCACGGCCTCGCTCGCCGCGTACACGAGGTCGTCCACGTCGTCCCGGGTCAAACGGGTGGCAGCGCAGGCCGCGGTCACCGCCCGACGGGCCTCCGCGGGCGCCGGGTCGGTCAGCTCGACCACCGGCGGGTCCGCTTCGAGCGCGGTGGGCACGGTCGGCGGCAACGTCCACGGCGAGTGGCGCGGGTTCGGCTGGTGGGTGCCGTCCGGCCCGATCACGTGCGGGTGGGTGCGCAGGACGTCCGCCAGCACCGACGCGGGCGTGGTCCGCAGGTCGTACGGGCACAGCCCCCACAGCGGCAACTCGGCGAACACCTCGTTCACCGCCGCCTCGTACCGCGACCACCAGTCCCACCGCACGCCGACGCCGGGGTGCGGCACCTCTCCCACCACCCGGATCTGCGCCGCGCCCGCGTACTCGGCGAACAGCTTCCGGTACCCCAGGATCGCCTCGGTCGGCCGCTCGTACTGGTCCGGGCCGGCCAGGAAGACCACACCGGCGTCGTCGGCCACCACGTCCCGGACCAGCCGCTCGTTGGCCGGGTGGCACGCCACGACGACCGGCTCGCCGGCCGCCACACCGTCCTGGACGAACGGCGCCACGATCGACCGGAAGTCGTCGTCACCGCGGTAGAAGGCGGTCTCGTGGAAGTAGCCGGCGTGATCACGCGCCGCACCCGTTCGAACACTCATCCGGACATCACGGGGTCACCCCAGGGCCCGCGTGCGTGTCGCGCGGCCTCAGTCTCCGGAAGGCTGCCGCGGCGCCGGAGGTGCGCATGCCGCGATGCTACGCGGAGCAAGCCGTCGAATGTCCGGTGCAGGTCACCGGGGTCGTCCGTTGCGCGCAGTGTGGCCGGCCACGTCACGCGCCAGCGTCGCCACCCCGACGATCCCGGCGTCGTCGCCGAGCTGGGCCGTCCGGATCCGGGCCAACGGCCGGTGCCCGGCTCCGGTCACCACGGCCGCGTACCGCTCCCGCGCGTCGTCCAGGAACAGCGGCGCGGACTCCGACACCCCACCGCCGATCACCACGACCTCCGGGTCGTACACGTCCGCGACCAGCGCCAACCCCTCGCCCAGCCACCGCGCCAGGTCGGCCATCGCACGTTGCGCCAACGGGTCGCCGTCCCGCGCCGCGCCCGCCACCCGCCGCCCGGTGACCGCCCGCGAATCGCCCAACGCCTCCCGCGCCAGCACGGTCGACAGGCCGGGGTGCCGGGCCAGCAGCTCGATCGCCGTCGTGCTCAACGCGGTGCCGCTGCAGTACCGCTCCCAGCAGCCGTTCTTGCCGCACGGACACGGCCGCCCGTCCGGCACGAGCCGCAGGTGCCCCAGCTCGGGCGCGACGCCGTGCGCACCGCGGAACACCTGGCCGTCGATCAACAGCGCGCCGCCGATCCCGGTGCCGATCGCGACCAGGGCGGCGATCTTCGCCCCGCGCGCCGCGCCGAACCGGTGCTCGGCCAGCGCGGCGGCGTTCGCGTCGTGCTCCAGCACCACCGGCAGGCCGACGCGCTGCGAGATCCGCTCGGCCACCGGCGCCTGCCGCCACGCGAGGTGCGGCGCGAACCGCACGGTCATCCGGTCCGACGCGACGAACCCGGCGACCGCCAGACCGACCGCGGCCACGTCGTGCCGGCCCGCCAACTCGGCGACGGCCGCGCCGATCGCCTCCTCCAGCGCCTCTTCGCCGCTGGGCGTGGCGGCACGCGCCGTGTCGAGCACCGCGCCGTCGCCGTCGACCACACCGGCCCGCACGCTCGTCCCGCCGACGTCGACGCCGACAGTCAGCACTGCGACCCCTTGTCGCGCCGCACCACCGGGATGTGCTGGACGCGCGGCTTCCTCGCCTCTTCCCCGGAGTCGGCGGGGGTGGGCACCGGCTCGGCCAACGCCGCCCGCAGCACCGCGATCAGCCCGGCCACGTGTTCGGCGGCCTTCGCGGCCAGCTCCGACCGGTCGCCGCGGGCAAGCGCCACCGCGTTGCACAACGGGCACCAGCCGCAGCTCCGGGTGTCGTGCTCGCCCTCGGCGGCCATCCGGTGCAGCCACGGCTGCGCCCGCTCGGCGGCGGCGTCGAGCAGCAGGCGCAGCTCCTCGGCAAGCTTCGAGTCCACGTGCCTCACCGCATCCACAGGTCGGGGTCGGGTGCGAATCGCACCGCCAACCCGGTGTCGTCCAGCTCCGCGCCGGTCACCACGCAGCGCTTGAGCAGCGATGGCAGCGCGACGAGCCGGCGCCTGCCGTCCACGGTGACGGCGAGGTCGTCGCCGACCCGTGCCAGGTCGAGTGACGAGTCGCCGACCGGCAGCGCGATGCGCAGCGTGTACTCCTGCTCGCCGGACCGCACCACCTCCAGCAGTGGCCCGTCGTCGGCGTCAGAGCCCTCCAGCGGGTCACGCCCCTGGTAGAGGCCGTCGGCGACGTCCAGCAACGCGGTCGTGCCGACGGGTTCGGCGGCCCGGTGCTCCACCGTGCGCACGGACCCGAGGTCGCCCAGTTCCGCGAGCACCGCGTCCTGCTCGGTCCGCCGGGTGCGCAGCCACTCGGCCGCCGCACCTCGGTCCGCGCCCGGATCGGGCACGACCCGGTTCGCGATCACGCCGTCCACCCGGATGCCCTGCAGCGCCAGCGCCGTCACGGTCCGCCTGGTCTCCGCCGCGACCACCCGTTCCGGGGTGAGCACGAGCCGCACGCTGGTGGACGGCGAGGTCAGCAAGCCGCGCAGCTGGTCCAGGTCTTCCGCGAGCCTGCCCAACGCGTCGGCGGTGGCGTCCCACTTCTCGGCCGTGCCGCTGCCCGCGACACCGGCCAGCAGCCCGCGCACCACCCGCCGGTGGGTCGGGAACAGCCGTTCCAGGTAGGAGGCGAACGCCTCGGGCAGCGCCAGCAGGCGCAACGTCTCGGCGGTCGGACCGCAGTCGACGACCACCACGTCCCACGGTCCGCCGTTCGCCAGCCGGCGCACCTCGGACAGCGCCAGCAGCTCCTCGACGCCGGGCAGGACGGTCAGCTCCTCGGCGTCCAGCTCGTCAACGCCCGCGCCCGCGAGCACGGTCCGCAGGTGTCCGCGCAGGTCGCGCCAGGCGTCGTCGACGAGGGCGCGCGGGTCGACCTGGGCCGCGTGGAGGCTGCCCTCGACCTCGGTGACGTGACCGGACAGAGGCACGCCCAGCGCGTCGCCGAGCGAGTGCGCCGGATCGGTGGACACGACCAGCGCCTTGCGGCCACCGGCGGCGAGCGCGGTGGCGGTGGCGGCGGCCAAGGTCGTCTTGCCGACCCCGCCCTTACCGGTGAAGAGCAGCAGGCGGGCGCTCATCCAGCGTTTTCCACCCGCCGCTTGAGCTCCTTGAGCGCGGTGTCCATGATCATCTTTTCGGCTTTGCGGCGGAACAGGCCGATCATCGGCACGATCAACTGCACCGAGAGCGTGTAGGTGACCTCGGTCGAGCCGCCCTTGGGGGTCAGCGCGTAGCTGCCCTCCTGCGACTTCTGCATCTGGCCCTTGACCAGGTGCCACGAGATCTTCTTCGTGGACCACTCGTCGTACGCGAGGACGTACTCGTCCTTGATCGGGCCCTGGTCGATGTTGAACCTGACCTGGGCCGCGCGGCCGTCCGCCCCGGTCTCCAGCACCTCGGTGCGCTTCACGCCGTTGGCCCACTGGGGGTAGGCGTCGAAGTCGGCGATGACCGCCACGATCTCCTCGGGCGTCGCGTCGATGACGATGGACTGGGTGGACTCGTCGGCCATGCGGGGAGGCTACCCGGTAGATCCGCTCACCAACGCAGGACGTGGGGCGTGCCGCTGCGCTGGAAGTGGCCGACGTTGACGCACTCGGTCCAGCCGACCCGCACCCGGCGCGCCATCGGCTGGTGCACGTGCCCGAACACCGACCAGCGCGGCCGGTCGCGCTCGATCACCTCCAGCAGCGACGCGGAGCCGAGCTCGGGTCGGCGGGCGACCACGTCGTAGGTCAGCTCGGCCACCGCCGGCGGCACGTGGGTGCACAGCACGTCGACCTCGCCCAGGCCCGCCAACGCCGCGCCGAACTCGTCCTCGGTGCGCAGGTAGGGCCGCCAGGGACCGCGCCGGTTCGGCACGAAACCGGGGTGCAGCAGCGCGCCTCCCGCGAAGCCGAACCGCAGCCCGCCGATGTCGACGGACTGGCCGTCCAGGACGTGCAGGCCGTCGCGGGCGAACCTCGGCCACAGCTCGGGGCTGTCCACGTTGCCCGGCGTGGCGTAGGTGGGCGCGCTCATCGCCCCGAACAGCTCGGTGTACTGCTCGACGATCGCCTCCTGGACGACGTCGGCGGCGTTGTCCAGGCTCTCCCAGAGCGACCGCATGTAGCGGACCGTCTCGGCGCCGAGCCTGCCCCGCCGGAGCCGGGCGAACACCTCGACCTTCTCCGCGCCGAACACCCGGCCGAGGATGCCCTTGCCGTGGTCGTAGTAGTCGACGAAGTCGACCAGGTCACCCAGCACCACCAGCGCGTCGGCACCGTCCCCGGCGCGGGCCAGTGCCTCCGCGTTGCCGTGGACGTCCGAGACGACGTGAACCCGCACGAGACCCGAATCTACGGCAGGAGGGGCGGTACGCCGGGAGGCCGGCCGGCCTCCAAGATCACTTTGAGCCCGAGCGAGACCTCCTTGGCGGCCAGCTGGCGGCGGCGCACCTCGCGCCGGACCTGCTGGTCGGAGGCGTTTCCGGGCAGGTCGGCGCGGAGGAAGTAGTGCAGCAGGGTGCCGTCCATGACGGCCTCCAGCCAGACCTCCATCGTTCCGACCAACGCGCCCGCCACCGTCCAGCGCAACCCCTCACTGCCCCGATCGGCGTAGACGTCGAGGGTGAGGTCGGGCCAGAATTCCGCCCAGGCGACGGGCGGCGCGAAGGCGGCGGCAACCACGTCCGGAGGCACTGCGAGGAACGTCTCGTCCACGACGTCGACACTGGGCACGGATGGGAAGAGTGCCACGACACGGTTACGGAAGTGCCCACCAGCCTGGTGTATCGCCGGAATCACAGGCTAAGTTTCCCCACCGGTAACAAACGAATCGTCCGGAGGTCGACGTGCGCGAGTTCAGCGTCCCCGCCACCGCCACTGTGGCTGCCGAGGAGAACCTCACCGACATGGTGTGGGCGAACGCGGAGCGCTTCGGCAACGCCGTCAGCTTCCGCCGCCGCGTGGACGGGACATGGGTGGACGTCACCGCCCGTGATTTCGCCGCCCAGGTGCTGGCCCTGGCCAAGGGCATGGTCGCGGCGGGTCTCCAGGTCGGCGACAGGGTCGGCCTGATGTCCAAGACCCGCTACGAGTGGACCCTGCTCGACTTCGCCATCTGGCACGCGGGCGGGATCGTGGTCCCGATCTACGAGACCTCCTCCGCCGAGCAGGTCGAGTGGATCCTGTCCGACTCCGCGGCCAAGGCCGTGTTCGTGGAGACCTCCGACCACCGCGCGACGGTGGACTCGGTGGTGGCGGGCCTGCCCGAGGTGCGGCACGTGTGGCAGATCGACGGCCCCTCCGGTGACGCGGCGGGCGCGATCGACGAGCTGACCGCGTTGGGCGCCTCGGTGTCCGACGACGACGCCCGTGCCCGGCGCAAGGAGGTCAGCGCGGACGACACCGCGACGATCGTCTACACCTCCGGCACCACGGGCCGCCCGAAGGGCTGCGAGCTGACCCACCGGAACCTGCTGGCCGAGGTGCGCGGCGGGATCGCGGCGTTCCCCGAGCTCATGCGGGCGGGCAACTCGCTGCTGCTGTTCCTGCCGCTGGCGCACATCCTGGCCCGCTCCCTGTCGGTGACGGGCGTGTACACGCGGGTCACGCTGGGGCACACCTGGGACGTGAAGAACCTGGTGCCGGACCTCCAGTCGTTCCGGCCGACGTTCGTGGTGGCCGTGCCGCGGGTGTTCGAGAAGGTCTACAACGGCGCGAAGCAGAAGGCGCACGCGGCGGGCAAGGGCAAGATCTTCGACGCCGCCGAGGCGACCGCGGTGCAGTACAGCGAGGCGCAGGACACCGGCGGCGCGGGCCTCGGGCTCAAGATCAAGCACGCGGTGTTCTCGAAGCTCGTCTACAGCAAGCTCCAGGCCGCGCTCGGCGGCCGGTGCATCGCGGCGGTGTCCGGCGGCGCTCCGCTCGGCGAACGCCTGGCCCACTTCTTCCGCGGCGTGGGCGTGCCGGTGCTGGAGGGCTACGGCCTGACCGAGACCAGCGCGGCGGCGAGCGTCAACACCAAGGCCGCGTTCCGGGTGGGCACGGTGGGCCGGCCGATGATCGGCACGTCGGTGCGCATCGCCGAGGACGGCGAGATCCTGATCAAGGGCGACATCGTGTTCCGCAGCTACTGGAACAACGCGCAGGCCACCTCGGAGGCGCTGGAGGACGGCTGGTTCCACACCGGTGACCTCGGCGAACTGGACGAGGACGGCTTCGTCAAGATCACCGGCCGCAAGAAGGAGATCATCGTCACCGCCGGCGGCAAGAACGTCTCGCCCGCCGTCCTCGAGGACCGCCTCCGCGCGCACCCGCTGATCAGCCAGTGCATGGTCGTCGGCGACGCGCAGCCGTTCATCGGCGCGCTGATCACGATCGACCCGGAGTTCTTCCCGACGTGGAAGGAGCAGCACGGCAAGCCGACGTCGGCGACCGTGGCGGAGATGGTGGACGACGAGACGCTGCGCGGCGAGATCCAGGCCGCGGTGGACGAGGCCAACCTGGCGGTGTCCAAGGCGGAGGCGATCCGGAAGTTCCGCGTCCTGCCGGTGGACTTCACCGAGGCGGGCGGCGAGATGACCCCCAGCCTCAAGCTGCGCCGCTCGGTCGTGGCCAGCACCTACAAGCAGGACATCGACGCCATCTACGCCGGCTGAGGTCCCGGCCCCCGCCGGCTCTGGGCGCACATAAGACGAGTGGCCCGCACCTGATCGGTGCGGGCCACTCGACCCCCAGTGATCGCGTATCCGCATGACGCGGACCCGAGAAGTCCTGTTGTCCCGGTCCCCCAACCGGGACATCTCCAAGAGTGCAGGAACGCGCTGTCGTATCGCTGACGCGGCGGTGACTCGTGCCGTCAGCGCCGGTCCTAGGCTGTACCCGGGGAGGCGGAACGAGGGGACGCAAACGGATGGGCGCAGGGCCGTGGTTCGGCCTTCTCGGCCCCCTTGAAGTGCGCATACACGGCGAGCCGGTGTCGGTGCGGGCCGGCAAGCACCGTGCGCTGCTGGCCGCGTTGTCGCTGCGCGCCGGACGGGTCGTCCCAATTGGCGAACTGGTCTCGTACCTGTGGGGTGACGACCCTCCCGCACGCACGCGCGGCACCTTGCAGACCTACGTCATGCGGCTCCGGCAACTCCTCGGCGACCCGTCCCTGATCCGGACCACCTCGGACGGCTACCGGCTGGTCGTGCCACCCGAACAGGTCGACGTGCACCGGTTCACCACCACCGCCGGCCTCGCCCGTCAGGCCGCGCAGTCCGGCCACCTCGCCGACGCGGCCGAGCTGTACGCGCAGGCGTTGGCGCTGTGGCGCGGTCCGGCGCTGTCGGACGTGCCGTCGGACGCGTTGCGCGACAGCACCGTGCCGAGGCTGGCCGAGCGGCTGCTGGTGGTGCACGAGGAGCGCAACGACGTCGAGCTCGCGCTGGGCAACCACGAGCGGCTGGTCCCGGTGCTGCGGTCGTTGACCGCGGACCACCCGCTGCGCGAGCGGTTCTGGGCGCAGCTCATGGTGGCGCTGTACCGGGGCAGCAGGCAGGCCGAGGCGCTGGAGGCCTTCCGCCGGGTCGACCGGATGCTGGGCGACCAGCTCGGCGTCGAACCCGGGCTGGCGCTGCGGGAGCTGCACCAGGCGATCCTGGTCGGTGACCCGAGCCTGGCCGCGCCCGCCGAGCGCACCGACCCCGGACCGGACCAGCTGCCGCCGGACGTGCCGGTGTTCGTCGGCCGGACCGCGCTGGTGGACCGGATCTCCCGGCTGGTCGCGCCGGACGGGCCGCGCACCGCCGTGCCGATCGTGGCGCTGACGGGCGTGCCGGGGGTGGGCAAGACGGCGTTGGCGGTGCACGTGGCGCACCGGTTGCGCGACCGGTTCCCCGACGGGCGGCTGTACGTGGACCTGCGTGGTGGCGCGTCCGGGCCGGCGATGCCGGTGGTGGAGGCGCTGACCCGGTTCCTGCGGGCGCTGGGCGTGCCGCCGGAGCAGATCCCGGTGGACGTGGACGAGCAGAGCACGCTGTTCCGGTCGTTGCTGACCGGCCGGCGGATGCTGCTGGTGCTGGACAACGCCGTCGCGCCCGACCAGGTGCGGCCCCTGCTGCCCGGTGCGGCGAGCTGCCCGGTGCTGGTGACCAGCCGGGACGACCTGCGCGGCCTGATCGCCGTCGACGGCGCCCGCCGGGTGGGGCTTGACGTGTTCGAGCCGCACGAGTCGCTGGCCCTGCTGCGGCGGTCCGGGCAGCCGGCGGAGGAGCTGGCGCGGCGGTGCCGGCACCTGCCGTTGACGCTGGGCATCGCGGCGGCGGCGGTCGGCGGCGGCTCGGTGTCGCGGTACCTGGAACGGCTGGGCGACCGCGGTCCGCTGGAACTCGCGCACGCCACGCTGCCACCCGCCGCACGCCGGTTGTTCGCGTTGCTGAGCGTCGTGCCGGGGCCGGACTTCACCGCCGAGGTCGCGGCGAACGCGGCGGACCTGCCGGTGTCGGAGGCCGCCGCGCTGCTCGACGAGCTGACCAGGGCGCGGCTGGTGCGTTCCGGCTCGGGTCGGTACGCGTTCCACGACGAGCTGGCGCGGTTCGCCGCCGAGGTGGCGGACGCCGAGCCGGACGTCGGCGCGGCGCGGGTTCGGGTGCTGGAGTTCTACGTGCGGGCGGTGGACCACTGCGCCGAACTGCTGTACCCCGACCTGATGCGGCTGCCCGCGCCGGTCGCGCGGGCGGTGCGGTTGCCGCGGATCGGGACGGCGGCGCAGGCGCGGGCGTGGCTGGACGCGGAGCGGGCGAACCTGACCGCGGCGATCCGTTCGGCGGCCGAGCGCGGGCCGGCCGCGGTGTCGTGGCGGCTGGCCGACGGGCTGCGCGGGTACCTGTGGATCGGCAAGCACGTCACCGAGTGGCTGTCGACCGCGCGGTACGGGATGGACGCGGCGCACGAGCAGCGCGACCTGGCTGGCGAGGCGGCGATGCACCAGAACCTGGCCACGTTGCACTGGCGGCTCGGCGAGTTCACCACGTCCATCGCGCACTACACGCGCGCGGTCGAGCTGCACCGGGTGTCCGGTGACCTGGCGTCGGAGGCGGGGGTGCGCAGCTGCCTGGGCGTGGTGCGGATGGACGCCGGCGACATGGAAGGTGCGCGCGACGACCTGGAGACGTGCCTGGCGTTGAAGCGCGAGTCCGGTGGGCCGCGGTCGGGTGAGGCGGGTGTGCTGATCGGGTTGGGCGTGCTGGCGATCGAGACCGGCGAGCCGGCCGAGGCGTCGGACCTGCTGACCGAGGCCCTGGCGATCAGCGTGGGGCACGGGCTGCGGTCCAGTGAGATCACCGCGTTGACGTTGCTCGGGGTGGCGTCGCAGGTCATGGGGGAACCGCAGCGCGCGCTCGTCCACCTCTCCGAGGCGTTGCGGCTGTCGACCGACGCGGGGTTCCGGGAGTCCACCGCACGGGTGTTGGAGACGATCGCGTCCGTGCGGCTGGACTTGGGCGAGCACGCCGAGGCGCTGGCGCTGGCGGACCAGGCGTTGACCGAGTTGCGGGAGGACGGCGACCAGCGGATCACCACGAACGTGCTGGTGGTGATGGCGTCCGCGAACCGCGGTCTGGGCTCGCTCCGCACCGCCGACGAGCAGTTCCAGCAGGCCCTCACGAAGGCACGCCGGATCGGCTACCTCCCCGGTGAGGCTCGCGCCCTCGTCGGCCTGGCGTCCGTCCGCCGCCTCCTGGACCGGCCGGCCGAAGCGGAGACCCTGGCCACCGAGGCCGTCACCCTCACCGCGAACCTGGGCCTGCGCGTGACCGAGCGTTCGGCCCGCACCGAACTGGCCGCCGTCCACACCGCCCTGTCCACCCGGACAACGCGTTCCGAACGTTGAACTCACCCGTTCCGAACGTAGGACTCACGGCCCGCGAACGTAGGACTCACGCCGCACGAACGTAGGACTCACGCCGCACTCGCGTGAGTCCTACGTTCAGGGCGCGTGAGTCCTACGTTCGGGACGCGTGAGTCCTACGTTCGGGACGGGTGAGTTGAACGTTCAGGAGTTGATCAAGCCGGCGAGGCGGTCGGCCAGGACGTCCCAGCGCCAGCTCGACGTGACCCACTCACGTCCGGCGGCGCCCATCTTCGCGGCGGTGCCGGGGTCGGCCAGGAGCGCGGCGACGGCGTTTGCGACCTCCTCGACCGCACGACCGTCGACCACACGGCCGGTCACGCCGTCGCGCACGGTCTCCGGCGCACCACCCGAACGCCCCGCCACGACCGGCAGCCCGGTGGCCGACGCCTCCAGGTACACGATGCCGAGGCCCTCGACGTCCAGCCCACGCCCGCGAGTCCGGCACGGCATGGCGAACACGTCACCGGCGTTGTAGTGCCCCGGCAGTTCCTCCCACGGCACGGACCCGGTCATCACCACGTGCTCCGACACCCCGACCGACGCGGCCAACCGCTCCAAGGTCCCCCGGTACGGCCCACCGCCCACCAGCAGCAACGCCGCGTCGGGCACCTGCCGCCGGATCTCCGGCAACGCCCGCACCAGCACGTCCTGCCCCTTCCGCGGCACGAGACGCGACACGCACACCACCACCGGCCGGTCGCCCAACCCGTACCGCGCCCGAAGCGATTCCCGAGCGGACGCGTCGGGCGCGAAGACCGACGTGTCCACACCGGACGGCAAGTGCTCCAACGCCGCCAGCGGCCCGAAAGCCGCCGCGAACCGGGACCGCGTGTACCGGCTCACGAACGTCACCACGTCCACGTCCGACCCGATCCGCCGCAACGCCTGCCGCGCGCCCGGCAGCATCGACCACCCGACCTCGTGCCCGTGCGTCGACGCCACCACCCGCGAAGCGCCCGCCGCCCGCAGCCGGGACGCCATCAACGCCAGCGGAGCCGCCGCCCCGAACCACACGGCGTCACAACGCGCCCCGCGCAGGATGTCCGACGCCCGCCGCAGGACGTCCGGCGTGGGCAGCATCAACGTCCCCGGATGCCGCACCACCTCGAACGGCTGCACGGCGTCGAACTCCGGGTGCGAGCCGGAAGGCGACTCCCACGACGGCGCGTACACCACCAACTCGGGCAGCCGCACGGCCAACGCGTGCAAGTAGGCCTGGATGCCGCCGGGCCGGGGCGGGAAGTCATTGGTCACCAACAGGGTCCGACGCACGCACCCACGTTACGGGACCACCTCGTCACCCGAACGCCTGCCGCAGGAAGTCCTGCCACCCCCGCACCAACCCCGCCGTGTCCTGCCCTGTGACCTCGCGCAACACACCGTCCACTTCGGACACACCGACCCGCGCGAGCCGCCGGTGCAGCCGCACCAGCCCCGGCTCGCCCAAAGTGGACGCCAGGTACAGGTTCAGCGACCACGACTGCTGGTACGCCAGCTCCATCGCACCGCCGCGGAAGTCGGCGTCCGCCGGCAACGCGGTGGGCAGCCCTTGCCGGACCTGTGCCGCCAGCAACGGCGCGGCCTTGCGCGGCGGCACGTCGCTGCGCCGGTACCCCACGTAGTCCGCGAAACCCTCCAGCACCCACATCGGCGCGCCGTCCACGGTCTCACCGCGCGCGGCGACGTGCGTGATCTCGTGCCGCAGCAGCACCCCCAGCGACAACGGCGACAACGCGCCCGCGCTGTCCGGGTTCAGCACCACCCGTTGACCACGGGCCGTGTGCGTGTCGGGGTCGACCCGGTCGGCCACCGCGACGCCCGCGATCGACCCGGTGGCGAACCCGGGTCCGACCAGCGCGCGCATCTCGTCCACACCCGCCGGGATCAGCACGGCCACTTGGCGCGACCACGCCGGCCCCCACACCTCGGTCACCGCCGCCACCGCGTCGTCCAACTCGGCGAGCACCCGTGCGGCCAGCGCCTCACCGCCGGGGTGGCTCAGCACGAACCCGCCGGTGCCGGTGAGGACCTGGCAAGGCCCGAAGTCCCACGGCCCGCGCCAGGTGCGCTTGCCGATCGGTTCGAGGGCGGTGTCGGAGTTGAGGTGCCACTTGCCGTCGCGCTTGGTGAACAGGTACGCCATGCCCTGGCTGCTGGGTTCCGCGTCCACGCCGCGCAGCCGGTAGGACAGCCGCACGTCCGGCGCCCATGATTCGTCGGCGGCGGGCAGGTCGAGCGACGAGAGGTCGGCCTCGCCTCGCGCGCCGGAGTCCCACTCGGCGAGGTAGTCCCACTCGGCCAGCGGCACGGCGGCGAGGTTGCGGAACAGGTCGCGCTGCCGCTGCCGGAACGCGGGGTCTGCCAACGGGTCCAGGTCGGCGGTGAACGCCGTCTCGTCGCGTTCCAGCACCGCCCGCGCGCGGCGTTCGAGCAGGGACCGGATCGCGTCCGCGCGCGGTGACGCGGCGGTGTCCGCGGACGCCGAAGGTGCGGACGGGCTCACCGGGACCGCGGCCAAGCCCAGTCCGGCGAGGAACGTCACGGCCACCAGCGCGGCCAGCAGGACCCGATAGCGGCTCACGAGCCTCCAAAGTCATCGGCAGGGCCACCCCGACGTCCAGGATGGCCCTGCCGGACGACCGCTGTCAGCCCGCGATGCGCCGCATGGCGTAGATGCTGCCCGGAGCTTCGAGCGACACGACCTTGACCGGGACGCCGTCGGTGGACGCGTGCACGACCCGACCGTTGTCCACCGCCATGCCGACGTGCATGCCGCCGTTGTAGATGATCAGGTCACCGGCCGTGACCTCACCGCGGCTGACCGCACGGCCCGCGCCCGCCTGACCGCCGGAGGTGCGCGGAATGGCCACACCGGCCGCCGCGTAGGCCTTCGACGTCAGCCCCGAGCAGTCCCAGAGGTTCGGGCCCGTCGCGCCGTACTGGTACATGTCGCCGATCTGGTCCAGCGCGAACTGGAGGGCCTGACCCGCCGCACCGGCGGGCACGGCGACGTTGGGCGTCTCGCCCGGGTCGCGCAGGACGGTGCGCTCCTGCGCGGTCAGCCGGTTGAGCTGGGTCCTGACCTCGGTGACCTGGCCGTCCAGCTCGTTCTTGCGCTTCGTGAGGTCCTCGGCGATCCGGGCCGCCTCGTCGGTCGCCGCCTGTGCGGCGCCCTGTGCGGCGGCGGCCTTCTGGCGCGCGTCGTCAGCGGCGGCGACCGCACCGGAGAGCCGGTCGAGGGCTTCCTCGTTGTCCGAAGCCAGCACGCCGAGCGCCGACATGCGGTTCAGGAAGTCCTGCTGGGAGTCGGAGACCAGCAAGGCCGACAGCTGGTTGAACCGGGCGCCCTCGAACGACGCCTCGGTGAGCTTGTCGACCTGGACGCGGAAGTTCTCCTCGTCCACCTTCGCCTGGTCGCCGGCCTGGGTCGCCTGGGCGAGGGCGGCGTTCGCCTCGTCCAGCTTCGCCTGGTTGGCGGCGCGGTTCTCCTCCGCGCGCAGGACTTCTTCGTTGAGCTTGGTGGCCTGCTCGGCCAGTTCGTTGTACTTCTTCAGCGCCTCGGAGGCGTTCGCGGGGGTGTTCGGCTGGGCTCCGGCGGGTACGGGCAGTGCGCCCACCGCGGCAGCGGCCACCGCCGTGGCCGCCATCGCCCCGCGCAGGCCGCGCTTGAGTCGTTGCGACGCCACAGTCGCGTGTGTCTCCTTCGTGTGAACCGCCTGCCGATCGGGCGCAGGGAGCAGCCCGACAAGTGACTCGTGATCGAGTTCCGGCTCGGCTCCCCGACAGGCCGATTCGGCGGTGAACCCGCGTCGCCGCCCAGGATGGACCGCATGCTCGCCGCGAGATCTCGGCTAGGTTACGAAAAGTGAGCCCCAGAGTCCACTGGCGGGGCAAGGAAATCGTTGCGGGAAACCGAGCGTTCCCAAACGGCCTAGCTGTGACCTGGTCGTGTGACCGCCGGTGGTGTTAAAAACACGATTCGTGTCACACCCGGCCCAAACGTGCCAGCAGCACCGCGGACGGCACCGGGTGCGCGCCCCGCCGCCGGACGGAATCGGCCACCGCCCGATCGGACGTCACCACGACGACCGGACGGCCCTCCGGCTCGGCCGTCACCAACGCCCTGATCACGTCGTCCGCCAACACGCCCGGATCACTGAACAGCACACGGACTCCGCGCGGCGCGGACGTCGGCACGGCCACCACTCCGGCGCCGTCGAACACCAACGTCACCTCCGCGCCGGTGCGCGCCGCCAACACGGCCAACTGGTGCACCAACCGGTCCCGCTGATCCGACAGCGACAGTTCCGGGTAGCCGGTCTTGGTCACGTTGTAGCCGTCCACGATCAAGTGGACGGCGGGCAGCGCCAGCAGCCGGTCCAACGCCGCCGGGTCCTCCACCCGCCCGACCGCGCCCTGCGCCGCGCTCGCGCCCCGGACGAGGTCCGCGGGCCGCGGGCCGGCGCCACCGAGGGCCAGCTCGCGGCGCAGGCCGTTCACCGCGCCGTCGAGGGTGTCGACGAGCAGCGCCAACCGCACCTCGTCGGCCTGACGGGCTTCCTTGGCCGACTGCCGCGCCACGTCGGCGTCCGCCACGGCCCGCTGCGCCTTGGCCCGCTCGTGCTCGGCGCGTTCGCGCTCGCGGTCCCGTTCGGCGGCCAACCGGCGCACCTCGGCGTCGGCGCCCGCCCGCACCCGTTCGACCTCGGCCGCCGCCGACTCGGCCCGGTCCTTGGCCTCGCGCAGCCGCACGCCCTGCTCCCGCAACCGCTTGCGGAGCCGTTCCAGCTCGACGTCGGCCTCCTCGCGGATCTTGTCCGCCACGCCGCCCGCCTCGGCCCGTTCCGCCTTCAGCCGCTCCAACTCCGCGTCGAGACGTTCCGCGCGCTGCACGGCGAGGTCGCGTTCGGACCGCAGCGACGCGTCCGCCGCACGCCGGCCGATCAGCTCGATGAGGTGCGCCGCGAGCTCGTCGCCCTGCAGGACCGCCGCCGCGCCGGCCGCCACCGGGTCCGGCGACGTGACCTCCAGCGCCGCCGGCCGGTTGCGCCGGAGCCACTCGACGACGGCGGCGCGGAAGTTCGAGGACGACTTCAAGCCGCTCAGCAACACCGGGCCGCCCAGCCGCGCGCGCTTCGTCGGCGCGAACCTCGCCACCGCGCGAAGGGACTGCGGCACGTCGACCTTCGCCAAGTCCCCCAACGCATCCGCGCTCAGCTCGGCGAGCCGCGACCGCAGCGGCTCGGGCAGCGCGGACCAGTCCACAGTGGACTCGACGACCTGCTCGGGGTCCTCGCCCCCCAGGTCGTCGGCACTGTTCGCCGGCGCGATCGGGTCCTGCATCAGTACAGGTTAAGGCCTCTCCCGGACTGCGCCCCCTCCGGCGTCGGCCCGTACCGCGAGGTCGCGGACGACCGGCGGCCGGGCGACCGGGCCCCGTCCGCGGAGCAGCGGACGTCAACATTGTCGGTGGTGGCGGATACCGTGCGCCCGCCATGACTACTCAGCTCACGTTCGACGAACTGGGCACCCCGCTGCGCGAGGTCACCTTCGTCGTGTTCGACCTGGAGACCACCGGCGGGCGGGCCGACGGTGACGCGATCACCGAGATCGGCGCGGTGAAGGTGCGCGGCGGGCGGGTGATCGGCGAGTTCGGGACGCTCGTCGACCCCGAACGCGGCATCCCGCCGCAGGTGGTGGCCCTGACCGGGATCACCGAGCTGATGGTGACCGGCGCGCCGCGGCTCGGCACGGTGCTGCCCGCGTTCCTCGAGTTCGCCGCCGGGGCGGTGCTGGTGGCGCACAACTCCGGCTTCGACGTCGGTTTCATCAAGGCCGCCTGCGCCCGCCACGGGTACCCGTGGCCCAAGCCGACCGTCGTCTGCACGGTGAAGCTCGCCCGTCGGGTGCTGAGCCGGGACGAGGCGCCGAGCTGCCGGCTGTCCGCGCTGGCGCACCTGTTCGGGGTGTCCGTGCAGCCGAACCACCGGGCGCTGATCGACGCCCGCGCGACCGTCGAGGTGCTGCACCACCTGCTGGAGCGGGTCGGGTCGGTCGGGGTGCACTCGCTGGAGGAGCTGGTCGCCTACCTGCCCGAGGTCACGCCGGCGCAGCGGCGCAAGCGGACGCTCGCCGCCGACCTGCCGTCCACTCCCGGCGTCTACCTGTTCCGCGGACCGTCCGAGGAGGTGCTGTACGTCGGCACGGCGTCCGACCTCCGGCGGCGCGTGCGGCAGTACTTCACCGCAAGCGAGGGTCGGAAGCGGCTGCGGGAGATGGTCTCGCTGGCGGTACGGGTGGACGCGGTGGAGTGCTCGCACCCGTTGGAGGCGGAGGTCCGGGAGCTGCGGCTGCTGACCGCGCACAAGCCGGCCTACAACCGGCGTTCCAAGAACCAGGGGCAGGCGTGGTGGCTCGTGCTGACCGAGGAGGCGTTCCCGCGCCTCTCCGTGGTCCGCACGCCCCGGGACGGCGCGCTCGGGCCGTTCCGGTCGCGGAGGCTCGCCGAGGCGGCCCTGGAGGCGATGTTGGAGGCCGTGCCGCTGAGGGCGTGCTCCCTGCGCATCCCGGCGCGCAACGCGTCCGCCACGCCGTGCGCGCTGCTGGAGTTGGAGCGGTGCAAGGCGCCGTGCGCGGGACGGCAGTCGGTGGACGAGTACTCCCCCGCCGCCGAGGCGTTCCGGCGGCTGGTCGGCGGGGCGGACGTGACGCCCCTGCACGGGCTCACCGCGCAGATCGACGCGCTGGCCGCCGCCCACCGCTTCGAGGACGCCGCCACCCGCCGTGACCGCATGTCGTCGTTGGTGCGTTCGCTGGATCGGGCGCAACGGCTCGCCGGCCTGGCCGCGCTGCCCGAGGTGGTGGCGGCGCGGCCCGACGGGTCCGGCGGGTGGGAGTTCGCCGTGGTGCGGCACGGGCGGTTGGCCTCGGCCGGGGTGGCGCGGCGCGGCGTGCGCCCGATGCCGGTGGTGGACGCGCTGGTGGCGTCCGCCGAGACGGTGATCCCGGGTGACGGTCCGCTGTTCGGCGCGCCCGCCGAGGAGGTCGGCGTGGTGCTGCGGTGGCTGGACCGGCCGGGCACCCGGCTCGTGCACTGCGAGCAGCCGTGGAGCTCGCCCGCGTTCGCCGCCGGTGCGTGGCGCGACTGGGTGGCGCGGGCAGAGGCCGGTCGCGACCAGTACCGGATGGCGGGCCACTAGCATGTGGGCGGTCGATACCCCGACGACTTGTGGAGGACCGCTGTGATCACCGCGATCGTGCTGATCCAGGCCGCCGCCGAGAGCATTCCGGACGCGGCGCAGGCGATCGCCGACATCGAGGGCGTCACCGAGGTCTACTCGTGCGCCGGCGACGTCGACCTGATCGCCCTCGTCAAGGTCGCCAAGCACGAGGACCTCGCCGACCTGGTGCCCGGCCACATCTCCAAGGTGCCCGGCGTGCTGAACACCGACACCCACATCTCGTTCCGGTCGTACTCGAAGCGCGACACGGACGCGGCGTTCGCCATCGGCCTCGACGACGCCTGACCGCGTGGCCCGCTGACCGTGTGACCCGGTAACCGCGTGCCCGACTGACCGCGTGCCCGACTGACCGCGGCTGCGAAGCACGCGCCCCGGCACGGCCGGCGGTTCAGCGCTCGCGCCGGAACCACCCGTCGAGCGCGGTGAAGTCGGCCGCCGTCAGGCCCTGCCGCGGGTCGACCCGGTGCAGCAGCGCGCCGCCCCGGTGGTGCGCGGCCACCCACCTGCGGTCCGCGTCGGTGATCTCGTCGTCCACCCACGCGAAGCGACGACCGTCCGCCCAGTCGACCAGGGCGCGGGTCTTCCAGTGCAGGCCGGCGGGCTCGTCGTCCTCGGACGGCTCAGGCCACGCCACCACCGGGAGCGGCGGTAGACCGAGCCGCGGCGCGACGGCCTCGTTCGCCTCCTCCAACCACGTCGTCGCCCAGACCAGCTCGCACGCCAACGCGGCCAACCTCGGCCCGTGACCGGGGTCGACCCTGGTCAGGAGCGGGTTCGCCGCGGCCGTCCCGTGAGTCGGGTATCCGGAACCGCCGAACGGGATGAGCGGTCCGTCCACGTCGAGGAAGAGCAGCGGACGCCGGTCCAGGCTGGGCACCGCCGCACCCTAGCCCGCACACAGCCCTTCACACGCGAAGAGGCCCCGCACCGGGCAGGTGCGGGGCCTCTCCGACAGACGAACGATCAGTCCTCGGGCTGCGACGGCTTGCCGGCCAGCTCGCCCGCGGGCTTGTTCTCGCCGGTCATGGAGTCGGCCGAGACGCCGCGCGCGGCACGCGCACGGGCCAGGGCTGCGGTCTCCTCCGGTGCGTCCGGGGTCAGGAAGCTGCCCGGAACCGGGTGGCCCGCCGAACCCAGCTTGTTCATCTTCTTCGGCACCGGAGCACCCTGGTACTCCAGGGCCAGCGGGTGGCCGTGCTCGTCCACCGGGCCGAGCGGCTGGTGGACCTCGATGAACTCGCCGTGCGGCAGGCGCTTGATGATGCCCGTCTCGACACCGTGCTCCAGCACCTCGCGGTCCGCGCGCTGCAGACCGATGCAGATGCGGTAGGTGATGAAGTACGCCATCGGTGGCACCAGGAGCATGCCGATCCGGCCCATCCACGTCATCGCGTTCAGCGAGATGTCGAACTTCATCGCGATGATGTCGTTGCCGCCCGAGAGCAGCAGCACCATGAAGTACGAGATCGCCATCGCACCCAGCGACGTCCGGACCGGCACGTCGCGCGGGCGCTGCAGCAGGTTGTGGTGCGCGTAGTCCTTGGTCAGCTTGCGCTCGATCCACGGGTACACCGCGGCGAGACCGGTCAGCAGCGGCAGGCCCAGGAGGAACGGCAGGAACGCCGCCGGCACCGTGTAGTTGCCCAGGTACAGCTCCCACGCGGGCCACAGCCGGATCAGGCCGTCGGTCCAGCCCATGTACCAGTCGGGCTGCACGCCCGCCGACACCTGCGCCGCGTTGTACGGGCCGAAGTTCCAGATCGGGTTGATCTGGAAGATGCCGCCCATGATCGCGGTGACGGCCACGACGATGGCCAGGAAGCCGCCGCCCTTGGCCGCGAACACCGGCATGATGCGGACGCCGACGACGTTGCTCTCCTTGCGGCCCACACCCGGGAACTGCGTGTGCTTCTGGTACCAGACCAGGCCGAGGTGCACCGCGATGAGCGCCAGGATGATGCCCGGGATCACCAGGATGTGCAGCGTGTAGAGCCGCGGGATGATCTCCATCCCGGGGAACTCGCCGCCGAACGCCAGCCAGTTGATCCACGTGCCGACCACCGGGAACGAGATCAGCAGCGCCGCCATCACGCGCAGGCCCGTACCGGACAGCAGGTCGTCGGGGAGCGAGTAGCCGAGGAAGCCCTCGATCGCGCCCAGCATGAACAGCACGATGCCGATGACCCAGTTGATCTCACGCGGACGCCGGAAGGCGCCGGTGAAGAAGATCCGGAACATGTGCACCACGATCGCGCCCATGAACAGCAGGGCGGCCCAGTGGTGGACCTGGCGCACGAACAGGCCGCCGCGCACCTCGAACGAGATGTGCAGGGTCGACTCGAACGCCCGGGACATCTCGATGCCCTGGAGGTTCACGAAGCTGCCGTTGTAGACGACCTCCTCCATGGAGGGGTCGAAGAACAGCGCCAGGTAGGTGCCCGACAGCAACAGGATGATGAAGCTGTACAGCGCGATCTCGCCGAGCAGGAACGACCAGTGGGTCGGGAACACCTTGTTCAGCTGTCGCCGCACGCCACCGGCCATGTGGTACCGGTCGTCAGCCCACTTCGCGGTGCCACCCGCGGCGCGGGAAATCAGGCCCTGCCGTTTCGTCGGCGTGGTGATTCCGCTCATGACTTACGCTCCCAGAACGCCGGACCCACAGCCTCGATGAAGTCGCTGCGGGCAATCAAGTATCCGTCCTCGTCAACCGTGATGGGAAGCTGCGGGAGGGCACGAGTTGCCGGACCGAACCGCGGCTTGGCGTAGTGGAAGACGTCGAACTGCGACTGGTGGCAGGGGCAGAGCAGCAGGCCGGTCTGCTGCTCGTACAGCGAGGTCGGGCACCCGAGGTGCGTGCAGATCTTCGAGTACGCGTAGAAGTCGCCGTAGTTGAAGTCCTCCTGGCCCGCCCGCTTGACCACCGGCTGGTTCGGGCGCAGGCGGATGAGCATGACCGGGCTGTCGGCCCGCTTCAACGCGTGGACCAGGGCTTCTTCGTCCTCACGCTCCGACTCGCGGAACGGGAACACCGTTTCGAAACCGCCGGCGTCCAG
Source organism: Saccharothrix sp. NRRL B-16314 (assembly GCF_000716595.1). GTDB lineage: Bacteria > Actinomycetota > Actinomycetes > Mycobacteriales > Pseudonocardiaceae > Actinosynnema. The sequence goes on from NZ_JNXC01000002.1 coordinate 202,250, forward strand.
GTCCTCCGGACGCACCAGCGCGACCTCGTGGAAGTTGCCCGTGTGCCGGCGCAGGTAGACCTTCTCGCCGTTCTCGGACTTCCACGCGGTGTGCCACAGCGAGTCCTTCGAGTCGCTGTCCGCCCACGGGTTCTTGATCAGACCGCCGAGCGGGACGGCAGTGACGCCCAGGCCGAGCACGCCGATGCCGAGACCGGCGGTCTTCTTGATGAGCCCGCGACGGCCCAGGGTGGAGCGCTCGCCCGCGTCGGCCAGCTCGGCGATGATCGTGGCCTTGTCGACCTCGCTCGACCCGCCGTCGTGGCGCTGCTGGACGGCCAGCTCCTCCGGGATGAACTTCTTCGTGTACAGCAGGGCGCCGATGCCGACGGCCAGCACGGACAGGCCGAGCGTGAAGCCGATGACCGGCGTGTACAGGCTGTACAGGAGGTGGTTGGTGGAGTGCGGCGCCTCGTACTTCCACGGCCACCAGATGAACGCGACCAGGAACGCGAGGCCGGAGAGCGCGGAGATCAGGAACCACAGCGCGACCTGGCGCTCGGCGCGCTTCTCCGCGCGGGTGCCCTTGACCGGCCAGCGGTCCTCGTAGTGGACCAGCTCGACGCCGTCCATGCCGGCACCGAGCTTGACCAGCTCTTCCCGGCTCATCCCGGCGAGTTCCGCCTCGTCGGGCAGCTCGTTCGGCTTCACGCCGCTCATGCCTTGGCTCCGATCCAGAGGGTCACGCCGATCAGGGCGGCGATACCCACGATGAACGCGATCAGACCCTCCGATACCGGCCCGAGGCCGCCGAGGGGGGCGCCGCCGGGGTTGTTGTTCCCGTCGGTCACCGACTTGATGTAAGCGATGATGTCTTCCTTCTCCTCCGGCGTGAGCTGCCGGTCGGAGAACTTCGGCATGTTCTGCGGACCCGTGAGCATCGCGGTGTACAGGTGCTCTTCGGACACGCCGTCGAGCTCGGGTGCGAACTTGCCGGACGACAGCGCCCCGCCGCGACCGGTGAAGTTGTGGCACGCCGCGCAGTTGAGCCGGAACAGCTCACCGCCTCGGGCCGGGTCCTCGCCGCGCAGCGCCTCGCCGCGCTCCTCGGGGGTCTGCGGGCCGCCGCCGCGGGACTGGATGAACGCGCCGAGCGCGTCCACCTCCTCCGGCGTGAACTTGGCGGGCTTGCGCTGGGCCTGCGCCTCCTGGCGCGCCATCGGCATGCGGCCCGAGGACACCTGGAAGTACACGGCCGCCTCGCCGACGCCGATGAGGCTGGGGCCGCGGTCCTGGACGCCGTCCAGGTTGCTGCCGTGGCAGGTGATGCAGGCGTTGTTGTAGAGCTGCTCGCCCAGTCGCACCTGCGCCGGGTCGTCCTGCGCCTGGGCGGTCTGCGGCTGCGGCGCGAGGGCGCTGAACAGGAAACCGGCGGCCAGCAGCGCGAAGCCCAGCGCGAGCAGACCCGAGATCCGCCTGCGCAGCTTCGTGCCGCGCTTCCGGGCCCGTGTGGTGTTGGTGGTCATGTGTGCGGCAACCCTTGCTGGTGTGAGTTCGGGGTTCGAGCTGGTCAGGGCACGATGTAGATGATGGCGAACAAGCCGATCCAGACGACGTCGACGAAGTGCCAGTAGTACGACACGACGATCGCGGAGGTTGCCTGCGCGGGCGTGAACTTGCTCAGCTTCGTGCGAACCAGCAGGTAGCCGAACGCGATCAGACCACCGATCACGTGCAGGCCGTGGAAGCCGGTCGTCAGGTAGAAGACGGTGCCGTAGGCCGAGGCCGGGATGGTCGTGCCCTCGCTGACGAGGGTCACGTACTCACCGGCCTGGCCGGCCACGAAGATCGCACCCATGATCAGCGTCACGATGTACCAGCGACGCAGACCGAACACGTCACCCCGCTCGGCCGCGAACACGCCCCACTGGCACGTGAACGAGGAAGCCACCAGGATGATCGTGAAGAACAGTGCGTAAGGCACGTTCAGGTGGGTCGGCTCTGGTGGCCAGTGCCCCTCGTTCTGGGCCTTCACCGTGAAGAACATGGCGAAGAGCCCAGCGAAGAACATGAGCTCACTGGACAGCCAGACGATCGTGCCGACGCTGACCATGTTCGGTCGGTTCAGCGAGTGCACGCGCTGGCCGATGGAGGGCGCTGCCGTTGTCACACGACGCATTATTGCTTGCAGGATTTCGCTCCGCCCATCGGGTCCGGGGCACGTCCGCAGGTCATCTGGGTCACACGCGCGGTGAGGACGTCATGGGGTTGTTGAGCCGGTTGCGTGATCGCGTCGCACGGCGGGGTGTACGCGCACTGGAGATCGATTCACCGGGGCTGGCGGTGGTGGTCGAGGCGTTCGACCTCGCGGAGGCCGATTCGGCCGCGCTGGCCCGGTCGCCGGGGTGGCGGGCGGACCGGGACGCGGTGCTGCGGCACCACCTCGACCTGCCGCCTGACCAGGTGGAACGCGCGCGGGAGCTGCTCGCGCAGGACGGCTGGGAGCTGCGTTTCGAGGGGCGCTGGCACGCGTTGCGGGTGCAGCGGCTGGACGCGTTGCACTGCGCCCAGGAACGGGCCCGGATGGCGGGCCTGGCGCAGCGGCTGGGCGGTGACTGGATCGGGTGGGACGCACTGCAAGTCGCGGGGAGTGGGCCGGATAACATCTTCGTCACCTCGCACCCCGACCCGGAGGACCGCGCCGATGAGCACGCAGACGACCAGGATCCTGGTGTTCAGCCACCGCCCCGAGGTGCGTGAGACGATCATCACTGCCGTGGGCCGCCGTCCCGCGCCCGACCTGGGTCGCGTCGACTACGTCGAGGTGGGTTCCGTCGCCGACGTCCTGTACGAGATGGACCGGGGTGGCGTCGAGCTGGCGATCCTGGACGGCGAGGCGCAGCCGACCGGCGGCATGGGCCTGTCCCGGCAGCTGAAGAACGAGATCACCGACTGCCCGCCGATCGTGGTGGCGGTGCGCCGCAAGGACGACCGGTGGCTGGCGACGTGGTCCCAGGCGGACGCGGTGCTGGTGCACCCGCTCGACCCGCTGGCCGCCGCCGAGACCGTGGCCGAGGTGCTGCGCTCGACGGTGCTGCCGGTCGTCCGGGGCTGAGGACGCTGTGGAGCAGCGCACCTGGCCGCTACTGCTGAACCGGCTCATCGACCGGGTCGACCTGTCCCAGGACGACACGGCCTGGGCCATGGACCAAGTGATGTCCGGCGCCGCCACCCCGGCCCAGATCGCCGCGTTCGCGGTGGCGCTGCGGGCGAAGGGCGAGACGCCCGAAGAGGTCGACGGCATCGCGACGATGATGCTCAGCCACGCCCGCCGGTTCACCGTCGAAGGACGTGCCGCGGACATCGTCGGCACGGGTGGTGACAACTCCGGGTCGGTGAACATCTCGACCATGGCGGCGATCGTCACGGCCGCCGCAGGCGTGCCCGTGGTGAAGCACGGCAACCGCGCGGCGTCGTCGCAGTGCGGCACGGCGGACGTGCTGGAGGAGTTGGGCGTGGCCATCGGGCTGCCGCCGCTGGGCGTGCAGCAGACCGTGGCGGAGCTGGGCATCGGCTTCTGCTTCGCCCGGGTGTTCCACCCCGGTTTCCGGCACGCGGGCCCGCCCCGGGCGGAGATCGGCATCCCGACCACGTTCAACCTGCTCGGGCCGCTGACCAACCCGGCGCAGCCGAAGGTCGGCCTGGTCGGGTGCGCGCGGGTGGCGTTCGCCCCGCTGGTCGCGGGGGTCTTCGCGCGTCGGGGCAACACGACGCTGGTCGTGCGCGGTGACGACGGGATGGACGAGATCACCACGACCACCACCACGTCGGTGTGGGTGGTGGACGGCGGCGAGGTGCGGACGGACCGGATCGACCCGTCGGCGCTCGGTATCGCCCCGGCGCTGCCCGAGGACCTCAAGGGCGGTGACGCCTCGTTCAACGCGGAGGTCGTGCGCGGTCTGGTGGCCGGGAAGCCGGGTGCGGTGCGGGACGCGGTGCTGCTCAACGCGGCCGGCGCCCTGGCGACGCACATCGGGCTGTCCGGTGACCTGCACGCGGACCTCGCGAACGCGATGGGCCGGGCCGCCGAGGCGATCGACTCCGGCGCGGCGTCCGACCTGCTGCGGAAGTGGGCCGCGCGCTCGACCGAGCTGATGGCGACCCTCTCGGACGCCTGACCGCCACACCGACCACCGGCTCCGGTGTGACCGCGCCGCTGTGCACAATCCGCGGGGCGGGCCCCGCTGTGCACACCCCTCGGTACCAGGTCGGAGACGACGGCCACCTTTTCACCACGGGGTAACGGCGGCCGGTCATGCTGTGACCATGCTCTACACGGTGATGAAGCGAGTGGTGGCGCCCACGGCGCGGCTGGTCTACCGGCCGACCGTCGAGGGCCTGGAGAACGTCCCCGCCGACGGTCCGGTGATCCTGGCCCCGAACCACCTGTCGTTCATCGACAGCATCGTCATCCCGATGGTCGTACCGCGCCGCGTCTCGTTCCTCGCCAAGGCCGAGTACTTCGAGGGCAAGGGCGTCAAGGGAGCCCTCTCCCGGTACTTCTTCGGCTCCCTGGGCCACGTTCCCGTCCGCCGCGGCCTCGGCAGGGCCGCCAGGGCGTCCCTGGACACCGCCACGGGCATCCTGGCCGAAGGCGGCGCGTTCGCCATCTACCCCGAGGGCACGCGCTCGCTGGACGGCCGGCTGCACCGCGGTCGCACGGGCGTCGCGCGGATGGCGCTGGAGTCCGGCGCACCCGTCGTCCCGGTCGGCCTCATCGGCACCGACAAGATGCAGCCCGTGGACAGCAAGGTCCCGCGCATCCGCCCGGTCACCATCCGGTTCGGCGCGCCGCTCCGCTTCGACCGCTACGCGGGCATGCACGAGTCGCTGCCGGTGCTCCGCTCGGTCACCGACGAGATCGTCTACCGCATCCTGGAGCTGTCCGGCCAGGAGTACGTGGACACCTACCAGACCTCGAACGCGGCCTGACCCCGGGAACGAAAACGGGGGCCACCCCGAAAGGTGGCCCCCGTCGAAAGTCGACGTCAGTCGTGGTCCGGACCGGTGTGGTACTCGAACACCAGGCCGCCGACGGCGATCAGCACCATCACGACCGCGATCACCAGCAGCCAGATGTGCCAGAACGCCAACGCCAGGCCGGCCGTCGCGGCAGCCGCCGCCAGGCCGATCGGCCAGTAGCTGCCGGGGCTGAAGAAGCCCAGCTCGCCGGCGCCGTCGCTGACCTCGGCGTCCGCGTTGTCCTCGGGCCGCACCTCGATGCGCCGGGCGACGAACCGGAAGTACGTGCCGACGATCAGCGCCAACCCGCCGGACAGCGCGAGCGCCACCGTGCCGGTCGGCTCGACGAAGCCGGTGTCCGCCCACGTCCAGTAGCCGTACACGACGGCCATCAGGAACGAGAACGCCATCACCAAGTCAAAAATGCGTGCTTCGACCTTCATCGCAGCGTCCTCCTACTTCCCGCCGCCGGACGCCTCGCGGACGGTCCGGTCGGTGTCGAAGGGCCTGGTCGTCACGGCGTGCGGCGTGCACAGCTCGCCGCAGTCCAGCTCGGTCAGCGCCTGAGCGGCCGTGTACGGCTGCCCGGTCGCCGCGTTCGTCTGCTGCCGCAACTCGATGTAACGGTCGAAATCAGCCGACTCCAGCGCCCTGACCTCGAAGTTCATCACGGCGTGGTACACGCCGCACAGCTCGGCGCAGCGACCGACGAACGACCCGGTCCGGTCGATCTGGTCGATCTGGAACGAGTTGTCCTGGTTGTTCTTCTCCGGCTCGGGGAAGACGTCCCGCTTGAAGTGGAACTCCGGCACGTAGAACGAGTGGATGACGTCGGTCGACCGCAGGTTGAACCGGATCGACTTGCCCTGCGGCACCACCAGGAGCGGGATCTCGCCGGACGAGCCGACGGTGCTCACGGGCAGGCTCGCGGCCTCGGTCTTGTACTGGGGGTACTGGAACTCCCAGTTCCACTGGAACGCGATCACGTCGACCGTGACGTCGGGCGCCTTGGACTTGTCCGTGACGTAGTTCTGCGTCACCGCCGTGAAGTAGAACAACACCGCGACGATGATCGTCGGAACGACCAGCAGCACGAGCTCCAGCGGCAGGTTGTAGGCGACCTGGCGGGGCAGCTCTTCGCTCTTCTTGCGGTGGAACGCCACCGACCAGAGGATCAAGCCCCACACGATCACGCCGACCGCGAGCGCCGCGACGACCGACCACGTCCACAGCTCGCGCATCGCCTCGGCCTGCGGCGTCACGGCCACCGGCCAGCCGAAGCGCAGCACCTCTTCCGTGGAGCAACCCGTGGCCCCGACGCCGACCAGGCCGACCAGCCCGCCGACCTTCGCCAGCCGGGCTGCCCTGGTGCCCTCCTTCAGGCCCACTGCTCGCCGCCTCCTCGTTGCCTTCGACCGCTACTCACAAGCTCGCAGGCAGGGGTGCAATTCACCCCATGCCGGATCATGCGGGAGCGTAGCCCAGCGCACGGCGCGTCACCCCTCGGGGGCCGTACCCGCGCAGTGCAGTTTCGGTCACACACCCACCCCCCGGCATACTGGACTCTTCTCCACACGACACGAAGGGTGTTTACGGCGTGTGCGGCCTGGTAGGACTGGTTTGCCCTGGTGAGATCGAGGCCCAGCGGGCGCGCTCGGCGGTGGCTGGGGCACTGCGCTGCCAGCGGCACCGCGGCCCCGACGAGAGTGGCACCTGGCAGGGCGGTGAGGTCGTCTTCGGCTTCAACCGCCTGTCCATCATCGACATCGAGCACTCGCACCAACCCCTGCACTGGGGTCCGCACGACCAGCAGGGTCGGTACGCGATCCTGTTCAACGGCGAGATCTACAACTACGTGGAGCTGCGCGCGGAGCTGACCAAGCAGTTCGGCGCGGTGTTCGCCACGGACGGCGACACCGAGACGATCGTGGCGGCCTACCACTACTGGGGCCCGGCCGCGGTCGGCCGGCTGCGCGGCATGTTCGCGTTCCTGATCTGGGACAAGGCGCGCCGGGTGGTGTTCGGCGCGCGCGACCCGTTCGGCATCAAGCCGCTGTACTACGCGGTCGGTCCGGGCGGTGTGGCGTTCTCCAGCGAGAAGAAGTCGGTGCTGGAGCTGGCGCCGACGATCGGCATCACGCCGAAGGTGGACCTGAAGGCGCTCCAGCACTACCTGATCCTCCAGTACGTGCCGGAGCCGGAGTCGTTGCAGACCGGCGTCCACCGCATCGAGTCGGGCACGTCGTTCACGGTCACGCCGGGTGGCAAGCCGGTGGTGGAGCGCTACTTCCCGGCCACGTTCCGGCCGCGCGCGGTGCGCGGCGACGCGGACGAGAACCGGCTGTACGACGAGATCACCGAGGCGCTGCGCGACTCGGTTGCCAAGCACATGCGCGCGGACGTGACGGTCGGCTCGTTCCTGTCCGGCGGCATCGACTCGACCGTGGTCGCGGCGCTGGCCAAGGAGCACAACCCGGACCTGGTCACGTTCACCACGGGGTTCGAGCGGCAGGGCTACTCGGAGATCGACGTGGCCGCCGAGTCGGCCGCCGCGATCGGCGTGAAGCACGTGGTCCGGGCGGTGACGGCGCAGGAGATGATGGAGTCCCTGCCGCTGATCACCTGGTACCTGGACGACCCGGTGGCGGACCCGGCGCTGGTGCCGCTGTGGTTCATCGCCCGCGAGGCTCGCCAGCACGTGAAGGTCGTGCTGTCGGGTGAGGGCGCGGACGAGCTGTTCGGCGGTTACACGATCTACCGCGAGCCGCTGTCGCTGGCGCCGTTCGAGAAAGTGCCGGGCGCGCTGCGCAAGGCCATGGGCAAGGTGTCCACGAAGATCCCTCAGGGCGTGCGCGGCAAGGACCTGCTGCGGCGTGGCGCGCTCACGCTGGAGGAGCGCTACTACGGCAACGCCCGGATCTTCATGGACGACCAGGTCCAGCAGGTGCTGCGCACGTACAACCCCGAGGTGTCGCACAAGGACGTGACGGCGCACGTGTACCGGGAGTCCGAGGGCTGGGACCCGGTGACGCGGATGCAGCACGTCGACCTGTTCACGTGGCTGCGCGGCGACATCCTGGTCAAGGCCGACAAGATGACGATGGCGAACTCGCTCGAGCTGCGGGTTCCGTTCCTCGACCCGGAGGTGTTCCGGATCGCGTCGCAGGTGCCCTCGGAGCTGAAGCTCACGAAGGAGACCACCAAGCACGCGCTGCGCCGGGCGATCCGCGACATCGTGCCCGCGCACGTGCTGAACCGGCGCAAGCTGGGCTTCCCGGTGCCGATCCGGCACTGGCTGAAGGACGAGATGCACGACTGGGCGGTGGAGCACGTGCGCCAGTCGCAGACCGACCAGTACATCGACAAGAACGCGGTGCTGCGGGTCATCGAAGAGCACCGGTCGGGTGTGGCGGACCACAGCCGGCGGATCTGGGCGCTGCTGGTGTTCATGATCTGGCACGGGATCTTCGTGGAGGGCCGGATCCGCCCGGTCGTGCCCGAGCCGCACTACCCCGTCAAGCTCTGACGCTGTCCACTGCGAAGGCCCTCGACACACGTGCCGAGGGCCTTCGCCGCGTCACCGACGACCTTGCCCTCCATGATCCGAGTCACGTCACCGACGAGCTTGGTCAGGTGCTCCTTGCTGCGGGTCAGCTGCTCGATCCGGGCCTCGATGGACGACAGTTCGCCGGTCAGCATCTCCAGCAGCGGAACGCAGCCCGCCTCGTCCTCGGGTAGCTGGACGTCCTGGTCGAACGCGTGCGCGAGCACCAGCCGGACCAGCCGGACGTTCAGGCCGGAGTTGATGAGGCAGCGGACGCTGCGCACGCGTTCCACATCGGACTCCTCGTAGACGCGGTAGCGGCTTTCCGTTCGCTGCGGCGTCAGCAGTCCGTGCTGGTCGTAGTAGCGCAGCATGCGCACCGTGGCGCCGGTCTTCTCCGCGAGCTCCCCGATCAGCACTTATTCCCACCCCTGCCGTAAAGAGCCTTCGATCACGCAACCTTGACCCTGACGTCAGTGTCACACTTTAGCGTCGTCCCCGTGATCGCCTTCATCCTGATGCTCAGCGCTTTTGCCGTGGGGACGTCCGAGTTCATCATCGTCGGCGTCCTGCCCGAGGTCGCCGCGGACCTCGGCGTGGACGTGCCGACCGCGGGCCTGCTGGTGACCGCTTACGCCGTCTCGGTCGCCGTGGGCGGTCCGGTGCTCACCGTGTTCACCGGGCGCATCGCGCGCCGCACGCTCCTGATCTCCGTCATGGCGCTGGCCTTCGTGGCGTCGGTGGCCAGCGCCTTGGCGGACGACTACGCGTTGCTCATGGTCGCGCGCATGGTCGCCGCGCTGGCCCAGGGCCTGTTCTTCGCGGTGGCCTCGCAGATCGCCATCGCCGCCGTGCCGCCGGAGAAGCAGACCGCGGCCATCGCCAAGGTCGTCAACGGTGTCGCGCTGTCCACCATCCTCGGCATCCCGCTGGGCACGCTGATCGGCCAGAACTACGGCTGGCGGGCGTCGTTCGTGCTGGTGGCGGCGTTGACGGCGATCGGTTTCGCCGGTGTCGTGCTCGGCACGCCGAAGGTCGCGCACCAGCCGGACCCCGGTGTGCGGGCCAGCCTGTTCGCGTTCGGCCGGCGGACCGTGCTGCTCGGCCTGGCCACCACGGTCCTGTCGTTCACCGGGCTGATCACCGCGTTCACGTACGTCGCGCCCGCGCTGCGCGAGGTGACCGGGTTCGAGCCGGGCTGGGTGACCGGTGTGCTGCTCGTCTACGGCGTGGGGACGCTCGTCGGCAGCACGCTGGCGGGCAAGGTACCGATGCACAGCATCGCCCGCGTCCTGCCGATCCCGCTGGGCGTGCTCGGCGTGATGCTGCTCGCCCACGGTCCGATGCTGGGGAGCAAGGTGGGCGCCGTGGTGAGCGTGTTCGTGCTCGGCGCCAGCGCGTTCACCGCCGGTCCGCTGGTCCACACGTACCTGATGGGGCAGGCGGGTTCGGCGGCCGGGTTGGTCGCCTCGGTGAACATCTCCGCGTTCAACGTGGCGGCGGCGCTGGGCCCCGTGCTCGGCGGCGCGGTGCTCACCGGCGGACTCGGCCTCCAGTGGGTCGGCACCGTCGGCGGCGTGTCGACCGTCCTCGGCCTGGCGGTGGCCCTGGTGCTCGGCAAGGTGACCGCGCGTCTGGCGACCCCGACCCCGGTGCCGCTCGCCGCGCACGTGTGAGCTGGGCCGGACGAGCAGCTACCGTCCGGTAGGGCTTTTGTCAAGCGATTTGCACGCTTACGGTCGCGTGGTGAGGAACATCGAGCCGGACACGCTGGACCAGCTGATCGAAGACTGCACCGACCTGCCGGAGGAGCTGCGCGGTGAGGGCAGGTCCCTCCCCGCACCGCGGGCCGCGCGGCCGTGGCAGGTGGACGAGGCCAACTACGCGCAGGTCGCGGACCTGGACGCTTACGTCTGACCCGAGCAGCGGAAGGCCCCCGCCATCAACCGGCGGGGGCCTTTCGCCGTCCTACCGCAAACGGGAAGGGCCCTCGCCGCGTGGCGAGGGCCCTTCCCGTGGTCGCTGCGGTTCCAGCGGTCGATCAGTGGAACGAGTCGCCGCAGGCGCACGAACCGCCGGCGTTCGGGTTGTCGATGGTGAAACCCTGCTTCTCGATCGTGTCGACGAAGTCGATCACCGCGCCCTCGACGTACGGCGCGCTCATGCGGTCGACGGCGACCTTCATGCCGTTGAAGTCACGCAGCGCGTCACCGTCGAGCGTGCGCTCGTCGAAGAACAGCTGGTAACGCAGCCCCGCGCAACCACCGGGCTGGACGGCGATGCGCAGGTGCATGTCGTCGCGCCCCTCCTGGTCGAGCAGCGCCTTCGCCTTCACGGCTGCCGCGTCGGTCAGCGTCACACCGTGGGTCGGCGGGGCGTCAGGAGTCGAGGTGACTGCGTCCTGAGCGGTCGTCATGGCTCTCCCTCAGAGGTCCTTTGCGGGCATCTATTCCGGGCAAACACGGGAAGCACCCGCTTTGTTCCTGCCTCCCATGGTCGCACAGCCGTCACGGTCGGCGCTGTGACCAGTGACTCGCCACGTGTGCCGCCAGGTCGGCCAGCGTGCCGGCCGGGTCGGCCATGCTCCGCTCCACCGAGCCCGCGTGCTCGGCCACCGCGTACGACTCCTGCACGCCCGCCGCGCCCGCCTCACGCCTGCCCACCGTGACCTGGCCGGCGAGGACCACGCACGGCAGCCCGCGCTCGGCCGCGCCGCTCGCCACGGCGGTCACGAGCTTCCCGCGCAGCGACTGCCAGTCGAAGCTGCCCTCACCGGTGACGACCAGGTCGGCGTGGTCCAGCGCCTCGTCCAACCGGGTGAGCGAGCGGACCATCCCGGCGCCGGACCCGACCGTCGCGCCCAGGGCCATCAGCGCAGCTCCGAGGCCTCCCGCGGCACCCGCCCCGGGCCGGTCGCGGACCTCGGCCAGCGCGTCCATCGCGGCCAGCCGGGCCTCCAGGCGTTCCACCGCCTCCGGTGACGCGCCCTTCTGCGGGCCGAACGTGCGTGCGGCGCCGTGCGGGCCGAGCAGGACGTTCTCCACGTCGGCCGCGGCGACGAGCCTGGCCGTGACCTGTCCGACCGTCTCCCGCAGGCCCTCTCCCCCGTCCGTGGTGCCCGAGCCGCCCAGACCGACCACGATCGTGCGGGCGTCCCGCGCGAGCGCGATCAGCTCGCCGACACCCCTGGTGGTGGCGGTCTCGGCGGTCCGCGCGCGCTGGTCGGACGGGATGAGGTGCAGGCCACAGGCCTGGGCCGACTCGATGTAGGCGGTGCCGTCGTGCTCCAGCCAGCGAGCCTCCACGGGCGTGCCGAGCGGGCCCGTCACCGTCGTGGTGTGGAGCACGCCACCCAGCGCGGTGTGCAGGACGTCCACGAAACCCGGGCCGCCGTCGGCCAGCGGGCGCAGGTGGAGTTCGTCGTCGGGAGCGGTGCGGCGCCAGCCCTCGGCCACGGCCTCGGCGACCTCCCGCGCGGTCAACGTTCCGCCGAAGCAGTCCGGCGCAATCACAACTCGCACCTGGCGAACAGTACTTATCGGGGCATCTCCTACTCTGGTGCGGTGAGGTTCCTGCGCCGAAACGCCGACGAAGCCGCTGAGACCACCGCCGAGGACACGCCGGCGGAGGTGAACCCGGCCGATCCGTCGCGCACCCAGGGCAAGGGGCGACCCACGCCGAAGCGCCGGGAGGCGGAGGGCAAGCGGCGCGGTCCCGTCCCGCCGCCGCCCAGGACGCAGCGCGAGGCGTTGAAGCGCGCGCGCGTGACCCGCGGGCCCAAGGTGTCCAAGGAAGAGCGCCGTGCCGCGGCGGTCGAGCGGCGGCAGCGGATGATGGCCGGCGAGGACAAGTACCTCCTGCCCCGCGACCGCGGCCCGGTGAAGGCGTACATCCGCGACGTGGTCGACTCGCGCCGCAACCTCATGGGCCTGTTCATGCCGCTGGCCATCCTGGTGTTCGTGGCGCTGCTCGTGCCGATGCCCCAGGTGCAGTCGTACGCGACGCTGCTGACCACGTTCATGCTGCTGGCGATGATCGTCGAGGGCTTCGTGCTCGGCCGGCTGGTGACCAAGCGGGTGCGGCTGAAGTTCCCGAACGACACGAGCCGCGGCTTGTCCATCGGCTGGTACTCGTTCATCCGCGCCAGCCAACTCCGCCGCCTGCGCGTCCCCAAGCCGCGGGTCAGCCCAGGCGACAAGGTGTGATCCGTTGGGTTCCGCCTGCATGGCGACGCCGCCTTCGCCACAGCGCGTGACGGCCGACCACCGGTAGTTCATTAGCAACCCGAACGATCTGGTACTAGGCTGGGACCATGGAGTTCCGACGTCTCGGCCGCAGTGGCCTGAACATCAGCGAGATCTCGTACGGCAACTGGCTCACCCACGGTTCGCAGGTCGAAGAGGACCAGGCGGCGGCCTGCGTCCGTGCGGCCCTCGACGCGGGCATCACCACGTTCGACACGGCCGACGTGTACGCCAACACCAAGGCCGAGGACGTGCTGGGCCGTGCCCTCAAGGGCGAGCGCCGCGCCTCGTTGGAGATCTTCACCAAGGTCTTCTGGCCGACGGGCCCCGGTGGCCCCAACGACAAGGGCCTCGGCCGCAAGCACATCATGGAGTCGATCGACGGCTCGCTCACGCGCCTCCAGACCGACTACGTCGACCTCTACCAGGCCCACCGGTACGACAAGTCGGTGCCGCTGGAGGAGACGATGCTGGCCTTCGCCGACATCGTCCGCCAGGGCAAGGCGCTCTACATCGGCGTGTCCGAGTGGAACGCCGAGCAGATCGCCCGCGGCGCGGCGCTGGCGCGCGAGCTGAAGGTGCCGTTCATCTCGAACCAGCCGCAGTACTCGATGCTGTGGCGGGTCATCGAGCCGCAGGTCGTGCCGACCTCGGAGCGCGAGGGCATCAGCCAGATCGTCTGGTCCCCCATCGGCCAGGGCGTGCTGACCGGCAAGTACCTGCCCGGTCAGCCGGTGCCCGCGGGCTCACGGGCGACCGACGAGAACGGCGCGAAGTTCATCCAGCGCTTCCTGCGCGACGAGGTGCTGGAGAAGGTCCAGCAGCTCAAGCCGCTCGCCGCCGAGGCAGGCCTCAGCCTCGCCCAGCTCGCCGTCGCGTGGGTGCTCCAGAACCCGAACGTGGCGAGCGCGATCATCGGCGCGTCCCGTCCCGAGCAGGTGCACGAGAACGTGAAGGCCGCCGGCGTGAAGCTGGACGAAGAGCTGATGACGAAGATCGACGACGTGCTCGAAGGCGTCGTCGAGACCGACCCGCGCTTCACCGTCACCCCGTGACGACGGCCCTCGCCCCGGTCTACTCGGCCGGGGCGAGGGACATCGGGCCGTAGACCTCCGACTCGTTGCGCAGCAGCGTCACCTGGCCGACACCCGCCTCGCGCAACTCGCCCCACGCCTCGCCGAACCAGTCCTCGGCCGCGGTCTGGTCCGGGAACGCGACCTTCGGGCCGTCGACGTCGCGGCCCTGCTCGTCCTGGTACCTCCAGCGGTACTCCACGACGATCTCCTCCCGCTGCGCACTCCGGGTAACGTCCCGGTCAGGCTATGTCCTCTCGGAACAGATGGAGTGCGGTGTGACGCGTCGGACACTGGTGTTGGGCGGCGCCCGTTCGGGCAAGTCGGCGCACGCCGAAGGCCTGGTGGTCGACGACGTCGTGACGTACGTGGCCACCGCGCGGCGGTACCCGGACGACGCGGACTGGGAGCTGCGGATCGCGCAGCACGTGGCCCGCCGTCCCAAGACGTGGAACACGGTCGAGGCACCCGCACCCAGCGACCTGATCGCCCTGCTCACCGCCACCAGCGAGGCCGACCCGCCGATCCTGGTGGACGACATCGCCACCTGGCTCAACGGCGTGCTGGACGACGCGGGCGCCTGGGAGGGCCACGGCATGGGCCAGGTCGAGCAGGAGTGCGCCGCGCTGGTCCACGCCGTCGCCCACACCCGCGCGCGGTTGGTCCTGGTGTCGGCGGAGGTCGGCCTGGGCGTCGTGCCCAGCACGCACTCTGGCAGGCTCTTCCGCGATCACCTCGGTTCGCTCAACGCGCGGCTGGCCGAGGTGTGCGACGAGGTGCTGCTGGTCGTCGCCGGAATCCCACTGCGACTGCGCGAACCCGGAGGTAGTCGGTGACCATCGAGTTCCCGCCCGTCGAGCCGCCGAGCGAGGACGCCCGGAGCCAGGCCGTCACCAGGCACGGCTCCCTCACCAAGCCCCCCGGTTCGCTGGGCAGGCTGGAGGACTTGGGCACCTGGGTCGCGGCGTGCCAGGGCGAGTGCCCGCCCAGACCGTTCACCCGGCCGCGCGTGGTGGTGTTCGCGGGCGATCACGGGGTGGCGCGGCACGGCGTGTCGGCGTACCCGAGCGAGGTCACGGGCCAGATGGTGGCCAACTTCCTGGCCGGTGGCGCGGCGGTGAACGTGCTGGCCAACGTGGCCGGCGCGACGGTGCGCGTGGTCGACCTGTCGGTCGACTCGGAGACCTCGGTCGGCGACTTCAAGGTGCGCCGCGGCTCGGGTTCCATCGACCGCGAGGACGCGCTGACGCTCGAAGAGGCCGAGCAGGCGATCGAGACCGGCCGCAAGCTCGTGGACGACGAGGTCGACGGCGGCGCGGACCTGCTGATCGCGGGCGACATGGGCATCGGCAACACGACACCGGCCGCGGTGCTCATCGCCGCGTTGACCGGGTCCGAACCGGTGGCCGTGGTCGGCCGCGGCACGGGCATCGACGACCAGGGCTGGATGCGCAAGACCGCCGCGATCCGGGACGCGCTGCGCCGTGCCCGACCGGTGATCAACGACCCGGTGGCCCTCCTGGCCGCCGCCTCGGGCGCGGACATCGCCGCGATGGCCGGTTTCCTGGCGCAGGCAGCGGTCCGCAAGACCCCCGTGATCCTGGACGGCGTGGTGTCCGGCGCGGCGGCCGTCGTGGCCGAGGAGCTGGCGCCGGGAGCGCGCGAGTGGTGGGTGGCCGGCCACCGCTCCGTCGAGCCCTCGCACGCGCTGGCCCTGGGTCACCTGAGCCTCGAACCGCTGCTGGAGTTCGACATGCGGCTGGGTGAGGGCTCGGGCGCGGTCGCAGCGCTGCCGCTGGTGGTGATGGCGACCCGCATCCTGGCCGAGATGGCGACCTTCGACAGCGCGGGCGTCTCCGGACCCGCCTGATGCGGTTGGCGCTCTCCTGGCTGACGGTGCTGCCCGTCCGCGTCGGCGAGGTCGACGCACGGGCAGCACAACGGGCCATCGCGCTCGCACCCCTGGTAGGCCTCCTGCTGGGCGCTGCCGTGATCGGGCTGCTCCACGTCCCACTACCCGACCTGCTGGCAGGCTTCCTGGTGGTCGGCTTCCTGGCCCTCGCCACCAGGGGGATGCACCTGGACGGCTTGGCCGACACAGCGGACGGCCTTGGCTGCTACGGCCCGCCGGAACGCGCGCTGGCAGTGATGAAGGACGGCGGCGCGGGTCCGTTCGCGGTAGTGGCGCTGATCGTCGTCCTGGGCGCGGAAGCCGCCGCCTTCCCCACCGTCCACTGGGGAGCGGTACTACTGGCCCTGACCGCCGGCCGGGCCGCCTTCGTCCTCTGCTGCCTGCGAGGAGTACCCGCCGCCCGCCCCGAGGGCCTGGGCGCGCTGGTTGCCGGCAGCCAGCCGCCGTGGCTCGCGACGATGTGGTGGTCGGGGTTGGCCGTAGGGGGCTTCTTCGTGCACCCCGTCCACGGCCCACTCGCCATCGTCATCGCCGCAGCCGCAGTGCT
This sequence comes from Saccharothrix sp. NRRL B-16314, assembly GCF_000716595.1. GTDB lineage: Bacteria > Actinomycetota > Actinomycetes > Mycobacteriales > Pseudonocardiaceae > Actinosynnema. Next base: position 218,571 of record NZ_JNXC01000002.1, read on the forward strand.
GCTCCTGATCCACCACACCCGGAAGCGATTCGGCGGCATCACCGGCGACGTCCTGGGCGCGGCCTGCGAAACGGCCACCTTGACCGTCCTGGCCGTCAACGCCCTCTAACCCGTGAGTCCTACGTCCAGAACCCGTGAGTCCTACGTCCAGAACCCCCGAGTTCAACGCTCAGAACAACACCGGGCTGTTCTGAACGTTGAACTCGGGGGTTCCGAACGTAGGACTCACGCGGCTAGTTGATCTTGGTCATCCACCCGTGCGGATCGGTCACGAGGCCCTGCTGTATCGAGGTCAGGTGGTTGCGCAGCTTCATCGTCACGTCGCCGGTACGACCACCGGAAACGCTGAACTCCCCGTCCGCGTGCTTCACGTGGCCCACCGGCGTGATCACCGCCGCGGTCCCGCAGGCGAACACCTCGGTCAGCTCACCCGATTCCGCCTTCTTCTCCCACTCCTCGGTGGAGATCCGCCGCTCCTCGACCCCGTAACCGAAATCGGCAGCCAACCGCAGCAACGAATTGCGCGTGATCCCCGGCAACAACGCCCCGGACAACTCCGGCGTGACCACCCGGACGTCGTCCCCCGAGCCCAGGACGAAGAACAGGTTCATCCCACCCATCTCCTCGACCCACCGCCGCTCCACCGCGTCCAGCCACACGACCTGGTCGCAGCCCTGCTCGGCGGCCTGCGCCTGCGCCACCAACGACGCCGCGTAGTTGCCCGCGAACTTGGCCGCCCCGGTACCGCCGGGCGCCGCGCGCACGTACTCCGTCGACAGCCACACCGTCACCGGCTTCAACCCACCGGCGAAGTACGACCCGGCGGGCGACGCGATGAGCACGTACAGGTACTCCGTCGCGGGCCGCACGCCCAAGCCCTTCTCGGTGGCGTACAAGAACGGCCGCAGGTACAGCGACTCCTCGGGAATCGCGGGCACCCACCGCGAGTCCACCGCGAGCAGTTCGCGGATCGACTCCAGGAACAGCTCGTCGGGCAGCTCGGGCATGGCCAACCGGCGCGCGGAAGCGCGGAAGCGCTCGGCGTTGGCCGACGGGCGGAAGGACGCGATCGAGCCGTCGGGCTGGCGGTACGCCTTGAGCCCTTCGAAGATCGATTGGCCGTAGTGCAGCACCATGGCCGCCGGGTCCAGCTCCAGCGAGTGGTAGGGCTCGACCGCAGCGTCGTGCCAGCCCTGTTCGCGGTTCCAGCGGATCGTCACCATGTGGTCGGTGAAGTGCTGCCCGAAGCCCGGCTTCGCGAGTACCTCCGCAACGCGCTCCGGGGTCGCCGGCTGCGGGTTGGGGGTCCGGGTGAAAGGCAACGCTGTCGTCATGTCAGCACGATAGCCGCCTGTGGGACGTCAGAAAATCGCTGTCCCGACGCTCGGACATCCGACCATCCGGACGGGCTACCCGAGGCCTCCTCCAGACCCGGCTCGAGGCCCTACCCCACAGCCTGCCGTGCACGCCGCCGCACCCGACCCAGCGCGATCAACCCGGTACCCAGAGCGAGCGCCCCGGCGGTGATGGCCAGCGCATCCGCAGGCGCGCTCATCGCCAGCAGCACGGACAACCCCAATCCCAGGCACGCCGTGCGCATCGGCCAAGTCCGATCTTCCTGCAGCAGCACCCGCGCCGACGCGTTGGTGAACCCGTAGTAGAACGCCGTCCCGCACGCCCCCACGGCCAGCGCCGTCGAGGGCGGCAACACCACCACGCCTAGCACGGCCGGCGCCGCGCCGAGCACCTCCAACGCCCACCGCGACCGGACCGCCGGCAGGTCACCGGACTCACTCATGCCGACGAGGGTCCGCCGGGACGACGCGAGCACGAAGTACAGCGACGACACCGCCGCCACCGCCGCCCCGAACGCGAGCACCGGCAGCAGCCAACGCCCGTCGGCCACGATCAACGCGTCGCGCAGCGGCGCGGGCGACAACGCCAGGCGCGCAGCTCCGAGCTGCCGCAGCACCGCCGCGGACACCCCGATGCACACGACCAGCACGACACCGATCACCGCCGGCACCGCGAAGTGCAGCACGCGAGCGGAGAACACCCGGTCGCCACGTTGCGGCGCGGTCACCCGCTCGAACCCGATGAACGCCGTGAACAGCACCAACGCCGCACCCATGAGCCCGTCGAACCCCGGCCCGGCCTCCACCGCGGGGTTCTCCGGCGGCGCCACCGAGAAGCACACGAGAACGACCAGCGCGAGCACGCCGAGCACCACGCCCACCGCCGCCACGCTCAGACCGGCGCTCCACCTGACCCCCGCCGCGCCGAGCGCCGCCACCACCACGATCAGACCGACGGCCGCCGCCACCCGGTGCTCGGGCACGACGTACGCGCCGAACATCCCGGCCACCGCGGCGGCCATGCCTGTTCTGCCGATCAGGTGGGCACTGGCGCCGATGCGCGCCGGCCAAGGACCGAGCTGGTTGCGGATGTAGGCGTAGCCGCCGGGGGCGTCCGGGTAGGCGCGGTGCTGGTCGGCGGTGGAGAACGCGCAGCACAAGGCGGCCACCGCGGCCAGCACGAGCCCGGGGATGAACCACGGACCCGCGAGTGCCGCAGCGGGGGCGAATCCGGTGAAGACACCGGCCCCCAACGTCGCACCGAGAGCGAGCACCACGGCCCCGGCACGGGGCGTGACTGTCACCGGTACACAGTTACACACGTGCCGGGTGAGTACGACCGCCCGACCGGTCGACCCCCGTTCGTGTTAATTGTTACTCCTTGCGATCGAAGGTGCGAACGTCCCCGGTGTGAAGGACACCTTTAGCATTCGTCACGATCCACCCCGATCCCGCCGCAAGACCAGGAAGCGCCGGGAGGACACCGTCAAGGAGCCGCAGTGACCGCGCCGAAACTGGCCATCACCGACAGTGACCCGAGCAGCACCGCCGCCGACGCCGTGGTGGTGGGAACAGTCCAGGGCCCGGACGGCCTCGCCCTCGCCGGCGGGTCCGAGGCGGTGAACGCCGCGTTCGACGGCGCGCTGCTGGACCTGCTCGACGCCGTCGGCGCGAGCGGAAAGGCCGAGGAGGTCGTCACCCTGCCGTCCGCGGGCAAGGTCTCCGCCCGCGTCGTGCTCGCGGTCGGCCTCGGCAAGCCCGCCGCCGACGGCACCGTGACCGAGGAGCAGGTCCGCCGCGCGTCCGGCGCCGCCGCCCGCGCGCTCGCCGGACGCAAGCGTGCGATCTCCACGTTGTCCGCCTTGCACCTCGGGCCCGCCATCGAGGGCACCGTGCTGGGCGGGTACTCGTTCACCACCTACAAGTCGGACAAGGGCGACGGGGCGGTCGGCAAGGTCGACTTCGTCGCGCCGGCCGAGGGCAACATCCGGGCGCACCGGGCGACGCTCAAGGCGTCCACCGCGATCGCCGAGGCCGTCACCACGACCCGTGATTTCGTCAACACCCCGCCGAACGACCTGTTCCCGGCGTCGTTCGCGGAGCGGGCCGCCGCCCTGGCCAAGGCCGAGGGGCTCGAGGTCGAGGTGCTGGACGAGAAGGCGCTGCGCAAGCAGGGCTTCGGCGGCATCCTCGCCGTCGGCGGCGGTTCCAGCCGTGCCCCGCGCATGGTCCGCATCACGTACCGCGGCCCGAAGGCCGGCAAGAAGATCGCCCTGGTCGGCAAGGGCATCACGTTCGACACCGGCGGCATCTCGATCAAGCCGGCCGCGGGCATGGACGAGATGACCTCGGACATGGGCGGAGCGGCGGCGGTCATCGCCACCGTCGTGCTGGCCGCGAAGCTGAAGTACCCGCTGGAGGTGACCGCGTGGGCGCCGATGGCGGAGAACATGCCGTCCGGCACCGCCTACCGGCCAGGTGACGTGCTGACCATGTACGGCGGCAAGACCGTCGAGGTGCTCAACACCGACGCCGAGGGCCGGTTGATCCTGTCCGACGCGATCGTGCGGGCGTGCGAGGACCAGCCGGACTACCTGATCGAGACGTCCACGCTGACCGGCGCGCAGCTCGTGTCGCTCGGCAAGCGGACTTCGGGTGTCATGGGCACCGAGGAGTTCCGCGACCGCGTCGCCGAGTTGGGGCGCGCGGTGGGCGAGCAGGCGTGGGCCATGCCGCTGCCCGAGGAGCTGCGCGGCGACCTGGAGTCCCGGGTGGCGGACCTCGCGAACGTGTCCGGGCACCGGTTCGGCGGCATGCTCACCGCCGGCGTGTTCCTGCGCGAGTTCGTGGCCGAGGGCGTGACCTGGGCGCACATCGACGTGGCCGGGCCGTCGTTCCACTCGGGTGGCCCGTACGGGTACACCACCAAGGGCGGCACGGGCGTTCCGGTGCGCACCCTCGCGGCGGTGTTGGCCGACATCGCGGCGAACGGCTAGCGGCTGCCGATCCGCTGATCCAACGGGTTTCCGGGTCTCCGGGTCGATCTCACCGAGGTCGACCCGGAGACCCGGAACACCGGCACGCCCGCAGCACAACTCGTTCCACCCAGCCCGCAGCAACCGTCCACTGAGGACTGGAACTTCCGGTCAAGCCTGGTTCTTGCGCCGGGAGTACTCCCGCATCCGCTTCGGGTACCCGACGATCCCCGCGTCGTAGATCGGGATGGCCAGCTTCTTCGCCAGGCGCTTCGCGCCGTCCGTGCCGTCGATCCGGCGCCGCGTCCACTCGCCGTCGTGCGCGACCAGCACGATCGTGGTCTCCGTCACGGTCGTCTTCGGCTCGACGTACGCCTCGACACCCCGCCGCGCACCCGCCCACTGCTCCAGGTGGCCGGTGTCCGTGGACGTGGCCGAACGCAGCACGCCCGGGCGCTGCTTCCTGCGAAAACGGTCGAACAGGCCCACCGGGCCACCTCCTGCCGGGACTTCTCCGGACCATGGTGCCGGAACGGGTGTGAAGGCGGGGCCAAATCCTCCCAACAGGACACCGCGTCGCCGTCACCCCCGCGGTAGTGACAAGATGGCAACCACACGCGCGCACCCGCGCGGAATAAGGCATCCAAGCTCTCCAGGGAGATCACGTGACCGACACCTCCGCCGACCTTGTGATCCTTGGTGGCGGCTCGGGCGGCTACGCCTGCGCGTTCCGCGCGGCCGAGCTGGGCCTGTCCGTCATCCTGGTCGAGAAGGACAAGCTGGGTGGCACGTGCCTGCACCGCGGCTGCATCCCGACCAAGGCGCTGCTGCACGCGGCGGAGGTCGCGGACAACGCGCGCGAAGGTGACCAGTTCGGGGTGAAGTCCTCCCTCGAGGGCATCGACATCGCGGGCGTGAACTCCTACAAGGACGGCGTCGTCAGCCGCCTGTACAAGGGCCTCCAGGGCCTGGTCAAGGCGAACAAGGTGACCTTGGTCGAGGGCGCGGGCACGTTCGTCGGCCCGAACACCGTCGAGGTGGACGGGCAGCGGTACACCGGCAAGAACGTCGTGCTGGCGACCGGTTCGTACGCCCGCAGCCTGCCCGGCCTGGAGATCGGCGGCCGGATCATCACCAGCGACCAGGCGCTCAACCTGGACTTCATCCCGGAGAAGGTCGTCGTGCTCGGCGGCGGCGTCATCGGCGTCGAGTTCGCCAGCGTGTGGGCGTCGTTCGGCGCGGAGGTGACCATCGTCGAGGCGCTGCCCCGCCTGGTCCCGGCCGAGGACGAGTACGCGTCCAAGCAGCTGGAGCGGGCGTTCCGTCGGCGCGGCATCAAGTTCAAGACCGGCGTGAAGTTCACCGGCGCCACGCAGAACGAGTCCGGCGTGTCGGTCACGCTGGAATCCGGCGACGTGCTGGACGCGGACCTGCTGCTGGTGGCCGTCGGCCGCGGCCCGAACACCGCGGGCCACGGTTACGAGGAGGCCGGCGTGACCATCGACCGCGGCTTCGTGGTCACCGACGAGCGGCTGCGCACGAGCGTGCCCGGCGTCTACGCCGTCGGCGACATCGTGCCCGGCCTCCAGCTCGCGCACCGCGGCTTCCAGCAGGGCATCTTCGTCGCCGAGGACATCGCCGGGCAGAACCCCAAGGTCATCGACGAGGCGGGCATCCCGCGCGTCACGTACTGCAAGCCCGAGGTCGCGTCGGTCGGTCTCTCCGAGGCGGCGGCGAAGGAGAAGTACGGCTCCGCGGAGACGTTCGTCTACGACCTCGCGGGCAACGGCAAGAGCCAGATCCTCAAGACCGCCGGCGGTGTCAAGCTCGTGAAGGCGCCCGACGGCCCGGTCGTCGGTGTCACCATGGTCGGCGAACGCGTCGGCGAGCTGATCGGTGAGGCCCAGCTCATCTACAGCTGGGAGGCTTACCCCGAGGACGTGGCTCCGCTGATCCACGCCCACCCGACCCAGACAGAAGCCCTCGGCGAGGCTTTCCTCGCCTTGGCCGGCAAGCCGCTGCACGTGCACGGCTGACCGTCGCACCCCAGTCAGCCGATCCCCGACCCACGCACGAGGAGTCAGCGAACGATGGCCTTCTCCGTCCAAATGCCCGCACTCGGCGAGAGCGTCACCGAGGGCACGGTCACCCGCTGGTTGAAGCAGGAGGGTGACCGCGTCGAGGTCGACGAGCCCTTGCTGGAGGTCTCCACCGACAAGGTCGACACCGAGATCCCGTCGCCCGCGGCGGGTGTGCTCCAGAAGATCGTCGCCCAGGAGGACGAGACCGTCGAGGTCGGCGCCGAACTGGCCGTCATCGGCGACGGCTCGGACTCCGGGTCGGCCGACTCGGCTCCCGCCGAGGAGTCCGCTCCCGAGGCCGCGCCCGCACCGCAGGCCGAAGCCCCGCAGGCTGAAGCCCCTCAGGCCGAGGCAGCGCCCGCGCCGGAGGCCCCGGCCCCGTCCGGTGGTTCGGCCGAGGGCACCCCGGTGACCATGCCCGCGTTGGGCGAGAGCGTCACCGAGGGCACCGTGACCCGCTGGCTCAAGGCCGTCGGCGACTCGGTGGAGGTGGACGAGCCGCTGCTGGAGGTGTCCACCGACAAGGTCGACACCGAGATCCCGTCGCCGGTGGCCGGCACCCTGCTGGAGATCACCGCCGGTGAGGACGAGACCGTGGAGGTCGGCGGTCGGCTCGCGGTGGTCGGCTCGGGTTCGCCCGCGCCCGCCAAGCAGGAAGCACCCAAGCCCGCTCCCGCGCCCGCCCCGGCTCCGGCTCCGGCCGCTGCTCCGGCTCCGGAAGCCCCCAAGCAGGAAGCCCCGAAGCAGGAAGCTCCCAAGCAGGAGGCCCCCAAGCAGGAGGCCCCGGCCGAGGAGTCGTCCAACGGCGCGCCGTACGTGACGCCGCTGGTGCGCAAACTCGCGTCGGAGAACGGCATCGACCTGGCCTCGCTCAAGGGCACCGGCGTCGGTGGCCGCATCCGCAAGCAGGACGTGCTGGCCGCGGTCGAGGCCGCGAAGGCGCCGAAGGAAGCGCCCAAGCCCGCCGCCGCCGCGGCGTCCGCGCCCGCCCAGCGGGTCGCCTCCGCGCCGGTGGACACCAGCGGCAAGCGCGGCACGGTGCAGAAGCTGCCCCGGCTGCGGCAGATCGTGGCCCAGCGGACCCGCGAGTCGTTGCAGGTCTCGGCGCAGCTCACGCAGGTGTTCGAGGTGGACGTCACCAAGATCGCCCGGCTGCGGAACAAGGCCAAGGCCGCGTTCGAGCAGCGCGAGGGCACGAAGCTGACGTTCCTGCCGTTCTTCGCGAAGGCGGCGGTCGAGGCGCTGAAGCAGCACCCGGTGCTGAACGCGTCCATCGACGAGGAGAAGAAGGAGGTCGTGTACCACGGTGCCGAGCACCTGGGTATCGCGATCGACACCGAGCGGGGTCTGCTGAACGCGGTCATCGCGAACGCGGGCGACCTGAACCTCGCCGGGCTGTCGCACAAGATCGGTGACCTGGCGGCGCGGGCGCGCGGGAACAAGCTCACGCCCGACGAGCTGACCGGCGGCACGTTCTCGCTGACCAACCTGGGCAGCAACGGCGCGCTGTTCGACACGCCGATCATCCAGCAGCCGCAGGTCGGCATCCTGGGTGTGGGCGTGGTCAAGAAGCGCCCGGTGGTGATCACGGACGAGAACGGCGACGACACCATCGCCATCCGGTCCATGACCTACCTGGCGCTGACCTACGACCACCGCCTGGTGGACGGCGCCGACGCGGGCCGCTTCCTCACCACCGTGAAGAACCGCCTCGAAGAGGGTTCGTTCGAGGCCGACCTGGGTCTCTGACCCCGTCTGCCAGGCCCTTCGAGGGCCGGCACCGACCGCTGAAGGCCGCTCCCGGCACGCCGGGGGCGGCCTTCGCCGTCACACCCCGACGTGGTGCCGCAGGCGCGTGGTGTGGGTGACACCTCGACCGCTGTGCAACCGACCCCGTGCTGAGAGACGATCAACCCATGCGGGTTGTGATCGCGGGGTCGTCGGGCTTGATCGGCACGAGTCTGGTCGCCGCGTTGCGCGGTGCGGAGCACGAGGTCCTGCGGTTGGTCCGGCGGCGGCCCGGCGCGCCGGACGAACGCGGCTGGGACCCGCCCGCCGGTCGGATCGACGCGGGCGCGCTGGACGGCGTGGACGCGGTGGTGAACCTGTGCGGCGCGGGTATCGCCGACAAGCGGTGGAGCGACGCGCGCAAGCAGGTGCTGCTGGACAGCCGCACGGTGCCGACCGAGGTGTTGGCCGCCGCCGTCGCCGAGCACGGTGTCCCCGTCCTGGTCAACGCCGGCGCCATCGGCTACTACGGCGACACGGGTGACGAGGTCGTCGACGAGTCGAGCCCGTCGGGCACCGGTTTCCTGGCCGACCTGTGCCGCCAGTGGGAGGCGGCCACCGCTGCCGCCGACGAGCACGCCCGCGTGGTCAGGCTGCGCACGGGCCTGATCATCAGCCCGTCCGGCGGCCTGTTCGGCAAGATCAAGCCGCTGTTCTCGTTCTTCCTCGGCGGACGCCTGGGCAACGGCCGCCAGTACATGCCGTGGATCTCGCTGGACGACGCCGTCTCGGCCATCCGGTTCGCGGTGGAGCGGGACGACATCGCCGGCCCGGTGAACGTCACCGCGCCCAGCCCTGTCACCAACGCCGAGTTCACCCGCACCATCGGCCACGCGCTGCACCGGCCGACGCCGTGGGTGGCGCCCGCGTTCGCGCTGAAGGCCGTGCTCGGCGACATCGCCGAGGAAGGGCTCCTCTCCGGTCAACGGGCGGTCCCCCGGGTCCTCGAACAGCACGGCTTCCAGTTCCTCCACCCCGCGCTCGGTGCCGCCGTGGCAGCGGCCGTCAACGGGTGATCGGCGCGCTGGTCGGCGTCGTGCTGGCGCTGGCCTCGGTGGTCCTCGGTGTCACGGTGCACCGGGAGGTGCCCGCGGTGGACCGGGAGCTGCACCAGGCCGCGCTGGACCTGGGCCCGACCTTCGTGGACACCGCGACGGTGGTGAGCCTGGTGCTCAGCCCCGGGCTGGCGACGATCGCGCTGCTGTCGCTGGTCCTGCGGGCTTTCCTGGCCCGTGATCCGCTGCCGGCGAAGGGCGCGGTCCTGCTCGCCGCCTGCTGGGCCACGCTGTTCGCCCGCCACGGCTACCAGCGGGTCCGTCCGGTCGACTTCCCGAAGTGGGCCTACCCGAGCGGGCACGTCACGGCGGTCACCGCGGTCGCCTTCACGGGCGTGGTGCTGTGCGGGTGGCTGGCCCGGCGGTACCTCAAGGCGGCCGTCGCGCTGGCCTGCACGGCGGTCCTGATCACGGCGGCGAGCCGGGTGGTGCTGGAGATGCACTGGTTCACCGACACGGTCGGCGCGATCCTGGGCGTGGTGGGGGTCGGGCTGGTCGTCGCCCACGCCCTGCGGCTGCTGCCGGTGGGCGTAGGGTCGAGACGTGAGCAGTCCTGACCTCTCCTGCCGCGCCTCGACGGACCCGATCGACGTGCGCGAGCTGGGCACCATCGACTACCTGGCCGCGTGGGACCTCCAGCGGGAACTGGCCGAGGCCCGCGCTGAAGGCGCGATCGGCGACACGTTGCTGCTGCTGGAGCACCCGCCGGTGTACACGTGCGGCCGGCGCACCGAGCCCGAGGAGCGCCCCGTCGGCGGCGACATCCCGGTCATCGACGTCGACCGCGGCGGCAAGATCACCTGGCACGGCCCCGGCCAGCTGGTCGGCTACCCGATCGTGGGGCTGGCCGAGCCGCTGGACGTGGTCAAGTACGTCCGCCGGCTGGAGCAGGCGCTGATCCACGTGTGCGACCAGCTCGGCGTGCACACCGGTCGGGTCGAGGGCCGCAGCGGCGTGTGGCTGCCGGCCGACGACAAGGCCGGTGAGCGCAAGATCGCGGCGATCGGCATCCGGGTGCAGCGCGGCGTCACCATGCACGGGTTCGAGATCAACTGCGACGCGGACCTCGGCGCGTTCGGCGACATCATCCCGTGCGGCATCCGGGACGCCGGTGTGGCTTCGCTGTCGCACGAGCTCGGCCGGACGGTCACCGTGGCCGAGGTGCTGCCGCTCGCCCTCCGCGCGGTCGTCGACGCGTTGAACGGCGACCTGCCGTTGACCGACCGCACCCTCGTCCGCGACGAGCCGGTGGCCGCGGGCGTCACGTTCGCGGTGCAGTCGGCTTGACCCGACCGACCCCCTGACAAGCACCACCTCCGCCTCTAGTATTCCGTAATTACGGACTACCAGAGGGGAGATTCGTCGTGCTCCTGACCCGACGACACCTGTTGCTCACCTGCGGGGTGGCCGGCACCGCCGCGCTGCTGCCAGTCCTGCCGGCCGGCGCCGCCCCGAGCCCCGACGCCGCCCGACCGGACGACTGGCCGGCGTGGTTCCGCGCCAACCCGCAGCACGTGGCCCTGGTGTTGGACGACGGTCGGGGCGGGCGGGTCTCCCACCGGGCGCACGAACGCCAACCGCTGGCGTCGGCGGTGAAGGTCGTGCACCTTGCCGCGTACGCGAAGGCCGTGGAGACCGGGCTGGTGCGGCCGGACGACAAGGTGCGCGTCCGCGAGTGGGAGCAGTACTACCTCGGCCTGGACGGCGGCGCGCACCAGGCGTCCCTGCGCCACCTCGGCATCCCGTTCTCCAACGGTGTCACGGCGGACGACCCCCACCGGCACGTCACGCTGGACGACCTGGTCGCGGTGATGATCCGCTTCAGCGACAACGCCGCCGCGGACTTCCTGCGGCACCGGCTGGGCGACGGGCTGGTCCACGCGACGGCGGCCCGGTGGCCGGTCCTGCAGGTCCCCGACGTGTTGGCCGAGGTGCTGCACCTCGTGCTCGGACGACGGGTGGACCCGCAGCGCTACCTGTGCGACCCGCGGTTGCAGCTGGAGGTGATCGGCAGGTTCCCGGACGTCCCGAAGACCTATGAGGGGCAACGACCCTGGGCACGCGGCACGTGGTCGGGCACGGCGGCGGGGCTCAACCGGGCGCACCGGGCGCTGACCGCCGTACCGACCGCCCGCGCGCACCTCGAACACGGGCACCTCGGACACGGGCACGAGCTGCCGCCGGGCGTGGCGGGGATCGGGTTCAAGGGCGGTTCGCTGCCGGGGGTCGTCACGGTCGGCTTCGGCGTGCGCTGGGCGGACGGGCGGGTGGGCAGCGCGGCGGTGTTGGTCAAGGAGGTCGACGAGCAGCGGTTCGGCACGTCCGGCGACCTCGTCGCGTCGGTGCTGAAAGCCCTGCTCGAGCCCGCTGTCCTGCGGCAGTTCCAGGCCAGCCTCTCGTAGGATGGCAGCGGTGGACCTGGTGCAGCGACTTGCCGAACTGGAACAGCGCGTGGCCGCTCTGGAGGGCGACGAGCGGGACACGGTCGTGCTGCCCGAACCCGACGCGGAGGACGGCGGCGGCGCGTTCGGCTACGGCGGCCGGGTGGCGCTCGGCGACGGGCGGGTCACGTGGCGGATCGACGTGACACCGGAGCACGCGCTGTCGTTGGCGGACCGGCCCCGGATCGAGGTGCTGTCCGCGTTGGCGCACCCCGTTCGGGTGGAGATCGTCCGCACGCTGCTCGCGCACGGCGGCCGGCCCGCGACGGCGTTGCAGGAGTCGGCCGGGCTCGGCTCCACCGGGCAGCTGTACCACCACCTGAAGGCGTTGACGGCCGCCGGCGTGGTGGAGCAGGACAAGCGCGGGAGCTACCGGCTGCGCACCGCGGCCACGATCCCCGTGCTCGTCCTGCTCACCGCCGCGTCGGACGTGGCCGGTCAGCTGCGCAGCTGAGGCGCGATCTCGGCCGCGACGAACTCCACGTGGTCCAGGTCGGCCAGGTCGAGGACCTGGAGGTAGACCCGGGTGATGCCGGTCTTCTCGCGCCACGTGCCGAGCCGGTCCACCACTTCCGCGGGCGTGCCCGTGAGGCCGTCGCGACGGAGTTCGTCCAGCTTGCGGCCCATGGCGGCGGCCCGGCGGGCGACCTCGGCGTCGTCCCGGCCGGCGCAGACCACGAGCACCGCGGAGCGGGTGATCCCCGCCGGGTCGCGGCCGATGTCCGCGCACGCCGCGTCGACCCGGGCGAGCAGGTCGACGGCGGTCTCCACGTCCACGAACGGCAGGTTGAACTCGTCCGCGAACTTCGCCGCGAGCACCGGGGTGCGCTTGCGCCCCTTGCCGCCGACGAGCACCGGGATGTCGTGCGCGGGCTTGGGCAGCGCGGGCGAGTTCGCCAGCCGGTAGTAGCGGCCCTCGAAGTCGTAGGTCTCGCCGACCGGGGTGCCCCACAGGCCGGTGACGATCTCCAGCTGCTCGGCGTACCGCTCGAAGCGCTCGACGGTGGCCGGGAAGGGCAGGCCGTAGGCGTTGTGCTCGGCCTCGAACCAGCCCGCGCCGAGGCCGAACTCGACCCGTCCGCCGGACATCTGGTCCACCTGCGCCACGCTGATGGCCAGCGGGCCGGGGTGGCGGAACGTCGCGGCGGTCATCAGCGTGCCGAGCCGGATGGTCCCGGTGTCGCGGGCCAGGCCGGCGAGGGTGATCCAGGCGTCGGTCGGCCCGGGGAGACCGGTGACGTCACCCATCTTGAGGTAGTGGTCGGAGCGGAAGAACGCGCCGTAACCCGCGGCCTCGGCGGTGCGCGCCACCGCCAGCAGGTCGTCGTAGGAGGCCCCTTGCTGGGGCTCGGTGAAGATGCGGAGTTCCACCGCGCTCACGCTAGTGGTGCGTGCGGTGGCGTCGCGATCCGAACGTCCGGCGCCCTCACCTACCGGCGGCGCGAACGGGACCGCTTCTCCTCCGGGGGCTCGGCGGCCGGGACGTCGCGCACGCGCAGGCCCTCGACCACCCGGATGATGGTGCGTTCCACCTCGGCGCTGGCCTTGCGCGGGTCGGACGCGCCGGCGATGGTGCTCGCGCCCGCCGACAGCGCGCCGAACAGGAGCCTGGTCATCGTCTCCACGGGCAGCTGCTCCAGCTCGCCGGACGTGACCAACACCTCGATCGTGGTGCGCAGGAGGCCGTAGCTGAAGTGCTCCTCGGCCTCGCGCCAGCGTTCCCAGCCCATCACCACCGGCGCCTCGTGGATCACGATCCGCTGGTAGGCGGGCTCCAGGCAGACCCGGACGTACGCGCGCAGGCCCGCCATCGCGGTCTCCCACGGGTCGCCGGGTGCGCTGACGATCTCGCCGAGCTTGCGCATGAACGTGTTCTCGACCGAGTCGAACGCGGCCTCGAACAGCGCCTGCTTGCCGCTGAAGTGGTGGTAGAGCGCGCCCTTGGTGAGCCGTGCCCGCTTGGCCACCTCGTCCAGCGAGGTGCCCGCGTACCCCCGTTTGGTGAACAGCTCGACGGCACTGTCCACGAGGGCCTGCCTCGTCGACTCCGAGTAGTCCAACCGCCTCGACCGCACTGTCACCACGTTCACAACCGTACGACATACCGACGGTACGTACCCGTGGTATGTTCGCCTCATCGGCCATACCGACGGTATGCCACAGACCTGAGGTATGAGGCCGGTCACCACGAGAGGAGGCGTGATCATGGGTTGGACCGATTTCTACCGACGTCGTGACGCTCTGGACGCCGTGCTCCGCACCGCGGCGGGGGACCCCGCGGCGCCCCTGACGTTCGACCGGGACCTGTTCGCCACCCAGGACGACCTGCTCCTCGCCCTGCACCACCGCTGGATGCAGCAGCTCACCGGGCGGCTGGGCACGGCGCTGGAGGACAGCGACGACCGCGTCGAGACCGTCACGCGCACGTGGCGCGTGCTGGCCGCCGAGCAGCCGGTGCTGCGCGCGGTGCTCGACGCGCACCTGACGGCCACCGAGGCGGTCGAGCGCGAACAGCGCCTGCTCGCGCTGACGGCGGGACTGGCGGAGCTGTCCGAGCCGAGCGCGGAGATCACCCGCGTCGGCGCGGCGTTCGCGAGCCTGATCCGCAGCGCCCCGGCCACCGTCGTGCCGGGCAGGCACCGCCGGCTCGCCAAGAGCGCCTGATCGCCTGTAGGTATTAGGCATGCCGAAATGGACTGCCCGGAAGTGGGATACCTCGGACATCCCCGACCAGAGCGGGCGAACCGTGCTGGTCACCGGGGCGAACTCGGGCCTCGGCCTGCGCACCGCCGAGGTGCTGGCAGGCCGGGGCGCGCACGTCGTGCTCGCCTGCCGGTCCGCCGAACGGGGACAGCGCGCGCTGGAGCAGGTGCTGGCCACCGGCGGCAAGGCCGAACTGGTGTCGCTGGACCTGGCCGACCTGTCGTCGGTCCGCGCGGCGGCGGCGCTGGTGCGGGAACGCACCGGTGACGCGCTGGACGTGCTGGTCAACAACGCCGGCCTGATGGCGGTGCCGCTCGGCCGCACCGCGGACGGGTTCGAGCGCCAGTTCGGCGTCAACCACCTCGGCCACGCCGCCCTGACGTGGCTGCTGATGCCCGCGCTGCGGACCCGGCCGGGCGCGCGCGTGGTCACCGTGTCGAGCCTGGTCCACCAGATGGGCCACCTCGACCTGGCCGACCCGAACTACGAGGTCCGCCGGTACACGGCGTGGGGCGCGTACGGGCAGTCGAAGTTGGCGAACCTGCTCTTCGCGCGCGAGCTGGACCGGCGCACCCGCGCCGCGGGCGTGGACGTGACGTCCGTCGCGGCCCACCCCGGCGTGTCCGCCACCGAGCTGAGCGCCAACACGGCCGCGGCCTACCGCAACCCGCTCTACCGGATCGGTCTCAAGATCGGCGACGTGTTCGCGCAGTCCGTCGAGGTCGGCGCGTTGCCGCAGCTCTACGCGGCGACCTCGCCGAAGGCCGAGCCCGGCGGCTACTACGGGCCGGACGGGTTCCGCGAGACCCGCGGCCACCCGGCGCCGGCGGCGTCCACCACGGCGGCACGGGACGAGCTCGCGGCGGCCCGGTTGTGGGACCTGACGGCCAAGCTCACGGGCGTGGCGCCCGACCCCTCGTGACGTAGGGTTGAAGCCGTGACCGTCGTACCTGAAGGTCGGAAGCTGCTGCGGCTGGAAGTCCGCAACAGCCAAACGCCCATCGAGAAGAAGCCCTCGTGGATCAAGACCAAGGCGAAGATGGGCCCCGAGTACCGGGAGCTCAAGGGCCTGGTCAAACGCGAGGGCCTCCACACGGTGTGCGAAGAGGCCGGTTGTCCCAACATCTACGAGTGCTGGGAAGACCGGGAGGCCACCTTCCTCATCGGTGGCGAGCAGTGCACCCGTCGCTGCGACTTCTGCCAGATCGACACCGGCAAGCCCGCCGACCTCGACCGCGATGAACCGCGTCGGGTGGCGGAGTCGGTGCAGGCCATGGGTCTGCGCTACTCGACCGTGACCGGCGTGGCGCGCGACGACCTGGAGGACGGCGGCGCGTGGCTCTACGCGGAGACCGTCCGGCAGATCCACGAGCTGAACCCGGGCACCGGCGTCGAGCTGCTGATCCCGGACTTCAACGCGGTGCCCGAGCAGCTGGACGAGGTGTTCTCGTCCCGGCCCGAGGTGCTGGCGCACAACCTGGAGACGGTGCCGCGCATCTTCAAGCGCATCCGGCCCGCGTTCCGCTACGAGCGGTCGCTGGAGGTCATCACCGCGGCCCGCGAGGCAGGCCTGGTGACGAAGTCCAACCTGATCCTGGGCATGGGCGAGACGCCGGACGAGGTCACCGAGGCGCTGAGCGACCTGTACGACGCGGGCTGCGAGATCATCACCATCACGCAGTACCTGCGGCCCTCGCCACGGCACCACCCGGTGGAGCGCTGGGTGAAGCCGGAGGAGTTCGTGACGCACAAGGAGACCGCCGAGGGCATCGGGTTCTCCGGTGTCATGGCCGGTCCCCTCGTCCGCTCGTCCTACCGCGCCGGGCGGCTGTACGCGCAGGCCGTGCAGAAGCGCGGTGACGTGCTGCCCGAGAACCTGGGGCACCTGCTCCAGGCCGGCGGCGCGGCGCAGGAGATCACCTCACTGCTGTCCGCCCGCTGAAGGTTCGCCGACCACCACGCCGTCCAGCGCCCGGACGTAATCAGCTCCGAACGCGCTGGACGGCGTGTGCGCGCCGGGCGCGGTGTCGCCGAGTCGTTCGACCGCTTTGACCACCGAGTCCGCGGTGAGGTCGTAGGCGTTCGGGCCGGTGAGCGCGAGCCGGACCCGGTTGCCCTCGTCGTCCCAGACCTCGCCGAACACCTCGCAGCGGGTCCTGGCCCTGGTGGGCCCGTCCGGTCCGCCGATGCGCTTGGCCACCGCCTTGCCCAGCCGCTGGCCCAGGCCGGTGCGCAGGAGCGGCGCGGTGAACGGCTGGAGCCTGCTCACCACACCGGGAAGCGTGGTGAAGGTGGTGACGTTCGGGATGCCGGTGGACCGGTAGGCGGTGCTCACGTCGCCCCACGGGATCGCGCCCACGTCACGGGGCCGGTCGCGGAAGTGGGCGGTGCGGCGACGGTGGCCGAGTGGCACGCCACGGATCTCGCCGTCCGCGCGGACCCGCCCGCCGCCGCCCGAACCCTCGACGGCCGTCCGGGCGGTACCCGCGCTGGCGCCGCCCTGGACCACGAACGCCAGGTCGAGGTGCGTGGCCGTGGGCAGCGCCCGGTGCAGCATGGCCGCGACGCAGTCGGTCGGGACGACGTCGAACCCGGCGCCGGGCAGCAGCACCACGCCGGCGTCCTTCGCCGCCTGGTCCTGCCGAGCCACCGCCTCGAACACGTCGATCTCGCCGGTGATGTCGACGTAGTGCGTCCGCGACGCGAGGCAGGCCGCCACCACCGGCCCCGAGGTCGCCGAGAACGGACCCGCGCAGTGGGCGACCGCGTTGACGTCCTCCAGCGCCGCGACGACGTCCGCGGGGTTGCCGAGGTCGAAGACCCGGTGTTCCAGGCCCAGCCGTTCGGCCAGGGCGCGCACCTTCACGGCATCGCGTCCGGCGAGCACCGGCCGCAGCCCGCGCCGGACCGCCAGTTCCGCGACGAGCGTGCCGGTGAACCCGTTGGCTCCGTAGACCATCCACGTCATGCGGTAGAAGCTACTCGTAGGTAGCTACGAGGACGACCGCCGCCGCGCCACGATGCTGCCGACGAGGAGCAGCACGCCCAGCACGGTGACGGGCGCGGCCCACACCAGCCGTTCCACGCGCAGCCGGCCGCAGATCTCGACGAAGGCGGCGCCCTCGGCCTCGACGGCGATCTCGTCGAACCCCATCCCCACGCTGTTGCCGCACGCGATCGGAACGCCCGACGGGGAGTCGGTGGCCAGCGGCAGCACCATGATCAGCAACCCGGCCAGGACGAACGCGGCACCGATCACCGCGGTGACCGCCCTGGGCGACATGCCCAGGAAGTTACGTCGTCCGTACCGCCGGGTATAGGGGGATGCCACCTGGGGGGACCTGGCCGGCATCCCCTAATGGCCCATCCGGCCCACCGGGGTCGAGCGGACGCCCTGGTGCGCCGAACGGTCCCGGCCCTGCCCGGAGCGATCATTCGCACCATTCACCGGACCGACAACCGGCGGTTCCGGCGCTCTCCTCCGGGCCCGCGGACGCCATTCCGGACATTCGACCGGACCGAGGTTACGGCCCATGCCGGTTTATCACTCGATCGAGTGACAGAGCACTGTGAGCACTTCCACCCGAATCGACCAATCCTCACCGCCTGCGCGCGCGAGCACGCCCGACCCGCGACATCACCGCACCTCATCGGCCCACACGGGACGCCCGGCCGCTGGGCTCAGGCAGCGGGCCGCTCGCCGAAAGTTCCACTCCGGGCCGACCGCGTCGCCCATTTGTGGGCCATTGTCGGACCACCCAAGACGAATCCTTCCGAATACGTATCCGCCCTGCGCAACCGAAGGAGTCCCTGGCCGCCGTGAACGCCATCCACGACATCGCCGAGCCGACCGCACCTCCGCGCCGGTCCACCGCGATCCGCACGCTGACCGTCGACGACCCGCTGCTTCCCGCCTTGGAACGCAGGCTGGCGGCGGCACTGGGCGGCAGCACCCCGCCCGGTCCGCTCGACCTCCGCTGGCCCGCCGCCGCAGTCGCGCGGGCCGGGGACACGGTCGCGTTCCGCACCAACGACGTCGGCGGCTACGGCCCGGTGCCGCTGAGCCCGGTGCTGGACATCAGGGTGATCACCGCCCGGTTCGCCCGCATCCCCGAGTTCGCGCGGACCGACGAGCTGAAGCAGGCGCGCCTGATCCCGTGCGCCGACAAGGACCGTGAAGAGCTCCTCACCGCCCCCATCCCGCTGGACCACTGGATCACCTTCGAGACCACGATCGACCGGCACAGGTACCGCCTCCGCGAAGGCCGCTGGCAGGAGATCACCCGAGAACGCGGCGCCACCTGACCGCCAGTGCGAACCGGTGAGGCCCACGAGCACCCAAACCCTCGCCATGCCCTCGCCATGCCTTCGTCATACCGAACCGCCGGGCGAGCCCACGGGCGGAGCCCGGTCCGGAGAACGTGAGGTCATCCGCAAGATCGACCGGCGAATCTCCCACCGGCCTCCGGCGCCGTGATCCGCCGGTACACCTCTGCGGCCTGTGGCGACCCGTGAAGCAGCGCCCGGCGACGTGAGGACGAGGGGCCGCGAGCCCCGACGGGGGTCCGGGGGCAGCGCCCGGCAACGCGAAGGCCAGGCGCGCGAGCCCCGACGGGTCCAGGGGCAGCGCCCGGCAACGCGAAGGCCAGGGGCGCGAGCCCCGGCGGGGGTTCAGGGGCAGTGCCCGGCAACGCGAGGGCCAGGGGTGCGAGCCCCGACGGGGTCCGGGAGCAACGCCCGGCAACCTGGAGGCCAGGCGCGCGAGCCCCGGCGGGGGTCCGGGGGCGGTGCCAGCCGGGCGAGGTCCGGGGGTTGCACCCCAGGGGACACAGTGGGCGCGGCAGGATTCGAACCTGCGACCGCTCGGGTGTAAACCGAGTGCTCTTCCGCTGAGCTACGCGCCCCGGAGCGCCGGTGTACCGGCGCCGGGAAAGTATCAGGCGAGCGCCGCCACGGCCTTCTTCCAAGCCTCCTGGTCACGGGGCTCACCAGGGTCGTTCATCTCGGCGTACCGCACAACGCCCGAAGTGTCGATCAGGAACGTGCCGCGGTTGGCCAGGCCCGCCTTCTCGTTGAACACGCCGTACGCCTGCGCCACCGCACCGTGCGGCCAGAAGTCCGACAGCAACGGGAACCGGTAGCCCTGTTCCGAGGCCCACGCCTTCAAGCTGAACGGCGTGTCCACGGACACACCGATGACCTGCACGTTCCCGTCCTCGTACGCGGCCAGTTCGTCGCGCACCTGGCACAGCTCGCCGGTGCAGGTCCCGCTGAACGCGAACGGGTAGAACACCAGCAGCACGTGCTTCGACCCGCGGAACGAGGAGAGCGTCACGGGTTGCCTGTTGAAGTCGTTGAGCGTGAAGTCAGGGGCCTCCGCACCGACCGCGACCATGCACACCCTCCACCCGAGCGACCCGGAGCAACCCGAAGAACGGGCTCCACCCGATCGGGGAGCCCGCCATCGAGCCTAGGGCATGGCGGTGCGCGCTTCGACCAGGCGTACGCCCGGCGGTCGGCGCTTCGTCGGCTAGCGCTTCGTCTTGGCCGACTTCGGCGAGACGAGCCTGGTCGCAGACCAGTCACCGCTCACGGTGATGTTGGAGGTCTGGGCGAGCCCCGCGGTGGACACCGCCTCGGCGATGTCACTCGGCTCGACGTGACCGTCCCGCCCCGTCTTGGGCGTCAACACCCAGATCACGCCGTCGTCGGCCAGGGACGTGGTGGCGTTGATCAGGGCATCGGCGAGGTCGCCGTCGTCCTCGCGCCACCACAGCAGGACGACGTCCATCACCTCGTCGGAGTCCTCATCGAGCAGATCACCGCCCACCCGCTCCTCGATCGCGGCGCGCAGGTCGTCGTCGACGTCCTCGTCCCAGCCGATCTCCTGGACCACGTTGCCCGGTTCGATCCCGAGCCTGTCGGCGACACCGATCTTGCCGGCGTCTTCCGCGGCGACCACGGCTTCCACTCCTCCAAGTACACAAGAGCGGCAGTCGGGTACGACTGCCGCGCGATGTCACTACCAGTCGCGGCTAGCGAACACTGTCAGCCCTGCCACGCGCAACCGTAACGGCCAAGACACGCCGCATCGGGTACCCCAGGGTGCGGTCCCCCGACCGGATGAGGCAGGCTGCACATACCTCCTATTCGCGCGCGCGAGAGACACGATCCAGAACTACTCACCGGTAGCGGTGACGGGAACGTGTGTGTCGGGCAACGATGGAGTCAGAAGACACCGGAACGAGGAGATCCCTTGGCCCCGCAGAACACCCCCGAGCGGGTGCGCGTCATCCGTGACGGTCTGGCCGCCCACCTCCCGGACATCGATCCGGAGGAGACCGCGGAGTGGCTGGAGTCGTTCGACGCCGCGCTCAAGGGCGGCGGGCAGCAGCGTGCCCGTTACCTGATGCTGCGCCTGCTCGAACGGGCCAGGGAGAGCCACGTCGGCGTTCCTTCGCTGACCAGCACGGATTACGTGAACACCATCCCCACCGAACGGGAGCCGTGGTTCCCGGGCGACGAGGAGGTCGAACGCCGCTACCGCGCCTGGGTCCGCTGGAACGCGGCGATGACCGTGCACCGCGCGCAACGCCCCGGCGTCGGCGTCGGCGGGCACATCTCGACCTACGCCTCGTCGGCGAGCCTGTACGAGGTCGGCTTCAACCACTTCTTCCGGGGCAAGGACCACCCCGGCGGCGGTGACCACGTGTTCATCCAGGGTCACGCCTCCCCCGGCGTGTACGCCCGCGCCTTCCTCGAAGGCCGGCTGTCCGCCGAGCAGCTGGACGGCTTCCGCCAGGAGTTCTCGCACGCCGGACCGGGCGGCGGCCTGCCGTCGTACCCGCACCCCCGGTTGATGCCGGACTTCTGGGAGTTCCCCACCGTGTCCATGGGCCTCGGCCCGATGAACGCGATCTACCAGGCGCGGTTCAACCGCTACCTGCACGACCGCGGTATCAAGGACACGTCCGACCAGCACGTCTGGGCGTTCCTCGGCGACGGCGAGATGGACGAGCCGGAGTCGCGCGGCCTGCTCCAGGTCGCCGCGAACGAGCAGCTGGACAACCTGACCTTCGTGGTCAACTGCAACCTCCAGCGCCTCGACGGCCCGGTCCGCGGCAACGGCAAGATCATCCAGGAGCTCGAGGCGTTCTTCCGCGGTGCGGGCTGGAACGTCATCAAGGTCATCTGGGGCCGTGAGTGGGACTCCCTGCTGCACGCCGACCGCGACGGCGCGCTGGTCAACCTGATGAACACCACGCCGGACGGCGACTACCAGACGTACAAGGCCAACGACGGCGCGTATGTCAAGGAGCACTTCTTCGGGCGCGACCCGCGCACGAAGGAGCTCGTCTCGCCGATGTCGGACGACGAGGTGTGGAACCTCAAGCGCGGCGGCCACGACTACCGCAAGGTGTACGCGGCGTACAAGGCGTCGGTGGAGCACCACGGCCAGCCGACGGTCATCCTCGCCAAGACCATCAAGGGCTACGGCCTGGGCCCGCACTTCGCGGCGCGCAACGCCACGCACCAGATGAAGAAGATGACCCACGAGGACCTCAAGAACTTCCGGGACAGCCTGCGCATCCCGATCGAGGACAAGGACCTCGACCCGTACCTGCCGCCGTACTACCACCCCGGCAAGGACTCCCCGGAGATCCAGTACCTGCTGGAGCGGCGCAAGCAGCTCGGCGGGTTCGTGCCGGAGCGGCGGACCAAGTCCAAGGCGCTGGTGCTGCCGGGCGACAAGGTCTACGACGTGATCAAGCGGGGCTCGGGCAAGCAGGAGGTCGCCACCACGATGGCGTTCGTCCGGCTGGTCCGCGACCTGGCCAAGGACCCGGAGATCGGCGCCCGCATCGTGCCGATCATCCCGGACGAGGCGCGCACGTTCGGCATGGACTCGATGTTCCCGGCGCAGAAGATCTACAACCCGAACGGGCAGATGTACACCTCCGTGGACGCCCAGCTCATGCTGGCGTACAAGGAGAGCGAGCAGGGTCAGATCCTGCACGAGGGCATCAACGAGGCCGGTTCGACGGCGTCGTTCACCGCCGCCGGCACGTCGTACGCGACGCACGGCGAGCCGATGATCCCGATCTACATCTTCTACTCGATGTTCGGGTTCCAGCGCACCGGCGACGGCCTGTGGGCGGCGGCGGACCAGATGGCGCGCGGCTTCGTGCTGGGCGCCACGGCGGGCCGGACCACGCTGACGGGTGAAGGCCTCCAGCACGCGGACGGCCACTCGCTGCTGCTGGCGCACACCAACCCGGCGGTCGTGGCGTACGACCCGGCGTGGTCGTTCGAGGTGGCGCACATCGTCAAGGACGGCCTGCGGCGGATGTACGGCGAGAACGCCGAGAACATCTTCTACTACATGACCGTCTACAACGAGCCGTACCAGCAGCCGGCCGAGCCGGCGGACCTGGACGTCGAGGGCCTGCTCAAGGGCCTGTACCGGTACCAGTTGGCGCCGGCGCAGAGCGGTCCGAGGGCACAGCTGCTCGGCTCGGGCGTCGGCCTGCCGTGGGCGATCAAGGCGCAGCGGATGCTGGCCGAGGAGTGGGGCGTGCAGGCCGACGTGTGGTCGGCGACGTCGTACTCGGAGCTGCGCCGCGAGGCGGTCGAGGTCGACCGCCACAACCTGCTGCACCCCGACCAGGAGCCCCGTGTGCCGTACGTCACGCAGGTGCTGGCGGACGCGGCCGGCCCGGTGGTGGCGGTGTCCGACTGGATGAGCGCCGTGCCGGACCTGATCCGGCCGTACGTGCCGACGGACATGACCACGCTGGGCACCGACGGGTTCGGGTTCTCCGACACCCGTCCCGCGGCGCGGCGGCACTTCCTGGTCGACGCCGAGTCGGTCGTGGTGGCCACGCTGGCCGCGTTGGCCAAGCGCGGTGAGATTCAGCAGTCGCTGGTCGTGCAGGCGGCCAAGAAGTACAAGCTCGACGACGTGAACGCGGCGGGCCCGTCCACCTCGGACGCCGGCCTGGCCTGATCGACAAACCCGGTCCGGGGGCGGTTCCGCTTGGCGGGACCGCCCCCGGTTCGTTTCCGCAGTAGTGCGGTCGATCTGGGCGATGTCGCGAGTGACCGTGCGGAATGTGATCCACCCCATACACTTGCGGCCACAAACCCGGCGTTCCAACGAGGGGTCGGATGGGGACGCAGCCGCCGTTGCACCGCACGGTCGTCGTCGTGGACGTGGCCGCGTTCGGCCGGCGCCACCTCGTCCCACAGGAGGAGATCCGGCGCGGGCTGTACGCGGCGTTGGAGAGCGCTTTCGAGGGCTGCGGCCTGGACTGGTCGGCGGCGCACCACGAGGACCGCGGCGACGGCGTGTTCGTGCTCATGCCGCCCGACGCGCCGAAGAGCCGGGTTGCCGGCGGTCTGCGGCACAACCTGCTGGGTGAACTGCTCCGCTACAACGCCACCCGCAACGACGACGCCAAGTTCCAGCTGCGGATGGCGATCACCGCCGGCGAGGTGGTGCACGACGAGCACGGCGTGGTCGGTGACGAAGTGACGTTGGCGTTCCGCCTGCTCGACGCCAAGCCGTTGCGGGACGCGCTGGCCGGTTCGGACGCGCTGCTCGCGCTGATCGTGTCCGACCGGTTCTACGACGACGTGATCCGGCCCGACCCGGCGATGAAGCCGAAGTCGTTCCGGCAGGTCGACGTGGACGTCAAGGAGGTGCACGGGCACGCCTGGGTGCACGTGTCGGACGCCGGGCCGCCTCCGACCGCGAACCCCCCGCCGGCCGCACCGGCCGACCCGGGCCTCCCGCCGGCCGACCCCGGTGGAAAGCGCGCCAAGCCGCGACTGGCGACGGTCCTGCTGGCGGTGCCGCTGCTGTTCGTCGCCGTCACCAACGGCGCGGGTGCGGCGCCGCCCACCGTCCCGCCGTGCCCTCCCCCGGTCCAGCTGAACGTCCTGGTTTCGGCCGAGAAGGAGGTTGTCGTGCGCCGGCTCGCGCTGGGCCTGGAGCGCGACCTCCGCCGGGACAACCCGTTGGGCTGCAAGGAACTCAACACCCTGGTGTTCACCGGCACGTCCGCTCAGGCGGCGGCGGAGGCGTTGGGCGGCGGCTGGCAGCCGGGTGACCTGGTCAAGGTCGGGGCCGAGCCGCACGTGTGGCTGCCGGACACCACGGCCGAGGTCCAGGCGGTCGAGAAGGCGCTGCGCCACCGCGACGACGTCCGCCTGCACCGCCGGGCAGGGGTGGCGGTGTCCCCGCTGGTGCTCGGCGCGTCGGAGGAGTCGGTCGGGCGGATCGCGGAGCCGGACCGCGACTTCGACTGGCGGGACGTGCGGTGGCCGGCCGAGGTGGACACGTCGTCGGGCGTCGGGATGCTCGCCGCGACCGGGCTGGTGCTGCACGAGTTGGGCGGGCTGGACCTGGACGCGCCGGACGTGCCGCGCGAACTGCACGAGATCACCGGCCGCATGACCGCGGACCGGCCGTGCGCCGGCGACGTGACGCTGATCGGGTCGGAGAAGGCGGTCGCGGGCACGCCGGGGTGTCGGGTGCTGTACCCGCGGGACGGCGCGCTGGTGCTGGACCACCCGTTCGTCGAGGTGGAGCGGACGAACCGGAAGAGCGAGCGGCGGCAGCGGATCATGGACCGGTTCCTGGCGCACCTGCTCTCGGCGCCCGCCCAGGAGGAGTTCAGGCGGGAGGGCTTCCGGGACGTGGCCTGGAACGTCGGCTCGCAGCCGGACGTGCGGTCGGGTCGGCCGAAGACGCTCCAGGTCGAGCCGGACGCGACGGCCGTGCGCGCCGCGTGGGAGGCCGCGTCCCGGCGGCGGGTGATCGCGGTGGCCGTCGACGGCTCGGCCGACGCGCGGGTGTTCGCGGACGAGGTGCGGCGGCTGACCGGTCCGCGTGACGAGCTGATCAGCCTGCCCCTGTCCGCGGGCGTGGTCGAGGAAGGCGTCGAGCGCGGGGCGGACGTCGTGGTGCTGGCGTCCGCCGCACCGATCACGCCGATCGCCCACGGCGTCAGCGGTCCGATCCGGGTGGTGGCCGTCGGTCTCACGGATGGGGCTTGCGCGCCCTCAACGGCTCTCTGGGCCGCCGCGACGGCCCACGGCGGCTTGTGCCACGAGATCGGCGGCGGGAACGGCAACGGCGCCGCTGGGGGTCAGGAGCGCGCTCTGGACGACATAGCGCGCGTTGCGTGGGGGAGGGTGATGTGATCCGCGTTCTCATACCGCTGCTGGCGCTCTTGGCGGCCTGCACGACCCCGATCGACGACGAAGCGCGGACCGGGCGCGGACCGATCACTTTCGTCGACGGCCGTGACACGAGCGCGGGCGGCCAGGTGGCGAAGATGGTCGCGCGCTGGAACGAGAGCGCCGGCCTGGACGAACAGGTGGACTTCGTGCAGATGCCGAGTTCCACCGACGCCCACCGCGCCCAGTTGGCCGCGCGTGCCCAGGACCTGGTCGGCGTGCCGGCCAGCCCGGACTGCTACGACGTCATGGCCGTGGACGTGGTGTGGACGGCCGAGTTCGCCGCGGCCGGGCACCTGGAGCCGCTGGACCCGGACGACTTCGGGGCCGACCGGATGCTGCCGCAGGCGGTGGAGGCGGCCATGTCACCCGCGGACGAGGCGCGGTCGCCGGAGGAGCGGAAGCTGTGGGCGGTCCCGTGGCGCACCGACACCGGGTTCCTCTACTACCGCAAGGACGTGCTGGACCAGGAAGGCCTTGAGCCGCCGACCACGTGGGACGACCTGCGGTGGCAGGCGACCGAGGTCGCGCGACGCCACGGGTTGGAGGGCTACGTCGGCCAGTTCCGGCGCTACGAGGGCCTGATCGTGAACGCGGCCGAGGCGATCTGGGCGCACGACGGCGACCTCGACCAGCCGGACGCCCCCGGCACGAAAGCGGGCGTGCGTGCGCTGGCCGAGGGCATCGGGCAGGGCTGGATCCCGCGGGCGGCGCTCGACTACGACGAGAACGCGTCCCTCGACGAGTTCAAGGCCGGCCGGGCGTTGTTCATGCGCAACTGGCCGTACGCGGGGCCGGTGCTCGACGGGACGGACTCCGCGGTGGCCGGGCGGTGGGCCAAGACGACGCTGCCGGGCGCGGGCGCGTTGGGCGGCTGGAACCTGGCCGTGTCGCGGTGCTCGGCGCACCAGCAGACCGCCCGCGAGTTCATCCGGTTCGTCGTCGGCGACGCGAACCAGCGGCTCATGTTCGAGCGCGCCGGGTTCGCGCCGACGTCGACCGCGCTGTACCGGGACCCCGAGCTGGAGGCGGACCTGGCGCCGTTGTGGGAGAGCCTGCGGACCGCCCGCGCCCGGCCGACGTCCCCGCACTACGACGAGCTGACCAGCGTGATGCAGGAGAACCTGCACCACGCGCTGGGGAAGCCGGAGTCCGTGGACAGATCGCTCGACCGGCTCGCCGACGAGCTCGCGAAGGCCGAGGAAGGGCGTTAGGCGTGGCGGCGTAGGGCGTGCCGGCGCGGGCCTCAGGCCGTGGTGGCCTTGGCGAGCGACGTGGTCTGCTTGGCGGCGCGGTTCCAGTCGATCCAGCCGCGGATCACCAGCACCGCGAAGATCGTGTAGACGAACGCGCTGAACCACAGGCCGGACTGGATCTGCAACGGCACGCCGATCGCGTCCACCACGAGCCACACCAGCCAGAACTCGACCAGGCCGAAGCCCTGGAGGGTGAACGCGAGGACCGTGCCGACGAAGATCGCGGCGTCCGGCCACGGCGCCCAGGAGGCGTCCAACGCGTCGAGGACGAGGGCGAAGCCGACCGTGCCGACGACGAACGCGACCGCGACGGCGATGCGTTCCACGGTCGTGCCCTTGCGGACGACGACGCCGAACACCGGGTCGCGCCGCCGGCTCCACGCCCACCAGCCGTAGAGGGTGATCAGCGCGATCACCACCTGGCGCGCGGCGGTGCCGCCGAGTTGGGCGGACACGTAGACGACGAACAGCAGCGTGACCGAGACCAGTTGCACGGGCCACGTCCAGAGTGAGCGTTTCTGCGCCAGGTAGACCACCACCAGCGCGAAGACCTGGCCGATGAACTCCGCCCAGGAGACCTTCTGACCGAAGACCGTGAAGCCCTGCTCCAACAAGACGTGCACCGCGTCCTCCATCCCCGACAGGGTCCGGGGCACGGATGACGGGCGTGACGCGCTCCGGAGCGCATGTCTCTCACTCGCATCGAACATCAGCCCGCGCGTCTGTGTTCCTGGGATGGCGAAAAGCACGGGAATCCCGAAGCACCGGCCGGCGGCGGAGGTGTCATCTCGACTTCAGCGGTCGTACACCGTCGGCCCGTAGTTTCCGCCCATGCGAATCCTGCTCATGGCCGCCCTGGTGCCGCTGCTGATCGCCTCCTCGCCCGGCCCCGACGAGGTCGTGCCGGTCGCCCAGACCCGCGCGTTCGTCGACGACGCGTCCGGGACGCCGGCCAACGCGGACGCCGACGACCCGGCGATCTGGGTGCACCCGCGGTCGGCCCGGCAGAGCGTCGTGCTCGGCACGCTGAAGGAGGGCGGGCTGGCCGCGTTCGACCTGGCCGGTCGGACGCTCGGCACCTACCCGGCGCCCGTGCCGCCGACGCCGGACGCCAAGCCCGGCCGGTTCAACAACGTGGACGTGCTGAGCCGGGTGCCGGTGGGTAAGCGGACGCGGGACCTGGCGTTCGTCAGCGACCGCGGTCGGGACCGGGTCCGGGTGTACGAGATCGACGGGCGGGGTGCGGCGGCGGGGGCGTCGGTCGTCCGGGACGTCACCGATCCCGGCGCGCGACCGGTGTTCTCGGCGTCGGAGGAGGAAGTGGACGAGCAGCACACCGCGTACGGGTTGGCGGCCGGTGTCGTCGGGCGGACGCCGGTGGTCGTGACGAACCGGCGCAACGAGACCAGGGTGGCGTTGCTGCACGTCGTGGCCGGTCCGGACCGTTCCGTCGGCACCGCCGTGGTGGCCACGATCGACCTGCCGGCGTCGTTCCGACTGCCCGACGGGACCGAGTGGGTGCCGTGCGGCGAGCCGGGCGAACGCCCGCAGCTGGAGGGCATGGTCGTCGACTCCGAGCACGGCGTGCTGTACGCGGCGCAGGAGGACGTCGGCATCTGGCGCGTCCCGCTGCGTGCCGCCGGGTTCGGCACGCCGGTGCTGGTCGACAAGGTGCGGTCGTTCGGCGTGCCGCAGAGCTACGACCCGGAGACTGAAGAGTGCTCGGTGTCGGGCGCGGACCCGGGCTTCGGCGGCAGGTGGCTGACGGCGGACGCCGAGGGGCTGGCCGTCGGTGACGACTACCTGATCGCGTCCAGCCAGGGTGACTCGCGGTTCGTGGCCTACGAGCGGACGGGCCGCAACGGGTACGTCGGGGAGTTCGTGGTGGGCAGCGGCCGGGGCAACGACTCGGTGGAGCACTCGGACGGCGCGCACCTGGTGACCGCCGACCTCGGCCGGGAGTACCCGGAAGGGCTGCTGGTGCTGCACGACGGCGAACGCACCCCGGCCGTCGGCGACTTGGCCACCACCGGGTTCGCGTACGTGAGCTGGGCGGACGTGTTGGACGAGCTGGACTGACCCACCACGCAGCGGCAGGCCCCCACCAACGGGTGAGGGCCTGCCGCTGAGTCTGGAACGTCGTCAGGTGCGGACGCCGGAACCGACCACCGAACCAACCACCGACCCGAACCGCGCCGACCTGGGACCGCCAGGCCTGCACCGCCGCACTGGACCACCGGGCTGGGCCGCCAAGCCGGACCACCGGACCCGACCACCGGACCCGACCACCGGGCTGGGCCACGGGGCCGGTCCGCCAGGCGGAACCGCCGGGCCGGACCACCGGATGGGTCACGGCGCTGGACCACTGGGCCGGAACAATGGGCGGGGCCGTCAGACCGGAACCGGCTCGGACCGGGACCGGGTCAGCGGCCTTCGGTGGGCGGCCTCGGCATCCCGGCGGGCGGGGTCGGGGGGTCCATCCGGCCCTGCTGGCCCTGCGCCGCACGTCCGGGGGCACGGGTGGCGCCCGTCCCCGCCGTCACCGGCTCCTGCTCACGACGCGGTGCCGGGGCGATGTGCGCGGACTCTTCCTGGATCTTGTTGAGCCAGCCCTCCCAGCGCTGCTGCATCGGCCGCACCAACCCGCCGCCGACGCCGATCACGATCACGCCGGCGACCGTGGCCAGCACCGCGATCAGCACCGGCATGGTCACCGCGACGGCGATGCCGAGCTGGTTCAGCGCCGCGATCACACCGAGCGCCACGATGAACCCGTACGTGATGTTGCCCAGGATCTTCGTGTACGGGCGGTTGCCCAGCGAGCCGGTCACGATGCCCTTCAGCGCCTTGCCGATCGCGGCGGCGACGAGCACCAGGATGATCGCCACGATGATGCGCGGCAGGTAGGCGATGACGTCGTTGAGCAGCACGCTCACCGCGTTGCCGGTGCCGAACACGCCGAACGCGAGTTGGAGGGCGATCAGCAGCACGAAGTAGTAGACGATCTTGACGATCAAGCCGGAGGCGTCGATCGGTGACTTCGAGCCGCCGAGGCCGGACCGCTCGACGAGGCGGCCGAAGCCGACCCGCTTGAGCAGGAATCCGACGGCTTTGGCCAGTGCCTTGGCGATCAGCCAACCGATGAACAGGACCAGCAGGAAGCCGAGGAGCTTCGGCACGAACGTGGCCACCATCGTCCACGCCTGTCCGAGTCCTTCGGTGATCTGGGTACCCACGACGACCCTCCTTCGCATTTCGCTTGTGGTGGAGATCGTTTCCTAGTGCGCATCACCCGGCAACCTGAAGTGGTGGCACGAAAGGGTGACTGACGTGGCGGTTCCCGCCTGGACAGTCCAGAGTGGAATCACCGGTGGGGACCGGGGAGAGGGAAACGCCCGGCGCGGGATTCTCGCGCCGGGCGTTTTCGCATCGGATTTTCGCGCGGGAACGGAGTCAGAATCCGGCGGACACTCCCCTGCCGTCCAGGTACGCCTGCACGTGCTGCGCCGACGATTCCTGCGCCGGGTCCGGCCTCGGGTCGCCGGGGCAGGTCGAACTGCTGGCCGGCAGCACGCCGTCGATCAGGTACCGGTCGACGGACTTGTCCACGCACGCGTTCCCGCCGCCGTAGATGCCGTGCTTGCCCTCGTCCAGCACGGTGATCAGGTTGTGCCCCAGCCGCGCGGCCATCGCCGGTCCGCTCTCGTACTGCGTCTGGGTGTCACCGTCCGCCTGCACGATCAACCCGACGGGGTACCCCGCGCGCTTGAGCGCCACGGCCGGCTCGGGCGGTGTGAACGTGCGGAACGTGCAGGTGGTCGGCGCGGCGCGGAGGACGCCGTAGCCGTACGGGTAGCGGTCGCGGAAGACCCGCATGTCCTCGTAGTACGTCTCCAAGTCGGTCGGCCAGTCGACCTCGCACGTCACCGTGTTGAACACGCCGGACACCAGGTCGTCGCGCGCCGACCGGGCCATCAGCGCCGCGGCCTCCGACGCCTTCCCGGCCCGCAGCCGGATCACCGAGTCCGCCAGTTCCGACCACAGTGGACGGTAGCGGCTGCCGACGCCGACCGTGGCGTCGAACGTGGTCCGGTCGAAGTCCTCGACGGGTGCCGCCCCGAGCGTGGCCGCGACCCCTTCCACCGTCGTCAGCACCTCGCCCGAGGTCGCTCCGAGCTTGAACCGGTCGTTGTGCTGCGCGGCCCACGCCGCCCACGCCTCGACGTTGCGCCGGATCGCCACCGCCTGCGCCCGGAACTGCTCGCGCCAGATCCACTCCGGGTGCACGGACGAGTCGAGCACGCTGCGGTCCAGCCGGTTCGGGAACAGGCTCCCGTACACCGCGCCCAGGTACGTCCCGTAGGAGTAGCCCAGGTAGTTGAGCTTCTCCTCCCCCAGCACCGCACGCACCACGTCGAGGTCGCGCGCGGTGTTCGCGGAGCTGATGAACGGCCGGATACCGCCGGCCGCGCGGTGGCAGGCGTCCTCGGCGGCCCGTGCCTCGGCGGCCCACTTCGGGAACTCGGAATCGGCCGGTCGGGAGTCGACCGCGGCGAACTCGGGCACCGTGCGGCACGTCAGCGCGGTCGACCCGCCGACACCGCGCGGGTCGAAGCCGATCAGGTCGTACACCTTCGAGGCTTCCGCGTGGGCCAGGAACGACGGCATGTCCAGGCCCGACCCGCCCGGACCACCGGGGTTGAGCACCAGGATGCCGCGCCGGCGGCCGGGGTCCGCCGCCTTCTTCCGGCTGATGGCCAGCGAGATCCGGTCGGCCGCGGGCCGGGCGTAGTCCAGCGGCAGGACCAGGTCCGCGCACTCCAGGTCCTGCCGGCACGGCGACCACTCGAGCTGCTGGCCGTGGAACTCGGCCAGCGGATCGCTGCGTGCGGCGCCGGACGACGCCGCACCCGGCGACGCCGTTCCTGACGACGCCGTGCCGAGCGGCGCCGTGCCGAGCGGCGCCGTGCCGAACGACGGCGTCATCCCCGTCGCCAGCACCGCGGCCACCGCCAGGCCGACTGACATGTACCTGCGCACGAGCACCCTCCACGAAGAGCCGGTCCGATTGCCACCGACCGTAGGGCGATCGACGCACAGCGTCAGGTTGTGTCACTCGTTGGTGTCGGCCATCCGGGCCCGTGCGATCGTTGGGGTATGACCAGCTCAGCCGCGCTGTCGCGGGCCACCTTGCGGACGCTGCAACGGGCGTCGGGCGACCTGGCCGCGGCGAGCGTGGCCGAGATGGAGGAACGCCTGCCGTGGTTCCGGCGGATGCCCGCCGACCAGCGTGCGGGCGTGCTGCTGCTGATCCAGAACGGGGTGGCCGGGTTCGTGTCCTGGCTGCACGACCCGCAGCAGGCGATCCGGCTGACCGCCGAGGCGTTCCGGTCCGCGCCCAAGGACATCTCGCGGTGGGTGAGCCTGCGGCAGACCGTCGAGCTGGTGCGGATCGCGCTGGAGCTGTTCGAGCGGCAACTGCCGCAGCTGGCCGAGAACGAGGCCGAGCGCGCGCTGCTCAGCGAGGGCGTGCTGCGGTACGGACGGGAGATCGCGTTCTCCGCGGCCACCTCGTACGCGGCGGCGGCCGAGGCGCGCGGCGCGTGGGACGCCCGGCTGGAGGCGTTGGTCGTGGACGGGATCGTGCGTGGCGACGCTGAGGAGTCGCTGCTGTCCCGGGCCACCGCGCTGGGCTGGGACCCGGCGGCCGAGGCGACCGTGCTGGTGGGCAACCCGCCGTCGGACGACCCGCCGGCCGTGGTGTTCGAGGTGCGCAGCCGGGCGGCCCGGATCAGCCGGGCGGTGCTGCTGAGCGTGCAGGGCTCGCGGCTGGTGGTCGTGCTGGGCGGTGAGACGGAACGGGGTGAGTCGCTGGCCCGGATCTCGGACGCGTTCGGCCCCGGTCCGGTGGTCGCCGGTCCGACCGTGACGAGCCTGGCCGAGGCGCACCGCAGCGCCAGCGACGCGTTGTCCGGGCTGCGCGCGGTGGTCGGGTGGCCCTCCGCGCCGCGACCGGTGCGGTCGCTCGACCTGCTGCCGGAGCGTGCGCTGGCCGGTGACCCGGAGGCCGAGTGGCAGCTGGTGGACCGGGTGGCCCGGCCGTTGGAGGACGCGGGCGGCTCGATGCTGGAGACGGTGGATGCGTTCCTGGAAGTGGGCGGCGTGCTGGAGGCGTGCGCGCGGAAGCTGTTCGTGCACCCGAACACGGTCCGTTACCGGTTGAAGCGGGCGACCGAGCTCACCGGGAGGAACGCCAACGATCCCCGTGACGCTCTGGTGCTGCGCATCGCACTGTCCGTGGGGCGACTGGCCCGCGCTCGTGGCCTTTGGTGACGAGTCGAGGGACGCTCGACCGGGTGTGACGGACGACGCATGTCCGGTTTGGGTCGAGTTCGACAACACATCACGTCGTTCTACGTTCATCGCAGAGTCACATTTGTAGAGACCCTACAAAGGCTGGTCGCTGGTTTCGTCCGTGGCAGCATCACCGGATCCGGCCGCGAGAGTGTTCAGTGAGCGGGTGATCGCGCTCCTCGCCCCCGGACAGGGGTCCCAGACACCCGGCATGCTCGCCCCGTGGCTCGAACTCGAAGGGGCCGCCGAGCGCGTCGGCGCGTGGTCCGAGGCGACCGGCCTCGACCTCGTCCGCCTCGGCACGACCGCCGAAGCGGAGGAGATCCAGGACACCTCGGTGACGCAGCCGCTGGTCGTCGCGCTCGCCCTGCTCGCCTACGAGGAGCTGCGCCGTCGGGTCGAGCTGCCCGCCGACACGATCATCGCCGGCCACTCGGTCGGTGAGCTGGCCGCCGCCGCGATCGCGGGCGTGATGAGCCCCGACGACGCGGTCGCGCTGGCCGCCGTGCGCGGCGCCGAGATGGCCGCCGCGTGCGCGTTGACGCCGACCGGCATGACGGCGGTGCTCCTCGGTGAGCAGGACGAGGTGCTGGCCCACCTGGAGCAGCTGGGCCTGGTCGGCGCGAACCTCAACGGCGCGCGCCAGATCGTGGCCGCCGGTCCGCTGGACGCGCTGGAGAAGCTGGTCGCCGAACCGCCGCCCGGCGCGAAGGTCCGCGCGCTCAAGGTCGCCGGCGCGTTCCACACGAAGTACATGGCACCCGCCCAGGAGGCGCTGCGTGCCCGCGCCGCCGGGATCGTGGTGAAGGACCCGGAGCTGCCGCTGCTGTCCAACGCCGACGGCGCGGTCGTGACCGACGGCGCCGAGGTGCTGAACCGCCTCATCTCCCAGGTGACCAACCCGGTGCGCTGGGACGCCTGCCAGGCCACCCTGGCCGCGAGCGGCGTGACCGCACTGGTCGAACTGCCGCCGGCCGGCGCGTTGACCGGCCTGGCGAAGCGCGAGCTGAAGGGCACCCCCACCTTGGGCCTCAAGACCCCCGACCAGCTGGACGAGGTCGTCGCCCTGCTCACCGGCGCCGAGGTGACCGGGTGACCGCGCTCTCGATCCCCACCGGCCCGGCCGGCACCCGCATCCTCGGCCTGGGCAGCTACCAGCCCGAGACGATCGTCAGCAACCACGACCTCAGCCTCCGCATGGACACCTCGGACGAGTGGATCCGGGACCGGGTCGGCATCGCCAACCGCCGGGTGGCCAAGCCGGACGAGCTGCTGGTCGACATGGCCGCCGAGGCCGGCGCGAAGGCGGTGGCCGACGCGGGGCTCGCCCCTTCGGACATCGGCGCGGTCATCGTGGCCACCTGCACCATGCCGACCCAGATCCCCAACGCGGCGGCGCAGGTCGCCGACCGGATCGGGATCGCGGGCTCGCCCGCGTTCGACCTGAACGCCGCGTGCGCCGGCTTCTGCTACGCCCTGGGCACCGCGTCCGACCTGGTCCGCGCGGGCACCGCGAAGCACGTGCTGGTGATCGGCGCGGAGAAGCTGACCGACTGGGTCGACCAGGACGACCGGTCCACCGCGATCATCTTCGCCGACGGCGCGGGCGCGGCGGTCGTCGGTCCGTCCGACGAGCCGGGCATCGGGCCGGTGGCCTGGGGCAGCGCCGGCGAGCTGGCCGACATGATCCGGATCGCCGACCGCGAGTCGTTCATCTTCCAGGAGGGCCAGGCGGTCTTCCGCTGGGCCACCACCCAGATCGCGCCGATCGCGCTCCAGGCGATCGAACTGGCCGGCATCGAGGTGTCCGATGTGGACGTCTTCGTGCCGCACCAGGCGAACCTGCGGATCGTCGAGGCCATCGCGAAGCGCTTGCGCGCCAAGGGAGCCCGTGAAGACCTCGTGATCGCACGTGACATCGTGGACTCCGGCAACACCTCGTCCGCTTCCATCCCGCTCGCGCTCGACCACATGCGCGCCGCGGGTGAGGTGCGCAGCGGTGACGTGGCGCTGCTCGTCGGCTTCGGAGCGGGCCTGTCCTACGCGGGACAGGTCGTCCGACTGCCGTGACCGCACATCCAGACTCCGGTGGGACCAACCAGCCGGCGAAGCAAGAAGAAGGAAGGGATTTTCAGTGAGCAACGAGGACATCCAGAAGGGGCTCGCCGAGATCGTCGAGGAGGTCGCCGGTGTCGAGGCGGCCGACGTGACGGTCGACAAGTCCTTTGTGGACGATCTGGACATCGACTCGCTGTCCATGGTGGAGATCGCCGTGCAGGCCGAGGACAAGTTCGGCGTGAAGATCCCGGACGACGAGCTGGCCAACCTCAAGACCGTGGGCGATGCGGTCAACTACATCGCCAGCAACGCATGACCAGTAACAACGACGTCGTCGTCACCGGGCTGGGTGCCACCACCCCGCTCGGTGGCGATGCCGCCTCCACCTGGGATGCGCTCCTGGCCGGCCGCAGCGGTGTGAAGCCGCTGATCGGTGGGTTCGCGGAGCGGTTCGAGCTGCCCGTGCGGATCGCCGCGCGGCTCGCGGTCGAGCCCACCGAGGTGCTGCCCCGCGTCGAGGCGCGCCGGTTGGACCGCTGCGAGCAGGTCGCCGTGGTCGCCGCCCGCCAGGCGTGGGCGGACTCCGGGCTCGGCGACGACGGCGTCGACCCCGAACGGCTCGGCGTCATCGTCGGCACCGGCATCGGCGGCGCGATGACGCTGCTGGAGCAGGACGACCTGATCGAGGCCTCCGGGCTGCGCAAGGTGTCGCCGCTGACCGTGCCGATGCTCATGCCCAACGGCCCGGCCGCGCACGTCGGCCTGGACCTGAAGGCACGCGCGGGCGTGCACGCGCCGGTGTCGGCGTGCGCGTCCGGCGCCGAGGCGCTGGCCTGGGCGTTCCGGATGTTGAAGTCCGGTGAAGCGGACGTGGTCGTGGCCGGTGGCGCGGAAGCGTGCATCACCACCATCACCATGGCCGGCTTCATCCAGGCCCGGACCATGAGCACCCGCAACGACGACCCGGAAGCCGCGTCGCGCCCGTTCGACGTGAACCGGGACGGGTTCGTGCTCGGCGAAGGCGCCGGGATCATGGTGCTGGAGCGCGAGGAGTTCGCCCGTGCCCGCGGCGCGCGGATCTACGGCAAGCTCGCGGGCATCGGCACCAGCTCCGACGGCCACCACATCACCGCGGCGGACCCCGAGGGCATCGGGCAGTCGCGGGCCATCGCGAAGGCGATCCAGGTCGCGGGCGTGGACAAGGCCGACGTCGGCCACGTCAACTGCCACGCGACGTCCACGCAGGTGGGCGACGTGATCGAGCCGCAGGCGGTGCGCCGGGCGATCGGCGACCACCCGGTGCTGACCGCGCCCAAGGGCAACCACGGCCACCTGCTGGGCGCTTCGGGCGCGGTGGAGGCGATCACCACGCTGCTGTCGGTCCGCGACGGCATCGTGCCGCCGACGCTGAACCTGGAGGACCAGGACCCGAAGGTGCAGCTGGAAGTCGTCACCGGCGAGCCACGCAAGATCGACTTGGTGGCCGCGGTGAACAACTCCTTCGGGTTCGGCGGGCACAACGTCTCGCTCGTGTTCACCCAGGCCTGACAGACGTCTACGAGGAGCTTCGCGATGACTGCCCTTGCGTCCCGCCCGGCGAACCCGGAGGCGGATGCCGTGCTCGACCCGCGCGACCCGGAGGTCCGGCTCGCGCAACTGCTGGACCCCGGTTCGATCGCGCCGTTGCGGCCCCGTGACGGCAGCGGCATGTTCGCCGTGCGCGGGCGCATCAACGGCGCGAAGGTCGTCGCGTACTGCAGTGACGCGACGCGGATGGGCGGGGCGCTCGGGTCGGAGGGCTGCCGGCACATCGTGGAGGCGATCGACACCGCGGTGCGCGACCGCACCCCGGTGATCGGCGTCTGGCACTCCGGCGGCGCGCGGCTGCCGGAGGGCGTCGAGTCGCTGGACGGCATGGGCCAGATGTTCGCCGCGATGATCCGGGCGTCCGGTCGGGTGCCGCAGATCTCCGTGGTGGTCGGGCCGGCGGCCGGCGGCGGGGCGTACGGGCCCGCGCTGACCGACGTGGTGATCATGGCCCCGGCCGGCAAGGTCTTCGTGACCGGGCCGGACGTGGTCCGGTCGGTGACCGGCGAGCAGATCGACATGGACGGGCTGGGCGGCGCGGAGGCGCACGGGCGGAAGTCCGGCGTGGTCCACGTGATCGCTTCCGACGAGCCGGACGCCTACGAGCGGGCCCGCCGGATCACCGGTCTGTTCGCCCAGCCTGGCGTGTTCGACCTGCACTCGGTGCCGGACGGCGACGACCTGCGGGCGTTGCTGCCCGAGCAGCCGCAGCGGGCGTACGACGTGAAGCCCCTCGTGGCGGCGATCCTCGACGCGGACTCGTTCGAGGAGTTGCAGGCGAAGTGGGCGCCGAACATCGTGGTCGGCTTGGGCCGGCTCGGTGGACGGACGGTCGGCGTGATCGCGAACAACCCGATCCGCAAGGGCGGGTGCCTCGACTCGCTGTCGGCGGAGAAGGCGGCGCGGTTCGTGCGGATGTGCGACGCGTTCGGCGTGCCGCTGCTGGTGCTCGTGGACGTGCCGGGGTACCTGCCCGGTGTCGGCCAGGAGTGGGACGGCGTGGTGCGGCGTGGCGCGAAGCTGCTGCACGCGTTCGGCGAGTCCGTGGTGCCGCGGGTGACATTGGTGACGCGGAAGTCGTACGGCGGCGCGTACATCGCGATGAACTCGCGGTCGTTGGGCGCCACGGCGGTGTTCGCGTGGCCGATCGCGGAGGTGGCCGTGATGGGTGCCAAGGCCGCAGTCGGCATCCTGCACCGCAAGAAGCTGGCGGCCGTGCCGGACGACGAGCGGGAGGCGTTGCACGCTTCGCTCGTCGAGGAGCACGAGCGGATCGCCGGCGGCGTGGAGCGGGCGATCGCCATCGGCGTGGTGGACGAGGTCGTCGAGCCGACCAAGACCCGCCGCAAGCTGGCCCAGGCCCTGGCCGCGGCGCCCGCCGGCCGCGGGGCGCACGGGAACATCCCGCTCTAGCTCCACTCCCACGGCTCCGCCGCCGTACGGTGGGGTCGCTCCGTCGGGGGGCGACCCCACCGCGCATTCGCGCGGTGTGCGACCGGACGCCTCGCGGCAGGTCAGCAGGGAGCGAACTGGGAGGTCGAGCCTTCGGTGCCCAGGTCGACGCGGAGGGCGCCGCGCTCCTCCTGCAACGGGTACACGACGCGCCAGTGGATGCAGTCGGCCTGGAGCTCGGCCGGCGCCTTGGCCACGTCCTGGGTGCTGGTGAACGTCATGAGCACGCGCAGCCTGGTCGGGGTGACCGACTCGATCCGGTGCACCAGGATCGTGCCGTCGCGGGAGCTCTCGTAGTCCGACAGCCAGCGGGACGTCGGCGTCTGGCTCACCCGGTGCGCGGTCACGGTCTTGGCCCACTGGTCGTAGTCGTGGCCGTTGATCGCGTCGAAGAACTGCTGGAGCACGGCGTGGACGCGCCGGCCGTCAGGGTGCTGCGACGCGTCGATGCTCAACTGGACCGTGCCGGTGCCGGGTTGGGCGCTGCGCGGCACGGAGCTGGACGGCCCTGAGCTCGGCACCGCGATCTGGTCGCCCTGTGCCTGTGCGGGCCGCTGGTACACCTCGCGCGCGAGCACACCGACGCCGGCCGTGGCGGTGGCGACCAGGAGCACGACGGGCAGCAGCAAGCGTGCGGACACACCACGAGCGTGCCACAGCGGCCGTGACCGCGCGCCGGAACCCGTTGACCGCCAAGGGCGACCTCGGGCGGTGGACCGGCGGCGGATGCCGCCGGCAGGCTCAGCCCACGCGGTGGAGCCAGGTGACGGGGGCGCCGTCGCCCGCGCGGCGGAACGGCTCCAGGGCGTCGTCCCAGGCCGCGCCCAGGATCTCGTCCACGCCGTGCGCGAACGACTCGCCGCCCCTGCTGCGGCCGGCCAGGGCTCGGAGCTGGTCCTCGGACACGACGATGTCGCCGTTCGCGCTGGTGCGCGCATGCCACAGGCCCAGCACGGGCGCGAAGCAGTACCGCACGCCGTCCACTCCCGGACTCGGGTCTTCCGTCACCTCGAACCTGAGCATCGGCCACGCCCTGAGGGCGGACACGAGTCGGGCCCCGGTGCCGGCGTCGCCGGTCCAGTTGCATTCGGCGCGCAACTGTCCGGGCGCCGCGGGCTGCGCCGCCCACTTGAGGTCCGCTCGCTCACCGAGGGTGCCCGAGATCGCCCACTCGACGTGCGGACAGACCGCAGACGGCGACGAGTGGACGTAGACCACGCCACTGCTGCTGCCACGGGTGCTCACAGCTGACCTCCGCTACTCGACGAGGGACGTCTTCCCCTACGGCCTGTCGATGACGCGGACGATCTTGTGAATTCCCGACTTGGTCATTCTGCCCGCTGCGGCTGCGGTCCGCCATAAGAACCATCGCGTTCCTCACCCGGGCGGGTCGGATACAGGACTTTCGGCCCTGAAAGGTCACCACAAACGACGACCTCGCGGCCCGGTTACGGGCCGCGAGGTCACTTTCCGAGATCATTCGGACACTGATCCGATCCGTGTCCGAGCCGGTTGATCACATCGGTTGATCAACCCTGTCGATCAGGCCGCGCCGAGCGCGCGTGCCGCGGCGACGACGTCGACCAAACCCGTTCCCTTGTCGTGGCTGGACGTGTGCGGGCCGACAGTCCGGTAGCCGGCGCCGTACTTGTGCGCGGTCGACTTCAGCGCCGCCTCGATCTGCGCGGGCGTGGCCGACGGGTTCGCCTGGAACAGCTGCGCCACGATGCCGGTGATGTGCGGCGCCGCCATCGACGTGCCGCTGATCGTGTTGAACGTGCCGACGTCGAGCGGGCCGGGCCCGTTCTGCGGCTGGAGCCCGGTCGCGCAGATCGCCAGGTACAGCCGGCACGCCGACGTGATGTCCTCGCCGGGCGCGGAGATGTCCGGCCACGTCGAGGAGTCCGTCGCCAGGCCGCGGGACGAGTACTCCGACACCGCGCCGTCCCGGGTGCCGGTGCCGAGGTCGTGGTAGGACGCCACCGACAGCACGCCGGGCGTCGGGTCCTGACCGGGCGGGTTGGACAGGTTCGCGCTGCCGTCGCCGCCGTCGTTGCCGTTCGCCCACACCGTCACGACGCCCTCGGCCGCCAAGGCCCGCTGGAGCTTCACCGTGGTCGAGTTCGGGTCGAACGCACCGCCGCCGGACGGGCCGTAGGAGTTGTTGACCGCCTTGATCGGCGGGCACACCGACGCCGGGACGCCCGCGCCGCACGGTGCGCGGTGGTTCTCCAGCACCCAGTTCAGCGCCGCGTCCGCGCCGATGATGAACAGCACCGCGCCGGTCGAGATCACCACGGCCTTCGCGCCGGGCGCGGCGCCGCGCACCACCGTGCCGTCGGTCAGGGTCGTGTCGCTGCCGACCGCGATGCCGGTGACGTGCGTGCCGTGGCCACCGACGGCGAGCAGGTCGGTGTCGACCGTGTTCGGCATGTCCAGGATGCAGCCGGTGCCGGTGCTCGCCTCGTCCAGGCAGACGCTCTTGAGATTGCGGACGATCTTGGTCTGGCCGTTCGGCTGCCGGAACGCGGGGTGCGTCGGGTCGACCCCGGAGTCGATCACCGCGACGGTGACGCCGGTGCCGTCGAGGGCTTGTCCGTTCGCGCCGGTCAGGGTCCGGCGCGCTTCGAGCCCGCGGGTGGCGGTGTGCGAAGTGGACCCGGTGAACTCGATCGGCCGGTTCGCCTCCACGTACGTCACGCCCGCGGCGGCACGGGCGGCGGTGATCTGCGCGGCGGTGCCGCGGGCGGCGACCACGCCGATGCGGTCGAAGCCGGTGATGCGACTGAGCCCGGCCGCGCGCACGGCGCTCTCGGCGGCGGCGAGGTCGGTGCCGTGGACGAAGACGGTGCCGGCGGAACCACCGGACAGCTGACTGGCGAGCAGGGACGAGACGGGGGCGAGCAGACCGGCCGAGGCGGACGGGGCGACCGCGACGGACAGTGCCAGCGTGCCCGCCGCGAGCAGGGC
Organism: Saccharothrix sp. NRRL B-16314; assembly: GCF_000716595.1. Taxonomy (GTDB): domain Bacteria; phylum Actinomycetota; class Actinomycetes; order Mycobacteriales; family Pseudonocardiaceae; genus Actinosynnema. The sequence continues at coordinate 259,890 of NZ_JNXC01000002.1, forward strand.
GGCGTTGCGCTTCACTGTCGGACCTCCAATGCAGGGGTTGAGCAACCCATTAACGAGCCGCACCCGTTCAGGTGATGGGTGTCACGCAACGTCATCTCCCGCGATGCGACCGGGAGTTCGACCGCCGACGGCGCTACCGTGTCCGACCGTGTGGAACGCGGTGGTCTTGTGCGGCTGATCCGACTCGGGAGCGAGCCGTCCGAAGTGGGCGCTGACGTGCGCGCCGCATTGAGCACGTGGGGCGTCGGCGACGCCGTGCTGGGTGGTGTCGCGCTGCTCGGCGTGCGCCCGCCGGACTGCCCACGCGACCTGGTGGCGGTCATCGTCCTGCCGCGCGGCGTGCTGGTCGTGGTCGGCGTCGACCTGCCCGACCCGGCCATGCGGCTGGAGGCGCCGCTGAACGGGCAGTGGAAGATCGACGGCTGGCCGCTGACCCGGCCCGACGGCGCGATGAGCCCGGCCGCCGAGGCGCTGGAGGCCAGCACCGCCGTCGCCCGCCGCATCCAGGACATGCGCGGCGAGCCGCTGCCGGTGACGACCGTCGTGGCCGTCGGCCCGTACGTCGGCCAGGTCGTGCAGCCGACCGTGGACCTCAACCGCGGCGTGCGCGTCCTGCACCCCAAGCCGACGACGCTGCTCACCGCCGCGCGCGAGCTGGCCACCAGCGACCGGCCCTGCTCGGCCGACCACGCCGCCAAGCTGGTCGCCGTGCTGGCGCCGACCGGTGCGCCGCCCGACCGGCGGGACCTGATCGCCGAGGGCTTCTCCGACGCGACGGCGGACCTCGCGTCGGCCAGCACCATGCTGCTGCCGAAGATCGCGGTGGCGCCGCCGACCGGCCGCAAGGTACTGCCCTACGTCGGCGGTGTCGTCGTCGGCGTGCTGCTGATCATCGCGTTGATCGCCTCGCTGTCGTCGGGCAACACCGCGGACAGCGCGGCCACCACCACGCAGCCACCGCCCCAGCCGACGACGGTCGTCGTGGACGGCCGGAACTTCCTGCCCCGCGGCGCGGACCGCACCGAGGACTGCGCCGCGCACGCGTTCGGGGACGTGCGGGCGTGGCTCTCCGGGCACATGTGCATGCAGCTCAGGCGTGCCCAGTACGAGACCGCGGTGGACGGCCGCAAGGTCGGCATCACGATCGCCGAGCTCAGCCTGCCGGACGCGACGCGGGCCGGTGAGCTGCACGCGGTCGCGTCGACGGCGGGCTCCGGCGGCGTCGACTCGCTGGTGCACGAGGGCAAGGGGTGGTCCGGCGGTCCGGCGTCGTTCGACCGGTCGGTGATCCGGGTGTCGGTGAAGGGCGCGCAGCTGCGGATCACGCAGGTGGTGTGGGTGGAAGGCGAGCCCGACCCGTCCGCGCCGAAGCTGGTGGAGGTCGCCGAGCAGGCGTTGCGGCTGCCTGCCGTCCAGGGGTGAGCCGCGGGTCGTCGGCGGCGGTGGTCAGCGGCCGGTGCGGACCATGCCGACGCCGATCAGCCCGAACGCGACGTGCAGCACGATCACCAGGCCGGCCACCGCGCACAGCGTTTCGGTGCCCGGTTTGCCGGTGATCAGGCCGAACGAGAACGACCACCCGCCGACCGCGATCGCGAATCCGGTGAAGATCACCGGCTTGGGCACGTGGGCCAAGCAGAGCAACGCGTGGGAACGCGCGCGCAACAACGTGTAGAGCACGACCGGGAGAACCAGGAACCCCGGCAGGTACACCGCGGTCGGCGGCCACGAAGGCCCGCTCGGCAGGAACGTGGTCGCGATGACGAACGCGCACCAGAGGACCGCGCCCATCGCGACAGCCACAGTTCCCCTGGTCACGACGGCAGTGTAATGAGTTGAAACCGCACTTTTGGGTTCAGACGCTTTATGGCCGCAGGGGCGGTACGGCAGTCGGACTACCGCAGGCACGCTATATCGCTCAATCGTGTGCGCGGCGTCCGCGTGTCGGTATCGGCGTCCGGGCAAATGCCACCACTACAGGCCGTACGCCTCCAGCAGCCGCAACCAGACCTCGCTGATCGTCGGGTACGCCGGCACCGCGTGCCACAACCGGTCGACGGTGACCTCGCCGACGATCGCGACGGTCGCCGCGTGGATCATCTCGGCGACGTCGGGGCCCGCGAACGTGACGCCTACCAGCGTGCGCCGGCGCTCGTCCACGATCATCCGGGCCTTGCCCCGGTACCCGTCCGCGTGCAGGGACGACCCGGCCAGCGCGATGTCCAGGTCGATCACCCGGATCGTCAGCCCGGCCTCCCGCGCCTGCGCCTCGGACCGGCCGACCGACGCCACTTCCGGGTCCGTGAACACGACCTGCGGAACGGCGGTGTGGTCGGCCGTGGCGACGGCGGCGGTCCACGGCGCGGGGTCGGTGGCGCCGGTGACGATCGCCGTGCCGACCGCCCGCGCGGCGTACTTGCCCTGGTGGGTGAGCAGCGCGCGGCCGGTGACGTCGCCCGCGGCGTAGAGCCAGTCCACTCCGGACACGCGGCCGGTGTCGTCGACCTCCAGGGCCTTGCCCGCCGTGAAGCCGAACGGCTCGACACCGAGGTCGAAGGTGGCGGGTTGGCGGCCGGTGGCGACGAGCAGGTGCGCGCCGGACGCCGAAGAGCCGTCCGACAGGCGCAGCGACACGCCTTCGTCCGAAGTGGACACACCGGTCGCGCGCACACCGGTGACGACCCGGACGCCGTCCTCACGCAGGCCTTCGGCCACCAGGTCGCCCGCGAACGCCTCGAACTTGGGCAGCGGCCGTTCACCGGAGACCACGAGCGTGACGTCCGAACCGAGCCGGGCCCACGCCTGCGCCATCTCGACGCCGACCACACCGCCGCCGAGCACCACCAACGACGTGGGCACCTCCTGCGCCGAAGTCGCCTCGCGCGACGTCCAGTAGGGCACGTCCGGCAGACCGGGCAGCGACGGGATGCGCGGCACGCTGCCGGTGCACACGACCACCGCCTTCGCGGCGGTCAGCACCCGGCCGTCGACGTCGACCCGCCGCTCCCCCGCCAGCCGGCCACGACCGCGGACCACGGTCAGCCCGGCGCCCTCGGCCCACCCGACCTGGCCCGAGTCGTCCCAGTCGGAGGTGAAGCTGTTGCGCCGCTTCAACACCGCCGCCGGGTCCAGCCGGTCGCCGACCGGAACACCCGGCACCCGGCGGGCGGCGGCGAGCGCGTGGCCGGGGCGCAGCAACGCCTTGCTCGGCATGCAGGCCCAGTACGAGCACTCACCGCCGACTCGTTCGGCTTCCACCAGCGCGGTGCGGAGCCCGCCGGCGGCGGTCCGGGCGGCGGCGTTCTCGCCCACCGGCCCACCGCCGATCACGATCACGTCGAAGTCGTCGCTCACCGGTCCACCACACACCACCCGGACCGAGGCGGCAACATCAGGCCCGCCTAGACGGGGTCGAAGATCCCCGCCAGCATCTTCATGATCACGTGGTCGGCGGTGCGGAGCACCACCGCGCGCTCGTCCGGCTCCACCCGTTCGGCCAGCTTGAACATCGCGTCGGCGGTCTGGGCGGCCATCCGGAACGTCAACGAGATCGGCGCGTCGCCGCGCACGGCGAAGCGGCCGACGAACAGGTCGCGCAGCCGTTCGGCCATCAGTTCGTACTGGTCGACCGACGCGTCGAGCCGGTGGCCGTCCAGCATGTCGCTGAACCGGACCCGGCCGAAGCCCGGTGTCTCGACCAGCATCCGCAGGTAGACGCCGACGACCTGCTGCACCGCGTCCCGCCAGCCCGTGGCGAGCCGCCCCTCCGTGAACAGCGATTCGACCCGGGACAGGTAGTCCTCCATGCCGCGCAACGCCAACGCGTGCACTACAGAACGCTTGTCCGGGAAGTATTGGTAGAACGATCCAATTGGCACGCCTGCCAGCTCGACGATCCGGGCTGTGGTGATGTCGTCGTAGTCGTAGTCGTTGAGCAGCGTCGCGCAGGCATCGACAATCGCGGACACCGTCGCGGCGCCGCGCTGCTGAACGGGCTGACGACGCATCACCTTGGCTAAGCGGTTTTCGGCGGGATTTTCTGGCACGGGCTCATCTTGATGGATACGGACCGGTAAGCCCAAACAGGCGATTCCGGAATGTGATGTGAGGTTCCCTCGACTTCATCGGTCACATTGTTAGGAGGCAAAACTATTTACCGTCGCCGGGGTCGCCTGAATCGGACGCGGATCACCGCGGTCCGCGCTGCGCGGGCACCGGTTTCAGCACTTCACCGGCCGTGTCGGCCTGGTGGGTCCGTTCGGCGGAAGGGACGCGGACGATCGGCGTCCCGGCCCGACGGCGCGGTGGCCGAGTCACGTAGGGGCCGACCAGTCGGGCGAGCGCCAGGCCCGGCGCGACCAAGGGAACCACCGCGGACAACGCCGCCGCGGTCGCACCGGCCCGTGCCACGTCCCGTGGAATCACCGCGATCCGGTCGGCCACGAACGCCCGCCGTCCGGTGATCGACACCAGTCCCATCACCACGAGGTACGCCACCAACGTGACCAGCGCCCAGCGGACCGCGACGTAGCCGACGTCCTCGGCCGCCGCCATCACGGCGAGCCAGCCGAACAACGCCGACGCCTGCCGCCGCGCGCTCGTCATCGCCCACAGGAGCCCGGCCGCCACGGCGAGGAACCCGGTGCGGCCGTCGAACCAGCCGCGCGTCGCGTCCAGCCACCCGGTGGGCAGGCCCGCCCACCGCACCGGCAGCACTTCCAGCGGGCTCGGCCCGCCGGACGCCTGGCCCACCACCCACACCAGCGACCACACGGACACGACCACCGCGAACGCGAGCTCCCACGGGGACCGGTCGACCACGACGCGGCACAGCCGGACCAGCTCTTGGCGCTTCTCCCTCACCCCTTCCAGGGTGCCGGGCGATCAGCCGACGTCGACCGGTTTCACCCGCGTGCCCGCGGACAGCCGCTCATCGGGTGGTTCCGCCCTCACGGGGCGTGCAGGCGACCCGACCCGACTGGGCCGATCACCCACAGCAGTCGACCACGTGCGTTCCGCGACCAACCGTCGGTTCATCCCCCGCGGCCGGCGCACGGCGCTCGGCCGCGGCTTTCGCGCACCAGGGTGAAGAACGTGTAGTAGATTAGACGTTCTGCGCATGACGGGTGCAGGACTGTCGGCCCGCAGGAAACTGTCAGCCGCATTGGGACACAGGCTGATAAACCACGCTATCCAGAAATGAGGCACGTTGTCAAGCCCCTCCGATGACCTCCGGCTCGCGGAAACCGAGTCGGAGCAGGAATACGTGTCGATGCTGTACGGCAGGCTGGACGACCTCCGGGAACAGAGCTCGAAGCGCCTGGCCGGGGCGTTGCGGCAAACCGGCGGAACGCACCAGATGCGGTCCGAGCGGGACACCTCGGTGGCCATGTACTCCGACCAGTTGGCGCAGTACAGCGCGGTGGAGAACGGGTTGTGCTTCGGCCGGCTCGACTTCCACACCGACGACCGGTTCTACATCGGCCGGATCGGCTTGTTCGACGAGGACAAGGAGTACGAGCCGCTGCTGATGGACTGGCGCGCGCCCGCCGCACGCCCGTTCTACCTGGCCACCGCCGCCGCGCCGGACGGCGTGCGCCGGCGCAGGCACCTGCGGACCAAGCAGCGCAAGGTCGTCGGTTTCGACGACGAACTGCTGGACATCAACTCGGTCGACCTCGACCGCCCGTCCGAGGGGCTGACCGGCGAGGCCACCCTGCTGGCCGCGGTGAACGCCAGCCGCACCGGTCAGATGGGCGACATCGTCGCGACCATCCAGGCCGAGCAGGACAAGATCATCCGCACCGAGCTGAACGGCGTGGTCGTCGTGCAGGGCGGTCCGGGCACGGGCAAGACGGCCGTGGCGCTGCACCGCGCCGCGTACCTGCTCTACACGCACCGGCGGCAGCTGGCGAAGCGCGGCGTGCTGGTGGTCGGTCCGAACGCGACGTTCCTGCGGTACATCGGGCAGGTGCTGCCGTCGCTGGGTGAGACGGGCGTGCTGCTGTCGACCGTGGGCGAGCTGTTCCCGGGCATGACGGCGGTCGGCCGCGAGCCGGCCGAGGTGGCCGCGCTGAAGGGCCGCATCGGCATGGCCGACGTGGTGGCGCACGCGATCCGGGACCGGCAGGAGGCGCCGAGCCTGGTCGAGGTCCCGTTCGAGCAGGACGTGCTGCGACTGGATCGGAGGGCCATCACCGACGCGCGGGGGCGTGCGCGGCGCACCAGGCGTCCGCACAACGAGGCGCGGCGGGTGTTCCAGCGCGAGATCATCTCGACGCTGGCGTCCCAGGCCGTGTCCCGGCTCGGTCGGCACCTGCTGGACCAGGCGGACGTCGACGACATCCGGCGCGAGCTGCGCGAGGACCCGGGCGTCCAGGCCGCGATCGCGAAGCTGTGGCCGAACCTCACGCCGCAGCAGCTCCTCGAAGACCTCTACGCGTCGCCGAAGCTGATCGCCAAGGCCACGCCGAAGTTCTCCCCCGACGAACGCGCGCTGCTGGCCCGTCCGCGCGGCTCCGAGTGGACGCCCGCCGACGTGCCGCTGCTGGACGAGGCGGCGGAACTGCTCGGCGAGGACGACATGGAGGCGAAGGCGCGGGCCGAGCGGCAGCGGCGGCAGGCGATCGACTACGCGCAGGGCGTGCTGGACATCCTCGACCTCGAAGACGACGCCGACCCGGACATCCTGATGGCGACCGACCTGGTCGACGCCTACAAGCTGGCCGAGCGGCACGGCGCGGAGCGCTACGAGACGGCGGCCGAGCGGGCGGCGGCGGACCGGACGTGGACGTTCGGGCACATCATCGTGGACGAGGCGCAGGAGCTGTCCCCGATGGCGTGGCGGACGCTGATGCGGCGGTGCCCGTCCAAGTCGATGACCGTCGTCGGCGACATCGCGCAGACCGGTGACATCGCGGGGGCGTCGTCCTGGGGCGAAGTGCTGTCCCCGTACGTGATGGACCGCTGGAAGCTCACCGAGCTGACGGTGAACTACCGGACGCCGTCGGAGATCATGGCCGTGGCGGCCGACGTGCTGGCCTCGGTGGACGCGGACCTGGTGCCGCCGACGTCGGTGCGCGACAGCGGGTTCGAGCCGTGGAGCCTGCGGGTGCCGTCGCTGTCCGAGGCGCTGCCCACCCTGGTGGACAAGGAGGTCGCCGCGGTCGGGGACGGCAAGCTGGCGGTGATCGTGCCGTCGGCTTCGGTGGCGTCGCTGCGCGCCGCCGTGCCGGGCGCTTCGGACGACCTCGACACCCAGGTCGTCGTGCTGGGGGTGACCGACGCGAAGGGCCTCGAGTTCGACTCGGTGCTGGTGGTCGACCCGGCGGGCATCCTGGCCGAGTCACCGCGCGGTGCGAGCGACCTGTACGTGGCGCTGACCCGTGCCACGCAACGGCTCGGCGTCGTCCACACCGGCGACCTGCCGGACGTGCTGGGGAGGTTGGCGACAGCCGGGTGAGGCCGTCGTCAGCGGGTGAGGGCGTAGCCGAGAGCGGCGGCGGCTACGCCCGCCGCGATGCTGGTCGCGGCGTTCGCAAACGCTTGCCAGTGCTCGCCGTCCTCGGCCAGCCGGACGGTTTCGAAGCTGAACGTGCTGTAGGTCGTGAGAGCGCCGCACAGGCCGGTGCCGAGGAACGCCACCAGCTGCGGTGACGTGCCGGCCACGCAGCCGAGCGCGAACGAGCCGACGACGTTCACCGTCAGCGTGCCGAACGGGAACCGGGTCATGTGCCAGGACTGGATGACGCGGTCGGTCAGGTAGCGCAGCGGTGCGCCGATGGCCGCGCCCACGAACACCAGGAGTGCCGTCACCCGAACACCTTCCTGGTCGTCGCCATGGCGGCGAAGGTGGCGCCCAGCGCCAGGAACAAGGTCCCGAACAGGTAGAGGAAGGCCGACGCGCCCAGGTGCACGGCGTCCAGCGCGTATGCCGAGAAGGTGGTGAACCCGCCCAGCACGCCGACACCCAGGAACGGCCGGGCCAGCGGGTGCAGCCGGGGCACCAGCACCATCAGGACGCCGATCAGCGCGCTCCCCAGCACGTTGATCAGGACGAAGCCCCACGGGCCGGGGATGACCGAGGACAGGCCGTACCGGGCGAGGCCACCGAGCCCTCCGCCGAGCGCGATGGCCGCCAGGACCGCCGGGCCGAGTTCACGGCGTTGCGCCGGGACGTCGAGCGAGACGTCCGGGTCGACCGGCTCCGCGTGGTCCGGGCGTGACCGGTCCGCGCTTGAGCAGCCGGAGGGCTCCGGGCTCGAAGGCTCCGGGCTTGAAGGCTCCGGGCTTGAAGGCTCCGGGCTTGAAGGCTCCGGGCTTGAAGGCTCCGGGCTTGAAGGCTCCGGGCTTGAAGGCTCTGGACTCGAAGAGTCAGTGTGCACGCAGGTGGTCCACCAGGTGGTCGAGAGCGGCCAGGGCGCGGACCACGTCGGCCCGTTCACCCGGGTCGAGCTTGTCCAGCGCCGACCCGATGCGCTTCTCGTGCGCGGACTGCCAGACGGCCAGCTGCTCGTGGCCCTGCGGCGTCACCGAGAGCCGGGCCACGCGCCGGTCGCTCGGGTCGCCGCCCCGCTCGACCAGGCCGCCCTCGATCAGCTGGCCGACGAGGCCGCTGACCGTGTTGGGCGCCAGCCGCAGTTCCGCCGCGAGGTCGCCCACGCGCATCGGCGGTCGCTCGGCGAGCGTCTGGAGCAACTCCACCTGGGCCATCGGAAGAGCGTCCCACGGCCAATCGGAACGGATGCTCGTGCGCAACGCCCGGCGGAGCCTCGTGACCACGTCGGTGAGCGAGCGTGCCTCGTCTGACATGCGCGAATGGTACTGGGTGGTATTACCTCGGACACCGAGATAGTCTGCCAGCGATGAATTGGTCGTGGCGCCGGCTCGTCGTGGAATCCCCCCGTCCGCGACGCGTCGCCACCTGGGCAGGGGCGCCCTGGCTCGCGGTCGCGACGGTCTGCCTCGGCGCGTTCCTCGGGCAGTTCGACGCGAGCGTGGTCACACTCGCCCTGCCCGCATTGCGGGACGAGTTCGGCGCGTCACCCGAGTGGGTCTCCCTCGCCTACCTCCTCACGCTGGCCGCCCTCGTCGCGCCCATCGGGAAGTGGTCGGACCGACGCGGGCGCAAGCTCGTCTACCTCTACGGGTTCGTCGTGTTCACCGGCGCGTCGGCGGCCTGCGCGCTGGCGCCCAACCTGGAGACGCTGATCGCGTTCCGCGTCGTGCAGGCGCTGGGCGCGGCGATGCTGCAGGCCAACAGCGTGGCGCTGGTGGTGGCCGCCGTGCCGCGCGAACGGATGCGGACCGCGTTGGGCGTGCAGGCCACCGCGCAGGCGTTGGGGCTGGCCCTGGGTCCGACCGTCGGCGGTCTGCTGGTCGAGGCGTTCGGCTGGCAGTGGGTGTTCGCGGTCAACGTCCCGGTCGGCGTCGCCGCGCTGGTCGCGGGCCACTTCCTGCTCCCCCGCACGCACGAGCGCGGCACCGGGCCGGTGGACGGGATCGCCGTCGTCCTGCTCGCCACGGCCACCACCGCGTTGCTGCTGGTGCTGTCCGGCGCGAGCCCTTTCCTCCTGCTGCTCGCGCTGCCGGCGGGCGTCGGCTACGTGTGGCGCGAACCGCTGGTCCGGCGCGTGAAGGGCGGGCTGTTCGGCGCGTTCTGCGGGTACCTGGTGCTGTTCGGGCCGCTGGTCCTGGTGCCGTTCACGTCCAGCGGCAGCCCGCTCGACATCGGCGTGCTGCTCACCGCGCTCCCGGTCGGGTTCGCGCTCGGCGCGGCGCTGCCGTTGAAGCTGCCCCGTGCGGGCGCGGCACTGTCCACAGTGGCCTGTGCGGCGCTGGCCTGGCAGGTTCACCCGATCGCACTAGCCGCGTTGGGGGTCGGGCTCGGGCTGTTCACACCGGCCAACAACGCGACCATCCTCGGCACCCTCCCGCGGGGTGACGCCGGATCGGGTGGTGGCCTGGTGAACCTCGCCCGTGCGCTGGGCACCGCGTTCGGCGTGGCACTGCCGTTGTTCGTGCACGCGCACTGGGGACCGAGAGTGGCGTTCGGAACACTCGCCGTGATCGCACTCCTCACCGTGTGTACGCCGATCAGGGGCAAGCGGCCCAACCCCCTGCCCCCGCGAGGATCCGCATCAGTAACCTCGCCCCACTGGGGCCAACCCCCGGGCTTGCACACACACGGGTGAGGAGTGCGGTGGCGGAACAGGTGAGCTGGGTCCCGGACAACGTCGACACCAGGCTGCCCAGCGCCGCACGGCTCTACGACTACCTGCTCGGCGGCGGCCACAACTTCGCCGCCGACCGCGCACTGGCGGAGAAGTTCCTCCTCGCCCAGCCCAACGCCCGCACCATCGCCCGGCTCAACCGCGCGTTCCTGCGCCGGGCCGTGCTGCACCTGGCCGACGCGGGCGTGCGACAGTTCCTCGACCTGGGTTCCGGCATCCCGACCGTCGGCAACGTGCACGAGATCGCGCAGAAGGCGGCGCCCGAGTCACGCGTGGTGTACGTCGACTACGAGGACGTCGCCGTCGCGCACAGCCGGATGATCCTGGAGCACGACGACAGGTCGGCCGTCCTCCAGGAGGACATGACCGACCCGGACGCGGTGCTCGCCGGCGTCAGCCGGACCGGGCTGATCGACTTCAGCGAACCGGTCGGCGTGCTCACCGTCGGTGTCTTCCACTTCGTGCCGCCGGAACGCGATCCGGCGGGCGTTGTGGCCGCGTACCGGGACGCCGTCGTGCCGGGCAGCTACCTGGCGCTGTCCCAGTTCACCGCGGACCTCCAGCCGGACGAGATGGCCGGGATCGTCGCGGTGATGAGGAACAGCGCGAACCCGATGTACCCGCGCGGCCACGCCGAGATCACCGCCTTGTTCGAGGGCTTCGACCTTGTCGAACCCGGTGTCGTCCCGCTGCCGCTGTGGCACCCGGAGGACGGCTCGGTCGACGAGGACGCGGACCGGGCCGGGATCTTCGCCGGGGTCGGCCGGAAGAAGTGACCACCACCAGGGATTGAGCCACCGAGAAGTGAGCCGGAAGTGCCGGAAGAAGTGAGCCGGAAGAAGTGAGCCGCAGGACGTGAACGGGCAGTCGCCACCGGTCCGCACCCGGCGGCAGGAGATCGCGCGCACCTGGATGCGGGCCGTCTACCCGACCGCCTACGTGCCGATGTCGCCGACCGAGATCGAGCTGTACCTGCTCGACCTCGTCGACGTCATCGCCGACGCGATCCAGGCCGAGCCGTTCAGCGTCGACCCGGTCGAGGTGGTCGGCGACCGGCTGGTCGAGGCGCACTTCACGGGGCCGGAGACGCTGCGCCGCACCGTGGACGTGCTCGGGCGCGCACTGCTGTTCATCCCCGAACTCCAGGACGTGCCGCAGTTGGCGGAGAAGGTCGTCGCCATCCTGGGCAGCGTCAGCACCAGCTTCGCCACCTCGATGCGGCTGGACGCGTTCGACCAGCAGGAAGCCGTCAAGCGGGCGCTGCTGGAGGCCAACCGGCGGACCGAGCGGGTGCTCAAGGCGAGCGAGGCGCAGTTCAGCGAGGTGTTCGACACGTCCGCGTTCGGCATCGCGATCACGAACCTGCGCGGCGAGTGCGTGCGGGCGAACGGGGCGTTGGCCGAGATGACCGGGCTGGACCATGCCGCACTGGCCGGTCTGCGGCTGATCGAGCTGTTCGACCCGGCCGACGTGGAGGCCATGGTGGCCACGTACCGGGCGGTGGGCGAGGGCCGGGTGGAGCGCGTCCGCGAGCAGCGGCGGTTGTTGCGTGACGACGGTGAGCCGGTGTGGGTGCACCTGGCGGTGTCGTTGCTGCGCGACGAGGACGGCGCGCCCGCGTACCACGTGACCATGGTCGAGGACATCAGCGAACTGCACCTGCTGCAGAAGAACCTCGACTTCCAGCTGCTGCACGACTCGCTCACCGGCCTGTCCAACCGGCAGCGGTTCATCACCCGGCTGGAGTCGCTGCACAGCGCGTCACGGCACGGGATCACGCTCTACTGCCTGGACCTGGACGCGTTCTCGGTGGTGAACAACGGTCTCGGCCACGCGGTCGGCGACCGGCTGCTCACCGAGGTCGGCCGTCGACTCGAAGCCCTGGTGGCGGACGAACAGGCGTTGGTCGCACGGATCGGGGGCGACGAGTTCGCCATCCTGATCGACAACTCGCCGGACACGCCGACCGTGCCGGAGATGGTGGAGCGGATCTCGGCGGCGGTCGAGCAGCCGATGGTCGGCGGTGTGGCGCTGTCGGCGAGCATCGGCGTGGTGGACCGACCGCCGTCCGGGTCCGACGCGGCCGACGTGCTGCGCGCGGCCGGCGCGACCCTCCAGCGTGCCAAGGCGAAGGGCAAGCGGCAGTGGCTGCCCTACGACCGGCACGTCGACCAGGCGTTCCGCGAGCGGCAGTCGCGGGCCGCCCGGATGCCCGGCGCGGTGGCCGGCGGCGAGGTGGAGGTCGAGTACCAGCCGGTGCTGGACCTGGCCGGTCGGCAGCAGCTCGGGCACATCGCCCGGCTGCGCTGGGACGAGTTGGGGCACGACGACTGCCTGGACCTGGCCGAGGCGACCGGCGTGTCCCTGGCGCTCGGCCAGTGGGCGCTCCACGAGGCGGCGGGTGACGCGGCCTCGTCGGACTCGCTCGGGCTGCTGTACTTCGAGCTGTCGCCGATGCAGTCGCGTGACGAGGACCTGGTCCGCACGGTGAAGCGCACGCTCGACGACACCGGGCTGCCCGCGTCCCGGTTGCGGATCTTCCTGGACACCAGGGCGATGCTCGACGGGGACGGAGAGGACAACGCGCAGGTGTTGCGGGACAACGGGATCGAAGTCGGGCTGACCCGGTTCAACGGTGGGCAGGCGGAGCTGTCGCTGCTCGGGGAGCTGCCGGTGGACTCGCTCGTGCTCGACCCGTCGGTGGTGCGCCGGCTCGCCGAGCAGCCCGAGGCGTTCCTGCACGACGCGATGTCCCGGATGGTGAGTTTGATCCGGTCGTCCGGGGTGTCCGTGGTGGTGCCGGACCTGTCGACCGCGGACCGCGAGGCGTGGTGGGCGCAGGTCGAGGTGGACGCCGCGTTCGGCGACCACCTAGCCCCACCCCGCCCCGCCTACGACCTCCTCTAACCCGTGAGTCCTACGTTCAGAACCCGTGAGTCGTACCTTCAGAACCCCCGTGTCCTACGTTCAGAACCACCGTGTCCTACGTTCAGGACCCCTGAATTCAACGCTCGGAACGGCGGGCCGGCGCAACCCTCGGGCGCTCACGTTCTGAGCGTTCAACTCGGGGGTTCCGAACGTAGGACTCACGCGTTCCGAACGTAGGACTCACGCGTTCCTAACGTAGGACTCACGGGGTTAGACCTGTTTTACGGCGGCTAGCAGCTTGGTCAGCGAGTCCTTGGCGTCGCCGAACAGCATGGTGGTCTTCGGGTTGTAGAGCAGGCTGTTGTCCACGCCCGCGAAGCCCGGCCGCATCGAGCGCTTCATGAACACCACGGCCTTCGCCCGGTCCACGTCGAAGATCGGCATGCCGTAGATGGGGCTGCTCGGCTCGTCCCGCGCGCCCGGGTTGACCACGTCGTTCGCCCCGACCACCAGCACCACGTCGACGCTGCCGATCCCCGGGTTGACGTCGTCCAGCTCCTTCAACTGCTCGTACGGCACGTCCGCCTCGGCGAGCAGGACGTTCATGTGGCCCGGCATCCGGCCGGCCACCGGGTGGATGCCGTAGTGCACGGTGATGCCGCGTTGTTCCAGCACGGCCGCCAGCTCCCGCGCGGCGTGCTGGCCCTGCGCCACGGCCAACCCGTAACCGGGGACCACGAGCACGGAATGGGCGTAGCCGAGCAGGATCGCGACGTCCTCGACCGTGCCGGAGCGCACGGTCCGGTGCTCGTCGGTCTGCGCTGCCGCCGCGGTGGGTTTGAACGCGCCGAACAGGATGTTGGTCAGCGGCCGGCCCATCGCCTGGGCCATCAGCCGGGTCAGGATGGTGCCGGACGCGCCGACGAGCGTGCCCGCGACGATCAGCAGGGTGTTGGCCAGCACGTAACCGGACGCGGCCACGGCCAGCCCGGTGAACGCGTTGAGCAGCGAGATCGCGATCGGCACGTCCGCGCCGCCCACCGGCAGCACGAACAGCACGCCCAGCGCGAGACCCGCCAACGCCAGCAGCACCAGCAGCAGGCCGCTCCCGCTGACCACGACGGACAGCGCCAGCAGCACGCTCGCCGCCGCCACGCCGATGCTCACCGCCTGGCCCGCCGGCAGCAGCACCGGCCGGGTGGTCATGATCTCCTGGAGCTTGAGGAACGTGACCACGCTGCCGGAGAAGCTGACCGAGCCGATCAGCACGGTGAGCACGGTGGCGACCTGGAACAGCACCGAGCCGTCCGGGACCTCCAGGAACTCGGTCAACGCCACCAGGGCCGCCGCCGCGCCGCCCACGCCGTTGAACAGCGCCACCATCTGCGGGATGGCGGTCATCTTCACCGACCGCGCCGCCGGGATGCCCACCGCGACACCCGCCGCGACGGCGAGCAGGATCAGCAGTTCGTTGTGGACCGCGCCGTGGACGTACGCCGTGACCACGGCGAGCGCCATGCCCGCCGCGCCGAGCAAGTTGCCCGCACGGGCGTACTTCGGCGTGCTCAGGCCCTTGAGCGCCAGCACGAAGCACAGGGCCGCCGCCAGGTACGCGAGTTGGACCCAGGTCGGGCTCATTTCCCGGTCTCCTTGTGCCCGTTGCCCTGTGCCTCGACCGCCTTGGCCGCCTTGACCGGCTTGTGGCCCTTGAACATCTCCAGCATCCGGTCGGTCACGACGAAGCCGCCCACCACGTTGACCGTGGCCAGGAAGACGGCCGCCAGGCCCAGCGCGATCTCCAGCGCGTGCTCGGCACGGCCGGTGATGAGGATGGCGCCGACCAGGATCACGCCGTGGATCGCGTTCGCGCCGGACATCAGCGGCGTGTGGAGGATGGTGGACACCTTCGACACGACCTCGAAGCCGACGAACACGGCCAGCACGAAGATCGTCAACAGGTCGATCACGGCAGCTCCCTCCTCAGCTCGCCCGCGTGCGTGAGGCAGCAGCCGGACAGCACCTCGTCGGTGAGGTCGGGGGCCACCCCGCCGTCCTTGGTCATCATCAGCAGCAGGTTGGCCACGTTGCGCGCGTACAGCCTGCTGGCGTGCACCGGCATGGTGCTGGGCATGTTCTTCGCGCCGTACACCAGCACCTCGCCGACCCAGACGTCCTCGCCGGGGCTGCTCGCGGTCACGTTGCCGCCGGACTCGGCGGCCAGGTCGACCACCACCGAACCGGGGGCCATGGCCTTGAGCATGTCGGTGGTGACCAGCACCGGCGCCTTGCGGCCGGGGATGGCGGCGGTGGAGATGACCACGTCGGACGCGGCGACCCGTTCCGCGATCAGCTCGCGCTGCCGTTCCAGGAACGTCTCCGACTGGGCCTCCGCGTAGACGCCCTGCTGCGTTTCGAGGTCCAGTTCGAGGAACCGCGCGCCGAGGCTCTTGACCTCGTCCTTGGCCGCCGCGCGGATGTCGTACGCCTCGACCACCGCGCCGAGGCGCCGGGCGGTGGCGATGGCCTGGAGACCGGCGACGCCGGCGCCGAGGACGAGCACCTTGGCCGGCGGGATGGTGCCGGCCGCGGTGGTGAACATGGGGAGGAACTTCGGCAGCCGGTTGGCCGCCTCGATCACCGCGCGGTAGCCCGCGACCAGTGCCTGGGAGGACAGGGCGTCGACGGACTGCGCCCTCGTCACCCGCGGCAGCAGGTCGAGGCTGAACGCGGTGACCTTGTTGGCCTTCAGCACCTCGATCAGCTCCGGCTCGGCGTTCGGCTGGAGGAAGCTGATCGTGATGTCGCCCTCGCGGAGGGCGGCGGCCTGGTCGGGGGTCGGTGGCTGGACGGAGACGATCACATCGGATCGACCGGCCGGGTGGTCGGTGATGATGTTCGCACCGGCTGCGCGGTAGGCGGCATCCGAGGCGTGGGCGTGTGCGCCCGCCCCGGATTGCACGTCCACCGTGAGTCCGGCACCGATCAGCGTGGTCACCGTTTCCGGTAGACCGGCGACGCGGCGCTCGGCGGGCCGAGCCTCGACGGGTATGCCCACTCTCACGGAGAGTCACCCTAGTCCGGCGAAGGTGATCTACGCCACAGGCGGGCGTTAACAGTACCCGTACGTACGTCTTGCTGAGACCTCGCCGTGCTCCACGGACGGCTCAGTGGATCACGGGGCAGACGCCTTCGGTATCGCCGGCGAAGAAGTTCGGCACCAGTTCGCGCTTGTCGTAGTACCGGTGGAAGACGCTCGTGATGCCGCTCGACATCGGCGGCACGATCCACGTCCAGTCCGCCGGGCACGACCGGCCCGCCTCCTCCTCCTTCTTGAGGTGGGTGAGGAAGCGGTCGGACTCGGTGTGGTGGTCGGTGATCGTCACCCCCGCGGCCGAGAACGAGTGGAGCACCGCGCGGTTCAGCTCGACCAGCACCCGGTCCTTCCACAGCGTCCGCACCGACGACGTGTCGAGGCCCATCCGCCGGCCCAGGTAGGGCAGCAGGTCGTACCGGTCGGCGTCGGCGAAGTTCCGGGCGCCGATCTCGGTGCCCATGTACCAGCCGTTGAACGGCGCGGCCGGGTAGTCGATCCCGCCGATCCGCAGCCGCATGTTGCTGATCGCGGGCACGGCGTGCCAGCGCAGGCCCAGTTCGGCGAGCCACGGCAGCTCGGGGTGCGCGATGTGGACTTCCAGCACGGCGTCCGGCGGCAGTTCGACCATGGACGGTTCGGCGTCCTCCCGTTCCACGATCAGCGGGAGCACGTCGAACGGGCCTCTTCGCGCGGGCGGGCGCCACCCCATCCCGACGGCCAGGTCGGTCAGCTCGACGTTGCGCCGGTCGCCCAGCACGCCGCCGTCCGGGCCGACGTAGCCCGCGTAGCGGATCAGCTGCTCGTTGCGGATCCGCGGCGCGGGCCGACCGGGCTCGTCCGGCGCGAACACGGTGATCGCCGGGCGGACCTTGCCGCCGTTGGCGGCGAGCTTGAGGTGCTCCACACACTCGTCCGCGATCTCCTTGGGATCGCGCAGGTCGCGCAGGTCGCGGACCTTGAGGCTGCGCCAGTAGAGCCGGCCGATGCAGCGCGCGCTGTTGCGCCACGCGACCCGCGCGCCGAACGTGAGCTCTTCGGGTGTGTGGCGGTACGTGCCGGTGGCGGCGACCTCGGCGTGCACCTCGGCGAGGCGGTGTTCGACGGGGCCGAGTTCGGGGTTCTCGGCGTGGTGCCGGCGGAGGAAGTCATCGGCCTCGGCGAGGTCGACGGTGTTCTCGCACCTGGGGGTCCCGCGCAGGGGGATGGCTTCAGCCGGACACAAGGGGACGGGGGCCATGGCGGCACACCGTAGTTGCCCTTTCGAGGTTGTTGCACCGCCGCCTCAGGCACAAAGGGGGCAGCGCACCGGCTCGTTGATTGCGCATCGTGAGCGCTTGATCCAGCGAAAGGGTGACGCATCCTGGGAAAACGAGTGATGTTGGATCGTTACCCGCTCGAATCACGCCGGTGACCTGTGATTTACATCACAAGTCATTTTCACCTATCGAGTGACAACTCCGGCGGGACCCAGCCGAAGTACTTCGCCATCCCGCGAACCCCCGCCTTCGCGGGCACCGCCCGCATGGCCGCGTCGCGCAGTGCCACCGCCACCGGGTTGCGCAGCTTGTGCCCCACCCGCCCGAGCGCCCTGGACGCCTTGGCGATCGACTGGGTGCGCGGACGGCGCTGCCGGTCGTACTCGGCGAGCGCGCCCGGCACGTCCGCCCGAGCGCACGCGGCGGCCAGCACCACCGCGTCCTCGATCGCCATGCACGCGCCCTGCCCGAGGTATGGCGTCATCGCGTGGGCGGCGTCGCCGAGCAGCGCCACCCGGCCCCGGACGAAGGTCGGCAGCGGCGTCGCCAACTCGTGGATGTCGTGCCGGAGCACGGTCTCCGGCGGGGTCGCGTCGAACAGCGCCGGGATCGGGTGGTGCCAGTCGCCGACGAGCCGGCGGGCCTCGCCCCACTCGTCGTCCGAACGCCCGCCGGCGGGCGCGACCGTGGCCGCGTACCAGCACACCCGCCCGTCACCCAGCGGCAGCACGCCGAACTCCGTCCCCGGCCCGAGCGTCTGGCTGATCTCGAGGTCCGCAGGGAACTCCGCCCTCGTCACGCTCCGCCACGCCGTCGTGCCCGCGTACACCGGCTGGGGCAGGTCGGGGAACAACGCCTGCCTGATCCGGCTGCGGATGCCGTCCGCCGCCACGACCAGGTCCGCGTCGAGGTCGTCCACCGACCGCACCTCGGCATCGGTGACCAGGCACGACTCGGGCAACGCCGACCGCAGCACCCGGTGCAGGTCCGCGCGGTGCACGGCCACCACGTGCTCCAGCTGGGTCGCGTCCACCCGCGTCAACGACCGCCCCCTCGGGTCGCGGATGCCGCCGGCCACCCGCGGCGTGCCGATCCGCCGCACGTCGTCGGCCAACCCCAGCACCGCCAACGCCCGCATCGCGTTCGGCATGACGCCCACACCGGCGCCGACCTCGCCGAACTCCGGCGCGCGCTCCAGCACGGACACCTCCCACCCGGTCTTGTGCAACGCCACCGCCGCCGTGACCCCGCCGAGGCCACCACCCACCACGACCGCCTTCATCCCACTCCTTCTACAGCTGTAGATGACCGGTACTCTACAGCTGTAGAAGGAGGACGCACTGTGACGGAGCGCATGGCCGCACTGGCCGACGCGGCGATCCACGTGGTGGCCACCAAGGGCATGCGCGGGCTGACCCACCGCGCGGTGGACGCCCAGGCGGGCGTGCCCACCGGCTCCACCTCCGCCTACTTCCGCACCCGCAAGGCCCTGGTGGAAGGCGTGGTCCAGCGGCTGGCCGACCTGGACAACGCCGAGGTGGAAGAGGTCGGCACGACCGCCCCGCTCGACCCGGACCGGCTCGCCGAGGGCATCGCGCACGTGCTCGACCAGTGGATGACCACCGGCCGCGAACGCACCCTGGCCCGGTACGCGTGCCTGCTCGAGGCCACCCACCACCCCGAGCTGCGCGGCATCCTGGCCCACGGCGAACGGCCGCGCGCCCAGGCCAAGGCGATGCTGGCCGCTGCGGGGGCGGAGGACCCGGAGCGGCAGGGCCGTGAGCTGGTGGCGTTCGTCGACGGCCTGCTGTTCGACCGGCTGGTCGGCGCGGGAGCGCTCGGCGCACCCACCCCCGGCACCCCGGAGAGCCGCGCCGAACTGGCCCAGGCGGTGCGCGCGGCGTTGCGCGGCGTGCTCGGACCGCGTCCCTGAAAACCACTCGCGGCCGTCGCTATCGTGGACGCATGTGGGCATTCCAGGTCTTCTACCTCTGAGTTCGGATCAGCCGTCAACCCCCACGCGCACCGCGTGACGGGGTCTTCGAACGATCCCTCTGCTCAGTGGAGATTCCCTTGTCGCACATCGCTTTTCTCAACATCCCCGGCCACGGCCACGTCAACCCGACGCTGCCCGTCGTCACCGAGCTGGTGAACCGGGGCCACCGGGTCAGCTACGCCGTCGACCCGGGGTTCGCGGACATCGTCCGGCAGGCGGGCGCCACCCCGGTCGTCTACCCGACCACGCTGCCCACCGACGACCAGGAGTGGCCGGCCGGCATGGCGGCGGCCATGCACCTGTTCCTGACCGAGGCCAAGGCCGTGCTGCCGGTGCTGGAGGCCGCTTTCGCGGACGACCGGCCGGACCTCGTCGTGTACGACATCGGCGCGTGGACCGCGCGCCTGCTCGCGGACCGCTGGGGCGTGCCGGCGATCCAGTTCTCCCCCACCTTCGTCGCGTACGAGGGCTGGGAGGACGACATGGGCGACCTCATCGACGACGAGGTCCGCGCGTTCTACGCCGAGCTGGACGAGTGGCTGGCGGCCGAGGGCGTGTCGATCCCGGCGCCGACGTACGTGAGCCACCCGGATCGGGCGGTGGTGAGCATCGCGCGGTCGTTCCAGCCGAACAGCGGGTCCGTGCACCCGAAGTACACGTTCGTGGGTCCGTGCCTGGACGACCGCGCGTTCCAGGGCACCTGGGAGCCGGCGGACGACCGGCCGGTGCTGCTCGTGTCGTTCGGCTCGGCCTACACCAACGAACCGGGCATCTACCGCCGGTGCTTCGAGGCGTTCGGCGACCTCGACTGGCAGGTCGTGATCAACATCGGCAAGTTCGTCGACCCGGCCGAGCTGGGCGAGCCGCCGGCGAACGTCGAGCTGCACCGGTGGGTGCCGCAGCTGGCGATCCTGGCCCACGCCAAGGTGTTCATCACGCACAGCGGCATGGGCGGCTCGATGGAGGGCCTGTACCACGGCGTGCCGATGATCGGCGTGCCCGCGATCGGCGAGCAGGTCATGAACGCGATGCGGCTCGTGGACCTCGGCGTCGGCAGGCACGTCCCGCGCGACGAGGTCACCGCGGAAGGGCTGCGCTCCGCCGTGCTGGAACTGGCCGACGACCCGGGTGTGGCCGAACGGCTCGCCGCGATCAAGGCGGAGATCCGGGCGGCCGGTGGCACGCCGGCGGCGGCCGACGTGATCGAGTCCGAGTTGCGGCGGTCGGGGCGTTGATCAGTCAGGCCTGAAGTAGTCGGGCCTGAAGTGAGCGTGACGGGGGCGGTGCTCCGCGCACCGCCCCCGTTCGTCTACGCGGATCTCTCCGAACTGCCCAGGCGCGGGAACGGGTCGGTCGAGAAGACGACCTCCACCGGCACCTCGAAGTACTGCGCGATGCGCAGCGCCAGGTACAGGCTCGGGCTGTACTCGCCCCGCTCCAGGTAGCCCACGGTCTGGTAGTGGATGCCCAACGCCTCGGACAGCTGTCGGCGGGACACACCCCGTTCCGCGCGCAGCATCGCGATCCGGTTGTAGACGCTTTCGCTCATCGCACCCTCTGCATCGCCGCCTGACGGCGCTGCTCCATCTCCGCGCCGGACTCCCGGCGGGCCATCCGACGCAGGATCGTAGGCGCCAGCAGGAAACCGACCACCGCCCACACCCCCAGCACGCCGATCATCTCCATGATCCGCCACGACCCGCCGATCTCCGCCGCCCCGGCCGAGTCCGGCAGCAGCGCAGCCCTGGTGCCGTGGCCGGTCCAGTAGATCGGGAACACCTGGGCCACGCCCTGCAACCAGCCGGGCATCGCGGTGATCGGGTAGAAGATGCCCGAGATCGCCGTGAGGCCCATCATCGGCAGCATCGTGATGCCCATCGCGCTGCCCGGGCTCTTGGTGATCGACCCGGCGACCGCGCCCCACGGCAGGGTCGACAGCATGCCGAGCGCCAGCGCCCCGAGCAGGGCGAGCAGTCCGCCCGCGCCCGCGTCCGCCAGCACGTTCACCAGGAACAGGCCGGGCACCAGGATCACCAGCAGGCTGACCGTGACGTCCAGGGACGTCTGCACGGTCCGGCCGACCAGGTAGCCGACCATGCCGTGCGGCACCGCCTTCGCGCGCAGCAGCGTGCCGTCCTCGCGGTTGAGCGAGAGCTGGCCGGCCGGTCCGACGAGACCGCCCATCACGACGGACAGGCCGAGCATGCTCGGCAGCGTGAGCGCGGCCAGCGTGACGCCGGTGGCTTCGACGTCCGAGTCCCGCTGGAACCACAGCACGGTCAGGAACGCGATGGAGACGACGAGGTTGTACACCTGGTCTTCGCTGCCCAGGGAGTGGCGGAACTCGCGCACCCCTCGGTGGAGGCCCAGCCGGATGCCGTGCGCCGTGGCGTTCACAGGACCGCCACCTCCTCCCTCGACTGCCCGCTCTCGTGCCGCTGCACGAGTGCCATGTAGGTGTCCTCCAACGTGCTGCGCCGCACTTCCAGCTCGGAGATGCCGGTCTCGTGCTGGCGGAACAGGTCGCGCACGAACGCCGTCGCGTCGTCGGCCGTGTGCACGTGCCGCAGGCCGCCGTGCGTCCAGCGGACCTCGGACTTGCCCGCGACCTGGCGGCTGAGCTGGTCCGGGCTGCCGTCGGCGATGATCCGGCCGCCTGCGAGCACCAGGATGCGGTCGGCCAGCTTCTCCGCCTCGGCCAGGTCGTGCGTGGTGAGCAGGATCGTCATGCCCTCCAGGTCGGCCAGCCGGTGCACCAGGTCGTGGAAGTCCCGGCGCGCGTGCGGGTCGAAACCGGCGGTCGGCTCGTCCAGGAACAGCAGCTCCGGCTTGCCGACGATGCCGATCGCCACGTCCAGCCGCCGCCGCTGGCCGCCGGAGAGCTTGCCGATCTTCTTGTGCGCGTGCTCGGTCAGGCCGACCGTCTCGATCAGCTCGTCGGTGTCGAACGGCCGCGACTGCCGGGGCGTGCTGTAGGGCGTGTAGTAGCGGCCGAGGTGGTGCAACAGCTCGCGCACCCTCCAGCGGCCGTGGTCGCGCCACGACTGGAGCACCACCCCGAGCTTGGCCCGCCAGGCCTCGTCACCCGTCGCCGGGTCGACGCCGAGCACCCGGACGTGGCCGTCGGAGGGCAGCCGGAAGCCCTCCAGGATCTCGATCGTGGTGGTCTTGCCCGCGCCGTTCGGCCCCAGCAGGGCCACCACCTCGCCGGGTGCCGCGGTGAAGTCGACCCCGTGCAGCACGTCCGTCGTGCCGTAGCGCATCCGCAGATCGCGCACCTCGATGACCAAGGACCCTCACCTCCCCCTTGTCAGAGTTCTCGGTCATTTTGTAGCACATCTGCTATCAGCCGTACTACCTCCGATCATTGATGCCATATTTACTTCACGGCTTCGTGAATCTTCTGTACGTTGCGAAGGAGGTCCCTGAACGCACTGGGAGGTGTGCGAGATGACCGAAACGATGTTTTCCGAGCTGCCGTCCGCGCGCAGCACGCCGTTCGACCCGCCCGCGGAGTTGGGGTTGCTCCGCGGCACGGCGCCGATCAGCCGGATGAAGTTCCCCGACGGGCACCTGGGGTGGTTGGTGACCGGCTACGACCTCGCTCGCGAGGTGCACGCGGACCGGCGGTTCAGCAGCCGCTCCGAGCTGCACCACTCACCGCGACTGGTCGCCGGTCAGCCGATGGGACAACGGCCGCCTGCCAAACCGGGGATGTTCATCGGGATGGACGCGCCGGACCACACGCGCTACCGGAAGCTGTTGACCGGTCAGTTCACCGTGCGGCGGATGAACCTGCTGACACCGCGGATCGAGCGGATCGTGGCCGATCACCTGGCCGCGATGCGCGCCGCGGGCTCACCGGCGGACCTGGTGGCGGACTTCGCGCTGCCCGTGCCGTCGTTGGTGATCTGCGAACTGCTGGGGGTGCCTTACGAGCAACGCGAGTCGTTCCAGGCCGACACGGCGAGGGCGCTGCGACTGGACTCCTCGTTCGAAGAGATCATGGCGGCGTTCGAGCGGTTGGAGGCGTTCGTGCTGCGGCTCGCGCAGAGCAAGCACGCCACGCCGGGCGACGACATGCTGTCCGGGTTGATCGCCACCGGTGAGCTGACCGACGAGGAAGTCGCCAACATGGGGCTGCTACTCCTCATCGCCGGCCACGAGACCACGGCGAACATGCTCGGCATCGGCACGTTGCTGCTGTTGCAGCGCCCCGATCAGGTGGCCGCGTTGAGCGCAGACCCCTCGTTGGCGGACAACGCCGTCGAGGAGATGATGCGGTACCTGACGATCATCCAGTTCGGCACCATCCGGACCGCGCTGGAGGACGTCGAGATCGGCGGCCAGGTGATCCGGGCGGGCGAGTCGGTCTCGATCTCCGTGGCCGCCGCCAACCGGGACCCGGCGCGGTTCGAGCGGCCGGACGAGTTCGACATCCGCCGGCCGGCGTCCGGTCACCTCGGGTTCGGCCACGGGGTGCACCAGTGCCTCGGGCAGCAGTTGGCCCGGATCGAGATGCGCGTCGGGTACACCGCGTTGTTCCGGGAGTTCCCGAACCTTCGGCTCGCAGTGCCCGCGGCGGAGGTGCGGATGCGGGACGATATGGCGATCTACGGAGTGCACGAACTACCGGTGGAGTTCTAAGTGAAGATCGAAGTGGATCCGGACCTGTGCGCCGGGTCGGGCATGTGCGTGTTGACCGACCCGACGATGTTCGACCAGGACGAGGAGGACGGCACCGTCATCCTCCTGCAGCCGACGCCCGGCGCCGAGCAGGAGAAGAAGGCGCGGGACGCGGCGCACCTGTGTCCGGCCGGAGCCATCCGCGTGGTGGAGTGACGTGAGCTGCCGGGGCCGTCTTCGGGCGGTCCCGGCAGTGCTCGTTCCCCGGCCTTCCTCGGTGTGCGGCGCTCCGGGCGCTACAGCGCGAGGTGGATGCGCAGGGCTTCGTCCAACTGCTTGAGCACCGCGG
Source organism: Saccharothrix sp. NRRL B-16314 (assembly GCF_000716595.1). Taxonomy (GTDB): domain Bacteria; phylum Actinomycetota; class Actinomycetes; order Mycobacteriales; family Pseudonocardiaceae; genus Actinosynnema. The sequence continues at coordinate 284,311 of NZ_JNXC01000002.1, forward strand.
GCGGCAGGCCGCCGATCCGGGCGCGGAGCCTGGCCGCGGCGACCGTGCGCACCTGCTCGGCCTGCGCCTTGGAGTCCGCGCCGAGCCCGCAGTCCTTGGCGGGCAGCAACACCTGGAACGGGTACACCTTCGCGGTGTTGGAGGTGATGGGCACGACCGTCACCACACCCCGGCCGCCCCGCCCGGCGACCCGGTTCGCCGCGTCGTTGCTCACGACCACGGCCGGGCGGATCTTGTTCGCCTCGGCGCCGAGCGACGGTTCGAGGTCGACCCAGTAGATGTCACCGCGGCGCATCGCGCACACCGTCCAGCGCGGTCACGTCCCACATGTCGGCGTCTCCCCCGGCTTCCCACTCTTCCCACGCGCTCGCGTAGGCGTTCTCCAGGCCCGCCTCACGCAACAGCGTGATCGCCTGGTGGATCACCGACGATCGTGACGCGCTGTGGTGTTGCCTAAGGTAGCGATCAACGAACTCTACGTCCTCCTCCGGGAGGCTCACACTGATTTTCATACCAGCGATGCTACCTCCGGTACTACCGGGCAGCTACCTCCGCCAGGCCGCTTCGCCGCGCGGTCTGCCACTTCAGCGGTGTCCCGTGCAACGCCTTGACCAGCGACTGGACCACCACGATGTACGTCAACTGCCGGTACACCAACTGCTGGAGCGGGTACGCCCAGAGCGACTTGAGCGACTCGCCGTCGAGCCGGAGCGCGTACCCGGCGCTCGCCGTCTGCACAGCCAGGAACGCGGTCCAGATCACCAGCGCCCACGGCGCGTCCGCCACGAACGCCCCGTACAGCACGTACACGTCGAGCACGGGCGCCAGCACCGGCAGCACGACGTGGAAGACGAGCAGGTACAGCAGGCCGAACCGACCCATCCGGCCGTCCTCGCGCAGCGCGCGCCGGTGCTTCCACATCGACTGGGACGTGCCGTACGACCACCGGTACCGCTGCTTGTAGAGCCCGCGCACGCCCGTCGGCACTTCGGTCCACGCGCGCGCCGCCGGTTCGTACACCACCCGCCACCCGGCGCGGGTGATCGCCATCGTCAGGTCGGTGTCCTCGGCCAGCGTGTCGGCGCTGATCCCGCCGACCTCGTCCACCGCCTCCCGGCGGAACGCGCCGATCGCGCCCGGGATGGTCGGGATGCACTCCAGCGCGTTGAGGATCTGCCGGTCCAGGTTCGATCCCGCGCAGTACTCCAGGTGCTGCCACCGGCCCAGCAGGCCGTTCCGGTTGGCGACCTTGACGTTGCCCGACACCGCTCCGACACCCGTGTCGCCGAGCGGGCGCACCACCTTGGACACGGTGTCCGGCTCGAACACCGTGTCGCCGTCCACCAGCACCAACGCGTCGTGCCGGGCCAGCGCGATGCCCGCGTTGAGGGCGGCGAACTTGCCCCGGTTCGGCTGGCGCACCACCCGCACGCCCGGCAGCCCCAGCGCTTCGACCACTTCGGCCGTGCCGTCGGTCGAGCCGTCGTCGACCACGACCACCTCCACCTCGGCGGGGTGCTCGGAATCCGCGATCGACCGGACGGCGGCGGCGATGTTCGCGGCCTCGTTGTAGGCGGGGACGACCACCGACACCGGGGGTGCGTGCGGCTTCACCTCGATCACCCGGTGCAGGCGGCGTGCGGTGTGGGCCAACCCCAGCTGCATCAGGGTGCGGAGCATCGCGAACACGGCGACGATCGCGCAGATGACGTTCAGGAGCGTGGCCAGCTCGTCGCCGTGGTGCTGCGCCCAGGCCTGGGCCGCGCCGGTCACCCGTGCGCCGAAGCCGGCGTCGGTCATCGCGGCGCTCCGGCCGGTCGCGGTCGTGAGGGTGGTGAAGCGGCGGTCGGGCAGTTCGTCGGCGAGCAGGCCGATCACGCCGGGAGTGGTGCTGGCCTCGTGCAGCCGGATGACGTGGTCGGGATCGTTCGCGGCGTCGGCGATGGCCTTGGTGTCGTAGTGGTGCAGGTCCGGCGTGTCGGGATCGGGCTCGCCCAGTCCGGTGTGGACGTTCGCGGCGGCGGCCACGGCGTTCCGCGCGAACGCCGTGCCCAACGTGGTCGCCTCACCCGTGCGGAACCCGGAGACGCCGACCTCATGCCCCTCCTCGACCATCCGCCGGACCAGGTCGGGGTGCTCGTTGACCTGGGCGCCGACCACGAAGAACGTCGCCCGCAGACCGCGTTCGGCGAGGGCGTCGAGCACCCGCGGCGTCCACCTCGGGTGCGGTCCGCCGTGGAGCACCAGCGCGACCGTTCCCCGGACCACCGGTTCGGCGGTGACGTCGGCTCTCGCGGGCTCGTCGGGCAGGGACGTGGCGTAGGCGTGGAAGCTCAAGGCGCCCATCAGCAAGCCGAGCCCCAGCAGCAGGGAAACCCAGTGTGCCCTCACGTGACGTGCGGCAGGACGGTCGTCGTGATCAACGCTGACAGGCCGAACAACGACGCCGCCAACGCGATGCTCACCGCCCGCACCAGTCCACGGCGTCTTCCCGTTCGATCTACGAAGACCTGTTCCCCCACCACGTTCCCCCCAGCCTCGCCGCCACGACCAGCAGCCCCACGCCGACGCCCACCGCGAGGTGGGGGAACGCGCGGACCACAGGCGGCGCGACGAGAATCGTCAACTCCCCCAAGGACTTGCCCTGCAACGCCGCAACACCCGCCACGAGTCCCGCGTACAACAACGGGGGCGCCGGCACCACGGTCCACCACCCGATCGGCCGCACCATCGCGGCGGCGAGCAACGCACCGGACACCACAAGGACGCCGAAGACGAGGCCAGGTTGCCCGCCGTCCAGGCGATGTGCGACGGCGGTGAAAACGGCCGACACGGCGAGTGCGGCCAAGCTCGGCAGATGAGCCATGCGGTCTGCCACTTCGTGCCCCCCAGCATCTGAATGGATCTATGTTGAGGACGCGAGGGGGTACTCGATGTTGAGTCGGGCTTTGACGGGCGTGGTGCGGAGCACATGGGTGTTGCTGTCGGTGGGGGTGCTGGTGGCGGCGGGGGTCGCCTGGACCACCTACCAGGATGTGGACACGGGGGTGCGGCGGTCGCTGGCGGTGCGGGCGGACGACGTGAAGTCGACGTCCGGGGTGAACGTGTTGGTGATGGGTCTGACGACGCGGCGGGACCTCGACGGCGGAGCGCCGCCGGACGAGGTGCTGGAGGCGCTGCACGCCGGTGACGTGGACCGGGGCGGGTACAACGCGAACACGTTGATCCTGCTGCACGTCCCATCCGACGGGTCCGCGGCAGTCGCGCTGTCCCTGCCGCGAGACAACTACGCGCCGCTGCTCGGCATAGCCGGTGGGCCGCAGCACGGGAAGGTGAAGGAGGCGTACGGGCGGGCGAAGGAGGCGGAGGAGCGGCGGCTCGCTTCCGAGGACGTGCGACGGGACCCGGCGGAGATCGAGTGGCTGGGGCGTGAGGCGGGGCGTCGGGCGCAGGTGGAGACCGTGCGGTCGTTGCTCGGGGTGCCGGTGGACCACATCGCCGAGGTGAGCCTGGTCGGGTTCTACCGGTTGGCGGAGGCGCTGGGCGGGGTGGAGGTGTGCTTGAACGCGGCGACGTTCGACGAGTACTCGGGCGCGGACTTCCCGGCGGGCAGGCAACACCTGACGGCCGCGCAGGCGATGGCGTTCGTCCGCCAACGGCACGGCCTGCCCAACTCCGACCTGGACCGCGTGCGTCGTCAGCAGGCGTTCATCAGTGCGGTGATGCACCGGATCCGTTCCGAGGGCCTCAACGCCCTGGGGCCGTTGGCGGAAGTCGCCAAGCAGTACGTGGTCCTCTCGGCCGACTGGGACGTCCTCTCGATGGCACAAGGAACCACGGGCATCCGCTTCCACACCCTGCCCCTGGAGAACGATCCGGCAGCAGACGCCCAGCCGACCATCCGCGCCGCCGTGACCGCCGCCCTGACCCCACCCGTCGGAACCTCGGGCGCCGGAACCCAACCGTCCCCCATCCCGTGCGTGGACTGAGGGCAGAGGTCATGGCCGGTGAGCGGTTCGGCAATTTCGCCATCCAAGTCATGGTGCCGGTCGCTCATTCGCGACGCTTTCGTCAGCTGGATGGCGGCAGCGCAAACCACCGGCACTGCTCGACCACCCGAAGTTCGCCGCAGGCAGCAAGTTGTGCGCACGCAGCATTGAGTTCCTCGTTCGCCGGAGAGGGGTGCCCACCGCTGGAAAGGAAAGCTTTGATCCGCCAGGCGTCGAAAGCCTCTACCACGCGGGCGGGACGGTCGGGATCGGCAACCAGGTCGACGTCCACCTCCCGACCACGCTCATCGGTCATGCGGCAGCCCACCCCATGAACCGAGTACTCGATGCCGCCGGCCGTTCGTCCCTCGCGGGCCATCGTCCCTTGAGAACGCACCGCGAACAGGATGTCCTGCACACCGGCCAAGCCGGGAAGATCCGCGAACAGCCGCGTCCGGATTTCGCGAAGCGCCACGACATAGCGCCGAACGGCATCAACAGCCGGCGAGGAGAACTCGTTCACGCCGGCAATCATGTCGAGCGGCTCCACTGGAACCCGCCAACCGCATCGCCCACCGGCTGCGCCGTGCCGACCACCGGGACTGGCGCGACGAGGTCACCGGCATCGGCGGCTGTGGCCAACCGATCCGGATGACGGGTCCGGCCACCTGCACCCTGCTCGACTGGCACGGCGGGGACGTGTTCATCCCCTGCGGCAACCGCCGCGAGTCCGTCTGCCCGTCCTGCTCTGGCCGGTACGCCGCCGACGCCAACCACCTGATGCACGCCGGGGTTGGCCGGCGGCTCCAAGGGCGTCCCCGCCTCGGTGACAGAGAAGCCTCGCGTGTTCGCCACGCTCACCGCCCCGTCGTTCGGCCCGGTGCACAACCGACGCGCCACAAACCGCGGGAAGGTCCTGCCCTGCGCGTGCGGCACCTGGCACTACCTCGACGATCCCGCCACCTGTGACAGGCCAACGCCAGTGGGCTGTGGCACCGCTTCGTCACCACGCTCAAGCGGGAGCTGATGAAAGCTGCCTGGCTCCCCGGTACACGAGTTCAAGCACCACGCTCGGCTCCCGTACGCCATCGTCGCCAAGTACCAGCGACGCACTTCCACGCCGTCGTCAACCCGGACGGACCGGGCAGCGTGAGCGAGCTCTTGGAAGATGAAAATGGACAACCACCTGGGCGGATGATCTACAGTGGATCTTGTAAGCAGCGTTTCCACTGGTCAGCTGGTGGGGCGGGTGGGGTTCGAACCCACGACCTGACGGATTATGAGTCCGCTGCTCTGACCGGCTGAGCTACCGCCCCCTGACGTGCGGTTCTGGAGGGTACAGATCCGGGTTCCCCCGCGTCTCGACAACCCGGTGCGGCGTGACCAAGCTGTGCACTCCGGTACTACGGGGCTCCGAGGTCGGCTGGTCGGTAACCCGTCGGGTAGCCGGGGTACGTGCGGTTCTTCGGGTCGTTCGTCAGGCGGGGTGTCCGGCGGGGCCTGAGCAGGCGGACTGCGTGCGCCCGCAGGCGCAGGACGGCGTGGGCCAGGGTGGTCAGCCAGGGCGGTTGCGGTGTGAAGCCGAAGGCGGTCAGCATGGGTTCGTCGAGCATGGCCAGCACCGCCCTCGACGTCAGCGCCCGCGGCACCGGGTACCAGGAGCAGAACAGGTCCAGGGTGTACTGCCCGATCGCGCGGTTCGAGTCGCTGTACGTGAAGTGCTCCTCCTCGTACGACCGCTTGAACGCCAGGTACGCGGAGTAGGTGGGCGGCAGGGACTTGATCCCCATCCGGACACCGACGGCCGAGTAGAAGTGGAACGCGGCCAGCCGCTCGTGGTCCGTCAACGGCCGCCAGCCGTACTTGGTGATCCACTCGATCGGGTCGAAGATGAACGTCGACAGCACGTACCGCATGTCGTCGTTCGAGATCTCGTACCGCCCGTGCAGCCGGTTCACCACGCGCAGCGCCTCCCGGCCGCGCGGCGAGTCGTAGCCGTGCTCCACCAGCTCCGCCATCAGCAACGCCGTGTCGTCGTACCGCTTCTGCGCCCGCCGCTCGAACTCGCCGGTCCGGGCCAGCAACGCCGAGATCGTCGGCACGCAGTACGTCCTGAACAGCGCGAACTCCAACGACCGCACGTAGTCCCACGGGAACTCGTACCCGGACGAGATGCGCATGATCTCGACGTGGTCGGTCTCCGGGTCCAGCGACGTGATCCGGCGGCGGTTGGCGAAGCGATCGGCCATGCGGATCAGCCTGCCGCAAGAATCCGCCGCAGCGGGGTGACATTCGGGTGACTCGCGGGTACCCCGACCCCATGACACGACAAAACCCCAGGTCGGGAGACCTGGGGTGTCATCGCGCTCCCCCTACTGGATTCGAACCAGTAACCCTTCGATTAACAGTCGAATGCTCTGCCGTTGAGCTAAGGGGGAATGTTCTGTTGTAGGCCGGGCCACCCGGCCCGACAGGTCGTTACTCTAGCGCATCCTCAACGGCGCTCGCGCACACCCCCCTACCGTTGCGGTAGGAAGGGTGGTGATCAGGCACGATCGGAGGAGAGGACACCTCATGAAGGGCATCCTGCTCGGCGCCGCCATCGGCTACGTCCTGGGGACGCGCGCCGGACGTCAGCGCTACGACCAGATCGTGCGCACCTACCGGGCCCTGGCGGACCACCCGGCCGTCCAGGGCGCAGCCGGCATCGTCCGCGCCAAGGTGAGCGAGACCACCGGTCTCGGCCGCCACCAGCCCCACGCCAACGGCCACCGTCGCGATCCGGTCATCCCCCGGGCGAACTGACCGTCCGGTGTCGTGACCGCCCCACCACCATTCGGGGCGGTCACGACACCAGGCACAGCGCTCACGGCACGCGGGCCACCGCGAAGACGCGGCGGAACGGGAACCACGTCGTGCCGTCCGCCCGCCGCGGGTACGCGGACCTGAGCATCGGCGCCAACTCCGCGCGGAATGCCGCCCACTCCTCGTCGCCCAACGCCGCCCGGATCGGCCGCAGCGCCGTCCCGGTGATCCACTCCAGCACGGCGTCCTCCCCCTCCAGCCGCTGCAGGTAGGTCGTCTCCCACGCGTCCACCGCACAGCCGTCCAGCACGGTCGCGTACCCCTCGGGGTCGAGCACCGGCGACGGCCGCATCAACCCTCGCAACGCCGGCCACGACGCGTCGACCAGCGACCGGACCAGCTCGTGCGACGGCCCGGAGAAGTTGCCCGGCACCTGCATCGCCAACCACGCACCGGACGGCAGCGCTCGCGTCCACCCGCGCAACAGGTCCTCGTGACCCGGCACCCACTGCAGGACGGCGTTTGTCACCACCACGTCGGTGTCCGGCGCGGGCTCCCACGACGCCACGTCGCCCACCCGCGCGTCGACGCCGCGCGCCCGCGCCTCGGCCACCATCTCCGGTGACGAGTCGAGCGCCTCCACCACCGCCGAGGGCCACCGCGTCGCCAGCAACTCCGTCAGGTTCCCCGGACCGCACCCCAGGTCGACGACCCGTCGCGGTGACGTGGCGCCGACCCTGGCCACCAGCTCGTGGAACGGGCGCGACCGGTGGTCGGCGAACGCGAGGTACTGGCCGGGATCCCACATGCGCACCCACTCCGAGGCAGACAGCAAGTACGGCTCACAGTACGCGCGTACTGCTAGCTGCGTCGAGGCTCAGGACTCGGGGCGGAGCTTCGAGATCTTCGCCGCCACCGTGGCCGCGACCTCCCGGACCCGTTCCACGTCGGCACCCGGGTCCGGCCGCACCTGCAGCACGACCCCGTCCCGCCCGGTCACCTTGCGCTGGACGAACCACGCACCCACGGTCTCGTTGTGGTCCCGCGACTTGATCGACGCGGTCACCCGCGCGTGCACGACCTCCGGCACCTTGCCCGGCGTCTCCAGCGGGAACCGCTGCGGCGCGAGGTCGCGCAGGACCACGGCCGCCCCCGCCGTGCCGTCCTCGACCGACTCGGTCACCGCCAACGCGTTCCCGCTCCACGTGGCCTTGCTGACCAGGTGCCAGCCGACCCGGCGAGGGCCCGGCAACCACAGCCCGTACGTCGTCGCCACCAGCCACTCCGAGCCGACCCCGGCGGACGCCAGCACGTGCTCGTCGCGCTCCAGGGCACCGGTGAACCCCTCGGGCGCACCCGACCCGAACACCTTCCGGAACAGTTCCCTCACAGCCCGCCCACCGCCTGTTGGCCCAACGCCTTGTGGTAGTCCTCCAGCGCGATGAGGTCGCCGAACAGGGCCCGGTACTCGTCGGGCTCCTCCACCGGCGACACCCGCCGCAACCGCGACTTGATCTCGGTGATCTGGCCGGACACCAGGATCTGCTGCAACCGCGCCAGCACGCTCTGCACGTACCGGTACTGGTCGTCCGCCTTGACCCGCAGCGCCTCGACGGACAGCTCGGTCAGCACCGACCGCACCGCCTGGTACCGGCACGCCTGCGACACCGCGTCCAGGAACGCCGGGCCCGACAGCCCCGAGGACGCGCCTCCCGCCTCCCGGATCGCCTGGTGCAACGCCAGGTAGGCGGGGTGCGTGAACGCCTCGTCGGGCAGCGAGTCGTAGTACGGCCCGGCCATCTCGGGCAGCTGCAACGCCGCCTTCAACGCCTCCCGCTGCGCCCACAGCGCCGGGTCGCGCGGATCGGGGCGCGTCGGACCGTCCACGTCGACCGCCAGCGCGCCCTGGTTCGGGTCGACGGGCTGCTGGGCGCGACGCGCGGGAGCACGGCCGGTCGCCGTCTCGCGCACCCGGCGCACCACGGCCGACTCGTCCTCCCAGCCGACCCACCAGGCCAGCCGCGTCGCGTAGCCGTCCCGCTTGGCCCGGTCCTTGATCTGCGCCACGAACGGCACCATCGTCTTCAACGCCTCGACCCGGCCGTCGACCGAGTCGAGGTCGTAGTCCTTCAGCCGGGTCTTGATGGCGAACTCGAACAGCGGCGTGCGCCGGGCCACCAGGTCGCGCACCGCCACGTCACCCTTGGCCTGGCGCAGCTCGCACGGGTCCATGCCGTCCGGCGCGATCGCGATGTACGTCTGCGCGGAGAACGCCTGCTCGCCCTCGAACGCCTTCAGCGCCGCCTTCTGCCCCGCCGCGTCACCGTCGAAGGTGAAGATCACCTCGCCGTTGACCGAGTCGTCGATCAGCAGCCGGCGCAGCACGTTCATGTGGTCGGCGCCGAACGCCGTGCCGCAGGACGCGACCGCCGTCGGCACGCCCGCGAGGTGCATGGCCATCACGTCGGTGTAGCCCTCGACCACCACGGCCTGCCGGCGCTTGGCGATCTCCCGCTTGGCCAGGTCCAGCCCGAACAGCACCTGCGACTTCTTGTAGATCACGCTCTCGCTGGTGTTGAGGTACTTGGCCTGGATCTGGTCGTCCTCGAAGATCCGGCGCGCGCCGAAGCCGACGACCTCGCCGCCCATGTCCCGGATCGGCCACAGCAGCCGGCGGTGGAACCGGTCGATCGGCCCCTGCCTGCCTTCCTTGCTCAGCTGGGCCTTGATCAGCTCGGTCAGCTCGAACCCGCGCCCGAGGAGGTGCTTGGTGAGCTTGTCCCAGCCGGCCGGCGCGAAACCGCAGCCGAACGTCCGGGCGGCGGCCTCGTCGAAACCGCGTTGCGCCAGGAACTCCCGCGCCGGCATCGCCTCCGGTGACGCCAGCTGCTCGGCGTAGAACTCGGCGGCGACCCGGTGCGCCTCGATGAGCCTGCTGCGGGTGCCCCGGTCCCGCTGGACGGTCGCGCCGCCGCCCTCGTAGGTCAGCTGGATGCCGGCCCGGTCGGCCAGCCGCTCGACGGCCTCCACGAAACCGAGGTGCTCGATCTTCATCACGAACGCGATGACGTCGCCGCCCTCGCCGCAGCCGAAGCAGTGGAACGTGCCGTGCGACGGCCTGACGTTGAACGACGGCGACTTCTCGTCGTGGAACGGGCACAGGCCTTTCAGCGCGCCGCCGCCGGCCCCGCGCAGGGAGACGTGGTCTCCCACGACGTCGTCGATCCGGCTCCGGTCACGCACCAACGCGATGTCGCTGTCCCGGATGCGTCCTGCCACGTCGAGCGAGTCTAGTGCTGGCAGACTGGTGCTCGTGACCGCAGCCGAGCAGACCCTGGCTTCGACCTTCACCGGCCACCGCTCGCACCTGGTCGGCGTGGCCTACCGGCTCACCGGCAGCGTGGCGGACGCCGAGGACGCGGTGCAGGAGGCGTGGCTGCGGCTGACGGGTCTGACCGAGGAGGCGCGGGGCGGTATCCGCGACCTGCGCGGCTGGCTGACCACGGTGGTCGGGCGGATCTGCCTGGACCGGCTGCGGTCGGCGGCGGTGCGGCGGGAGCGGTACGTCGGCCAGTGGCTGCCCGAGCCGTTGATCACCTCCGGCGAGGACGACCCGTTGGACGCGGTGGTGCGCGACGACGGCGTGCGGATGGCGGCGCTGGTGGTGCTGGACCGCCTCACGCCCGAGCAGCGGGTCGCGTTCGTGCTGCACGACGCGTTCGACGTGCCGTTCGCGGAGATCGCCGACGTGCTGGGCTGCACGGTCGCCACGGCCCGCCAGCACGCGTCACGGGGCCGGCGGGCGGCAGCCGACGCCGAGCCCCCGCCGCGGGTGGCGCTGGACGAGCAGCGGGAGCTGCTGGAGCGGTTCCTCCAGGCCATGGCCTCCGGTGACGTGGACGCGGTGATCAGCCTGCTGCACCCGGACGTGGTGGTCGTCGGCGACGCCGGCGGCAAGGCGAAGACCGCGATCAACATCGTCACCGGCCCGGAGAAGGTGGCGCGCTTCCTGCTCGGCCTGCTGCGCAAGTACGGCGGCAAGATGGACGGGCGGCCGGTGCTGGTCAACGGCGACCTGGGCCTGCTCTACCCGGCGCAGGGCGACCTGACGGCCCGGGTGGGCGCGTTCGCGGTGCGGGACGGCCTCGTGACCGGCGTGTACGACATGTCGAACCCGGACAAGCTCGGCCACGTGCCGTTCCCCGATCCGCACCGCGAAGACCCCGGCGGGCTCAGCCGACCAGTGCCCGCCAGGTGATCGGCCCGGCGTTGCCGTCGACGACCAGCCGGTTGACGCCCTGGAAGGTGCGCACCGCCGTGGTGGTGATCGAGCCGTAGGCGCCGTCCACCCGCAGACCCGCACTGCGCTTGTTCAGCGCGGTCTGGAGCCCGCGGACGTGGTGGCCGGCGGCGTCCTCGCTCAGCGAGTACACCAGCTTCGGCCACGTCGCCGGGCCGACCTGGCCATCGGCGACGAGGCCGTTGGCGGACTGGAACCGCTCGACCGCGCTCACCGAGACCGAGCCGTACTGGCCGTCGACCACGAGTCCGGAGCCGCGCTGGTTCATCAGGTGCTGGACGACCGACACGGTCGCGCCGCGCGCGCCCGGGTCGATCCTCGGCCAACCGCCACCGAGGTCGACGCCCCGGGCGGACAGGAAGGTCACCGGGTTGACGGTCGGACCCAGTCCACCGGAGTGGACCTCGAAGTGCAGGTGCGGACCGGTCACGTTGCCCGTCGCACCCATGTCGGCGATGCGTTGGCCCGCTGAAACGGCTTGGTTGAGCGAAACCCGGTACGTGTCGAGGTGACCGTAGTAGGTGTAGGCGCCGCCGCCGTGGGAGATGACGATCCCGTTGCCGGTGCGACCGCTCAGGCCGCCACCCCACTGGCGGCGGATCACGGTCCCGGCCGCCGCGGCGTAGACGGCGGTGCCGGTGGAGTTGGTGATGTCCTGGCCGGCGTGCGGGCCACCCGACCGCGGCGCGCCGTAGTAGCCGCCGGCGGGGAAGTAGCCCAGCGCCGGGTTGCACCACCTGGCGTCCATCAGCGTGGCCGCCGAGGCGGGCGTCGCCAGTGAGGTCAGGCCGATCAGGGACACCCCGGCGCCGAGCCCGAAACCGGCGAGGAGCCGACGGCGGGACACACCCTGGTTCGACAGCTCTTCGCCGGCCGTACCGCATGATTCACACATGTCGCTCCCTCGAGAAAGCCGGCAACCATCTCGAGATGATGTTAGTGAATCACTCACTGTTGTCCAGCCCTCGGGGGCTACGGCATCGGCACCCGGCAGGCGTCGCCCGAGGTGAAGCCCTGGTCGGTGATGCCGAACGCCGAGTTGAACCGGCCCCGCTGGTTCTCCAGCGCGATCAGGTACGTCAGCTCCACCAGCCCCTTGTGGCCCAACCGCCGGTCGAGTTCGGCGACCTGCTCGTCGGTGACGGCGGTGGGCGTCTCGGTCATCGCGTCGGCGTAGGCGAGGGCCAGCTTCTCCAGCTCGGTGTACTTGTCCGAGTTCCGGTAGTCGTGGATCTCCTTGAGCCGGTCGATGTCCAAGCCCTCGTGCTTGATCAGCATGGTGCCGAAGTCGACGCACCACGAGCAGCCGAGCTTCACCGCGGTCAGGTAGACCACCAGTTCCCGCAGCGAGACGGGCAGCGTCCTGGCGCCCTTCTCCACGGCCATCTCGTGCCGCGCGCCCGCGACGAACAGCTTCTGGTGGTGCGCCGTCACGGTGAACGGCTCGGGCACCGCGCCGAAGCGCTTCCTGGCGAACCGGTAGGCGAACCTCACCAGCGGGTTGGCCTGCTTGGTCGTGACGCCCGGGATCCTGGGCATGTCCCCTCCTCGTTTCCGGTCTTCACCCGGTGGACGAGGAGGGCACCTCAAACGTGACGAGTCGCGGGAATCAGGGCTTGGCCACCTGGGCGAAGAAGAAGATCGCGCCCGTGTCGACGTGCCGGACCAGCAGCAGGTACGGCCGGTCGACGCGGACCGTGCGGGCGGGCTCGGCCGGGATGAACGACGTCATCCGCATCACCACCGCGGTCGCCGCCGCGCCTTCGAAGCCCTGCTCGTCCAGCCGCAACACGGCCTCGTGCACCACGTCGTCCACTCGCAGCCGGGGGTCGGGACTGAGCCCGGTGAGGTCGGCCGCACCGGTGAACATGGTGCGCACGCCCACCTGCCGCAGCGCGTCGCCGAGCGACACGTTCACGGACAGGTCCAGCTTCGGCAGGAACAGCTCGACCCGGTCCCGGTCCAGCGCCTCCAGCACCTCGGGCACGCCTTCCGTGCCACCGAGGTCGCCTTCGGGCAGCAGCACGACCGCCTCGACACCGCCGCGCGCGGACAGCGCCACGGCCTCCCACCCGGCGCGCTGCGCGTAGCGCATGCTCCCTTCACGACGCATGGTCGTGACGTTCCCGGCACCTCGGAACGGCAGGTCGGCGGTGTCGTGCTCCGGAAACTCCTCGCGCCACGCGCACTTCAGGTACAGCGCGTTGACCAGGGTCGCGACCGTCTCGGCCGTGATCGCGCCGGCCGTCAGCAGCTCCGGGATCAGCTGGTTGGTCGTCTCGGCGACGTCGGCGTTGATGAGCTTGCGCGCACCCTCCGGGTCTTCGGCGAACGGCGCCGAACGCGCCTCCGCGCCCGGCCACCCGGCCAGGTCGGTGAGGAAACCGTCGTTCAGCGGCAGCTCGTCCGACGCCCACAGCGTGTTGGCCACGGCGAACTCGGCGTCGTCACCGACCACCGCGTCCTTGAGCACCTTGGCGTGGTCCTCGCCGAGGAGCGCGACCAGTTCGGCCTCCGTCCCGCCCCGCGCGGCCTGCGCGGTCAGGCCGAGCGCGCTGGCCACCGAGTACGGCGACCAGCAGGCGTTGCGCGTGCGATCAGGCGCGACGGCGTCGTGCAGCGTGAGGGCGAACGTCAGGTGCGCTCGATCAGGCACTGGGTCTCCTTGACCTCTACGGGCTCGTCCGGGATCGGACGTTCACCCGCGCCGCTCGTCGGTCCGAACGGCTTGGGGTGGCGTGGTTCCCGCACGCCGGCGGAACCGCCGTCCGGCTCGTCGTCGTCCCACCCGTTGTCGGGCGGCCCCGCGTCGAAGCCGACCGGCACCCGCTCGCGTTCCGGCCTGCGCCACCGTCGGCCTGGCGGTCGTGTCGCATCATCACCCATGACATCGAGTGTGCCACCGGTCACACGAGTCCGGGGGAGCCGTTCGCCAGCGAACGCCGCCACGCGACGGCTTGGGCGTCGGTCAGCGAGGCCACCTGGTCCACCACGACGCGCAGCCGTTCCGCGTCCGACCCCGCCGCGGCCCACGCCGGGCGGAACGCCGGGTCGAGCGTGTCCGGCGCGCGTTCGAGCAGGAGGTGGACCAGCTCGGCGACCAGTTCCCGTTGCAGCGCCTGCATGGCCAGCCGCGACGGGTCGCTCATCACGTACCGCACCGCGACGGCCTTCAGCAACGCCACCTCGGCCGCTACTTGGGGCGGCACGACCAGGTCCGCCCGGTAGCGGGTCAGCGGGCCGTCACCGTGCACCTCGCGGGTGGCACCGACGGCGGCCGACGCGAACCGGCCGACCAGCTCGCTGGTGAGCCGCTTCAACGCGACCTGTGCGCGCAGCGAGCCGTCGTACTCGGCGAGTTCGGCGATGACGGGCAGTTCGAGCAGTTCGACGGCGGTGGCTTCGAGCGTGGAGGCGGGCTCGTCGGAGAAGTGCTTGGCGGCGAGGCCCGCGATGGCCGCCCGTTCCGCCGGGTGACCGAGGGCGGACAGGTGGATCCGGTGCGCGAGCACGCCGTCCTCCACGTCGTGCACGGAGTAGGCGACGTCGTCCGCCCAGTCCATGACCTGGGCCTCCAGGCAGCGCTTGCGGTCCGGAGCGCCCTCGCGCAGCCAGGTGAACACGTCCAGGTCGTCGTCGTAGGCACCGAACTTCACCATGCCGGGACGCCTGGCCCACGGGTACTTCGTGGCCGCGTCGAGGCACGCGCGGGTCAGGTTGAGGCCGTTGGCGGTCTTCGGCTCCAGGCGGGTCAGGATGCGCAGCGTCTGGGCGTTGCCCTCGAAACCACCGCACGGGCCGGCCAGCTCGTTCAGCGCGCGTTCCCCGTTGTGCCCGAACGGCGGGTGCCCGATGTCGTGGGCCAGACCGGCCGTGTCGACCAGGTCCGGATCGCACCCCAGCTCCTCGCCGATGCCCCGGCCGATCTGGGCGACCTCCAGCGAGTGGGTGAGCCGGGTGCGCGGCACACCGGTCACCTCGGCGCCCTCGTTGGGGCCGACGACCTGGGTCTTGCCCGCCAGCCGGCGCAGCGCCGCCGAGTGCAGCACCCGCGCCCGGTCGCGGGAGAACGGCGTGCGCCGCTCCGTGCGCGCACCGGGCAGCACCGCTCCCTTGGGCGACTCCGGGAGCAGCCGCGCGGAGTCGTGCCCGGTGTAGCCCTCGATCATGTGCCCGGCCTCATCGGCCCAGGGTAGAGCCTTACAGCAGGATGCCGTCGAACGCGCCGGCCGGTGCCTTCATCAGGTTGTAGTAGAGCAGCGCGCCGGTCTCGCGGCGGATGTAGAACAGCTGGGTCTCGCGGGTCTGCACGTTCGGCCCGCTGCGGGTCGGCGACGTCCACGCGGACAGGCCCTCGTCCTCGGCCATCGTGCGGGCCCGCAGGGAGTGCCACGGGTCGCTGACGATCACGGCGGTGGTGAGGGACTTGTCGCGGGCGGCGGCGGCGAGCGCCCGGATGCTGCCCAGCGTGTCGGTGCCCTCCCCGACCTCCAGGATCCGGTCGGTGGGCACGTCGTTCGCCTCCAGCCACATCCGGCCGGCCTCGCCCTCGGTGAAGTTGTCACCCGGCTGCCGGCCGCCCGTGGTGGCGATGTAGCTGACCACGCCCTGCTCGTAGAGCCGGCGCGCGTGCTCCAGCCGTGCCTCCAGCACCTCGGACGGCACGCCGTTGTACTGGGCGGCACCGAGCACGACCGCCATGTCCGCGTGCGTCCGGTCGTCCTCGCGGGCCACCTGCCACACGCGGAAAGCCGTGCCGCCGACGACGAGGAACCCGATCACGAGACCACCGAGCACGATGCGAGTCACGAGCCGGCGGAGTCTCGGCAGGAACGTCACGACGGGGAATGATTCCACACCCGGTCGGGGGACAGGAGTGCCAGGATCGAACACATGGCAGCAGACCAGCCGACGATCGTGGCGACCTCAGGTGGTTTCCGCGTCGGGCACCGCACACCACTGGAGTTCCACCGACTCGTCCACCACGCCGTCGACCTGTCCGGCGTGCACGGCCGCAAGCCGCGGTTGTGCTACGTCGGGACGGCCGCGGGCGACCAGCGCTCGTTCAACGCGAACCTCTCCGAAGCCGGTCAGCTGGCGGGTTGGGAGGTGTCGCACCTGAACCTGTTCACCATGCCGCCCTCGACGGACCTCACCGGATGGGTCGGCGAGCACGACCTGGTGTGGGTCGGCGGCGGTTCGGTGGCGAACCTGCTCGCGGTGTGGGCGGTGCACGACCTCGGGTCGGCGCTGCGCACGGCGTGGCAGAACGGCGTGGTGCTCGGCGGGGTGTCGGCCGGGTCGATCTGCTGGTACCTGGGCGGCTCGACGGACTCGTTCGGGCCGGAACTGCGGGTGATCACGAACGGCCTGGGCTTCCTGCCCTACGGCTGTGGCGTCCACTACGACTCGGAGGCGGCGCGCAGGCCGACGATCCACGAGGCGGTCGCGTCGGGCGTGCTCCCGGTGACCCACTGCACCGACGACGGCGCCGGCATCGTCTACCACGGCACGACGCTGGTGGAGGCGGTGTCCGAACGGCCTTCCGGCGGCGCCTACATCGTCCGCCGCGACGAGTCCTCCGGAACCGCGCAGGAGGAAGCGCTCGACGTCAGGCGGTTGTGAACCGGACTGCCGGCAGCACCGCGCCCCTCCGCGCCGGTCGAAGTCAGTCGCGGGTTTCCGCGAGGTGCCCTTCGATGCGCCGCCGGATGCCGACCGCGCGGGGGTCGTCGTGATCCGCCAACAAGCGGAGCGCGGCGTTCCAGTGCACGACGCTCAGCCCGGCATCGCTGTCACGCAGCGCCGCCGCCAGCCCGTTGAGCGACATCGCCTCGTACCACGTGTGCCCGACCTCCCGGAACACGGCGATCCCGGAACGGTGGAAGTCCGCCGCTTCGTCCTCTCTGCCCAGTCGTCGGTATGCGGTGCCGGCTCCGTGCCACGCGAGCGATTCCCGGATCCGGTCGCCCAGGCGCCGGTGCAGTACCGCGGACCGCTGGTAGGAAGGCAGCGCTTCAGCCGGCCGCCCCAGTGCCACCTGCGCGTCGGCCAACGTCAACAGCCAATAGCCTTCGAGCACGTGGCTTCGCAGGTCCAGAGCGAGTTCGACCGCTTGCTGCGCCACGCGAAGCGCCTCACCCGCATTGCCCTGATCGAGGTGGATCCGGCCGAGCAGGTGCAAGGCGTTGCCGATGCCGCGCTTGTTCCCCTGCGCCTGGTGAACGGCCAGCACCTGCTCTATGTCGGCAGCCGCCTCGGCGTAGCGACCGGCCTGGTGCCGCACGGTCGCGAGGTTGCCCAGGACTACCGCGCCCCAGTGCACGGAGCCGAGCTCGCGGTAGAGCGATTGTGCCTGCGCGAAATGCTCTTCGGCCGCCTTCAGCTGACGCCATCGCAGATGGGCGCTGCCGAGCGCGTTCAACGTCTCCGCCTGTCCGGCCGAATCACCCGATTCGCGCCGGATCTCGAGTGCGCCGCGGTGGTTCTTCAGGCTCTCGGACAGGTTGTTGACCTTGACGTAGGCGAAGCCGAGGCTCTGGAGCAGCGCTGCTTCGCCTTGTGCGTCGCCGACCCGTCGGACGGCTGCCAGGCCCGCTTCACCGATCGGCAGCCACTCTGCGGTCGGCGTCGAGGGTGCTTTGGCACTCCAGAGCACGAGAGCCAGTTGCCAGGCGTGCCGGTCGAACCCGTGCTTCACCGCGACCTGCACGGCGGGCAGGAAATTGCCGTGCTCGTGTTCCGCCCAGTCGACTGCGGCATCGTACCCGGCGAAAGGCTGCACGACGATGTCGTGGCGAGGTGGGCCGATCGCCACTCGATTACGTTGAGGCATGATCAGGGCCTGCGCCGCATCCGCGGCCCGCAGGTACCAGTCGAGCACCCGTTCAAGGGCCGCTGCTCGCGTTTCCGGCCTCTCCTCCACCTGCAGTTGCTCGATGGAGAAAGCACGCAGAAGATCGTGCATCTCATACCGACCCGGCGTGGTCTGCTCTATTACGTGCATGGTGACCAGTCTGTCCAGCAGTTGTCGGGCACGGCGGACGCTGGTGCCGGCGAGCGCGGCAGCGGAGTCGATACCGAATTCGTACCCCGGATGCATCCCGAGCAGCCGGAAGAGTTGCGAGCACTCGGCCGACAGTGCTCGGTACGACCAGGCGAAAACAGGGCGGACCGAATCCTCTTCCCCCATGTCGCCCACGCTCAACGCATCCCACAGGGCCGACTCGTCCCGCAGTTCTTCTATCAACCCGGCGAGGGGTTGACGAGGGTGTATGGCAGCGCGTTCGGCGGCGATCCGCAGGGCGATGGGCAGCCTGGCACACAGCCGGGCGAGCTCGGCCAGTTGCTCCACGCCATCCGCGGGCCGGTATCCCGTCATGACCTCTTGCAGAAGCTTGACGCTGTCGGATTCGGTCAGCCGCCCGATGGTCACCCGCCGCGCGCCATCGTGAATGGCCAGACCGGACAGTTGGCTGCGGCTGGTGACAATGGTGAGGCATCGGGAGCCGCCTGGAATCAGCGGTCTCACCTGGGCTGCCGTGGCCGCGTTGTCCAGCACCACCAGCATCGTCCGGTTCGCGAGCAGGGAGCGGTACATGGCGGCGGCGATCTCGACGTCGTCCGGGATTGCCGCGGATGGCACGCCGAGAGCGACCAGGAAACGACTCAACGCCGTGAAGGGCGCCAATGGGACGCCCGGGTCGTACCCACGCAGGTTCACGTACAGCTGACCATCGGGGAAACGGTCGGCCAGGTGGTGCGCGTACCGCAGGGCGAGCGCGGTCTTACCTGCCCCCGCAGTACCGGAGATGATCTGCACGGCCCCACCGACGGGCTGGTCGGAACCGCCGGAAATCAACTCGGCGAGGTTCCTGATCTCTTCGACTCGATTGACGAAGATGCGCAGCTCCGCCGGCAGTTGACGCGGAGGCCCTTCACCCGCCGGTGCGAGCACATCCGCGACCCCGTGATGGATGTGCACACCGCCACTGATGCTGGCCGCCTGCACCACGTCACGGGAGCTTCCGGACATCTGCGAATGCGTCTCGCCGAAGCGCTCGTCACGGTTGCCGCGGGGGTCGATCGGGAACACCTCCTTGCGGTCTCACAGTTGTAATGGGGGCAGGCGGTCCACGTAATCGATCACGTCCTCGCCTGTCCCGTAGAGGTCGTCGATGAAATCCGTCCAGGTGCGGATGATCGTCGGATCGGTGAAGCGGACAGCTCCGTCCGGCACTCCGGAGTCGGTGTAGAGGACTTCGTAGAGCGTTCGCCCGCCCAGAATTACGACTTCCGGCAGCAGTCCGCCACCCTCGCGTTCGGCCAGGGATTCCGCGCTCACCACCCGGATGGGCTTGCCGCATTCGGCCTGGACCCGCAGCGATCGCAACTCCCACTGCAAGTACGGCGAAAGGGGTTCCGCGACGACACGGACGCGGTGGAACACCGTACCCCTGGCCAGGTCTTCGCGGACCGAGTCCTCGAACTCCCGGCGCCGTCCTTCGAGGATCCTCATCGCCTTGCCCCAGTCACCTTGCCGGAACGCGTTCCGACCGGCGGAGTTCTCCTCGAAGTGCTGTCGCCGCTCGAACTTCCAGGAGTCGGCGTTGCTCACCTGACCGCGCCGCGCCCGGAATTCCGCCTTGTACTCCGCGAGGCCCAGTCGTGTGCCATCGACCCGGTCGAGGACCAGTGCTCCGGTGTCATGCATCGGCGATGTGCGGTTTCGCGGCACTGAGAATTCCGCCGGGAATGATTACCAGTCGCTCGTCACGACCTATTCTCACCTCTTCCGGCAAGCGCGACCGGTAAGCCTCGGTGAGATCACGCCCGATTACCGCCACATCCCCGTTGTCGAGCTCCCAGATCTCCGGACAGCCGTCTTCATCCTCAGAATGAGGCGGATCCAACTCGACCGCCCGTTTCCCCAGCCGCCGTGTGAAAGAGGCCGATTCGTCAGCTTCCCATCTACGATTCATGAGGCTTCCCCACGATTGACGGGCACAATAGTTCGTTGAGGTAACTATTTGTGAGCGTACTGCCGTCGTCGGGTGGCCGCAATGCGCCGGCACGGCCTCTTGTCTCTACCAGGTGAAAGGGCAAGCTCACAGTCGGTAACCGTATGGGCGACACTCGACCGACCCTGCCCGGTTGATGCTCGGACCAACATCCGCAGACCAGAAGGGGCGCGACAACTCGGCCTTTCAGCGCGACCGCACACGCTGCGCAATGCTCGACCACAGCTGTTCACCCTGATAGATGAAGGTCCTGCGTCGATTCGGGAGCTTCCCGGACACGGTCCGACACGACGTGAGCATCGGAAACAAGTCACCCGGTTGCGCTGCTTTGGCCGTGAGGGCGCGACGGTGGCGAACTCCCCACGATGCCAAGGCCGTCAAGGTCGTCGGCCTGACCGAGGCCTGTGACACGGCTTCGGACACCGCTTCGGTGCGGCTGAGGCGTTGGCTCAACGTGGCACACAAGCGTTCACGATCGCGGCGGGGTCCCGGTGAGTGGGCTGGCGTCGTTCAAACGTCTGCTCCATGCCCTCATGCCCACGCCAGACACCGCCGCAGGGCAGGGCGTGGCTTGGTGGAGCACGACGCCCGAGGACAGCGCGAGTGGCACGAGCGCCACCGCGCCCAGCCCACCCGCCGCGGACCGCGCCGAAATGCCGAATACCGAGTGCCGAACCAGAGCGGAAGGAGAGCCGACCAGCGCGGAGCGCGGGAATACCTGGCCTGAAGTGGTGCAGCACGCGGACGTCGACGTCATCATCGCCAGCGCGAGGCCGCCAACCGCGAGCTGTCCGAGGCCGGCGCCGCCCGGATCACCCTGGTGCCGCTGACGACCACGCGGCTCCTGGAGGCCCACGGCCCGCAACGCGCCCTGCTGGTGCGGCTCGACCGTCAAGTACAAGGAGTGCTGTGGCCGCCGGCACCGCGACTGAGCGTGCGCTAGTTGAGGGCGGCGAGGGTGAACGACGCGGCGGCGGCGAGCGAGAGCAGCGACCGGAGGTGGTTCATCGGCACCCACTCGCGCAGGTAGCGGGTCCAGTAGTCGGTGGTGGCGAGGCGTTCCAGCTCGTTGTTGCGCGGGATGTGGAAGGCGCCGGTGAGGATGATCCCGCCCAGCACGTACAGCGTCGCGCCCGCCCACGCCCACGGGTCGCCTTCGAACGCCGCCACGACGCCGACGACCGCCGTGCCGACGAAGACGCCGATGAACGCGGGGTTCACCACGGCGAGGTTGATCGCCCTCATGGCCGCGATCCCGACTTCGGGCTCGGCTCGCCGCAGACCGGGCATGACCATCGCGGAGAACGCGAAGAAGACTCCTGCCATCATCCCGCAGCCGAGGGCCGCGATGATCGTCACCGTGGGGAACATGCGACCAGTCAAGTCGACCTGGGGTGGACCTTCCATGGCCTGAACGCTCGAAGGCATACGCGGGCGTCTCTAGGCTGGGTTCCGTGGATGCTCTCGCCGGGTTGTTGGACGGGCCGCGCGCCCGTGGCGCGTTCCTGATGCGGACCGTCCTCGACCCGCCGTACTCGGTGCGCATCGAGGACCGCGCGCCGCTGTGCGTGGTGGCGCTGGTCCGCGGTGACGGGTGCCTGCTGGTCGGCGACGGCGCGCCCGTGCCGCTGCGCGCCGGTGACGTGGCGGTGGTGCGCGGACCCGAGCCGTACACGCTGGCGGACGACCCGGCCACGCCCGTGCAGGCGGTGATCCACCCCGGCGAGATCAGCACCACGCCGGACGGCGCCGCCCTGTGCGAGCAGTGGGGCCTGGGCGTACGGACGTGGGGCGCGAACCCCGACGGCGCGGTGGTGATGCTCAGCGGCACCTACCAGCTGGACGGCGAGGTGAGCCGGCGGCTGCTGTCGGTGCTGCCGCCGTTCCTCGTCGTCCCGCGCGCGGAACTGCCGCTGGTGCCGCTGCTGGCAGCGGAGATCACCCGTGACGAGCCGGGTCAGGAAGCCGTCCTCGACCGGATGCTCGACCTGCTGCTCATCTCGGTCCTGCGGGCGTGGTTCTGCCGGCCGGAGGCGGACACGCCGAGCTGGTACACGGCACACGCCGACCCCGTGGTGGGGCGGGCGTTGCGGCTCCTGCACAGCGACCCGGCGCGACCGTGGACGGTCGGTTCGCTGGCGGACGCGGTGGGGGTGTCGCGGGCGGCGCTGGCCCGGCGGTTCACCGAACTCGTCGGCGAACCGCCGATGGCCTACCTGACCGACTGGCGGCTCACGCTGGCCGCCGACCTGCTGCGCGAACCGTCGGCGACCGTGGGCTCGGTGGCCCGCCAGGTCGGCTACAGCACCGCGTTCGCGTTGAGCACGGCGTTCAAGCGGGAACGCGGCATCAGCCCGTCCGAACACCGCGCCACCACCTGAACCCGTGAGTCCTACGTTCAGAACGCGAGAGTCCTACGTTCAGGACCCCCGAATTCAACGCTCAGAACCGGCAGGACTTGGTCACGCGCCGATCAGGCGTGCGGCGAGGTAGCCCTCCAACTGGTCCATCGACACGCGCTCCTGCGACATCGTGTCCCGCTCCCGCACCGTCACCGCGTGGTCGGAGAGGGTGTCGAAGTCGACCGTCACGCAGAACGGCGTGCCGATCTCGTCCTGCCTGCGGTAGCGGCGGCCGATCGCGCCGGCGTCGTCGAACTCGATGTTCCAGTGCTTGCGCAGCGCGTTGGCCAGGTCCTTGGCCTTCGGCGACAGGTCGGCGTTGCGCGACAGCGGCAGCACCGCGGCCTTCACCGGCGCGAGCCTGCGGTCCAGCCGGAGCACCACCCGCTTGTCCACACCGCCCTTGGCGTTCGGCGCCTCGTCCTCCGTGTACGCCTCCAGCAGGAACGCCATCATCGGCCGGCCGACGCCCGCGGCGGGCTCGATCACGAACGGCCGGTAGCGCGAGTTGGTGGCCTGGTCGAAGTACGACAGGTCGACGCCCGAGTGGTTCGAGTGGGTGTTCAGGTCGAAATCGGTGCGGTTCGCGATTCCTTCCAGCTCACCCCACTCCTGGCCGCCGAACTGGAACCGGTACTCGATGTCGACGGTGCGCTTCGAGTAGTGCGAGAGCTTTTCCTTCGGGTGTTCGTAATGCCGCAGGTTCTCCTTGGAAATACCCAGCTCGGTGTACCAGCGGCTGCGCTCGTCGATCCAGTACTGGTGCCATTCCTCGTCCGTGCCCGGCTCGACGAAGAACTCCATCTCCATCTGCTCGAACTCACGGGTGCGGAAGATGAAGTTGCCCGGCGTGATCTCGTTGCGGAAGCTCTTGCCGATCTGGCCGATGCCGAACGGCGGCTTGCGGCGCGACGTGGTCTGCACGTTCAGGAAGTTCGTGAAGATGCCCTGCGCGGTTTCCGGGCGCAGGTAGTGCAGGCCCTCGTCGGTCTCCACCGGGCCGAGGTACGTCTTGAGCAGCCCGTTGAACATCTTCGGCTCGGTGTACTGGCCGCGGGTGCCGCAGTTCGGGCACGGCACGTCCGACACGTCACCCTCGGCGACGACCTTGCCGGTGCGCTCCGCGTACTCCTCGACCAGCGTGTCCTGCCGGAACCGCTTGTGGCACGAGTTGCACTCGATCAGCGGGTCGACGAACGCGTCCACGTGGCCGGACGCGGCCCACACCTCGCGGGGCAGGATCACCGACGAGTCCAGGCCGACGACGTCCTCGCGGCCCCGCACCATGAAGTTCCACCACTGGCGCTTGATGTTGTCCTTCAGCTCGACACCGAGCGGACCGTAATCCCAGGCCGACCTGGTGCCGCCGTAGATCTCGCCGCACGGGTACACGAACCCGCGGCGCTTGCACAGGCTGACGACGGTCTCGATGCGATCGGCTGCCACGGACACTCCATCGGGAGATGCAGAAAGGTATGGAAACGGGCTTGCCAGCGTAGTCCTCCCCGGCCCGCGCCCAGCGACCCTGTCCCCATCGGGGTCCCCGATCAGGCGACCCGTCGACGGTCAGCGCGGGGTGGTCGGGCCGGCGGCCTCGCCCAGGCGGACGGTGCCCGCGTCGCGCGCCAGGAGGCTCACCTCGCGGCGCACCCCACCGTCGGCGGCGACCAGCAGCGGCTCGTAGGCGGCCGGTTCGTCGGTGTTCGCCTCGGACAGCAGCGGGATGACGTGCTCGCGCACGTCGAACGGCGACAACGCCCGCCGGTACGCCACCACCGAGTCGAACTCGACGGTCAGCACGAACCGGTCCGCCTCGTCCGTCGACCGGGACAGCTGGCCGCGCCGGCAGCCTGCCTGGGCCGTGAGCAGCGACAACGCCCGGTCGACCCGTCCGGTGAACGCCTCGACGTCGGTTTCCGCCACGGTGAAGCGGCACACGAGCAGCACGGTGCAAGGATGCCACGGTGGCTCGTTACCCGAAGCGCACCCTGATCCCCGGCTCCGGCCCGCTCGCCCGTGTGCCGGCACCCGTCGTGTTCCTGCTGGTCCTGGCTTTGTTCGGCCTGGGCGTGTGGCTGCAGGGCACGGTCGGCGCGCTGCTGCTCGGCGTGCTCGCCCTGGGCGTGGCGACGATGCTCGCCGTGACCTGGCCCCTGCTGACGCCGAGCGCACGCGGGCTGAGGCTGGTCGTGCTCGGCCTGCTGGTGCTCATCGCGGTGTCGGTGGTCTAGCGCCGTAGTATCGGTGGTGAAAATCCATACCACGTGGGAGGCGCCGTGACGGTCGGAGTGCGGGGCGAACACGTGCACTCCCCGGAGCGCCGCGTACCCCCGCCGGCGCCGAGGAAAGCCGCGCGGACCCTGTCCGCCGCCGGTGAGCTGCTGCGGGCGCTCGCCGCGCCGGTGCGGATCGCGATCGTGCTGCAACTGCGCGAGGCCGACCGGTGCGTGCACGAGCTGGTCGAGGCACTGGGCGTGGCCCAGCCGCTGATCAGCCAGCACCTGCGGGTGCTGAAGGCCGCCGGCGTGGTGCACGGGGAGCGGCACGGCCGCGAAGTCGTCTACCGACTCGTCGACGAGCACCTCTCGCACATCGTGGTGGACGCGGTGACCCATGTCGAGGAGGGGCCGCGTGGTATCAACCAGACCGACCGGACCCCCCGGACGGAGGAGATGTGACCACAAGCGAGCGCCCGACCACCGCGGTTCCCGGGCTGCGTTCGACCAAGCAGCGCACCGCCGTGTCCAAGCTGCTCGATTCACTCGGCGAGTTCCGCTCGGCCCAGGAGCTGCACGAGGAGCTGCGCAAACGCGGTGAGGGCATCGGCCTGACCACGGTCTACCGCACGCTCCAGTCGCTGGCCGACGCCGGCGAGGTGGACGTGCTGCGGACGGACTCCGGTGAGGCGATCTACCGGCGCTGCTCCCAGCACCACCACCACCACCTCGTGTGCCGGGGTTGTGGGCGCACGGTGGAGGTCGAGGGCCCGGCGGTGGAGAAGTGGGCCGACCGCGTCGCGGCGGAGAACGGGTTCGTCGAGGTCAGCCACACGGTGGAGATCTTCGGCACGTGCCGGGACTGCGCCGCCTCCGGGAAGGGCGGGAAGGCGCAGCCGTCCTAGTTCAACCCCCGTGGTTCAGCCCTCGTAGGTGTCCTCCGGCGTGGCGATCGGCACCACCTCGGACACGGTGAACGTCGGCACGAACGCGCTTTCCTTGGTCGCCGAGCCGGGCACGACCCGGCCGGTGGCCTCGACCCACTGGTCGATCGGCAGCGCGCCGAAGTCCTGACCCACCATCTTCGCCTTGACCGGCGAGGCGTCCGCGGCGCAGCAGGAGATCGTCAGCCGGGCGACGAACACGTCGCCGTCCTTGCGCACGACGAACCCGGTGAGCTTGACCGTGCGGTCGTCCAGCGAGCCGGAGTCGTCCCACGCGGTGCGGGTGACGAACTCGCTGATGGTGAGCGGGATGACCTCGTCGGACGGGAGCGGCGCGAAGCCGTTCGACGCCTTGGCCTCCTGCGCGGCGTTGCGGTCGGACCGGTTGACCGTGTCCGCGCCCAGCGCGGGCGGGCTGATCAGGAACACGGCGAAGACCGGCAGCAGCAGCATCCACGGGCTCCTGGACGTGCCGTGCTCGTGCCCCGCGTGCTCGATCCCGCTGGGGTTCTCCACGCCGCCGCGGATGTCACGCACGACCGACACGAGCGCCAACACCACCATGACGGCGCCGGTGACGACCAGCCAGGGCTGCAACGACTCCTTGACGTACCGCAGGTAGGTGCCGGTCAGCGCCAGTTTCACCAGGGCGCCGCCGAGCAGCACCAGCAGGATGTTCTGCGTTTCTCGTCTCATGGGTTCTCACGCCTCACAGGAACACCGCTCCCGCCGCCAGGGCCGACGCGATCGCCACCACGAACGTGGCGGGGGCGAAGCGCGCCGCGAAGGACTTGCCGAACGCGCCCGCTTGCAGCGCGATGAGCTTGACGTCGACCGCCGGGCCGACGACCAGGAACACCAGCCGCGGCAGCAGCGGCAACGCCGACATGGAGGCCGCGACGAACGCGTCGGCCTCGCTGCACAGCGCCAGCACCACGGCCAGCAGCGACAGCACCAGCACGGCCAGCACGATCTGACCGCCGAGCGTCTCCAGCCAGGCCTGCGGCACGAGCACGTTGAACGCCGCCGCGAACACCCCGCCGAGCACCAGGAACCCGCCCGCGTCGACCAGGTCGTGCCGCGCGGTCTCGGCGAACACCACCCAGCGGGACGTGCCGTCGTTGTCGGGCAGTCGGCGCAGCGCGCGCTCGGCGATCCACTCGGCCTTGCCGAAGCGGGTCCAGAGCCAGCCCATGACCACGGCGGTGAGGAGGGCGCCGAAGAACCGCGCGGGCACCATCATCGGCGCGTTGGGGAACGCGACGGCCGTGGAGACCAGCACGATCGGGTTCACCGCGGGCGCGGCGAGCAGGAACGTCAGCGCCGCCGCGGGTGCCACGCCCTGCTGCATCAGGCGGCGGGAGACGGGCACGGACGCGCACTCGCAGCCCGGCAACGCCACCCCGGCGACACCGGCGACGGGCACGGCGAACGCGGTCTTCTTCGGCAACGCCCGACGCAGCGCGCTCGCCGGGATGAACGCCGCGATCGCGCCGCTGATCAGCACGCCGAGCACGAGGAACGGCAGGGCCTGCACGCAGATCGCGACGAAGACGGTGGACGCCGTCCGCAGCACCGCCACGTCGAGCGCGCCGACCAGCCAGTCCTGCAACACCAGCGCCAGCACGAGCAGCACGCAGAGCACTTCGAGGGAAGTGATCCTCCAGCGCGGCGACGGGCGGCGCTGGCGCGACCCACGGATCTCGCCAGTGATTGTCACTGTCGAGATGATGCCAGAACCACTGCCCGCTGCTCACCGACCTACGGCTGGTCTTCAGCCACCGGCCACACGACGGTCACGAGCGGTACGTTCAAGTCGTGGACTGGCACCGGTGGCACGCGGACTACGACCGTCCCGACTCCCGGCTGGCGCTGCGGCTGCATGCCGTCCGGGCGCAGGTCCGGGCCGCGCTGGACGACAGCCCGTCCGGGCCGCTGAAGGTGCTCAGCCTGTGCGCCGGCCAGGGACACGACCTGCTGGGCGTGCTCGCCGACCACCCGAGGCGCGATGACGTCCGGGCGCGCTTGGTGGAGTTGGACGCGCGGAACGCGGCGATCGCCGGAGCGACGGCGCGGGCGGCCGGCTTGACGGGCGTGGAGGTGCTGACGGCCGACGCGTCGATCACCGACCACTACCGGGACCTGGCGCCGGCGGACCTCGTGCTGGTCTGCGGGGTGTTCGGCAACATCACCGAGGAGGACATCGAGCGGACCGTCGACCACTGCGCCGGGCTGGTCCGGAAGGGTGGCACCGTCATCTGGACCCGACACCGCGACGCCCCGGACCGGGTGCCGCTGATCTGCGAGTGGTTCGAGGAGCGCGGCTTCGAACGCCGGTGGCTGTCCGACCCGGGCGTGGGCTACGGCGTCGGCGCGCACCGCTTCCACGGCGAACCGCGGCCTCTGGTCGCGGGCACGCGCATGTTCACCTTCGTGGAGGACGCCGACGCCTAGCGGGGTGGTCGACGAAGCCGCCCTCCACCCCGCCGACGACGCCTACTCGGGCGCCTCGTCCTCGTCCCGCAGCTCGGCGATGGTCGCCAGCACGTCCGCCGCCTCGATCACCGGCAACAACGGCTCCACCACGGCCGTCACGCCACGGCTCGCGGCGAGCACTTCCTCGGCCAGCTTCACCGCGTCGTCCCGCTCATAAGGCCCGCACACGAACGAGGCCCACTCCTCCCCCGCCGACGCCTCGAACGTGATGGCCCAGGGCAGGCCCTCCACGTCGAACTCGTCGTCGGGCTCGTACACGATCACACCAGCCATCAGGCACCGTCCCCGGTTCCGGCGAGCAGCTCGTTGCGCAGCTGCGAAGCAGTGGACACGACCAACATGAGCAGCGTGCTCAACGGCTCCGGCTTGAGCCCTTCGGCCGGGAACGCGTAGCGCAGCGTCACATCCATCCCCCGCTCGGTGTTCACCACACCGAGCGTGCCGAACAGGCCCTGACCAGCGCGTTCAGCGGCGGACACGGCCAGCGTCGGGTCGTTCGGCAGATCCCACGCCACCACGCACGTCAGGCTGAGCACGGTCAGGCCCTCGGCCAACCGCATCGCCTGCACCGCGCACGGCACCTCCGCGTGCTGGAAGCTCAGCGCCCCGTCGTCGTCGACGTGCACCTCGTGGAACATCTCCAACGCCTCACGGGCCGCGGTGAGCAGTTCCGCGGTCACCGCGGCGTCCTCGTCGGTCACTCCGAATCCTCCACGTCGGGCTTGTCGACAGCGCCACCGAAGCGCCGGTCGCGCATGGCGTACGCCTCACAGGCGCGCCACAGGTCCAGCCGGTCGAAATCCGGCCACAGGATGTCCTGGAACACCATCTCCGCGTACGCCGACTGCCACAGCAGGAAGTTCGACGTGCGCTGCTCGCCGGACGGCCGGATGAACAGGTCCACGTCCGGCATGTCGGGCTGGTACATGTACTTCGCGAGGGTGCGCTCGTCCACCTTCTCCGGGTTGATCTTCCCGGCGGCCACCAGCCTGGCGATCTCCCGCGCCGCGTCCCCGACCTCGGCCCGCCCGCCGTAGTTGATGCACATCGCGAGGTTCAGCACGTCGTTCTCCTTCGTGCGCTCCTCGGCGACCTCCAGCTCCTTGATGACGCTGCGCCACAGCCTCGGGCGACGGCCGGCCCACCGCACCCGCACGCCCAGCTCGTCGAGCTCGTCGGTGCGGTGGTGGATCACGTCGCGGCTGAAGCCCATGAGGAAGCGCACCTCCTCCGGGCTGCGCCGCCAGTTCTCGGTGGAGAACGCGTACAACGACAGCCACTTCACGCCCATCTCGATGGCGCCCTTGGCCGCCTCGACCACGACGGCCTCACCGCGCTTGTGCCCCTCGACCCGGGACAGGCCGCGCTGGTTGGCCCAACGCCCGTTGCCGTCCATCACGATCGCGATGTGCCGGGGCACGAGGTCCACGGGCAGCACGGGCGGTGTGGCGCCGGTCGGGTGGGGTTCCGGGGGTCGGGGAGCGCGCTGGACGCGCTCGACCCGCCGTCGGCGGAGCATGACGGTCCTCTCAGGGGTGACTGCGGGGTTTTTCGTGGGGCAGGTGACTCTAACCGTCGGCCGGCTGCGCCTTTCGCTCGACCAAGGGCAGCGAGCGCAACTGCCGTTCCAGGTGCCACTGGAGGTGCGCGGCGACCAGGCCGCTGGCGTCGCGCCGAGCACCGGTGGGGATGCCCTCCACCACGTCCCACCTGCCGTGGAGCAGGGCGGCGAGCAGGCGCAGCGTGTCCGCGGACGGCGTGGCGCTGCCCGGCGGACGGCACCGCGGGCACACCATGCCGCCCGCGTGCACGTTGAACGCCGTGTGCGGCCCCGGGTCACCGCAGCGCGCGCAGTCGTCCACCGCGGGCGCCCACCCCGCGAACGCCATCGCCCGCATCAGGTAGGCGTCGAGGATGAGCGAGGCGTCCCGCTCCTTCGCCGCGAGCGCCCGCAGTGCGCCGGTGACCAGCAGGTACAGCCGGAGGACGGGTTCGCCCTCCTCGGCCGTGAGCCGGTCGGCCGTCTCCAGCACCGCGCACGCCGCCGTGTAGCGCTGGTAGTCGTCCACCAGGACCACGCCGAACGCGTCCAGGGTCTCCACCTGGGTGACCACGTCCAGCGACCGCCCGGGGTAGAACTGCACGTCGACGTGCCCGAACGGCTCCAGCCGCGCGCCGAACCGGGACGACGTCCGGCGCACGCCCTTGGCGACCGCGCGCACCTTGCCGTGCTTCTGGGTGAGCAGCGTGATGATGCGGTCCGCTTCGCCGAGCTTCTGCACCCGCAGGACCACTCCGGTGTCCCGGTAGAGGTTCGCCATGGGGAACCCCCTAGAAGCCGAGTCTGCGCAACTGCTTCGGGTCGCGCTGCCAGTCCTTGGCGATCTTGATGTGCAGGTCGAGGTAGACGCGCGTGCCGAGCAGCTTCTCGATGTGCCGGCGCGAGGTGATGCCGACCTGCTTCAGCCGCTCGCCACGGTGGCCCAGGATGATCGCCTTCTGGCTGGGGCGCTCGACGAACACGTTCGCGTGGATGTCGACAAGGTCGTCCCGGCCCTCGCGCGGCAGCATCTCCTCGACCACGACGGCGATCGAGTGCGGCAGCTCGTCCCGCACGCCCTCCAGCGCGGCCTCCCGGATCAGCTCGGCGACCAGGGTCAGCTCCGGCTCGTCGGTCAGCTCGCCGTCCGGGTACAGCGCCGGGCCCTCGGGCAGCTTGCCCAGCACCAGGTCGGCGAGGGCGTCGACCTGGTAGCCGTCCACCGCGGAGACCGGGATCAGGTCGGCGAAGTCCATCACCTTCTGGAGCGCGAGCAGCTGCTCGGCCACCTGCTGCTGGCTGACCAGGTCGGTCTTGGTGACGATGCCGATGACGGGCGTGCGCTTGGCGATCTTCTCCAGCTCGGCGGCGATGAACTTGTCGCCGGGGCCGACCTTCTGGTCGGCGGGCACGCAGAACCCGACCACGTCCACCTCGCTCCACGTCTCGCGGACCAGGTCGTTGAGGCGCTGACCGAGGAGCGTGCGCGGGCGGTGCAGGCCGGGGGTGTCCACCAGGACCAGCTGACCGTCCTCGCGGTGCACGATGCCCCGGATGGTGTGTCGGGTGGTCTGCGGCTTGCTCGACGTGATCGCGACCTTGGTCCCGACCAGCGCGTTGGTCAACGTCGACTTGCCTGCGTTGGGGCGGCCGACGAAGCACGCGAACCCGGAACGGTAACCATCCATCCGCCCATTGTCCCCGCACCCGCCGGCCGCGCCGCGCCAGCCCTGGTCAGTCGTTGTCAAGTCCTCGAAACGCCCGCAGCCCGAGCCCCGGCGCCCGCTCCTCCCGGAACCACGACAGGTAGTCGTCGTCCTCGGGCGCCGCGCGGACCACCGCGCACCACTCGTCCCGGTCGAGCACGGCCCGGTAGCGGTCCAGCAGCTCCCGCGCACCGGTCGTGTGGAGGTGGTGCGCAATCGCGAGCACGTGCCGGAGCCGCGCCTGCGTGGCCTCCTGCCGCCCCAGGTGGCCCGCGTGCGCCGTCAGGACCGCGTGGGCGGGCGGGTAGCCCTCCAGGGTCATGCCCATGCCGCCGCACCCGGCCATCGTCGACAGGATCCGCGCGGTGTGGTCCACGAGATCGTCGTCGGACTCGGTGGTGATCGCCTCGTGCAGGTGCGCCTCGGTGGCCACCCGGCCCGCGAAGTAGCCGTTCAGGAAGTCGCCGTCGCACGACCTGCGGAGCAGCCAACTCCGCACCTCGTCGCCGCCGACCTGGCACAACGCCTCGACGACGTAGACGCGGC
Source organism: Saccharothrix sp. NRRL B-16314 (assembly GCF_000716595.1). Lineage (GTDB taxonomy): Bacteria > Actinomycetota > Actinomycetes > Mycobacteriales > Pseudonocardiaceae > Actinosynnema. Next base: position 316,275 of record NZ_JNXC01000002.1, read on the forward strand.
CCCAGCCGGCGACCCGGTCACCCAGCCACAGCAGGGCGTCGACACCCCTCCGGCGGCGTTTCAGCGCCTCGGCGGCGAGTGGGCCGAACGTGTTCGACAACAAGCCGATCGTGCGAATCAGCGGGATGTCGTCCCCTGCCCGGTCGGACGCCAGCAGCGCGAGGCCGACGGCGACGGACGACTTGTCGGTGCCGTGGCGAACCAGCCACCGGCCGGTGTCCCGGACCCGTTCCCGGTCGGCCCGCAGCGCGGCGGCGGTGATGTGGTCGTTGCGGTGGATCGGCACGGCCAGGTCGCGCACGGCCTCGGCCAGGACGTGGTGCTCGGCGGCCGGGTCGGCGAAGTGCCGGTCCAACGCCGCCGCGACATCGGTGCCCACCAGGCGCTGGTCGTCGATCCGGCGGCGCCGGGCCGGTTCGTTCGGGAACGGCTCGCCGTCCCTCGGCAGCGGTGCGTCGGGGTGCCGCTCGTGCAGGCGGAGCGCGTGGTCGTACAGGGAGATCCGGGGGCCCGCCCCGGTCGTCTCGCTCACCGGCGGACGGAGGACTCGATTCTCGTGATCATGATCGCGATCCTAATCGCTTGGCGAACCCACACGCGGGCGTGTGGCTCAGGCCTGCTTCGCGGGTGGCACGATGCGGTTCACCTCGAGGGTCGTCGGCATCGGGCCGCCGTCGGCCAGCCAGCGCTCCAGGTCGTCCATCACCGCGTCGTGCAGGACGAACCCCAGCCACACCGGCTTCTGGCCCGCCGGCTTCACCACGATCACGTTCGAGTTCTCGCACGCGTCGAGGCAGTCGGCGGTGCGCATTCGCAACCGGCCGCCGGAGTTGTCGGCCAACGCCCGCAACCGCCGCACCTGCTCGTCGTGGTCGTAATCCGGGTGCTTCTTGACGGTGCCGCAGCAGCAGCCGCGGCACACGGTGATGTAGTCGCGCACTTACACGGTCTCCTGCACGGCGCCCGACGCGTCGGCGCGGAAGACCTTCGCATCGGCCGTCAGGTCGCGCACGGCGGCCAGCGAGTCCTCGTCCACCGCACCGGCGGCGGTGACGACGGCCGCCGCCTCCAAGCCCTCGGCGCCGCTGGACACGGCGGCGGCCACCGCGGCCTGCAACGCGGTCAACTTGAGCGACGGCAGGGCGACCGTGGTGGCCGCGTAGGTCCGGCCGTCGGTGTCCCGCACCGCCGCACCCTCGGGCGTACCCGTCCGAGCCCGCGCCGAACGCGCCAGCGTGATGATCTTCTGGTCCTCGGGGTCGAGGTCAGTCACCGTTGGTCCCCTCGCTGTCGTCGCCGTTCACCGGGCGGACCAGCACCGTCGTGATGCGCATCCGCCCGCGTTCGTCCTTGCCGCCCTCGGCCCGCATCCGCAGGCCCGCGATCTCCGCCTCGGTACCCGGCAGCGGCACCCGGCCCAGGCGTTGGGCCAGCAGACCGCCGACGGTCTCCACCTCGTGGTCGTCCAGCTCAGTGCCGAACAACGCGTCCAGGTCGTCCACCGGCAGTCGCGCGCTGACCCGCACCGAGCCGTCGGTCAGGTGCTCCACCGGCGGCCGGTCGTCCGTGTCGGACTCGTCGGTGATCTCGCCGACGATCTCCTCCAGGATGTCCTCGATCGTGAGCAGCCCCGCTGTGCCGCCGTACTCGTCCACCACGATCGCCAGGTGGTTGCGCGACAGCTGCATCTCCCGCAGCAGGTCCGCGAGCGGCTTCGAGTCCGGGATGAACGACGCCGGCTTCATCACGTCCGCCACCGTCGTGCCGTTCGGCTCCTCGGCCAGCGTCAGCCGCACCAGGTCCTTGAGGTTCACCACGCCGACGATGTCGTCCACGCTCTCCCCGATCACCGGCACCCGGGTGTACCCGGTGCGCAGCGACAGGGCCAGCGCCTGCCGGACCGACTTGGTCTGCTCGATCCACACGATCTCGGTGCGCGGCACCATCACCTCGCGCGCGATCGTGTCGCCCAGCTCGAAGACCGAGTGGATCATCTCCCGCTCGCCCTCGTCCACGACGCCGCGTTCCTGCGCCATGTCCACCAGCTCGCGCAGCTCGACCTCGGACGAGAACGGACCCTCGCGGAAACCCTTGCCGGGGGTGATCGCGTTGCCGACCAGGATCAGCAGCTTGCTCAACGGCCCCAGCACCCGGCCGAGCACCCGGATCGGACCCGCCGCGAGCAGGCTCACCGCGTACGGGTGCTGCCGGCCGAGCGTCCGCGGACCCACGCCGACCAACACGTACGACACCACGAGCATGCTCAGGCCGGCGACCAGCATGGCCACCCAGTCGCTCCCGATGAGCCCCAGGCACACCACCGTCACCAGCACCGTCGCCGCCAGCTCGCAGCCCAGGCGCAGCAACAGCAACAGGTTCACGTGCCGCGGCCGGTCGGCCAGCAGCGCGATCAGGTGACCGGTGCCGGCCCGACCCTGCCGCTGCAACGCCTCGACCCGCGCCCGCGACACCGTGCCGAGGGCCGCGTCCACCCCCGCGAACGCACCCGCCGACAACACCAACACCGCGGCCAGCACCAGCAAGCCGGTGGGACTGCCCATCACCTCGGCCGCCTCAGGGTGTCGACTCGGGCCGGTCCGCGTCCTCCAGGCCGACCGCCCCGAGCAGCTTCGAATCGGCCTCGCGCTGCGCGGACTTGCGCTCGGCATCGGCCGCGGCGGTGCGGAAGTCGCCCAGGATGCGGTTCTGCAACGTGAACATCTCCCGCTCCTCGGCGGGCTCCGCGTGGTCGTAGCCGAGCAGGTGCAGCACGCCGTGCACGGTCAGCAGGTGCAGTTCGTCGATCAGGCTGTGGCCCGCCTTCTTCGCCTGGTCCTTGGCGAAGTCCGGGCACAGCACGATGTCCCCGAGCAGCGCCGGGCCGAGGCCCGCGGCGTCCGGTCGGCGGGCCGAGTCCAGCTCGTCCATCGGGAACGCCATCACGTCCGTCGGGCCGGGCAGGTCCATCCAGCGCTGGTGCAGGTCGGCCATCACGTCCAGCTCGACCAGCAGGACGGACAGCTCGGCCAACGGGCTGACGCCCATCCGGTCCAGGGCGAACCTGGCGGCGGCGACGATGGACGACTCGTCCACCTGGACGCCCGACTCGTTCGCGATCTCGATGCTCACGGCGCCTATCGTCCCCGGCGCTGCCCGCGCGACCGCGCACCGGGTCCGGTGTGGTGCTGGTGCGCGTCGCCCTCGTCCTGGTCGACCTGCCACTTCTCGTAGGCGTCCACGATGTCCGCGACCAGCCGGTGGCGGACCACGTCGCTGCTGGTCAGGATGGAGAAGTGGACGTCGTCCACACCTTCCAGGATGTCCCGGACCACCTTCAGGCCGCTGCGCTGACCACCCGGCAGGTCGACCTGGGTGACGTCGCCGGTCACCACGATCTTCGAGCCGAACCCCAGACGGGTGAGGAACATCTTCATCTGTTCGGGCGTCGTGTTCTGCGCCTCGTCCAGGATGATGAACGCGTCATTAAGGGTCCGACCGCGCATGTAGGCCAGTGGGGCGACCTCGATCGTGCCCGCCTGAGTGAGGCGCGGGATGGATTCGGGGTCGACCATGTCGTGCAGCGCGTCGTACAGGGGGCGCAGGTACGGATCGATCTTCTCGTAGAGCGTGCCGGGCAGGTAGCCGAGCCGCTCGCCCGCCTCGACCGCCGGGCGGGTCAGGATGATGCGGTTGACCTGCTTGGCCTGGAGCGCCTGCACGGCCTTCGCCATGGCCAGGTAGGTCTTGCCGGTGCCCGCGGGGCCGATGCCGAACACGACGGTGTTCTGGTCGATCGCGTCCACGTAGTGCTTCTGGTTCAGCGTCTTCGGCCGGATCGTGCGGCCACGCCGGGAGATGATGTCGAGGCTCAGCACCTCGGCGGGCGACTCGCTGGTGCCCGCGGACAGCATCGCAACCGTGCGGCGGACCGTGTCGGGGCCCACCTGCTGGCCGCGGCCGGCGAGGGTGATCAGCTCGGAGAACACCCGTTCGGCGAACGCGACGTCGGCGGGCTGGCCGGAGAGCGTGATCTCGTTGCCGCGCACGTGCACGTCGGCGTCGAGCAGCTCCTCGGCGAGTCGGAGGTTCTCGTCACGCGACCCGAGCAGGGCGAGCACCGCACCGTCGGGCACGGCGAACTTGGATTGGGCGTCGGCCGCGGCCCGGTCTGCCTGCGGCGTGTTGTCAGCGGTACCGGCCACGTGGCCTCGGGCCCTCTTCCTGCGCGTTCGCGCCGTGCTCGGGGTGAACTCGACCTTCTGCGTCCGATGCTAGCCGTCCCCACCGACAGTCCGCACTGGAGTAACAACGGGTTGGACACGGCGTGTTCACCAAGAGCGTGGCGGGATCGCGCTCGCCGACCGCCGACGACGTGCCCGCCTGCACCCGCCTCGCACCGGACCGGCCGCGGTACCGGGAACGTGGGGAGTAGCCGTTCCCGCCGCGCGCCGGAACCGTTTTCGTGCTGGTCGACGCCATCAAGCCGTGCTGAACGCCCTCGACATCGCTTGCACGCGACTTCGTACGGCAGGTCGGCAACGGCACTCGGTGACGGTGCTCATCAGGGCGTTCGGCGGTGCCGGTTCACGCCTGCGCGAGGTCTTCGGGCAGGACGTCAGGCCAGGGGGCCGAGCCGACGTCCGCCGAGCACGTGCAGGTGGGCGTGGAACACGGTCTGGCCCGCGTCCTCGCCGGTGTTGAAGAGCAGCCGGTAGCCGCTGTCCACGACGCCCTCGGCCTTCGCCACTTCACCGGCGGCCAGGAACAGGTCGTCCAGCACGGTGGGCGCGGCGGCGGCGAGCGCCACGGCGTCCGGTGCGTGCACCTTGGGCACCAGCACGACGTGCGTCGGGGCCTGGGGGGCGATGTCGCGGAACGCCAGCGTGGTGTCGGTCTCGTGCACCACGGTCGCCGGGATCTCGCGGGCGACGATGCGGCAGAACAGGCAGTCGGACATGGCTCCGCAGGCTAACCCACCAGTGAGTCCTACGTTCGCGTCGCGTGAGTCGTACCTTCCGAACCCGCGAGTCCTACGTTCGGGACCCCCGAGTTGAACGCTCAGAACGGCCGCCGTGGGACGCGAGCGTTGAACTCACGGGTTCCGAACGTAGGACTCACAGGTTCCGAACGTAGGACTCACAGGTTCCGAACGTAGGACTCACAGGTTCCGAACGTAGGACTCACAGGTTCCCAGGGACATGTGGTCGGTGTCGGGGAGGGCGATCAGCTCGGCGCCGGAGGCCGCGGCGAACGCCTCGCTCTGCGCGAACGGCACGTCCTCGTCCGCCTCGCCGTGCACCAGGACCAGGGGCTTGGCGATCGGGAGCTGGGCGGCCGGGGAGGCGTCGGCGTAGCGGGCCGGGACCTCGGCGGGGGTGCCGCCCAGCAGTTCCGCCGCACGGCGGGTGATCTGCGGGTGCTGGAGGAAGTCGAGCACCCCCGCCTGGGCGACGGCGCCGGACACGCGCGGGTGGCGGGCGGCGGCCCAGACGGCGAGGTGACCGCCGGCGGAGTGACCCAGCGTGACTACGGGGCCGAGTGCGGGGTCGAGGGCGTCGATCGCGGCCAGCACGTCGTCTCCCGTCGCAGGCCACCCACCGCCACCGCCCACCCGGCGGTACTCGATGTTGTAGGCGGCCACGCCGTGGGCGACCAGGTCGGCGGCGAGGGGTCGGCCGAGTTCCAGCCCATATCGCTGATGCCAAAAACCACCATGGATTACCACGACAACGGGAAATGATTCACCAAGCGGCGAGGAATACTCCCCGAACTGGCTCGGGTGCGGCCCGTAGACGATGCGCAATCGAAACCATCCTGTACGCAAAAAAGAGGCCGCGTCGCGGTGGGACCTGGGGGTCGTCCCACCACGACGCGGCGGCGCCGGACCGAGGGGGGAGGTGTCCGGCGAGTCTGGTGTCGAAGGGCCGATCACGGCTATGCGAATGCAGCCCCTCTGCCCATGAGCGTAACCCCTACTTCAGGTGTTCGCCAGAAGGGAGCAACCCTCATTACGCCCAGCGATCGGTCAGCACACCCAGCGCACCCAAAGCCACGGCCGCCGCGGTGGACGCGCGCAGCACTGTGTGCCCCAGTCGAACGGCCTGCGCGCCCGCACCGGTCAACGCCGACAATTCCTCGTCGGTGATGCCGCCTTCCGGTCCGACGACCAGCAGCACATCACCCGAAGCGGGCAGCTGAACCGATCCGATGCCCACCGACGCTGATTCGTGCAATACCAGAGCCGCCGCCGAGGACGCCGCCAGCCGCACCAGCCCGGACGTCGAAACGGGTTCCCCGACCGACGGCACGCGGGCCCGGCGAGCCTGCTTGGCCGCCTCGCGCGCGGTGCTCCGCCAGCGTTCGAGGGCCTTGGCCCCGCGCGGACCTTCCTCCCATTTCGTCACGCAGCGCGATGCCCGCCACGGCACGACGCCGTCCACGCCCGCCTCCGTGGCCAGCTCCACGGCCAGTTCGCCGCGGTCGCCCTTCACCAGCGCCTGCGCCACGACCACCCGCACGGACGGCGGCGGCACGACCCACCGCTCCACGACGCTTAGCCGCAGCGAGTCCTTCAACGCCTCCGACACCACGCACCGCACCTGTGCGCCCGTGCCGTCGGAGAGCACCAGCTCCTCCCCCGCGCGCAACCGCCGCACGGTGGCCGCGTGCCGCCCTTCCGGGCCGTCCAGCACGGCCTCGGCACCGGAGGGCAGCGCGGCGACCAGGAAGACGGGCAGCGTCACCGGTGGTTGCGGCCGGAGCGCAGCCGCGAGAACAGCCCCCCGCCGCCCTTGCCGTTGTGCGCGAGCGTCGGCTCGTCCTCACCGCGCGACACGGCCAGTTCGCGCAGCAGTTCGGCCTGCCGGGCGTCCAGCTTGGTCGGCGTCACGACTTCGAGGTGGACGTGCAGGTCGCCGCGGCCGTCGATGCGCCCGCTCGACCGCAGCCGGGGCATGCCGCGCCCGGTGAGCACCAGCTCGGTGTTCGGCTGGGTGCCGGGCTCGATCTCCAGCTCCTCCTCGCCGTCCAGCGTCTGCAGCGGCAGCACCGCGCCCAGGGCGGCGGTCGTCATCGGGATGCGCACGGAGCAGTGCAGGTTCGCGCCCTCCCGCTCGAAGACCTCGTGCGGCACCTCTTCGACCTCGACGTACAGGTCGCCCGCCGGTCCGCCGCCGGGGCCGACCTCGCCCTGACCGGCCAGCCGGACCCTCATGCCCTCGGCCACGCCGGGTGGGATCTGCACCGAGATGGTCCGCCGGGAACGCACCCGACCGTCACCCGCGCACTGCTGGCACGGGTCCGGGATGACCTCGCCGAGACCGCGGCACACCGGGCACGGCCGGGCGGTCACGACCTGGCCCAGGAACGAGCGCTGCACCGACTGCACCTCGCCCCGCCCGCCGCACGTGTCGCAGCGGATCGGGGACGAGCCGTCCGCGCAGCCGCTGCCGACGCACCGGTCGCACAGGATGGCCGTGTCGACGGTCAGCTCGCGCGAGGCGCCCGCCGCGCACTCCTCCAACGTCATCGACAGCCGGATCAGCGCGTCGGAACCGGGCTGCACGCGGCTGCGCGGACCACGTCCACCGCCGCCGCCCGCGCCGAAGAACGCGTCCATGATGTCGCCGAGACCGAAACCCGCGAACGGGTCGCCGCCGCCCCGGCCGCCGCCCGAGTCCAACGGGTCGCCGCCCAGGTCGACGACCTGCCGCTTCTTCGGGTCCGAAAGGACCTCGTAGGCGGCGGTCACCTCCTTGAAGCGCGCTTCCTCGTTGGGGTTGATGTCGGGGTGCAGCTGCCGCGCGAGCTTGCGGTAGGCGCGCTTGATCTCGTCGGGAGTCGCGTTCTTGGCGACCCCGAGCGTGCCGTAATAGTCCCTCGCCACCGTGTTTCCTCCTGCGAGCGCGCTGCGAAACGCGCTCGCTCGCTGTGCGAAACGTCCTGCGGGACCGCGGTGTTCCCCCCGCCGTCACCGTCCGGTCAAGATCTCCCCCACGTAGTTGGCGACCGCTCGCACGGCTGCCATCGTGCCGGGGTAGTCCATGCGCGTCGGCCCGACCACGCCCATCCCGCCGAGCAGGTTGTCCCGGCTTCCGTAGCCGATGGACACGATCGAGGTGCTGCGCATCTCGGCCGCTTCGTTCTCCTCGCCGATGTGCACCAGGATCCTGCCGGGGTCGCGGGCGGCGGCCAGCAGCTTGAGCACCACGACCTGCTCCTCCAGCGCCTCCAGCACCTGGCGCAGCGAACCGGGGAAGTCTGCCACGTTGCGGGTGAGGTTCGCGGTGCCACCCAGCACCAGGCGTTCCTCGGGGTGCTCCACCAGCGACTCGATCAGCACGGTGCTCACCCGCAGCACCGCGTCGCGCAGCTCGCTCGGCACGTCCTCGGGCAGCTTGGCGACCTCGGCGGAGGCGTCGGACAGGCGTTGGCCGACCATCGCCGCGTTGAGCAGCGACCGCATCCGGGCCACGTTCTCCTCGGTGATCACGTCGCCGAGGTCGACCGAGCGCTGGTCGACCCGGCCGGTGTCCGTGATCAGCACCAGCATCAGCCGGGCCGGTGTGATGGCCAGCACCTCGATGTGGCGGACGGTGGAGCGGCTGAGCGTCGGGTACTGGATGACGGCGACCTGGCGGGTCAGCTGGGCCAGCAGCCGGACGCTGCGGCGCAGCACGTCGTCGAGGTCGTAGGCGCCTTCGAGGAAGTTCTGGATGGCCTTGCGCTCGGGCGTGGACAGCGGCTTGACCTCGCTGAGCCGGTCCACGAACAGGCGGTAGCCCTTGTCGGTCGGCACGCGGCCCGCGCTGGTGTGCGGCTGGGTGATGTACCCGTCCTCCTCCAGCGAGGCCATGTCGTTGCGCACGGTCGCGCTCGAAACGCCCAGGTTGTGCCGTTCGACCAGGGCTTTCGACCCGACCGGCTCCTGGTTGGACACGTAGTCGGCGACGATCGCGCGCAGCACGTCGAACCGGCGCTCATCGGCGTTCACCGCCGTCACCTCCAGGAAGTCGTACTGCTCCACCTTGAGTTTACGGAGGTTGGGGCGGGTATCGGAAAACTCGGTCGCCGGGGTTCGGCACCTCCGGATAGCTTCCCGTGTGCCCAACCGCATCGTGCTCACCCGCATCCAAGCCGCCCTGCGCGACGCCATCAGGGCGGACGCCGAGCGCGTCGGCCCGTTCCTGGTGCGCTTCGACGCGCACAGCGACCACCTGTTCCTGAACTACGCCGTGCCCGACGACGACGTCACGGTCACGCCCGCCGAGGTGGAAGCCCTGGTCACGGCGTTCCGCGAGCGGTCGCGGACGCCGAGGCTCGAGTACCTGCGGCCGGCGCCGCTGGTCGACGGGGTGCTGGCGGCGGCCGGGTTCACGGTGGACCAGCTGCTGCCGATGATGGTGGTCGACGTGCTGACCGCGCCGCCGCTGCCGGAGGGGCTGGTGCTGGAGGCGGTGACGTCGGACGCGGATCTGCTCGCGGTGTCGGTGGTGCAGAACACGGCCTTCGGTGTCGGCGGGACGGCAGGCGAGGAGGACGTGGCGCGGCAGCGGGGCCTGCTGCGCGACAACGGCGTGATCGTGCTGGCCCGCTTGGACGGCGAGCCGGTGGGCGCGGGCGCGTACACGGCGCCGCGCCACAACCTGTCGCAGGTGGCGGGCATCGCGGTGCTGCCGTCGTTCCGGGGGCGTGGCATCGCGTCGGCGGTGTGCGCGGACCTCACCGCGCGGGTCTTCGACGCGGGTTGCACGCCGTTCCTGGAGACCGAGCCGGACGACAAGGTGACCCGCCTCTACGGGCCGCTCGGGTACCGGACGATCGGAGAGTCGGCGTCGATCACGCTCAAGTAAGGCCGGCCACACCCGAGTTGGTGCCGGCCACGCCCGAGCAGTGCCGGCCGCGCTCAGGTCGGCCGGCCACGCCCGAGCAGGCCGGGCCGCGCGCTCAGGTGAGGCGGCGCACCACGGCGTCGGCGAGCAGCCGACCCCGGTCGGTGAGCACGCATTTCCCCTGGTCCAGGGCGGTGGCGTCGAGCAGGCCGTCGGCGGCGGCCGACTTGGCCTCGGCCTGGCCGTCCGGGTCGAGCACGTCCAGCGGCAGACCGGTGGCCAGGCGCAGCTCCAGCAGCACGCGTTCCACCCGGCGGTCGTCGTCGGTCAGCACCTCGCGGCCGGCGGCCGGTGACGCGCCCGACGCCAGCAGTTCGGCGTACTTCGCCGGGTGCTTGACGTTCCACCAGCGCACGCCGCCGACGTGGCTGTGCGCGCCGGGACCGGCGCCCCACCAGTCGGCGCCCTGCCAGTACAGGAGGTTGTGCCGGCACGCGGCCTCCGCCGACGCGGCCCAGTTCGACACCTCGTACCAGTGCAGGCCGTGCGCGGCCATGGCCGTGTCGATCAGCTCGTACTTGTCCGCCAGCACGTCGTCGTCCGGCATCGGCAGTTCGCCGCGGCGGACCCGGCGGGCCAGCGCGGTGCCCTCTTCCACGATCAGCGCGTACGCCGACACGTGGTCCACGCCCGCGCTGCGCACCGCGTCGAGCGACGCCCGGAGGTCGGCGACCGTCTCGCCGGGCGTGCCGTAGATGAGGTCGAGGTTCACGTGGTCGAAGCCGGCCGCTCGGGCTTCCTGCGCGGCGGCCACCGGACGGCCGGGCGTGTGCACCCGGTCGAGCAGGGTGAGGACGTGACGTGCGGCGGACTGCATGCCGAGCGACACCCGCGTGTAACCAGCGTCACGGATGCCGGCGAAGAAATCGGGTGACGTCGACTCCGGATTCGACTCGGTGGTGATCTCCGCGCCGGCCGCCAGGCCGAACGACGACCGGACCGCCTGCAACACCTGGCCCAACCCGTCGGCGCCCAGCAGCGAGGGCGTGCCGCCGCCGACGAACACCGTGTCGACCGCCGGCGGTGCGCCCAGCACGGCCGCCGCGAGGTCGAGTTCCCGCCGCAGACCTTCCAGCCAGGACGCCGGTGACGCGGAAGTGCCCAGCTCACCGGCGGTGTAGGTGTTGAAGTCGCAGTAGCCGCACCGGGTCGCGCAGAACGGGACGTGCACGTAGACGCCGAACGGGCGGTCACCCAGACCGGTGAGGGCGGCGGCGGGCAGCGAGCCGTCGGGTGGCGCGGGATCACCGATCGGCAGGGCGGAGGGCATGACGCCCATTGTCCCATTTACCAGCACCGCGACCGTCGTCCCACGATGCGGATGGCGGTGGACCACGGGGTGGACGCGTGGCACGCTGAGGCACATGACATCGACCGGAGTGCGCCTGGTGGTCCGCCGCCACGTCGACTTCCGTCGTGTCTCCAGCGCGATGTGCCGTCGTTCGGCATAACCCGCGCCTGCCTTTTTGTTCCCGTCGGCGCCGGGTGCGCTGACGAGACCCCCACCACGGCTGTCCTGGGACTCGCACGCGCACCAGCGCCCCGAATCCCCGGAGGACGAGGATGGTCCCCCCGACGACGACGCCTCAGCGCACCAAGCAGCGCCGAGGTGAGGGGCAGTGGGCGCTGGGCTACCGCGAGCCGCTGAACCCGAACGAGCGGAGCAAGAAGGACGACAACCCGCTCAACGTCCGTTCGCGGATCGAGAACATCTACGCCCACGGCGGCTTCGACTCGATCGACCCGGCCGACTTGCGCGGGCGTTTCCGCTGGTACGGCCTCTACACCCAGCGCAAGCCCGGTATCGACGGCGGTCGCACCGCGACGTTGGAGCCGGAGGAGCTGGACGACGAGTACTTCATGCTCCGGGTCCGCATCGACGGCGGCCGGCTCACCACGCAGCAGCTGGCGCTGCTCGGCGAGCTGTCGCAGACCTACGCGCGGGACACGGCCGACATCACCGACCGGCAGAACATCCAGTACCACTGGATCCGCATCGAGGACGTCCCGACGATCTGGCGCAAGCTGGAGGACGCGGGCCTGACCACGATGGAGGCGTGCGGCGACAGCCCGCGCGTCATCCTCGGCTCCCCCGTCGCGGGCATCGCCGAGGACGAGGTCGTCGACGGTTCCGGCGCGATCGACGAGATCCTGCGCCGCTACATCGGCGACCCGCGCTTCTCGAACCTGCCCCGCAAGTTCAAGACGGCGATCTCGGGCCTGCCGGACGTGGCGCACGAGATCCACGACGTGGCGTTCGTCGGCGTGGACCACCCCGAGCACGGTCCGGGCTTCGACCTGTGGGTCGGCGGTGGCCTGTCCACCAACCCGATGATCGGCCAGAGGCTGGGCGCGTGGGTGCCGGAGGCCGAGGTGCCGGACGTGTGGGAGGGCGTGATCAGCGTCTTCCGCGACTACGGCTACCGCAGGCTGCGGCACCGCGCCCGGATCAAGTTCCTGGTGGCCGACTGGGGTGCGGCGAAGTTCCGCGAGATCTTGGAAACCGAGTACCTGAAGCGCAAGATGATCGACGGCCCCGCGCCCGAGGTGCCCGCGATCCCGCGCGACCACATCGGCGTGCACCGGCAGAAGGACGGCCTGTTCTACGTCGGCGCGGCCCCGATCGCGGGCCGCGTGTCCGGCTCCACGCTGGTCGAGGTGGCCAAGGTGGTGGAGCGGGCGGGTTCGGCCCGGGTCCGGCTGACGCCGCAGCAGAAGCTGGTCGTGCTGGACGTGCCCGAGGCCGAGATCAAGAACCTCCAGTCGGACCTGGCGAAGCTGGGGTTGCAGACCGAGCCGTCGCCGTGGCGGCGCGGTGTGATGGCGTGCACCGGCATCGAGTTCTGCAAGCTCGCGATCGTGGAGACCAAGGCCCGCGCGTTCGACCTCGTCGCGGCGCTGGAGACCAGGCTGGCGGACGTCGTCGCCGGTGTCACCGAGCCGATCTCCGTGCACATCAACGGCTGCCCCAACTCGTGCGCCCGCGTGCAGACCGCGGACATCGGCCTCAAGGGCATGATCGTCACCGACGCGGACGGCAGGCAGGCCGAGGGCTTCCAGGTGCACCTGGGCGGCGGGCTCGGGCTGGACTCCGGGTTCGGCCGGAAGCTGCGCGGCCACAAGGTGACCGCCGCCGAGCTGTCGGACTACGTCGAGCGCGTGGTCCGGAACTTCCTGGCCAAGCGCGAGCCGGACGAGCGCTTCCCGCAGTGGGTCGCCCGCGCGGACGAGGGTGACCTCAAGTGAGCGCGTTCGCGTCGGCCGCGCCGCCGTCTCCGGAGGAGCGGCCATGAGCACCGAGCGGGCCACTCCCTTCTACTGCCCCTACTGCGGCGACGAGGACCTCCGTCCGCAGGAGGAGCCCGGCTACTCGTGGCTGTGCGCCTCCTGCCGCCGCGTGTTCACGGTGAAGTTCGTTGGTCTCAACCTTCCTCAGGAGGTGCAGCGATGACCGCCCCGACCAGGGTCGAGGAACTGAAGGTGATCGCCGAGGCCGCTTCGGTCGAGCTGGCGGACGCCGGCCCCGAAGAGGCGCTCGCGTGGACCGCCCGGACGTTCGGCGAGAGCTGGATCGTCGCGTCGAACATGCAGGACGCCGTCCTGATCGACCTGGCCACCAAGGTCAAGCCGGACGTGGACGTGCTGTTCCTGGAGACCGGTTACCACTTCGCCGAGACGATCGGCACGCGTGACGCGGTGGACCTGGTCTACCCGGACGTGCACATCGTCAACGCCGCGGCCGAGCAGTCGGTGGCGGACCAGGAGGCGCAGTTCGGCCTGCTGAACAAGACGAACCCGACCGAGTGCTGCCGGCTGCGCAAGGTCATCCCCTTGCAGCGAACCCTGAAGAACTACGACGCGTGGGTCACCGGCGTGCGCCGGGTGGACGCGCCGACCCGGGCGACCACGCCGATCGTGCAGTGGGACGACCGCAACGGGCTGGTGAAGGTCAACCCCATCGCGGCGTGGTCCGACGACGAGTTCCACGCCTACATCGCACAGCACGGGATCCTCGAGAACCCGTTGGTGCAGGACGGTTACCCCTCCATCGGCTGTGCGCCGTGCACCGTGAAGCCGCTGCCGGGCGCCGACCCGCGCAGCGGCCGGTGGGCGGGCCAGACCAAGACCGAATGCGGGTTGCACGGATGACCACGACTGCTCTGGACACGTTGGACCGCCTCGAATCCGAGGCGATCCACATCTTCCGCGAGGTGGCCGGCGAGTTCGACCGGCCGGTGATCCTGTTCTCCGGCGGCAAGGACTCGACACTCCTGCTGCACCTGGCGATCAAGGCGTTCTGGCCCGCGCCGGTGCCGTTCCCGCTGCTGCACGTGGACACCGGGCACAACTTCGACGAGGTCATCCGGTTCCGCGACAAGGTCGTGGCCGAGAACGGTCTGCGCCTCGAAGTGGCCAAGGTGCAGGACTACATCGACGACGGGCGGCTGGCCGAGCGCCCCGACGGCACCCGCAACCCGTTGCAGACCGTGCCGCTGCTCGACGCGATCACGAACCACAAGTTCGACGCCGTGTTCGGCGGCGGTCGCCGGGACGAGGAGCGCGCCCGCGCCAAGGAGCGGATCTTCAGCCTGCGCAACTCCTTCGGCCAGTGGGAGCCGCGCCGGCAGCGCCCCGAGCTGTGGAACCTCTACAACGGACGGCACCGCCCCGGTGAGCACGTCCGGGTGTTCCCGCTGTCCAACTGGACCGAGCTGGACGTGTGGCACTACATCGCCCGTGAGGGCATCGAGCTGCCGTCGATCTACTACGCCCACCAGCGCGAGGTGTACCTGCGCGACGGGATGTGGCTGGCGGAAGGCCCGTGGGGCGGTCCGCGCGAGAACGAGTCGCTGGTCGAGAAGACGGTCCGCTACCGGACCGTCGGCGACGGTTCCTGCACCGGCGCGGTCGAGTCCGACGCCGCCGACATCGAGACCGTCATCGCCGAGGTCGCGGCGAGCAGGCTCACCGAGCGCGGCGCGACCCGCGCGGACGACCGGCTGTCCGAGGCCGCCATGGAAGACCGCAAGCGGGAGGGCTACTTCTAGATGAGCGACCTGTTGAGGCTGGCGACGGCGGGCAGCGTGGACGACGGGAAGTCCACGCTGGTCGGCAGGTTGCTGTACGACACCAAGTCCGTGCTGGCCGACACCCTCGACGCGGTGCACCGCGCCAGCGCCGACCGCGGCCTGACCACCCCCGACCTCTCGCTGCTGGTGGACGGCCTGCGCTCGGAACGCGAGCAGGGCATCACCATCGACGTGGCGTACCGCTACTTCGCCACGCCCAAGCGCTCGTTCGTGCTCGCCGACACCCCCGGCCACGTGCAGTACACCCGCAACACGGTGACCGGCGCGTCCACCGCGCAGCTCGGCGTGCTGCTGGTGGACGCGCGCAAGGGCGTCATCGAGCAGACCCGGCGGCACGCGGCCGTGCTCGCGCTGCTGGGCGTGCCGCGGCTGGTGCTGGCGGTCAACAAGATCGACCTGGTCGACTACGACGAGGTGACGTTCTCCCGCATCGCCAAGGAGTTCACCGCGCACGCCACCGCCCTCGGCTACCCCGAGGACGCCGTGGTGGAGATCCCTGTGTCCGCGCTGGCGGGCGACAACGTGGTGGAGCACTCCGAGCGGACGCCCTGGTACGACGGCCCGACCCTGCTGGAGCACCTGGAGACGGTGCCGGTCGACGCGGACCCGCACGACGCGCCGTTCCGCTTCCCGGTGCAGTACGTGATCCGCCCGCGCACCGCCGAGCACCCGGACTACCGCGGCTACGCGGGCCAGGTCGCGGCGGGCACGGTGCGGGTGGGCGACGAGGTCGCGGTGCTGCCCGACGGGCTGCGCTCCACCGTGACCGGCATCGACACCGCGGACGGCCCGCTGGAGGAAGCCGCGTCGGGCCAGTCGGTGACGCTGCTGCTGGAGCACGACCTGGACATCTCCCGGGGTGACCTGATCGCCGCCGCGGCCGTGCCGCCGAAGGTGACCGACGAGTTCGACGCGACCGTGTGCTGGCTGTCGGAGAAGGCGCTGACGCCCGGCGCCCGGGTGCTGGTCAAGCACGGCACGCGGACCGTGCAGGCGATCGTCACCGAGCTGCGCACCCGGTTCGACGAGCAGAAGCTCGGCAGCACCGACGCGCCGGACTCGTTGACGCTGAACGAGATCGGCCAGGTCGCGCTGCGCACGGCCGAGCCCATCCCGGTGGACGACTACACCAAGAGCCGACGCACGGGCGCGTTCCTGGTCATCGACGCCGCCGACGGCAGCACGCTGGCCGCCGGACTCGTGGGCGCCCCGCTGCCGGAGTTGGACGGTGTGGAGAGCTGTACCGACGGCGGCGACGCCGCCGAGCCGGACAGCCACGCCCTCGTCTCCCCCGGTCCCTGAAAGGTCCCACGATCGTGAGCACCAAGCGCCGCACCCTGATCACGTCACTGGCAGCACTGACCGCACTCACGGCACTGTCCGGTTGCTCTCGGATCGACCGCGGCGATTCCACCGCCGCCGTCGAGGACAAGGGCGCGGCGGCCGAGGTCCGCCTCGGCTACTTCCCCAACGTCACCCACGCCGCCGCGCTGATCGGCGTGGACAAGGGCTTCTTCGCGAAGGAGCTCGGCAGCACCAAGCTCGTCGCCCAGACGTTCAACGCCGGTCCCGACGCGGTGAACGCCCTGCTGGGCAGCTCGCTGGACGTGTCGTACATCGGGTCCGGCCCGGCCATCAACGCCTACGCCAAGTCCGACGGCGAGGCGGTCAAGCTCGTCGCCGGCGCCACGTCGGGCGGTGCGCAGCTCGTGGTCAAGCCGGAGATCACCTCGCCCGCAGACCTCAAGGGCAAGGTCGTGACCACCCCGCAGCTCGGCAACACGCAG
Source organism: Saccharothrix sp. NRRL B-16314 (assembly GCF_000716595.1). Lineage (GTDB taxonomy): Bacteria > Actinomycetota > Actinomycetes > Mycobacteriales > Pseudonocardiaceae > Actinosynnema. Next base: position 333,042 of record NZ_JNXC01000002.1, read on the forward strand.
GACGTGGCGCTGAAGAAGTGGCTGTCCGACGAGAAGCTCGACGTGCAGGTCACGAACGTGGAGAACTCGCAGTCGCTGGACCTGTTCCGGCGAGGCGACGTCCAGGGCGCGTGGGCGCCGGAGCCGTGGTCGTCGCGGCTCGTGCTGGACGCGGGCGCGAAGGTGCTGCTGGACGAGAAGTCCCTGTGGGAGGACGGGAAGTTCCCGACCACGGTGATGATCGTGCGGACGCAGTTCCTCCGCGAGCACCCGCAGACGGTGGAGGCGCTGCTGCGCGGGCACCTCGCGGCCACCGACTTCGGGCGCGACAACGAGGTCGAGGCCAAGCAGGTCGTCAACAACGCGTTGAAGCAGCTCACCGGCAAGGCACTGGGCGAGCCGGTGCTGGACCGGGCGTTCGACAACATCGAGCTGACGTTGGACCCGCAGGCCAAGAGCTTCCCGCGGCTGGCGCAGGACGCGGTGACCGCGGGTGTGGTGAAGGAGGCCGCGGACGTCGCCGGTCTCGCCGATTTCACGCTGCTGAACAAGGTGCTCTCGGCGGCGGGCAAGCCGACCGTGGACACCGCCGGGCTGGACCGGAAGTAACTTGAGGAAGGCAGGCACACCATGACCGCCACGCTTGAGAACCCGACGTCCCTGTCCGACGTGGACGCAGCGGTGACCTTGTCCGGGGTCCGGAAGGTCTTCGGCCACGGCCCGGCCGGTGTCGTCGCGCTCGACGGCGTCGACCTGACGGTCGCACCGGGCGAGTTCGTGTGCCTGCTCGGCGCGTCCGGCTGCGGGAAGTCGACCTTGCTGAACCTGGTCGCCGGGCTGGACGCGCCCACCTCCGGCCGGATCGAGCTGACCACCTCACGGCCCGCCGTGATGTTCCAGGAGGCCGCGCTGATGCCGTGGCTGACCGCTGCCCGCAACGTGGAGCTGCCGCTGCGGCTCGCGGGCGTGAAGCGCGGTGCGCGCCGGGAGAAGGCCAGCGAGCTGCTGTCGCTGGTGCGCCTGGTCGACGCCGGTCACAAGCGTCCGCACGAGCTGTCCGGCGGTATGCGGCAGCGCGTGGCGCTGGCGCGCGCCCTGGCGTCCACGCTGGGCAGTGCCGAGGAGGGCACGCCCGGCCTGCTGCTGATGGACGAGCCGTTCGCCGCGTTGGACGCCATCACCCGCGACGTGCTCCAGGCGGAGCTGGTGCGGGTGTGGCGGGAGACCTCCACGGCGATCGTGTTCGTCACGCACGACGTGCGCGAGGCCGTGCGGCTGGGTCAGCGGGTCGTGCTGCTGTCCTCCCGGCCGGGCCGCGTGGTGCGCGAGTGGTCCACTGTGGACTGCGACGAGCCCGCCGTCATCGACGAGATCACGACCCACCTGCGAGAGGTGATCAGCGGACATGCCGCAGCTTGACACGGACCTCTCCGCCGTCGGCGCCGGCCTGGACGCGCTGGACGCGCCGTCGCAGGAGCAGCGACCGTCGCTGCGCAAGCGGTTCCTCCGCACCGCGGTGCCGCCGCTGATCGCGTTCGCGCTGCTGCTCGGCGCGTGGCAGGCGTTGTGGGCCTTGGCGTTCTGGCCGGAGTACCAGCTGCCGTCGCCGGGGTCGGTGTGGGCGGCGGTGGTCGAGGCGGTCGAGACCGGTCGTGCGTTCGAAGTGCTCTGGACCTCCGTCAGCCGCGCCGTCCTCGGGTTCCTCACCGCCGTGGTGATCGCCACGCCGCTGGGGTTGCTGATCGCCAAGGTGCGGGTGGTCCGCGCGGCCATCGGGTCGCTGTTGACGGGCTTGCAGTCGTTGCCGTCGGTGGCGTGGGTCCCGGCGGGCATCCTGTGGTTCGGCGCGACGCCGTCGACCATCTACTTCGTGGTGCTGATGGGTTCGGTGCCGTCGATCGCCAACGGCCTGGTGTCGGGCGTCGACCAGATCCCGCCGCTGCTGCCGCGGGTCGGTCAGGCGCTGGGCGCGGGTCGGCTGGCGGCGGCGCGGCACATCCTGCTGCCCGCCGCGCTGCCCGGGTACCTTGCGGGGTTGAAGCAGGGGTGGGCGTTCTCGTGGCGTTCGCTGATGGCGGCGGAGATCATCGCGACGTCGCCGCAGCTGGGTGAGGGCCTGGGGCAGTACCTGCACAACGGGTCGGCGTTGAACGACATCTCGATGGTGATCGCGGCGATCTTCCTGATCCTGCTGGTGGGCGTGGGGATCGAGTTGCTGGTGTTCCGGCCGTTGGAGCGCGCCGTGCTGCGGGCGCGCGGGCTGACGGGTGCACTGTGACCGCGTTGGTGGCCGTGGCGCACGGCAGTCGTGATCCGCGGTCGGCGGCCGTGGTCAACGAGCTGTTGGACGTGGTGCGGGCGTTGCAGCCGTCGTTGGACGTCCGGTGCTCGTTCCTCGACCTCTCGGTGCCGTTGCTGGGCGACGTGCTGCGGGGTGTGGCGGCGGACGGTCACCGTTCGGCCGTGGTGGTGCCTTTGCTGCTGGGCAAGGCTTTCCACGCGCGGGTCGACGTGCCGGGCGCGGTGGCGGAGGCCCGGTTGCCGTCGTTGGACGTCACGATCGCCGACGTGCTCGGCCCCGATCCGCGGTTGGAGTCGGCGGCCCTGCGCCGACTGGCGTCGGTCGGCGTGCGGTCACGCGACCGTTCGCTGGGCGTGGTCCTGGCCGGCGCCGGTTCGTCCCACGCGCCCGCCAACGCCCTGGTGTCGCGGATCGCCGCCCGGTGGGCCGCCGGTTCGGGGTGGGCCGGCGTGGAGGCCGCTTTCGCCTCGTCCGCCACTCCCGACGTGCCGACGGCCGTGGCGCGGCTTCGCGCCCAGGGTGCTCGGCGGATCGCCGTGGCGTCGTGGTTCCTCGCCCCGGGCCGCCTCCCGGACCGGGTGGCAGACCTGGCGGGCGCCGACGCCGTGATCGCACCGCCCCTTGGCCCCGACCCCGAAGTGGCGGAACTCGTCCTGCACCGCTACTCGGCGGCGTTGACCGAGGAGCGCGTGGCCCGGTCCGCCTGACGCGGTCCACTCTTTGATCATTTGTTGCGCACGGGCGGAACGGACAGTCGTCGTGGGCTCACGATCTGTGAACTGTTAACCGTTGACGTGAAACCTACTCATGAGTAGGCAGAAGGTATCGCAGCAAGTGCTCCGGATGCCTTAAACCTCAACGGGGAGAGGACCAATGAAACCTGCTCGACTTGCGGCACTCGCCTTGCTACCCCTGCTGGTGTTCACCTCGACGGCGCAAGCCGCGACCCACCCCATCACCTACAAGCTGCGCGCCAGCGCGGTCGGACAGACGTCCGAGTTCACGCTGAACCAGACGATCGACGCCACCGCACCCGCGACGGCCGCGCCCGGCAGCGCCGTGGCCGTGGTCATCGACCCGGCGCCGAACACGGTGCCGGCGGAAGCCTCGGGCTACCGGGTTCGCGAGATCAAGAACCTCGCGCTGAAGATCCCGGTGCCGGCCAACTCCACCTACCGCTCCGCCACCCTGCAAGGCGGATCGGGCCTCAACAGCACGCCCACCGTCACCCTCGAAGGCGGCAACCTCGTGCTGAAGCTCGCCGGCCCGCTCAAGGGCGGCGCGAACTTCGAACTGCCCACCCTGACGATCAACGTCACCGCCGGCGCGTCCGGCGCCATCACCTCCAAGCTCGGCGGCACCAGCTACTCCGACGCCGGGCTGACGTTCACCGCCGTGGTGATCGCCGGGTTCTTCCCGGTCGACGCACCGGCGACCGGGTACCCGGACCCGAGCCCGGTGCTGACCACCACGACGATCGGCTGACCTGATCACCGCCTCCTGCACCACGGGCCGCGGTCGGTGCGCGATCCCCGCGCGCCGACCGTGGCCGTCAGCGGGTTCGCCGGTGTTCCGGACGCACGGGGTCAGCGGTCGGCGTCCAAGGCCTCGACCAGCCGTTCCATCACCTTGAGCGTGGTGCGCAGGTCGTCGACGTCCACCTGGGCCGAGATGCGGTTCGTGAACGCGTGCTGCGCCTCCGCCAGCCGGGAGACCGCCTCGTACCCGGCCGCCGTGGGGCGGAACAGCTTGGCCCGCTTGTGCGCCGGGTTCGGCAGGTACTCGGCCAAGCCCTTCTCCACCAGCAGATCCGCGATGCGCTGCACGCTCTGCCGGGTCAGGCTCATCTCGCGGGCGATACCGGAGACCGGCAGCGGCTGCCTGAGCACCGCGCCGAGCACCTGCCACGACGCCGCCGTGAGCCCGACCGGTTTCGTCATCACCTCGGCCGCGTCGAGGAAACCGCCGTAGAGGCGGAACGTGCGCATGATGACCTCGGTCAGCACGTCCCCCGCCTCCGTGCGGGGCTCGACGTCGCTCACGACACCGCGGCGACGAGCTTGCCGAACCACTCCGGGTCGGCCGTCCGGTACAGGCCGTACCACGCCTCCAGCACGGCCGGCTCGTACAGGTCGAGCTCGACGAAGATCTCCCGCGCGAACTCCAGCGCCGACGCCGCACCCGCCGTGATCAGGCCGTCCGCCCGCACCGCCCGCTCCTGGCCGAAGTGCGCGGCACCGGTGTACCCCGGCACGGACTCCAACTGCTCGACCGCGTTGCCGCCGTGCGCCCGGTCGTTCAGCAACCCCTCGGCGGCCAGCCCCATCGTCGCACCGCAGATCGCCGCCACCGGCACGCCCGCGTCCAGCCAGCGCCGGGCCGCCGCGCCGAACGCGGCGTTGGCACCGCTCTCCCACGTGTCCGCGCCGGGCAGGATCAGCATGGCGCTGTCGGCCGGGTCGACGTCGGTCAGGGCGAGGTCAGGCGTGATCCGCAGGCCGCCGATGGACGTCACGGGGTCGAGCGTCGCGCCGACGGTCCGCACCCGGTAGCGGCCGGGCGCCTTCTGGAACTGCGGGGTGTTGATCTGCGCCGTCGCGTACCCGAACTCCCAGTCGGCCAACGTGTCGTACACAGCGAGGTGAACCGTTTCCGTCTTCATGACAGTATCCTGTCGTTTTGACAGCACGCTGTCAAGTATCGCGGGATCGTAGAGTGCGGCGCATGGCAGACGAGCTGGTCCACTACGAGGTGCGGCGCGGCATCGCGACGATCACGCTGGACTCCCCCCGCAACCGCAACGCCCTGTCCGCACAGCTGCGCGCCGAGCTGACCGGACACCTGAAGACCGCCACGGCCGACGACGCCGTGCGCGTGATCGTGCTGAGCCACACCGGACCGGTGTTCTGCTCCGGCATGGACCTGAAGGAGGCGGGCGGGGCGAGTGCGGACAAGCAGGGGGTCAACGAGTTCCCGGCGATCCTGGAACAGCTGTGGACCAGCCCGAAGCCCGTCGTCGCACGGCTGGCCGGCCCGGCGCGTGCGGGTGGTGTCGGCATCGTGGCGGCGTGCGACATCGCGGTCGCGGTGGACACGGCCACGTTCGCGTTCAGCGAGGTCCGCATCGGCGTCGTGCCCGCCGTCATCTCGGTGACCGTGCTCCCCCGCCTGCTGCCCCGGGCGGCCCACGAGCTGTTCCTGACCGGCGAGACGTTCGCCGCGCCGAAGGCCGTGGCCATCGGTTTGATCAACTCCGCGGTGGCCGCCGACGACCTGGACACCGAGGTCGGCAGGTACACGGACATGCTCGCGCTGGGCGCGCCGAACGCCCTGGCCGCCACGAAGCGGATGTTGCAGGAACCCCGGCCGGACGACCTCGGCGAGGTGTTCGCCGACATGCTCGCCCTGTCCGCACGCCACTTCGGCGGCCCCGAAGGTCAGGAAGGCATCGCCGCGTTCGTCGGCAAGCGCAAGCCGTCGTGGGTGCCCACCGAGGAGTCCGGCACCGAGGAATCCGGCACGAACTAGGTGGGTCGAGCAGGCGAGGGGCGGGACACCGGGGACGAGGTGTCCCGCCGACAACCTCAGCCGCGCTTCAACCCCGCGACGAAGTGCGCGAACGCGGCCGGGGCGAAGATCAGCGCCGGTCCGGCGGGCGCCTTGCTGTCCCGCACCGCCGTGCCGATCTCCACATGTGCCAACTCGACGCACTGAGCGCCGCCGGCGTTAGAACGGCCGCTCTTGCGCCACCGGGCATCCGTGAGGGTGGTGGCCATGCTCCACATTGCTACTCCCTGGTGTCGGCGAGGTCCGCGATCCTGCGGTCGAGGATCTCCGTCGACTCTCCACCGGAAGCGGCCAGACGCCAAGCGTGCTCGAACGCGAACACATACGGCGCAGGGGCCTTGATGTAGTCCGAGCGGGTCAAGGTCTCCACGTAAGCCAACGTCTTCGCATCGACTTCCAACAGCGTGTACGGGCAGACGAGCGCGGGAACGATCCCGCTCGTGGTGGACCTCGGCAGCACCCGGAGGCCGACGTTGGGCATGTCCGCCACTTCGCGGAGGTGTTCGAGCTGCCGTCGAAGCACCGCCGGTCCACCGTTCGCGCGGTCGAACGCTTCCTCGCCAAGCACGATCCTGACTTCCGGCCCGTCCGACCGGATGACCCGCGCGCCGCGTTCGGCTCGTTCCTGGGCGTAGCCCGGCAAGTCGGCCGCGACGATGACCGGCGAGAGCGACAACGCCGTGTACGCGAACTCGGCGGTCTGGAGCAAGCCGGGGATTTCGTTGTACACCATCGCGATCTTGGTCGCGCGGCGTTCCAGCGACACGTACTGGCGCGACGTGCCGAGGGTCTTCGCGGGCTTGGCGCGGCGTCGGGCGATCGTGGCCAGCGATCGCAGTTCCTCAGCCTGGGCCGAGGCGACTTCGTACCGCTCGACCATCCAGTCGACGTCCTGCGATCGCGGCGCGATGGTGCCGGTTTCGATCTTCGACAGCTTGCCGAAGTAGCCACCGACAGCCCTGTCCGCTTCACCGAACTCGACCCTCGCGGCTTCTCTGAGCTGACGGGCCAGTTCGCCGAACTGGAGCCGCGCGATCACGGGGTCGAAGTCGTCTTCACCAACCATGCGCGGGAGTGTGCCGCACGAAACGCACACCGCTTGGACGCCTGACCGAGTGAATCAAACAGCAAATCAAGTTTTCACTCGTTAGAACACATCCGTGTTTGAGTTGCCGTCTTACTCTCGCTGCATGCCATTCCAGAGCGACATCGGGGTCGAGCACTCCTCCTACATCAAGATCCACACCGATGCGCGGTTCAAGTCGCACATCACCGGGGACGGCGACTTCGAGCTGAACTTCGACGGTGTGGTGGACCTGTCCCTGACGCCCGAAGCGGCAGTGAAGGTGTACCGGATGCTCGGGGACGCACTACCGGACTTGCGCGAGTTCTCCGACACCGAACCCGCGGAATAGCTCAGTCCGTGTACTCCACAATCAGCACGCGTTCCCCTGCATCAGCAGTGCGGGTGGCGGCGTCGGCGAGGACGGCTTCGACGTCGGCGTTGCCCCCCTCCCACACCAGCACGTGCTCACCCTCCGGCAACCACGACAAGTCGGTCAGGCAGTCGTACAACGCGTCCAGGTTGTGCCCGAACCAATCAGGAAAGCTCAACGCGTCCGCAATCGCCCCGATGGCGGCCTTCTTCGAGTGCGCGCCCCGGCGCACCACGTGCCGGTAGGTCATTTCGTCACGTCCACGACGACGAACGACTCGTAGTGGTCACCCGTGTAGTACACCTCGTCCGACGACCCGGTGACGATCCGACGCGCACCGCGATCGTCACTGCCCGGCGTAGGCACGGTGTACTCGCGGTAGTAGTCGCGGGCTTCGGCCGGGAGTATCTTCTCGCGGTTCTGGAACGTCACCCCGTCGTTGCGCGGGTACGGGAACGGGCCGTCCCGCTCGATCAGCTCCCACGTCGCCTTGGCCTCCGGGGGCAGCTCGGACAGCGCCTCGACCGGCAACCCGGAGTCCGCACCGGGAACGTCGACCGCCGCACCGGGCACGGAACTGGAGGTGGGCGGAGCGGGCGACGAGTCGGTGAGGTCCTTGGCGAAGTAGCCGACCACGACCAGCACGATCAGGCCGAGCAGTGCGGCGGAGAGCCGCCGGGCGGGAGTCACGACTCCAGAGCCTACGAAGAACGGCCCGCGTCCACCTTCTCGGGCTTCCCCTCGTCACTCCCCGGCTCGACCTTGGGCACCGGGTTGAACCTGGTCGAGGCGTTGTCGACGACCCGGTCGATCAGCCGGGCCACCCCCAGGGACAACGGCAGCAGCACGCACATGAGCAGCGCGAACTGGAAGGGGAAGGCCAGCTGCGCCATCCACAGCTCGACCCCGTCCCACCACTGCTCGAACCCGTCCACCACACCACCGAGCCTAGTCCCGTGACGCGCTTCACCGCACACGGATCACTACCAGTCGGTAAGTTGCCCGCATGTTCGCCGTCTACGCAGCCGAGCCGAGCCCGCAAGACCCGATCGCCGCCCTGCGCGTCGGCGAACGACCGGAGCCCGAGGTCCCACCGGGTTGGGTGAAGGTGGCCGTCAAGGCCGCGAGCCTCAACATGCACGACCTGTGGACGCTGCGCGGCGTCGGGATCAAGCCCGAGCGGTTCCCGATGATCCTCGGCTGCGACGGCGCGGGCACGCTGGAGGACGGCACGGAGGTCGTGCTGCACTCGGTGATCGGCGACCCGGCCTGGTCCGGTGACGAGACCCTGGACCCCGGCCGCACGCTGCTCACCGAGAAGCACCAGGGCTCGTTCGCCGACCACGTCGTCGTCCCGGCGCGCAACGCGCTGCCCAAGCCGGCGGGGTTGAGCTTCGCCGAAGCTGCGTGCATGGGCACCGCGTGGCTGACGGCGTACCGGATGCTGTTCGTGAAGTCGGGTCTGCGGCCGGGTCAGACGATGCTCGTGCAGGGCGCGTCCGGTGGCGTGTCGACGGCTCTGGTGCAGTTGGGCCGCGCGGCGGGCTTCCGGGTGTGGGTCACCGGCCGCACGGAGGAGAAGCGGGCACTGGCCGAGAGCCTGGGCGCGCACCAGTCGTTCGAGTCCGGCGCACGGCTGCCGGAGCGCGTGGACGCGGTGTTCGAGACCGTCGGCAAGGCCACCTGGTCGCACTCGATGAAGTCGCTCAAGCCGGGCGGGATCGTGGTGATCTCCGGCGCGACGAGCGGTGACGCGTCGGCGGCCGAGTTGCAGCGGCTGTTCTTCCTCCAGCTGCGGGTGGTCGGCTCGACCATGGGCACGCGCGAGGAGTTGGGCGACCTGCTGGCGTTCTGCGAGCTGAACGGCCTGCGTCCGCAGATCGGCGCGGAGCTGCCGTTCGACCGGGCCGAGGAGGGCCTGCGCGCCATGCTCGACGGCGAGACCGCGGGCAAGATCGTCTTCACGCGGAGCTGAGAGTCGCCACTCCGTACAACCGAACAAGAAACGGCCCTTCGAATGGTGTGATCGGACAAACCCGGTGACAGTTGACCGGCGTACGGTTCGCCGCACACCAATCCACCGAGGGAGCTGGACGAATGACGGTGCAGGACGGATTCGGCCGGGGCAGCGGCGTGTTCCGCCGCAAGCCGATCGAGCAGATCAGTGACGAGAAGACGGCGCTGACCCGGACCTTGGGGCTGTGGCAGCTCACCGCGATCGGCATCGGCGGCATCATCGGCGCGGGCATCTTCTCGCTGGCCGGCGCCGTGGCCAACAAGACCGCGGGCCCGGCCGTGCTGATCTCGTTCCTCGTCGCGGGCATCGCCAGCGCCGCCGCCGCGTTCTCCTACGCGGAGTTCGCGGGCCTGATCCCCAAGGCGGGCTCGGCCTACACCTACGGCTACGCCGTGCTCGGCGAGATCGTCGGCTGGTTCATCGGCTGGGACCTGCTGCTGGAGTACACCGCGATCGTGGCCGTGGTGGCGATCGGCATCAGCGGCTACTTCAACGAGCTGCTGAACCTGCTGGGCATCGACCTGCCGGTGTGGATGCTCGGCGCGCCCGGCACGGAGACCGGTGACGTCGCGGCGGGCAGCTACAAGGTCAACCTGTTCGCCGTGCTGCTGTGCCTGCTGATCGCGTTCGTGCTCAACACGGGCATGAAGAACGCCGCCCGCTTCGAGACGACCCTGGTGTACCTGAAGGTCGCCGTGGTGCTCCTGGTGATCGTGGTCGGCGCGTTCCACATCAACACCGGCAACTACAACCCGTTCTTCCCGTTCGGCCTGTCCGGCGCGCTCACGGGCGCGGCCACGGTGTTCTTCGCGGTGTTCGGCTACGACGCCATGAGCACGGCCGCCGAGGAGTCCAAGGACTCCCAGAAGCACATGCCGAAGGCGATCATCTACTCGCTGGCCGTCTCGATGGTGCTGTACGTGCTCGCCTGCCTGGTGCTCACCGGCATGGTCAACTACAAGGACGTGGACGCGGAGAGCGCGTTCGCCTCGGCGTTCGCCGACATCGGCCTGCCGGCGCTGGGCATCATCATCTCCGTCGGCGCGGTGCTGGGCATCACGACGGTGCTGTTCACCTTCCTGATGGGCGCGGCGCGGGTCGGCTACTCGATGTCGCGCGACGGCCTGCTGCCGAAGTGGTTCGCCAAGACGCACCCGGTCAAGCACGTGCCGACGCGCACCACGTGGGTGCTCGGCGTCGCGTCCGCCGTCATCGCCGGCTTCCTGCCCATCGCCGAGGCCGCCGAGCTGACCAACATCGGCATCCTGCTGGCGTTCGTGGTGGTCTGCGTCGCGGTGATCGTGCTGCGGTACAAGCAGCCCGACCTGCCGCGCACGTTCAAGACGCCGGGCATGCCGGTCGTGCCGATCATCGGCGTGGTGTTCTCGCTGTGGCTGATCACGTTCCTGGCGCCGGAGACCTGGCTGCGCTTCGGCGTCTGGTTCCTCATCGGGCTGGTCGTGTACTTCGCCTACAGCAAGCGGAAGTCACTCCTCAACAACCGCACCGAGGACTGAGTCGCACCACTCGTCGACCACGTCGGCGAGCACGGCCATCGGCAGCGGTCCGCCGCACAGCACGAGGTCGTGGAACGCCCTGATGTCGAAGCGGTCGCCCAGCCGGCGCTCCGCCTCACCGCGCAGGCGCTGGATCTCCAGCCGCCCCACCATGTAGGACAGCGCCTGCGCGGGGTTCTCGATGTACCGGTCGACCTCGGAGAAGACGTCGACGTCCGACATGACCGCGTTGGCGCGCAAGTACTCCACGGCCTGCTGACGCGTCCAGCGCAACGCGTGCAGACCGGTGTCCACCACCAGGCGGGCGGCCCGCAGCGAGTCGCCCGACAGCATCCCGAGCCGCGCCACGTCGTCGCTGTAGAGGCCCATCTCGTCGGCCAGCCGCTCCGCGTACAGCGCCCACCCCTCCAGGTAGGCCTCGATGGACGCGAACCGGCGCAGCACCGGCAGGTCGACCAACTGCTGGGCCGACGCGATCTGGAAGTGGTGCCCCGGCACGGCCTCGTGGAACGCGGTGGACTCGGCGCTGAACCGGTCGCGCAGCTCGGCCTGGTGGGTGTTGACGAAGTACGTGCCCGGCCGGGAGCCGTCCATCGCCGGGTCCATGTAGTAGGCCAGCGGCGCGTTCGGCGCCTCGGCCTCCGGGACCGCCTCGACCTCGCACCGCGCCACCGGGACGGTGCCGAACCAGCCGCCCGCGACCTCCTCCGCGCGGGCGATGCACTCCTTGGCCGGCACCAGCATCTCGTCGGCACTTCCCCAGCGCAGCGCCGGATCAGCGAGCAGTCGGGCACGCACGCCGGCCGCCGTGGTCGGGCCGAACACCCGTCCACCGATCTCCTCGTACTCCCGGTCCAGCGACTCGATCAGGTCCAACCCGATCCGGTGCAGCTCCTCAGGCGTGTGCGCTGTCGTCGTGTACATCCGGACCAGGTCGGGGTAGATCAGGTCGCCGTCGGGCAGCCAGCACAGGCCCGGCTGCGTGTCGGCGCGACCGCGGTGGACCACCTCAGTGCGCAGGAAGTCGCGGTAGCGGGCGACAGCCGGGCGCACGGTCCCGTGCAGCAGCCGGTCGCACCTGGACGTGAACGCGGTGCCGTGCAGCGGCGTGGACAGCGGGTCGACGTCCTCGGCCAGGTAGCGGTCGAGGCGGCCGATGGCGGATTCCACCAGGTGTCGCAGGGGACGGCGGGCGGACTCCCGTTGCCGCTGCGCGAGGGTTTCCAGGTACGCGGGCAGTGCCGACAGCCGGGTCAGGTAGGCCTGCCGTGCCGCGTCGTCGGTCGGGCGGATCAGGGGTAACGCGCCGAGCAGCACGACCAGCGGCGCGGTGAGGCCTTCCGCGTGGGTGTGCTCGACCAGCTTCGCGTCGAGGCGGTGCACCATGCCCCACGCCTGCTGCGCGACCACCGCCCGTGTCACCGGGTCGTCGTCCCCGGTGCGCGCGAGTCGCGCGATGTCCACGGCACGGTCGCGCAGCACGCGGTGACCTTCGGCGCTCGGGTCCGGCAGCCGGTCGTCCCAGCCGGGCAGGCCGAGCAGCGTCGCCATGACGGGATCTCCGTCCAGCAGCAGGGTCAGCAACTCGTCGGCGAGCTCGCGCGCGGTGGTCACGCCGCCAATTCTGTGGCGCTACCCCGGCGGAATGCGCGTGTTCACGACGGAAATGGCGTCACGGGCCTCGGCGACCAGGCGTGCCACGATCTCGGCCGCCGGGGCCGGTCGGACCAGCGGGTAGGTCTGCCCGGCCCACATCGACATCAGCTCCGGGTCCCCGGACGCGCGCACCGGCTTGGTCAGGTGGTGCACCTCCGGGTACGCGGCGGGTGCGTTGCCCTGGTTCTCGACCAGGAACCGGTTCACCAGGCCGCGCGCCGGACGTCCGCTGAACGCCCTGGTCAGGGCGGTGCGGCGGGTGCCTTCGGCCAGGGCCTTGCGGTGCGCGGCGGACGTGCCCGCCTCGGGTGCGGCCAGGAACGCGGTACCGAGCTGGGCCGCGACCGCGCCCGCGGTGAGGACGGCGGCGACGTCCGCGCCGTGCACCAGTCCACCGGTGGCGATCAGCGGCAGGTCGACCCGGGCGCGGACCAGGCGGAGCGCGGCCAGCACGCCGAACAGCTCGCCGCCCCCGGGCGAGACGCCGTCGTCGGCGAACGTGCCGCGGTGCCCGCCCGCGTCGCTGCCCTGCACGCACAGCGCGTCGGCGCCGATCTGGGCCGCCTGCGCGGCTTCCTGCGGGGTGGTGACGGTGACGACGACCGTCGAGCCGGCGGCGTGCAGGCGGTGCACGTCCTCGGTGTTCGGCAGGCCGAAGGTGAAGGAGACGACCGGGACGCGCAGCGCCATGACCAGTTCCAGCTTGGCCGCGTAGGCGTCGTCGTCCCACTTCGGTTCGCCCGGCTCGGTCGGTGACAGCGCCCGGACGCGTTCGCGGTAGCCGGAGATGTCGGCGGTGGACCGGGGCCCGGGGACGAAGAGGTTGACCCCGAACGGCCGGTCGGTGAGCGCCGTCGTGGCGGTGACCTGACCGGCGACCGCCTCGACCGAGAGGTAGCCGGCGGCCAGGAACCCGAGGCCGCCCGCGCCCCCGACCGCGGCCACCAGTTCGGGTGTGGACGCCCCACCGGCCATCGGCGCGGCGATGACGGGCACTTCGAGTCGGTCCAACATGGCGCCGACCCTAACCCGCCCCGCCGCCGAAATCCCGACTTCGCACGTCCACGCCGTCCTCGCGCAAAACGCGCGCGTTCCGAGCGTTGAATTCGGGGGTTCCGAACGTAGGACTCACGCGTCCTGAACGTAGGACTCACGCGTTCCGGACGTAGGACTCACGGGGTCGGAGTCCTACGTCCGGAAGCGGGGCTACGGGAGCGTGTCCAGGTGCGGTGCCACCGTGTTGGCGAACTGCCAGTTGTTCGAGGCGTCCCAGTTGATGGACCACGTCATCGCGCCGCGGATGCCCGGCCACGTCTGCGAGGGCTTGAACGAACCGCAGTTCGTGCCCTTCGCCAGGCAGTTCAGCGCCGCGTTGACGTTGGCCGGCGACTGGTAGCCGCCGCCCGCACCGGACGGCGAGGCGGGCAGGCCGAGGCCGACCTGGTCCGGGCGGAGGCCGTTCTGGAGCTGGATGCACGCCAGCGCCACCAGGAAGTCCACCGTGCCCTGGGAGTAGACCTTCTGGTCGCAGCCGAGCATCGAGCCGGAGTTGTAGTACTGCATGTTGACGACCGTGAGGATGTCCTTCACGGCCAACGCCAGCTTGAAGTACTCCGCGCCGGTGGACTGCATGTCGATGGTCTGCGGCGCCATGGCGATGACCTTGCCGCCGCCCGCGTGGATGCTCCGCAGCGACTGCGCCATGTACGTGGCGTTGACGCCGTTCTCCAGGTCGATGTCGACGCCGTCGAACCCGTAGTTCGCGATCAACGTCTTCACGCTGTTGGCGAAGTTCGTCGCGGCGGTCGAGTTGCCGACGCTGATCGTGCCCTTCTCACCGCCGACGGAGATGATCACCTTCTGGCCGCGGCCCTGGAGGGTGCGCACGTCCGCCTTGAACTGGGCGTCGGTGTAGCCGCCGAGCTTGCTCGACAACGTCGGGTCGAGGTTGAACGCGACCGCGCCGGGAGTGGTGGTGGCGTCGGCGAACGCGACGGCGACGATGTCGTAGGTGGTCGGCACGTCGGCGAGCTTGAGCACCCGCGAGCCGTTGTCGAAGTTGTGCCAGTAGCCGGTGAGGGCGTGCTTCGGCAGCGACGGGTTCGGGTTGGTGGTCGTCGTGGTCGTGGTGGTGGTCGTCGTCGTCGACGTGGTCGTCGACGTGGTGGTGGTGCTCGTCGGCGGGGTGCCCGGACCGTCGAGGCTCACGTCGTCCGCGTAGAACGTCGGCTGGCCGTACCAGCCGTGCACGTAGATCGTGACGCTGCTCGCCGCGCCGGTGGTGAAGTCGATCGACAGCTGGCTGAAGCCGGTCGACCCCGGCGTCCAGGTGCTCTTGTCACCGCTGCCGGTGCCGGTCACGCCCAGGTACACGTAGCTGCCCTGGACCCAGCCCGTCAGCTTGTACGCGGTGTTGGCCTGCACGGAGATCGTCTGCGAGCAGCGCGCGTTGTCGTGACCGGCGGGGGTGCCCGCCAGCGCGTGCGTGCCGCTGCGCTTGGTCGTGGTCGTCACGGTCGTCGCCGCGCCGCACGTCCAGCCGCTGGTGCTGCCCTCGAACCCGGGGTTGGCGACCAGGTTGGCTGCCGACGCGCTGCCCACGACCACCAGGGTCAGGCCTGCGATCGCCAGCAGTCCCGCCAGCACCGCGCCCAGCGCGCGTCTCGTCCTCGAAGCCACGTCCACCTCCACGTTCTCCTCGGCGGCCAAGCCCAGCACGGGTGACGTGGGCCACTGGAAAAATGGACTAGACCACTGGGTCTTGTCAAGGGTGTGACCATGGGCGGGTGACGTTCACCGTTGATGACGCGACCAGGATCGCGCGGGCGGCCCACGAGGGGCAGGTCGACAAGTCCGGCAAGCCGTACATCGACCACCCGCTGCGCGTGATGGGCCGGGTGTCCGGCGAGCACGCGCGCATGGCGGCCGTGCTGCACGACGTCGTGGAGGACACCGCGGTCACCGACGACGACCTGCTGGCCGCCGGATGTCCACCCGAGGTGGTGGCGACCGTGCTCGCGTTGAGCCACCGGGACGGCGAGGCCCAGGAGGACTACCTGGCGCGCGTGCGGGCCGACCCGGTCGCGGTGGAGGTGAAGCGGGCGGACATCGCCGACAACACGTCACCGGCACGGCTGGCGCTGCTCGACCAGGCGACCCAGGACCGGCTGCGGGCGAAGTACGCGCGGGCGCTGGAGATCCTCGCGCGGTGAGGTGACTTTCGCGCCGCCGTTACCCGGCCGACGTCTCCGGCTGGGTCCCGCACGGGCCCTCTAACACGGCCGTGACAGTTGCGGCGGAGATCACGCCCGATTTGGCGGCGCAAGTCCCTGACGTGCGGCATCATAGTAGGTGAACCGATACAGAGAGACGATTGAAAGGCGACATGACCAAGACTCTGGAGACCGTTCGCACGTACTTCGCCACCCGGCGGCAGATCCGCAAGCGGGAAGCGGACCTGAACCGCGAGTTGGCCGCCTACAACACCCCCAGCGCTCGGATGGACATGGAGGCGATCCTCGCCCGCCACACGAGCCACGAGGCGCGGGAGATCGAAGCCATCCTCCGCCGCCACGCGCTGAGCGGCATGCTGCGCAACCACAGCTGAGCCGCCGCACCCCTTCGAGGGCCTTCAGGACAGGGGCGTCCTGAGGGCCCTTCTGTCATTCCTGATACCTCTCCCGCACGGCGCCGAGGAGTTCTGCCGGCACGACCCGCACCGAGAACGGCAACGTCGCGTCGAACTGATCCTCCCCTTTCACCTCCGCCACCACCGCGTAGCGACCGTCGGAGTCCAGTTCGAACACGGTCAGGGTGAGCTCACGTGGGTCGATGATCCAGTAGCTGACCACGCCCATGCGCTCATAGGCACCCTTCTTGAGGGTGAGATCCACGATTCCCGTACTCGGCGACAACACCTCCACCGCCAGCAACGGCGCAACCGGCAGCAGCTTGTCGGTGAAATCGACGTCGCGGCCGACCAGGACGTCCGGCTGCAACTCGGTGTTCCCGGATGGCCGGACGGCGAACGGAGCCGGCAGCACGGTGAGGTCGTCCGGACATGCCGCGTCCAGGAGTGCACCTAGCTTGAGCACGACCCTCTGATGCCGGTACCCCCGCGCCGGACTCACGTGCAGCCACCCGTCGATGAGTTCGTAACGGTGGCCGTCATCGGGCATGCCCTCCAGGTCTTCGACCGTGTAGGGACGTCCGCCTTGGTCATGCGCCATGGCTGTCATGCATGGTCCCCTCCTCCCGGTTGGTGCGCCAACCATGGCAAAGGGAATCCGGAAAACACGGCTCCGCGCCGGTCGGTACACCCGAAGATGTACCGACCGGCGCGGATTTGGCCGGTGGGGCTACTTCTTGCCCTTGTCCTTGCTGGAGTCGTCGGTCGACAAAGCCGCGACGAAGGCTTCCTGGGGAACCTCGACCCGGCCCACCATCTTCATCCGCTTCTTGCCTTCCTTCTGCTTCTCCAGCAGCTTGCGCTTGCGGGTGATGTCACCGCCGTAGCACTTCGCCAGCACGTCCTTGCGAATGGCGCGAATCGTCTCGCGGGCGATCACGCGGGCGCCGACGGCGGCCTGGATCGGCACCTCGAACTGCTGCCGCGGGATCAGCTCGCGCAGCTTGGACGCCATCCTGGTGCCGTAGGCGTAGGCGTAGTCCTTGTGCACGATCGCGCTGAACGCGTCCACCGGCTCGCCCTGCAACAGGATGTCGACCTTCACCAGCTCGGCGTCCTGCTCGCCCGACTCCTCGTAGTCCAAGGACGCGTAACCGCGCGTGCGGGACTTCAGCGCGTCGAAGAAGTCGAAGATGATCTCGCCGAGCGGCATGGTGTAGCGCAGCTCGACGCGGTCCTCGGACAGGTAGTCCATGCCGCCCAGCTGGCCGCGCTTGGCCTGGCACAGCTCCATGATCGCGCCGATGTAGTCGCTCGGCGCGATGATCGTGCACTTGGTGACCGGCTCGTACACCTCGGCGCGCTTGCCGTCCGGCCAGTCGGACGGGTTGGTCACCACGTGCTCGGTGCCGTCGTCCATCACGACCCGGTACACCACGTTCGGCGCGGTGGAGATCAGGTCGAGGCCGAACTCGCGCTCCAGCCGGTCCCGGGTGATCTCCAGGTGCAGCAGGCCGAGGAAACCGCAGCGGAAGCCGAAGCCCAGGGCGGCCGACGTCTCCGGCTCGAACGTCAGCGCGGCGTCGTTGAGCTGGAGCTTGTCCAGCGCCTCGCGCAGGATCGGGTAGTCCGACCCGTCGACGGGGTACAGCCCGGAGTAGACCATCGGGCGCGGTTCGCGGTAGCCGGCCAGCGGCTCGGTGGCGCCGTGCTTCTCCGCCGTGACCGTGTCCCCGACCTTCGACTGGCGGACGTCCTTCACGCCGGTGATGAGGTAGCCCACCTCACCGACGCCCAGGCCGACGCTCGGCTTCGGCTCGGGCGAGATGATGCCGACTTCCAGCAGCTCGTGGGTCGCGTTGGTGGACATCATCCGGATGCGCTGGCGCGGGGTGATCTTGCCGTCCACCACCCGGATGTAGGTGACCACGCCGCGGTACGTGTCGTAGACCGAGTCGAAGATCATCGCGCGGGGCGGTGCGTCCGCGTCGCCGACCGGTGCCGGGACGCGCTTGACGACCTCGTCCAGCAGCGCGCCGACGCCGAGGCCGGTCTTCGCCGAGACGCGCAGCACCTCTTCGGGCTCGCAGCCGACGATGTGGGCGAGCTCCTTGGCGTACTTGTCCGGGTCCGCCGCGGGCAGGTCGATCTTGTTCAGCACCGGGATGATGGTGAGGTCGTTCTCCATCGCCAGGTACAGGTTGGCCAGGGTCTGCGCCTCGATCCCCTGCGCGGCGTCGACCAGCAGCACGGTGCCCTCGCACGCCTCCAGCGCCCGCGAGACCTCGTACGTGAAGTCGACGTGACCTGGGGTGTCGATCATGTGCAGGACGTGGTTGTTGCCGTCGACCACCCACGGCAGGCGCACGTTCTGCGCCTTGATGGTGATGCCGCGTTCGCGTTCGATGTCCATGCGGTCGAGGTACTGCGCTCGCATCGCCCGCGCGTCGACGACGCCGGTGAGCTGCAACATCCGATCGGCCAGGGTCGACTTGCCGTGGTCGATGTGGGCGATGATGCAGAAGTTCCGGATGAGCTCCGGAGGCGTGAACGTCTGGTCGGCGAACGTGGTCACTCAGGTTCCTCGCACACGAAGGACGGGGGCCCATGTCGGCTAGGCGTAGTGCGGGGCCCATTTCAACTGCACACAGCATCTCACGCCGCGCCGTCGTACCGTTCCACACGGGCGTGACCGAGGCCATAAGCTGCACGCCGTGTACGCGAACGGTGAGGACGCCCGCCCGGTCAAGGGCGCGGTGCGCGAGGTCCACACGGCCGCGGTGGCGGCCACCCTGGAGTACTCCCCCGACCTGGACGGCCTGGCCGACCCGGGCGAGGTGGTGTGGGCCTGGGTCCCCTTCGAGGAGGACCCGGACCGCGGCAAGGACCGGCCGCTGCTGGTCGTCGGCCGGCACCGGCGGGCGTTGCTCGGCCTGATGATGACCAGCCGGACGCCCGACCGGCACGAGGTGGACGACTGCCTCGACCTGGGCTCGGGCCGCTGGGACCGGGACGGCAGGCACTCCTACGTGCGCCTCGACCGCGTGTTCGAGCTGGACGAGGACGACATCCGGCGTGAGGGTTCGGTGCTGGAGCCGGAGCGGTTCTCGCTGGTCGTGGACGCGCTGCGGCGGCTCGGCTGGCGCTAGGCCCGCCCTGTCCACCCGCACCGCGACGGCAGCGGGGGTCCAGGCACCCGGAAGCACCCCGGGACGATCCCCGACCCGTCTCGGGACGATCCCCGATGCGACCGTCGGGCGTCCTGGCGACCCTTGAGCCATGGCGAACAACCTGATGAAGGCGTTGGACGCGGCGTTCGGCCACCCGCGCGGCAAGGTCGGCGAGCTGGGCGGCCGGGTGATGGCCGTGCTGAACGCGAAGGCCGAGGAGCACGCGACGGAGCTGGCGGCGCCGACGGCCGAGGAGGTCGTGCTGGTGCTCGGCCCCGGTCCGGGTGTCGGCCTGAAGCTGGCCGGTGAACGCGCGCTGAAGGCGATCGGCGTCGACCCGTCGCAGGTCATGCTGGACGAGGCGCGCGAGCGGTGCGCGGAGCTGATCGTGTCCGGTCGGGTCGAGTTGCGGGAGGGCGCGGCGACGCGGACCGGGCAGCCCGAGGACTCCGTGGACGTGGTGGTCGCGGTGAACAACCTCCAGCTGTGGGGCAACCGGCCGGCCGCGTTCCACGAGCTGTTCCGGGTGCTGCGGCCGGGTGGCCGGCTGGTCGTGTCGGTGCACCGGCGGGTGCTGGACGTCTCCGAGTACGACCTGATCAAGGAGGCCGAGGCGGCCGGGTTCACCGGCGTGCGCACGTCGTTGCACCAGTACGGCGGCGTGGTGGGGCCGTCGATCCAGCTACTCGCGGACGTCCCGGCGTAGCGGGTGGTCGGCGGGGATGCCGACCAGCACGATCCGGCGGCCGTCCGGGTCGGCGATCCACACCTCGTCCAGGCCCCACGGTTCGCGCCGGGCGGGCCGGACGACGTGCTCGGCCAGCTCTTCGGCGGCTTGCGCGACGTCACGCACCTGCATCCACAGCTGCGTGGCGTCGGTGGGGTCCTCGGAAGCGGTCCCGGACACCTCCAGGAACCCCTGGCCGAGGAAGAACACCGTGCCGCCGGGGAACTCGCGGTAGACGGCCAGGCCCAGCACGTCCCGGTAGAACGCCCGGACGCGCTCGGGGTCGCGGGAGCGGATGAGGACTCGGCTGCTCAGGATCTCCACGCCGTCCAGGCGATCACACGGTCAGGTCCAGCGCCATTCGCACGTGCGTGTCCTCGCGCCCGGTCTCACGCCAGCCGCTCGCGGTGTAGAAGCGGATCGCCCGCGTGTTCTCCACGAACACGTCGAGGGTCGCGGTCGTAACGCCCAGGTCGCGCAGGGCGTCCATGGCGGCGTCGTGCAGCGAGCGGCCGACGCCGTTGCCCCACCGCGCCGGGTCGACCTGGAGCTGCCACAGCTCGCCGTCCGGCGTGATCAGCGCGAACCCGGCGAACTCACCGTCCAGTTCGGCGCACAGCCACACCGTGCCCGGCTTCGCGAAGTCGTAGACCTTGGCCCGCGCCGTCCGCTCCCACTCGGCCAGCTCCGCTTCGGGCAGGTGGCCTTCGTAGTAGCTGCGCCGGGCCTTGACGTACACCTCGACGAGCGGCCCCACGTCCTCCGCGCGCGGTGTGCGCACCGTGATCGTCCCCATGCGGTCAGGGACGCGCCACGCCCGGCGAGGTTGTCCGGACCTCGTGCTCCGGCACGTCCGGCGCGAGGAACGCCAGCAGCCTCGCGCCTTCCCGCTCCACTTCATCCACTGTGGACAGCTCGCGGAACGGCCGCAGCTCCAGCGTGGCGACCTCCTTGGTGCGGTGCAGCTTCCAATCTCCCGCCGTGACGCCGTCCACCAGGAAGAACTGCGGCACGGGGCCGTGCGGGTCGTAGTTCTGCGCCCGCACGTCGGCGGTGACGACCCGGCGCCGGTCCGCGTGCGACAGCAGGACGTTGTCGAAGTCGTAGAGGAACCGCGGCGGCGCGGGCACGTCCTCCCCCGGCCGGGGCGCGTCGGGCAGGTCGAACAGCTCCTGGTTGTCCTCGTCGCGCAGCCGCAGCAGGGGCAGCCGCTCGACCACCTCGCGGAGCCTGGTGAGCCCGCACCACGTCTGCACGTCCTTCACCGTCGCCGGTCCGAACGCGGCCAGGTAGCGCAGCACCAGGTCGTCCACCGAAGGCTCGTCCGTCACCGACTCGCCCAGCCACGTCTCGACGCTCGTGTGCGCGATGGCGCCGCTGCGACCCCACACCCCGCGCGGCGGCACCTGCACCAGCGGCACCAGGCAGCGGATCGCGTAAGCCAGCGCGGCGGGCGCGCGATCCGGCCACTCCTCGTGCAGCAGGGCGCCCAACTCCTTGTTGGTGCGAGGCTTCTCGGCCAGCAGTGCGCGTCCGGCGGCGACCACGGCGTCCACGTCCAGTCCGCGCAGGTCACGGCCGTGGGTGAAGTTCCGGAACACGTCCCGTTCGAGCACGGGTTGGACCACGGGGCGCAGCTTGAGCACGTCCTCGGCGGTGACCAGGTGGATCGTGGAGCGCATCACGGCGACGCGCACCAGTCGGCGGTCCACGAGCGGGTCGGCGGCGAGGTCAGGGGTGAACCCCGCGATCCGCGACCACAGGCCGGTGTACCAGGTGTGCGGGGTCTGGGCCTGCAAGCCGACCAGGTGCGTGACGACCTCGGGCACGGTCCGGTCGGTGCGGGCCAGCAGGAACTGGCGGGCCAGGGTGGCCCGCCCGAGGGCGCGACGGCTCAGTACCGGGGTCATGCGACCACCGTAAGGCCGATTGCGGACAACTCCGGTCCTCGTACGACCAGCCGGTTTGCCCGCGTGGCCGAAAAAGTGATATCACTTTGCTAAGCACGCGATATGACATCGAGGGGTGGGACATGGGCGCGACGACGGACGTGGCGGTGCGGATGCCGATTCCGGTGGTCCGGGAGCGGGAAGCGCGGGAGGTGTCCGGGTGGGGCGTGTTCGGCGGCGCGGTGGTCGTGCTGCTGGCGGGCGTGGTGGTGCTCGTGCTCGGCTCGATCCCCGGTGACGACGGGCCGAGCGTCCCGGCGATCGTGGGCGGTGCGCTGTTGATCGTGGGCAGCTCGCTCGCGGCGGGCGGGCTGTTCACCGTCGCGCCGGGCGAGTCGCGGGTGCTCCAGTTCGCCGGCCGCTACACCGGCACGGTCCGCCAGGACGGCCTGCGCTGGGCGAACCCGTTCACCACGAAGGTGCGGGTGTCGACCCGGATCCGCAACCACGAGACCGCCACGTTGAAGGTCAACGACGCGGACGGGAACCCGATCGAGATCGCCGCCGTGGTGGTGTGGCAGGTCGAGGACACCGCGCGGGCCAAGTTCGAGGTGGACGACTTCGTCCGGTTCGTCGGCATCCAGACCGAGACCGCGGTCCGGCACATCGCCACCAGCTACCCGTACGACAACCACGAGGAGAGCGGGCTGTCGCTGCGGGAGAACGCGGACGAGATCACCGAGACGCTGTCGGTGGAGATCGCGGCCAGGGTGCAGGCGGCGGGGGTGAAGGTGATCGAGTCCCGGCTCACGCACCTGGCCTACGCTCCGGAGATCGCGCAGGCGATGCTGCAGCGCCAGCAGGCGGGCGCGGTGGTCGCGGCGCGGTCGCGGATCGTGGAGGGCGCGGTGGGCATGGTCCAGCTCGCACTGGACAAGCTCGCGCAGGAGGACGTGGTCGAACTGGACGAGGAGCGCAAGGCGGCGATGGTGTCGAACCTGCTGGTCGTGCTGTGCGGCGACCGATCCACCCAGCCCGTGGTCAACGCCGGGTCGTTGTACACCTGAGGTGGCCGAGCGCAAGAGCGTCCTGCTTCGCCTCGACCCGGCGGTGCACGACGCGCTGACGAGGTGGGCGAACGACGAGCTGCGCAGCACCAACGCGCAGATCGAGTTCCTGCTGCGCCGAGCGCTCGCCGAAGCCGGTCGGCTGCCCTCCGGGGCCGCCGACCAACCCCGGCGCGGCCGACCGCGCAAGGGCGACTAGCGGGCGGGCGACGCGCCCGGCTCGTCGTCCAGGACATCGGGGACGACGTCGGCGGTGCACCACTTGCACTTGTCGGCGTCGACCGCGATGAACTCCTTGCAGTGCGGGCACTCGCGCGAGCCCTGCGCACGGAAGTTGCCGAGCTTGGCCAGCTTCATCAGCTTCACCAGGCCGAACAGCACCAGGCCGAGCAGCAGGAAGTTCAGCAGCTCGGTCAGGAACGCGCCGTAGCGGATCTCGGCGTTGTTGACCGTGAACACGAAGCCGCTGAAGTCCGGCTGGCCGAAGATCGCCGCGACCAGCTGCATCAGCACGTTGCCCGCCAGGCTCTCGACCAGCGCGGCGAACGCCGTGCCGATGATGAAGCCCAGCGCCAGGTCGAACATGTTGCCGCCCAGGGCGAAAGCCTTGAACTCCAACCACAGGTTCTTCACCTGGGTTGAATCGGTCCGCGGGGCGACCGGCCTTGAGCCACACGTTCGGGTGATCAACTCGCGGGTGGCGGCTGCCGATGCGACGGTAGGCGAGGTGAGCGAGCTGAACTCCCCGTACACGCCCGGCACGCCGGCCTGGGTCGACATGATGACCACCGATCGCCAGGCCACCATGGACTTCTACGGCGGCCTGTTCGGCTGGGACTTCGAGATCGGCGGCCCGGAGACCGGGCACTACACGATGGGCCTGGTGCGCGGGCTGCCGGTGGCCGGGTTCGGCGAGATGCCGCCCGACGTGATGTTCCCCGTGGTGTGGACGACCTACCTGGCCACCGACGACCTGGACGAGTCGGTCGAGTCGCTCAACGCCAACGGCGGCAAGGTGCTCGTGCCGGAGTACGACACCGGCGGGCCGGGCCGCGGTGCGATCGCCGTGGACCCGTTCGGTGCGGCGTTCGGGCTCTGGGAGGCGGGCACGCACATCGGCGCGTACGTGGTGAACGAGCCCGGCTCGGTGATCTGGAACGAGCTGGCCACCCGTGACCCGTTCAGCGCGGCGGAGTTCTACCGGCAGGTGTTCGGGCTGGAGCTGGACCCGCTGCCGGACATCCCGTACACGCAGTTCCAGGTCGACGGCCGAGCGGTGGCCGGCGTGTTCGGCATGGCCAACGAGATCCCGGCCGAGATCCCGCCGCACTGGATGACCTACTTCGCGGTGTCCGACGCCGACGTGACGGCCGAGCGGGTGCGCGAGTTGGGCGGCGTCACGGTCGGCGACGTGGTCGAGTCCCGGTTCGGCCGGTTCACCACGGTCGGCGACCCGATGGGCGCGACGTTCCGGATCATCCAAGCGCCGCCTTCCACCCCAGACTGACCACCAGCGCCACCACGATGGTGAGGAACACCCGGCGCACGAACGCGGACCCGCGGCGCACCGCGAGGCGTGCGCCGAACACCGCGCCCGTCACGTTGCAGAGCGCGAGCACCAGGCCCAAGCCCCACAGCACCTTCCCTGCCGGGATGAAGTAGAGCAAGGCGCCCAGGTTCGTCGCGACGTTGACGACCTTGGCGGTGGCCGAGGCGTGGAGGAACGCGAAGCCCACCACGCCCACCAGCAGGAACACCAGGAACGTCCCGGTGCCCGGTCCCGCCAGACCGTCGTAGAAGCCGATCAGCACGCCACCCAGGGCCATCAGCGTGATCTGCGCGGCGCGCGCGAACCTCGGCGTCTCGGCGACGCCCAGGTCCGGCTTGCGCCACGTGTAGAGGCCGACGCCGACCAGCGCGACGAGCACCACACCGTTCAGCACACCGGGCGCCAGCGCTCCCGCGAACGCCGCACCGCCCACCGCGCCGACGAACGCGGCCGACGCCATCGGCAGCGCCGACCACCAGTCGATCGTGGTCTGCCGCGCGTACGTGCGCACGGCGGCGGACGTGCCGACCACGGACGCCACCTTGTTCGTGGCCAGCGCGTACAGCGGCTGGCCGCCGGGCGCGATCAGCAGCAGCGCAGGCAGCTGGATCAGCCCGCCGCCGCCCACCACGGCGTCGACCGCGCCGGCCACGAGGGCGGCCAGGCAGAGGAACAGCAGCGCGGCGAGCGAGATCTGGCCGAAGCCGGGCCAGTCGAGTGCGGCGGTCACCGGAACAGCTTAACCGGACGGTTGTACTGCTTTTTCGCCCTCGCCTCCCGGTGCTGGTAGCGGGACTTCCACGGCGTGTGGGAACGCTCCCAAATGGGCCGTTCGGACCTGTTGTGCGCCGGGTCACGCGGGAAGGGTGTCTCCCTGTTCTCCCTGATCCACCCCAGGAGGTTCTCGGTGTTGAGATCCCGCAAACGCACGGCGGTGGCCGCGTTGGCCGCGCTCGCCCTGCTCGTCACCGGAGCGCAGGCCAGCGGCATCATCGAACCGGCGGGACAGTCGTACCTCGACGCCCGCGCGCCGGTCGACCGGCGGGTCGACGACCTCCTCAGGCGGATGACGCTGGAGGAGAAGGTCGGCCAGATGACCCAGATCCGGCTGGGCAAGCTGCGCGGCAACTGCGAGTGGAACCCCGGTCCGCTGCGCGAGGACTGCATGAAAGCCGTCCTGGAGGACGCGAAGGTCGGCTCGATCCTGTCCGGCGGCGGCGACGCGCCGAACCCGAACACGCCGCGCGCGTGGGCCGAGATGACCAACGCCGTCCAGAAGTACGCGATGGACCACAGCCGGCTGCCGATCCCGCTGATCTACGGCGCGGACGGCGTGCACGGCCACTCGAACGTGCTCAGCGCCACGATGTTCCCGCACCAGATCGGCCTCGGCGCGACGTGGAACCCCGAGCTCCAGCAGCAGCTCGGCGCGTCGACCGGTCGGGCCATGCGCGCCACCGGCGTGTTCTGGAACTTCGCGCCGGTGTCCGACATCGCACGTGACACCCGGTGGGGCCGCTACTACGAGACCTACAGCGAGGACCCGGTGCTGGCCGGCGCTCTGGCCGCGGCGAACGTGCGCGGGCAGCAGAGCGACCCGACCGACGGCACCGCCAAGCTCACCGCGACCGCCAAGCACTTCGCCGGGTACTCGGAGCCGTTCAACGGGCACGACCGCGCGCCCGCGCAGCTGCCGATCCGGTACCTCCAGGACACCGTGCTGCCCGCGTTCCAGCCGCAGTTCGACGCGGGCGTCGGCACCGTGATGATCAACTCCGGTGCGGTGAACGGCGTGCCGGCGCACGCGTCGAAGTACCTGCTCACGACCCAGTTGCGCGAGCGGATGGGCTTCCGCGGCGTGGCGATCACCGACTGGGAGGACATCCGGTTCCTGGTGGACCGCTACCACGTGGCGGCGGACTACGAGGAGGCCATCGCGATGGCCGTCAACGCCGGCGTGGACATGGCGATGGAGCCGTCCAACGCGGCGGAGTTCACCTCCGGGCTGCTGTCCGCCGTGCGCGGCGGTGCGGTCAGCGGCAAGCGGATCGACCAGGCCGTGCGGCGCATCCTGAAGCTCAAGTTCGAGCTGGGCCTGTTCGAGAAGCCGTACGTCGACCCCGAGAAGGCCGACGCGATCGTGAACGGCGCCGACCGCGCGCTGGCCCGTCAGGCTGCGGCGGAGGGCGCGGTGCTGCTGCGCAACGAGGGCGGGGTGCTGCCCCTGTCGACCGGCGTGGGCAAGCTCGTGGTGACCGGAGACACGGCCGACTCGCCGGCCAGGCAGCTCGGCGGCTGGACGGTCGGCTGGCAGGGCGTGCCCGAGTCGTCGCCGATGCCGCCGACCGTGACGGTGTTGCAGGGCATCAAGGCCGCCGTTCCGTCCGCCGACGTGGTGAGCGCGCCCACGCAGGCCGAGGCCGTCGCGCAGGCCGGTGACGCCGACGCGGTGGTCGTGGTGCTCGGCGAGGACCCCGGCGCCGAGGGTGAGGCCGACACCGAGGAGCCCGCCCTGACCGCCGCGCAGCAGGGTCTGGTGGACGCGGTGCGGGCCACCGGCAAGCCGGTCGTGGTCGTGCTGCTGACCGGGCGTCCGCAGGTGCTCGGCACGGTGGCGGACGCTCCCGCGCTGGTCGCGGGCTGGCTGCCGGGCACCGAGGGCGGCGCCGCGATCGCCGACGTGCTGTTCGGCGCGGTGAACCCGAGCGGGAAGCTGCCGGTGTCGTGGCCGAAGTCGGTCGGCGACCAGCCGTTCACGTACGACCAGGTGCGGGGCGCGAACGCGGCTCCGGGCTCGGGGTACGACCCGGCGTTCGCGTTCGGGCACGGCCTCTCGTACACGACGTTCACCACGTCGGCGCCGACCCTGAAGTCCACCGAGGTGGGCCGGGACGGCCAGGTGAAGGTGTCGGTGACGGTCGCCAACACCGGCTCGCGGGACGGGACGCTCGTCGTGCCCGTGTTCGTGCACCAGCCGGTGAGCAAGGTCCTGACACCGCAGCAGCGCCTCGTCGGGTTCACCCGGGTCGCGGTGAAGGCCGGTGAGGAGCGGGCGGTCGACGTGACGTTCGACGTGAAGCGCCTCGCGGTGACCGCGGGTGACATGGACGGCGGGGGGAAGCCCGAGGTGGCGAAGGGCTCCTACGAGGTCGTGGTCGGCGACGGGAGGGCTCGGTTCACGGTGCGGTGAGCTGCCCTGATATCCTTCTCGGCCGTACCCGCGCGGCATTCCGCTGTGGAGGAAAACCACCCCCTCGTGGGGTGGAGCCGGTGACAAGCGCGGTACGACTCCGAGACCGAGGAAAAGGTGGCTTTCGCGTGGCGAACATCAAGTCCCAGCTGAAGCGGATCAAGACCAACGAGAAGGCGCGCCTGCGCAACAAGGCCGTCAAGTCGTCGCTCAAGACCGCGATCCGCAAGTTCCGTGAGGCTGCCGAGGCCGGTGACAAGGAGAAGGCTGTCGCGCTGGTGCAGGAGGCTTCCCGCAAGCTCGACAAGGCCGTCTCCAAGGGCGTCATCCACGCCAACCAGGCCGCCAACAAGAAGTCGGCGCTCGCCCGTCGCGCCAACCAGATCTGATCTGGTTCTTCTTCAAGAAGCGCCGCTCCCCCGCACGGGGTGGGCGGCGCTTCTGCGTTGTCCTGCATCTCATCGCACGCCGGTGAATCTTCTCCCGCGGTGAATCTTCTGCAGCCGTGCGGTCAGCGGGCCTTCTCCCGCCGCGGATCTTCTGCCGCCAAGCGGTCAGCGGATCTTCTCCGGCCGCGGAACTTCTCCCGCCAAGCGGTCAGCGGATCTTTCCCCGGCGCGAAACTTCTCCGCCACTCGGTCAGCGGATCTTTCCCCGCTGCGCGGTCCGCGGACCTTCTCCCACCGTGCGGTCAGCGCCGTCCGTGCGCCGCGACGATCTTCAACACCGCGCGCTCCAGGGCATAACCCGAATCGGCCGCGACGCCTTTCACGTCGGCGTTCAGATCGGCGACCACCGTCATCGCCGCCGCGAGCCCCGGGTCTTCCCAGCCACGCGACTGGCCCTGGGCCTTCTTCACCTTCCACGGCGGCATGCCGAGCTCGCCCGCCAGCTTGAACGGGTCACCCCGCCCCACCGCGGACACCCGCGCGACCGTGCGCACCGCGTCGGCCAGCGCGTCGGCGACCAGCACGTGCGGCACACCGAGCTGGATCGCCCACCGCAACGCCTCCAGCGCACCGGCCCGGTCACCCATCACGGCCTTCTCCGCGACCGCGAACCCCGTCACCTCGGCCCGGCCGCGGTGGTAGCGGCGAACCGCGTCGGCGTCGACCTTGCCGCCGGTGTCGGCGACGAGCTGCGACGACGCCGCCGCCAGCTCGCGCAGGTCCGACCCGACCGCCTCGATCAGCACCGCCACGGCCTCGGGATCGGCCTTGCCGCCCGCCGACCGGATCTCGTTGCGCACGAACGCCTCGCGGTCCGCGGCCTTGGTGACCTTGGGGCACTCGGTCACCCCGGCGCCGGCCTTGCGCAGCGCCGCGGGCAGGTCCTTGGCCACCTTGCTGCGCCCGCCGCCGGTGTGGACGACGACCAGCGTCACGCCGTCCGCCGGCGCCTTGGCGTACGCGAGCACCGCGTCGGCGACCTCCTTGCCGATCTCCTGCGCCGCCTCCAGGGCGATCACCCTGCCCTCGGCGAACAGCGACGGGCTCACCAGTTCGGCCAGCTCAGCCACGGTGAGATCGGTCACGCGGACGCGGGTCAGGTCGGCCTGCGGGTCGGCTTTGCGGGCGGCGTCCAACGCGCCGCGCACAGCGCGCTCGACCAGCAACTCCTCCTCGCCGACGATCAGGTGCACGGCGTCGGGCGTGTCAGCGGGCGCACTCACGCCGCGATCCTCCCACGCGCAACGGGCGTCCGGATGGTGGACGTGTCTGGCTGAGGGTCGGGATCGTGCCGTAGTTTGAAGCCACAACTGAATACCGCTCATCCAGAGGGGCAGAGGGATCGGCCCGAAGAAGCCCCGGCAACCCGTTGTTCAGCGTGCGCATCACAGCGCGCGCCGGCAATCACGGTGCCAATTCCGACCCGCGACGCGGGAAAGATGAGGAGATACCTCGCGATGACTGCTGTGAGTGTGCCTTCGGCCACCACCTCCTTCGACCTCGGTCCGGCTCGGGCACTGTCCTGCCGTGAATGCGGGCACGAGACGCCTCTCGCCCCGGAATACGCCTGTCTGGAGTGTTTCGGGCCGCTGGAAGTGGCCTACGACTTCGGCCGGGTCCGCCGTGAGGACATCGAAGCCGGCCCCCGTTCGATCTGGCGCTACCGCAGCCTGCTGCCCGTGCCGTCCGACGTCCAGTCGCACCCCAACACCGACCCCGGCGGCACCCGCCTGGTCGAGGCCGACCGCCTCGCCAAGGCCCTCGGTGTGCGCAAGGTGTGGGTGAAGGACGACACCGGCAACCCGACCCACTCGTTCAAGGACCGCGTCGTCGGCGTCGCCCTCGCCGCCGCCCGCGAACTCGGCTTCAAGGTGCTGGCCTGCCCGTCGACCGGCAACCTGGCCAACGCCGTCGCCGCCGCCGCCTCCCGTGCCGGCTGGCAGTCGGTGGTCCTGGTCCCCTCCTCCCTGGAGCGGGCGAAGATCCTGATGACCGCCGTCTACGGCGGCAACCTGATCACTGTCGACGGCAACTACGACGACGTGAACCGGCTGGCCCAGGAACTGGCCGCCGAGCACGAGGACTGGGCGTTCGTCAACGTCAACGTCCGGCCCTACTACGCCGAGGGTTCCAAGACGCTGGGCTACGAGGTCGCCGAACAGCTCGGCTGGCGGCTGCCCGACCAGATCGTGGTGCCCATCGCGTCCGGTTCCCAGCTGACCAAGGTCGACAAGGCGTTCCGCGAGTTCGGCAGCCTCGGCCTCGTCGAGGAGACCCCGTACCGGGTGTTCGGCGCCCAGGCCACCGGCTGCTCCCCCGTCTCGGCCGCCTTCAAGGCCGGCCTCGACGTGGTCACCCCGGTCCGCCCGGACACCATCGCCAGGTCGTTGGCGATCGGCGCGCCGGCCGACGGCCCCTACGTGCTGGACGCCGTCCGCCGCACCAACGGCGCGATCGAGGACGTCACCGACGAAGAGGTCGTGGAAGGCATCCGCCTGCTGGCCGAGACCGAGGGCATCTTCGCGGAAACCGCCGGCGGCGTCACCGTGGCCACCGCGAAGAAGCTCATCGAGACCGGCCGGCTCGACCCGGACGGCGAGACCGTGCTGCTGATCACCGGCGACGGCCTCAAGACCCTGGACGCCCTGGGCGACCGGGTCGGCCCGAGGGCCAACGTCCCGCCGTCGGCGGAGGCCGTGCTGAAGGCCCTCCAGGACTGAGCCCTCCGGCTCTGAGCCCTCGATCCCTGGGCCCACCGGCACCGCGCCCGGCGTACCGGGGTCCGGTCCTCGACCTGACCCCGGTGCGTCCGGTCACAGGGCGATCCTGGCGGAGCGCATCCAGCCGGTTCGGGGGAAGGCCGCCAGCTCAGGCAGGACGTGCGGCCCGACCTGTTCGGTGACGACGCGCCAAGCGGTCAGCATCTGGGGCCACGGGCGTTTCGCCTTCTCCTGGTTGTAGCGCTCGGCATGCCATTCCTCCGGCGGTATGGCGAGGTCGGCGTCGAACAGGGCGTCGGAGATCAGGCGGTAGGCGGTGTCGGCGGCGGGCACCTGCGCCATGCGGATGACGCCGGTGACGGTGGCCCTGGAAACGATTCCCCGGCCGCCACCGGGCAGGTCCTCGCAGACGTAGTAGGTGAAGGCGGGCCGCAGCTCGTCCCGTGGCCACGGTTCCGCGGTGTAGCCGGGCTGCCACAGGGCCCAGGCCACCGCCCGGTTGCCGCCCTGCCGCACCCAGCCCGAGTGCAGCCGGATCCATGCGTCGTTGTTCCTCATCGTTCTCCCCTTGTCCGTGATCGGACGAGTCGCCACCCCTGCGGGCGACCCGTGGCCCTTCCGGGCCGGCCAGGACGGCGGTGTCGCCGTCGCGATCGGTGCGCAACACCAGCGCGCCGTGACTCGTCAAGGCGTCGACCAGCACCCCGCTGGGGTGGCCGTAGCGGTTGCCCGCGCCGACGCTCACCAAGGCGATCCGCGGTCGGACCGCCGCGAGGAACGCAGGCGACGAGTACCGGGACCCGTGGTGCGGCACTTTCAGCACGTCGGCCCGCAAGTCGACGTGCCCGCCGAGCAGGTCCGCCTGCCCGGCCAACTCGATGTCGCCGGTCAGCAGCACCCGCCCGGCCGCGGTGGAGGCCCGCAGGACCAGCGACGCGTCGTTGACCGCCGTGTTCGTCTTCGTCCCACCCGCCGGGTCCGCACGCGGACCGAGCACGTCGAGGTCGAGCCCCGGCCAGCTCAACCGCTGCCCGGCGTCCAGCTCGACCACGCGGACCCCCGCCGTCCGCGCCCGTTCCCGCACCTCCTCCCAAGCCCACTCCGGCTGCCGCGACGGCCCCACCGCCACCGCGCCCACACCTCGATCCGCCAACACCGCGGCCAACCCGCCGACGTGGTCGGCGTGCAGGTGGCTGAGCACCACCAGCGGGATGCGCCGCACCCCGAGCCGCCGCAGGCAGGACAGCACCGGCACCGGGTCCGGACCCGTGTCGACCAGTACCGCGCGGTCGCGCTCGGCGGTGGCGAGGACCACCGCGTCGCCCTGTCCGACGTCGCAGGCCACCACCGACCAGCCGGACGCCGGCCACCCGGGCGAGATCACGCCCAACGGCACGACCGCCACCACCGCGCCGACCCCGACCGCCACCGCCAACGTCCGCATCCGACGCACCTTGATGACCACGTAGCCGAGCACCAGCACCGCCGCCAGCAACGCCCCACCGGCCCACCCGCTCGGCCACCCGACCGCCGCACCCGGCACCGCCGACGCGTGCCGCCCGACGGTGATGAGCCAACTCACCGCCGGACCGGCCACCTCGACCACCAGCCGTGCCGCCGGCTCGTACACCGGGGCCAGCACCGCGGCCAGCACGCCGAGCACCGTGGCCGGCGCCACCACCGGCGCGACCAGCAGGTTCGCCAGCACCGCCACCAGGCTCACCTGACCGGAGAACCCGGCGACCAGCGGCGCGGTCGCCAGGTTCGCGGCCACCGGCACCGCCAACGCCTCCGCGAGCCCGACCGGGACACCGCTGTCCTTCATCGCGGCGGCCCACCTCGGCGCGAGCAGCACCAGCGCCGCCGTCGCCACCACCGACAGCCCGAACCCCGGCTCGGTGGCCAACTCCGGGTCGTAGAGGACCAGGACCACCACCGCTGCCGCGAGCGCCGGCAACGCCGACCGCTCCCGACCCAGCACCAGCGCCAGCAACGCCACCGCACCCATCACGGCGGCCCGCAGCACGCTCGGCTCCGGCCCGGCCAACACCACGAACCCGACCAGCGCTGCCATCGCACCCACCGCACTGCCGCGCGGCCCGACCCGGAGCAACCTCAGCAGCAACAGCACCGCGCCACAGAGGATGGCCAAATTGGCACCGCTGACGGCAAGGACGTGAGCGAGACCCGCCGTGCGGAACTCCTCCACCACTCTCGGCGAGAGCTTCGAGGTGTCGCCGACCACGAGCGCGGGCAGCAAACCCGCCGGCTCGGGATCGAGCGCGGTGCTCGCGCTCCGCAGCCCGGCACGCAAGTCCTCGGCGATCCGCTGCCACACCGGCGCTTCCGTCACGTCCCGCGGAGGTCCGCGAACCCGCAGCACCGCCACCGTCAGCTCACCACCACGCGGCGGCGCGAGCGTGCCGCGAGCGGTGATCTGCTGGCCCGGCAGCAAGTCCCGCCACCGGACCGCCGGTGCGAGCACCGCGATCCGGCCGCCACCGTCGAGCGTCGCACGGACCAGGACCAGGTCGACCCCACTCGCCCGCGAGCCGAAACCACTGGTGCGCAAGCCGTGTGGCCGATCGTCCAGTTCGAAGTGGACGGTGGCGGACGTGCCGCGCTCGGCTGCGGCGCGGAGCGGGTGGTGGGCCGCGCCGTGGACTTGGGCACCGATCCAGCACGCCGCCACCGGACCCGCGACGGCCACCGCCACGGCGGCCGGACGCCACGAGCGCAGTGCCACACCACCGAGAACCCCGACGGTCACACCGACCGCGAGCGCGGCCCACCACGTCCAGAGCAACCCGGCGAGCGCCGTGGCCCACACCGCCAGTGCGGCCGGGACCAGGTGCGCGCGAGGGCTCATGACCCCACCCACCGGAACCTGGGCAGGCTCGGCAGGTGCGGACGTCCCACACCTCGAATCTGGCGGCGGACGCAGTAGAGGAGGTGCCGAAGGCGGCTGTGATCACCGACAGGGTCACCTACGCGGTCACCTACGTGATCACGCTTGGCGTGCTGGTCTTGGAGTGGATCACCGGCTTGGCTGGTGCCGGGTGGACGGATACCTGGTGGGCGGCCTGATCCGACCCTCGGCGCGGGTGCGGCGGACAGGATGTGGTCGGGGATTTCGGTTCGGGGGCAAGGGATCGGCACCGTACCGGCGTTCGGCGCGAACGGTGCTCGCGGGCACTGTGGTTGCCGCGAACAGCCAGGGGTGTGACGCATGGTGGATCTCCGGGTGGTGTGTGGAGGACTCTGCGGGGAAGCCGGTCACAGGCGGACCAGGTCGCGCAGCCTGGCGAGCTTCGCGTCGCCGATCCCCTCGATCTCGCCGAGCTGTTCCAGGGCGGTGAACGGGCCGCGTTTCTGCCTTCGGTCGACGATCCGCTGTGCCGTCACCGGACCAACGCCCGGCAAGGTGTCGAGTTGTTCCTTGGTCGCGGTGTTCAGGCTCAGCGGCGTGGTTTCCGCGCCGCCGGGTTGAGGTGCGGGGATGCCGACGGCGATCTGCTCGCCGTCGGCCACCTTGCGGGCGAGGTTGAGCGCGGTCAGGTCGGCGCCCGGATCGGCACCGCCCGCCGCTTGGAGCGCGTCCGCCACCCTGGCGCCGCTGGGCACGGTCACCAGGCCGGGGGTGGACACGAGGCCCACCACGTTGACGACCAACGGCTCTTCGGCACGGCTGACGGCAGCCGCCTCGGCCACCGGGAGGTCGGGTGGGCTCTCCGGCAGCGGGCGCTGCCACCACAGGGTCAGCGCGACCGCCAGTGCCACGGCCGCCATGACGCCCGCCAGCAGGACTCTGCGACGGCGTGGGAGGGCGGGCTCGGGCAGCCAGCGGTGCGCCAGGCGGCGGAGCGGGCCAGGTGGGTCCGAGCCGCCGTCCGACGAGACGAAGACCAGGGTCTCGTCGGACGAGGCGCGGTGCTTGCCCTGCTCCCGGGAGACGAGGGCTTTGAGCCGGGCGGTCGTGGTTTCCGGTTTCTTGTCGAACATGCGGTCGACGTTAGGCCGGGTGGAGCAGTGGGTGGGGAGGTCGCCGGCGATCTGTGGACAACTGCTTGAGTGATGGATAAAGCGGGCTAGGACACCCCGCCCGGCAGGACCACCACGCCCAGCACACCGGGACCGGTGTGCGCCCCGATCACCGCTCCCACCTCGGAAATCAGGCAGCCGGTCGAGCCGGGAACGCGTTCGTCGAGCCGCGTCGCGAGTTCCGCCGCGCGTTCCGGCGCGGCCAAGTGGTGGACAGCCAGTCCGACCGGCCCGGAGCCCGCCGCCTCCGCCGCCAGGTCCACCAGCCGGCCGATGGCGCGGCTCATCGTGCGCACCTTCTCCAGCGGCACGATCCGACCGTCGTCGACGTGCAGGATCGGTTTCACGGCCAGCGCGGTGCCCACCAGGGCCGCTGCGGCGCCGATGCGCCCACCCCGACGCAGGTGGTCGAGCGTTTCCACGCAGAAGAACATCTTGGTGCGCGCCGCTGCGGCAACGGCCGCTTCCTCCGCACGCGCCCCGTCGTCACCGGCGGCGCACGCGGCCAGCGCGGCGAACCCGAGCCCCATGCCCGTGGACCGCGAGTCGACCACCCTGATCCGGGTCGGATCGACCTCCTCCGCCGCCAACCGCGCGGCCTCCCACGTGCCGGAGAGCTCGCGGGAGAGGTGCACGGACACGATCGCGTCGGCGCCACCGGCCAGCACCGACCGGTACACCTCGGCCAACTCGCCGGGCGTCGGCCGGGACGTCGTCAGCCTGCGGTGCTCGCCCAACGCCTCCGCCAGCCGCGCCGGCCCGAAGTCGACCCCGTCGAGCTTGCTGCGACCGTCCACCACGACGTGCAGCGGCACGACCCGGATGCCGTGCCGCTCGGCGAACCCCTCCGGCAGGTACGCCGTGGAGTCGGTGACGATCGTGGTGGACACGAGTGCCGAGACTACGGCTCCGAACTGCCCGCGTGGCCGACCGCCACGGACCTGATCAGTTCCGCCATCGCGTTCCCGACCTGCCGGTGACCGTCCCAGCACCAGTGCATGCCGTCCGGGTTGGCACGCCGTGACCGTATGCGCTCACCGACCAACGGCGGCACGTCGAGCAGCGGCACGCCTGCGCCGTCCGCCCAAGACCGCATCGCGCGCTCCGCCGCCGCACGCCCGCTGTGCACACCCGCATAAGCCGGCGCGCGGTGCACGGAAGGCGTCATCCCGACCACCCGGATCCCCGGCTGGAGAGCACGCACCGCGCGCACCGAGTCGTCCAGGTACCGCACGGTCAGGCGCGGCGGCAACGCCACCGGGTACCCGCCGGACAGCCGCGACAGCACCGGCTGCAACGTCCGGTACCCGGCCCGCGCACGTTGCCGCAGCCAATCCGGCCGCAGGTAGCGCAGCCCGTGCCGCAAGTACGTCGGCAACGGCGACGGCAGCGTGTCCATGTGCCCCACCGCCAGCACCAACACGTCCGTGCGCGGCAGCAACGACCACACGCGCGGGTCACCGGTCAACGACCACCAGGCGTCCCGGGCCGTCCAGCCGAACCCCGCCGCCAGCTCCGCGTGCCCGCCCAACGCCGACGCGGCGACGTTCGGCCACAACCGGGGGTGGTCGGCCGGCAGCGGCCCCTCCGGACCGTGGAACGTCAGCGAATCACCGAGGACGAGCAGCTTCACCGGGTGGATCCGGCGTTGTACGACGACAGCCGCCACCTGCTGTCACCGTGCGGCCGACGGGTGAACACGGTCCAGTGGCAGTTGCCGATGCCGCCCAGCAACGCCCAGCGGTCGACCGGCAACTCCAGCAACCGCCCGGTCAACGCGCTGATCAGCCCGCCGTGCGCGCACAGCATGACCGTCCCGGAGAACTCCGCGTCCACCTCCGCCACCACGGCCATCGCGCGCTCGGCGACCTCGACGCGCGTCTCGCCGTCCGGTGGCGCGAGCGTGCCGTCGACCCGCCAGCGGTCCAACGCGCCCGGCCACTCCGCCTCGATCTCGGTCGACGTCAGCCCCTGCCACTTGCCCAGGTGCGTCTCGCGCAGCCGTTCGTCGACGCGCAGCTCGACTCCGGTCGCGTCGGTGAACACCGTCGCGGTGTCCCGGGCGCGGTGCAGGTCCGACGCGACCACCAGCTCGGGTGCGAACCCGGCGAGCACCGGCACCGCGAACCGGGCCTGGTTCCACCCGATCCCGGTCAACGCCGAGTCCAGGTGGCCCTGCATGCGCCCGGTCGCGTTGTAGTCGGTCTCACCGTGCCGCCACAGCACGAGCCGGTTCAGGGTCATGCCTCGTCGGCCTCGTCGGCCTCGGGCCCGGCGTCGAACTCGATCCGCGGGCAGTCCTTCCACAGCCGCTCCAGGCCGTAGAAGCTCCGCTCGTCCACGTGCTGGACGTGCACCACCACGTCGACGAAGTCCAGCAGAACCCACCGGCCCTCGCGCGCGCCTTCACGGCGGACCGCCTTGCGGCCGGTCTCGCGCAACATCTCTTCGACGTTGTCCACGATCGCGCCGACCTGCCGCTCGTTGGCGGCCGAGGCGATCACGAAGACGTCCGTGATCACCAGCTGGTCGGACACGTCGAGCACGATCACGTCGTGCGCCTTCTTGTCGGCTGCCGCGCTCGCGGCGACCAGCGCCAACCGTCGTGCCTCGTCGGTGGCTGCCACGTCACTCCTCAATCACACCGGCGGACGCCTATACGTCCGCACGAGTCAATGAGGGTACCGGCGTCGCGGCTCAGTCCGGCATCGAGTAAAGCCGGCGCTTGGATATGTACTGAACGACACCATCCGGCACGAGGTACCAGACGGGCAGTCCGGCCGCGGTCCGAGCCCTGACGGCGGTCGACGAGATGGCCATCGCGGGCACCTCCACCAGCGACACCACGCCCGGCGGCAGGTGCGTGTCGACCAGCTCGTAGCCGGGCCTGGTGACCCCGATGAAGTGCGCGAGGTCGAACACGTCGTCCGCTCGCCGCCAGGACAGGATCTGCTCCAACGCGTCCGCGCCGGTGATGAAGAACAGGTCCGCGTCCGCGTTCCCGACCTTGAGGTCGGTGAGGGTGTCGATCGTGTACGTCGGACCGGGCCGGTCGATGTCCACCCGGCTGACCGAGAACCGCGGGTTGGAGGCGGTGGCGATGACCGTCATCAGGTACCGGTCCTCGGCGGGGCTGACCTCGCGCTCCGACTTCTGCCAGGGCTGCCCGGTCGGCACGAACACGACCTCGTCGAGGTCGAACCGGGCCTGGACCTCGCTGGCCGCCACCAAGTGGCCGTGGTGCACCGGGTCGAAGGTGCCGCCCATGACGCCGATCCGCCGGTTGGTCATGGGTTGTGAGCCTAGTTCGGGTGGTGCGCGGGCGGCCGGTCGCTCCCCGAAAGGCCGCCCGCGCACTCGTCTCCCGGCCACGGCCCTGGGGGAGGAGGCCGCATCCGCGGATCGCGCGACCCACCCCGAATCCGAGCCGCGCAATGGTGGAACGCGTCGCACGCGCCACCATGACGCGATCCGCCGAACTTTTTTCCGGAGGTTCTCCTACAGCTCGGGAGCCAGCACGGAGCCGTCGTCCGCGCGGACCAGGATCGCCTCCATCGGGCACGATTCGGCCGCGTCGATCACCGCGTCGTCCGGCTCGACCACCTCGTCGACCGGGGTGGACTTGCCGCCGTCGAGGCGGAAGCGGTGCGGCGCGGTCGACGTGCACATGCCCGTGCCGATGCACTTGTCCCGGTCGAGTTCGACCGTCCACTCCCCCATCCGCCTACCACCTCACCATCAGTGCCTGCGGACCGCGGATGAGCCGGCCCTTCTTGAACGTGACGTCACCGTCCAGCCTGAGCAGCGGGAACCGCTTGAGCAGGGTGCCGATGGCCACCTGCAACTCCATCCGGGCCAGCGGGGCGCCGATGCAGTGGTGCGCGCCGTGCCCGAACGTGATGTGCGGGTTGTGCGCGCGGTGGAAGTCCACGTCGTTCGGGTTCTCGAACACCGACGGGTCGCGGTTGGCCGCGAGGTTGTCCACGAACACCGCGTCGCCCGGCTTGATCGTCACGCCGGACAGCTCCACCTCGGCGGTCGCGATCCGGGGGAAGCCCGCGGATCCACCCAACGGGGTGAACCTCAACAGCTCCTCCACCGCGGCGGGCACCAGCGCCGGGTCCGCGCGCAGCTCGCCGAGCAGGTCCGGGTCGCCCAGCAGCTGGTAGACGAAGTTGCCGAGCTGGTTCGCGGTGGTCTCGTGGCCCGCGACCAGCAGCGCGACGCCGAACGACACCAGCTCCTTCGTGGTCAGCCTGTCCTCGTTGTCGTGCGCCGCGACCAGCACGGACAGCATGTCGTCGGCGGGGTCGACGCGCTTGCGCTCGGCCAGCTCGCCGATGTAGGCGCGCAGCGACTCACCGGACGCCAGGATCTCGTCGTAAGTGAACGCGGTGATCGCCACCGCCGCCTCCGACCAGGCGCGGAACTTGTCCCGGTCCTCGAACGGCACGCCCAGCATCTCGCAGATGATCGTGATGGGCAGCGGCATGGCCAGCGACTCGACCAGGTCGGCCGGCGCACCCCGCTCCTCCATGGCGTCCAGCAGGCCGTCGACGATCCCCTGGGCGCGCTCGCGCAGCTGCTCGGTCCGCCGGGCGGTGAACGCCTTGGCGACGAGCCTGCGCAGCCGCGTGTGGTCCGGCGGGTCCATGCTCAGGATGTTTGTCTCGGCGGGCATGGTCGGCAGGGTGCGCGGCACGTCGGCGCCCGGCTCCATCACCGCCGCACGGCTGAACCTCGGGTCGGCGAGCACGGTCTTGACGTCCTCGTACCGGGTGGCCAGCCAGCCGTCGCCGCCGTAGGGCAGCCGGACCCTGGCCACCGGCTCGTCGCGCTGGAGCTCCAGGTACTCGGGGTTGAGCACGAGTTCGTCCGGCTCGGTGAACGGGAACGGCCTGATCTCCATCGGTACCCCCATGTAAGCAGTCGCTTACATCCGACAGTATTGAGATAGCTACAGACCGTCAACCGACATCGGTGTGTTCCAGCAACACGGAGGCGGCTCTTGTCACCAGCGCCGCGACGTCCTCGCTGTTCGCGGCGGCCAAGGGCTGCTTGCCGAACACGGTGCGCAGCACACCGATGCCCACGATCCACGCCAGCACGAGGTCCGCGCGCAACTCCGCGTCCTCCGCGTCCGTCAGGGACGCCAGAGCACGCGCGTACTCCTCCCCCAGTTGCCGCCGCACGACCTCGGCCGCCGAGTCGTGGTGCGAGGACCGCAGCACCGCGTACAGCGGATGGTCCTCGCGCCTCGGCTTCTCCTCCAGCATCCGCAGCAGCACGGTGCGCAACAGGTGCTCGGCGGGCGAGTCCTCCAGCAGCTCACGGCTCTGCGTGGCGAGCACGGTCGCGAAGAGCGCGTCCTTGCTGCCGTAATAGCGGAACAAGAGCGCCTGGTTCACGCCCGCGAGGTTCGCGATGTCGCGCACCGTGGTGCGGTCGAACCCGCGTTCACCGAACAGCTTCGTGGCGGCGTCCAGCAACGCCGCCCTGGTGGCGGCGGCGTCCCGGGGCCTGCTCACGAGGTCGACCGGACGTGCCCCTCGCCCCAGACCACCCACTTGGACGAGGTCAGCTCGGCCAGCCCCATCGGGCCGCGGGCGTGCAGCTTCTGGGTGGAGATGCCGATCTCCGCGCCCATGCCGAACTCGCCGCCGTCGGTGAACGCGGTGGACGCGTTGACCATGACCGCCGCCGCGTCGACCCTGGTGGTGAACCGGCGGGCCGCGCCGAGGTCGCTGGTCACGATGGCCTCGGTGTGGCCCGAGCCGTACGCGGCGATGTGCTCGATGGCCTCGTCGATCGAGTCGACCACGCGCGCCGCGATGTCCAGCGACAGGTACTCGGTGTCCCAGTCCTCGTCGGTGGCGGCCTGGACCCTGGGATCGCGCGCGAACCGCTCGTCACCGTGGATGGTGACGTTCTCCTTCTTGAGGGCGTCGGTGATGCGGGGCACGAACTCGTCCGCGACGGCGGCGTGCACCAGCAACGACTCGGCCGCGTTGCACACGCTGGTGCGACGGGTCTTGGAGTTGAGCACGATGCGCTGCGCCATGTCGAGGTCGGCGCTCGCGTCCACGTACACGTGCACGTTGCCGACGCCGGTCTCGATGGCCGGCACGGTGGCCTGCTGCACGACCGCGTTGATCAGACCGGCGCCGCCGCGCGGGATCACCAGGTCCACCAGGCCGCGCGCGGTGATGAGGTGGGTCACCGAGGCGCGGTCGTGGCAAGGCAGGAGCTGCACGGAGTCGGCGGGCAGGCCCGCGGCCTCCAGGGCGTCGCGCAGGATCGCGACCAGCGCGGTGTTCGAGTGCTCGGCGGTGGACGAGCCGCGCAGCAGGGCCGCGTTGCCGGACTTCAGCGCCAGGCCGGCGGCGTCCACGGTGACGTTCGGGCGGGCTTCGTAGACCATGCCGACCACGCCCATCGGGACGCGGACCTGCTTCAACTCCAGGCCGTTCGGCAGGATCGAGCCGCGCAGCACCTCGCCGACTGGGTCCGCGAGGCCGGCCACCGTCTCCAGGCCCTGTGCCACGCCCTCGATGCGCGCGTCGGTCAGCGCGAGGCGGTCCAGCAGGCCCTGGTTCAGGCCCGCGGCCCTGCCCGCTTCGAGGTCCTTGGCGTTGGCCTCCAGCACCTCGGCGGCGCGGGTGCGCAGCGCGGCGGCCATCTCGTGCAGTGCGGCGTCCTTGACCTCGCGGGTGGCGAGGACGAGCTCGTTGGCGGCGACACGGGCGCGCCGGGCCGCGGCGTGCACCTGTTCGCGCAGGTCATCAGTCACGTCGCCAAGCCTACGGTCAGCCGGCCGTGGCTGTCTCCGAGGTTCCCGGGGATCGGACGCCCTCACCAGCCGCGCAGCCGTTGGCGCCACCACGCCGCGGCGTGCCAGGGGCTGGTGGCCGCGGCGTCCGGGTCCGGCAGGGTGCGGCGGCGCAACTCGTCGTCCAGCGGCTCCACGACGCGCCGGAATTGGCGACGTCGCCGCGGGGACAGCGCGACCAACTCCTGTTCCAGCTGGTCACGGATGGTGACGACGTCCCAGAAGACTTCGCTCTCCGGGTACAGGTGGAGGTAGCGGCCGGGTCGGCGCAGCATGTTCCGGTACGTGTCGAGGACGGCGTGCAGCGACTCGTGCCCGCGTGGTCCGGCGGCGCGGATCGCGCCTGGCGTCCTACGCGGCATCCCCGGATCGAGTGAAGGTCATGCGTGCATCGTCGCACAGGTGTCCGGCTTGTCGGGGGTGTCTGCCACTGTGGGGCACATGGACGACAGCGCACTGCGGGAACTGGCCGAGGAACGGCTGAGGGCTTTGGCGGGCCCCCAGGCCGTCCTGCGTGACGACCAGTGGACGGCCATCCACGCGCTGGTGTCCCAACGGCGGCGGGCGCTGGTGGTCCAGCGGACGGGGTGGGGCAAGTCCGCCGTGTACTTCATCGCCACGGCGTTGCTGCGGTCCCTGGGCGAGGGGCCGACGGTGATCGTGTCGCCGTTGCTGGCGTTGATGCGCAACCAGGTCGACGCGGCGGCGCGGGCGGGCGTGCACGCGGCGACGATCAACTCGGCCAACACCGACGAGTGGCAGGACGTGCAGGACCGGGTGGCGTCCGGCGACGTCGACGTGCTGCTGGTGTCGCCGGAGCGGCTGAACAACCCGGACTTCCGGGACACGGTGCTGCCGTCGCTGACCGCGTCGGCGGGGCTGCTGGTGGTGGACGAGGCGCACTGCATCTCCGACTGGGGCCACGACTTCCGGCCGGACTACCGGCGGCTGCGGACGTTGCTGACCGAGCTGCCGGCCGGTGTGCCGGTGCTCGCCACCACGGCCACCGCCAACGACCGGGTGGTGCGTGACGTGGCCGACCAGCTCGGGCTCGGCGCGGGCACGGACACGCTGGTGCTGCGCGGGCCGCTGGACCGGGAGAGCCTGCGGCTGTCCGCGGTGCGGCTGCCCACCGCCGGCGCCAGGCTGGGGTGGCTGGCCGAGCACCTGGAGCGGCTGCCCGGCTCGGGGATCATCTACACGCTGACCGTGGCCTCGGCCGACGACGTGGCGGCGTTCCTGCGTGAGCGCGGGTACGAGGTGACGGCGTACTCGGGGCGCACGGACCCGGCGGAGCGCCAGCGCGCCGAGGAGGACCTGCTGGCGAACCGGGTGAAGGCGCTGGTGGCGACGTCGGCGCTGGGCATGGGGTTCGACAAGCCCGACCTGGGGTTCGTGGTGCACCTGGGCGCGCCGCCGTCCCCCATCGCGTACTACCAGCAGATCGGCCGCGCGGGGCGCGGGGTGGAGCGGGCCGAGGTGCTGTTGCTGCCCGGCCCGGAGGACAAGGACATCTGGGCGTACTTCGCTTCGCTGGCGTTCCCACCGGAACGGGTGGTGCGGCAGGTGCTCGACGTGCTGCCGGCGGACCGGGCGATGTCGACGGCCGCGTTGGAACCGATGGTGGAGTTGTCGCGCACCCGGCTCGAAGTGGTGTTGAAGGTGCTCGACGTGGACGGCGCGGTGCGGCGGGTGCGCGGCGGGTGGGTGTCGACCGGGCAACCGTGGTCCTACGACGCCGAGCGGTACGAGCGGATCGAGGCGGCGCGGCAGGTGGAGCGGCAGGCGGTGCTGGACTACCTGGCGACCGACGGCTGCCGAATGGAGTTCCTGTTGCGGCAGCTGGACGATCCGCACGCGGCGCCGTGCGGTCGGTGCGACAACTGCACGGGCGAGCGGCCTTCGGCGGAGGTGTCGGACGCGGCGGCGTCGGCGGCGAGGGAACGGTTGCTGCGGCCGGGCGTCGAGGTGGAGCCGCGCAAGATGTGGCCGACGGGGATGGCGGCGATCGGGGTGTCGTTGTCCGGGAAGATCCCGGCGGGCGAGGTCGCGACGACCGGGCGGGCGCTGGGGCGGTTGACCGACATCGGCTGGGGCAACCGGTTGCGGTCCTTGTTCGGGGCGGACGACCAGGAGATCCCGGAGGACGTCTTCGCCGCGTGCGTGAAGGTGCTGTCCGCCTGGGGTTGGGCGGAACGGCCGGTGGGCGTGGTGACGGTCGGGTCGCGGACCAAACCGGCGCTGGTGGGCAGCTTCGGACGGCGCATCGCGGAGGTGGGGCGGCTGCCGCTGCTCGGGCAGGTGTGGCTGGGCGAGGCACCGCGCCGGGTGAACAGCGCCCAGCGGCTGGCCGGGCTGGTGCGTGAGGTCGACGTGCCGGACCTGTCCACTGTGGACGGCCCGGTGCTGTTGGTGGACGACCAGGTCGACACCGGCTGGACGGTGACGGTCGCCGCGCGGCTGCTGCGGCGGGCGGGCGCGTCGGCCGTGCTGCCCTTCGCCCTGGCGGTGACGGCATGAGACCTTGAGCGGCGTGAGGCTGACCACGGAACGGTTGGTGCTGCGGGCGTTCACGGCGGCCGACGCACCGGCGTTCGCCGCGTACCGGTCGGACCCGGACGTGGCGAGGTACCAGGGTTGGGATGCGCCCTTCCCGTTGGCGCAGGCCGAGGAGTTCGTCCGGGA
Source organism: Saccharothrix sp. NRRL B-16314 (assembly GCF_000716595.1). Lineage (GTDB taxonomy): Bacteria > Actinomycetota > Actinomycetes > Mycobacteriales > Pseudonocardiaceae > Actinosynnema. Next base: position 377,460 of record NZ_JNXC01000002.1, read on the forward strand.
GGTCGGCGCGGCGGACCCGACCGAGCCGGGCTGGTTCCAGTACGCGGTCGAGGCGGACGGGGTGCTGGTCGGCGACGTCGGGGTAGGCCTGCACGACAACCGGATGCAGGCCGAGGTCGGCTACACCCTGGCGACCGCGCACCAGGGGCGTGGGTACGCGACGGAGGCCGTGCGACGGGTGTTGGCGCACCTGTTCGAAGAACACGGGTTGCACCGGGTGGCCGCCGAGTGCGACGCCCGCAACGAGCGGTCGGCACGGCTGTTGATGAGGCTCGGGTTCCGCCAGGAGGGACACCGGGTGCAGAGCACGTGGGCGAAGGGAGAGTGGACGGACGACCTGCTGTTCGGCCTGCTCGGCACCGAGTGGCGGGCCGCGCACGAGTAGATCGGGCCCGGTCCGGTTTGGTTAAGGATCTACCGACTTCGACGGCTTTGTGGTTGTGTCCAACCCATGGCTGCCGTGGAGACCGGGACCCAGCACCGCCTACCCGTCCGCAAGCTCGTCGCGGCGAGCATCGGCAACGCCATCGAGTGGTACGACTGGACCATCTACGCGACGTTCAGCATCTACTTCGCCACCCAGGTCTTCCCCAAGGACAACCCGCGGCTGGCGCTGATCAACACGCTCGCGGCTTACGCGATCGCGTTCTTCTTCCGGCCGCTGGGCGGGTACCTGCTCGGGCGGTTCGCCGACCTGCGCGGGCGGCGGACGGCGATGTTGCTGACCATCGTCCTGATGGCGGGCGGGTCGGTGGCGATCGGTATCCTGCCGACGTACACGCAGGTCGGGTGGCTCGCGCCGGTCCTGCTGCTGCTCGCCCGCGTGGCACAGGGCCTGTCGCTGGGCGGTGAGGTCTCCAACGCCTCGGCGTACCTGGCGGAGATCGCGCCACCGGAGCGCCGGGGCCGGTACTCGGCGTTCTTCTACATCTCCACCGGCGCGGCGGTGCTGGTGGCGTCGCTGCTCGGGTTCGTGCTGGCCCGCACGCTCGACCCGGCTCAGCTGGCGTCCTACGGCTGGCGGATCCCGTTCCTGGTCGGCGGCGTGCTGGGCCTGGTGGGCCTGTGGATGCGACGCAGCCTGGAGGAGACCGAGCAGTTCGAGCACAACAAGGTCAAGGCCAGGCAGCTCAAGCACCCGCTGATGACGACCCTGCGCGAGCACCCCAAGGCGGTCGTGCGGCTCGTCGGTTTCACCATGCTGTCGACGCTCTGCTACTACACGTTCTTCAGCGCGCTGACCCCGTTCGCGGTGTCCAAACGCGGCGCGGACCCGGTGGACGTCTTCCTGGCCCTGTCGATCGCCACGGCCTTGTTCATCGCCCTCCAGTACCCGATGGGCGCGTTGTCGGACCGGTTCGGCCGGAAACCGCAGCTGCTCGCCTGGTCTGCGGCTACGGCGGTGCTCGTGGTGCCGCTGTCCACGCTGATCGGGCCGGGCGTCGGCAACCTGCTCGTCGTGTTTTGCGTCGGCCTCGGCCTCTACACGGCCATGACGTCCATCGCGCCCGCCGTGATGAGCGAGCTGTTCCCGACGGAGCTGCGCGCCCTCGGCATCGGCTCCTGGTACAACCTGACCGTGGCGCTGTTCGGCGGCACGGCGCCGCTGGTGATCCAGGCGTTGCCCGGCACCACGTTCTTCGTCTACGTCGCGGTCGGCGCGGTCATCGCGTTCTTCGTGATCCTCACGATGCCCGAGACGAAGGGCGAGACCCTGCGGTGACACCGGCTTCGCGGTGCGGCCGGGCTCGACCAGCGCAGTGACCGGCGGGGGCCCAGCGGGGTACTGGCGGCAGGTCAGCGCCGCAACGGCACCAGGTCGTCGGCGTGCACGACTTCACGACGTTGCTCAGCCGGCAGGTCGCCGCTCTTGCGACCGATCAACGCGGGCAGCTCGGCGGCGTCGAAACCGACCACACCGCGCGCCACCACGTGCCCGGACAGGTCCACCAGCTCGACCACGTCACCGGCCTCGAACGCGCCCTCGACCCCGGTGATGCCGGCTGCGAGCAACGACCGCCGGCGGTCCACGACCGCGGCCACCGCGCCGTCGTCCAGGGACAGCCTGCCGGTCGCGTCGGCCGCGTGCCCGAGCCAGAAGCGGCGGGCGGTCAGCCTCGGGCCGGTCACCGCGAACGCCGTGCCGACGTCCGCTGTCGTCAACGCGCGTGCCGCGTCAGCCGCACCCGCCAGCAACACGGGGATGCCCGCCGACGCCGCCAACCGCGCCGCGGCCAGCTTGGACGCCATACCGCCCGTGCCCAGGCCGGACGCACCCACCGAACCCGCCCGCACGCCGTCCACATCGGACGCGCCGGCCACCTCGGTGACCCGCCGCGCACCAGGCTTCCGCGGATCGCCGTCGTACAGCGCGTCGACGTCGGAGAGCAGGAACAACGCGTCCGCGCCGACCAGGTGCGCCACCAGCGCGGCCAACCGGTCGTTGTCGCCGAACCGGATCTCCTCGGTGGCCACCGTGTCGTTCTCGTTCACCACCGGCACCGCGCCCAACGCCAGCAGCCGCGAGAACGTGCGCTGCGCGTTGCGGTAGTGCGAGCGTCGCACCACGTCGTCCGCGGTCAACAGCACCTGCCCGACGGTCAGCGAATACCGCCCGAACGAGTTCGCGTACGCGTGCGCCAACGCCAACTGCCCGACGCTCGCCGCCGCCTGCTGCGTCGCCAGGTCACGAGGCCGCCGGGTCACGCCCAGCGGCGCGAGACCGGCCGCGATCGCACCCGACGACACCAACACCACCTGGCTGCCCGCCGCACACCGCGCCGCGACCGCGTCCACCAACGCGTCCAGCCGGGTCGGGTCAAGGCCACCCTCGGCGGTGGTCAACGACGACGACCCGACCTTCACCACGACCCGGGACGCCGCGGACACGGCCTGCCGGGCCTGCGACGCCGCCACCGAACCGATCACTCGTCGTCGTCCTCTTCGAACTCGCCGTACTCCCCGGGGATGCGACGGGCCTTCTTCGCGGCCAACCGGTCGGACGCGCCGACCCGGTTGCTCACCTCGAGCCGCGCGTCCGTGCCGCGGCCGGTCAGCGTCATCGCGATGCCCGCCGGCGTCGTCGGCTCCCAGTCGAACACGAGGTCGCCGATGGTGACCTGGCAGCCCGGCTCGGCGCCCATCTTGACCAGCGTGTCCTCGACGCCGAGGCGGTTCAGCCGGTCCGCCAGGTAACCGACGGCCTCGTCGTTGTTGAAGTCGGTCTGCCGGATCCACCGCTCGGGCCGCTCGCCGCGCACGATGAAGCCGCCCTCGGTCTCCGGGTCCTCCACCACGGTGAAGCCCTGGTCGTCCAGGGCGCGGGGCCGCAGCACGATCCGGGTCGACTCCTGCTTCGGCCGCGAGGACCGGTACTCCTCCACCACGCGCGCCAACGCGAACGTCAGCTCCCGCAGTCCTTCACGGCTCGCCGTGGACACCTCGAACACCGGCAGGCCGCGGGCCTCGATGTCCGGGCGCACGATCTCCGCCAGGTCGCGGGCCTCCGGGATGTCGATCTTGTTCAGCACCACCACGCGCGGGCGTTCGGCCAGGTCGTCGGCCAGGGAGGGGGTGTACTTCGCCAGCTCCTCCTCCAGCGCGTCGATGTCCGACAGCGGGTCCCGACCCGACTCGTAGGTCGCGCAGTCCACCACGTGCACCAGTACCGCGCACCGCTCGATGTGCCGCAGGAAGTCCAGGCCGAGGCCCTTGCCCTCGGACGCGCCGGGGATCAGGCCGGGCACGTCCGCCATCGTGAAGATGGTGTCGCCGCCCGTGATCACACCCAGGTTCGGCACCAGCGTGGTGAACGGGTAGTCGGCGATCTTCGGCTTGGCCGCGGACAGCACCGAGATCAGCGACGACTTGCCCGCCGACGGGAAGCCGAGCAGGCCGACGTCCGCGACGGACTTCAGCTCCAGCACGAGGTCGTGCTGCTCACCCGGTTCACCCAGCAGGGCGAAACCGGGGGCCTTGCGGGCCTTGGAGGCCAGGGACGCGTTGCCGAGACCGCCGCGACCTCCCTGGGCCGCGATCAGCCGGGTGCCCTCGCCGACGAGATCCGCGACCATCTCGCCGTCGGGCGTGAGCACCACGGTGCCGTCGGGGACGCGCAGTTCGAGGTCGGCGCCGTGCGCGCCGTCGCGGTTGCCGCCCTGACCGCCCTTGCCGCTGCCCGCGCTCGCGTTCGGGCGGAAGTGGAAGTCGAGGAGCGTGTGCACCTGCGAGTCGACGACCAGCACGACGTCGCCGCCCTTGCCGCCGTTGCCGCCATCGGGGCCACCCAGCGGCTTGAACTTCTCGCGATGCACGGAGGCGACCCCGTTGCCCCCGTCACCTGCGGCGACGTGGATGACGACCCGGTCGACGAAGCGGGACACGGGGATTTCCTTTCCGGAGAAGCAACGAGGGGCGGGAGCCGGAATGCACCGGTCCCGCCCCTCGTCGGAGGTCGTTCCGTCGTACGCCCGAGGCGCTTAAGCAGCAGCCTCGACCGGGACGATGTTCACGGTCTTGCGACCGCGCTTGGAGCCGAACTCGACCGCGCCGGGCGTCAACGCGAACAGCGTGTCGTCCTTGCCGCGACCGACGTTGACGCCGGGGTGGAACTTGGTGCCGCGCTGGCGGATCAGGATCTCGCCGGCCTTGACGACCTGACCGCCGAACCGCTTGACGCCGAGGTACTGGGCGTTGGAGTCACGGCCGTTGCGGGAGCTGGACGCACCCTTCTTGTGTGCCATGGCTAGTCAGATCCTCACTTACCGGTGATGCCGGTGACCTCGACGCGGGTCAACTTCTGGCGGTGACCCTGGCGCTTGTGGTAGCCGGTCTTGTTCTTGAACTTGTGGATGCGGATCTTGGGGCCCTTGGTCTGCTCGACGACCTTGCCGGTCACCGAGATCTTCGCCAGGGCGTCCGCCGCGGAGGTGACGTTCTCGCCGTCCACGACGAGGAGCGGCGCCGCGAAGGTGATCTCGGTGTCCGGCTCGCCTGCGAGCTTCTCGACCTCGATGACGTCGCCGACAGCCACCTTGTACTGCTTGCCGCCGGTCTTGACGATCGCGTACATCGGGACGGGAGTCTCCTGCTACTCGACGGGACGGGTCGCGCGCGCCTCGGCTGCACTTGGATGAGCGAGCTGGGCTTCACGCGACAGGGCCCACCGGACGGCGGGCCGCTTACCAGGTTACGTGGCGGTGGACTGCGGGGTCAAACCGGGGTCGATCTCCCGGGATTCGCCTGGTCACCGCCCCGCTCAACGCCGGTGCCCGCCTGACCCGGGACGGGCGCGACAGCCTCACAGGGGCGCTCCCAGCCGGGCGACGAGGGGCGTGCCGTGACCGGTGACGCGCGCCGCCGGGGCCGTTCACGACGAACCGCTGCCCAGCGGGGCTGGACAGCGGTTCGTCGGGTCTTGCGGGTCGGTGCTCCCGGTCGGCGCTCGGCCGACCGGGGCTCCCTCAGCCTTCCTTGACCGCGCCCAGCGGCGGGCCGGCGGGCCGGGAGGCGGCACGGCGGGGCGCGCGGCGACGCGCGGTCACCGCGGGCTCCGGGGCGTGGCCGTTGAGCTGCTGGTCGCCCGAGGGCTCGACCGGCGCCGCCGGTGCGACCTCGGCGGCCACCGGCTGGACCGTCGGCTGGACGATCGGCTCGGGAGCCGGCTGGGCCTTGGGCGGAGCGCTCGCCCTGGTGACCCGTCCGACCCGTCCGCTCCGCGTGGCCTTGACCGGCGCGGCCGGGGCCTCGTCCGCCGCCACGGGGGCGACGGGCGCGGGCTCGGCGGTCTGAGCCGCCGTGGCGGGCTCAGGAGCCGCCACGGGCTCGGCCTGCGCGGCGGGCTCGGGGGCCCCAGCGGGCTCGGGGGCCGTGACGACCGGCTCGGCGGCCGGCTCGGCACCCCTCACGTCCGCCGTGGCCGAGTCCGCAGTGGGGCCGGCCGGTTCGACCGGAGCCGCCTCGACGGGCTCGTCACCGTGCTTGACGACGGCGCCGGCTTCCCGACGTGCCCGGCGACGCTGGCGGCGGTCGCGCTTCGGGGTCTCCGGCGCGGCCTCCTCCTCGATCACCGCGGCCACCGGCTCGTCCGACGTCGGCTGCTCGCTGATCGCCTCCGGCTCCTCGGTCGGCTCGACGGTCTGCTCGGCCACCGGCTCCGGCACGTCGACGACCTTGCCGCGGCGCGACTTCCGGCCACCCTGCTGTTGCTGCTGCTGAGCGGGCTGGCCACCGCCGTTGCCGTGCGCCTGGACGGGCTCGGTCGACATGACCACGCCACGCCCGCGGCAGTGCTCGCAGGTGCTGGAGAACGCCTCCAGCAGCCCGGTGCCGACCCGCTTGCGGGTCATCTGCACCAGACCCAGGGACGTCACCTCGGCCACCTGGTGGCGGGTGCGGTCACGGCCGAGGCACTCGGTCAGCCGGCGCAGCACCAGGTCGCGGTTCGACTCCAGCACCATGTCGATGAAGTCGATCACGATGATGCCGCCGACGTCCCGCAACCTCAGCTGGCGGACGATCTCCTCGGCCGCTTCCAGGTTGTTCCGGGTCACCGTCTCTTCGAGATTTCCACCCGAACCGGTGAACTTGCCGGTGTTCACGTCGATGACCGTCATCGCTTCGGTGCGGTCGATGACCAGGTAGCCGCCCGACGGCAGCCAGACCTTGCGGTCCAGCGCCTTGAGCAGCTGCTCGTCGATCCGGTACTCGGTGAACGCGTCGTTGGTGCCCACGTGCTTGCGCAACCGTTCCTGGAGGTCCGGCGCGACGTGCCGCACGTAGGCGTCGATGGTCTCCCACGCGTCCGCGCCCTGGACGACGAGCGCGGCGAAGTCCTCGGTGAACAGGTCGCGGACGACCTTCACCAGCAGGTCCGGCTCTTCGTAGAGCAGCTGCGGCGCCTGGGCCTTCGGCACGTCGGCCCGGTCCTTGATGACCTGCCACTGCGCCTGCAGGCGGGTGACGTCGCGGGCCAGCTCCTCCTCGGCTATGCCCTCCGAGGCGGTGCGGATGATGACGCCCGCGTCCTCGGGGACCACGCGCTTGAGGATGTCCTTGAGGCGCTTGCGCTCGTTGTCGGGCAGCTTGCGGCTGATGCCGGTCGCGCCACCGCCGGGCACGTACACCAGGAAGCGACCGGGCAGGCTGATCTGGGTGGTCAGCCGGGCGCCCTTGTGGCCGACCGGGTCCTTGGTGACCTGCACCAGCACGCTGTCGCCGGACGACAGGGCCTGCTCGATCTTGCGGGCCTTGCCCTCGAGGCCGGCCGCGTCCCAGTCGACCTCGCCCGCGTAGAGCACCGCGTTGCGGCCACGGCCGATGTCGATGAACGCCGCCTCCATCGAGGGCAGCACGTTCTGCACCCGGCCGAGGTAGACGTTGCCGACCAGCGAACCGCTGCCCGACGAGGTCACGAAGTGCTCGACCAGGACGCCGTCCTCCAGCACGCCGATCTGCGTGCGGTCACCGCGCTCGCGCACCACCATCGTGCGCTCCACGGCCTCGCGCCGGGCCAGGAACTCGGCCTCGGACAGCACCGGGGCACGGCGGCGACCGGCCTCGCGGCCGTCACGGCGGCGCTGGCGCTTGGCCTCCAGCCGGGTGGAACCGCGGACGCTGCGGACCTCGTTCTGCGCGGCCTCGGAGTCGGCCTTGTCGTCGCGCGCGTCGCGGCTGGTGCTCTCGCGGACGTGCACGACCGTGTTCGGCGGGTCATCCTCGCTCGGGCCGGCTTCTTCCTCCGCGCCGGTCTTGCGACGACGGCGACGCCGACGGCGCCGGCTGCCCGGACCCTCTTCGTCGGCCGAAGGCTCCTCGGCGGCTTCGGTCTCCGCTTCGGCCTCGGCGGGCTCTTCGCCCTGCTCGTCCTCGCCGTTCTCGTCGCCGACGCCCTTGCCGCGACCGCGACCACGGCGGCCACGACGACGGCGGCGACGGCCTTCGCCCTCGTCACCCGCGTCCTCGGCGGCGTGCTCGTCGGACTCGTCCTCGGAGTCGTCCTCGTCCTCGACGACCTGCGGCTTCACGACCGGCGTCGGGGGCAGGAACATCGCCGACGGCGGGGCGAACAGAGGCGCGAGCGGCGCCACGTCGCGGGCCACCGCCACGGGTTCCTCGGTCTGTTCGTCCACGTCGCCGGTGACGATGTCGTCCCAGCCCCGCAGGCTCTCGGCGACCTTGAGCGCGAGATCGCGGCTCACGCTCGACTGCACGCCCTTGACCGGTTCACCGAGGTCGGCGAGGGCCGCCACCACGTCCCGGCTGCTCGCGCCGAGCAGCTTGGCCAGCGCGTGCACCCGGAGCTTGGCGGGTAGATCCGCCAAGGGTGTGGCGTTACCCCCGCCGGCGGCGCCGGCAGGCTTTTCCGTGTTCGACAATGCAGCTCCTCCGCCCCCGGGCGCGTCCCAACCGACGCGGCCGCGCAGGGGCCTCTCTTGTCCACTCACCGCCGCGGCTGGCGGCGGGAATCCTTGCCTCGCGCTGTGGCGCCCGCCCGTGGGGCACGCGGCACAGCAGGTCCGATAACACTTTCGACGACGCCGTCAGCGCCGCTCCGCACCACCCGGTCAGACCTCCGCCGCCCTGTCCAGGGCAAGCGGGTCGACCAGGCCGCCTTCGTCGTCGAGCCGCCCCTGCGCCATCCGGGTCGCCTTCGCGGGCACCGGCGGAACCAGGTCGGCGACGACTCGGAGCGCACTCAGCACGTCGTCGGGTCTCACGGTAGGGGTTGTCTGCCGTACGACCGTCATGAGTATCCCACACGGCCGTGACAAATCTCGTGCATCGTGTCCCGCGTCGCTCGATTGCGCGTCGGTCTGCACTCCGACCTGCGCCGATACGATCGCCGGCCGGACGTCCACGATCTTCTTGCCGTCCTTGGTCAACCGCTCCACCTCGACCGACCCGGCGGTCAGCAGGGCGGTCACGGCTTCGGACAGTTCTTCGGGCGACACGCCGGGCAGCTCCACCCGCCAGGCGCTGGCGTCGATCCGCTCGGGCAGCGTGCCGCCGGTCGACTGGACGACCTCCAGGATGTCGAGGCCCGGCGGCAGCACCGCGTCCAGGGCGGTCCGCAGCGCGTCCGGGTCCACCCGGTCGACGACCTGCACCTCGACGTACTCGGCCTCGCTCGCCACGCCGGTCGGCGCCGCGCCGACCCACGACACCTTCGGGTGAGGGCTGAAGCCCTGGGAGTAGGCCATGGGGACACCCGCCCGTCGCAGCGCGCGCTCGAACGCCCGCGCGATGTCGCGATGTGACGTGAACCGCAGCCGGCCGCGCTTGGCGTAGCGCAGTCGCAGCTTCTGCACGGGTGCGGCCGACGGGTTGGGCTGCTGCTGGCGGCTCAGGACTACTCCCCTTGGGTACCGGGTGGCTCCACGATGGGGTGACCACCCCAACGGTCCACGGTCCTACTCCACCAGGACGGTACCTTGGACCCGTTCGGCACCGTTGCGCTTGTCTGCTTCGCCCGGCGTGGCTACCGTCCGGCAACAGCAGTCCCGATCGTCGGCTCGCCCCGGAGTCCGATCGACGGCTCGAGTCCGGCACCCCGACCGGTCAAGCACTGGAGGTCCCCCGTGCCTCTGCACCGCCGCGTCCGAGCGGTCGCGGTCAGCGCGGCGCTGCTCGCGGCAGGCTGCTTCGCGGCGACCACGCCCGCGGCGGCCCACCCCGCGGAGGAGCCGATGACCGCGCCGGGCTGCGTCCAGCCCGGTCCGACCCTGCGCTACCTGGTGGTGTTCGCCGCCGGGACGAGCGCGCCGCTGGCCGAGGCCCAGGTCGCCGCCGCGTGCGGCTCCACGACCCGGTACTACCCGCAGATCGCGGTGGCCGTCGCCGTGTCCGCCGATCCCCGGTTCGGGCAGCGGATCGGCGTGGACCGGGCGTACAGCGCGCAGTTCGACGGCCTGTCCAAGCGCACCGGCGCTCCCGCGACGCCGAAAGAGGGCCGGGAGAAGAAGCCGGACGACGAGGCGGCCGGCGGGCGTGCCCCGTCGGGCGCGGCGGACCGCACCGCCGAGCAGTGGGACATGGATTTGATCCGGGTGGCCGAGGCGCACGCGGTGAGCACCGGCAGCCGGGACGTGGTGGTCGGCGTGCTCGACTCCGGCATCGACCCGGCGCACCCGGACCTGGTGGACGCGCTGGACCCGGCGCTGTCCGCGGGCTGCACGACCGGTGTGGCCGATCCGACGCCGGCGGCCTGGTCGCCGACGACGTCCGGGCACGGCACGCACGTGGCGGGCACGATCGCGGCGGCCGACGACGGTTTGGGCACCACGGGGGTCGCGCCGGGCGTGCGGATCGCGTCGGTGAAGGTCGTGGACGATGCCGGGTTCATCTACCCCGAGTACGCGGTGTGCGGGTTCATGTGGGCCGCCGAGCAGGGCATGACCATCACCAACAACAGCTACTTCATCGACCCGTGGGTGTTCACCTGCCAGAACAAGCAGGGCCAGTCGGTGGTCTACGAGGCCGTGCGGCGCGCGGTCGAGTACGCCGGGTCGCAGGGCGTGCTGACGGTGGCGGCGGCGGGCAACGCGGCGGCGGACCTGACCAAACCGGGGCACGACGCGCTGAGCCCGACCAACGCCGCGCCGGAGGACGTGCGGCCCCGGCCGGTGGACAACACGTGCCTGGTGCTGCCGGCGCAGCTGCGCAACGTGGTGGCGGTGTCGTCGGTGGGCGCGGAGAAGGTCAAGGCGGGGTACAGCTCGTACGGGCTGGGCATGGTGGACGTGACGGCGCCGGGCGGCGACCGCCGGCAGTCGCCGGACGACGCGAAGAACGGGTGCGTGCTGTCGACCGTGCCGGCCGCCGGGTACGACTACTCGTGCGGCACGTCGATGGCCGCGCCGCACGTGTCCGGGGTGGCTGCGCTGCTGGCGTCCACGCACCCCCGGGCCAGTGCCAACGACCTGACCCGGATGCTCAACGCGCAGGCCGAGACGTTGCCGTGCCCGGCGGACTACGACCTCAACGGCACGGGTGTGCAGGACGCGTTCTGCACGGGCTACTCGGAGTACAACGGCTTCTACGGGCACGGGATGGTCGACGCGCTGGCGGCCGTGCGGTCCACGCCTTAGTTGATCACCCGACGGGTCAGGGCCTGATCAGGCCGAGCACGGGCCCTGGTGGCGGCGCAACGCCCCCGCGAGGTCGGCCCGGCCGGCGATGCCGAGCTTGCGGTAGGCACCGGACAGGTGCAGCTCGACCGTGCGGCGGGTGAGGAACAGGGCTTCGGCGATCTGCCGGTTGGTCAGGCCCTGGGCGGCCATGCCGGCGACGCGGGTCTCCTGCTTGGTCAACCCGTGCACGGTGCCGTGCGCGGTGGCCGGCTCACAGGCGCGCAGTTCCTCCGCGGCACGGCGGATCAACGGCTTGGACTCGCACCGGGCGCTCAGCTCGACGGCCTGCCGCAGGTGCGGGATGGCGCGTTCGGCCCGGCCCCGGCGGCGCAGCCGCGCGCCCAGTTCGAGCAGCGCCTCGGCGTGCGCCAGCCGGGCGACCGACTCGGTCAGGTAGTCCACCGCCTTGGCCAGCGCGCGGGTCGCGGCATCGTCGTCCGCGGTGAGGCCGACGGAGATCAACGCGGTGCCCATCGCGCGCGGCGTGCCCCAGCGCTTGGCGCGGGCCAGGTCTTCGGCGGCCAGCTGCGCGGCGGCCTCACGGCGTCCGAGCGCGAGGTTCGCCCGCACCGCCGGCGCCCGCCACGGCAGGATCGCCGGGCTGTCGATCTTGGACGCGCCGAGTCTTCGCCCGCATTCGAGCAGGTCCGCCAGTGCGCCGCCCGGGTCGCCGGCGGCGAGCTTCAGCTTGCCCCGCGCGAACAGGGTCACGTTGTGCTGGAACAGCTCCGGCAGGTCGTCTGCGAAGCCGTGACACGCGACCAGGTCCTGTGCCTCCTCGAACCGACCGAGGTCGACCAGGACCTCCGCGAGCCGGGCCACGCACAGGATCGCCATGGGGCACACCGCGACCGCGCCGAGCTCGTCGAACAGCCGCAGCTGCCACTTGAGGAACGTCTTGGCCCGGACCAGGTCACCGCGGGCGAGGAAGTCCATGCCGTGCGCCATCGAGACGACCGTGCCCTTGCGCAGGTGGTAGTCGTGCGGCTCGGCCTCGCTGCCGATCATGCGGCGGAACCGGTCGGACAGCTCCGGCGCGTCGGCCATGAAGCACGTGCTGACGGTGAACACGAACGGCTGCACGAACACGTCGACCCGTTCGCCCTCCAACGCCTCCGCCGCGTGGCGCAAGGCCTCCTCGGCCGACTCGCCGCGCAAGGCGTGCCCGAGCGAGAGGAGCGCGGAGTGGACCTGGCGCAGCCGCGCCGAGTGCGGCACCTCCGACTCCAGCTCGTCGGTGAACATGCTGGCGCGCAACGCGAGCGCGACGTCGTTGCCCGCGCCGGCGAGGTACGACATGACCCGGAGCTCCCACGACTCGTCGTGCTCCTGGGAGGTGAGGCGGGACACCAGTTGCAGCCCGATCGACACCGCGAGGCGCGCTTCCGGTCCGCTGCACAGCCTCAGCAGCATGGTGACGGCCTGACCGGCGGCCGACCTGGCGTCGTCGGCGTGCGCGAGCGCGTCCCGCAGCCGGGCCATGCCGGCCTCCTGGTCGACCAGGAACGTCACGTGCACCAGTTCCAGCTGCACGGCGAGGCGTTCGTCGGACGACAGGCGTTCCTCCAGCGCGCGCCCGAGGTAGTCGCGCGCCGCGTCCAGCCGGTCGTCGTAGATCGCTTTGCGGGCCGCGCGCCGCAGGATTTCCACGCCCCACGGGAGCGGCACGGCGGGCGCTTCCCGCAGGTGCTCGGCGATCCGCTCGTCCGGCGCGCCCTCGTCCCGCAGCAGCACGGCGGCACGCGCGTGGTCGGCGGCCCTGGTGGCGACCGGGAGGTCCGCCGACACGGAGTTACGGAGGTAGGGGTGGACGAAGCCGAGCGGGCAGTCGTCGCGGAACACGTGCAGCCGCACCAGTCCGTCGATGATCCGCACCGCGCTGCGCGGTTCGACGCCCGCCATCGCGGCGAGCCGGTCCGCGGTCGCGTCCTCCCCCAGCACGGCCGCGGCCCGCACCACCTCCACCGCACCCTCGTAACGGCGCAGCCGCAGCCGCAGCGCAGCGCCGACGTCCGCCGAGCCGAGCGCGCGCACGTCGACCGCGGTGGGGTGCTCGGGCAGTTGGTCGGCCAACGCGGCCAGCAGTGTGGGGTTGCCGCCGGTGACGTCCCGGCAGGCGGACGCGGACGCATCGCCGACGAGCCCGGCCACCGCCGTGACGTCCAGCCCGGCCAGTTCGAGGTGCTCGTGGTGCGCGCCCACCAGCTCGGACAGCGCCACGTCGCCGAGCGGCGGCTGACCGGTGGTGGCGCCGAGCACCACGGCCAGCGGCTGGTCGGCGACCCGGCGCAGCACGTAGGCGAGGCAGCGCAGGGACCAGCTGTCGGACAGGTCCACGTCGTCCACGAGCAGCAGCAGCGGTCCTCGGCCCAGCGCCTCCCGGACCACCCGGTAGAACCAGTCCAGGGGCTCGGCCGGCCCTTCGTGCAGCGCTTCCACGAGTCGGCCGACCACACCGCCGCGCAGGTCGCTCTCCAGCCGGGTGCCGGCCGCCGTCGCCACCGGGAAGCCGAAGGCCCGCGCCTCGTCGGCGGTCGCGGCCAGCAGGGCCGACTTGCCGCTGCCGATCTCGCCGGTGACGAGCAGCGTCGTGGTGCGGCCCGCCAGCACTCCGCGCAGCAGCCCTCGAACGGCGCGCAGTTCGCCGTCCCGGCCCGGGAGTGGCGTCGGGTCCGCTGGAGTCACCGGAGAGCTCCGATCTGCTGCGGCGCAGCCGGGGCGGTCGATCGGAACCACCACGGTAGGACACCTGTCCAGGCCCTTCGGTACCGAAGGGGCGCGATCCCCGCCCCCGGATTTCCTTCGGTGCCCACCGTAGAGACGTCGACGCCGTGCTTCCGCGAGAATCGAGGTCCGACTTCCACGAGTCGATTCACCGGCACCCCGGACGATAATCGCGCCGCCGTGCGCGCATTTCTTCCCGCACCGGAAACCGACTTCCTCAGCGCCATTCGCGCAACGCGCGGCGCAGGATCTTCATCGCGTTGTAGACCCGCGACTTCACGGTGCCCTCGGGAATGCCGAGCACCAGCGCAGCCTCGCGCACGGTACGGCCGCACACGTACGTCTCGTAAATGACCGCGCGGTGTTCGGCGCCGAGCCTGCCGATCACGTCGTTGATCACCATGATGGACAGCCGCTGCTCCGTCTCGTCCGGCGCCTCGACCGCGTCCGGGCTGGTCAGTTCCACTTCCCGCGGCCTGGCCTGCCGCGTGCGCCACCCGTCGATGACGATCCTCCTGGCTACCGTGACCAGCCAACCCCGGAGCATCCGCGGGTCGCGGACCAGCGTCTCGGCGTTCTGCCAGGCACGGATCAAGGTCTCCTGGACCACGTCCTCGGTCCACTGCCGGTCGTGGTTGGTCAGCCCGAGCACGTGGGCGTGCAGCGCGCCCCTGAACTGCGAGTAGAGCGCGGTGACGAGTTCTTCACCGGAACCCTTGTCGCCCAGTCCGACCCCACCCGGTGAATTCATGGAGTACCCAACCTCCCGGAGTCCGCATGCGGCGGGGCGAATGAGACCATGCCGAACGTACTACAGGAACGGGCTGCGATCCACCGGTTCTGAAAGGATACGGATAACGCCACCGGGCGACTCGGGCGCATATTTCCCAATCCAGGGTGACGCAGATCACATATCTCAATTGAACCGCCCGTCGAACCGCCGCACCCGACGTTCGTAGTTCTTCTCCAGAAGGTGGAGCCGATCTTCAACAGGGGGTGCACGTGGTGCTCGCGGTCTCGGAACACGACGCCGGTGTGTGGGACGTCGCCACGATGTCCGGGCGGGCGGCCTACGTGACGATGTGCCTGGCCGCGTGCTGGGGCGTGCTGACCGCGACCGGCTGGGTCCGCAAGATCACCGGACGCGCGGCGCTGCTGAGCACGCACCAGGTGCTCGCGACTTTCGCCATGGCGAGCGCCGTGACGCACGTGTCGGCGTTGCTGGTGCTGGAGAGCGCGCCGCTGACGGCCTACCAGCTCGTGCTGCCGCTCGTCGGCGGCGGCGAAGTCCGGCACGCGTTGGGCGTGGTCGGTCTGGAACTCATGCTCGCCGCGTCGATCACGGCGGCACTCCGGCGGACGGTGTTCCACCGCAACTGGGTGCACCTGCACCGTCTCGCGTACGTCGGCGTGTGGCTGAGCGCGATGCACGCGTGGCTCGGCGCGGCTGCGGGCGGTCACGTCCCCGTGGTGTGGCTGGCGGGCATCACCGTGCTGATGCCCGCGATCACGGTGACCGTGTTGCGGTTCCTACCGCCGCCCCTGCTGGTGCGGCTGGGCGTGATCGCGGCCGACCCGCCCGTGGTCCGAGGCGGCCCGACCGGGGTGCGGGTCGCGGTCGACCACGAGCGGTGCCGGCACTACGCGCTGTGCCAGGCCCAGGCGCCCAAGGTGTTCCGGCTGCTGGACGACGGGCGGCTGCGCTACGCCCGCAACCCCGACGCCGAGCAGGCGCCGCAGGTGCGTGCGGCGGCACGGGTGTGCCCGGTACGCGCGATCCGGGTCGACGCGGTCGAGGTCGGCGGACCCTAGCCCTTCGCCAGCGTCGGGTTGCGCACCGGGGAGCCCGTGCCGACCGGCGAAATCGGCAGCAGCGTGCGACCGGTGGGCCCGACCTCGATGTCGGTGCCCATCGCCGGGCACACACCGCAGTCGAAGCACGGCGTCCAGCGGCAGTCGTCCTGCTCGCGCTCGTCCAGCGCGTCCTGCCAGTCCGACCAGAGCCACTCCTTGTCCAGCCCCGAGTCGAGGTGGTCCCAGGGCAGGACTTCCAGCTCCTCGCGCTCCCGCGTGGTGAACCAGTCCAGGTCCACGCCCAGCGGGGTCAGCTCGGTCTCGGCGGCCTTGACCCAGCGGTCGTAGGAGAAGTGCTCGGACCAGCCGTCGAACCGGCCGCCCTCGCGCCACACCCGTTCGATCACCAGGCCGATGCGCCGGTCGCCGCGCGACAGCAGGCCTTCGATCAGCGACGGCTTGCCGTCGTGGTAGCGCATGCCGATGTTGCGGCCCAGCCCGCGGTCGGAGTTCACCGCGTCGCGCAGCTTGCGCAGCCGGTCGTCCACGGTCGCCGGGTCGCACTGCGCGGCCCACTGGAACGGGGTGTGCGGCTTGGGCACGAACCCGCCGATGGAGATCGTGCAGCGGATGTCCTTGCGGCCCGACACCTCGCGGCCCGCGCGGATCACGTTCTTCGCCATCTCGGCGATCTGGAGCACGTCGTCGTCGGTCTCGGTGGGCAGGCCGCACATGAAGTACAGCTTCACCTGCCGCCAGCCCGCGCTGAACGCCGCGCTGACGGTGCGGATGAGGTCTTCCTCCGACACCATCTTGTTGATCACGCGGCGGAGGCGTTCGCTGCCGCCCTCCGGGGCGAACGTCAGGCCCGAGCGGCGGCCGTTGCGCGACAGCTCGTTGGCCAGGTCGATGTTGAACGCGTCGACGCGCGTGCTGGGCAGCGACAGACCCGTGTTCGTGCCCTCGTAGCGGTCCGCGAGGCCCTTGGTGATCTCGGCGATCTCCGAGTGGTCCGCGCTGGACAGCGACAGCAGGCCGACCTCTTCGAACCCGGTCGCCTCAAGGCCGCGCTGCACCATCGCGCCGATGCCCTCGATGGACCGCTCCCGCACCGGGCGGGTGATCATGCCCGCCTGGCAGAACCGGCAGCCGCGCGTGCAACCGCGGAAGATCTCCACGCTCATCCGCTCGTGCACGCTCTCCGCGAGCGGCACCAGCGGCTGCTTCGGGTACGGCCACGCGTCCAGGTCCATCGTGGTCCGCTTGAACACCCGGTACGGCACCCGCTCGCGGTTCGGCACCACGCGCTGGATGCGACCGTCGGGCAGGTACTCCACGTCGTAGAAGCGCGGCACGTAGATGCCGCCCGTCTCGGCGAGCCTGGTCAGCACCTCGTCGCGCCCGCCGGGGCAGCCCTCGGCCTTCCACGCGCGGACGATGTCCGTGATCTCCAGGACGGCTTCCTCGCCGTCACCGAGCACGGCGGCGTCCACGAACGGCGAGATCGGCTCCGGGTTGAACGCCGCGTGCCCACCGGCCACCACGATCGGGTGGTCCTCGGTGCGGTCGGCGGCGTGGATCGGGATGCCCGCCAGGTCCAGCGCGTTGAGCAGGTTCGTGTAGCCCAGCTCGGTGGCGAAGCTCACCCCGAACACGTCGAACGCGGCCACGGGCCGGTGCGCGTCCACGGTGAACTGCGGTACGCCGTTCTCTCGCATCAGCTTCTCGAGGTCGGGCCACACCGCGTAGGTCCGCTCGGCCAGCACGTCCGGCAGCTCGTTGAGGACCTCGTACAAAATCATGACGCCCTGGTTGGGCAGACCGACCTCGTAGGCGTCCGGGTACATCAGGGCCCACCGCACGGCGGCGGCGTCCCAGTCCTTGACGGTGGCGTTGAGTTCCCCGCCGACGTATTGCACCGGCTTGGACACCCTCGGCAGCAGGGGCTCAAGGGCGGGGAAGACCGACTCGACACTCACTGTTTCAGGGTAACGGCAGCACCCGGGGGAGTCAGAACAGCGGTCCGGTGATGGTGAGGCCGAGCTCGGAGCCCGCGCCCGCGTACAGGCCGAAGAACATCAAGGCGCCGCCCGCGAGGGCCAGGTCCTTGTTGAACTGGATCATCTCCATCTGCTTGGCCTGCGGGTCGGTCTCCTTCCAGAAGTTGTGCATGAGGAACGCCGTCGGGATCAGGAAGAGCGCCAGGAGCAGCGCGCCAAGGTCGGCCCACACGCCCAGGAGCAGCATCAACCCGCCGACGACCATCAGCACGCCACTGCCGAGCGTCGCCGCTTTCGCCGACGGCACCCCCTTCGACGAGGCGTAGCCGGCCATCGCCTCGGTCTGGGTGAGGTGGCCGAACGCTGAGCCGAAGAACAGGAACACGAACAGGATGCGGCCGATCAGCGCGATGATGTCCATGACGACCTCCGGTACTCGGGGTTCGTCCAGTGTTCGCCCAGGTCAGGCCAACAGCAACTTGCCGAGCCGCCGTGCCGCGACAACCACCCCGATGCACACCATCACGGCGAAGTACGCGACGTGGACGAGCGCGCCCCAGCCGATGTACCCCGTGGTCAGCGCCCTCATCAGCTCGATCGCGTGGTACAGGGGCGTCCACTGGACCACGGTCTGGAGCCAGCCCGGGTAGACCGACAGCGGGTAGAAGGTCGTCGAGAACAGGAACAGCGGCATCACGGCCAGCTGCACCAGGTCGAAGTCCTGCCAGGACCGCAGGTAGGTGGACACGGCCATGCCGACCGCCGCGAACCCCAGCGCGACCAGCAGGCACGCCGGCAGCGCCAGCAGCGCCCACGGCGAGTCGATCAGCCCGAACCCGAGCATGACCACGATGAACCCGCCGGAGTAGATGCCGCCGCGGATCAGGCACCAGGTGGCCTCACCGACCGCGATGTCGACCGGGCCGAGCGGCGTGGCCAGCACGGCGTCGTACGTCTTGGCGTACTTGAACTTGAAGAACAGGTTGAACGTCGCCTCGAACACGGCGCCGTTCATCGCCGACGCGGCCAGCAGGGCCGGCGCCACGTACGCGGCGTAGGGCATCGGCCCGCCGGGGCCCTCGACGGTGGTGACCAGCTGCCCCAGGCCGAAGCCGAGCGAGAACAGGAAGAACAGCGGTTCGAAGAACCCGGAGAACACCTGTAGCCAGGCCCGCTTGTTGACCACGTAGGACCGCTCGACCAGGGTGTGCGCGCGGCCCGCGTACAGCCCTGGCGGGATGATCCGGACGAGCAGGCCGCTGCCGTTCCTGGGCGCGACCTGCCGGCTCGCGGTGTCCGAGCGGTCGGTTCGCGGCGCCCGGGTGGAGGACTCGCGGTTCATACGGCCAGCCTCCGGTGGAAGTAGCGGCGGCCCAGGACGACGCCGAGCGCGATCAGCGCGCACAGGTAGGCGACGTGGCCGAGGGCGGGCAGCAGGCGCAGGGTGCCGAACGTGACGCCGCGCGCGAGTTCGATGCCGTGCCAGACCGGGGTGACCCAGGCCAGCGGGTGGATCCAGTCCGGCAGCTGGCTCATCGGGTAGAAACCGCCGGTGAACAGGGTCATCGGCATCACCAGGAAGCGGAAGATCGCGTTGAACGAGTCCGGTTTCTCCCTGGTCGCGGTGTAGGCGACGGCGGGCGCGCTGAACGCCATGCCGGCGAGCACCGCGAACGGCACCGCCAGCAGCGCCGACGGGCTGGTGATCGCGCCCAGGGCGACGGCGATGCCCAGGAACACGATCGCGCCGGCGGCCAGGCGCACCGCGTTCCACAGCAGCTGGCCGTAGAGGACCTGGGTCGACGTGAGCGGAGAGGACACCATCGCGAAGTACGTGCGCTGCCACTTGAACGCCGCGAACACCGACCAGGTGGACTCGAACATGGAGTTCTGCACGGCGGTGATCACCAGCAGCGCCGGCGCCAGGAACACCACGTACCGGTAGCCGTCGGTGGCCTCGCCCACCTGCACCTGCGAGCCGAAGCCGACGCCCATCGCCAGCAGGAACAGCACCGGCTGGAGGAAGCTGGAGATGACCGTGGCGCGCCAGTTGCGGCGGTACCAGGTCCAGTGGTTCTCCACCACGAGCAGCGCGGCCCGCCACGAGCCGACCACCCGCGCGCCGGTCACGACCGGCTCCGTCAGGTTCGGGTCCGTCACGTTCGGGTCCTCGAGATTCGGGTCCTTGGAATTCGGGTCCTGGAGGTTCGGGTCCCCGGTCCTCGTCAGTCGGGTGCTCATCAGTCCACCAACGTCCGACCGGTCAGGCGCAGGAAGACGTCCTCCAGCGTGCTGCGGCGCACCAGGCTCGACACCGGCCGCACGCCGCGGGCGTGGGCCGCCGACAACGCCGCCTCGCCGTCCGCGGTGTAGAGCAGCACCCGGTCGGGCAGGATCTCGACCCGTTCGGCCAGGTCACGCACCTCGTCGGCGCTCTGCTCGCCGGGCGGGAACCGCAGCTCCAGGACCTCTTTGGTCGAGTACTGGCGGATCAGCTCGGACGGCGAGCCCTCGGCCGCGATCCGGCCGCCGTCCATCACCACCAGCCGGTCGCACAGCTGCTCGGCCTCGTCCATGTAGTGCGTGGTGATGATGAGCGTGACGCCGGACTGCTTGAGCCGGAACAGCCGGTCCCACAGCAGGTGGCGGGCCTGCGGGTCGAGGCCGGTGGTCGGCTCGTCGAGCAGCAGCAGGTCCGGGTCGTTGACCAGGGAGCGGGCGATGGTGAGCCGCCGCTTCATCCCGCCGGACAGCGGCTCGACCTCGGCGTCGGCGCGGTCGCTGAGCTGGGCGAACTCCATCAGCTCCACGGCGCGCTCGCGCACCGCGGCCCGGGACAGGCCGAAGTAGCGGCCGTAGACCTGGAGGTTCTGCCGGATGGTCAGCTCGGTGTCGAGGTTGTCCTGCTGCGGCACCACGCCGATGCGGGCGCGGATCTTCGGGCCGTCGACGTCCGGGTCCATGCCCAGGACGCTGAGCTCTCCGCCGGTGCGCGGTGAGACGCACGAGACCATCCGCATGGTCGAGGACTTGCCCGCGCCGTTCGGGCCGAGGAAGCCGAACGCCTCGCCCTTGCTGACTTCGACGTCGATGCCCCGGACGGCTTCGAAGGAGCCGAAGTGCTTGGTCAGGCCCTTGGCGTGGACGAGGGTGGAGGTCACGCGCGTCACGTTAGCCGCGGGGTCCGACAATCCTGGAACGCTTTTAGGCTGGGTGGCGTGGAAATCGACCTGACCTGGCCGTCCGCGGCCGACGAACGACTTCGGGCCGAAGTGCACGCGGTGCTGCACGCGGTGGTGGCGGCGGGTGGCGCGATCGGCTGGGTGGACCCGCCGGTGCGGGCGCAGACCGACGCGTGGCTGGACCGCGTGCTCGGGTCGCCGGGTGACGGCGCGCTCGTCGTGGCCCGTGTGGACGGTGTGGTGCGCGGCACGGCGACGTGGAAGCGGTCGAGCAGCGAGGTGTTCGCGCACATGGCCGAACTGCGGCGGGTGACGGCGCACCCGGAGGCGCGTGGGCTCGGACTGGGTTCGCGGTTGGTCGGCGCGGTCATCGAGCACGCCCGTGCGGCCGGGCTGGAGATGTTGACGCTCGGCGTGCGGGGCAACAACCACGGCGCGATCCAGCTGTACGAGAGCCTGGGCTTCCGCGAGTGGGGTCGGCTGCCGAACGTGATCGCGGTCGGCGACGTGCGGTTCGACGACGTCCGCATGTACCTGCAGTTGGGCCACCGCGACGGCGTCGTGCTGCACGGTTCGGCCGCCGGCGGCCTCGGCTCGTCACCGCCCCGGAAGCCGGCGGGCGACCGCGCCTAGTGGCTCACCCGGTGAGGGTGCTCTGGGCCCAGTTCGAGGTGCCGTCGAGCTTGGCCGCCGCCACTTCGACGTCGCCCGTCAGGACGGACTGGTCGACCTCGTAGTCGTAGCCCTCGAAGCCGCTCTCCTCCACGACCACCCGTCCGATCCGGTACGCCTCCGTCATGATCGACAGTGCGTCGGGTCCGGAGTGGCGGTAGGCGATGGAGAGGGCGGCCGAGTCCCCGTCGTAGTCGAGCTGCACCCGACCGACGGGTCCGACTCGGTCCAGGGTCAGGCAGTAGAGGTACTCCTCGGTGGTCACCGGACCGACCTCACGCGCCGTCCGCCCCACGATCCGCTCCCAGACGGCACGCTGGTCGGCCGTCAGCGTCATCGGCTCGGGCTCGGCGCCAGGGTCGTAGGCGGCGTTGAGCTCTGCCAACGTCTCGTCGAGGGTGTGGCCCGGCCGCACCCGCTGGAAGAGGATGTCGTAGGTCACGGACCTCAGCGTAAAGGCCCGGACCCCGTGGAGGTCCGGGCCTTCACGGCGCGAGCTCAGACGTTCGGGAACCAGAGCTTGATCTCGCGCTCGGCCGACTCCGGCGAGTCCGAGCCGTGCACGAGGTTGAACTGGACCTCCAGGCCGAAGTCGCCCCGGATCGTGCCCGGCGTGGCCTTCTCGACCGGGTCGGTGCCGCCGGCCAGCTGGCGGAACGCCGCGATCGCCCGGGAGCCCTCGACCACCATGGCGACCAGCGGGCCGCCGGTGATGAAGTCCACCAGGTCCTTGTAGAAGGACTTGCCGTCGTGCTCGGCGTAGTGCTGCTCGGCGGTCGCGCGGTCCACGGTGCGCAGTTCGAGAGCGGCCAGGGTGAGGCCCTTGCGCTCGATGCGGGAGATGACCTCGCCGACCAGGCCGCGGCTGACGCCGTCGGGCTTGACCAGGACCAGGGTGCGCTCGCTCACGGCGGTCAGTACTCCTTCGTACGGGATTGTGCAACTCCGGTAGAGGGTAGCCGGAGCTGCGATAGTGCCCGCCGTGACCACCGGGAAGACCCACCTCGGGTCGACGCTGACCGTCGCGGCCGTGCTGTTCGTGCTGCTGCGGCTGCTCGCGGTGACGCGCTACGACTGGCACACGACGTTACGACACCGAATACCGCAGTGCTGTCTGCCGTGGTGGACCAGCCAGTCAGGTTGGGTGCCGGTGCCGAGCCAAGTCCTGGTCACCTCGATGCGCCGATGGCCATCACCTCCATCTCAGGCGGACTCCTCGATGGCGGCTCCTTCCGGGCTGCTCTGCTCCCACGCCAAGCTGAACAACGACAGCGCGAGGTCGTAGATCAAGCTTGATTGCCGGGCGGCGATGCAAGGCGAGTGACGACCATGCGCCGATCCGCTGTACAACGTCAGGTACGCGACCTCGTTCGTGACGATCACCCGGTACCTGTTCGGCAGGTTGTAGAAGCGCAGCGACGCATTGCCGTGGCGGTGGGCCGCAGCAGCCACGTAGTTCGCGTTGGCACGGACCTGCTCAGCGAGGAATCCGGACGCGAACGCCGGATCCGCCCGCCGCACGTCCTCCTCACGCTTGGCCAACCACGAGTGCGGGCTCGAACGCAGGTCAGGCAGCAGTACCTGCACCACCTGCTGCGGCCGCGTCCCTCCCGCCCAAACGGAGGTGAACGTGTCGCGGGTCAACTCGTTCCCGCGGCCTGCCAGCACGCGGATCCAGTGCGCTCTCGTCAGATCACGTGCGAGATCCGGCCCGGCGAGTTCCTGGCGCTGGTAGACGTGTTGCACGGGAAGACCGGCGATGCTCGAGAACAAAGCCGTCAACGATCGCCTGACGCGTTTGGAGAGCGCCCATCCGCACGCGACGGTGAGACAGGTCGCGACCAGGGAACTGGCGGTCGCCAAGACGAAGTCGACCATCCCGTCTCACCCGACCAGGTAAGGGATCAGGCTGCGGAGTACGACGGCCGCGTTCCTGGACGCGACTTCGTGCGCGTCGTCGTCCTTCTGCTCATCGGCGAGGTCGGAAATTCCTCGGACGACGACCCAGGATCGGCTTCCGGCCTCGTGGCAGAACTGACCCAGCCCGTCGGACTCCATGTCCACGGCCAGTACCTTGTCGTTGAACTCCCTCAGGTATCGGCGCTCCGAGGCGTTGCCGGTGGCGATCACGACGTTGCCGGAGCCGATCAGGCCGGAGTACGCCAGGAAGTCGCCGATCGTGGCCGGCTCCCCCAGCGTGGAGAAGAAGTCGTCGACGGCACGCCCCACAGACGCGGGAGCTTCCCAGTGGCGACCTCTGTACTGCGTGCCATGCGGGGTCTTCTTCTGCAGGTCGTAACCCACCACCTTGGTGGCCACCACGACGTCCCCGATGCGCTGCCCCGGATCGATCGCGCCCGCGATACCCGCCAATACCAGCACCTCCGGCGAGAAGTTGTGAACCAGTCGCCGTGCCGCGTCCATCGCGGCGCCTTGGCCCTGACCGTGTGTCCGCACGGCCACGACGCGGCTGAACCGCGCGTCCGAGTAGAAGCCGTCGTCGAGCGGCGACAGGTCGAGCACGTCGCGAACCGCACGGGTTTCGGCCGGAGTCATGGTGATCACTCCGATGCCGTGCCCCTCTTCCCGCTTCTCCGGCGGACGTGGAGCAGAAGGACCTACCGATGCTCCCGGACCGATGGCGCTGCCGGTAATCGTATTCCCGTCCCCGGTCAGCATTGCACCTTCAACCCTTATTCTCATGTTCATCACACACCTCCTGAGAAGCTGTCAGGAATATTGGTCCCTGCCTGGTTCACCGTGGCACCCGAACCTATCGATGAGCCTTCGATGTTGAGACTTCCCGCGCTGAAGACATTGGCGTTGATGACGGTGTTCATGTGTCGCTCGAACGCGGAGACGTCCATCCCCTTCATCTTGAGGAACTCGATGATGCCTTCGAACATCGGGTTGAGTATGAAGTTCTTGTTCTCCGCGATCTCCTGCACATCATCGGCGAAGTGCCGCTCGCGCCTCACCCGCTGCAACTCCTGACGGATGCTGACACGGGCGCCGATCACCGAGTTCCGCTTCGAGACGAGCGTACGATCTTTCCGGGCGTACCATGCACGGGCAGCAACCCAGGGCGCTGCGCCGAGGTGCCATGACTGACCGAATTCGCGCGGAAGATCGTGTAGTGCACGGAAGGCCGAGCGGACAACTTCTCCGACGCCGTTCCGCCGGTACGCGTCGACTACCTTGAATTCTTCCGGCAGGCTCGTGAGCATACCCAAGGAGAAATCGATGTTGAGCGTGCGCGCCCTCAGCGTCAGGTTCACGAAGATCGTCGTCACCACTTCACCGGATCTACTGACACCGATTTCCAGGTAGTGCTTGACCGGGCTGTCCGGGTTGGCAATGATCTGTTCCACTTCATCGGCGGTCGGCTCGTTGAGCAAAAGGTTCCGAACTGCCGCGACGTGCTCTTCCGCGACGAAGAGCCGGTCTCGCACGTGCAACCCAGACAATCCCGGCCCTTCCTGGAAACCACTCAGCTCGGTGGCCGCTTTTCGCAGGTAACGTATGAGTTCAGGTGCGTCAAAACGCGGATGGTCGCTTGCGATGAACTCGGGCTCCCTGGCTGCGGCCCGCACCAGTTGAATTGACTGCGGTGGCCACCGGTGCACGAATCCGCTGCCGACGAAAGGGCTCGGGGTACTCTGACTGGAATAGCGGTGGCCGTACACCACCAAAGTGCTCGCTTGCTGGGCGTCGACTACTTCGGATCGCTTGCACAGCCGGGTCGGTCGGAGGTTCGCTGTCCGATGCAGCCGGTTCACGGCGAATTGTTGCGTCACGCCCGTGGCCATCGCGAAAGCAGCGGCCAGGAGCAGCGTCAGCATTCCTTGGGGCAGCGCGGCCGCCAGGGAGGAAGGCCCCAACTCCACGACGGCCACCACTACGGATGCGAGCACCACACATTCGCCCAGGTCCAACCAGAACCGGCGCTTCTGCTCTCGCAACTCCTGCGCGTCGTCGTCCGACTCCACCCTGGCCCGCCACTTGCGACCCCACGACCTCCCCTGAAGGTTGAGAAGTACCACGAACGCGGACAGCACGTCCGTCACCGAGCGCAGCGACAAGATGGCAAAAGCGGCCAGAACGGTCGCCATGACGTTGGTCGACATCCCTGCCGCGAACAACGCGACCAGGCACAGCTGGTATGCGGTGCCCAGCGCCCATGCGCGCCTGGCGTGCTCCACCACGGCGACGAGGTCGAACCCATAGGACGGCGCGACCCGGTGCCGGCAGTCGTTGTGCACGTCGCGGATGACCAGGTCGCGGAACTCGCGGTTGAGGTAGACACCGGCACACATACGTCGGGTGGCCGTGCTCTGGCGATCGTCGCGCACTCCGGCGGGAGTCGTCGCGTCCGTGCCCATCTCGCACCTCCGTACTATAGGTCATCTTGACTATAAGTACGGCCCTAGTTCAGGTCAATCCGACCCTTAGGGGTATGGTGAGGTGGTGATCAGGGATGTCGCCCTAGCTCGCCACGCCACCGGTGTCGCGGTGACGGTGGACCTGGTGATCTTCACCATCCGGGACGACAGGTTGCAGGTGTTGCTGGTGGAGCGGGGGAAGCAGCCGTTCCTAGGTATGTCCGCACTGCCTGGCGGGTACGTCCGCGATGGCGAGACGCTCGACCGCACCGCAATGCGCGAGCTGAACGAGGAGACCGGCCTCGACGGTCGGCGGCTGCACTTGGAGCAGCTGAAGGCGTACGGCGATCCCGGACGCGACCCGCGCGGCCGGGTGATCACCGTGGCGTACCTGGCTCTGGTGCCGAACCTCTCCGCACCGGTGGCCGGCACCGACGCCAGGGCTGCGCGGTGGGTTCCGGTGGAATCGGTCGACTTCGACGAACTCGCCTTCGATCACGCCATGATCTTGCGTGAGGCACTTGAGCGAGCGCGATCTCGACTGGAGTACACGACAATCGCCACCGCCTTCTGCACCGAGCCGTTCAGCATCAGCGACCTCCGGCGCGTGTACGAGGTCGTGTGGGGGTTCCCGCTCGATCCGAGCAACTTCCGCCGCAAGGTCACGGGAGCGGAGCACTTCCTCATCGCTACTGGCCAGCGCAGCACACCTGAGATCGGCCGACCTGCCGCGCTCTACCGCAGGGGATCGGCCCAACTTCTCTTCCCGCCGTTGATGCGTTCGGGCTGAACGCGACTGGGTTCCGAAGGAACGGCGGGCGGACGCCGCGGGCCGAATGCCGGAAGGTGGAGTAGACGGCACGGCGGGTCTGCCTCTTCTGAGGGCGCGGCGGCGCACCGACACTCCGCGCGTTCCTCCGACAGTCTGGGTTCCTGAAAGTGCTCGGCGCGCAGGAGCGGGAGTTCCGCATCCTGCGCGCCGAGGAGGTCCGGTCACGCGTCGAACTGGCCGACCACTAGCGGGTCAGGACGACCACCGATCGGGCGGGGACGGTGACCGTGCCGTTGGCGACCGTGGCCTTGTCGCCGGTCAGGGCGTGGTTCTGCCAGGTGCCCTCGGCCGTGACGGACTTCTCCGCCGGGTACGGGTTGACGATCACCAGGATGCCGTTCAGGGCCGGGTCGGTGTCCGGGCCGACGGTGTCGTCCAGGAGCGCGACGACGACACCCGGCTCGGCCGCCGGGAACGACAGCTTCTGCTGCACCAGCGCCGCGTCGTTCAAGGTGAACAGCGGCGAGGACTTGCGGATGCGCAGCAACTCCAGGGTGTCGCCCAGAGCGGCCCGCATGTCGGCCGTGGCGGGCTTCAGCGCGGTGTTGGACAACAACGGCGCGGCGTAGGGCCACTTGTCCTCGTTGTCCGCCGCCGGGGGCAGGCCGCGGCCGAAGCCGTTGTCCCGCAACGACGGGTCGTAACGGTTGAACCAGTCACCCGAGTCGTAGCTGTTGCGGTCCAACGACTTCGAGCGCAGGAACTCCGCACCGGCGTGCATGAACGGCTGTCCCTGGCCGAGCAGCACGGGCGCTAGCGCCACCTTCTGCATCCGGACGCGGTCGTCCATCGACGTGGTCGCGGGCAGCTTGTAGGTCTGCGAGTCGAACAGCGTCTCGTTGTCGTGCGCGTCGACGTACGTGATCACGTCGGCCGGCGCGCCCGTGTACCCGGCGGGCGACCCGTTGTACGACACGTCACGGCCGGAGATCACGCCACCGGCCGTGGACTGGAACCGGTACGACGCCATGTTGCCCGCCATGCCCAGCTTCACCAGGTCGCTGTAGTTCGCCAGCCGCGCGGCCACGTCGCCGTTCGCGGGCGTGCCGTTCAGGTCGCCCGCCAGACCGGACGCCAGCCCCTGCACGCGGGGATCGGCGTCGAACGGCCCGCCGCCGCGCACCGCGTCACGCAGCCGGTCGCTGAACGTCCCGATGCCCGTCCCGGCCATGTTCGCCTGCGTGGCCTGCTCGAACCGGGCGTTGCCGGCGACCTCGCCGAAGTCCCAGCCCTCGCCGTAGATCCGGATCTTCCGCCCGTCGACACCGTCCGCGTCGACGGTCAACGCGTCCAGCGCCGCCCGCACGGCCAGGATGTTCGCCTTCGGGTGGTGGCCCATCAGGTCGAACCGGAAACCGTCCACCTTGTACAGCTTCGCCCACCGCACCACCGAGTCCACGACGAGCTTGCCCATCATGGCGTTCTCGGTGGCGGTGTTCGCGCAGCACGTGGAGTTGGCGACCGTGCCGTCGAGGTTCAGCCGCTGGTAGTAGCCCGGCACGACCTTGTCCAGCACGGACGTCGGCGCGTCACCGGAGGAGGCGGTGTGGTTGTAGACCACGTCGACCACCACGCGGTTGCCGTTGTCGTGCAACGACTTCACCATCTCGCGGTACTGCCTGGAGCGGGCCCACCCGGTCTGCGCGTCGTCCGTGGCGTAGGAGCCCTCGGGCACGTCGTAGTGGTACGGGTCGTAGCCCCAGTTGAAGCCGTCCTTCGCGGCCACCCCCGCCAGGCACTCCTGCTGCGCCGGGGAGTCCGCCGGGGACGACGCCAGGTCGCACGCCGGTTCCTGCTGGTCCGAGCGCTTCTCGGGGATGGTCGCGATGTCGAACGTCGGCAGCAGGTGCACCGT
Source organism: Saccharothrix sp. NRRL B-16314 (assembly GCF_000716595.1). GTDB lineage: Bacteria > Actinomycetota > Actinomycetes > Mycobacteriales > Pseudonocardiaceae > Actinosynnema. Next base: position 406,030 of record NZ_JNXC01000002.1, read on the forward strand.
GTCCAGACCCTCGGCGGCCAACTCCCGCAGGTGGGTCATGCCGGTGGACGAGGAGTGCGTGAACGCGCGGTACGTGCCCCGGTCGCCTGCCGGCACGGACTCGTCACCGACCGAGAAGTCCCGCACGTGCAGTTCGGTGATGCCGTGCTCGGTCGGGTCGCCGTCCAGGCCTCGGGCGACGTGCCCGGACCAGTCGGCGGGCATGGTGCGCGCGTCACCGAGGTCGGCGAACTGCGAGTGCGTGGAGTTCACCGCCAGCGCCACCGAGTACGGGTCGGTCACGGTCACCGCGCGCCCGGCGACGGTCACCTCGTACAGGTAGAACTTGTCCCGCCACGCCCCGGACGCCGTCCACGAGCCGGACGCGTCGTCCCGCGACATGTCCACGGTCGTGGCCGCGCCACCGGGCTGGTCGAACACCTGGAGCTTCACCGAGGAGGCCGTGGGCGCCCACAGCCGCGCCGTCACGTTGTCACCGTCGAACGTCGGCCCGTAGGCCAACTGCGCGGCGGCTCCGGCGAACCGGTCGTCCAGCACACCGGCGATCTGCACGCCCGTGCGGTGCCGCAGACCACCGCCGGCGTCGACGTGCACGGCGGACAGCTTGCCGCGCAACGCCTCGTCAAGCCGTGCGCCGTCACGCACCCGGAACACCGGCTTCCCCTGCAGGTGCGGGAACTTCGCCGGGACGGCGTCCGACGACGGCTCCAGCCTCAGCACCTTGCCGTCGTACTCCAGCCGGTAGCCGTCGTTCGCCACCACCGGCACGTCCCACACCACCAGGTCCTTCGACACCCAGACGGCCTTGGCCCTGGTCAGGTCGTCCTCGACGCCCGCACCGCCCGACGGCGGCAGCACGTAGGAGATCGACCCGTCCGGCCTGGTCGAGCCGGAGACGTACCAGACCTCGTAGCCGGTGCCCGTGACGTCGAGGAACTGGTCCGGGCCCGGGTCCTTGGCGTCGCCCTTGTGGATGATGTTGTTCAGCCCGGACGCGCCCGGCGCGAGCGGCACCGACCAGTACACGCCGAACCCGTCCGTGCCGTCCGGCACGCGTGACTCGTTCCAGCCCGGACTCGGCTCCAGCGAACCGGTCCAGTGGTAGAGCGCCCAGTCCGCGTAGTCGCCGGCCGGCCGGTTGTAGTGGATCACCGCGCGGTTCTGCGCGGCGGCGAGGCTCGCGAACACCTTGTCGCCGTTGACCCACGCGTGCCCGGCCGTGCGACCGGACGCTTCGACCGCGTCGCCGCGCACCACGGAGAACTCGACGGGCGCGGTCGCCGGGATGGTCGCCACTCCCCCGGTGAACGGGTGGTCGGCACCGCCCGCGCGCACCACGAGACCCGTGGCGTCACCGGTGTGCGTCACCACGGCCTGGCCGGTGGCGGCGACCTCGGTCGCGTGCACCGCGGTCTGCCCCTGCTTCAACCACACCTGGGGCGTCGCGCTCGGGTCGATGAACCGGTCGCCGTCGGTGTCCTTCTCGTCGCCGCGGTGGGCGATGACGCCGACCGATCTCGCGCCCGGCTTGAGCTTGACCCAGGCGAACCGGCCGTACGGCGTCTCACCGGCGAACGGCAGCGGCGCGTCCCACGTCGGCGCGTTCTCGACGTCGCCCCACACGTGCAGGCCCCACCCGTCGTAGTCGCCGGCCGGGCGGTTGTAGTGCACGACCAGCCAGTCGGACGTCACCGCGCCGGGCGGCTCGACCTCCGGCGCGGCGACCAGCCCGATGCGGGCGGCGTCCGCGCCCAACGTGCCCTTGGCGTCCTTGGCCACGACCCTGAGCTCGACGTTCTTGCCCACGGCCGCACCCGGCACCGTGGCGAGGTCGGCGAACACCCGGTACGGAGCGGCGTCGTCGGTGCCGAGCACCTGCCAGTCGCGCTCACCCTCGACCCGCGCAGCGAACGTGGCCTGGGCGTACGGCGAGGTGACGCCGTCGGCGCGCAGTTCGACCCGGTCGTCCAGCACGGTGCCGACCGGCGGCACGGCCAACGTCGGCGTGGGCGCGGCGGCCTTGAGCTTGCCGGTCGACTTGAGCACCAGGGCGGACAGCGCGGGCACGGTCACGGTGACCTTGCCGTCGACCGGGTTCACCTGGGAACCCGCGGCGGGCCAGATCGGTCGGTAGCCCTTGCCCGCGGCGGGGACGTCGACGGTCGCGGGCGCGGTGCCGGCGTTGGCCACCACCAGGTGCTCGACCTGCTCGGTGCGGCCCGTGCGGCCGAACGCGATCACGTCACCCTGGGCGAGCTTGAGCGACTGGTTGCCGTCGCGCCACACCCGGTCCGCGTCCACGAACTTCGCCAGGTCCTTGAGCTGCCGGTACAACGGGTGGTCGGTGTTGAAGTTGTCCACCGCGCCGGTGCGGTCGCTGCCGACCAGGTCCTCGGCGGCGTACTCGGGGGTCTGCGAGGCGAACATGTCCTGCCGGGCGACCTTGTCGCCGCCGGTGCCCGCGAAACCCTGCTCGTCGCCGTAGTAGACGACCGGGTTGCCGCGCCACAGGTACATCAGGGCGTTGCCCAGCTCCAGCCGGTCCAGCAGCTCGGCCTCGGAGATGCCCGGACGGCTCTGCCGGACCATCCACGCGAGGCGGCCCATGTCGTGGTTGCCGAGGAACGTCGGCAGCGAGGAGGCGTTGGAGTCCGCGTCGGTGTACCGGTCGTCGTCCACCAGCACTTCACCGAGCCGTGCCGCGCCCTGGCCGGACAGGAACGTGGCCGCACCGCTCTGGAACGGGAAGTCGAGCGTGGCCTGCATCCGGCCCGTGGTGGTGTAACGGGAGGTGCGCGCCGGGTCGGCGTCGAACACCTCGCCGAAGACGAAGAAGTCCTTCTTGCCGCGCGACTCCGCGTACTGCTTCACGTGCGGGGCGAGGGCCTGCCAGAACTCCATGTTGACGTGCTTGACGGTGTCCACGCGGTAGCCGTCGATGCCCAGCGTGTCGATCCAGCTGGTGAAGATCCGCTTCATGCCGTCGACGACCACCGGGTGCTCGGTCATCAGGTCGTCCAGGCCGAAGAAGTCGCCGTACTCGTTGGACTCGCCGCTGAACGTCGAGTCGCCGCGGTTGTGGTAGAGCTGCGGGTCGTTCAGCCAGGCCGGGGTCTTCTCGCCCTTGACGACCGGCGTGTACGGCGCGGTCAGCTTCGGGAAGTCCTCCTGCCCGGCGATCGCCGCGATGTCTACCGGGTTGCCCTGCTCGTCCAGGTACGGCTGCGCGCCGGTGCCGACGTAGTCGTACTCGCCCTCGGCGTAGTCGATCAGGTCGGCGGTGTGGTTGGCGACGATGTCGAAGAAGACCTTGATGTCGCGGCGGTGCGCCTCGCGGATGAGCCGCCGCATGTCGTCGGTCGTGCCGAAGTGCGGGTCGAGCTTGGTGAAGTCGGTGGTCCAGTAGCCGTGGTAGCCGGCGGAGATGTCGGCGCCGGAGCCCTGCACCCAGCGGTTCTGGAACATCGGGGTCATCCAGATCGCAGTGATCCCCATGCCGTCCAGGTAGTCGATCTTGTCGTGCAGCCCCTTGAGGTCGCCACCGTGGTAGAAGCCCTTGTCGGCGGGGTCGTAGCCGCTCTTCAGCCGATCGGTCTCGGCCGTGCCGCCGCGGTCGTTGCGCGGGTCGCCGTTGGCGAACCGGTCGGGCATCACGAAGTAGAACCGCTCACCCGTGATGTCGGCCCGCAAGGCGTCCTTGGCCAGCGCCTTGTCGCCGCCCTGGACGCCGGGCGCGAGGTCCGTGACGGCGCCGACGGCGAGCCGTTGGACTTCGGGCGCGGCGCCGGTGGGTGGTGGTACGAACGGCACAACGGCCAGGGCGATGAGCGCGGCGACGGCCCGACGCATCGCGACCTCCTTGTCGCAAGAATTTGCAACCACACCCCGGCGGGAAGCCGGGGCGGGTTGCACAAAACCACGACAATCTCAGTCCGAACAAGGCCCAGATGGCTGCAAGTCCTTGCAGAACCTTGCGTCACCCGTGGTGCGGCCCGAAGACCGACGGCTCAGCGCCGTTCGGGTTGGAGGGTTTTGCTCCACAGCGACGCGCCCTTGATGTCTCGCAGCCACACGGTCAGCTCGCCGTCACGGGACACCTCGACCTCGCCGAAGTGCTGGAACCCGTCCAAAGGCGTGGTGTTCGCGGCCGGTGGGGCGTTGACGAAGACGGCTTCCGGGCCGAACGTCGGGTCGAGGGTGTTCGGGCCGAAGGCACCCGCGTTCAGCGGACCCGAGACGAACTCCCAGAACGGGTCGAAGTCCTGGAACGACGCCCGCGCCGGCGAGTAGTGGTGCGCGGCGGTGTAGTGGACGTCGGCGGTCAGCCACACCGTGTTGCGCACGCGCCGCCGCTTCAGCTCGCTCAGCACCCACGCCAGCTCGTGCTCACGCCCGCCCGGCGCGCCCGGCAGCCCGTTGGCCACGCCCTCGATGTCCGTGCCGTCCGGCACGGTCAGCCCGATCGGCAGGTCCGCGGCGATGATCTTCCACGTGGCCCGGCTGCGGTCCAGGGAGTCGACCAGCCAGCGGGCCTGCTCGGCGCCCAGCACGACGCCCCGACCGTCGCGCGGGGACGTGTTGGCGTCCTTGTACGTGCGCATGTCCAGCACGAACACCTCGACGTGCGAGCCGTGCGCGAACTTCCGGTACACCCGTCCGTCCACCGCCTGCCGCGGGTCGATCGGCTGCCACTCGTGGAACGCCCGGAACGCCCGCGCGGCCAGCACGTCCACCCGCTTCTCGGTGTACAGCGGCGACGTCAGGATCTCGCCCGGGTACCAGTTGTTGGTCACCTCGTGGTCGTCCCACTGCACGATCATCGGCACCTGCGCGGCGAACGCCCGGTACTGCGGGTCGAGCAGGTTGTACGCGAACTGGCCGCGGTACTCGTCCAGCGTCTCGGCGACCTTCAGCTTCTCCGGGATCACCAGGTTGCGCCACACCCGACCGTCGGGCAGCGTCACGGACTCCTTCAGCGGACCGTCCGCGTACACCGTGTCGCCGCTGTTGATGAAGAAGTCGGGCCGGCGGGCGGCCATCGCGCCGAAGATCGGCATGCCGCCCAGGTCCGGGTTGCTGCCCCAGCCCTGCCCGGCGACGTCACCGGACCACACGAACCGCACGTCCTCACGGCCGTGGGGCGCGGTGCGGAAGCTGCCGGGCACGGCCTCGCTGCGGGTGCGGCCGTCCAGGTCCTCGGCGACGACCCGGTAGTGCACCTCCCGCCCACCGGGCAGGCCACGCAGCCGCACCCGGCCCGTGCCGCCGGTTTCGGGCGTCAACAGCGGGCCACGCACGGTCTTCGCGTGGCGGAACGACGGGTCGGACGAGAACTCGACCACCATCCGCGACGGCCGGTCGGCCCGCGTCCACACCAGACCGCCGTCGGTCGTCACGTCACCGGACTGCACGCCATGCGTGAGCACCGGCCGATCCCCGCCACGCGCCAACGCCACACCGCTCGGGACGAACGCCGCGGCCGTACCGATCGCACCGACGCGCAGCAGCGTCCGCCGGTTCACCACACCATCGCTCATGTGCGGGTTTGTAATCGGTGAAGCCGAATTCCGGGTGAACGGAACCCGTCACCCACGGGCCCAGTGCGGAGCGACCTGTGGTACCGGGGTACTCGCCCGACCGGTACCCCGGTACGACGGCAGAGTCGGTCCCGCAGTACGACGTGCCGGCCCGCCGCCGCGCCTAGCGTTCGAGCCATGAACACCGCACGCCTCAAGCTCCACCCACGCCCGGGTGCAGGCCGAGCCCTCGCCGCGGCGGTGCCCGTGGTGCTCGCCCTGTACCTGGTAACGCGTGGCTGGCTGTACCCGTTCTGGCCGGACACGATCGGCGCGATCGGACACCCGTTCACCGCCGACCCCGGTCTCGACGGTGCCTGGGGCGGGCCGACGCTCGCCGGGGCCTGGCTCGTCCACGCCTTGATCGCCCTCGGCTTGCAGGCCGTCTGCTACGCGATCGTGCGGGCGCTGTACCGACCAGCGGACCGGTAGGTCAGCCCTGCTGGCTGGGCAGCCGCCCCTCGGCCATGCGCTTGGCCACGTCACGCCGCAGCCACAGCAGGTACACCCAGACCAGGGTGAACACCACGCCGATGCCGCCGAGCGCGGTCATCGCGAACCACGACGCCACCATCACGACGTGGATCGCCGCGATCAGGTACACCGCCCACGAGCGCTTCAACACCGCGCACGTCCCGATCAGCGCGACGATCAGCCCGAGCACCAGGTACCCGGTGCCGGTGCCGACACCGCCGCCCAGCTTCGCCACCACCGGCAGCGCCAGGGCGACGACGATCGCCTCCAGGATCAGCGTGCCCGCCATGATGCCGCGGAACGACTTCATCGGGTCTTTCTTCGGCGCCGGTGCCGGCGTGGCGGCGGAGGTCATGACGGCTCCTTGCCGAACAGGGCCCGCGCGTCGCCCGCCGTGACGACCGAACCGGTCACCACGACACCGCCGCCGGACAGCACGTCGCCGTCGTCGCTCTCCTCGGCCAGCCGCACGGCCTCCTCGATCGCGTCGTCCAGGTGTGGCCGCACGACCATCCGGTCCTCACCGAAGATCGAGATCGCCACCCCGGCCAGCAGGTCGGGGTCCATCGCCCGCGGCGAGGAGTTGGCGGTCAGCACCACTTCCTGCACGACCGGCTCCAGCGCGCCGAGGATGCCGACCGCGTCCTTCTCCTGCATCACACCGACCACGGCGACCAGCTTGCGGAAGCCGAACTCCTCGTCCAGCGCCTTCGCCAACGCCTCCGCGCCGTGCGGGTTGTGCGCCGCGTCCACCAGCACGGTCGGCGCGGACCGGACGCGTTCAAGCCGGCCCGGCGAGCTGACCGTCGCGAACGCCTCGCGCACCGCGTCCACGTCGAGCCGGCGGTCGGCGCCCGCACCGAAGAACGCCTCCACCGCCGCCAACGCCAACGCCGCGTTCGCCGCCTGGTGCGCGCCGTGCAGCGGCAGGAACACCTCGTCGTACTCGCCGCCGAGCCCTTGCAGCCGCAGCATCTGCCCGCCCACCGCGACGTCCCGCTGGACGACGCCGAACTCGGACCCGAGCCGCGCGATGGACGCGTCCACCTCGGCGCACCGCCTCAGCAGCACCTGCTCGACCGCCGGGTCCTGCTGGGCCAGCAACGCGACCGCACCGGGCTTGATGATCCCGGCCTTCTCCTCGGCGATGCCCGCGAGGTCACTGCCCAGGTACTCGACGTGGTCGAGCCCGATGGGCGTGATCACCGCGATCCGGCCGTCGGCGATGTTCGTCGCGTCCCACGACCCGCCCATGCCGACCTCGACCACGGCGACGTCCACCGGCGAGTCCGCGAACGCGGCGAACGCCATCCCGGTGAGCACTTCGAACTTGCTCATCGGCACCTCGCTGCGCGAGTCCACCATCGACAGGTACGGCTCGATGTCGCGGTAGATCTCGACGTACCGCTCCGGGCTGACCGGCGCGCCGTCCACGCTGATCCGCTCGGTGGCGAGCTGGAGGTGCGGGCTGGTGTACCGGCCGGTGCGCAGCCCGATCCGGGTGAACAGCGCGTCGATCATCCGCGAGGTGGACGTCTTGCCGTTCGTGCCGCCGACGTGCACCACCGGGTACGTCTGCTGCGGGTCGCCGAGCAGGTCGGCCAACGCCCGGATGCGGTCGAGGCTGGGCTCCAGCTTGGTCTCGGGCCACCGGGTGTTCAGCTCCAGCTCGACCTGGCGCAGCTCCTCCAGCCCACCGGTCTCGAACCCCGTCACGACTGCTGCCCCTGCGGCAGGGTTTCGAGGCGGGCGTGGATGCGCTCGATCTCGGCGTCCGCCGCCGCCAGCCGAGCCTGGATCTTGGCCACCACGTCGGCCGGCGCCTTGTCCAGGAACGCGGCGTTGCCGAGCTTGCCCTCGCACTGGGCGCGTTCCTTCTCGGCCACGGCGAGGTCCTTGGCGAGCCGCTTGCGCTCGGCGGCCACGTCGACCGTGCCGGACAGGTCGAGCTCGACCTTCACGGTGCCGGCGGGCAGGCCGACGTCCAGGGACACGGTCACCGAGAAGTCGTCGCCGGGCTCGGTCATCCGGGACAGCGCCCGCACGGCCGCCACCTGGTCGGTCAGGTCGACGCAGCACGCGCCGCGCACCTTGCCCGCGACCTTCTGCGCGGGCTTGAGGCCCTGGTCGGAGCGGAACCGGCGGATCTCGGTGACCAGCTTCTTCAGGCCTTCGATCCGGGTGGCGGCGACCTCGTCGCGCGCGGCACCGGTCGGCTTCGGCCAGTCCGCGATCACCAGCGACTCGCCGCCGGTCAACGTGGTCCACAGCGTCTCGGTGATGAACGGCGTCAGCGGGTGCAGCAGCCGCAGCACCACGTCGAGCACGTGGCCGAGCACGGACTGGGTGGCCTCGGCCCGCGCGCCGCCCTCGGCGATCTGGACCTTCGCCAGCTCCAGGTACCAGTCGCAGAACTCGTCCCACGTGAAGTGGTAGAGCCCTTCGCTCAGCTTGGCGAACTGGAACGACTCGAACTGGGCGTCCACATCGGACACGAGCTGGTCGAGCAGGTCGAGGATCCAGCGGTCGGCGTCGGTCAGCTCGTCGCGCGGCGGCAGCGGCCGGTCGACGGTCGCGCCGTTGCCCAGCGCGAACCGGGTGGCGTTCCACAGCTTCGTGGTGAAGTTGCGCGAGCCCGCCGCCCACTCCTCGGCGATGGCCAGGTCGGAGCCGGGGTTCGCGCCGCGCAGCAGCGTGAACCGGGTGGCGTCGGCGCCGTAGGCGTCCATCCAGTCCAGCGGGTCGATGCCGTTGCCGCGCGACTTCGACATCTTCTTGCCGTGCTGGTCGCGGATGAGGCCGTGCAGGAACACGTGGTCGAACGGCTGCTTGCCGTCCATCGCGTACAGGCCGAACATCATCATCCGGACGACCCAGAAGAACAGGATGTCGTAGCCGGTGGACAGCACGCTGGTCGGGTAGAACTTGGCCAGGTCGCTCGTCTGCGTGGGCCAGCCCAGCGTGGAGAACGGCCAGAGGCCGGACGAGAACCACGTGTCGAGCACGTCCTCGTCCTGCACCCAGCCCTCACCGGGCGGCTCGTCGTCGGGGCCGACGCACATCACCTTGTCGTTGGGGCCGTACCAGACGGGGATGCGGTGGCCCCACCACAGCTGGCGGGAGATGCACCAGTCGTTGAGGTTGTCGACCCAGTCGAAGTAGCGCTTGGCCAGCTCCGGCGGGTGGATGGTGGTGCGGCCGTCGCGGACCGCGGTGGCGGCGGCCTCGGCGAGCGGGGCGACCTTCACCCACCACTGCATCGACAGGCGCGGCTCGATGACGGTGTCGCAGCGCGAGCAGTGGCCGACGGAGTGCTTGTACGGGCGCTTCTCGGCCACGATGCGGCCCTGTTCGCGCAGCGCGGCGACCACGGCGGGACGCGCCTCGAAGCGGTCCATGTCCTGGAACGGCCCGTGCACGGTGATCACGCCTCGACCGTCCATCACGGTGAGCGCGGGCAGGTCGTGGCGCTGGCCGATCTCGAAGTCGTTCGGGTCGTGCGCCGGGGTCACCTTGACCGCGCCCGTGCCGAACTTCGGGTCGACGTGCTCGTCGGCGACGATCGGCACGTGACGCCCGGTCAGCGGCACCTCGACCTCGGTGCCGATCAGGTGCTTGTACCGCTCGTCCTCCGGGTGCACGGCCACGGCCGTGTCACCCAGCATCGTCTCGGCGCGCGTGGTCGCGACCACGATCGAGTTCTCACCCGAGCCGTAGCGGATGGAGACGAGTTCGCCGTCGTCCTCGGAGTGGTCGACCTCGATGTCGGACAGCGCGGTCTGGCAGCGCGGGCACCAGTTGATGATGCGCTCGGCGCGGTAGATGAGGCCGTCGTCGAAGAGCTTCTTGAAGATCGTCTGGACGGCGTGGGACAGGCCCTCGTCCATGGTGAAGCGGACGCGGGTCCAGTCGACGCCGTCGCCGAGGCGGCGCATCTGGCCGAGGATCCGGCCGCCGACCTCCTCGCGCCACTCCCAGACGCGGGCCACGAACTTCTCGCGGCCGATGTCGTGGCGGGACTTGCCCTCGCCGGCCAGGGCGCGCTCGACCGCGGTCTGGGTGGCGATGCCCGCGTGGTCGGTGCCGGGCAGCCACAGGACCTCGTAGCCCTGCATGCGGCGGCGGCGGGTGAGCGCGTCCATGATGCTGTGGTTGAGCGCGTGGCCCATGTGCAGGCTGCCGTTGACGTTCGGCGGCGGCAGCACGATGGAGAACGGCGGCTTGTCGCTGGTCGCGTCGGCCGTGAAGTAGCCGCGCTCGACCCACCGCTCGTACAGTCCGGCCTCTACCTCGGCCGGGTTCCACGCCGGCGGGAGTTCGGATCGCTGCGGTGCGGTGGGCGTCTCAGTCACGGTCGAAGTCTACGGAGGAGCGGGTATCGACTTCTAACCAGATACCTGCTAGCGGTTTCGGTGAGCGTGGCGACTGGGGGGAACGTGGACGAGTACCGCATCGAGGACCACCCGGACCTCCAGGGCGACGGATGGGCGCGGGACGCCGTGCGGCGGGCCGAGCGCGAGGCGCGGGTGCGGCGGCTGAAGTCGTTGCCGAGGCGGCCCCGGCGGCGGTTCTGGGTCGGGCTGGCGATCGCGGTGGCGGCATTGCTGCTGGCGTGGGCGGTGTTCGAGACCCAGTCCGGTTCGCAGTCCGGTTCACGGGCGGGGCAGCCGACGGTGGACCTGGACGAGCCGTTCGCGGGCACGTCTGCGGCTTCGTGGGCCGACGGCGAGGCCGGTGTGGTGGTGCCGGAGGCGAGGCAGGTGGGGGTGCACTCGGCCGACCAGGTCGCGGCGGCCTACCAGCGCGTTCGGGAGGCCGTGGTCGCGGCCCGGCTGGACCGGCGGGTGGTGCGGGACCACGACCTGGAGCCGTTCTTCGGGCTGTTCGCGCCGGACCTCCGCGACTCGCTGCGGGTGCTGTTCGACGGCCGCAACGACGGTGAGGCGGCGTTGGTCGTGACGCGGGTGGACAAGGGTGCGCGGCTGGCGGAGGTCGAGCCGAAGGTGCGGGGCGAGATGACCGCGGAGGCCGGGCCGGACGGTGAGCTGGTCGTGCGCACGGACTACACGTTCGCCTACGCGTTCGTGCCCGCCCAGCCGGACGCGGTGCGGGGGCCGCTGGACGTGGTGGCGCTGTCGCGGTTCCAGGTGCGGTACTCGGTGCGCACGGGCGACCCCGGCGTCGAGGGGTTGTGGGCGGACGCGTCGGCGGGCTCGCTGCACTCGATCGCGTGTTCGGCGGCGAAGCGCGGCTACCTCGCGCCGGCGTCCGCCGAGCCGTCCCTGCCTCCCGGCCTGGACTTCGACCTCGGCTCGCCGTCGTCACCGGCCGACGGCTGCCCAGAGTGAACTGCCCAGAGTGAACTGCCCGGCCTGAACCGGCCTGAACCGGCCTCGTCGGGTGGCCGCCGACCCGATCGACGGGTCACCCATTCGGACGATTCGCTCGATAGTGGCGCCGCTCACAATTGACGTTGATCACCGGCTCGTCGCAGGTGAGGACGCCGGATTCACGGGCCGTTCGCAACCCCTTGGGGCCCGTGACAGCGGTCCCGCGTCGGCCTGACCACGACCGGCGATCGGGCAGGACCGCCGGCGCGCTCGCGCGGGGTGCGCCGGCGGCACAATATGGGGTATGGACCGCAAGCCTCCCCGGCAGGACATCGACGAGTCCCGGCTCGACGTCAGCGAACCCAAGCGGTGGGCGGCGGGCATCCCCGGCGTCGCGGTGTCGATCAAGCGCGGGGTCGAGCAGATGGGCGTGACCCGCACCGCGGCCACGTTGCGGCTGCTCAACCAGCGTGAGGGCTTCGACTGCCCCGGTTGCGCGTGGCCGGAGCCGCAGGGGCACCGCAAGCTCGCCGAGTTCTGCGAGAACGGCGCGAAGGCGGTGGCCGAGGAGGCGACCAGGCGGCGGGTCGGCCCGGAGTTCTTCGCCGAGCACCCGATCGCCGAGCTCGCCGGGAAGACCGACCACTGGCTGGGTCAGCAGGGTCGGCTCACCGAGCCGGTGGTGCTGCGCGAGGGCGCCACGCACTACGAGCCGATCGAGTGGCACGACGCGTTCTCGTTGATCGCCTCGCACCTGAACGGCCTGGCGAGCCCGGACGAGGCCGTGTTCTACACGTCGGGCCGCACGAGCAACGAGGCCGCGTTCCTGTACCAGCTGCTGGTGCGGTCGTTCGGCACGAACAACCTGCCGGACTGCTCGAACATGTGCCACGAGTCGTCCGGCGCGGCGCTGTCGGAGACGACCGGCATCGGCAAGGGCTCGGTGAGCATCGACGACTTCACCCGCGCCGACCTGATCGTGGTCGTGGGCCAGAACCCCGGCACGAACCACCCGCGGATGCTGTCGGCGCTGGAGGAGGCCAAGCGGGCCGGTGCGAAGATCGTGGCGGTCAACCCGCTGCCGGAGGCCGGGCTGCTGCGGTTCAAGAACCCGCAGAACGTGCGCGGGCTCGTCGGCGCGGGCACCGAGCTGGCCGACGAGTTCCTCCAGATCCGGCTCGGCGGCGACCAGGCGTTGTTCCAGGCGGTGGGCAACCTGCTGCTGTCGTGGGACGCGGTGGACCGCGAGTTCGTGGAGGGCTTCACGGACGGTTTCGCCGAGTACGCCGACCACGTCCGCCGACTGGACTGGGACGCGGTCGACGTGGCCACCGGCCTGCCGCGCGCGCAGGTCGAACTGCTGGCCCGGATGCTCGCCGGGTCGCAGCGCACGATCTTCTGCTGGGCCATGGGGCTGACCCAGCACAAGCACTCCGTGCCGACGATCCGCGAGATCGCGAACGTGGCCCTGGTGCGGGGCATGATCGGCAAGCCCGGCGCGGGACTGTGCCCGGTGCGCGGCCACTCGAACGTGCAAGGCGACCGGACCATGGGCATCTGGGAGAAGATGCCGGAGAAGTTCCTGGCCGCGCTGGAGAACGAGTTCGCCATCCCCGTTCCGCGCAAGCACGGGTTCGACACGGTCGCGTCGATCCGGGCCATGCGCGACGGCGAGGCGAAGGTGTTCTTCGCGGTGGGCGGCAACTTCGTCGCGGCCTCACCGGACACCCGGGTCACCGAGGCGGCCATGCGGAAGCTCGACCTGAGCGTGCAGGTGTCGACCAAGCTCAACCGGTCGCACGTGGTGCACGGGCGCACGGCGTTGATCCTGCCCACGTTGGGGCGCACCGAGAGCGACCTCCAGCACACCGGCGAGCAGTTCGTCACGGTCGAGGACTCGATGTCGGTGGTGCACCGGTCCCGCGGCCGGCTGGCGCCCGCGAGCGACCGGCTGCTGTCCGAGGTGTCGATCGTGTGCCGGCTGGCGCGGGCGGTGCTCGGACCGGACCACCCGGTGCCGTGGGAGGAGTTCGAGAAGGACTACGACCTGGTCCGGGACCGGATCGCGCGGGTCGTGCCGGGCTGCCACGACTACAACGAGCGGGTGCGCCGGCCGGATGGTTTCGTGCTGCCGCACGCCCCGCGCGACGCCCGCGAGTTCACCGGCACGCGCACCGGCAAGGCGCACTTCACCGCGAACGACCTGACCGTGCTGCGGGTGCCGCCGGGTCGGCTGCTGTTGCAGACCATGCGCAGCCACGACCAGTACAACACCACGATCTACGGCCTGGACGACCGCTACCGGGGTGTGAAGAACGGCCGGCGGGTGGTGTTCGTCAGCCCGGAGGACCTGGACGCGCTCGACCTGCTCGACGGGCAGCACGTGGACCTGGTCAGCGAGTGGCCGGACGACCCGACGGGCGTCACCGAACGGCGGGCCGAGCGGTTCCGCGTGGTGTCCTACCCGACGGCGAAGGGCTGCGCGGCGGCGTACTTCCCCGAGGCGAACGCGTTGGTGCCACTGGACTCCACGGCCACCGTGTCGGGCACGCCGACGTCCAAGTCGATCGTGGTGCGGTTGGAGAGGATCGAGACCTGATCCCGGCCGGGTTGGTCAGCCCGGCGCTCGCCGCCAGGAGAGCCCGATGCCGGCGACCAGCACGCGGTGCTCCCGCACCACCCGCCAGTCGAGCCTGAACCGCACGGCCAGGAACGTCAGCCGCCTGGTGCCGACCAGTCGGTGGCGTTCGGCGCGGGTGTGGTCGTCGTGCATCCGCTGCATCGCCACGGCGAGCAGCAGGTCGTCGTGCGGCATGGTGTCCCCCTAGATGATTGATTCCAAGGGGTAGGCACCTGGAGATGTGGGGCGAGGGTGTCGATGTACGGGTTGTGACGACCGACATTGACACCCTCGCGACCGCA